>JADQBQ010000032.1 GCA_016278505.1 Clostridiales bacterium
TTGGCGGTAATTTTAATTTGATGTTTGGGTCGATTTTAAAGTGCCGTTCTACAATAAATCCGGTTTTCTTTTTTATTCACGTTAAGTGGTTTGGGTTTTATTTTATGTAATGAAAAGGCGCATTTGTCACAAACTCCAATGATGGACCTCGGGCCCAACAGGTTAATGGCACTGGAGCAGTTAGGGCAGGAATCCAATAACTGTACGTTATGCCAAAAGCAAAAGTTTATTTCTTTAATTTGCCATATTAACCTGTAATAAGGGGCCTCGGTCAGGCATAAAGGACAATATTTTCTACTTTGTCCGATTAAACCGGACGAAACCCTTGTAGACAGTAATACTTCATCCCCAACATTACTTGGTAAAAATTTCTTAATGGCTGGTCCGAAGGTTAATTTTTTAAGGCTATCCTTTGGTACGCCCGATATGCGGGCCAAGTCATTTATATTAAGTACGGCTGCAGGAACATAATCAATCAATGTTGCCATGTTTGATTGGGGGTATCGCGCTTTTTTATCAAGAACAGAACGCCATAGGTCATGAGGAAACAAACAATTGGCCTTAGATATTCTTTGTATGTAACTGGTTGGGGACTCGCCATTTTCTGGAACCAGTCTTGTTAAAAGCATCAAGTCCTGCAACACCTTTAGCCCCTTTCAAATCCAACAGGGTACACAAATAAGAATGAGCATCACTCATTTGGGACACAGCCAATAACATAACATTTATCATTAATTTTTTGCTAGGAAAATATTTTTTAAACATCTCAAACAAACAAAAAAAGCCATACCAGACTAATAACAATGGTTATGGCTTCTTTGGAATATTCTTAGATTTCACGTGTTCCCAGATTTGGAATAAGCTTTTACTTTCTGTAAGACAAGGAATTTTAGGTTGAGGCAATTAAACTATCACGCCCGAGGCCACTCAACTAGTATGATGTGTACTTTCCCTTACCTCCCGCATTGCCCTGTTAAAGAAATGCCTAATGGCCTGGTCACGCGCCTGAGCATCGCTCAATACAATGTTTTTCATTTCATTATCGCGTTGGAACATACGAATAGCACCCATGAAAAATGCCTGCGAGAAAGCCGAATAAACAACGTCCGGCGGGTTGTTGCGCAGCATTTCGGTCATATCTTCGTCCATAATCTCCCGGTTAACCTGCTCAAAGCGCAGGAAGTCCTCCTTGGTAAATTCCGTTCCGTGCCGCTCGTTAAAGGATTGAATGATTTCTGACAAAGAGCGCTCCTCGTCTTCAGTGTAGGGCTTTGCGCCAAAGTCGCTAATCGGCTTTAGTGCTTCGCGCTCGCCGGGACTTAGCGATGCGTCGTAGCCCGCCTGCTCTTCCTGGACCCGGAAGGCCGTCAGCTGAACCATATCCTCAGTGATCTCGATGTCGGGCGGGATCTGCCGGTTAGGCAGTAGCCTTACTAACCAGGAGACATAGGAATACAGCTTCTCCAACCCGGTATCGTTAAGGCGCAACACCTGAGCTAAAAAGCCGTAGAAACGCATGAAGCTCTTAAGAAGTTGGCGAAATTCCTCCTGAAGTCCTTCATCATCCTCCAGATTAAAACGTTCAACAGCCTGCCGGACCAGCCCTTCCAGCCGAATTCGGTCCTGTGGACTGAGCGCGCCGCGATAATAAGTCTCCGACAAGCGCTCTACCTCGTCCGCATCGATGATGCCGAAGGTCCTGAGCCGGGCCGCCAATTCGTAAATCTGGTTGGGGTTCGATACCGCTTCCAGCTCCGTTATCCCAAAGAACGGCATAAAGGCGGTCTGAACGTCATCAATCATATTATGGCAATCGATGATAAAAGTCTACTTGTCCTTACCAGGATATACACAATTCAGCCTGGATAATGTTGCACCGCCTGCATTCCAGCAAATTTCCGATCCACGTACATCAGAACTTTGGTTGATCGAAGCCTGTCTGGTATTTCTCAGCAACGATCAGCACCCTGATATTCCTGGGTATGGATTTTCACTAAACAGCAATATCTATAAGGTTAACGGATTTAAAAGGGTAAGACCTAACAGCTTAAATAATACTTTAGGGCAATCCCGACCTGCTTATAGAAGAAAAGTATAAAAACGAATGCTAGCATGACAAGTCCCGACATTTTTGAGACAATTAAATGCCCTTCGACCCTCAGAATAGCACCTTAGTTATAAACCCTTTGGGAGTAAAATCTCTAAATATGGCGAAAATTTTTTAAATACCCATAGGCGATTAGCTAAAGTCAATGTTATCAAAATCTCCCGGTTTCTTTCTATCATTTAAATAAATTTGATCTTGGCATCAATTAGTCGTAATATTTTGGGGAAAGCATTTTTAGAATTACAAAGCGGTTGGTGTTTTTTTCTTTTTTTGATAAAATGAAATATGTGACAAGCCTAAAGGTTTTGAAATACAAATGTTTTTTAAAGGAGAAATTAAAATGAGCTACACTATCGATGATATTTTTCGAAATACTAAAACGATATTCGAATTAACACTTTTTACTAGTCAGGAAATTCAAAATATTGAAAATAACATTTTTGAAAAAGGGGGCAAGCCACGTATAAAATGCTACGGGAGTGATAAGGATCGTCCCGCAAAACCCGAAGAAATTGTTAGGCAACTTTGGCTATACAAAATAATAAATGAATACCATTACCCAAAAGAAAGAATTTTAGTTGAAAAGTCAGTTTGGTTTGGATCCGGTGTTAGTGATAAAGCAGCTGATATTGTAATTACACATAAAGATAGTGAGAGTCCTTATATTATTTTTGAGGTAAAGAAACCAAAACGAAAAGATGGTATAAAGCAATTAAAATCCTATTGTAATGCCGAAGGTGCACCAATTGGAGTTTGGAGTAACGGTGGGGGAAAGGTAATATTACATCGTGAGGAGCCAAATATTTTCTTAAGTATAGACGAAATACCAACTGCAGATCAATCATTGCAGGATGTTATTGGACAACCTTGGACTATTGACAAATTGAAAGAAGAAAACAGATTAGCGCAAGAAAAACTCTCACTGAAGAGTATTATTCTTGATTTAGAAAATCTTGTATTAGCTAATGCGAAAGGCATAGATGATAGCTTTGACGAAATTTTTAAACTTATTTATGCCAAGCTTTATGATGAATGGGCCGCAGTTAACATTTCACAAAGAAGGAAAAAAATTCAGTTTAGGATTTACGGGGAAAGCTCTCAAGAGTTATATGATAAAATTAACAATCTATTTCGAGATGCTTCCAATAAATGGAGGGGTGTATTCGCAAGAAATGAAAGGATAAAGTTAAGCCCAAACCATTTAAAAGTGTGTGTGTCCTTTCTGCAAGGCATTAGGTTATTTAATGCAAATTTACAGATTATTGATGAAGCATTTGAGTATTTAGTTACAGAAATTGCTAAAGGCAAGAAAGGACAATACTTTACTCCACGTTGGGTTATAGATATGTGTATAAAGATGATGAATCCAAAAATTTATGAAAACGTAGTTGACCCTGCATGCGGTTCTGCTGGATTTACAGTTCATTCAATATTTTGGGTAGCGGAACAACAATTTTCTGGTGAGGCATTACCACCGCATATTATTGAGTATGCAAATAATAATGTTTATGGCATTGATTCGAGTCCGAGAGCTGTAAAAATATCAAAAGCAATTAACTTGATTGCAGGGGATGGAAAAACAAATATCTATGAATTAAATACACTTGAACATGATAAATGGGATGAGACAGGCAAGGCAGGGTTTAAACATCTATTAAAAGAATTCGATGATCCTCAAGAGAATGATAGAAATATCAATAACTATAAATACATGGAATTTGATTTAGTATTAACTAACCCTCCTTTCTCTGGAAATATCAATGAAAAGGACATACTCAAGCATTATAGGCTTGCCGAAAAGAACGGCAAAACTTTAAAAAACCAAGGTAGAGACATTCTTTTTATTGAGCGTTGCCTCGATATGCTTAAAAGTGGATATAGTACGATTGATGATCCTGAATATGTTCCAGGTGGTAGATGTGCAATAATTTTACCTCAAGGAAGGTTAAATAACAGCAGTGATATGCACATTAGAAATTATATTCTCGGAAAGGCTAGATTACTCGCTGTTGTGGGGCTACATCAAAATACTTTCAAACCACATACAGGCACCAAAACAAGTGTGCTATTTCTACAAAAATATACTAATGAAGAAAAGGAAGCCATTGAACAAGTTATCAGTAAACACGAGGATGAGTGGGAAACGTATTTTAAGGATTGTATTGAACCTTTGGTGTCCAAAGAAGATATTATTGAGCATGAATTACCTGAGTTATTTCGATCAATACTTCAAAACGCATTTGAATCCGAGGAACTAATGAATGAATCCAGTCAAGTACAAGAAGTTATAGAAGAAGATATTAAAGATGAAATCAACAATATTGAGGAGGAAATTGCTAGCAGACCTAAAAGATTTAAGGGAAAGGCCGATATGTTAAGAAAATTGGAAAGAAAGAAAAAACAGTTAGCATCGCTTTCATTGATCGGCCGAATAAGATGGTTCCTAAGTGATAGAGACTCGGTAGAAGAATATAAAAAGAATTGGCTTGCGGATAAAGTCTCAGAAGAAATGGATTATCCTATCTTTTTTGCAGTTAGTGAAAAAGGCGGTAAGGATAATAGTGGAGAACCAGTATATATCTTAGATGAAAATGGCGAACCAATACCTGATAGTTATGATCATTTTATTATTGACCAAGATTTGCAATCCCATTTTGGTGAGTTGCCAAATGGGATTGCTGAAGCTTTCTTAGAATTTGCAAAAAAAGAAAAATTTTACTTCTGGGAGTAATGATATGCCTGCCATAAATATAGTAAGCAAGTCTAGAGTCGCGTCAGAAATGAGAATTGATGCAGATTTCTATCATCCGTATCATGAGTCTATAGATAAGAAGATTTCAAATTTAAATTATACTAATCTAGGAAACGAAATAGATGTTATAACAGATTACCATGCAAATGGAAGTTATGAAACTTTAAAGAAACATGTAACATTGTTGGATAAACCAGACTATGCATTAATGATACGCACAAAAGATTTTGAAGATGATGAATTTGAGAAAAATGTTAAACATATTACAGAGTCAGCTTATAATTTTTTAGCAAAAACAAAACTTTATGGTGGAGAGGTGGTAATAAATAAAATAGGGAATGCAGGGAGAGTATACATTGTTCCATTCCTTGATAGACCTGTTTCCTTAGGTATGAATCAACTTATGATTCGCACTTCAAAAAGGATTAACAATTTTTACCTGTACACATACCTAAAAACAAAGTATGGTGCTTCAAATGTAAAGAAAAGGATTATAGGATCAGTTCCTTTTAGTTATGATAAGATGTCCGTTAGGAAAATTAAAGTTCCTTTTTTATCAAATATTTTTCAAGAGGAAGTAGGAAAACTTGTAATTAAACACCTGCAATTATTAAAAGAAGGAAAGCATAAATATAAGCAAGCATTAAAAATAATTACAGATGCAGTAGGGGAAATAAAATGCACGGAACGATTTAGCAACAACACCTATATAAAGTCATTTAGCGGTATTAGTTATAGCAAGCGTCTTGACAGTCAGTTTTTTCACCCCAAATATGATGAAATATTTAAAGCAATTTCCAGTGTTGGTTATTCCCGCATTGGGGATGTTGCAAATCTTGCTAAAGGCACTCAAGTGAGTAATACTTCTAATGAAGGTGTTTTATGTGCAAGCATAAAGGATGTTAAAAAAGGTATTATCCATACAAAGGAAAGAACTAAACAAAAAAGAATAATTACAATTCAGCCTGAAGATCTTGTTTACGCAATAACTGGAGCCACTATTGGAAAAGTTGGAATTAACATTTACGATGAGTTGGTAGCAATAAGTGGCGACTTAGTAAGAATTTCTCCATATGCAATAAACCCGTATTACTTGTTAGCGGCACTTGATACTGACTTGCTAAAAACATATAGCAAAAGATACATTACTGGTGCAACAAATGGGCACATGTCAAGCAATGATGTTGCAAAAATACCTATTCCCTTGATAAATGATAAAGATCAACAAAAAGTAATACAATTAATTAAAGATTGCTTTAAGTTATGCGAAAAATCGGCAGACGAAATGAATATTGCAAAGATGGCTGTTGAAACAGCTATAGAACAAGGTGAAGAACATGTCTTTAAAATGTTTGATTATTATTCTTGACATAAAGCGGAAAACGTGATAACCATTGGCAATGTTTAACCGAAAGTAAAGTTGTTCAGAAAAGCACTCCCCTCCAATCCACATTCTACCGTTTTTAAAGTTTTTCAAAAACTCATATTTTTTCCTGATTCCCCACCAATACAAAAAAACCACCCCTTGGACCAATTCCAAGGGGTGAGTTCGGAAAAATTTGTCGGGTCAAATAGTAATAACATTATCAAAAGTAAAAGTTTCCTTTAAAGGCATCTTGCCATAAGAAGGAAGCTTTTATCAATACTCACTTGCATCTTTTATTCACACACTTGCATCTTTTATTCACACACTTGCAACTTTTATTCAAACTTACAGTAAATTTATTACCAAGCATCCCCCCGCCTACTCCACCGTCACACTCTTGGCCAGGTTCCTGGGCTGATCCACTTCACAGCCCCGCTCCACAGCCATGTAATAGGCTAGAAGCTGCTGGGGAACTACTGCCAGTACCGGGGCGAGTAGTGAGTGGGTCTGGGGCAGGTATGCCACCTGGTCAACTACTTGTTCCAAACCGGTGTATCCTTCCGGGGCCAGGGCCAGTACGGTGGCATCCCTTGCTTTTACTTCTTTAATATTGCTTATCATTTTTTCAATGATATCCTGCTGGGTAGCCAGGGCAATCACCGGCACTCCTTCTACGATCAGTGCCAGGGTGCCGTGCTTGAGCTCTCCTGCGGCATAGGCTTCAGCGTGGATATAGGAGATTTCTTTGAGCTTTAGGGCACCTTCCAGGGCCACTGCATGGTCTAATCCCCTGCCGATGAAGAAGGAGCTCTGGCAGCTGCAATACTGGGCGGCGAAGTCTTTGATAATATTGCCGTTTTTGAGTATGGTCTCAATCTTATCCGGTAATTCCCGCAGGCCAATGAGTAACTCTTTAGCTTCTTCGACATTCTGGGTGCCGCGTTTTTCAGCCATGTACAGCCCCAGTAAGTACATGGCCATCAGCTGGGTGGTGTATGCCTTGGTGGAAGCCACGGCTATTTCCGGCCCGGCCCAAGTATATAAAACGTCATCGGCATCCCGGGCAATGGAACTGTCCACCACGTTGGTTACAGCCAGGGTCCAGGCGCCGTTTCTTTTGGCTTCGCGCATGGCGGCCAGTGTATCTGCGGTTTCACCGCTCTGGCTGATTACCACCACCAAGGTATTCTTATCCATGATGGGATTGCGGTAGCGCAGCTCGGAAGCGATATCCACTTCTACCGGGACCCGCGCCATCTTTTCCATCACATGCTTACCCACTAAGCCGGCATGATACGCCGTACCGCAGGCGGTTATATATATCTTGTTGATGTTCTTTAGCTTTTCTTCATCCAGTGTAATTTCATTTAATATTACTTTACCTACTTCCGGGTTGATGCGGCCGGCTAATGTATCACGCAGAGCACGGGGCTGTTCGTGTATTTCTTTAAGCATAAAATGTTCATAGCCGTTCTTTTCTGCCTGCTCGGCTTCCCAGTTCACTTCAAATACCTTCTTTTCTACCGCATCTCCGGAACCGTTAAACACTTTGACTTCAGTCGAGGTAAGATCTACAACTTCCCCATCCTCCAAGATATAGGTACGGCGGGTATGCTTAAGCAGCGCGGGAATATCCGACGCCAGGAAGTTTTCACCGTCTCCCAGCCCCACTACCAGGGGGCTGTCGTGGCGAGCGGCTACCAAGCGCCCGGGCTCATCAAGACAAAGGACTACCATGGCATAGGATCCTTGTAACTTGGTAATTGCCCTGCGTACAGCTTCCAGCAGGTCACCTGCGTATAGTTCTTCTATTAAATGAGGCAGTACTTCGGTATCTGTTTCGGAATTAAATACATGCCCCCGGGAAATAAGCCAATCCCTGAGAGCCATATAGTTTTCTATAATGCCGTTATGGACCACGGCGAACTTGCCGGTGCAATCAGTATGGGGATGAGCGTTTACATCGTTGGGGCGCCCATGGGTGGCCCAACGTGTATGCCCGATACCGCAAACAGCGTTGAGGCAAAAATCATTGCTGGAGGTTTTTAAACCTGCCAGTTTACCCTTTTGCTTTTTTACCTGTATCATGGAATCATTTCCATCCAGTACTGCCACGCCGGCAGAATCATAACCGCGATATTCCAGCCTGGCCAGCCCCTCCAGCAGGATGGGGACGGCCTGCTGATGTCCTAAATAACCTACTATTCCGCACATATATAAAAACCTCCGGTTAATAAACTTTAATTGTAAGCTAAACTACGGGTGCTAGGCCGCTAAGCCACGGGGACGGTTCCATCGTCTTCCCTGACGGCCCTTCGCTAACGCTTCGGGGACGCTCGAACCGTCCCCATGGCACCGCTAACCTTTGTTTATGAAAAAAGTTATGCCGGGGCATAGCAAGCCCACGGCACACGTATTCTATATTCGCACTATGCCTTGCAAGCCACCCGGCACCTTTTGTCCCGCTGGTTACCCATCGGTTTTGAAGTACCTTTAACGGTCGTGGCCCGACCGGGGAGCATCCGCCGAAAAATTCGATAAAACTCCCTCCTCGTCACCCGGCACTCAATTGTGCCGGATCTGGCGCTTGGAATTTAGTTGTATACGTCCTTTAAGACCCTAAATACTTAACCACCTCCTTTGGTGAGCTGATTATGGCGTGCTAATTCCTATTCAGAACCTACCCTTTTTGCCACCTGTACCAGTTCATCCACCACCGAGCGCAATCGATCCATGTCTCTTGCTTCAGCCATCACACGCACCAGGGACTCTGTACCTGATGGGCGCACCAGTATTCGCCCCTGTCCCTGCATTTTCTCTTCCATTTTGCTTATCGCTTCCGCGAGCACGGGACTTTGCATTACCTTTTCTTTATCTTCGACACGAACGTTTTCCAACAGCTGAGGCAGTCTTTCCATCTGGGCGGCCAGTTCCGCCAGGGAGCGGCCACTTTCTTTAACTACCTTTAAGAGGTATAGGGCTGTTAATATGCCGTCACCGGTGGTGCCGTGCTCCAGGAATATAATATGACCTGATTGTTCTCCACCAAAACAGGCACCTGTACGCACGAGCTCTTCCAGCACGTAGCGGTCTCCTACCTTTGTTTCTACAATCTTGATGCCGGATTCTTGCATGGCCAGGCGAAGTCCCATATTACTCATTACAGTTACCACCAACATGTCTTCCTTAAGCTTACCCTCAGCTTGCAGATGCCGGGCACAGGCAACCATAATACGGTCCCCGTCCACCAGCTGCCCGTTTTGGTCCACGGCAATTACGCGGTCAGCATCCCCGTCATGTGCCAGCCCAAGATGAGCACCGTGCTCCAGAACTGCTTTTTGCAGGACCTCAGGATGAGTGGACCCGCACCCTTTGTTAATGTTTATTCCGTCAGGGCTGCTGAATATAGATACCACTTCAGCCCCCAGTTCACTGAGCACACGGGGAGCCAACTCATAAGCCGCGCCGTTGGCACAGTCCACCACTACTTTCATGCCGCTCAAGTCTGTAGCAACCGCCTGCCGCAGGAATTCTACATACCTATCGGCGGCATCCTGCACTATTTCCACACATCCCACGTCCTCACCGGTGGGAGAGGGAAGATTATCACAGCCCTGCACAACCAATGCTTCAATTTTACTTTCCAATTCATCAGACAACTTATAGCCACTGGGCCCGAAAAATTTGATCCCGTTATCCTCCACCGGGTTATGCGAGGCAGAAATAACCACGCCACCGGCAGCATCCAAAGCCCTAGTCAGGTAAGCAACGGCTGGAGTAGGCATAATACCCACTTTTAAAACATTCACACCGGCAGAGCATATACCTGCAATCAACGCCCCCTCGAGCATTGCACCGGAAATACGTGTATCCATACCCACAACCAGGTAGTTTTTGCCGCTTCTTTTGCTTAGGAAAGACGCTGCGGCCTTTCCTAATTGGAGGGCTGTTTGGGGTGTGAGGGTTTTATTGGCTATGCCGCGCACTCCGTCTGTGCCGAAAAGTGCCATGGAAATCCTCCTGTGTCAAAAATCGCTCTATTATTACACAAACACTTTCAATTATACCTCTGTTCGTAACCGGACGTCAATTTGAAACATTCTCCGCCAATAGTAACGCCGGTAATCATCATTCTATGCCGGCGGATCATATAAGGTTAATACAATGAGCAATAAAAAAAATGTTACTCCCCTGATGCCGGTGCGGATTCAACCGCCCCGTTATTTTCACCCGGTACTGTATCCGGCACAATTTCTACCGTCACGTCCACTTCCCGCGGCTCCACCAAGGCACCCTGCGGATTTATAATCTTTACTTTTTTTGTCACATCCGCTGCTGCTCCGGCAATGTCCACGGAAGCGGTTGTGACATTTTCCAGACGGTCCAAAAGGTCTTGGCCCCCAGTCACTTTGACCAGATCAGGACTGGCACTTACACTCTCCACGCGGAAACCGGCAGCGGGACTTCCCTGCACTCTGGCCTTCACTCCCACTGTACCCGCAGGCAGGGACTCTACCGGTATGGTTACCTTTACTGTGTCCGGATGCAGTTTCACACCCTCAACTCCGGTACTCACCGGGCGCACCTGCACAATTCCTGTAGGTGTACCCCTTATGTCCACTGTCACTGCCACCCTTTCTATCTCTTGTAATACCTGACTGGGCCCGCGGGCCTCTACCACCGGGGGAGTAACTACCGGTTCCAAACGTTGATACCCCTGGGCAGGTGACCCCAAAATGTTTACCGTTACCGGTACTGCTTTCTGTATTATCCTATCCAGAGACAATGTAACCCTTTGCGGACTAACCCGAATTACTTCCACCCCTGTAGGGCCGTTAACCCGTACCGGAAAACTATGTGTTCCCTTTTCAGCTCCCGCCAGGTTAACCCGGGCCTCAAATTCACCGGCATCTACGAGGGCCAACCGCCCCTTTGAGCTTTTATAATATACCGTTACTGAAGAGGGTATCTCCTGAATAACCATTCCGGCAGGGAGCCCCTGCTGCTGAAGGTCAACCCGGGCGGCACGTTCCAAAATGGGGTTTCTTTGATGGGTAACATAAACCCACAGTACTATCGCCAGAAATAAAGCCAAGAGGCGAAAGGCAGTGGATTCCCGCCATTTAAAAGTCAACTTTTTCACCTCCGGTGCAGGAAAGAAGGAAAATTATTGCCGGTCTTGGGCTGCAGCGACAGGGAAAGTCTTTCTCGCAGCAAATCTTCAGTAAGCCCCCTGGTTAAAATCCCCTCAACGGCCAGGGATGTTAATCCAGTTTCTTCCGACACAATCACCGCCAGGGCATCTGACTGCTCCGTAATTCCCACCGCAGCTCGGTGCCTGGTTCCCAGGCTGCGGGCCAACCGCGAACTACTGGAAAGCGGCAAAACACAGCCTGCCGCAGCTATGCGATCTCCGCGTATGATGGCCGCACCGTCATGGAGTGGGGTTTTCTCAACAAAAATATTGGTAAGTAATTCGGCGGACAGTATAGCATCTATTTGCACTCCTGCATCTATATATTCCTCTAAACCGGTGTTCCTTTCCAAAACAATAAGCGCCCCGGTTCTGGTTTGGGCTAATTCCTGCACGGATTTTACCACTTCTTCAATTACATCGGTCCGGTCGTCTTCAGCCATCAGTGTAAGGGGGCGGGCCAGAAATCTGCCTCCCCCTATTTTTTCCAGTGCCCTACGCAGCTCGGGCTGAAAAACTATGGGCAGAGCCACCACCAGTGCTGTCATGGTTTGCCGCAATAACCAGTGCACCGTTTCCAGCCCCAGCCAGTCACTGGCCGCAGTGGCTACAAGCAGCACTACCAGCCCTTTTAAAAGCTGCACCGCCCTGGTACCTTTTATCAACATAATCAGCCTGTACAATACAAAGGCCACAATAATAATGTCAAATACACTGATGATAATATTTAACGGAGAAAAATTATATAAATTTAAATACTTTACGAAGTCCAATACACCACCACCCGGAAACCTAATTCCATTAGAATAAACTTGTCTCCTTCATCATTATCCCCCAGTGTTTAAGCCAGGTCAAGCTGGCCCTTAAAATAAAAATAACCGGCCTTTAAAGGCCGGCTTTCTCGTTGATGGATATTTATACATTGGCATATCCAGATGCATGTTTCAATTTACTTTTGTCATAAAAACCTTTAGACAAAGTAACCAAAAAGCTGTTTCCTTTTTTACAACAGCCTACATCCCAACCGTCTCTCATGGCCAGGCGGGCCACTTTCTCCGCTGAAGCTGCACGGTTAATATTCCTTATAATTACTGTTCCTCCGCTCACCTGTTCCAATTCCCTGCTCACTGCACGCTCAAGATCACGTGTGGAAAGGTTAATTGCATTTAAAGTCTTGCGCACCCTATGGATCCCCTTCCATTGTTATCAATGTTATAATAATATTTTTCTCTCTCTACTTGTAACTATATATACTTTTTCAACAAATTATGTCATAGTCCTGCCAAAGATATTTAATTTTTAAAAGTCTATATTTTCTGTATTTTTAGAAATAATAGACAGATCCCAGGGTGCGCACATTTGTTTATTTTACCAAATTCGACTTTAATCTACATTTGATGAGCTAAAAATTGCTTTATACATCTGCTGGTGCTGCCGTGGAGGACATTGAATTCTTATTTTTAGATTCTTCATGTTGTAAAAGACCATAGGTTATACTATCCACCAGTGCCTGCCAGCTGGCTTCAATGATGTTGGGGCTTACTCCTATAGTTCCCCAGTTTTTCTTGCCGTCGGTGGTTTCCACCAACACTCTGACCATGGAGCCGGTACCATCCTTTCCTTCCAGGACCCGCACCTTATAATCGGCAAGATGCATTTCCTTGATGGCCGGGAAAAAGTCATTTAACGCCTTGCGCAGGGCATTATCCAGCGCGTTTACCGGTCCGTTGCCTTCGGCAGCGGTATGCACCTCATGGTCCCCCACCGTCATCTTGATCACTGCCTCGGAACGTACCTGCCCGTCATCCCGCATTTCAATCATGATGCGCAGGTTATTTAGCTCAAATGGTTCCTGGTAGTCGTGATAGGCCTTGCGAATGCGTAAGGCGAAGGAACCCTCAGCACCCTCAAACTGGTAACCGCGATGTTCCATTTCCTTCAGCTCTTCCAATACCTGTCGCTCTTCTCTGCCTGTATTCCGGACATCAAGGTTAAGCTCTCTATATTTATATAATAAATTACTCATGCCACTTAATTCTGATACCAGTACCCGCCTGTTGTTGCCTACCAATTCCGGCTCAATATGCTCGTAAGTGCGCGGATTCTTTTGCAGTGCGCTGACATGCACCCCGCCTTTATGGGCAAAGGCACTGGATCCCACGTAAGGCTGGCTGCTTGCCGGACTCATGTTGGCCAGTTCGCTCACAAAACGGGATAGCTCGGTTATTCTATTTACATTGGCACCGGGTAAGGTTTCCATACCACACTTATAACATAGGTTGGGGATCAATGAACACAAATTGGCATTACCACAGCGCTCACCGTACCCATTCACTGTACCCTGCACCTGAAAACAGCCGGCCTGAACAGCGGCCAGGGAATTGGCCACGGCCAATTCGGAATCGTTGTGGCAGTGTATTCCCAGCGGCACCTGTATGCGTTCCCGTACCAAGCTTACAATGTTACTGATTTCCCAGGGCATGGACCCGCCATTAGTATCACAAAGGATTATCCTGGATGCACCGCCCTTTACAGCTGCATCCAAAGTGGCCAAGGCATATTCGGGATTTGCTTTATAGCCGTCAAAGAAATGCTCAGCATCATAAAAGGCCGTTAACCCCTTACTTATCAGGTAAGCAAGTGAATCTTGAATCATATTTAAATTTTCGTCCAGAGTGGTTTCGAGAGCCCGCTCCACGTGGAAATCCCAGCTCTTGCCAAATATAGCAACTGTACTAACAGCCGACTCCACCAGGCATTTCATATTGTGGTCTTCTTCCGGCGTAATCCCAGGCTTGCGGGTACTGCTGAAAGCAGTTAGAACCGTATTGTTAAAGTATATATTTTTGGCCCGCTTAAAGAAAGCCAGGTCTTTGGGATTGGAGCCCGGCCAACCGCCTTCAACGTAATGAAAACCCATTTGATCCAGCCGCTGCACTATTTTTAACTTGTCTTCCAGAGAGAAGGTTATACCCTCTCCCTGAGCGCCGTCGCGTAGAGTTGTGTCATACAATTCTATTGATCTCATTTAACTCCCCCCGGTAGAAACACCAAGGTTTTCGACTATTAGATCTCCCATTTGGGAGGTATTTAACTGCACTTTACCATCTTCCATGATATCGGCGGTACGGTAACCGGAATCCAATGCCCTGGTAACCGCTTTTTCCAAGGCATCGGCCGCGTTATCCTCGCCAAAACCGTAGCGCAGCATCATGCTCACCGACAAAATGGTGGCAATGGGATTGGCCTTCCCCTGCCCGGCTATATCCGGTGCCGAGCCATGAATAGGCTCGTATAACCCGGTTTTTCCTCCCAGGCTGGCTGAAGGGAGCATGCCTATGGAGCCGGTAAGCTGCGCCGCCTGGTCGCTGAGGATATCACCAAACATATTCTCTGTTACCAACACATCAAACTGCTTGGGATTACGCACCAACTGCATGGCACAGTTATCCACCAGCATATGCTTTAATTCCACGTCCGGGTACTCATTGGCTAAGGACTCCACAATCTCGCGCCAAAACCGGGAACTCTCCAAAACATTGGCTTTATCCACCGAGGTTAACTGCTTACCTCTGCGGCGCGCCATGTCAAAACCTATACGTACCACCCGTTCTACTTCTTCCGTGGTGTATTCCAAGGTTTCCACTACCCGCCGGCCCCCGCCGGGCAAGTCTTCCCTTTGCTTGGAGCCAAAGTATAGGCCCCCGGTTAGCTCCCGCACCACCATGATATCCAGACCTTCCACAACTTCCCGCTTCAAGGTGCTGGCACCGGCCAAGGATGTAAAAACTTGTGCCGGGCGCAAGTTGGCATATACCTGCAGTTCTTTTCGCAGCGGGAGTAGCGCCCCCGCTTCCGGGCGCAGGTGCACAGGAAGTTTATCCCACTTAGGGCCGCCTACGGCCCCCAGCAGAACGGCATCGCTCTCCAGGCATAAGTCCAGTGTAGATGAAGGGAGTGGCGTTCCGGTCTCATCGTAAGCACAGCCGCCAATGAGGGCTTCAGAAATCTCAAACTGCAGATGGTACTTTTTACCCAGGGACATTAGTACTTTTAATGCTTCTGCCATTATCTCGGGACCTACTCCGTCTCCGGGTAATACCGCCAGTTTAAACATCTGTTTTCACCCTTTTCGCTACATAGTTTATTAGTCCACCCGCAGAGATAATATCCTGCATAAAAGAAGGAATCGGAGTGGCTTGATATTCTTCGTCCTTGGTATAATTTACTATTTTGCCCGTTTCCATATCCACTGAGATTTGGTCCCCGTCGCTGATAGATTCTGCAGCCTGGGGGGACTCAAAGATGGGCAGTCCTATATTAAAAGCATTGCGGTAAAAAATACGGGCAAAGGTTTTGGCGATCACACAGCTCACTCCGGCAGCCTTGATAGCTATGGGAGCATGCTCCCTGGAACTGCCACAGCCAAAATTTTTATCCGCCACAATAATATCCCCGGCCTCTACTTTAGCGGGGAACCCAGGATCCGCATCTTCCATACAGTGGTTAGCCAGCTCGGCAGGATCGGAAGTGTTTAGATAACGGGCAGGTATAATGGCATCGGTATCTACATCAGAGCCAAACTTCCACGTTTTACCTTTAAGTTCCATTATTCCACCTCCCGGGGATGGGCTATGCGACCCAGAATCGCAGACGCAGCTGCAACTGCCGGGTTGGCCAAATATACTTCGCTTTCCGGGTGACCCATGCGTCCTACGAAATTGCGGTTGGTGGTGGCCACCGCCCGCTCTCCTGCCGCCAGTATACCCATATGGCCTCCCAGACAGGGACCGCAGGTAGGTGTGCTGAACGCAGCCCCGGCGGCTATGAAAGTTTCCACCAGTCCTTCTTTAATAGCCTGCCGGTAGATATCCTGGGTACCCGGGATCACCAGCAGCCGTACATTGGAGTTTACGGCACGGTTTTTCAAGATCGCCGCTGCCTCGCGCAGGTCAGACATACGCCCGTTGGTGCAAGAACCAATGACAGCCTGATCAATGGTGGTGTTAGCAACTTCTTCCACCGGTTTTACATTTTCAGGCAGGTGGGGCAGTGCTACCTGGGGTGAAAGGGATGAAACATCGATATCGTAAACCTGGGCATATTTTGCTCCCGGGTCACTGCTTTCAAAGTGGTACCCTCTCTTGGCCCGGCCCTGCACATAATCCCAGGTGGTAGTGTCAGGCGCTATGATGCCATTTTTGGCCCCGGCCTCCACGGCCATGTTAGCCATGCTAAATCTACTGTCCATACTTAAATTCTCAATGGCCGGCCCGCAAAATTCCATAGCCTGATAAAGGGCCCCATCCACTCCGATCATACCGATGGTATGCAGAATGAGGTCTTTACCGCTAACCCACTGGGGTAGTTCTCCTGTATAAATAAATTTAAGTGACTCGGGCACTTTTAGCCAGGTTTCCCCGAGCGCCATGGCTGCCGCGAGGTCAGTGCTGCCAACACCGGTGGAAAAGGCCCCCAGTGCCCCGTAAGTACAGGTGTGGCTGTCGGCACCGATGACCAGATCCCCGGGTACAACAAGTCCCTGTTCGGGCAGCAGGCAATGTTCAATACCCATCTTCCCCACTTCAAAAAAGTTGGTAAGAGAGTGCTTGCGGGCAAACTCCCGCAGCATTTTAGCCTGCTCCGCCGATTGGATATCCTTATTGGGAACAAAATGGTCCGGGACGAATATTACCCGGTTTTTGTCCCAAACTGTTTCCACATCTAGCCTGGCAAACTCTCTAATGGCAACCGGGGCAGTTATGTCATTACCCAGGGCCACGTCGACCTTCACATTGATCAGTTCACCGGGCTCCACGAATTCGCGCCCGGCATGGGCAGCCAATATCTTTTCCGTAATTGTCATGGCCATATCCACTCACCTCCGCCCGTTATTTTTTTCGTAGATCATTTTATTTACCGCGCTTACATAGCCCCGGGCACTGGCTTCCAGTATATCTGTACTCACGCCGCGCCCGCTGTAGATCCTTTTACCGTCCGCCGTGATCTTCAGGTTTACGTCGCCAATGGCATCCTTACCTGAAGTTACTGCGTTAATCCCCCAGCTCACCAGGCGGCAGCTGATTCCGGTGATTTTATCCACCGTCTTGCAGATAGCATCCACAGGACCGTTTCCACAGGAAGCCTCTTCAATCACTTCGTCACAGTGACGCAGTCCGATGGTGGCTGTGGGGACAACTGTGCTGCCGCTGCTTATATGCAGGTAAGTTAACTCGTAGGTGGCAGGCACACTGAGAATCTCTTCTTCTATGATGGCCTCCAGGTCATGGTCGGTTATTTCCTTTTTCTTGTCGGCCATATCTTTAAAGCGTGTAAATGCCTTGTTTAAATCTTCGCCGTCAAGCACATAACCCAGCTGGGCCAGGCGGTCTTTGAAAGCGTGCCTGCCGCTGTGCTTACCCAGTACTATGTTGCCGTAGGTAATACCTACCATGACCGGATTCATGATTTCATATGTGGTACGTTCTTTTAATACTCCGTCCTGGTGAATACCTGATTCATGGGCAAAGGCATTTTTACCCACGATAGCTTTATTGGGCTGCACAGCCATACCGGTCATATTGCTGACCAACTTACTGGTGCGGTATATTTCCTTGGTATTCACCCTGGTACCCAGGTGGTAAAAATCCCGGCGGGTACGCAGAGACATAATCACCTCTTCCAGGGAAGCATTGCCGGCCCGCTCACCAATGCCGTTCACTGCGCCTTCCACTTGCCGTGCGCCTTCGGCCACTGCGGCAAGTGAATTGGCCACAGCCAACCCCAGGTCATCATGACAGTGAACACTGACAATTGCTTTTTCAATCCCTTTTACCTGCTGACGGATAGTGCGAATAAATTTCCCCCACTCTTGCGGCGTGGCATAGCCTACGGTGTCCGGAATGTTAATGGTAGTAGCTCCTGCGGCTATAGCCGCTTCCAACACCTGGCACAGAAAACCCATGTCACTGCGGGAAGCATCTTCGGCGGAAAACTCCACATCGTCCGTGTATTTACAGGCATGTTTTACACCATCTACTGCTGCCTGTATCACCTGTTCCCTGGTCATACGGAGCTTGTGCTGCATATGAATGTCCGAGGTGGCAATAAAGGTATGAATACGGGCCTGGTCGGCGTATTGCACGGCCTCCCATGCCCGGTCAATATCAGCGAAATTAGTGCGGGCCAGCCCGGCCACTGCCACACCCCTTACTTCCCGGGCAATGGTTTGCACCGCCTGAAAGTCACCCTGGGAAGTTACGGGGAAACCGGCCTCAATAACATCCACACCCAACCTGGCCAGCTGTTTGGCTATCTCCAGTTTTTCATCAACATTAAGACTCACTCCCGGAGATTGTTCCCCGTCCCTCAAGGTAGTGTCAAAAATGAAAACCTGATCTCCACTCATTTTATTCCCCCCTATTTATTAACAATCAATAGCTTCGTTAATGGCTTTACCGGCAAGAACCATGGGGGTAACATTTTCATCTGCACTTACCAAGCAATTAACCACCACCGGTCCCGGTATAGCCAGGGCCTTTTTAACCACTTCGTCAATCTCATTTCCGGTACGTGCCGTGAATGCCTCTATACCGTAGGCACGGGCAAAGATTTCAAAGTCCGGGAGGAATTTAAATTGGGTTGCCATATATCGCTTGTCGTAATATACCTCCTGCAGCTGGCGTACCATACCCAGGCAGTTATTATTTAATATAAAGACCTTAACAGGCAGTTCCTGCTCTACGGCTGTAGCCATTTCCTGCATGGTCATCTGGAAGCTGCCGTCACCTGTGACCAAAATCACCGTTTCACCCGGGAGTCCTGCCTGGGCCCCTACTGCCGCCGGTAGGCCAAATCCCATACAGCCAAGGCCGCCTGAAGACACCAGCGCCCCGGGACGGTTGAACCGGTAATACTGGGCCACCCACATCTGGTGCTGACCCACATCGGTGGCTACGGTAGCTTTTCCACCGGTATGCTCATAGATCTTTTCGATCACATACTGCGGTTTTAATTCCCCTTCTTTTTGGCTGTATTCCAGGGGATATTCTTGTTTCCATTGCTGCACCCGGTCCAGCCACGTATGATCTTTCTTAGGGGAAATGGCATTATTAATGCGGCTTAATACCTGCTTCACATCCCCTACTATAGGCACATTAACCAGCACGTTTTTCCCTATTTCCGCAGGGTCAATATCTACGTGGACAACTTTCGCCTGGGGGGCGAACTGAGCTATTTTACCTGTTACCCGGTCATCAAAGCGGGCACCAAGAGCAATGAGCAGGTCACATTGGGTAACGGCCAGGTTGGCATACCGCGTACCGTGCAGCCCCAGCATGCCCAAGAACAACGGGTGATCCCCGGGGAAGCTGGAAAGCCCCATAAATGTATTGGTAACCGGGGCGTTAATGGTCTCCGCCAGATACCGCAATTCCTCTACGGCCCCGGCGTTAAGAATACCGCCACCGGCATAAATCACCGGACGTTGACTGGATTCAATCAATTTAACGGCTTCATTTATTTTTTGTGGATGTCCCCGGAAAGTGGGGCGATACCCGCGCATTGACGCATGTGCAGGATATTTAAAATCAATCACGGCATCAGCTACATCTTTGGGCAGGTCAATGAGCACCGGACCCGGTCTACCCGTGGAAGCAATATGAAATGCATTTTTCATAACGACAGGCAAACTTTTAGGATCCTTAACCAGGTAATTGTGCTTGGTTATAGGCATGGTGATCCCGGTTATATCCACTTCCTGAAAGGCGTCGGTTCCCACCTGGCTGGTGGGAACCTGGCCGGTAATAACCACCAGAGGCACCGAATCCATGTAAGCATTAGCAATCCCGGTGACAAGGTTTGTAGCCCCGGGGCCGGAGGTAGCCATGGCCACCCCTACTTTTCCGGTTGAGCGGGCGTATCCGTCTGCCGCGTGCATAGCTCCCTGCTCATGTCGAACAAGCACGTGCTTGATATGGGAATCATAAAGTGCATTGTAGACCGGTAGGATGGTACCGCCGGGGAAACCAAAAATGGTTTCCACTTTTTCATTTTCGAAACATCGAACCAGGGCTTCTGCTACGGTAATCTCCACAGGCGAATCCCCCCTTTTAGAAAATTTTATCGGTACTTCTTTAGACAGTATGGTTTACTTCTTCTTCAGCCAGGGCATCATTTTACGGAGCTCGGCGCCTACTTGTTCGATCTGTCCTTGCTGCTCTTTTTTGCGTGTGGCCTTGAACATGGGCTGGTTGGCCTGGTTTTCCAGCATCCAATTTTTAGCGAACTCTCCGCTCTGAATTTCGGACAGTATTTCCTTCATTTCGGCGCGGGTTTCGTCCGTGACCACCCTTTTACCGGACACATAGTCACCGAATTCCGCGGTGTTGCTGATGGAATAGCGCATGTAACTGAGTCCGCCCTCATTAATAAGATCAACGATCAGCTTTAACTCGTGCAGGCACTCAAAGTAAGCCATCTCCGGCGCGTATCCCGCATCAACCAGGGTATCAAAACCGGCCTTAACCAACTCACTAACACCGCCGCACAGTACTGCCTGCTCACCGAAAAGGTCGGTTTCGGTTTCTTCCTTAAATGAGGTTTCGAACACGCCGGCCCTGGTACATCCGATGCCCTTGGCATAGGCCATTCCCGTTTCCCTGGCCCGGCCACTGGCATCCTGATACACAGCTAGCAGTCCGGGAACTCCCATACCCTCTTCAAACATGCGGCGCACCAAGTGCCCGGGGCTTTTGGGAGCAACCATGACCACATCAACATCTTTGGGGGGCACAATCTGACTAAAATGAATGTTGAAGCCGTGACTAAACATGAGGGTCTTATTTGCATTTAAATAGGGCTCTATTTCTTCGGCATAGATCCTTCCCTGGGACTCATCAGGCAGTAAGATTTGAATAATATCGGCCCTGTTGGCAGCTTCAGCCACAGTTGTTGCCTCCAGCCCGTCAGCCTCGACCTTGGGCACACTGGAACTGTCCTTTCTAAGGCCCACAATTACATTCAACCCGCTCTCTTTCAAGTTCTGAGCCTGGGCGTGGCCCTGGCTGCCATATCCCATTACAGCTATAGTTTTATCCTGCAGTAACGCTAAATCGGCATCTTGATCATAAAATACTTTAACCATAATCTATTAGTCCTCCTGATTACCATTCATTTTTTGTGATCTTTCAGTGAAACCTGTATACCTGGATCCCCTCTGCATAGCTATTTTACCCGTACGAACAAGTTCTTTAATCCCGTAGGGCTGTAAGGATTCCTCAAAAGCATCAACCTTACCGTTATTCCCGGTGCACTCCAAGGTGAGGGTCTTTTTACCCAAATCTACAATACGGGCTCTGAATACATCGGCAATCTGCATCACTTCCCCGCGCAGGGAAGGGTCTACACTGACTTTGATTAATACCAGCTCACGATCCACAAATTCATCGGCGGTGATATCACTTATCTTGATTACGTCCACCAGCTTATGCAGCTGTTTATTTACCTGCTCTAAGACCCTGGCGTCTCCCTCCACCACAATGGTCATGCGGGAAACTGTCGGGTTATCTGTCCTGCCCACCGCCAGGCTGTCAATGTTAAAACCTCTTCTACTGAAGAGACCTGCCACCCGGGCCAGGACGCCGGGATTGTTTTCCACCAAAACAGCGAGAGTATGCCGCATTACTGCACCTCCAATCATCCCAGCATTTTATTAATAGCTTCTCCCGGTGGTACCATGGGTAGTACATTTTCCTCGGGATCGGTAATAAAGTCCATTACCACCGGCTCATCTACGGACAGGGCATGCTCTATGGCCGGCCTCACTTCAGAGGGGGTGGTAATCTTGATGCCCACGGCACCGTAAGCTTCCGCCACTTTAGAAAATTCGGGGTTACTCATTTCCGTATATGAATAGCGCCGGTTATAGAATAGTTCCTGCCACTGCCGCACCATACCCAGATAGCCATTATTTAATATGGCTACTTTTACCGGTAGTTTATAGTTTACCACCGTGGCCAGTTCCTGAATATTCATCTGGAAACTGCCGTCTCCGGCGATGTCAAACACCGTTTCTTCCGGGCAGGCCACCTGTACGCCTATAGCGGCAGGGAAACCAAAGCCCATGGTGCCCAGCCCGCCGGAAGAGATGAAGCTGCGAGGGCGGTTAAAGGTGTAGTACTGGGCCGCCCACATTTGGTGCTGGCCCACTTCGGTGGCAATCCTGGCCTGGCCTTTGGTGGCGGTGCAGATTTCCTGGATTACCTGCTGGGGCTTGATGCGGCCATTGTCCACGTAGCCGAGTGGATATTCCTTTTTCCATTTGTTAATGGTTCCGTTCCAGGCGCTTTCCACTTTGGGTTCCAGCTGCTTCATTATTTCACGCAGGCATAGTCGTACATCTCCGGCCACCGGAAAGTCTACCCGTACATTTTTTCCTATTTCAGCCTGGTCTATGTCTATATGAATAACCTGAGCATTAGGGGCAAAGCTTTCCAGTTTACCGGTCACCCGGTCGTCAAAGCGCACGCCTACGGCAACTAAAAGGTCACAGTCACTGATGGCATAGTTGGCATATTTGCTGCCGTGCATACCCAGCATGCCCACGGACAGCGGGTGATCACCTGGAAAGCCGCCCAGCCCCATCAGTGTGGTGGCCACGGGCATTAATAGTGTTTCAGCCAATTCCTTCAGTTCTTCATGGGCACCGGAGCTGACCACTCCTCCCCCGGCATATATAACGGGCCGCTCAGCTTCTACGATAGCCCGAGCGGCCCTGGACACTTGCTTGGGATCCGGTTTAAAAGCGGGGCTATAGCCCGGCAGAAGCACCGGTCCCGGGTCCTCGTATGCAGCAACCGTACTGGAGACATCTTTAGGGATATCTACCAGCACCGGCCCTGGGCGCCCGGTAGTGGCAATATGAAAGGCTTCTTTGACTATTTTACTGAGGTCATTGACGTCTTTAACCATGTAGTTGTGCTTGGTAACCGGTAAGGTTATACCTGTAATATCCGCCTCTTGAAAAGAATCTTTCCCTAAAAGTGAGGTGGCTACCTGCCCGGTAAAGGCCACCATGGGAATGGAATCCATATATGCGTTGGCAATACCGGTAACCAGGTTGGTTGCCCCCGGGCCGGAAGTGGCCAAGCATACGCCAGGCTTGCCGGAAGCACGGGCATACCCGTCGGCGGCGTGGGCTGCTCCCTGTTCATGCCGGGTTAGATAGTGGTTAATGTCTGTGTCATAAAGAGCGTCGTAAATAGGTAGAGCAGCCCCACCGGGGTAGCCGAAAATAGTATCTACCCCCTGGGCCTTTAAACTCTCCATCAGGATTTCTGCTCCGGATTTCTTCATTGTTATTCACCTCCGGGTTTTATTTCTATTTCCGCCCCAAGACCGCACCGGTACTGGCGGAAGTAACCAACCGGGCATAACGTGCCAAGTACCCTTTATTGATTTGCGGCTCTGGAGCCGTCCATCCATCGAGGCGGGACTCTATTTCCTGCTCAGTTAATTTTACGTTTAAAATATTATTGGGAATGTCAATTTCAATAATATCTCCGTCCTTGATAGCTGCAATGGGACCTCCCATTGCAGCTTCCGGGGAAATATGGCCTATGGAAGCACCCTTGGTGGCGCCACTAAAACGTCCGTCGGTGATCAGAGCCACTTCTTTATCCATTCCCATTCCGGCCAAGGTTGCAGTGGGGCCGAGCATTTCCCGCATTCCAGGTCCGCCCCTGGGGCCTTCGTAGCGGATAACTACCACATCGCCTTTATTTATTTCCCCGGCCATAATGGCGCTGCCGGCCTCTTCTTCCGACTCAAACACCCGGGCGGGGCCCTGGTGCACCAACATTTCCGGCGCCACTGCCGATCTTTTAACCACAGCGCCATCCGGGGCCAGATTGCCCCGCAGTATGGCGATACCGCCGGTGGAGCTGTGAGCGTCTTCAATGCTGCGGATCACATCTGTATTTTGAACAGCCGCACCCTGTATATTTTCACCCACTATTTTCCCGGTTACGGTTTTGATGCCGGTATTAATAAGCCCCTTTTGTGCCAGAAGAGCCATTACCGCCGCAACTCCTCCGGCCTCGTTCAAGTCCTCAATGTAGTGGTCTCCTGCCGGACTGAGCTTGCACAGGTTGGGAGTTTTCTTACTGACATCATTTATTTTATCCAGATCCAGTTCCATCCCGGCCTCGCGGGCCACAGCAGGTAAGTGCAGCACTGAGTTCGTGGAACAGCCCAGGGCCATATCTACGGCCAGGGCATTATCGAAAGCTTCAGAAGAAAGTATACGCGAAGGAATAAGTCCTTCCTGTACCATTTCCACGCACCGGTATCCAGTTTCCTTGGCCAGCCGGCGGCGTGCCGCTGACACTGCGGGCAGCGTACCGTTACCCGGCAGGGCCATACCCAACGCCTCAGTTAGGCAATTCATGGAGTTGGCCGTAAACATGCCGGCACAGGAACCACAACCCGGACAAACGCTTTCTTCCATTTGGGCCATTTCTGCTTCGCTCATTTTGCCTGACTTGACTGCACCCACTGCCTCGAACATATTGGACAGAGACAATTTGCGTCCCTTTAAATTTCCTGCCAGCATGGGACCGCCGCTTACAATGATGGCCGGTATATCCAGCCTGGCAGCAGCCATCAACATACCGGGAACAACTTTATCACAGGCGGTGACTAACACCAGCGCGTCGAAAGGATGGGCGGTAGCCATGACCTCAATGGAATCAGCTATTATTTCCCTGCTGGCCAGGGAATATTTCATACCCGTGTGCCCCATGGCGATGCCGTCACACACTGCTATGGTGGGAAATTCCATGGGTGTACCACCGGCCATGCGCACGCCGCTCTTGACAGCGTCTGTAATTTCACGCAAGTGTATATGACCGGGAACAACTTCATTAAAGGAATTTACTATCCCAATTAGGGGTCGCTCCAATTCCCGGTCCACCATGCCCAAGGCCTTTAAGAGGGAGCGCTGGGGTGCCCTTTCCGGGCCTTTTTTAATGACATCGCTGCGCACGTTGATTCCTCCTTGTATTACTCTTTAAGAGGTATATTTATTTAAAGATCTGTGGTCCGTCCACTTTGGTCAATTCCCGGAAGGCATCGATGAGTTTCCAAGTCATTTGCCCCGGCTTGCCGTCTGCTATAGTACGGCCGTCAACCTTTACTACCGGGATCAATTCGGCGGCAGTACCGGTAAGGAAGCACTCTTCGGCATTAAATATATCATGCCTGGTGAACATTTTTTCTTCCACAGGAATACCCTTTTCCCGGGCCAGATCCATCACACAGTTGCGGGTAATACCCTCCAGGATGCCCGCGTGAATGGGCGGGGTGATAAGTTTACCTTTCTTAACCAGGAAAATATTATCACCGGTGGCCTCAGCAACATAGCCCTCCTGATTTAACATAATAGCCTCGGGAACTCCGGCCAGGTTAGCTTCAATTTTACCATAAATATTGTTTAGATAATTAAGGGACTTAACCCTGGGGTTACAAGCCTCACCCAGGTTACGCCGGGTGGCCACAGTAATAACTTCCAGGCCCTTGGTATATAATTCATCCGGGTAAAGCTGGATAGATGCTGCGATACAAAATACTGTGGGTCGGGGACACTTTTTGGGGTCCAGCCCCAGGTCACCTTTACCCCTGGTGGCAACCAGCCGTATGTATGCATCCCGTAGGTCGTTACGGCGACAGGTCTCCAGCACTACTTCCGTCATTTCTTCCTCACTGATGGGGAGTTCCATGGTCAGGGTTTTTGCGGATTCGTAGAAGCGCTCAATATGTTCTTCCATTTTGAATACCCGGTTATGATAAGCACGAATACCCTCAAACACACCGTCCCCATAGAGCAGTCCATGGTCAAATACTGAAACAACAGCGTTTTCTTCAGGCACAAAATTACCGTCCAAATAGATCTTTAAACTCATACATTCACCACTCCTGTAAAATAATTTATTACTTTCTGGTTCAAAAATAAAAAGACCCCGCCGATATAATTCCCGAGAGTGGAACCTATCCGCTTGGGCCTTTTATTCCCACGGTGTAACCTAGGGGAGGACATTAGTAAAAAAGTTTCTAACTAGTTCAAAAATTAAATGGATCGAATGCCAATTTCCTCCAAGGTCTGTACCGCTTGGTCCAGACCTCCCGGATTTCACCGGAAGCGGAACCCTAGGTACACTTCCCTCTTAATAGGTATTAAATTAAGTAATTTAAAAAACCTCTCGCGCCTGACATCTTTAATGTCAGGGACGAGAGGTCGTATAGGCACACCTCACGCGGTACCACCCTGTTTGCTCCTAAGCTCCAGGAACCACTTGCGTGTCTAAAGACACGGTTTGGTAACGGGTTTGCTCACCCGGTTCTGCCTACGGCTGTACGCTTTCGACAGAACGGCTCCGGGGCGATACTTCACCTGTGCCTGCGCCGGTTTACAGCTGATCCGGCTCTCTGGAGCACGGCTTTAACAGGTTCTGCTCCCCTTCACTGCCTCGTACTTCTAAACTTGTTATCAAAGTATACAGTAAAACTCTCTTGGGGTCAACTGTTTTTGGCGAAAGAAGTTTTTCACAAAGTGCGCTCCCTAAAGGGGTACATCTTGCTTTATATGAATTGCTGCAGAACTACCATACTTACACCTATACAAGCACCTAAGATGGCACCCAGCCAGGTAATTGCCACCAGTTCACGGCGCATGATACCAATAACAAGTTCTTCCACCTCAAGCACATCCAAATCATCCACGCGCCGCGTGATTAATTGGCTGAAATTGACGAAATTTAGAATATCAGGCAGGAAACGATCGACAAAACCGCGGTAGACGCCTAGTACATTTTCTTCCAATTCCTTTGCATCTTTAGATGATAAGCGGGGCCATAATTCATCAATGCGGGAATACCCAAGCCATAATGCTGTTTTATGCACATAGCCGCCCACAGAAGCTTCGAATTCCGATCTGGTGATAATTTCACATAAAACCTTCATTAAATATGCTTCAGTGTCTTGTTTAAATTTCTCCCGATCTTCCACACCTAACAATTCTCTCCAGGACGCACTTGTACCGGCCAGTTTTTTTTCTAACACGTTAAAAACCCCGGGCACAGTCTCACCGCAGCTTAATTTATTACTAAGCCATTCACTCAATTCCAGAATGGTCTTTTTCCTGGTTTCATCATCCACCTTGGCAGCCACATCGCACACGCGCCGGTCCAAAAAGTCATTAAACATAGACTCCACCTTCTGAACCAGAAGATTTTGGTTTTCCGGCTGGGCAAAGAAATTAGCAATTTCATCCACAATTTTATCGGCAACTTGACCGGAGTTATTGCCCAATTTGTCTAACAGGCCGCCCATCATGCGGTGCAGCAGTCCCTGGTCGAAAAAGCCTTCCACCCTTTTTGCTAATAGCTTCCTGGTCTCCGGGGCATCGAGATAACTGTTTACTAAACTGATAATGTGAGGTGCTTGTTTTGCCATATATTCCCGCAGGTCGTCCAACAAGTTACCGGGTATATATTCTTTTATCGTGCCTGTGCTTGCACATACCCTTTCCACCCTGACGGCTAAGAAATCCTGCAACTGCCGCCGGTTTTCTTCTGCGGCAAAAAAATCTTTAATTAGCTTTTGCAGTTGATTCCTACACGCCGAAAATTCACCTTTGTTTACTAGTTCCGCAGGATGCCGTTCCAGCAGCTGTACAATCAGCGCCGACAGTTGCGTGGATATAAGCTGCAATAAGCGCCTGTCCCTGGCTCCCTTTAAAAAATAGGCTGTAATTGTTTTTTGACATTTTTCCCGCGCGGTAAAATCAATGCCTGCATCTTCCAATACCTCTTGCACAGTTTTGCCGTGCGCCTCACTAACTTTTCGGCGTACCAGGGATCGCACCTGTTCCTCTGTTTCCCCTGACAATAGTTCACCTGAAATGTATTCCCTGGTCAACAAATGGCGGCTAACTGAATCCCCTATGCTCCGGGCTAAACGATTCTTTTCCTTGGGTATCACGCCTGGAGTAAAAGGTAAGCGGATACCCAGCAATCGCTTGGCATTAAGCGGGCGAAATAACATTTTTATGGCTATCCAGTTTGTAATATAACCAATAGCAGCACCCACCAGGGCGCTAACCAACAACTTCTCCCAATTCAAATAAATTCTCCTAGCGCACCCTTATTTTATTTGCTCCTATTTCTCTTGTTGCAACCTTTCCCGGTGCCGGGTAATCACCTGCCGCACAGTTTCCGGGGCGGGGCCGCCGTATATATTGCGCGCGGCAACACAGCGGTCGGTGGCAATGAAAGTATAAACGTCTTCATTTACTGCCGGACTGAACTCCCGGTACTCCTCCATGGAAAGATGTTCCAAGTCCTTTTTATGTTCCATGCAGTACCAGACTATCTTCCCCACCACCTCATGGGCTTCCCGGAAGGGCAAGCCCTTTTTGACCAAATAATCGGCCAGGTCGGTGGCATTGGTAAAACCGCCGCCTGCCGCCTTTTTCAAGGCGGCATTCCGTACTTGCATGGTGGAAATCATGGGGCCAAAAACCATCAGGCACTTTTTGACGGTATCCACTGCATCAAAAAGAGGCTCTTTGTCTTCCTGCATGTCCTTGTTATAGGCCAGGGGAAGCCCCTTGAGCATAGCAAGAAGGCTTTGCAGTGAACCAAAGACACGGCCGCTTTTGCCCCTTACCAGCTCGGCCACATCAGGGTTTTTCTTTTGCGGCATCATGCTGCTCCCGGTGCTGTAGGAATCATCAAGCTCAACAAAGCCGAACTCCGCCGATGACCACAATATAATTTCCTCACAAAAACGGCTCAGGTGCATCATGATTACTGCTGCAGCCGAGGTGAATTCCACTACAAAATCGCGATCGCTTACTGAGTCCAGGCTATTTTCGGTAACCGCCCTAAAGCCAAGTTCCTCAGCCACAAAATGCCTGTCCAGCGGAAAAGTGGTGCCCGCCAGGGCACCCGCTCCCAGCGGCATTACGTCGGCACGCCGGTAACAGTCACGCAGCCTCTCCACGTCCCGGTCAAACATCATAAAATAAGCCGTCAAGTGGTGGGCCAGGGTAACCGGCTGGGCCCGCTGCAGGTGAGTATAACCGGGCATTACCGTTTCCGTATTATCCTCGGCCAGGTCCAAAAGGGTCTCCTGCAGCTGCCGTAGAAGCGACACCACTTCTGTTATTTCTGCTTTCACGTACATACGCATATCCAGGGCCACCTGGTCATTTCGACTGCGCCCCGTATGCAGCTTTTTGCCCAGCGGGCCTATTTTTTCCGTCAACAACTGTTCTACATTCATATGTATATCTTCCGCTTGCACGGAAAACTCTGCCTTACCGGCCTCTATGTCGTCAAGGACTTCTCTTAACCCGTTAACAATTTTCTCCGCCTCACCGGCAGTCAAAATCTCTGTTTTACCCAACATTTTGGCGTGGGCAATACTGCCCTGGATATCATATTTATATAGTCTCTTATCAAAAGAGATGGACGAATGAAAATCATCCACTAAATGGGAAGTCTTCTTTTGAAAACGCCCGGACCATAATTTGCTCAATCTTATCCCCTCTTCCACAACTTTGCCAAATTGGTAACATTATAACACCACTGCCGCTTACTTAAAAGAGATTAACCCTCACAAGCGTTTTTCCTGTTACCTAACTCTCCACTTAAAAACTACAGGGAGATCTGAAATACCTTGTGCTAAAGCTTTCTCCTGAAATACTTGGTATATCCTATCCAGTACTTCCGCTTCGGGTTTCCAATCCTCATGAAACTTGAATTCCAGGTACCCTTGTGGGTTTGTACCGAATCCCATCACGGGACCTTCCGGAGCACGCATCCCATCCAATTCTTTCCATAATCCTTCCCACTGTTCTTCTTCCCCAAACACACCTATTAGTTGATCATACCAATCCCTTTCCTGCTGGAAAGTGGCGCGGCCGATAAATGCCCCCCTGGCTTCTATTATTGTTTCATCTTGCTCACTGTCAGCGGGAAGGCTGGCATCACGCGTTATTTCCAGGGGATAATACCTGAAATAGGACGCTATCTCCTCCGGCAGCAAGGTAATATTACTGACTCTCAGAGGTCCATCCGATTCCTGGTAGGCCGTCTCCACCAGGAGCATCTTTCCCCCTTCAAATTCTAAAAGGGCCGGCTGTTTGCTTCTCAAAGGATGCTGCTGCAGGTAGGGTTCTAAGTTCCGGAAGTCCTCCCTGGTAAAATCTTCTCGGAAATGGTCCACCAGAATATCCTGCATCTTTTCATAGCTGGTCACGCCCCTCAACTCCGAGCGGTAAAGCTGAATGGCGTTGGCGGGAGTTGTCGTGGTAACATCATAGGCCCTTACCGCAAGAATGGTAGCCAGGGTTAATACCAGAGCCCCTTTTTCCAGGCGGGTTAAATCTAATAACTCCCACAGGGTAAAAATTAGTAAAGCAATATTAAATAGAATTATAGTTGAATAATTAAGCGAAAATCCGGTAAACTCTCTCACGACCACGTAGAACAATGTTATCAGTACAAAGGATATACAGATACTGATGACCCGCTGTTTAAGAGAGTTCTTATCCTTTAAGTAGTAATACCTGATTAAAAATAATGATATTGCCAGTAATGCAGAGGAAATCGTAAATATTACCAGCTCCCGAGTTTCTGCACCTGTACCATGAAAGATCCCCACCAGTAAAAGAAAGCCAATAAGTAACAGGAAAATACTGTCCCTTGTTTTCATACACACTTCTCCCTATGTTATAAAGTAATGAAAGCAACCAAAGCGGTTTTTGTCTGAGACAAAAACCGCTCTTCTTATTCAAGCCCTTTCATCAACATGTTCAGGATAGGTAAGAATAATCCTTTCCACTGCTTAATTGGTTGTAATTTCAACTGCCCGCAGGCTGGGCTTCCAGACCACGCTGCAATCGAAAAAATCTCCCAGGTAGCGCAGGGGCACCATGGTGCGGCTGTTTTTAATCACCGGCGTGGTATCCATTATTCTGGAATCACCGTTTACCTCGGCCACTGTACTATTAAGGGCAAAGTGCACGGTTTTACCCTGCCTGGTGACAGTGATATCTCTGGCATCACTGTCATAATCCACTCTGGCACCCAAAGCTTCCAGGATGGCTCTTAAAGGAACCATGGTCCGGTCTGAAACATCAATGTACGGGGCGGCATCGAACTTCACCTGTTCTCCATCCACCAGCACCTTTATTTGAGCCCCACCGGCCGGTTCCCCTGGGTTGTACCCGTAAATCAAATACTGGTTCCGTAACTTTTTAAATTCGTCCAAAGCCGGGGCATACCTGGCCTCGATTTCCTGAGGAGAGAGCCCCTCCTCAAGATAGCGGCCGAATTTATCGGTCCCCATTACCTTATCAAACATAACCACAGTATTACCACTCTTGGGCACATTAAAACCAGTTAATTGACGGGCATAGGCCAGGGCATAAATGCCGCTTTTGGCAGGGTTAAACTCATGGTAATCAGTGATTTGCAGTCTTACTCCACCTTCTGTTCCCCTGGAATCGGCTATAAATTTCACCCCGGGCAGGCCGGCACCATTAAGGAGTCGGGCATATCTCCAGGAATCAATACCCTTTCCGCCTATCCACTGGAATTGATCCCGCTGGCGAATACCCGTTCCTTCACCGAGGCCGGTGGCCATATAACCAAAAACCGACTTTAAGTTGGGAATGTTGGGTGAGGTGGCCTTCCATTCCAGCCCCGTGTCTTGGTAAATCATTTCGCGCCCGTACCCTTCCATTGGAACCACTGTAAGGTCCGCACCTATTTTCCGGTTAAAGAATTTGGCCAATTCACCGGTGGTCATACCGTGGGCCATGGGCAGGTTATCAATGCCCACAAAGGATTTAAAGGGGTCTTCCAGCACCGGCCCCTCCACAATCACCCCGCCCAGGGGATTGGGCCGGTCCAGCACAATAATGGGTATATCATATTTTTGGGCCGCCACCATGCAGTAATTCATAGTGGATTTGTAGGTGTAAGTCCTGGCCCCTATATCCTGTACGTCAAAAATCAGCACGTCCACACCTGCAAGCATTTCTTTAGTAGGCATACGGTTGGGCCCGTATAGGCTGAAAACCGGGATACCCAAGTCCGGGTGCATGTAAGACGACACGTATTTCCCCGCCGGAGTGGTACCGTCCAGGCCGTGCTCCGGGCCGTAAAGGGCCACCAATTGAGTTGTACTGTCACCGAGGAGCACATTTATGGTACTTTCTCCCTTACTGTTAATACCGCTCTGGTTAGTGATAAGACCAACCCTTTTGCCCTCTATCAATTTGTGATAGTCCCTATTTTCCATCAGCACTTCATTGCCCAGCTTAAAGCCCGGTGCCGCGGCAAAGGCTGTATTGGTCACTAGCAGCAGTGAAGCCAATACGAACATCATCATAACGGTTCTCTTCATTTCCCTTCTCCCCTCATAATGTCATTATAATTAAGACGAGATTACTCCATCAAAAGTTTCAATATCTAGTCCCATAATTTGAGTTAAATTTTTTTAAATTGTCGCCGGCAAACCATGGAATAGCTCAAGAAAAGAATGCCTATAGCTGTAATGAACGGGTGAACAGGAAACTTGGCTTGATACAATACCAATATGGCCAGCAAAGAACCGGCTGCAGTAATAGGTACACCTACGAAAAAGTTGTTTTTATCCAGGGTGTTAAATCTGGCCAGGCGATAGACTCCACAGATAACAAAAGTGACTGTCAAGATTATCCCCACTACCTGCAATTTGGCGAAATTAAGCATGTAAACATTAATCACCGGCGCGACACCAAAAGTAATAATATCAGCTAAAGAATCCAACTGTTTGCCAAATTCATTACTTACTTCATATTTACGGGCTAATATACCGTCAAACCGGTCGCATAATGCACCGGCAATAATCAGCAAGCTCGCCAGACTATGCAGGTTATCTACAGCAAAAATAATGGCAATGGTTCCTGTGGCAACGTTGCAAAACGTTACTATGTTGGGTAATATGGCAACATGGAGCATAATATTTCCCATTTTTATGCACCCCTAACACAAATCGAAGGTTAACACGTTTCCCATTTATGACATTCATAATAATCTATTTGTTTCTGAGAAACTGGATAACGACCACAGTTAAAATACCGCCAGAATACAGTATTATAGCTCAAGCATAGTTTATTATCAGTATCAAGCAACGGGCACTTTATTTTCAAACAACACTTAATACACCGAGCACAATCATCTTCACGGTCTTTCCACTGGCTGCTAACTTTTACAAATCGCCGGTCAGGTCCAGTCATGGGAGGAGCAGTTAAAGGAAGCTCAAACATATGCTTGTAGTCCTTGTCCTTAAGCAGCAACGCAACCGACCGGTAATAGCAAATAATCACAGGGACAAAATGCTTACTGTATTTCCAAAACCGCAAGTCATTAAAATATACATAAGTAACCAAGGGTGCTGCAACAAATATAAAACTCCCCCCCGACAACAACACCATACCAAATACAACATACAAAAAAATTCTGCAGCCGGCCCATTTTGCCTTCTGCATACTATGATACATACTAACACTACCTTTCTGCAGCAATTACGGGCATATCCAATCCCAAAAGCCGAGAAGGCCCAGCCAGTTTCCCAGCAAGAAATGAGATATGCTAACCCCGATTAATGTCTTGTGCCGGGCATACATGCCACCCCAGAGAATACCTCCCAATATGGAGACAATGCCCAGGCCAATTGATTCATGGATGTGAAATACCCCGAACATAAAAGAAGTGACCACAACAGCCCAAATCCAGCTAAAACGGCCCAGTAAAAAGCGCTGTATGGCTCCCTGCAATATCCCCCGGCTAATAAGTTCTTGCAAAGGTGCCACCAAAACATAAGTGTAATAGCTTATATCCAAGTATTTGAAGGAGATTAACGACTCCCCTGGAAACAGTCCCCATTGCCGGGCAAGGGTATATTTAACCCAGGCCAGTACTATCATTAAAAAACCACTGATGAGAAGGGACTCCGTGATGGATTGTTTGGCACCCTGCAAAGTTAGCCCAAAGCTGGACCAGGGCAGTTTACTTCTTAAAACAATCCCTATGGTTACAAAAACAAAGGAAACCTCCATCAACCTACTAATAATATAAATTGCGGTATTATTGAACTGAATCCCGATTAAAACATTGAGCATAAAGGTGTATAGGCTAATCATGAGAACTATGGCTATGAAAATATACCCAAATTCTATTCTCATGCTTATGGATTTATCCAATTCTTCTTTCTTTTGCTTTAAGTTAAGGAAGGTTTCTTTTAATTTAGAATAAAGGATGGCATTCTCTATGGCAGATGCCGCCTGCACTGCAACTGCAGATAGCAGTTTAAGATCCCCCGCCGTATAGTTGGTGGGATCTTCAGTACTTACATTAATTACTCCCAGTACCCTGCTCTTAATCTTTAACGGCGCGCACATCAAAGAACTCTCTTTAAAGCTGCCGGCACAAGATCTTTCATCCGATAAGACATCATTCACTATTTCGGGCTTTCCTGACCGGTAAACACTTTCCACAATACCCTTACCGGGCATGGAATCAAGGGCAAACTCCTTCCCCGAAACCGCCATAACTTCTATCAAACCTTCGTCTTCATGACTGATCATTATTGATATGTTATCTGCTTTAAATAGTTTCTGCGCTTCATCCACCAATAACTGGGCCACATCTTTCGGTTCCAGGTTTCCGGCAAATTTTTCCGTTATATTATACAGAAATGTAATCTCCCGGTATTTGTCTAACACCTCACGCCCAAGGGCCTTCTTTTCGTACTCCAGATAAGCCAGCTGGGAAAATAAATCCGCTACGGTTGCTGCCTTTTCATGCCCACAGATCCATCCAACCGGCCGACCGTCCACATTTACCGGGTATTTACAGGGCAGCTCACTGCTTTCCACTCCGGCCAGCAAATTACCATGGTAATCATAAATACATACGGTACTACCGGTGGAAAATACAAACTCATCAATTAAAGAAGCTATTTGCTTCTTTTTGACCAATTTTTTAAGCACATTCTTGTTAATTAGTCTTCACCCACCATAACAGTAGTATTTAGCCGGATAAAGGCCATCGTTATTTATTTATAAACAGGAAAAACACATTATCCAACCCCTTTTCCAAGCGCAATGTGTTCACCACATTATGCTGTTTGGAAAACATACTGTCTACAATAATTAAATCGGGTTTTTCTGCTATGGCCTTACTAATGCATTCTTCACGGTCACTGGCTCCTACTACTACGTAACCCCTTGCTGTTAGCAACTCACCCAAAGTATCCAGAGTGGAATTGTCCGCATCAACCACCAGCACCTTCTTTTTGGAACCACCCTGGGTAACCAGAATTCCTATTTCAGAAAGCAGTTCCTCAGAATTAATAGGCTTGGTAAAATACCGGTCAACACCGATGCGATAGCCCCTTTGCTTATCTTCTATAATGGAAACGATGACCACGGGTATATCCATGGTTACCGGATCATTTTTTAATACCGCAGCCACATCAAATCCGTTCATTTTAGGCATCATTACATCCAGGATAATTAAATCAGGCCTTTCCTTCTTAACCATAGTGATGGCCTCAACACCATCCACCGCCTCACCAACTATGTAACCGGCACTCTCCAGTTCCTGCCTCAAAAGTGCTCTGATACTGGCATCATCGTCAACCACAAGTATTTTTTTCCGGCCATGAATCCGCACCGGCACATTGGTTACCACCTGTTCTTTCATTTGCTTAATCAATGTATCCACATCGATCTTTTCCGTTTGGTTCTTTGCTCCTTCAACTGCCGGTAAGGTGAAAGAAAAATTACTTCCCCGGCCCGGCTCGCTTTCTACCCAAATATGCCCGCCGTGCTGCTCAACAATCTGCTTACAAATGGGAAGTCCCAGGCCGGTTCCCACCGGCTTATCGGTGAGGGTGTCTCCCACCTGCTTAAATTTTTCAAAGACCTTTTCCTGGTCTTGGGCTGCTATTCCAACCCCTGAATCTATTACACTGATTAGTACTTGATCCCCTTTTGTTGCGGCCCGGCAGGTTATAGATCCGCTTTCCGTGAATTTAACCGCATTGGAGATAAGGTTTATTATGGTTTGGATAAGCCTGTCACTGTCACCGTTTACACCGGGCAGATCCGGTTCAATTTCCTTCACCAGCTCCAATCCTTTAGGATCAAAAAGAGATGCCGTTGCAGCAGTGGCACTTTCCATAACTTTCACCAGGTTAACAGGCTCCATTTTCCATTCAATTCTCCCGGCCTCCATTTTGGAAATATCCAGCACATCATTGATTAGTTTTGTCAGTCTTGAGCTTTCGGTAATAATTATGTTCACATTGTCCCCTACCTGCCGGACAGCCCTTTTAACCTTTTTATCGTCATTATTGATTTGCGGTACAATTACTTCGTCAAATCTCTTTTTTATAATTTTGGAAAAACCCAGTACCGAAGTAAGGGGAGTTCTCAATTCATGGGATACAGTGGATAAAAATTCAGACTTCATTTGATCCAGTTCCTGCAGCCTCTTATTCTCCTCCGCCGAAAGCTTTGCTTCGTATTTTATGTGCACAATACACCCGCCCAGCTCGTTTTCCCCGTTATAAACGGCCCTGGCCCGCTGCCTGCATGTTTCGTAACCACAGGCACCGCAATTTAGCTCATCCTCAACTGTATACTTGCCGTCATGTTCCAGAATCCTTATCAAATCTTCCTCGGTGGGCTCTTTTCTGTCGTATTGCTTATCGTTCCATGTTCGGTATAACTTGTTATCTTGAATCAGCTTTTCCACGATCGCCAGCCATTGCTTGTATTCCGGAGCTCGCACAGTATTCTTGACCACGATGGAATAGTCTTTGTATTTCTTAACCATACCCTCTTGCACGGCTTTCCGGAACCGCTTTTGGGTATATTCCGAAACTATGCGGCGGTTTTCCCAAACGTCACTGTCCACTCCCAGTGCCTTACCCGTAATACACCCTTCACAGTATAAAATATCGGCCAGCAGAGGATACCCTTTTAAATCTCCATCCTCCATTTTCTTTTGCGCCATACGATGGAGAAAATCAATACTGCGGTCTTCACCTTCTAAAATAAAATGATCTTTGCCAATGGGATTATAGCCTTCACTTCCAGTAAACTGCTCCATGGTTTTGGTCAGGCCGCCGGAAATGGGAAATCCTGCACCATAAAAAGGCTGTACCCCGTCATATTCGGATTCCTCCAGGCTGGAAGGAATGATTCCTTTGCTGTCAATCATTTGCATAAGCTCCTCAAAAGTGAGCTTTTCATCGTACAAATTAAGCTCCGGATCTAATAATTCAGATTTTTTGGCAAAACAAGGAGTGGCCCCAACAATGGAGATGTTTCCCTCGTGCCAGTGCCTCACTATCACTGCTTGGGCGGCCATGGGACTCATAACCGGCGCAAATTCTTCTATCAGAACCGGGGCATGTTTTTCTATGTAGTTCATTAACGAGGAACAGGGACTGGCAATTACGTGAGTATTATCTCTTCCCTTTTCATTTACCCGGCGGGTAATATAATCCAGATAAACCTTTGTTACCACGTCAGCGCCGAAACTTGATTCATAAACAAATGCAAACCCCAGGTTTCTCAGCGCGGTACAGAACTGTTCCGGAGAACACTTGTATTTCTTATGGGCCACTATAACGTGCGACGGGGCCAAGATTATGGCGGTTCTTGAGCTTTTTAAAATACCCTCGGTGTTGGCAATACTTTCCCTGTATCTTTTGGCACCTTTACTGCAAACCAAAATACATGCCCCACAATTCAGACAACTTTCTTTAATAATCTCTGATTTACCGTCAGCTATTCTAATTGATTTCGATACACAGACTCTGAGGCAGGCCGAGCATGCTTCACATTTTCCTTTATCCGTATAGACAATTCCACCAAGCATTTTTTTAGCCTTTCTCCTCTCGGGATACATTTGTAATATGGTTAACTAATAATATTAGACCCCTAATACTTCCCTGGCCTTTTCCACTACTTCATCCGGATTAAATGGTTTGGTCATATAGATATCCGCTCCCACTTCATTACCCTTTTTCTTGTCAAATTCTTGTCCCTTGGCGGTGAGTAAAACAATATATACATCTCTCATGGCCAATTTGTTTTTGACAGTATCACAGACCTCAAACCCGTTCATTTTAGGCATCATAACGTCCAGGAAAACCAGTTCCGGCTTTTCGTCCCGAATAGTCTCCAGCGCATCCTGGCCATTTTCCTCAATAAGCAACTCCACACCTTCATCTTCAAATTCTTCCAAAGTTTGCTCCAAAAGCACCCTGATATGCGGCTCGTCATCGACTATCAATATTTTTGCCACTCCCCCAACCTCCTGTTTTCAAAAAATAAAAGAAACACACCGGTAATCCCGCTGCCAGTCATAAATATAGCCGGGTGTTTTGGGATGCATTTTAAAAAAATGTTTTGGTCATTAGTACATTTTTACAGTATAATTGTTACAAAAGTTCGATTTTTTGTTACAGGCATGTAAACCTCTTTTAGTATTAACTAATTATTCAATTACTCATCTGTTTATAATTACATTTCCACAGGAGCAAATCCATGCGAAAAGTAATCATGATTGTTGACGACGATCTCTCCATACGTAAATTGCTAAAAGCCGCTTTAGAAAAAAACGGGTATAATACGGTGCCTTGCACCTCAGGCGAAGAAGCCCTGGAACATCTTGACAAATACCACATTGATGCAATAATACTGGACATCGTCCTGCCCAACATGGACGGCTTGGATGTTTTAAAAAAGGTCAGGAATTCGGTGCACCGGCAAATACCCGTGATCATGCTCACCTGCAAGGACAGTGAAATTGAAACAGTCATCGGCCTGGAAATGGGCGCGGACGATTACCTGAGCAAACCGGTAAGGTATCATGAATTAATCGCCAGATTGAAATCGGTATTCAGAAGAATAAACGCCGGCGCCCAAACCGAACCCGGGTCGCTGAACCTGCACGGCCTGGAGATAAATATGGCCACCCGCACTGTATATATTTACCGGACACCGGTGGTATTCACTTACATGGAATTCGAACTTTTGGCTTTCCTGGTCCAAAACCCCGGCAGGGTCTTTTCCAGGGAATATTTACTTGATGTTTTGTGGCATGAAGATCAGTTTGTGGAAACCCGCACTGTTGATGTGCATGTCAGGCGCCTCAGAAAAAAAATGGAAGAGCACGGGCTAAGCCCCGGTATAATAGAAACTATCAGAGGCGTGGGCTACCGCCTGACCGGATTACCGGAAACGGACTGACGTATTTAACCCTTCATTCTTTTGATTACACTCAACAGGTTATAGACTCTGTATTTATTTACAACTTCCCTTCCCAGGATTAACACTCCAATCCAAAAAACCAAATGACTAGATACATATAGCGCAGTACATATAAACAATTTCATTTTCAAATAAACAGGTAAAAACGGAACGATTAAAATAAAACTATATATAATCCAGGAGAAGATAATAAAAAAGAGACCAACCTTTTTTATCTTTGTTTGTTTGTTTTGTTTTTGATTACACAAAGTACCAGCTTCCAGTCCCGCCAGCCACTTTTTGATGGCCGGTTTTCTGCGCTTGTTTTTTTATCGGATTGGTTATTATAATCCTTTTACAATAATATTGTTACAGAATTTAATTCTTTTGTTACGAAAATGTAAACTATTTGAAAACTATTTAGTTTGAAAAGTCATCCCACATTCTGAATGACTAAATATAAATACAAACTATGGTGGTTTACCATGATAAATGATGATTTTAGAATAAGCAGCAAATTATATGAAAGTTCCGGACTCATCCTCTGCCGTGCAATTAAAAAAAATAACGGCAATCCAGTCATTTTAAAGCAAATTAAGGATGAGCACCCTTATATGGACAGGTTTTCTTTGTGTAAGAGAGAATTGGAGGCGACTAAGAATCTTCAGCATGAAGGCATCCTTAAGATATGGGGAATTGCCGAAAACCACCGTGCCCCGGTGCTGGTCATGGAGGATTTTGAAGGAAATGTTCTGGCCAATATTTTGGCCAACGGCAAAATCAGTATACAGCTGTTTCTGAAAACTGCCCTTAGACTGGCGGACATACTCGGTTTTATTCATAGTGCCAAAATGTCCCATTTTCAAATCCAACCTGAAAACGTGCTTATTGATCCGGACAGCGCGGCAGTCAAATTGACCGGTTTCAACCCGTATACCGGCATTCCCGTTCACCAACAATTACCATCCTTTATCAGTAAATTTAAAGTCGCTTATATATCCCCGGAACAAACAGGGAGGGTGGTTCAAGAGGTTGATTACCGGGCCGATTTCTATTCCCTCGGGGTGATATTTTACCAGATGTTAACGGGGGTTTTACCCTTCCGGTCGGATGACTATATGGAAATAATATACTCCCACCTGGCCCGGGAAGCAGTCCCGATTCACGAGCTTAATAAGGAGGCACCCCGGGTTTTATCCGATATTGTAGGCAAGCTAATGCAAAAAGAGGCTGAAGAAAGGTACCAAACCGCCGCAGGTCTGAAACGTGACCTGGAAGAATGCCGCCAAAGGCTTGCCTGTCAAAGTGGAATATTTAAGATCGCTCCCTTTACCCCGGGGCGGTATGACGCGCCGGTAAAATTACAGTTGCCGCAAGGGGTATTCGGCCGGGATGAGGAGCTAAAAAGGCTTGTGACCTGCTTTGATCAAGTCCGGGAGGGCAAGCCCGGGATAGTCTTCATCGCAGGTTACCCGGGGGTTGGTAAGACGACCCTGGTGCGAGAAATGTATGCCCCGGTAAAGAACGCCGGAGGTTTATTCACCTATGGAAAATTTGACCAGTATAAAAATAATACCCCCTATGCTTCTTTAATTCAGGCCTTTGACCTTCTTTTCAGGAAAATACTGGCTTGGGACAAAGACAGTATTACCGCGTGGAAAGACAGAATTACCGGTGCCCTGGGCAATAACGCAGGAGTGATTACCAATGTCTTTCCGCGGCTGGAAAAGATTACCGGCCCCCAGGAACCGGTGGAAAACCTCCCTGTAAATGAAGCGCAGTACAGGTTAAACCGGGTTTTAATCAGTTTCCTGCAGGCTGTGGCGACAAAGGAAAACCCTCTGGTTATTTTTCTGGATGACCTGCAGTGGGCAGATAACAGCAGCATCCAGCTTTTGGATCTTATACTCTCGGGCGTCGAAAAAATGCACGTTTTGTTTATAGGGGCATACAGGGATAATGAAGTAACCCCCTTACACCAGTTATATCCCCTTTTAGAAAAGACGCCCGGTACAGGCGTTGTGGAGATTATTAACCTTAAGCCGCTGGCTCCGGAACATGTTCGCCGGATAGTTTCCGAGATGCTTTACAACAGCGATCAAACAGAGATGCTGGCCAAGCTTTGTAGTGAAAAAACGGGTGGAAATCCTTTCTTCCTGTTACAGTTTATCAAATCACTTCAGGACGATGGTTTAATCAATTTCAACCGGCAAGAAAGAAAGTGGGAAGTAGAATTAGATCAGATCACCCATCGCAATGTTACCGATAATGTTGTTGACCTGGTAGTGAGGGAAATTGCCGGGCTACCGCAAAGGACCACTGAAATACTCAAATTGGCGGCTTGTATCAATAACACCTTTGAGGTCGAGACCCTCGCGGCCATTCTTGGCGTTTCGCGTCAATCTGCCGCCGAAGCGCTTATGGTTGCAGTTCGGAGAGGACTGGTGGTTTCCCAGGATGTGTCCCACAGCTACCGTTTTTTGCATGACCGGGTTCAGCAGGCAGCCTATATCCTGGCCAGCAAAGAACAGAGAATAGATTTTCATTACCGGATTGGTAAGTTATTGCTGGAGAAACATTTTGAATGGGAAAAGGCGGAAAATCTACTGGAAATTACGGACCATTTAAATTTGGCCGAAAGTATTGTAACTGCGAGGAACGAGAGCCTGCTGCTGGCCAGGCTCAATCTGGAGGCCGGCACAAAGGTGAAAGGGTATTCCGCTTATCAAAGGGCGCTGGACTATTTATCCCGGGGTATCGGCCTGGTGGGAAATAACGGCTGGGATAACTGCTACGAAATTACTCTGTCCCTTTATACACAAGCAACCGAGATGGCTTACATATGCACCCAATATCAGCCCATGGAGCAATTTGGAAACACAGTCCTGGACAAGGGAAAAACCCTTCTCGACCAGGCGAAAATATACGAAATAAAAATTGAGTACTTAACTGTGCAAAACCGGTTGGAAGAGGCCATTGAAACGGGCAGGCATGTTCTAAAGCGTTTTGGGATTAAAATTCCCCGCCGGCCCACCCGCCTGAATATTATGCTCATGTATTTCAAAACCCGGCTGGCCCTGGCGGGCCGAACATTTGACGACCTGAGAAAAATGCCGGAGATGCAAGACCCCAAACACTTGACCATGATGCGGATTATTATCAGTACAGGCTCTGCGGCATACAGTTATTCAGAGCCGGTAGTGGTAATGCTTATGCTAAATTTGGTACTGATGTCTATAAAGCACGGTATTGCACCGGTTACACCGGTGTCCTATGTGGTATATGGACATATACTGTGCGCTTATATTAAAAAAAGAGAACTGGGGTACAAATTCGGCAAACTGGCTATAGAATTGCAAGCCGGCATGGAATCAAAAGCCTTTGCCTGCAAGACCAACATGCTCTTCGAGATACTATTAAGACACCAACGGGAACATATTGGCAATACGCTGAACGGCTTCCCTTATAACCACCAACAGGGGCTGAATACCGGTGACTTGAATTCCGCAGGCCATGTGATGATGCAGCACTTTACTTATTTGTACCTGGCCGGCAGGGAGCTTTTATCTATACAGAGGGATATTGAGCAATACAGGTATGACTTGCTCAAAACCGGTAACCAGACATCAATTAATGTCTGCATGATGTACCTGCAGGGGATTGTTAATTTGCAAGGAGCTACAGGGGAACCATGGAAATTAACCGGGCAATATTTCAACGAAAAAGAGACGCTGACGCACTACAAATCAGCCAATGACCGGACTATCATTTTTAACTCTTATTTTAATAAAATGATTATTTCATATTTATTCGGACAGTATAATGAGGCCCTGAATAACCTCAAAATAGTGGAAGAATACCTGGACGGTGCCATGGGATTTTATTGCATACCGGTTTACAATTTCTACAGTGTTCTGATCCGCCTGGAATTGCTGGGCGGCTTTTCCGGCCGGGTAAGGAGCAGGCATAAAAAGAAAATGCTTGCCTGTCTCCGTGAAATTAAAGGCTTTTATATGGACGCGCCTGAAAATAATACCAATAAGTACTTCCTTGTTTTGGCGGAGCAAGCCCGGGCTGCAGGAAATCATAATCAGGCTATGGAGTATTATGACAAGTCCATTAAAGCGGCCGGAGAAAACGGTTTCTTGCCGGAAGAGGCACTGGCCAACGAGATGGCGGCAAAATACTATTATTCCACAGGCAAAATAATTATTGCTGAGAATTATGCAAGAAATGCAGCTTATTGTTATACTAAATGGGGATGTGAATTAAAGGCAAAACAGCTTCGGGAGCAGTATCCGAATTTGCGGCAGGAAATGGCATCATCCAGGGACATTTCTCCCGGGGAGCTGGATTTGAATACTATCGTTAAAGCCAGCCAGGCACTTTCTGAAGAAATCGTCCTTCAGGAACTGCTGAAAAAGATGATCTATATTGTTTTACAGAATGCAGGGGCCCGCAAAGTTCTATTTGTTATGGAAAAAGAAGGGAAACTTTATATTGCAGCGACAGGTAGTGCAGACAGTGACCAGGTTAAAGTAATGAAAGGAGAGGCTGTCAAGGGAAACTCTTCCGTTTCCGAAAAGCTTCTAAATTATGTGGCTAACACCGGAGAGTATTTACTTCTCAACAGCAGAAGCGATATTGAGACTTTTATTGATGAACAGTCCGTGCAGAATAACGATGCAAAATCCTTATTGTGCTTTCCCGTGGAATCCAAACGCAGCCTGGCAGGCTTGCTTTACCTGGAGAATGATTTAATGGACGGGGCTTTCACCGGCCGGCACCTGCTGGTTTTAAAAGTACTTTCCTCCCAGCTGGCCATATCTCTGGAAAACGCCAGGCTGTATCAAAACATGGAAAGAATGGTGGAAGAAAGAACAGAACAACTAAAAACCAAAAACTATGAGCTAGAATGTGCCAATATGGAGCTGGAAAACGCTAACCGTGCCAAAACCGAGTTCCTGGCCAATGTTAGCCATGAAATGCGTACTCCCCTTCATGGTGTTTTAGGAATGGCGAATCTATTACTAAAAGCCGACTTTGGCCCTGAGCAGAAGGAAAACATAGATTCCATCATCAATTCTGCGCGTTCCTTACTGGAAATAATCAACGCAATACTTGACTTTTCCAAAATTGAATCCAATATGATGATTTTGGAAAAATGTAACTTCGATATTGACCAGTTGATAAAGGAAATACTGCCTGCTTTTGTTCTAAAGGCGGAAGAAAAAGGTTTAAAGCTTTTCTCCACCATACACCGGGAATCAACACATTGCTTCTATGGCGACCCCTTAAAAATAAAACAAGTAATAACCAATCTTTTGAGCAACGCAATAAAATTTACTGAACAGGGGAAAGTGGAGCTTTTAGTATCGGTGGTTAAAAGCGGAAATAATAAATACATAATGGAAGTATCGGTAATAGATAGCGGAATTGGAATTCCCCGGGACAAGTTTGATTATATTTATCAAGATTTCACCCAGGTGGATAGCAGTACCACCAAAAAATACGGCGGAACCGGGTTAGGGCTTTCCATTACCAAGAAACTTGTCCGGCTGATGAACGGTACCATCACTGTGGATAGTTCTCCGGGGCAGGGCAGTACGTTCAAATGCATGTTGCCTCTCCAGACTGCGAACAGCAGCCAAAATACCTTTTCCGCCAATGGCCAAGATAAACTGAAGCATAACAAGCAAGATCTTGCTCCTCTGAGAATACTGGTTGCGGAAGATAATTTGATCAGCGGAAAATATATTAAGGCTTTATTGGAATATCTAAACTGTAACGTAACCCTGGTTATAAACGGCATGGAAGTTCTGGAGACGCTAAAGACAGGTAACTATGACTGCATTATCATGGATAAGAACATGCCTGAAATGGACGGTATTGAAACTACCCGGATCATTCGAAAGGATGAGGAAGGCACCGGCAAGCATATTCCCATCATCGCCCTGACGGCTTCAGCCATAAAGGGGGACAAGGAGAAACTACTTGCCCAGGGCATGGATTACTACCTGTCGAAACCCATTAATGAAACAGAGCTGGTAGAAATACTAAAGGATGTGAAAGACAGAATGACATCTAAAACACTGCCGGGGAATAATGTGATAGCCAACAAAGAAAAATTCATAAACCGGCAGGTTTATTTGGAAGAGGCTTCCCTGTTCGGAGAAGAAGTATTCCTGGAGATAATCTCAGATTTTATGGCAGAGTATCAACAAGCATTACAAAGTATAGAAAATCAAATCTTAAATAACGATTGTACCGGCGCTTACGGCAACATACACAGATTTGCCGGCACCTTGGCTACTTTTCACTGCAGCGGTCTGGTGGATGAGGTAAAGGCTCTGGAACGAAAAGCAGCGGAAAAAGATATTGAAGGCCTTCTCAACCTATTGCCGGTTTTCAAGGATAACATTCAGGCATTTTTAACTGAATGTGAAGATATTAAAAGTATACTGGTTAAAAGAACAGTTAACCGTAACAACACCCCCGGTTAGTCCCAAAAGGTAACCTCGCACCGAAAGCGAAGTTACCTTTTTTTAAAAGCTATTTGGAAAGTAATTTATACAGCACATATACAACCTCCAACCTTTTGGAAGTTGCCTTGGGACTAAGTCTTTCACCTTTACCCGCAATAATTCCGGTTTCAACAAACAGTTTCATCGCTTCCACCGCATAGCCTGAAATTTCACTAGCGTCGCCAAAACTCTCCAGGGGTTTACTGCCCTTACCCTCCGGCAGTTCCCCCATTTTCTCCAACATGCGGTAAAGGATAACGAACATGTCCTGGTGGCTGATGGTAGCTTCGGGGTGGTAAAGGTTATTACCTATTCCCGCAACGAGACCAAGCCGCTTTGCAGTCCCCAGGTACGGGGTGTAATATGTGTCACCCGCGTCGGAGAAATTACCGGCGACATAGCTGTCAAGCTCTATATCGTATGAATTCATGACCATAACCAGAAAATCCGCCATGGTTACATTATTACGGGGTGCAAATCTTTCCCCGCCTATCCCGTTTACAATGTTTCTTGCCGCCATAAAGCCTACTGCTTCACTGTACCAGGCACCACCGGCTACATCATCGAAGTTAACTTCATTATAGCCCACTGCAAAATTTGAGAAGTGGGAGGTTTTGAAATCAACCGTTCCGGTTTCTTCGTCATACCTCCCCCTTACTGTTTTCAGATTACCCTCGTCACTAATGTAATAGACTATTATGGAGTTTTTCTTCTCACCTGGTGCGGGGGTATAGGGGATGCTTATATTTACCTTCCCCCCTCCAAAGTCGGAAATTGCAGTAGTCCCCACCCTTGCGGTAAAGTCATATACCGGCCTGTTGCCTACCTTGGCCTTTATTCTTGAGGGCAAAGTTTTGTTATCCACCCTGTCCATGCTAATACCGATATTTCCTCCCGGTGCCGCTCCTCCCAATTTTTCCACCGCTTTTTTATCGAAAATGGCTGTAGCTATTGCTGTATTAACTTTCAAACCTGTGTTGCCGGTTTCCGGCAGCTTTTTAAAGGCATCTTTATCTATTTCTATAGTTACCTCATTTGTCTTGGGGGGTGAATCAACTATTATTTCCACTACCGTTTTTTGTTCTTTTTCTGTTTCTTTAATTTTTGCGATTAGCTCTTCCAGTACTTTAGCTTCTACCTTTGCCGATGCCTTGCCGGTTACTTCACCTATTGTGGATGTGACGGTGGTTGATACCGTAACTGTTCTCCCATCCTTTGATGATATTGCTGTAACCCCGGTTGATGGTATTTTAACCCCCGGTTTCGGCAGCGGTGATGAGCGACGGTTGTTTTTTCTACCGGTATCACCACCATCGTCACTGTCATTATCCCCGCCATCATCTGTACCGTTATGGGGGATCCAATCGGCATACAAGATTGCATTAGCATTACCCATGCAAAAAGTGTCACCCGTAGAGTAAAGGGTTGTATTGCCGCCTATTATCGCATTCCAACCGTTAAAGATATAACCGTTTTTTACGAGGTTGCCTGTGTTGCCCAAAACCCTAACCGTGTCACCTTTCTCATAATTAACGCTGTCAATGGGAACACTTCCTCCGGTATTACCGTTACCATAATAGGTTACATTGTAGGTATTAGCTTCAATCTTGACCTCTCCCACCGACAGTTTCCTTATATCTTCCAGGGCAAAACTTCCGGTGAGAGGATAGGAAGCCTTCACAAAAACAGGCCCCGACCCGTCAATTGTCAACTCACCTTCACTTGAAATATTAGCATATTCTTCTCCGGAGGGTATCGACCAGTTTATATTACTGTTGTCTATAACGATCTCGCTGCTGTCGTTATAAGTTCCATACACCTGTAGTTGTACCGATTTATGCTGCTCAATCCTGCTTGCAGCCAAATCTATTCTAATTGATTGTAATTGATTTGTTGCAGCCTTCATTACTTTTGTCTCAAAAGCACTGGTATTGCCCGCATCATCTTCAGCCTCTACCGAAATGATCTTACTCTGGCTTCCCGCCATGGTAACGCCACCGGTAAATATGCCGTCCTGTTTAGTTTTGACTAACCGCCCGTTAACGGTAACCCGGCTGCCGGGCTCGGCAAAACCGCTCACATTGACCCGGTCACCCTCGATTATCTGCCCCTGTTCAGGACTGTCAATCATCAGAACGGGTGGTGTAGTATCAACATGAACCATAACCGCTTTTTGGGTAGCATCACCGGCAGCGTTCCTGGCAGTCAAAAGAAGAACATTATTTCCTTCCTGTAACTCCAGGTTGGTTTTCAATGACGTTCCCTCGTTACTACCCAACTCTTCTTTTTCCCGGGTTAACCCTTCTTCTCCGCCGGAAACTTTAACTTTTTCTCGGATAATCTTCAGATCGGCATTTTCACTGGTTTTCAGTTGAACGGCAATCTCACCGTCACCAGTTAAATAAGCTTCTTTCCCCTGAACCATTCCTTTTTTGAGGTTTCCTGCCGCATCCTTCAGGATAAAGTCCAGCTGCGGGTAATTTGCTTCCCTGAATACCAGGGTGTTGCTGCCGGTTGGGCTGCTTGTGTAAGTGGCTTCTACATTGTCTCCTTGTCCATTCTGTTTCACGACATTATTTACTGCTGTCACGGCTACTTTATAAGTGTCACCATCAACAAGCCCGGTTTCCCGGCCGTTACTCTCCCACCTGCCGGCAATAAAGGTTTCCTGAGTGGCACCCTCGCGGCGTTCATGATAAGCAGCACCTGTATTAGGTAGTGGTTGACCGTCTTCGTCCAGGATTTCAATATAATATCCCTTTGCCTTTTCATCTATTGAATCCCAGATTACTTTAAGGCGGTTGCTACCGACGTTTTCAAGCTGAACCCTGCCGGGCGCTACAGGTGTATGGATACTGGAAACAAGCACGGTGTTGTTGGAATACATGGAGTCAACATTACTCCCGTCCTTGATCAATTCCGCCCGTACATAATAATTACCTGATGACAAGTCTCCGGGTATTTCCATCTTAATGGCACAGTTATTTTCTGTGATATCATATTCACCAACCAACCGGCCTGCATCATTAACATCTTTGCTCAAGTACAGTCGCGTACTCAAGCCTTTACCCAAATTTGTTTCCAGCATCAAATCAATACTATCACCCTGCTGTGCATCAACATCACGACTTATAACATCAAGACCTGTTATAACAGGAAGCTCGGCAACTTGGATCAGTTCATAATCTACGGGACTGCCGGATGACAACTGCCACGCTCCGGTCTCCGGTCTTTCCAGCAAAATAAAGACAATTTTCTCGCCATTTTCTTCCGATTGGAAGTAGTTTTTATCCTCTATCAGCTGAAATCCGCTGCCACCGGGTTTTGTCAGAGTTAGCCCGGGCACGCTTTCACCGCAGGCAATTTTAAGCAGCAACTTTCCGGTTTGATTGATTGTAATTTGATGTTCCTTAGCGGCTGTGGCCAGTAAGGAGGCTAAATGAGGCGGGTCGCTGTCTCGCGATGCCAGGTACTTAGGACTTCTTTTACCTAACTTGGACGAAGCCACCTGTTTAAAGTTGTCAATCACCAGTTTTTCTCCATTGGCTCCTTCCTTGTAGACATATTCATTATTCCCTTCCACGGGAGTGGCTGTACCGGTGGAAGCCAGCAAATGTATGGCATTGTCTTTCCAGATGTATTTGGCCCCGATGTCCAAAACACCGAATGCTTTTCCCCTAATATAGACATTTTCATTACTAATCCCCAAAAAAGCATCCGCCAAGCTGTATCCAAAAATAGTTCCCGAAACTTTTCCATTCCCCCCCAGGTCAATGGGACGCAGGGGATTATCATAGTTAAATGCATTATAACCAATGTAGAGTTTAGCTCTTCCTTCAAGTAAATCAAGTATGTTAAGACCACCTTCACCGGCAATACGGATACCGGTTTCGGGACTGTCAAGAATGGAAAGAACAGCATCCGCCAAGTTAAGGGAAACAATACTCACAGTTCCTTTAACCTCTGCCCTGTTTTTGGAAACATATATTTCTACCGGATCACCACTTAGAATTTTCCCGGTGGGGTCTGCTATACCTCCGGTAAACTCAACCCAAGGCAAAGCAGAATTATCCCGTTGGTCACCGGATAAAGTCGAAATATTGTGTATGCCGGCACCACCCCGAACGATATTAAATAGAACGGTAGGCGGGAGAACAGGGAACCCTGGTTTACCACTAATCTCAAAGTCAATGGTGTCCGGATAGGGAGTATATATTGTATTGTCCTCTACCGGTACTTTAAAAATCAAGGTTCCATTTCCATTAAGGATTTGGAATTCAAAATCTACCTCCAGCCCGTACATATTTTCAATGGTATCAATCATCAGGGTGCCGCTGCCTCCCAGATCGATACCCGGAATAAGGCCGGTGGGCACACCAACTGTGGGACTGGCTTTAATCCCCTCATACCCGGAGGCTGAATAACGGATATCCTCAACCTCAATTCCGGCTCCCAGGTCGCCGGCAAAAAACCCCATACTTCCACCCAGAGAAACACCATCGCTTCTTAACTTAATATCCTTGATGCTTACCAACCACCCGCCAATTGTCTTGGCAAAATCCACCAATTGATTTTCACGACGGATTTCAATGGGCAAAAACTCCTCTTCGGAGACACCATCTCCCCAATCCGTTCCTTCTCCCCACGGGTCTTCCATAGGGAAGGAATAGGTATAGGCCTTGCCATCTTCCAACTCCAAGGAAAAACTGTCATTGATTACTTCAGTATCATGCACCGATAGAATACCGTTTCCTTCAAGCTTTATATATTGGCCGCCGTTTTGTGAATATTTGTTGATAAACATTTTTCCACCGGGATGATCCTCCGGAGCACTATAAACAACAGCTCTGTTAATCATACCACCGTCCCCAATCGCAAAGCCGTTGTCTTTATTGCCGGAGATGCTGCCTCTAATATCGATTAGGCCCTGATATTGATCCTGCCGGTAAAAATTATCCAACTCCCTTTCATTGTCAAAAACCACCATTTCATGGACATTAGTATCAGTATCCCGGTAAATAAGTAAAATACCATAGTCCTTATTTTTGTACTTTTCTTCGGAACTGGCCGTTATAGTGGCATTGAAAATATGGGAACCTACTATGCTGTCCTCCCTGGTCTTGATGCTTACATGATATTTCTCATCCATTTTAAGCCGGCTATTAGCATTTTGAACTTCGGGAATTAAGAATGTAAGGAGATTATCATTTACAACATTGATGGCATGATTGGGAATTGCAATCCGGTTTTCTGAACGCTCTGTATTTTGCAGAACAATTTCCATATCTCCGCTTTGCCCGATACTTCCTACCTCTAAATTATTAAAACCGCTGCCGGTAACCCGGAAAACTCCCGGTTCTTTATAGAACACATTGTCCGGAGTGAGCCCTGTAAAAGTTAGCGACGGCCAGTTTTCCACCGGCGGAACAATGACTTGGTAATCATATACTCCACCTTCCTGTTCACCTGTTTCCGAGTCGGTGTAAGCATAAATTATCTGAAAAGGATGCAAATAGGTTTCGTTCTTCATCGTATCCACCGCAACGGTAGCGGTAACCGTGGCACCATCAGCGGGGTACAATTCACTAATTCTCCTGGCTTCCGTATCATACAGCATTCTTTCCGCGCCGGCTCTCCTGTAATCCTTTACCGTAATACCACCGGGTGAAACCAGCATCACACTGATATTTTTAATGGTTTCGTTATAGGTATTTTCAAAGTTAATATCCACTTCAAAATCCCGGTAAGCATCCCCCTCCGGTGTCAGTTCAACCCGGGCAGGGAACTCTACATTTTCCGGCGGCAAGGGATTTTTGGAAACAAGACCCATCCCAACACCGTAATGCGTTGCATAATTAATAGCTTCTCCCGGTTGGAGAACCACAGGCTCCCAGTATATGGCCACGGCCGCATCGCCGGTCTGATAGGAATTGTCGGTAGTGGTAAAGTCCAGTTCCGGGTCAGGGGTATAATCCCACTTGTTGTCTTTCAGGTTTTTCCAGTGGCCAACCACAATCCGGTCAGGATCTTTGTCACCTATATCCCGCAGTAATCCATATGTATGCCGCAGCAAGGGAGTATTACCGTAGCGAGATTCCGTTCTCCAATAGTCCGGAACGGCTTCCCCGGAATACCGGTATTCGTGTTCTACCTGTACCTCACCGGTCGGCCCGGGAAAAAGAACCTTCTCCGGACAATCGGAGTCGCCTGCCGCTATGTCCAGAAGGGGCCGCACACCAACTTTTCGGTCAACCCCGGATGTATTTTTTATGGTGTAATTTATTTTAACCAAGCCTGCTTTAGGGTCCAATTCATCAGAGGGTACAGTGATGGTCTGGGTCGCTTCCAACCCCTTAACCTTCCATACCGTTTTATGGGTTTGCTCGTCAACCAATTGGTTGGATACAACATTGTTTCCAAAGCCCAGAAAACCGTAATCATTACCAAAAATGTAGTTCTCACCGTCAATTCGAAAAGTAGTAAATGAACTTTCAGCACCCCATTGACCTTGTGAATTAGGGGTTTTACCTGCTGTTAAAAGGTCCATGCCAAAGTCAACATTGTTAGTGGGGTCCCCCTCCAGGGTTCTGATCAGAAACCTGCCGTTTACCGGATCAACGCCGGCCATCAGCAAATTATTTTTCACGATGGAAAGGGTAGTATATCCGTTAGTCCAATCAATGCCCGCCTGGGCGACTCCCGCCGGTAAAAGGAGAGAAATACAAAGGAGCAAACATATTAATTTATTTAGTAATCTCAAATGCTTCTTTCTCATTACCCCTGACCTCCTTCCACCACTTCAATGACTATGCGTTTATCCACCATTTCCTGGTCATAAGCATAAACGGTGTAAATCCCGGGCGTTAAGTTAACGGGGTACATTCTCTCGCCGCCCGGGTGGCTGTTATAGGTAACTCCGGCCTTCTTAAATGCCGCTGCCGGTCTTTCGCCGTCAACTAACTTCACCGTATACTCACCCATAAACCCGGCAAAATCTATAGCTGTAGTAACGGTTGAAGTATCCGCAGGTACTTCCACCGTTACCCTGTCTTTAATTTCCTTCCCGTTCACGAAAATGCCGGGTGAATACCTGGTTACGGCCAATAACTTAACGGTAATTGTATTTGAGGCCTGCCCGGCCCGGTCTTTTACATAAAATTCATAGGTGATCAACTCATCTCCAAGGTCAGTTATCACCCGTTCCTTAACAACACTCTCCATGCTGCGGCTTATATCCTCGTCATTGGCATCTACAGCCTCCATGTAGCTTAAAATTAGCTCTAAGGCCTTATCCTGTTGGTCACGCTCCGCAGCAATTGCTTGGGGCCCGGTATATGTCAGCACCGGTGGATTTTTGCATATGTTGTCGACGGTTACAATTTTTTCACTCTCGTTACCCGCTATATCCTCTGCCGTTATTTTTAGCTTACAGTTTTCCTGCACCGTCAGATGGTAGCTATCACTTACTTTGCCTTCATATACGGTCTCGGATACAGACTGATCTGAAATATCATTTATACGCAGGTTTACTTCCTCATTAACAGTTATTGTAACAACCACATCTTCTCCTGTGGGCGTCCCTATATTTTTCTCCGCATTCATTTGTGGCGGTTCCTTGTCAATCCAGTCTACAGTTAAGGGATAAGAATAAACCTTGCCCGAAGGCCAATGCTCTACCTCGTACGTGTACTCCCCATTTTCCGACACAATCAAATCGGAACCGATAGGGTAGCTTTCGCCGTCTTCTCCATCCTTCACGTAAATAACCACCTGGGTAGATTCATTAGTGGGCTTGGGAACTTCCCGATTCCCTTGCAAACAAGGATTGTATTCGAAGCGGTCAAAAACAGGCTTTTCCCCTATAATACAGTCTACGGTAACAGTCTCACTGCCTTTGTTTCCGTAATCATCTTCGAATTCAAAAGTAAAATTGCCGTTTTCAGTGAAAACATAGCGATTACTGCCGTTATTGTTGGTGATATTAAAGCCTCTGTCATTGCCGGGAGTCCACCCTGGCGGCCTTACCAGATAAATCCAGACCGTCACATCTGATCTGGTAGGTTCAGTGGCACTATACATGGCCCGCACCTTCGGCGTTTGGTCAATCCAATCCACCCCGGCGGCGACTACCCCTTTGCGGCCCTGGGAGTCATAATAAGTAAAGGTATGGGTGCCGTTTACGTAAAAAATATGCACCAGCGGAAGCTTTCTGGTATATTTGGTGGCACCATAAATATCTCCAAGCTCGTCATAAATATAGTCACCGGGATCAACAGGTACAAGTGAGGCGCTCACAAAGGCCGTTTCTATCTTCTCCCCCGGGTATGATGGCTCAGGATTATATATAATCTCGACGGGTGTTGTTTCCGGATCCGATTCAGTTGTAAAGCTCCAGGTGATTTCTGCGTTGCCGAGACCATTTGAATTATCTACGGCATTTTCCGGAACGGTGACGGTGTATTCCGTGCCGTACGCAAAGGGATCGTGGGCTATGGTTAAGGTGCGACTATCTTCATTAAGGGCGGCACTCACGTTACCCAATTCACAGGTTGTCCCGTACTCTTGGTACTCTATCTTAATGTCGTTTAAGTCATTGGCAATTATATCACCGGTAAACTGTATGCTTACTGCTGCACTCGGGGCTATCCCCGTGCCACTGTCCGCCGGCATCAATGTCTCGGGTGCCGGGGCCGTTGGTACCGGTTTAGCTTCAGTTGTAAAACTCCAACTGATGTAATTGTATTTATCGTAAATACCGGCGTTGTTTCGTACTGTGTCCTGCGGAAGCACAACAGTGTACTTGGTGTCATATTTAAACTCGTTATGAGCTATGACGATGGTGCAGCCGTTTATAGTACCGCTTACACCTTCCAGATGCCGGTTATCGCCTTCATCTTTAATGTAGATTTCATCGAAATAATCTCCGGCTATAATATCCCGATCGAACGATACGCTGACCGGTGCATCCAAAGCTATTCCCACTGCACCGTCCACCGGCGCCATTGTCACCGGCTCTGGGGCCGGCTGTTGTTCTACTATCACATCCAACTCTTGATTACCATGAACCCCATCAACATCTACCGTTAAGGTATATGTTGTAATATAGATCTTAGGATCCACTATGGTTAAGCTCACAACAGCATCTCCATTAGTAAAAGTTATCGGACCACTGTATAACTCAACTGCCACTGCATTTTCGTCAAATTTTTCTTTCTCACTTACTGTAACATTAATATTACCGTTTAGGTTTTCACCATAAACATCCCTGGCACCCGATATGTTCAGGTCAAAGGGTTGACCGGTCATCTTATTACCCGTTTCGACCAATGCCAACTTAAAGCCGGATTGATCCTGATCTGCAGTTACAATCACTGTGTAATCTCTAGTTATACCATCCTCTGCTGTCACGATATAGGTAACCGGCTCGCTAAAGTCGTTAGCTGTGACCCGGTTGAATTGATCCACACCTGCAACTTCCACGGTTTCTCCGGTTGTGCTAAAAGTTGCCACTAGAGCTGTTACATCGGTACCATAAGGAACAGCTGCTTGAATATCAGTGCCATTGATGACCGCTGTTATATCTTCATCCAAAGTACCATTGTCAGCTGCCATAAAACCAAAAGCGGTAATTTCCTTGTCGCTGCTGGGGGGAGGGATCACAGCAATACCAAGACTCTCGACACTGGTCACCCCGTCCACTTCAACCGTCATGTTATGGGTTGCTACTGTGTTTAAGGTGATGCCTACGGTAGCTTTCCCTACGGTAAAAGTTACCGGCCCGTTGTATACCTCACCCTCTGCCTGATCGCTGGTTACCGTCACATTTATATCACCGCTTAAATTTTCACCATAAACGTTCCGGGCACCCGAAATGTTCAGGTTAAAGGCATTTCCAGCTATCTTGTCACCAGCTTCTGACAATGCTACCCCAAAGTTAGATTGCTCCTGAGCTTCGGTCACAGTCACCGTGTAATCTTTGGTTGAGCCGTCCTTCGCTGTCACGGTATAGGTGACCGGCCCGGTAAAGTCGTTGACTGTTTGCCCGCTTACCTGTTTCACATCTCCTACCTTAACTGACTGAATACTTGATGATGTGGTAAATGATGCTACCAGGTTAGAAACATCTGTACCATAGGCTACTTCTACATCAATAGTACCGGCTTTAGAATCTATAATAGCTGCTCCGGTTTGCTCATCAAAGCTACAGCTTAGAATCTCGACTGTTTCAGTGGTAAAACTCCAGGTTATTTTTAAATTTCCAGTATTGGTTAGGGAGCCAATTACTGTATCCTCTGGAATGGTGACGCTGTATTCCGTGCCATATTTAAAGGGGTCGTGGACAATGGTAATGGTGCGGCCAGTCAGGGTGGCGCTTACATTCCCCAGTTCCTGAATTATTCCACCATTATCACAATCTATCTTGATACCGCTTAAGTCGTTCAGAGTTATATCCCGGTCAAACTGTATGCTTACCGGCGCATCTAAAGCCACTCGTGTTGTGCCGTCTCCCGGTGTTAATGTATCGGCTGCCGGGAATGGCAACATAGCTTGTGAGAATGGGTAGTTGCCTTCCTGCATATTCCATATATTGGTAAAATCCCATCCCTCAAAGGTGGATTGTGATTGCATTTCCTGGGTAGTTTTGGGTGCACCTTTACCGGTGTCGCTCTGGCCAGTGGTTTGAGAGTCATAGTAGGAGACAGAAACAGTGCCTGAATATTCATAGCCCAAGAGGCCGCCAACATCACCGACGCCTGTAACACTTCCCGCTGCATAGCTGGATTTAATCTCACCGCCGGACTGTATTGATCCTACCAGCCCACCAATCTTGTTGTTGTTTCCAACAACATCTCCAGTAGCGTAACTGTTTTCAATCGTATAACTGCTAAAATTTCCAGCCAAACCGCCAACATAAGAGTTACCCGTTACTGAAGCTGTAGAAAAACTCTCAGTAATATTACCATTGTTGCTACCTACCAAACCACCGACATAGTTATTCCCTTGAACTGATCCGAAAACGGCGCAGTTGATAATTTCTCCAACATATTCCACTAATGGGTCTCCATAATAACTAGTAGAGTTATAGCCCAGCAGGATTCCTGTGTTATCCCCTCCAATAACATTACCCGATACATAGCAATTATTCATCTCACCACCTGAATTGAATCCAAATAAACCTACATAATTTTCATCGGGGCGGTTGATATTTAGATTGCTGATAGTATGGAAGTTGCCATCAAATGTACCTGAAAAGGACGGTTCTCCCCCAAAACCTCCAATGGGGTTCCAATTATCGTACCCTGAGAGATCTATATCACTTATTAGCGTAAAATTCTTATCCATGTAGTTCCGCACGTTATTCAACTGGTCCGCTGTGGCGATTTGATAAGGAGATTGCTCCGTCCCGTCCCCACCGGCAAATACTGACAGGCTTGTGAAGCTCCAGGTAATTTCTGAATTGGCAACTCCCGTTGAGGAACTTATTATTGTATTTGCCGGAATGGTGACGGTGTATTCAGTGCCGTACGCAAAGTCATCATGGGTTATGGTGATGGTGCGATCAGTAAGGATGCCGCTTACGTTCCCTGCTTCTTGGGTTCCGTTATCATACTTTATTTGAATGCCACTTAAATTTGTTTCAGTAATATCCTGGTCAAACTGTATACTCACCGGCGCATCTACTGCTATTCCTGTTGCACCGTTTGCCGGTATTAAATCTTTAACTGAAGGAGAGGGTAAGTATATTTGTGGAATTGGATATGGAAATGCCTCTTCACCTTCCTGAAACATCCATGTATTTTCAAAATCCCAGCTCACAAAGGTGTCTTGTGATAGCATGTCCAATCTGGTTTTGGGTTCTCCTTCTTCCCCGATCCGGGCAGCATTAATTGATTCATAGTAAGAATCAGAAACAGTGCCCCCGTAATTAGCACCGGCTAAGCCTCCAACTTTACTTTCTCCATCAACAGTTACAGCTGTATAACAAAACCTGACTTCACCGCCGGATTGTACTGCCCCTACCAGTCCACCTACATAAATGGTTCCCGAAACAGTAGTGGTTTCAGGAGCTCCATAGGCAAAACTGTTTTTAACGACACAATTAGTGCCAACAGTTCCGACTAAGCCTCCAACATTGTCACCGCCTGTTACTTTAATCCCCATAGAGCTGCTTTTAGTAATATTACCACCGTTATAGCCCGCCAAGCCGCCCACATGATTATTCCCGTAGACTTCTCCGGCTACGGAGCTAGCGGTAATAACACCGCCGGAATTCTGGCCCACCAAAATTCCACTATTATCAGCCCCGGTAACATTCCCCATTACTAAGCAATTTTTTATCTCACCCGTATTGAATCCAAACAAACCTATGTTTTTCTCGCCGGGTCGATCAATATTAAGAGAATTGATGCGATGGAAATTGCCGTCAAATGTGCCGCTAAAAGGAGATTCCGAACCTCCGATGGGTTTCCAGTTGGACGAGTACTCTGACAGGTATATATCTTTCACCAGCGTAAAGTGCTTATTCAGGTAGACGGATTCCCGCACACTATTCAATTGTTCCGGTGTCGCGATTTCATAAGGAGATTCCGTCGTTCCGTTCCCGCCGGCAAACAGGCTTGCATGCGCCGGTAAAGGATTCCCAACGCTCAAGGATAAATAAAAAAGAAGCATGGACAATAATACTACCTGCAAAAACTTATACATTAAAAAAAGACTTTTGTTTTTTTGCATTCCGTTAACCCTCCACAGAAAACTAGTTTTTTCTTGTTTTCTTATCTAGATAGTATTTAAATTTTATATAATCTCTGGCGGCGCATACAACCTTTATTGTAAGGTTGATCAATCAATGATGGTGGTTGCACTGAACCAGCAAACATTTTATAACATAATTGTTACAAGAATTCGTTTTTATGTTACCAGAATGTAAACAATACGGAATAAAAAGACACCTCCTGCTTTATTGAAGCAAGAAGGTGTCCTTTAATCGAATGACTTCATAACTTATATGCCCGGCAACTAACGCCCTATGCCGAAGATTTTGCGGAAGTGTAAGCCATACACAGCAAAGGTCATGGCATCGGGTAAACAGCGGGGATACTTGGCCAGTGTTTTGGTCAGCATCTTCCAGTAATGGTGGCGTCCTTTTTCGATTACTCCGAGGTAGAATATGGCTTTGAAAAAAGCCTTTAGATAGCTCAGGCGGAACATGTTGGCCCTGTAGCGCCGGGCCGGTTTAAACTCTTTAAAGAATTCCAGCATGCGGTCATAATACCGGGCGGGATCATATATTGTTTCCACAACCTTCCTGTAGCCGTCGATAAGGGTTTGCCTGTTCATTTTGGGGATAAAAGGCGGTTTTCCCTTTGCAGCCGCTTGTAAAGCCTGGTACCCTTGGGGGCGTTTAAAAGTCCCACCATGGCTGTAACAATGCCGCTTCCCTGGATAAATTTAATCTGTCTTTCAAAGATGGAAGGGGTGTCGCTGTCAAACCCCACTATGAACCCTCCGCTGACCTGCATATTACCGTGTACTTCTATACCATGTTTTCAAATTATACAAAAGAAAACTGAAAGTTTTGGAATTTACATGAAAGATTACGTTACATTACGCGGTAACAGGGTAATTGCTGCATCTATATGCCCTTTATCCTTCAACAATGACTGTGTGATAAAACCCGCTCATTTCACCAGAACATAAGCTGTATAGTGACGATTTACGCGAAAAATTCTTAAAAAAAGAAGGGTAGACTTCATGGAATATTGTCAATACCATGAAGTCTACCCTTCTTTTTGGTGCATCTTTTTACCTAGTCTTTTCTACTTCAGTCCGGTTTTCTTTTCCATTATTGCCTGCACTTTTAAGGGCAATCCGAAAAGATTGATAAAACCTTCGGCATCGGCCTGGCTGTATACCTCATCCTCGTTAAAGGTAGCCAGCTCTTCGTCATACAGGGAATAAGGGGATGTTACCCCGGCGGGTGTGCAGTTGCCCTTGTAGAGCTTCATGCGTACCGTACCGGTAACAGTACGCTGGGTTCTATCCACGAAGGCGTCCATGGCCTCGCGTAGAGGTGAAAACCATACACCGTCGTACACCAGCTCTGCATAACGGGTGGCCAGCTGTTCTTTAAAGTGCAGTGTATTACGGTCCAGGGTCAAGAGTTCCAGTTCCCGGTGAGCAAGATACAGTATGGTGCCGCCGGGAGTTTCATACACGCCCCTGGATTTCATACCCACCAGGCGGTTTTCCACCATATCCACTACTCCCACTCCGTTGGCCCCGCCAAGAGCGTTCAATTTTTCCAGTAGCGTCACGGGGTCCACTTCCTCCCCATTAAGGCGGCGCGGAACTCCCCGCTCAAAGGACAGTTCTACATAGGTGGGTACATCAGGTGCCTTTTCCGGGGAAACCGTCAGCAGCAATACATCCTCCGGCGGCTCCTTGCCGGGATCTTCCAGGTCCCCGCCCTCGTGGCTAAGGTGCCACAGGTTGCGGTCCATGCTGTAGGGCCGGTCCTTGGTTACCGGTACCGGGATGCCTCTTTCTTGGGCATAATCTATGGCATCATCCCTGGAGCGAATATCCCACTCCCGCCAGGGAGCAACAATTTTCAGTTCCGGCGCCAGGGCTTTCACACCCAGCTCAAAACGTACCTGGTCATTACCCTTACCGGTGGCGCCGTGGGCTATGGCCTCTGCGCCTTCCTTGGCAGCTATTTCCACCAACTTCTTGGCAATTAAGGGTCTGGCCATGGAAGTGCCTAAAAGGTACTTACCCTCGTAAACAGCCCCGGCCTTTAAGGTGGGGAATATGTATTCCTCCACGAATTCGCGGCGCACATCTTCTATATATATCTTTTGCGCGCCGCTGTTTTCGGCCTTTTCCTCCAGGGGCTCCAGTTCCTCCCCCTGGCCCAGGTCCGCAGCCATGGCAATAACCTCATAGCCATATTTTTCCTTTAACCAGGGTATGATGATGGATGTATCCAGGCCTCCGGAATAGGCCAATACCACTTTTTTCACTTTTACCACTCCTTTGCTTAATAACCCATTAACAGTGCCAGAACTGCTTTTTGTGCATGCAGCCGATTTTCTGCCTCATCCAAAACCACGGCATGAGGCCCGTCAATTATTTCCGCTGAAACTTCCTCGCCCCGGTGGGCCGGCAGGCAGTGCATAAAGATATAATCAGGCTTGGCCCGTTTGATCAGGTCAGTATTTACCTGGTAAGGGGCAAAGGTTTGAAGACGCTCCTTTTGTTCAGCTTCCTGCCCCATACTGGCCCAGACATCGGTTACCACCACGTCTGCATCCTGCACGGCCTCCAGCGGACTCAACAATATGGCCACGCTGCCACCGGTTTCAGATGCCATACTGCTTGCCTCTTCCACTATGTGCGGTGCCGGCAGGTAATTTTGCGGCGAAGCAACGCTGATATGCATACCCATTTTGGCACAGCCGTATAACAAAGAATGACAAACATTATTACCGTCTCCCAGGTAGGTAAGTTTCAGTCCTTTTAATTCTCCCTTATGCTCCCGCACTGTCTGCAGGTCAGCCAAAATTTGGCACGGGTGCAATAGGTCAGTAAGACCATTGATAACCGGGATGTCAGCACTTTCCGCCAGTTCTTCCACATCCTTCTGGGCAAAGGTGCGAATCATGAGACCGTCTAAATAACGGCTTAACACCTTGCCGGTATCAGAGATAGTTTCCCCGCGTCCCAACTGCAGGTCGGCGGCACTAAGATGGAGCCCGTGCCCCCCCAATTGAAACATGGCTACTTCAAAGCTCACCCGGGTACGTGTTGATGGTTTCTGGAAAATCATACCCAATGTTTTTCCCTGCAGCAGCGATGATTGATTACCTTCTTTGTGGGATGCTTTTAGTTCATCTGCCAGATTCAATATCTGGTTAATTTCTTCCGGAGTATAATCTTTCAGGGACAGTAAATCCCGTCCTTTTAAATTGCCTTGTAATAACGGCATAATTTCACCCTCTTGTTATGGTTTTCAGTCACTCGGGTTATTGACAAAGCTGGTTGCGAACCTGCCTTTTGCGCCCGCTCATTGCAATTCATCTCGCCGGTCAGGCTAAGGCTCAGTCTCACGCTGCAGCGGGGTTCCCGCCCCATTCGCCGTCCTGGCTCAGGGGGCGGCTTCGCACGTCCTGTGCTCAGCCCCGCTTCCGCTTATCGACTTCGCCAAGCCTGGCCACGGCTCGATTCAATGCATTCGCTATGCGCAAAAGGCAGGTTTATCATCAATCTTGAGGGACAGTCTTCTTCATTTATACTTTACTTAGGACGCCGTCCAGTATTTCTACTGCGCGGTCTATTTGGGCACGTTCTACATTGAGGGGAGGGATAAAGCGCAGGGTGCTGCCGTTTACACAATTAATGAGTAGACCTTTTTCCTGGCACTTGGCAACAATGCCGGCACCCTCAACGTTTAGTTCCATCCCCAGCAGGAAGCCCATTCCCCTTACTTCTTTGACGAAATTGTACTTACCGGCTAACACATCAAGCCATTTCTTAAAGTAAAGGCCGGCAGCATTTACCTTGGCCATGAATCCTTCTTCCAGCATAGTCTCCATCACTGCCACACCGGCAGCACAGGCCAGTGGATTGCCCCCGAAGGTGGATGCGTGATCCCCGGGCTGAAATGCTTGGGCCACTTCATCTTGGGCCAGCATGGCACCAATGGGAAAACCTCCACCCAAAGCCTTGGCCAGGGTAATAATGTGCGGCTCCACGCCATATTGTTGGTAGGCGAATAACTTACCGGTACGGCCCAGCCCGCACTGCACCTCATCAAAAATGAGCAGCAGCCCCTTTTGGTCACATATTTCTTTTACACCTTCCAGGTAGGATTGATGAGCTGCATTTACTCCGCCCTCTCCCTGCACAGGCTCCAGCATTACGGCACAGGTATGGGGACCTATAGCCTCTTCCAGCGCGGCCAGGTCATTGAAGGGCACATATTTAAATCCCTCGGGCAGTGGTTCAAACCCCTGTTGGAATTTTGCCTGCCCCGTAGCTGTAATGGTAGCCAGGGTACGACCGTGGAATGACTTAAGCGCGGTTATTATTTCGAACTTATCCTGACCCCTTTTAAACTTGGCATATTTGCGCGCCAGCTTGATGGCCGCCTCATTGGCCTCGGCACCGCTGTTACAGAAAAAGGCCTTGCCACAGCAAGAGTTTTCCACTAAAAGACGTGCCAGGTGAGCCTGGGGTTCAATATGATAAAGGTTACTTACATGCATCAGGGTACGCGCCTGCTCAGTAACAGCATCCACCACGGCAGGATGGCAGTGCCCCAGAGAATCTACCGCCAGGCCCCCCACAAAATCCAGGTATTCATTACCCTCGGCATCCCACACCCGCGAACCTTGCCCTTTTACCAGGGCCAGCGGCAGGCGGCCGTAGGTTTTCATTATATATTTTTCCGTTAATTCCATTATTTCTTGGGTACTCACCAAAAACCCTCCTCCCAAAACCAGATATGCTATTCCACCATGGTACCTATACCTTTGTCGGTAAATATCTCCAGCAAAATGGAATGGGGAACGCGACCATCCAGTATATGCGTAGTCTTTACTCCGCTTCTGACAGCGGAAACACAACATTCCACCTTGGGAATCATACCACCTTCAATTACACCGCTGTTTATCAATGCAGGAACTTCGTTTACACCAATGGTGGAAAGCAATGAATTGCTGTCTTCTTTATCTGCCAGTATACCCTCCACATCAGTGAGAATAATTAGTTTATCAGCTTTTAAAGCTTCAGCCAGGGCCCCGGCAGCACTGTCAGCATTTACATTGTAGCTGTCACCGCCTTCACCCGCAGCCACCGGTGCCACAACAGGTATATAGCCTTCCCTGATCACGGTGGAGATTATCTGCGGGTTTACCCGGTCTATTTCGCCCACGCGCCCAATATCTACCGTCTCCACCTCTCCGCTTTCTGCCGGCACCCGGCCGAACTTTTTGCGGGCCATCAGCAGATCGGCGTCCTTACCGGAAAGGCCAACTGCCTTGCCGCCAATATTGTTGAGCATACCTACAATTTCCTTGTTAATTTTACCGACCAGTACCATTTCCACAATATCCATGGTATCCTCATCGGTAACCCTCAGGCCCCCCACAAATTCGCTTTTCTTGCCCACACGCTTGAGCATCCCGGTTATTCCCGGCCCTCCGCCGTGTACTATCACCGGATGCATCCCTACATACTTCATTAAAACTATATCGGTAAGTACTGCCTTTTTCAAATCACAATTAATCATGGCGTTTCCACCGTATTTAATGACCACGGTTTTACCATAAAATTTCTTTATATAAGGTAATGCTTCCACCAGGATAGAAGCTTTTTCCTGCGCGCTCAGCACTTTACTCTCCCCCTGTCTTACGTGCGGTAATCGGCATTGATCTTAACGTAGTCGTACGTAAGGTCGCAGCCCCAGGCCGTGGCCCCAAACCGCCCGGTTTTCATATCCACCGCAATAACCACCTCATCGGCGGCTAATATTTGCAGAGCATTCTTTTCACTGAAGTTAAGCGCTCCACCTGCCCGGGCCACCTGCTCTGCGCCAATGAAAATATCAACTTTCTGCGGGTCAAATTCTGCCCCGGAGTAGCCCACCGCACAAAGAATACGCCCCCAGTTTGCATCTCTGCCAAATATCGCCGATTTGACCAGGCTGGAAGAGGCCACGGCTTTGGCCGCCAGACGGGCATCCTCTTCTGTACCGGCATTGTTTACTTTAACTTCCAGAAGCTTGGTTGCCCCTTCACCATCCCTTGCTACCATCTTGGCCAGCCTGGTGCAAACCTTTAACAATGCTTTTTGGAACACTATAAATTCTTTACTGTCTGTATTCAACTCCGGACCACCCGCAGCTCCATTGGCCATCACTAAAACCATGTCATTGGTACTGGTGTCCCCGTCTACGGTGATCATGTTAAAACTTCTTTCCACCGCATAACCAAGGGCCGCCTTTAACGCCTCGGGTGAAACCACGGCATCGGTAGTGATGAAACCCAGCATGGTGGCCATATTGGGGTGTATCATTCCCGAGCCCTTGGCCATTCCGCCGATGGTCACCTGAAGCCCTCCCATTTCTACGGTCACCGCTGTCTCTTTGATCACTGTGTCAGTGGTCATAATAGCTTCGGCTGCTTCCGCCCCGCCGCCGGCACTAAGTTCATTCACTGCTAATTCTATGCCCGAAATAATTTTATCCATGGGCATGGGCTGCCCGATAACACCGGTGGAAGCAACCACCACGCTTTCTTCTTCCATACCCATCAGCCGACTTACCTCGGCCGTCATTTTCCGGGCATCTTCCATACCACCACTGCCATTGCAGGCATTGGCGTTACCGGAGTTAATGACAACCGCCCGGGCGCTTCCCTTGGCCACCCGCTCCCGAGTTAGAAGCAGCGGATGGGCCTTTACTTTGTTTTGCGTAAACACCCCGGCCGCAGTAGCCGGATGTTGGGAATACAAAAGGGCTAAATCACGTTTGCCGTTTTTACACCCGCTCCGTATCCCTGCGGCCAAATATCCCCTGGCTGCCGTAATGCCGCCGGCAACCTCTTTTATTTTCTCTTGCATATCATTCAAGATTATCACTCCACATCAAGGTTTTACAATGGAACCTGTCTTTTGCGCCCGCTCATTCAGTAAATCTCGCAGGCCAGGCTAAGGCTCAGTCTCACGCTCCAGCGGGATTCCCGCCCCATTCGCCGTCCTGGCTCAAGGGGCGGCCGAGCACGTCCTGTGCTCGGTCCCGCTTCCGCTTATCGACTTCGCCAAGCCTGGCAGCTGCTCGATTTAATTCATTCGCTATGCGCAAATGACAGGTTTATCACCGTCTCTACGGGTACATACCCGGGCTGTCTATACCTGCCGCTTCATCAAAACCATAAATTATGTTCATGTTTTGTACTGCCTGCCCCGACGCCCCCTTGATCAGGTTGTCTATGGCCGAAGTTACTACCACTCTGCCGGTACGGGGATCAGCGGTTACCGCCACATCGCAGCAGTTGGAACCTGTCACCGCCTTGGTCTGCGGCAGCATCCCGGGCGGCAGCACACGCACAAAGGGCTCGGTTTCATAAAAAGTATCATACAGTTCGCGCAGAGCCCCGGTGTCCATTTCTCGATTCAGTTTGCCGTACATGGTACTTAAAATACCCCGGTTCATAGGCGTCAGGTGGGGCGTAAAAGATAGTTTTATAGCCTGCCCAAATACAGCACTTAATTCTTGCTCGATCTCAGGCGTGTGCCTGTGCAGACCTATGTTATAAGCCCTTATATTTTCATTGACTTCACAATACAATGTCCCCACGGAAGGACTTCTGCCCGCACCGGAAACACCGGATTTGCTATCGATAATCAGAGTGTCCGGATCCAACAAACGTTCTGCCACCAGTGGTGCCAGCCCCAAAATGGCACTGGTGGGATAGCACCCCGGATTACCGATGATGGATGCCCTTTTTATTTTTTCCCGGTACAGCTCCGGAAGGCCGTATACTGTTTGCTCAAGTAGTTCCCTTGCCGTATGTTCCACCTGATACCATTTTTCATATTGATTATAATCCTTAAACCTGAAATCAGCTCCTAAATCTATAAGCTTCTTACCCTGCCGAATAACTTCGGCTCCCACAGGCATAGCATGGCCGTGGGGGAGCGCGGTAAATACTACGTCTACTTGTTCCACTAACGCCGGCAGGTCCAGTTTTTCACAGGTTAGATCAATATATTTATACAGGTACGGGTAAACCTCCCAAAAGGGTTTCCCTGCATAGCTCTTAGTAGTTAAAACCTTCAACTGCGCCTTCGGGTGGGCGTGGATAATCTTTACCAGCTCAGAGCCTGCATACCCGGTGGCACCGATAATTCCAACTTTAACCAAGGGTCATCACCTCCACTTTACTGTAACTAACGAATGTGATAATTATACAATCCTATGAATAAAAATACAATGATAATTTTGGTATGGGTTTATGTTACCCACAAACTTGAATTACAAGCAGCATATGTGATTACTATTTATATACATGATAATGGTAAAACTTCCGGGTATCGTCCTGCATAGTATGAAAAGAAAAGAAGGATTAAAAGATTAAGGGCTTTTTGACAGGATTACAGGATTTGCAGGATAGATAAGTTAGGCGGACTTTGGATTGCCGTCTTGGCTGATTAAGGGGAGTTGTTCGTGTCTACGTTTAAAAGATTAAAAGATAAGACCTTTTTTCGACGGGATTAACGGGATTTATGGGATTGTTGGATTACGGGGGCTTGGAGTGGATGGCTTTGTTTTTGGGCAGATGACACAAAGTGGATTAGTTTAAATATGATAAGTCTCATAAATGCGCAATAACAAAATCCCGTTCGATCCCTTTAATCCCGTCAAAATATAAAAGACCCCAAAGAAATACCCAAGGTTTTTATCGTGTTTTATCCTGTAATCCTGTCTAAGGTTTAAAGATTTAAAAGATTAAAGACTTTTTGACAGGATTACAGGATTTGTAGGATAGGTAAGTTAGGCTGGCTTTGGATTGATGCCTTTGCTAAATTAAGAAGTTGTCCGTGTCTGCGATTTAAAAGATTAAAAGATAAGGCCTTTTTTCGACGGGATTTATGGGATTGTTTAATTACGGGGGCTTGAGTGAATGGCTTTATTTTTTGGGCAGGTAAGGGGCTTTAAGGGACTAATTTTTATAGATTTATTTTTTTATTTATTGGATTAGTGTTTAATATAGGATGGATTACTTTATAAAAGGCTGAGTGCGGAAATTTAGAAAAACAAAATCCCGCTTGATCCCGTTAATCCCGTCAAAATATAAAAGACCCCAAAGAAATACCCAAGGTTTTTATCGTGTTTTATCCTGTAATACTGTCTAAGGTTTGTGGGGATATACATCAGAAATACCGGGAGGAAAAATAGAATGGCAAAAAATGAGGAAGGAATCCCGGCGGAAGACCGGGTAAATCAGCCGCATAGTGAAACTGATGGCATAGATGAACCTGCCGTGCCGGAAGAACAAACATCAGTATGGTTAGAAGAGGATGAAGAGGGAAACAGTGAATCTCTGACCTATGAAACCGTACAGCCCGAAGAACCACCTGATAACAATAATACACAGGAGACGGCTGACGTAGCACAAGAACAATTACCCCAAAGCGTTACAGATAAAATTGTTTGGCAAAGCCCGTGGAAAGCAGAAAAAAAGGTTCCGCCTCCCTGGGGAGTAGATCTGCAATTAAAATGTGAGGCGGAGAAAATTACCACCACGAAAAATGAGAATATTAATCACACGGAAAACGAAAAACCACCTAAAGACGAGCAACAACACCGTCGGCAAAACGATGAAAAAAACCGTATATCCGGCAGCAATGATACAAACAGTCGCCGCCCACCGAAGTCGGAAAATTCACCGGAAACTTTAAGAGAGCCGCCGAACATTCTTTTCCGTGGAGAACTGCTGCTCAACAATGGGTATAACAAATGGAATGGAGACCATTTGATTGACTGGGAAACAAATAATGTCACTCAGACAGGCGATGCACTTACCGGGACCCGGGCTGTTAGCCTGGGACTGAATCCGGAGCAAGAAGCATATGTTTATCAGGACATTATAGTTGTGCCGGGTCATTGTTATGAGCTTAAAGGCAGCTTCAGTCTGCCCGGAGATAATTCCGCTCCCCCCGAAATAATGTTGTTGTGGCTGGATGCTGAACGGCAGACTATAGGCGAAGGTTTAGTGTTACGGTTAACACCGCATGCCAAACCGCATTACCAACATATAACCCACATCTCGGATAAGTCACCAGGTAATGCAGTTTATGCAAGGCTTTTCATAAAAAAGCCGGGGAGAGGAGTTTTGCGTTTGGATACGGTTTCTCTCATTTATCTTTAATTTGACCCCTTATTGGGTAGCAATCCCGCCTTGCAAAACATATTCTGGATTAAAGCCAAAAAAGGAGGGTGGCGGATGTCCGATAATTCCAATTTCTTTGCCAATCCCCTGGCAGCCATGGTCCTACTAATGATGGCGCATACCCCTGACCCAGTGGAGAGGCTAAACTCTCTTACCGGCACCGTTAACAGTATGAGAGAAGCCATTAAGCAAGTCAATAGTGGTTTGGCTGCATTCAATACCGAAGTCATGCCCATGTTCGCAACGCCGGAAGATAAAACGAAGAACAACTCCAGGAAAAAAAGATAAAAACCGGCGTCAGCCGGTTTTTATCTTCTATTTGATGCCCTTCAAATACCGGCTCTCAGGCAGTCCACCAAGTCAACCAACGTTTTACTGATAGAACGGTTGATCACCAACACCGCCTTTTTATCCCAGGTAGTTGTACGCTGACTTATAATGGCTACTTTATGTACTAATGACGGTAGAGATGCCGCGGGCCGAACCTTTAGCTTACTACCCGCCACCAATAACAGGTCAGCTCCATTTATTTCTGAACGGGCATTAAAAAAATCCGGGCTCATTAAATCTTCAAAAAGCACCACCCCCGGCCGTATAATTCCCTGGCAATCCTTACATAAAGGAGGATTACAACCTTGTTCCACCTGGCTGACAATCTCCGGCAGGGAATACTGGTAGTTACACCTTATGCAGTATCCAGTGCGCAGGTGCCCGTGTATTTCCCAAACATTTTTAGATCCCGCAGCCTTATGCAACCCGTCAATATTCTGTGTGATTACACCCTTTAGAAAGCCCATTTTCTCCATCTGTGACAGAGCCAAGTGCCCTAGGTTGGGCCGGGCATCAACAAAACTGTACCACAGGTTTAGAAATTTTTGATAAAATTGCGCAGGGTTTCTATGCAAATCAGTAAGACTTAATGATTTCTCCGGATCAATTTTTGCCAAAAAGCCCGGCCCCAGGCTGCGAAAATCAGGTATGCCGCTTTCGGTACTAATACTTACCCCGGTTAAAGCATAAACCCGCTCGGAGTTTCTAACAAGGTCTGCCAGCTTTTCAACCATGTCCTTATAGGGCATAGATGTCTCTCCTTTAAGAGGATTGATAGGTAACCTTATTATAATTATGTCAACCGCCTTACATTTGGATTCGGATAATAATTATATTTTAAACTCATGTAAATAAATTCTGCACCCTATTCATCTTTCCTGCCACATTGAAACAAATATAAAACACATTACCAAAAAGAACAAAATCGAAACAATATAAAACAATTTAAGAAAAAGGTTGCCAGTTGATGATAAAGTAATTACAATTTTACTAATCGGTAGAATTTTTAAATAATTAAAAAAAAGTACCGGGGGGTGACAGCATGGTAGATTGGTCTTCCGCAATTGTTGTAGCAGTCACAGGGATCATGTCTGTATTTGCCGTATTGTGTCTCTTGAGCGTAACGGTGATCGTTACAGGCAAAATATTTGAAAGAAAGAGCAAACAAAGAAAATCGAAACAAGAAAGCGCCGGCGCTTGAGGCTAATTTTTTAGCCATTATCGTGTATACAATATTCTTAATGCGGTATGCAGGCATTCTTCTCGTGTTACCGTAGGAGCAGGCAACATTGTTAAACGAACTTGGCGGATTAACACTCAGAACTATATCTGAAAGGGAGGCACACTCTCGTGGAAGAACAAATTGCAAAAAACCTTGCCGGCATGGGACTGTTTCATCTAACTGCGGGTAATTTGATTATGTGGGCCGTGGCCTTTGTTTTGTTTTACCTGGCCATTAAAAAACAGATAGAACCTTTGTTATTAATACCTATTGGCTTTGGAGTATTTATAGCAAATTTTCCTTTGACTGGTTTATTAGGAGAACATGGTCTGTTTGAGATGTTTTATAAATACGGTATTTCCAATGAACTTATACCACCACTCATTTTTTTGGGTCTGGGCGCAATGACGGATTTCGGCCCGGTACTGGCCAACCCTAAAACATTTTTATTGGGCGCGGCGGCACAGTTGGGTGTTTACGGGGCCTTTTTTGGCGCACTGCTGCTGGGATTCACATTACCTGAAGCGGGGGCCATCGGTATCATCGGCGGCGCTGACGGCCCTACTTCCATATTCCTTTCCAATGCTCTGGCGCCTCACCTGCTGGGCGCGGTGGCGGTGGCGGCATATTCCTACATGGCCCTTGTCCCCATTATCATTCCACCGGTGGCCAAGGCTCTTACCACCAAACAGGAACGAAGCATTGTGATGACTCAACTAAGAATGGTCAGTAAAGGAGAAAAGATAGTCTTCCCCCTATTGGCATGTATCATAATTATATCGTTAGTGCCTAAATCCGCGCCCCTTATCTCCATGTTTATGCTGGGCAACCTGTTTATGGAATGCGGCGTGGTTGAGCGCCTTACGGACGTCAGCCGCAACGCTTTGATGAACATCGTTACCATTCTTTTGGGACTGGGTGTAGGGTCAAGAATGACTGCCGCTACATTTCTCCGGCTGGATACAATCGGTGTTTTCACCATAGGAATTGTAGCTTTCATCATTGCTTGTGCCGGGGGAGTGCTAATGGCCAAATTGATGAATGTTTTCAGTAAGCAAAAAATTAATCCACTTATCGGAGCCGCCGGTGTTTCCGCTGTTCCCATGGCCGCAAGGGTAGTACACATGATGGGGGCCAAGGAAAACCCGCAAAACTACCTGCTTATGCATGCCATGGGGCCCAATGTGGCCGGCGTAATTGGTACCGCCGTATGTGCCGGTGCGCTTATTTCAGCGCTTACTTAACTGGTTAAATCACAATCTCTTAAAAGCCGCAGGCTAAAGCCATTAATTTTTTTAAAAGGCATCGACGGGGGTGATTAATTTAAGATACATCCTACAGATTCTTTAAAGCAAAGGTTAGGTAAAGATTAAGCTAAAAGTAGTGATAAAAAGACAGGAGGTTTTTTTAAATGGAAGTTTCTACACCCATGCCCGGCACTGTTTTGTCGATCGATGTAAGTGAAGGACAAAAGGTGAAAGCGAATGACGAAGTTGCAACCATTGAAGCTATGAAGATGGAGGTAAAAATATATGCACCTAAAGAAGGAGTTATTAAAGAAATAAAAGTGGGTGCTGGTGATAATCTCAATGTTAACGACGTGGTTATGAATATAGAGTAAAAATAAGTAGTTGATTTACTGGTATTAAACTGGTTAAGACGAACTAAAACCTACCGGTCTATGCGGTAGGTTTTATACAGTCTAAACTCACATAAACCATATACACAAACTAGAATTAACATTTATTTTCGTAAAAAAAAGTCCATTTTTATGGTTTTAGTTGCTCTCGAATAGAATTAATCTTGCCCGAAATGTCCTGCGCCCCCACTATTTCAGTGACCATAGCCATGCAGGTGGCACCCCTGTCTTTTACCTCTTTTAGATTATGCTCTTTGATGCCCCCAATGGCCACAAAAGGAATATCAGTATTCTTAGCAACGTATTCCAGGTATTCCAAGCCCACCGGGTCACATACATCTTTTTTGGTCTTGGTGGCGAATATAGGGCCTACACCTATATAATCGGCACCGCGCTTAACGGCATCGCGTGCCTGCTCCGGTGAGTGCGTGGACAGTCCTATCATCATTTTATCACCCACCAACCTGCGCACCTCTTCCACCGGCAGGTCATCCTGGCCTACGTGTACCCCGTCGGCACCAACCAGCAGTGCCAAATCCACATTGTCATTAACTATAAAGGTGACACCCGCAGCCCTGGTTATTTCCCTGATTATTTTACATTCTTCAAACTGGTAAAGTTTCTTCTTTTCTTTTTCCCGGTACTGAACGATTTTAATGCCTGCTTTAACCAGCTCATTAACCACTTCAATATTGGAGCGGCCCAGGGAATATTCTTCCGCGGTAATGGCGTAAATGTCTGTATTTAGCAAAATAAAACCTCCGTTTTACAGTGGCCGGCTGTTATTCAATACTTCCTCCATCTAAAACCCAGCTTAACACCACATCAGCCTGCTTAGCTGCTGCAATGTTTACCCTGGGTGAAACAGGTGGGCAATTTTTTCCCACTTCCGAAACCATATCTCCTATAATGTAAAAATTATCTCTAACCCGGCGCACTCTAATGTCATCGCTTTTTCCCCAGCCGGCAATGCCGGAGGCAGTAACCAATAGCTTGCCGGTGTTAATAAATACTTCCACCAGTTCTCGCTTGCATTGAGCATTATCCAGGGCTTCAATTACCACCTGGCATCGATCAAACACTTTCATCATGTTGTTTTTAGTGAGCTTTTCCGGCACCGCCTCTATTTGTGCTGCCGGGTTAATCTGTTGCAAGTTACTTTTAAGGGCATTAACCTTTAACAAATTAACTTGCTCCTGGAAAAAAAACTGGCGGTTCAGGTTGGAATAATCCACCCGATCAAAATCGGCCAACACCAACTGTTTAAACCCACAGCGCACCAGGTGCTGAGCACAGTTGGAGCCTAAACCTCCGGCACCGGCTATACCTACTTTTACCTGCTGAACCTTGCGCCAGTTTTCCTCGCCCAGGCATTCTTTTAATGCTTTGTTAAAGGAATTGTTCACCAGCCAGCAGCTCCGTCCAACGGCTCCCAGTTTTTGCATACGGGCTGGTAGCCTTTACTCAACAGCATCTCTTTTATTTCCGGCACACTTCGCTGATCAGATATTTCAAACTGCCCCGTTCCGGAACTGTCTTCGGTGTGCCCACCCACTTCTGTGCTTACGCCGGCTGACATTTTGGTAATCCCCAGCGGGACCAGGTTATCACGCAGATCCGGGCTTTCCCGCGTGGAGAGTGTTATACCGCACCTGGGCATAAACAAGCGTAGGGCCAAAATGACCTGCACAAGATGGCGGTCCTGCACATCATACTTGGGGGTAAAACCTCCCACGTTGGGCCTTATCCTGGGTATGGACACACTGATTTCGGTGTCCAGGTACTTATCCTGCAGGTAATCTGCGTGCAGCCCGGTAAAGAAGGCTTCCTGGCGCCAGTTTTCCAGGCCCAGCAGAGCGCCTATATTAACATTGCGCATACCGGCCCGGCAGCCCCGTTCCGGTGTATCCAGGCGAAACCGGTAATTCTTTTTGGGACCCCGGGGGTGCAGTGGCTGATAAGTTTCTTCGTTGTATACCTCCTGGAAAACGGTAAGGCCGTCCACCCCCGCATCCACAAGCCGGTTATAATCTTCCATTTCCAGCGGATAAATCTCTATGGCTATGGAATCAAAATGACGTTTTAATACCTTTACACAATCCTCGATATAAGAAACCGGGCTGTGTTTGGGTGATTCGCCGGTTAAAATAAGGATGTGCTTGAGCCCGGTTGCCGCAATATACTTTGCCTCCGCGTCCACCTGTTCAAGGGTAAGTTTTTTACGCATGTAATTATGTCTGGCACTAAAACTGCAGTATACGCAGTGATTGCTGCAGAAATTGGACAGGTACATAGGTGTAAAAAGCTGCATGGTTCGCCCAAAGTGCTGTATGGTTAGCCTGTGTGCTTTCCGGGCCATCTTTTCCAGGTAGTTGGAAGCCCGGGGAGATAAAAGAGTCAAATATTCCATTTCATTGATGGTGGTTTTGGACAAAGCCCTCTGAATATCTGCATCGCCAAGACCATCCCAGTAACTTTTAAAGTCAAAACCCTTCATTCTCTCATAAGTGTGGTAAAAACTAATTTTAATTCCCCCTTTCATCAAAAGCCCCGTATCCGGTTGATGCCAGAAAAAGTTTAAGATAAGAAACCGGTAAGGGGCGAACTGGCTTCAGCCTCTGTTTTAATGGGGCCCAGGCCGGACAAATATGCCCTGCGCCCGGCTTCCACAGCCATGCTGAAGGCCTTGGCCATATTAACAGGATCCAATGCCGTAGCCACCGCAGTATTGGCCAGAACCGCCGCCGCTCCCATTTCCATGGCTTCAGCTGCCTCTGAAGGCCGCCCGATACCGGCATCCACGATGATAGGAAGGTTGATCTCATCAATTAAAATACGAACCATCTCTTTAGTTTGCAAACCGCGGTTAGTACCAATAGGCGCACCCAGGGGCATCACGGCAGCAACACCGGCATTTTCCAAATCCTTGGCCACCATCAAATCCGGGCTCACATAAGGTAGAACCACAAACCCTTCCTTTACTAACATCTCGGCAGCCTTTGCTGTTTCGTAATTGTCCGGCAGTAAATATTTGTTATCCCTAATAACCTCAATTTTTATCCAGTCGCCGCAGCCACAGGCTCGGGCCAGCCTGGCAATACGCACTGCTTCTTCCGCGTTCCTGGCCCCGGATGTGTTGGGCAGCAGAATACAGCCCTTAGGTATATGATGCAAAATATTTTCTTCGGGTGATGTTAAGTCCACCCGGCGCAGTGCCACTGTAACAACTTCTATACCTGACTCGTGAACCAGTTGAGGAATGATACTGTCGTTAGAGTGCTTCCCTGTGCCGGTAAAAAAACGATTAGTTATTTCTTGTTCCCCTATCTTAAGTTTATCAGTCATTTTTTAGCCTCCCCCCACAAATTGCAGGATCTCCAGGTTGTCTCTGTCTTTAAGAGCTATGTCTTTCCACTTTTCCCTGTCCACGATGACGTAATTATGTTCCACAACCACTACATTTAAATTAATTTTGTTTTGCTCCAGAAACTCATGCAAGGATACTTTTTGATCCAAATTTCGCTGTTCACCGTTTACCGTTATCTTCACTGCATCACACTCCCTGGCGTGTTATATCGAAAAAATGATTAGTAGGGCCCACTCCTTTGCCCACGGGGAAAGCATTTTCAACGGCGCCGGTAATGTATTCTTTAGCCTTTTGGACAGCGTCTTTAAGTTCCATGCCCCTGGCCAGGTTTGCGGCAATGGCAGATGAAAAAGTACACCCTGTTCCGTGCGTATTTTTATTAGAAAGGCGCGGTGCCGAGTAGGTAACGAACCCGGTACCATCGAACAATAAGTCCACTGCATCCCCGGGCAGGTGGCCGCCTTTTACCAGTACGTGGCCGGTACCCATTGCTTTAATTATACGGGCCGCCTCTTCCATGGTTTCCATGTCTTGCACCGGAAAACCGGTAATAACCCCGGCTTCATGCAGATTAGGGGTGACTACCAGGGCCAGTGGAAACAGGTGGTCAGTTAAAGCTTGCCTGGCCTCGGGCTGCAAAAGATGGTCGCCGCTTTTGGCTACCATAACCGGGTCCAGTACCACCGGTATATGAGGGTAATCTTGTAAGGTTAAAGCCACATTCCTTATTATTTCAGGGCCGGACAGCATACCGATTTTGACGGCAGCAACATCCATGTCCTCCAAAACGGCCTGCATCTGCAGGGCCACGAAAGAGGGGTCTATTTCCATTACCCCTTTTACACCTGTTGTATTTTGAGCGGTAACTGCCGTAATCACAGAGGCACCGTAGACACCATGGGCGGCAAATGTTTTCAAATCAGCCTGAATGCCGGCACCGCCACCGGAATCGGAACCTGCTATGGTTAGTGCAATTTTCATGAGCTAAGTCCCCTTTCAAGAAGCTTTTTACGAGGGTCCGGTTTTACCGAGATAACGCTCTACTATTTGCATGGCACAATAATCACCGCACATGGTGCAGGCCTCTGTATCTTCAGAATTCCTGCCCTCCCGGTAACGGCTGAATTTTATGGGGTCCAGAGCTAACTCCTTCTGCTTGCCCCAGTCCAAAGCCTTGCGGGCTTCAGACATTTGGTGATCCCACTGAATAGCTCCGGGTAATCCTTTTGCTACATCTGCAGCATGGCCTGCCAGGCGGCAGGCCATTACGCCCTCCCGCACATCTTCCTCGGTGGGCAGCCCCAAGTGTTCGGCGGGGGTGACGTAGCATAAAAAATCTGCCCCGGCCATGCCGGCCACGGCACCACCTATTGCTGACGTTATATGATCATACCCCGGTGCAACATCCGTTACCAGCGGCCCCAGCACATAAAAGGGGGCACCTTTGCAAAGGCTCTTTTGCAGTTGCACATTTGCTGTTACCTGGTCCAGCGGCACATGCCCCGGTCCCTCTACCATTACCTGAACTCCTGCCTTACGGGCACGCTCAACCAGTTCGCCCAGTACGATTAATTCAGCAATTTGGGCACGGTCGGTAGCATCACTTAAACAGCCGGGGCGCAGCCCGTCACCCAAACTAAGGGTGACATCATATTGAAGACAAATATCCAGCAAACGGTCATATTGTTCATAAAGGGGGTTTTCTTTCCCGTGGTGGAACATCCAGCCGGTAATGAAGGATCCCCCCCGGCTCACAATGTCCGCAATCCGCCCCTGCTGTTTAAGTGTCTCTACAACTTGACGGGTAACACCACAGTGCACAGTAAGAAAATCGGCACCCAGGGCAGCATGTTTTTCAATACCGCGAAACAAATCGTCTGCCGTTAAGCTTACCATGGCACCATGTTTTTCCTGGGCATCAACCATGGCCGAGTAAAGGGGGACCGTACCCACCATAACCGGACAATTCTCTATTATGGCCCCGCGATTTTTGTCCAGGTCTCCCCCGGTGCTCAAGTCCATAACGCTGTCAGCGCCTGCTTCAACAGCAGTACGGAGTTTGGCCATTTCCTCCTGCAGGTCCGGATAGGCGGTGGAGGTACCGATATTAGCATTGACTTTGGTTCTAAGCCCCGCCCCCACACCCATGGGCCTTAAACCGGCATGGTTTTTATTACAGGGAATGACGATGGTTCCGTCTTCTATCCCCTTTCTTATAAATTCGGGGTCCCGGTTTTCCTCTTTCGCCACCTGTTTCATAGCCTCGGTAATCTTGCCCTGCCTTGCTGCTTCCAATTGTGTCATTTATAGTTCTCCCTTCTTTTTTTGTCAAAAAATAAAAAACACACCTCGTAGACAAGGTGCGCCATAAAATCGAATAACCTTCCCTACGCGGGCATTACCCCGATCAGGTTCTCTGGGTCAGGTACTCACTAGTCCTTTCTCAGCCCAAATTATGGACTCCCCGTGAAAACTTCTATTTTTTTAGATAGTTGAACAATAAATCTTAACATTGAATGTCTGTTGGTACTTGCTAATATAGTACCATGTTTATGTTAATTCGTCTAATTTTATATTTGTCTTAAACATACTCCCAAGGGCATAATTTGCGCTCCAGGAAATCCAGTGCGGTATAAATTATAAAGCCCAACAACGCCATGCCAATGATACCGGCAAAAACCTTATCCCACATAAAGGAAGACCAGGCATTAAGGAGATAGTATCCCAAGCCTACTCTGCTGCTCCAGGTTTCAGCAATAAAGAGTATTGCTATGGCGGTACCGGAACCTATGCGCAGGGCTGTTAGCACTTTGGGAAGGCAGGCAGGCCATACCACGTGCAGGTATATCTGTAAGCGGTTCGCACCCAGGGACTGCATGGAATATATAACAGCTTTGTTTACACCCTTAGCCGCATCCCGGGTAGTCATGAAAATTTGAAAAACAACCACCAGGGTGATCAAAAATATTTTGGCAAGATCACCCAGCCCCAGTAAAACCATTACCAGGGGCAGGAAAACAACCTTAGGAATAGGATAGATGAGATAGACGAAAGGGGAAAAAAACCGGTCAAGTTTCTCCTCCCGCCCGAGCAAAAGGCCCAGAGGCACTCCCACAGCAAAGGATACCAGTATGGCTGCCAGTACCCGGTAAGTGCTGATCAAAAAATGGTGACCGAGCCCCTTTTGCATTTCCGCAAAAAAGACACTGAAAGCCTCCAGAGGCCCCGGCAGAATGGCCAGCTGTAGTGCGCGTGCCAGCATGTGCCAGAGGAGCAGCAGCACCAACACAGCCCCGGCCCGGGGTAGTATGTTTTTACTGCATTCCTTCAACCAAAGTCCTCCTTATTTCTGTAGCCAGGGAATGAAATCTTGCATCTTTTCTTGCACCGACATCCCCGGCCAGAGGATTATTTATAGCTTTTACTACACGTCCGGGCCGCGGGGAAAGAACAATAATTCTCTCTCCCAAGAAAACAGCTTCTTCTATACTATGGGTGACCAAAACCATAGTAAGGGACCTTCTTTTCCATATTTCTAATACCAGATCCTGCAATCTTTCCCGCGTCAGCGCATCCAAGGAGGAAAAAGGCTCGTCCATTAACAATACGTCCGGCTCCAGGCTTAAGGAACGTGCAATACCCACCCTCTGCCGCTGCCCGCCGCTGAGCTGAGCCGGGTAAAGGCTGTGAAGTTCCCAGATTCCCATCTGCCTGAGCACTTTTTCCCCGCGCGCCCGCAGATCCGGGCCGGAAACGCCACGTATTTTTAAGCCCAGCACTGTATTCTGCCAGACGGTTTTCCAGGGTAACAGGCCATAGTCCTGAAGAATCAAGGCAATCTCCTGCCTTCCCGGTGCCGGGTGCCTGCCGCCTATGGCTGCGCGCCCGTTCCATTGGCCGTTCAGGCCGGCAAGTACAAACAAAAGTGTTGATTTGCCGCACCCTGAAGGGCCGATAACGGCACAACTGGCGCCTTCTTCTAATGCCAGCGAAACATCGTGCAGGGCATCAACTTCTCCGTTTTCTCCCCGGTATGTAACACTAAGTTTTTCTACTGTAACCATGGACACTTACTGCAACACCTTTTCATAAACCAGGTCCTGGTAAGTCAATTCCTTTGACAAAAGCTCATGCTTCAGCATCCACTCTACCACTTCTTGAATATCTTCCCTGGCCGGCAGTTCCGGCGCAGAAAATACTACCTGCATGCCGGTTTTTTCCGGCTGTTCAAGTACTTCCTGGGGCACGCGAGCCTTATTCATAAGAATGTTGTCAAAGGCCTCAGGCTGAGTTTGAATATCTTGTACGGCCCGTGTGTAAGCACGCATCAGAGCCTTTACTTGCTCCGATTTGTTGTCCAGGGTATCCTGCCGGAAATAGATGATGGTTTGGGATATATTCCTGGTGGTATCATCCATAACCAGGTTTGCACCTTTGAGCTCGGCTATGGCCGCGGGGGGATCCGGCAGCACAGCTGCTTTCACCTGCCCGCTTAAAAGAGCCTCTACCCTGGCGGGGATCTTAGGGATGGCCGTTTTTTGAATATCTTCTTCACTAAATCCCTGACCCATAAGCAGCTTGTCGGTAACATATTCAATAATGGAATTTAGTGATACCGCAATTTGCACGTCCTTTAATTGTTCAGGCCTTGTAATACCTGAGCCCGGTGCAGATACCAGGGCAAAGCGGCCTTCTTCCGGTGTAACACCCTGACCCAGGGCTACAGCCTTGGCAGAAACTCCTCCGCCGTTCATGGCTGCTAAAGCCAGTAGGTCACCTAAAGCCCCGTCAATCTGTTTGGCGGAAATGGCACTATCCCTCTCCATGGCACTGTCAAAGGGTACCAAATCCACTTGCACTCCCTCATCCTCAAAGTATCCTTTTTCCTGGGCCACCCAGAAAGGAAGATTGTCAATAATGGGAAGCACTCCAAACTTTACCGGATCAGCCTGTTCTTCCTCCTGCCCGGCACACCCCGCAATCAGACCTGTGGCTATAATCAGGGTTAGCATAATTAATTTACCATACTTGTAAACTTTCAACACAGTCCCCTCTTTCCTAAGAATAGTCGTATCCTATTTACAGTTCGACTAATTTCTCAGTTTTCCTCGTAAGGAACTGGTGAAAGCTTTTAGTAATTAAAAAGATAAACTCCCTCTTATAGAAGTGGGAGTCTTAACAAGCAGATAAACTTTGTAACGCTTTCCCTATGATTTACATATTATAAAATTGCGAGGGAAAACACATTGGCAAAGGGGGTAAGCATAAATGGCATATGGTGCAGGAGGAAGCGGTTCCTTTATTCTGTTCTTAATCCTCATACTGTTAGTATTCGCCATGCCGTTCTGTGGTGGCTTTTATGGAGCTGCCGCAGAGTAAAAACAGTATAGGAGAAACAATCATTCTATTAAAGCAGGTTTAAACATAAGCATTCCTTCACCGGAGTGCTTATGCTTTTTTTCCAGGTATGTATGAGAGATCCCTTGCCGGCCTTGTGTCTACATCTGTTTATAAAATATCTGGAACTTTAAATTTATTTTTTAGATAATAGCGGGAGTAAATTGCTCCCAGCGGGTTGTGAGCCAGCACCCGGTCCTTAACCACCAACGTAGTTACCGGTGCTTCTGAATGCTTAGTAAATAAAATGTCATGCCCTACACAGAGGCCGACCAGCAAATTAAGGTCGGTTTTTTCCTGGTTCAGGTAGAGCGCCTGTCCCACAGGGTTACACATAGATTCATATTTATCTTTGTTTATCTGCGTCAAACCGAGGTCTTTTTTATCTTTACCACATACCTTACAGCATACAACCTTAACCGTAAAAAACTGCTCTAAAATGCTGGCTATCACTTCAGCCTCTCTGGCCAGCCCAATGCAATTAGCAATCCCTATCTGCTTATAATCCATTTCCTGCGCAAACTTTATTACTTCCTCCAACCTGGTGAGCTGCATATAGTAATTTCCTTCCAGGGCAGTGGAAGTAGCATGCATTCTTTTATTTACAGGATCACTGTAAACACTTTCCATCTTTTCCGTCCAAGGAAAACACGTTTTCCCTTCGGTATAACATTTTCTGTCTTTACAATCTTTACATTTCATCATCAAATATCCCTCCCTAAAAACGGCGCGCCGTGGAACGGATTAACGGGATTGATTAAACCCGGTATATTATTCGAATCCCGTTAATCCTGTTAGAGCAGCACCGCTATTTCATCCCTGTCCAGAGTACGCCGTATGTGAAACACCTTTTCCTTTAATTCGCGGTCCTCTCCCGCAGCACGCTCCATTTGACGCAGCAGGTCTATCGCCCGCCTGAGTAAGGAAAAGACATCCCCTTCATGTAAGTTACACCGTCCCATAAGCTGCTCAAAGGTGGCACCGTTATACCACGCTTCAGCCAGAGGGCCGGGCACCGGTGACCACGCACGCAGATGTTCTGGAACACCCATCTCTTCCAGGTCATTTAAAAGCACCCCTACTTCGTCCATTTCATATTCTCCCGGCAGCACCACTTCATCCCGTCCGGGATAATAATCTACCCCGGCCAGGATAGCAGCAACTTCCGCCGGTGATGCTTCGTGGATGATGCCGGAAAAAACCAGTTCGGTAACTAGTAATTCCTCTACATGCACATAGAGGGCAAAAGCACCCCGGGCCAATAGGTTACGCCCGTCAACATAGCCCATTGACCTTAATAGCTCTACCATTTTGTCAAATTCCTTGGGATAATCGGTGGTCATACGATTCAACATGCTCCGGCGCCGCATTAAATGGGATCTTTGCTCCTTAAGGCCTCCCATCTCCTCCTGGGCGTCAGTGCACGCGTGATGCATACAGTTCTTGGTTTTTTCCGCCAGCATTGATTTTATCTGCTCTATCCTGCCCGGGTACCGGTCTGTTTTCCTGCGCTTCCTTTTACGCCGGAGCTTGTTCAGTTCTTTATTCAATTTACGGCGAAACATAGGACACGGCGGAGTGTCCATTTGATCACAGAAGCAACCTTTTAATTCTTCCATGCGTTCATCCATGGAAGCAATATCCTTATCCAGCCGCGCTGTTTCCAAATTGTTTTGGTAGACCGCCAGGTTTTGGGACAGAAACTTTTGAATCTCGGCATCGGTTTTCCAACACAACAAACTAAGCACAGTATTGGGAGAGATGGTAAGTCTCCCTCGTACAGGTTCCACTTGTTCCTCATCAAAAAAGCCTGTCTGTTCAGGAAACCTTTCATCAATACGTATATAGACCCGGCCCACTTTATCAAACCCCCGCCGGCCTGCCCTGCCCGCCATTTGATAGAATTCACGGTTTAATATTGTTCGATGGGCCTCCCCGTCCCATTTACGGCAGGATTCAAAAACAGTACTGGCCGCTGGAAAATTAATTCCTACGGCAAACGTTTCAGTACAAAATAGAACAAAAATGAGTCTGGTCTCATAAAGATTCTCTACTATTTCTTTTAAGGCAGGGGAAAGGCCGGCATGATGATAAGCTATTCCCTGGAGCAGTAAGCGGCGTAAATTATTACGTCGCCCGCCAAACATGTTGGCATTTTCCTGCTCTGCCTGTTGAATAGCTTTTTCCACCTGCTGTTTTTCGTCGGGTAACAGGAAGTCCCACTCCCTGCCCAAATCTTCGGCCAGCCCTTCTGTCTTCCCCCGGCTGAATACAAAGTAAAGGGCAGGCAAATGTTCTTGTATGGCATCTACTATCTCAACACAAGATGACGTGTTTCTCAAAAAGCGTCTCTCCTCACATATTGTATCTTTCTTTATACACTTCCTCATCTTCGTAGGATTCAGGGTCGATTTCCTCCCGGGCTTCCCGCTCGTTCAAGACTTCTCCGCCCGAAGTAACCCATTTAGTAACCAGAGGCACAGCCCTTTCCCTCTCTTCTACAACAGATACCGGATATTGCCTAACATCTGACATCCAGGCGGCCAATTGATGAATATTGGGCACGGTGGCTGAAAGGCCCAGTATCTTAATGTGCGGCGGTGCAAAAATAATACTTTCCTCCCAGGCTGTTCCCCGGTGTGGGTCATCTAAGTAATGCACTTCATCAAAAATCACAAAGGAAATATTGGACATCCATTCAGGGTTGGAAAAACACCAGTTACGGAAAATCTCCGTGGTCATTACCAACAGCGAGGCCCTTTCATTAATTGAAACATCACCGGTTATCAGCCCTACCCGCTCCCGGCCGTACAACTTGATAAAATCCCTGAATTTTTGATTGGATAAAGCTTTTATAGGAGACGTGTAGATGACCTCACGTTCCTCTGCCAATACTTTTTCCACCACTTTTTCCGCAATCAGCGTTTTACCGGTGCCGGTGGGAGCAGCAACCAACACAGAAAGGCCCTCTTCCAGCGCTTGGATGGCTGTTGTCTGGAAAGTGTCCAGGGTGATGGGAGCATCCGGGCGCTTCGGAATTTCTTCCTTATCCCGGTCCGGCCTTCTTTTCCCGCCTTTTAGCTTGCGTGCGCGGGCTGCCTCCCATTTTTCTTTTAATTGCGATACCACCCCAAGCAGATCCTCCACGTCACCTCGGCGAAATGCCTTGCCTGACCTTTTTGCCCCGCCGTGCCTTTGTACAGGAGCAAGGTGACCTTCCCGCACCAATTTATGAATGTTATCCTTAGGAATGCCCAAAATGCGTGCGGCATCCAGTACACCTATTTCTTCCGTTCGCCTGATAGCCCTATCCAGGCCGCCCCCCGGGCGGATCATTTCTAAAGGCCCCGACCAAATACGCAAGGCCCCTTCCAGAACAATTCCAGGTAAGTAACCCGACTGGTGGAGACTTACAACCTGATTAGGTCTAATAGAAAACTTCCGCGCTACTTCCCCGGGTTTGAGCGAGTTTTCCAGTAGGTAGACCACAGGAACTTTTTGCTTGCCACCGGAACTAAACTCCAGGCCGGTTAAGCTTTTCATTTCCTCCGCCATCTGCCGCGGAGGGAATTTAAGTGGAGAGCACCAAAAGGTTTTTCTTTCCAATTCAAGCCACGTACATCCTTCTTCTACCGCTTTTTGTACCGCGGCTTTTTTCTCCATGCCGCTAAAGCCGGTAAAGGTAAAAAAGGCATTATTATGCATTAAATTAACAAGCTTTTGTTGCACTTTAGCCAGTATTTCCCTGCGCTCTAACTCTTTTTGACCCGCAGGATGCTCCTCCACCGTAACGCGGCCGTCCGGCAATATAATAAACGGCTGTACCTCTTTGCCTTTGCGGATGGATGAAACTAACTTTTTATGATCCCTGAACATTTTAACAAAAGCTTTTTGCCCCAGAGGTTCACGCCGCCCAATATATAGCGCAATGTCATCCAGTGCAGCAGAGCTATCCGGTAGAGCATAATCCCCTCCGGTTAAAATTACTAAATTGCGGGCAACTTCCGGAGACAGGGGTTCCCCCAGTGCTTGTTCCAGTGCTTCTGCCGAAACCGGCCCTCCGCCTTCCATCAACTTATTAATCATCTCTTTCTGACGGCGCACCTTTCCGGCATTGAGGCGAGCTTCGCGCTGCCTGCGCTTTAACTCGGCCCTTCCTTCTTCTACAGACCGCAGTGTATATTTCCCGTCCGGCAAAACAATTACACCCGGTACGGATGCCGGTGTAATACCGTACAAAGGAACAAGCTCCGCCAACTCCTCTTCCCGGCGCGGAAGCCCATCGGACAATAGCTTTTCAATATTGCTTCTAACTTCATTTACTAGGCGAGACTTACATGACGCCACCTTCAAGGCCACGAATTGACCGTCCGGTGGTTGCGTCTCTCCCGTTGTACTGCCGGGCTTCATGACTATTACTTCATCTCCCGCCGGCAGGTCTTTGTTTTTCACTATATCCAGTGATATTTCACCCTTTGCCCACATGGACTGCAGGGCTCCGGTTAAAAGATCAAAGGATTCACCCATTTGCTGACATACTGCGTAGAGAGTTAACGTTCGGTTTTCCAATAAACTATATAGTTTCTGTTTTACCTTTTCAGTCTTAGGGCTGGCCAAGAATAACAACGCTCCCAAAAAGTTTTTTTCACTATCTTTTTATATTATACATAGTATTATACAATTGAATCCTTTTTACTAACCGCGCGTGCAAAGTTGAAGAAATTCCTAAAGCATATCAGCCAACTTATCAACCTTTTTGCTCACTAATATCCTCCTCCCTTATTTTTTTAAATCCCTTATCCTGCGAATCCTGTAATCCTGTCTAATGTATTTGCCTTTTCTTTTCTAATTGTTTTTAATCTCTATCCGAGAATCCCGTCAATCCCGTCAAAAATTGCCCTTTCTTTTGTGTCAGGGGATTACATAGTGTGCTTTTGAAAATATTATAATCATTCTGGACCAAATATTAACAATCCTTTATTAATCCATAAAAAAGCGTGGTACGTCCATCACCGGACCAGATTTATTTGCTTTCCGCAGGCAGTACACCTATCCCCTTGTAGGGCTTCTATATTTACATAGTAGCCCGTCCGTTTAACCAACAACTCTCCGCAATGGGGACAAACAGTATTAGCGCTGTCCAGTTCGGGAGCATTACCTATATAAACATAATTAAGTTTTTCCTTCGCTATCTCCAAGGCCTTTTTCATGGTGCTGAGCGGTGTTGCCTCCCGGTCCATTTTATAATTGGGAAAATAACGGGAAATATGCAACGGCAAAGAGGGATCCAGGCCGGCCACCCAGTCCACCAGTTTTCTGATTTCCTGCTCAGAGTCATTTAAACCGTTTACCAAAAGGGTGGTTATTTCTACATGGCAGAGTGGGACTGACAACTCAACGGTACGCATAACAGGAGCCAGCCTGCCGGCACAATTATCCTTATAAAACCGGTCGGTAAAGGCTTTAACGTCAATGTTCATAGCATCAATATAAGGGAGAATCTCCTCTAAAGGCTCGGGGTTGACGTAACCATTAGTCACAAGTACGTTTTTGAGCCCTTTTTCCCGCACTTTTTGCGAAGTTTCGTACACAAATTCATACCACATGAAAGGTTCCGAATAAGTGTAAGCAACTCCGGCACATTTACCACCGGCGGCATACTTGGCAGCCAGGTCAGCGGCCTGCCCGGGTGACAGCGGGCGTGTTCCAGGATCAGAGTGAGCAATGTTCCAGTTCTGGCAAAATCCGCAGTGCAGGTTACACCCGGAGGCACCCAGGGACAAGATACTATGGCCGGGGTAAAAGTGATACAAAGGTTTCTTCTCCACGGGATCCACGGCCAGCGCCGCACAATGCCCGAAGTTTAAGGAATAAAGGGTGCCGCCCTCGTTCTTGCGCACCCGGCAAAAACCGGTCTTACCTTCCCTTATATTACATAATTTAGGGCAGAGCCTGCAAAAAGTTCTTTCTCCTTCATCCTGCTCATAGAACATGGCTTCTTGCAATTCCATACCCCCTATAGGTAACGCACAACTTTAAAACGTTCCAACTCTATTTCCTCTTCCGGAGCAATGCCGGCCTTCTGCATGGCTATGGATACCTGTTCCTCAGCTGTATCTATTCCTTCCAGGTCAGGCAACAACAAACCCTTACGCATGCCGGAGCGGACAATAACCCCGTAAACATGGGGGTCCAGTTCATCAATACCTGTTACCGGCTCCGGGTCACCTAACACATCAACACTGTATTCCAGCTCATCCAATTCATCCGTGCTAACCGGACTAAAACGGGGGTCTCTGGTGCCTGCGCTGATGGCATTTTCCATTATTTCTTCGGCCAGGTTACTGCGTACCGCCTCAATAGTACCAATACATCCCCGTAGTTGGCCGTTCTTTTTAATGGATACAAAGGCCCCGGCCTTTTCCTGCAGAAGTTCTTCCGGTACAGGGATATCCTCCAACCGCTCACCCCTGCAGTGTTTTTGCAATGTTTCCCGGGCCAGCCTAACCTGTGAACTTTCGGCTGCCCGGTGCTTACCCATTTTTTCCTTTTGCGCCATATGCAACCTCTCTGTCAATCTTCGCTCTGGGTCCGGCCGTCCAGGCTTAAAGTCAGCCACCATGTAACCCACTCCAAAGGGTCCCTGGTAAGATAAAACCTGCGGGGAAATCACCAGCCCGTCAAGCGAGCCCATAGCCATAATAATGGGCCGCAGGCCGCATTCGCCGGCACTGTCCACCAGTTCATGATCTATTGTCACCAGCCCGCAAGGATCTCCTTCCCCCACCAGGCGCACTACTTCACGATCAAAGGCGGCCCCTGCCGGGTCATACCCTGCCGGAGCATCCGAGGTCAGCCGGTGAGATAAATCGCCGCTGGCAATCACGGCGGTATCAACGCCGTTAGCGTCGGATGCCTTTTGGATGGCCAAACCCACCCGGTAGATTTCATGGTAAGGAAGAAGCCCTATGGAAACAACAACTACCGGGCAATCTACCCCAGCCTCACGTAAAAAATAGAGGGGTACCATAACTCCGTGATCCAGCCGGTCATCCAGCCCTACCCGGCTCATTATGTCTTCATCTATTCCTGCCACCGGGACATCAAGCTCTCCCGCAGCCTCCACAATTGATACCCCCAGGCGGTGGTTTTGCAAATTAAAATTCACCTCGGATGCCCCGAATTCGCCCAGATCACCCTGCATTTTTTTGACGGTGTATACTCCCACCGCGTCAGAGAAAACAGGGCCGTGCGGAGTAATAAATACCAATACCTCCGGCTTCTTCTCCTTAAGCCGCCGCCCCAATTCAAGCATGGCCTCCTGGGTTTCCTTTATTTCTTTGTCACGGCCCCTGCCCACTTCCGGAACCGCAATGGGAGGGTGGGGGGCAATACCGCAAAAAACTATACTCATAAAAACGCTCTCCTTTCCACCCATTTCTACTTATTGTAACCGGATTAACTTCGTTCATGTGGGTTCTTTTTCCACCGGCTTATTCCCTGCCGAAAACAATTTAAATGTCATAAAACTAAACTAATTATTGAGGTGGAACAGATTTCTGTTTATACTAATCTTAACCATTAAATTAGAGTTATAGTATTTTCAAAGAAGGGATCTTATTTGCAAATAAACAATATGTTGCCTGCAATACTGCAACTCATACTTTCTACACAAACAGAGCAGAAATCGAATAAGCCGGGCCCCTTAATGCCACAGCTGCCGGGCAAGCAACCAACGCAAAAGGACGGAGATGCTCAAGCCCGTTTACTCCGCGCCGCCGATAACAGTCGAAGTAAAAACCTTACCAGCAGTTTAACCAAACAAACATCAACGGGACAGCCTAATATAAATAAAGAAACCCCAAACCCTCAGAATGAATATATTTTTCTTCCCATTCCTCTAAACTCTGAACTTTTTCCCAATGCTAAGTTTTACAAGCAGATTTCAGCCCAAGAAGATAATCAACAGCAAGAGGGTCAAAACCGCCACCGGTTAGTATTCGGCCTGAATGCTCCTTCTCTGGGGGAAATCTACTTTTTGATAGTGCAGCAGGAAGATAAACTATCCATACGATGCGCAGCGGCAAAGGCCTCAACGGTTAAGACTATCAAGGAAGGATTCACCAATTTTAGCGAAAAACTAAAGGAAATGGGATGGGGAAAAATACATTGGTCCTGCATCCACGTGGAAAACCCCGGTGAACTTCCGGGGATGCCGGCATCAGGTTTTATTGATCTTAAAATATAAGGTATAAGGGTGGTTATATGAGTAAAGAAGAAAAGAAAGGTTCTGAAGTAGCAGCAGCCCTTCGCTATCTACCCGATGAAAACCAGGCCCCCGTGGTAGTAGCAGAAGGAAAGGGTTATACAGCTCAGTATATAAAAGAACTGGCCCGCGAACATAATATCCCTGTTTACAAGGATGAAAACCTTGCCCGCACACTAATGCAGCTGGGAGTGGGCACAGAAATTCCCGAATCCCTGTATGAAGTGGTGGCCGAAATTCTCGTATTTGTAGCCGGGATTGATAAAAAAGCACGCTAATATCAGTTCCCTTAACTCGCGCCTTTTTAATACTTTACTCCTTAGCACTTTTCATATATATTGCAAGGTATACTTTAAGTAATAAAAAAGAGGATTAGGAGGCAGCCGAAAGCTGGTTCGTCATTATCGGCCGGCCCTTGGGGCCGCCAGGGTGGTTGCTCAACCTGCCTTTTGCGCCCGCTCATTGCAATTCATCTCGCCGGGCCATACTAAGGCTCAGTCTCACGCTCCAGCAGGGTTCCCGCCCCATTCGCCGTCCTGGCTCAGGGGGCGGCTTCGCACGTCCTGTGCTCAGCCCCGCTTCCGCTTATCGACTTCGCCAAGCCTGGCCACGGCTCGATTCAATGCATTCGCTATGCGCAAAAGACAGGTTAACGGCACAGCTTCTTTGAACCCACAACCTGCCTTCTACATCCAATGACCAACCCACTCCCAAACGTCAATACTAACATGTAAATGGTCAATATTACACCATGAATGGTCATTCACAAAGTTTAAGCGGTTAAACTCAAGCATTTATACCTATTGACCTAAAGAGCATTATGTACTATTGTATATAAAAATGATTGAGTATTCAGTCATACGATTTAACGAAGACCGTTATTTAACTACCTATTTAATATATGAGTAAAGGAGGAGTCGCCATATGAAGCGCAGCATAGACAAAGCTGCCGTACTCGGGGCAGGGGTAATGGGGGCCGCCATCGCCGCACACCTGGCTAACGTAGGAATCCCTACTTATCTCCTGGACATAGTGCCCGGAGAACTAACCCCTGAGGAGGAGAAAAAGGGATTAACACTGGAAAGCCCACAAGTACGCAACAAACTGGCCGTCAATGCAAAGCAGCAGCTGGTTAAGACCAAGCCCGCACCTTTTTATGTGTCTGAAAATGCAGATTTACTCACACCCGGGAACTTTGAAGACCACATGAATTACCTGGGAGAATGTGATCTAATCATTGAAGTTGTAGTGGAAAGACTGGACATCAAGCAAAAACTGTTTAAGCAGGTGGAAAACCACCGTAAGCCGGGCAGCATTGTTGCTTCCAATACATCCGGTTTATCGATTAATGCCATGTGCGAGGGACTCACCCCGGATTTTAAGCAACACTTCCTGGGGGCGCATTTCTTTAACCCGCCCCGTTATATGAGACTGTTGGAAATTATACCGGCGGAAGACACTCTGCCCGAGATAGTTGACTTTATGTACCGTTTCGGTGAGCAAGTTTTGGGTAAAGGAATTGTAGTCTGTAAAGATACCCCCAACTTTGTGGCTAACCGAATAGGTGTGTATGGTATGTGCGCTACCATTAATTCCATGGCGGCCTATGGTTTGTCCGTGGAGGAAGTGGACGCCCTTACCGGAAGGGTAATGTGCAGACCCAAGAGCGCATCCTTCCGCACTCTGGACATGGTAGGGCTGGACGTACTGGTCCACGTAGCTCAAAATGTCTATAAAGCAGCTATAGATCCCCAAGAAAAAGAAGTATTTAAAACTCCTGCCTTCCTGCAAAAGATGTTGGATAACAAGTGGTTGGGAGACAAAACAAAACAGGGCTTTTACAAAAAGGTAAAGACGGAAAAAGGTAAGGAAATACTGGGCCTTGATTATGACACTATGGAATACCGCCCCAGACAAAAACCTCAATTTGCCTCGCTGCAGGCAGCAAAACAGGCAGGAACGCCGGTAAGACAGATGCAGGCACTGCTGGATGGAAAAGATAAAGGTGCTCAATTTGCCTGGGATGTGCTCAGTAAAACCATTGTCTACGCCGCGCATTTGCTGGGTGAAATTGCGGATGATATACAATCTATCGATGATGCCATGAAATGGGGCTTTAACTGGGATTTAGGGCCTTTTGAAATATGGGACGCTCTGGGCGTAAAGAATGTGGCTGACCGTTTGCGGGCTGAAGGGGGTAAAATCCCCAAGGTTGTAGAGGACCTGCTGGCTGAGGGCCACAGCAGTTTCTATACCAAGCAAGAAGGCATCAGGCATGTATTCAAGCCGGATAGTAAAGGAACGGCTCAAGAACGGGTTCCTGCAGGTGCCATATTCCTATCTCCCCTTAAAGAACAGGGTAAAGTAATTAAGAAAAATTCAGGTGCCAGCCTGATTGATATTGGAGACGGAGTGCTTTGCCTGGAATTCCATAGTAAGGCCAATTCCATCGGGGACGACATAGTAAGCATGATTAACTATGCAGTTAAAGAAGTGGAAAATAATTGGGAAGGGTTGGTCATTGGCAACTACGGTACTCATTTTTCAGTCGGTGCCAACCTTTTCTTGATACTCATGGAAGCAGAAGATGACGAATGGGACGAAGTAGAAATACTGATTGATGAGTTCCAAAAGGCTAACATGCGGCTTAAATACTGCAAAAAACCGGTTATTGCCGCCCCACACGGGATGGCAGTGGGTGGCGGTTGTGAGGTCTGTCTTCACTCCCACCGGGTTAACGCCTGCGGCGAAACTTACATGGGATTAGTAGAGGTAGGAGTGGGTCTTATCCCCGGCGGCGGCGGTACCAAGGAGTTGGCGCTAAGGGCCCAGGAGTTGGAGACACCCTCCAGCCAGGTCAAAATTGGCGGCACCAATACTATCCAGCCCATGGTTAACCGGGCCTTTGAAAATATAGCCATGGCCAAGGTGGCCACCAGCGGGCCCGAGGCCGTTAAATTCGGTCTAATGAGAGAGCTTGACCGTGTCACCACAAACAGGGACCTAGTAATAGGTGACGCCAAAAGATTCATTTTAGAATTAGCAGCCCAAAATTTCACTCCGCCTAAGCCTACAACATTTAAAGCACCGGGCAAAGCAGGTTATGCTGCCATAGAGCTGGGAGTTCAGACCCTGCTGTGGGGTAAACAAATCAGCAAACATGATGCACTAATCGCCAAAAAGCTGGCTTATATTCTCACCGGCGGTGGTGTAACTCCGGGTACCGCGGTAACGGAGCAGGATCTTTTGGAGCTGGAAAAAGAAACATTTTTGAGCCTTTTGGGCGAGCCAAAGACTCTTGATCGGATAAGACACATGCTTAAAACCAATAAGCCGTTAAGGAATTAAGGGGGGCCTAAGAATAATGCGTGAAGCTGTAATTGTCAGCGCCGTACGTACTGCAGTGGGGAAAGCGCCAAAGGGTAAACTCAAAAATACACGGCCGGAATACATGGCCAGCACCGTAGTCAAAGAGGTATTGGCCAGAACACCGGGCCTTGACCCAGCTGAAATAGATGACTTTATTCTGGGGTGCTCGTTTCCCGAGGCGGAACAGGGAATGAATGTAGGGCGGATGGTAGCTTTAAAAGCGGGCCTTCCCAACACCGTCCCCGGGGTGACCGTAAACAGATTTTGTTCTTCCGGGCTGGAAGCCATCGCCATAGGGGCCACCCGTATCATGGCCGGTTTTGCCGATGTATACCTGTCCGGTGGGGTTGAAAGTATGAGCCTAGTACCCATGGGCGGTAACAATCTGCTGCCTGATCCCGACTTAATGGAAAGCATTCCCGAGTCTTACATGGGTATGGGTTATACAGCTGAAAATGTAGCTGAGTGGTACGGCATATCCCGGCAGGAACAGGATGAGTTTGCCGTAAAGAGTCACCAAAAGGCTGCAGCAGCCATCACTGAAGGAAAGTTCAAAGAAGAGATTGTACCTCTGGAAATAGTGAATTCCTATCGCCAAAAAGGTAAGTTAGTTGAAGACAAATCTACCTTCGATATTGATGAAGGAGTTCGTTCCGGCACAACAATGGAAATACTGGGAAAATTGCGCCCTGCATTTAAAGCCGGGGGCAGCGTTACAGCCGGGAATTCGTCCCAGACCAGCGACGGGGCATCTGCAGTGGTTATCATGAGCAGGAAGAAAGCTGAATCGTTAGGGCTTAAGCCCCTGGCCGTATTCAGATCCTATGCAGTAGGAGGGTGTCCACCCGAGGTTATGGGCATTGGCCCAACGGTGGCTATTCCCAAGGCCCTTAGACTGGCAGGCATCAACAAGGGCCAGGTGGATGTGTTTGAACTTAACGAAGCGTTTGCCTCACAGGCCTTAGCCTCTATTAAGGATCTGGGACTGGATGAATCCAAGGTAAACTTTAACGGCGGGGCCATTGCCCTGGGCCACCCCCTTGGTTGCACCGGCTCCAAACTCACCACCACCTGCTTACATGAAATGAAGCGACAGCAAGCCCGTTACGGTGTGGTCAGCATGTGCATCGGCGGCGGCATGGGCGCCGCGGCAGTATTCGAGAGGGTTTAAACGGTAGAACGACAAATACTTGAGCTTTGTTATATCTGTTTTCATATTGCTAATAGAAGGCTGGGTAACACATTTTAGACAGGATTACAGGATTCGCAGGATAAGGGATTTAAAGATAACTTTTAAAATAGCCAATTGGTTATAAGTTTAAACTTTAAAGTGTTAACTAAGAGTTAATGAGAGTTAATGAGAATTATTAAAATTATAACAAAACCGCCAAGACAAATTAATGCTAATAATATTGTATGCAAAAAAATAATGAAGGAAAACAAGCAAAGCTAAAAATCCTGTTGATCTTGTTAATCCTGTCTAAAAAAGACCCGTAAGCATGACCCCAACTATTAATTGCGAGGTGTTGAAAAATGCAAAAAGGCGGTATGTTTTTGCTGGAAGAAATTGAAGCGGAAAATATCTTTACACCGGAGGACTTTTCCGATGAGCATAAAATGGTGGCTGACACGGTGGCCGATTTTGCGCATAATGAACTAAAACCACTACTGGACGTACTGGACACACAAAAAGAAGGTCTTGCCCGCTCCTTAATGGAAAAAGCCGGGGAGCTGGGGTTATTATCCGCTGATGTTCCCGAGGAATACGACGGCACCGACATGGGAAAGGTAGCTTCCGCCCTGATTGCCGAAAATATTGTTGCCGGCGGCTCTTTCTCGGTAACCCACGGCGCGCATACCGGGATTGGCACATTGCCCATTGTTATGTTCGGAACCGAAGAGCAAAAGAAAAAGTACCTGCCCGGCCTGGCTAACGGTGACCTGGTAGCAGCCTATGCACTCACCGAACCCAATGCCGGCTCCGACGCCCTGGGTGCTAAAACTAAAGCAGCATTATCCGGAGACGGTAAATACTACATCTTAAACGGGGAAAAAATATTTATCAGTAACGCCAGCTTTGCCGATGTATTTATTACTTACGCCAAAATTGACGGTGACAAATTTACTGCTTTTATAGTTGACCGTGATACACCTGGATTTTCCATAGGCGGGGAAGAAAAGAAACTGGGGATCAAAGGTTCTTCTACCTGCCCTTTGGTATTCGAAGATGCTAAAGTCCCGGTGGAAAATGTCTTGGGTGAAGTAGGTAAAGGACACGTTATCGCTTTTAACGTGCTTAATATTGGCCGGTATAAGTTGGGTGCAGGTACAGTGGGGTCATCCAAGCTGGCACTAGGGGAAGCGGCCAAATATGCCCTTGAGCGCTCACAATTCGGCATTCCCATTGCCAAATTTGGTATGATTCAACACAAACTGGCCCAAATGGCAATCAAAATCTATGCCTCCGAAAGTCTTTTATATAGAATGGTGGGGGAAATTGAAGAGGCATTGGAAGACAAAAAGGAAGGCAGCGAGATAGGTAAGTCCATTGAAGAATATGCCATTGAGTGTTCCATAGCAAAAGTACATGGTTCAGAGACATTGGATTATTGTGTAGACGAAGCATTACAGATTCACGGTGGTTATGGCTTTACTCAAGAATATCCCGTAGAAAGGTTTTACCGTGACAGCCGCATTAACAGGATTTTTGAAGGTACTAATGAAGTTAACCGCCTAATCATTCCCGCCACCCTACTCCGCCGCGGCATGAAGGGACAACTGCCGTTAATGCAGGCTGCGCAGAACCTACAAGAAGAACTAACCGGCCTTAGGGCCAAGATGCCCTCCGGGGATGAAGATCCCATGGAAGTTGAATTTGACATGCTGCACCGGGCCAAGAAACTTTTCCTCCTGATCGGTGGCACCGCAGCGCAACAATACAATCAGAAATTGGCCAAGGAGCAAGAACTGATACAGATTCTCGCTGATATGGCCATAGAAGTTTATGCCATGGAGAGTGCTCTTTTACGAGCACGGAAGGCCGGCAGTAACAATGACCATAATGCCGAGTTTAAAATTGAGCTGGCCACTGCCTATGTATATAACGCCTTCCCCCAGTTTGAAGTTTGGGCCAAGGAAGCCCTGTCTTACATGTATGAGCCTGGTGATATGCTGCGTACAAACTCCAGCATTGCCAAGCGCTTGGGTAAGTATTACCCGGCTAATGTAATCTCTTTACGTAAATCAATTGCCGCTCGGGTATTGGAAGAAGGGAAATACATGGTATAATTAAGCTACACTATTATATTGCATATTTTTCATACCAAAGGAGTTGGCACTACCATTGGCCAAACGAACAGGCGACAAGTACAGAAATATTATTGAGGCTGCCGTAAAAGTTATAGCAGAGAATGGTTATCACAACTCACAGGTTTCTAAAATTGCCAAGGAGGCAGGGGTAGCGGACGGTACCATTTACTTATATTTCAGAAACAAGGAAGATGTACTGATATCCTTGTTTAAGGTCAAGATGGGAGAGTTTACCTCTTTGGCCCAAAAGGAACTGGATGCTATTCAAAACCCTTTTGCAAAACTGGCCAAGCTCATTGGCATGCATTTGACACGCCTGGAAAACGATCGGCACCTGGCCCTTGTATTGCAAATTCAACTTCGTCAATCTGACGCATCCATTAGAAATGCCATCGCTGAACCGCTGAAAGATTACTCAAGGTTAATTGAAGGTATGGTGTCCCATGGACAAAATGAAGGTTCATTTAGAAAAGATATAGGCCTAAAATTGGCCAGGCAAATCCTTTTTGGGGCCATTGACGAAGTAGCTACTTCCTGGGTTCTTTCCAGCAAAAACTACAGCCTGTCGGCCCAGATTGAACCTATATACAGAGTTCTGGCAAAGGCCCTATCCACTGACGGCAGGCACCCGGACTATCCTTTTTAAAAAATTACCAAAAAGCGCGCACCATGCTTGTGCCCGGAACGGGTATGCCCAGAATGGGTATAAGGCGCGCGCTTTTCTTGTTATACTTAAGGTGCCTCAACGTGAGCAGGTGGGGTGGAAAAAACTTTAACGGCATTGTCTTCGTTAATCGGTCCCGCAGTGGCATCAGGCTGTTCACTAAAATACTTTACTATACCCGCGTAAATAGCATACGCTACTTTGCTCTGATAAGACGGATCTGTTAACAGTTTACCCTCTTTAGGATTGGTGATGAATCCTATCTCTACTATCGTTGCCGGCATTTTAGCCTCTCTTAGTATATAATAATCAACCTCTTTAGCCTTGCGGTGATTATTTCCCAGTATTCTAACCAGCTCTGCCTGGATTGTTTCTGCTAAAATTTTACTCTCCTTCGCACCAGGTTGGGCAAATACTTGTGCTCCATGTTCCCCCGGGCCTGACCGAAAACTATTAACGTGTATGCTTATAAACAGTTGGGCATTACGACTATTGGCCGTTTTTATGCGCGCATTGAGGTCTTCCCTCTTCCATGATAAAAACTTTTTTCCTCCGGGGTTAGTAAGTTCAGTGTCAGTTTCCCTGGTAGGGATAACCACCGCTCCCGCTTGTGCTAATATGGTGCTTAATTTTCTGGATACCCCTAGTGTAATTTCTTTCTCTATGATATCTCCCTTCACTACGCCCGGGTCCTTACCCCCGTGGCCGGCATCCACAACAATTACTTTATTTGCCACCGACCAGGACATTGTCTCCACATTTCTGTTTTCCAAACGCGAAGAAATAAATATCATTATAAATACAGCAGCGCATAAAAAAAAGGCCGCTTTAAGCAGGAACTTAACATTTATTTTAAACGTGCGCATAAATAAAGACATAAAAATTACCCCCTCTGCCGGCTTTTGACCATAATAAATATTATGCCGGGGGGGAGCATTTCAGTAATAGAAAGTGTTTTTTAAAAAGACGATAAACAAAGTCCTCAAATAAAAAAAGGAGGAAGTCTCCTCCTTTTTTTAACGCTTTGAAAATTGTGGTGCCTTGCGGGCCTTTTTCAAACCGTACTTTCTGCGTTCCTTCATTCTTGGATCTCTGGTAAGAAAACCGGCCTTTTTCAACGAAGGCCGCATATTAGGATCGGCTTCTACAAGGGCTCTGGCAATACCTAACAAAACAGCTCCGGCCTGCCCGCTCTTTCCACCGCCTATAACTGTAGCCTTAACGTCAAAACGTTCTGCCGCACCAACTGCTACCAACGGCTGGCGCACTGTAACCTCAAGAGTTCTACGACCGAAATATGCATCGGCTGATTTATTATTAACTGTCACTTTACCTTCGCCGGGAACCAGATAAACCCTTGCAACAGCATCTTTCCTGCGTCCCGTGCCATAAAATTGAACCTGGGCCACTTAGCAATACCTCCTTACGCTTCCCATACTTCAGGTTGTTGAGCCTGATGTGGATGTTCAGAACCGCGATAAATCTTTAATTTCTTGGCCAGGCTATCACCGAGCCGGTTATGAGGAAGCATCCCCTCAACAGCCTTACGTACTGCCTTCTCAGGGTTCTTCTCCATTAATGTCTTGTAATCCATAGATTTAATTCCGCCGGGAAAGCCGCTATGTCTGTACATGTGCTTTTGCTGTAATTTATTTCCTGTAAGGCGAACTTTATCTGCATTAATAATAACTACAAAATCACCGGCATCGACATGCGGTGTAAATTGAGGCTTGTGTTTGCCCCGCAGAATGCTGGCGACTTGAGTAGCTAAACGTCCAAGTACTTTGTCACTGGCATCAATAACGTACCATTTACGTTCTACTTCTGCGGACTTTGCCATGTATGTTTTCATATTTTAATTTTCCCTCCCATTACGCACGTGCTGCAGTGATTACGGTTGGGGGCTCAACAACGTAATCACCCACTTAAACATTTTATTACATGGGTTTTCCAGTGTCAAGAAACCATTTCAAAAAAGCGTGCTCCATTAGCTTTTTAATCAACTTTCCGCGCTTTTTAAAGTCAATTGTAGTAAACCTTCTCCAGGAAAAGACCCCTGCCCGGTACTGTTGGTCCGGCAGCTGTCCGGTCCCGTGCAGCAATAGTATCGCTCATGCTTGCAGGAGAGCGCTTGCCCTGACCGATCTCTAACAGTGTGCCTGTTATTATGCGGACCATGTTGTATAAGAAGCCGTCACCGGAAAGAGAGAAGTGAATGACATTTGATTCCCGGTAGACCGAGGTCTGAAAAATGGTGCGGACAGTATTCCTCACCGGAGAATTTGCAGCTTGAAAAGTTTTAAAGTCGTGAGTTCCTTCCAGGAATGCGGCTGCCTTTGCCATGGCCGCGGTGTCCAGAAAGGACGGCATATAATGACTGTAACGGTTTTCAAAAGGTGAGGGTATGTTATGGTTATAGACGCGATAAAGGTAAGTTTTTCCCTGAGCCGAAAAACGTGCGTGAAAATCTGGTGCAGCATCTTCTGCTTTTACCGCTGCTATATCGTTAGGCAAAGCACCGTTTATAGCCAGGGGCAGTCTTTCCGTGGGTACAGGCCAGTTTGTGCAGTCAAAATTTACGACCTGCCCCCGGGCATGGACTCCCGAATCTGTGCGCCCCGCACCATACACCTGTATGCAGCTGCCTGCCATTTTGGACAGTGCTGCTTCCAGTACTTCCTGTATGGTGGGCAGCCCTGTTCCCCGCTGTTCCTGAAAACCATAGTAGTCCGTACCATCATAGGCAACAGTCAACTTAATATTCCGCACCCGGCCCACCCCCAAACATGAAAAATATTGACGGGATTTAAAGCTTTGGGTATTTCTTTGGGGTCTTCTCCTTTGACGGGATTGACGGGATTTTCGGGATAGAGATTAAAACAAAGAGAAAAAAAGGCAAACACATTAGACAGGATTACAGGATTTGCAGGATGCATTAGGGTTCTGCTTTGGGGTCTTAAAAAACATTTTCAAATTATTTGTTTAATATATTGGACAGGCAATAACAAAATAGAATTCATATTTGGTTTCTCTTTACAAAAAGATTAATAAATAAATTTCATTTCGATTCAATCTCATAAGTATAAGTCATTGTTTTCAATTAATAGTGCTCTTTTAAAACCATGAATTATCTACGCTCTCAAAGTAGATCCTGCTCAAAAAAAATCCTGCAAATCCTGTTAATCCTGTCAAAAAACAACCCCCAAGGAATACCCTAAATGTTTTCCAAAAAGGAATACCCTAAGATTCCCCAAATCCCTACCCCAAAATGTTTTTAATCAATCCCCCGTACTCAATCAAAACAACACCTACAGTAAGAGCAAAACTAGCCGCCAGTGCCGCCCAGTCCCGGGGGTAGAAGCGCAGTACCTGCATCCTGGTGCGGTGCGCGCCGGGCCTGTAACACCGGGCCTCCATAGCTTCGGAGAGCTCATCGGCCCGTCTTAAGATTCCTGCCACCACGGGTAACAGCAAAGGCAGCAGATTCTTAAACTGCCGGAATATATTACGGCTACCGAAGCCGGCCCCTCTTGACTGCTGGGCAATTATCACCGTCTGAAACTCCTGCAGCATCAAGGGAATAAAGCTTATGGCTATTCCCATCATCATGGCCAACTGGCTCACCGGCATTCCTATCCGCTCCAGCGGGCGCAGGATCTTTTCCAAACCGGCACTAAGGTTGATAGATGTAGTGGTGTAAGTAACCAGAGTGCTCAGGATGACTACTACCACCAGGCGCCAACTCAAGAGGCCTCCGGACTCTAGACCTTCCCTGGTTACGGTTAACCCGCCAAGCTCCAGCACAATTTCTCCCGGAACGGAAAAGGCTTGCACCAAAAAGCTTAGCAGTACTATCAGATAAATAAATCGCAGACTTTTTAAAAAATGCCCCCATGCTACACCCGATAAGCCCAAAAGAAGTATGGCAGTTAGGCTGTAGGTTAAAAAACTTACCGGTGATGCCGCAACTAGTGTGCCCATAATTAATATCAAAGAACTGAATATTTTGGTTCGGGGATCCAGGTTATGTATAAGGGAATTTCCCGGCACATAGCTGCCCAGGGTAAGTCCTTCAAACACCGTGCCCACCCCGGTTGCAGTAAATATTCATAATTTCTGCCGCCGCCTGTTCCACAGTATATTCTTCAGATACCTGGTAACCTCTTTCCGCCAGTGAATGCAGAATTCGGGTGGCAAACGGTACTTCCAATCCCATTGACTCTAACTCAAGGGCTGATAAAAATATGTCCCGTACGGGTGCACAGGCCTTAACTGCCCCTTTATCCATAACCATTACCCTGTCGGATACAGCCGCAGCGTCATCCATGTTGTGAGTAATTAATATCACTGTCATCCCCCGGTTTTTATGCAGTCCCTGCAACTGCCTAAGAAGCATCTTGCGGCCTGACGGGTCAAGACCGGCCAACGGCTCGTCCAACACCAGAATTGACGGAAACAACGCCACTACTCCCGCTATGGCTACCCGCCGTTTCTCTCCGCCACTGAGTGTAAATGGAGATAAGCTGCCTACCTCCCCCACATCCAGGCCTACTAAGTCAAGAGCCCTTCCAACTGCCTGTTCAATTTCTTGTCTCGATAAATTGAGGTTTCTTGGTCCGAAGGCCACGTCGTCAAATACCGTGGCTTCAAAAAGCTGCTTCTCCGGGTGCTGCATCACCAGACCCACTTCCTGCCAGAGCCTCGCTTTTACTTTTCGCTTACTGGTATCTTTTCCGTTAACAAGCACCTTACCCTTTACGGGTAATAAAACTCCGTTACAATGCTTTGCTAGAGTGGATTTTCCACTGCCGGAAGCACCTACTACCGAAATTAACTCACCTTTTGTTATTGCTACGGAAACACATTTCAGGGCCTGCACCATGCTGCGTGGTCCCATACTATATGAATAGCTGACGTTTTTAAATTCCAGACAATTATAGGACATAGGACAACTTTTCCACCAAGTTCTCCGCGGACAATATATGTTCACTTTGCGGCAGGCAGAGTCCGTTTTTCTCGAGCAAAAGCGTCAGTTGCCGTGCAGCGGGGAGCTCCAGCCCCAGGCCCTCAAGGTATTCCCGGCGGGAGAAAACTTTTGGTACCGTATCGTCGAGGCTTAGATGGCCGTTATCCATTACCCATACCCTGTGGGCCATAATGGCTTCTTCCATGAAATGTGTAACCAACACAATAGCGGTTTGTTGTTCATGGTTCACTCTAACCAGTAAGTCCATTATTAAGCGCCGGTTACGCGGGTCAAGCATGGATGTAGGTTCATCCAGTACAATGCATTTAGGCTGCATGGCCAAAATGCCGGCAAAGGCCAGAAGCTGCTTTTGACCTCCGGACAAGGTATGGGGCGGGCGGTACGCCAGCTCTTCCAGCCCCACCCAATCCAGGGCGTCAGCTACCCGCTTGCGCACCTCTTCAGGTGTAATACCCAGGTTTTCCGGGCCGAAAGCAACATCTTCTTCCACTATTGCAGCAGCCACCTGGTTATCAGGGTTTTGAAAAACCATACCTACTAGGCGCCGAATATCCCAAACATGGTCAGGTTGCGCCGTATCCATCCCGGCAACCCGCACTTCCCCTCCAGTAGGAATAAGAAGCGCGTTCAAGTGCCTGGCCAACGTGGATTTACCTGAACCGTTGGCACCAATAACGGCGATAAAATCACCGGGGGAAATGTTTGCGGATACACCTTGCAAAGCCTTGCGCTGCGTGCCGCCGTTTTGCCCGTAGACATAGTCAAGCCCCTTTAATGAAATTAAGGGTTTTTCTTTTTCTTTGCCGGTCACCGTTTCACACTCTCCCCTAAACCTTCCCTACCCCAAATACCAAGAAGGAAATCCCATAGGGATTTCCCTTGACACAACTATACTAATTCCAAAATAACAATTTTTGCGGCATCACCCTGGCGGTAACCCATTTTTATAATACGGGTGTACCCACCAGAGCGATCATCATACTTAGGACCAATAGTATCAAAAAGTTTGCGAACAACATTCTCATCATATACAAACCGGAGTGCCTGTCTTCTGGCTGCCAAATCACCACGTTTGGCCAAAGTAATCATTTTGTCGGCAATACTTTTGACCTCTTTGGCCCGAGTCTCCGTTGTTTTTATCCGCTCATCTTTGATTAGGGAGGTCACCAAGTTGCGCAACATTGCTTGCCGGTGACTGGTATTTCGCCCCAGTTTTCTATAGCCCATGGCCACCCCTCCTTTTATTCATCTTCTTGGCGCAAAGATAATCCTAATTCATTAAGCTTATTAATAACTTCTTCCAGGGACTTTTTCCCCAGGTTACGAACCTTCATCATGTCTTCTTCATCACGCTCGACCAGCTCACCCAATGCGTTAATGCCGGCCCGTTTGAGGCAGTTGTAAGACCTTACACTTAGATCTAACTCCTCAATTGTCATCTCTAAAAGTTTATCTTTTTGCTCTTCTTCTTTCTCCACCATGATCTCTACATCATCAGTGCTTTCAGTAAGACCGGTAAATAAATTTAGATGTTCGGCCATGACCCGGGCACTCAAGCTTACCGCTTCGTCTGGCCTAATGCTGCCGTCTGTCCAAACCTCAAGGGTCAATTTGTCATAGTCAGTACGCTGTCCAACCCTGGTATTTTCCACATTATAATTGACTCTGGTGACTGGAGTAAAGATCGAATCAACCGGTATTACCCCGATAACATGGTCTCCCTGTTTATTCTTCTCCGCCGATACATAACCCCGGCCCTTACTCACCTGAATCTCCATGGATAAATTAGTATTGCTATCCAGGGTGGCGATTTCCAATTCCGGGTTAAGAATATCCACATCTGCATCTGATATTATATCTGCTGCTGTAACAGTCTTCTCGCCACTGGTATCTATCCTGATAGTTTTCTCATCGTCGATATACATCTTAAGGGAAAGACTCTTTAAATTAAGGATAATATCGGTTACATCCTCGCGCACTCCGGGTATAGTAGAAAACTCATGTAGAACCCCTTCTATTTTCACAGAAGTTACGGCCGCCCCAGGAAGAGAGGAAAGCAAAATTCTGCGCAAGGAATTACCCAAAGTAATGCCATATCCCCGCTCCAAGGGCTCAACCACAAACTTGCCGTAATTCCCTTCCGGGTTTATTTCTACTACCTCTATATTAGGCTTCTCAATTTCCAACATACTACGGTAAACCCCTCCTTGGGCCGGACTAGGCTTCTTCCCATATTACTTGGAATACAGCTCCACAATGAGGTGTTCCTCGACAGGAGCGTCAACTTGTTCCCGGGTAGGAAGCGCTAACACTCGCCCCTTAGCCTCTTCTGCGTCATATTCAACCCAGGCCGGCGGAGTTTGTTCTGCGGCACGCTCCATAAGCTCTTTGAAGCGCGGAAACTCCTTACTGCGTTCTTTTATGGTGATTTCGTCCCCAGCCTTTACCAAAAAAGAAGGTATATCGGTTTTCCGCCCGTTTACGGCAAAATGTCCGTGCCTTACGAGCTGGCGTGCTTCAGAGCGAGAAGCTCCCAGTCCCAGCCTATAAACAACATTATCCAGCCTTCTTTCCAGTAACCGTAACAGGTTCTCACCGGTTACGCCGGGCTGGCTGTTTGCCCGGTCATAATAATTAGCAAACTGCCTTTCCAATACGCCGTAAAAACGTTTGGCCTTTTGTTTTTCCCTCAGCTGCAGGCCGTATTCGGAAACCTTCTTGCGTCTTTGGCCGTGCTGACCGGGGGCATAGTTTCTACGTTCTATACCACACTTACCGGTATAACACCGGTCACCTTTTAAATATAGTTTTAAGCCTTCTCGACGGCATTTTTTACACTGTGCACCAGTATCTCTAGCCATATCTCTTTAACCTGCACCTCCTTCTTTATACCCTGCGCCGCTTCGGTGGACGACAACCGTTATGCGGAATGGGCGTTACATCTCTGATCAAGCTTACTTCCAAGCCCGCAGCCTGCAGTGCACGAATTGCGGCCTCACGGCCGGCACCCGGGCCCTTAACGGCAACCTCTAACTGTTTCATGCCGTGATTCTGGGCCTCCTTGGCAGCTTTTTCGGCGGCCATTTGCGCGGCAAAGGGAGTGCTCTTTCTGGAGCCTTTAAACCCTACCATACCGGCACTGGCCCATGCAATTGCATTACCTTTAATATCACTTATAGTGATAATTGTATTATTAAAGGTGGACTTGATACTCGCCACACCCTGCTCAATATTTTTACGTTCCCGCTTTTTGGTCCTTCTGGCGGTTCTGCGAGCCACACTTTACCCCCCTTTTTCTTACTTCTTCCTTCGTATACCTACCGTTTTCTTTGGTCCCTTACGGGTACGGGCATTTGTCTTTGTGCGCTGCCCACGAAGGGGCATTCCACGGCGGTGACGAAGACCCCTGTAGCAGCCAATCTCAATCAGCCGCTTAATATTCAAAGAAATTTCCCTACGCAGGTCGCCTTCAACAGTATAGTTCTTTTCTATTGCATCACGAAGCTTATTGATCTCTTCTTCAGTGAGATCCTTTATCCGGGTATTCGGGTTTATACCTACTTGGTCCAATATCTTGTTTGAGATAGTTCGCCCCACACCGTAAATATACGTTAGGCCGACTTCCACCCGCTTATCCCTGGGTAGGTCAACACCAGCAATACGTGCCATTACCTTTTACACCTCCAGTACTACCCCTGCCTTTGTTTGTGTTTCGGGTTTTCACAGATAATCATTATTTTTCCTTTGCGCTTAATTATTTTACACTTTTCACAAATGGGTTTTACCGAAGGCTTAACCTTCATACCAGAACCCTCCTTAAAAACTGCCCACGGTCATTATTTTATTTATAACGATAAACAATACGACCTCTCTTCAAATCGTAAGGAGACAGTTCAACCAGAACCCTGTCTCCAGGTAGAATGCGAATAAAGTTCATCCGTATTTTGCCGCTCACGTGAGCCAAAACCTTATGACCGTTTTCCAGCTCTACACGAAACATAGCATTCGGCAAAGGCTCAACTACGGTACCCTCAACTTCTATGACATCCTGTTTTGCCATCAGGTTAAAGAAACCCCCTTAACATGGTTAACCTTCCAGGCCGACCACAAGATTCTTAATAGCCCTATCCACCTCAACGTTGGTCACCCTTTTATCCTCAAGAAGTTTTTGGGCCAGATCCTCAGCTACCAAGTTATATTTCTTCAGGTGCTTAATATTCTTCTTCTTGGGAGCCTGCACTTTCCTCATGTATCCGTCGGCCACACTTACTATACCGCCGTTTCTTTCCATCGCCAGGAAGTATTTGCCTTTATCCCTCCCGGCTGTAGATTGAACCAGCTGCCCAGGAAGTATATCCTGCGTCAACAGGCAAACCACCTCCGAAAGCCACCCGCGCTCTTAAAGCCGGGTAAAAATCTCGGTACCGGCCTCGGTAATAGCAACAGTATGTTCAAAATGAGCCGAATTAGTGTAATCCTGGGTGATTACCGTCCAGTTATCCTGTAAAGTTCGCACCTGATAGGAACCCGCATTTACCATTGGTTCTATGGCCAGCGCCATACCAACCTTTAACCTGGGGCCGCGCCCAGGTCTGCCGAAGTTAGGTACCTGTGGCTCCTCGTGCATGCTTCTACCAATACCGTGCCCCACATAATCTCTTACCACCGAGAACCCCTTACCTTCCACGCAAGTTTGCACGGCGTGGGATATGTCAGACAGCCTGTTTCCGGGAACGACTTGTTTTATTCCTTCAAAAAGGGACTGCTCTGTAACCTGCAGCAATTCTTGCGTTTTTTCGTCCACATCCCCTACAGGTAATGTTACAGCACTGTCACCAAAAAAGCCATTTATTTCCGCACCAATGTCAATACTGATAATATCTCCATTTTTTAACTTTCTTAAACCCGGAATACCGTGTACCACCTGCTCATTGACAGAAGCACAGATTGTAGCAGGAAAACCGTATAAACCCTTGAAGGCCGGTTTCGCACCCTGAGATAGAATATATTCTTCCGCTACCTTATCCAATTCCCCGGTGGTAACTCCCACATCAACTGCTTTCGCTACAGCAGCATGTGCCCCGGCAACAATTTTTCCGGCTTCTCGCATATAATCCAGCTCTTGTTTAGATTTACAGATTATCATTCGGCACTGCACCCCTGTCTTAGTTATTTAATAAAACCCTGGTAACTTCTCATCAAAAGATGGGATTCAATTTGTTTCATTGTATCCAGGGCCACACCAACCACAATCAGGAGTGCTGTTCCGCCAAAATAAATATTAGGTATTTTAGTAGCTAATAATATAAAGTTCGGTAATATGGCAATCAGGGCTAGGAACACCGCCCCGGCCAAAGTTATTCTGTTCATGATCCGTGCAATGAACTCAGCGGTGGGACGCCCAGGTCTTAAGCCCGGTATGAACCCTCCGTACTTTTTAATATTATCGGCCACATCAACAGGGTTCATGATTACGGCAGTATAAAAATAAGTAAAGCCGATAATCAAAAGCGCGTACACTAAAGTATGCAGTGCCGACCCCCAGGAAAACATCCTCAGCCACCAGTCGGCTACAGCTGAACCTTGGAACCAAGAGGCAATTTGATTTGGAAACAACAGTATTGACGAAGCAAAAATGACGGGGATAACGCCTGCCTGGTTAACTTTAATGGGCAGGTGCGTTGTCTGCCCTCCGTAAACACGGCGTCCCACGACCCGCTTTGCATATTGTACCGGAATGCGACGCTGCCCCTGATGCACAGCAACAACGGCTGCAATAACGGCAAGGCCGATTATCAACAATAATAAAATGCTGAAAATGTTGATTGTACCTGCCTGCAGCTGCAGGCCCAGGTTACTAATCCCGGAGGGAAGACGGCTCACGATTCCAGCGAAAATGAGCAATGAAATTCCGTTACCGATTCCTTTATCAGTGATCTGTTCCCCTAACCACATTAAGAAAGTGGTACCTGCAGTGAGCGTTATGGCGACTACGAAATAAGATAGGATACCAGGGTTATCCAGAGCACCATATCTGCCTATAATAACACTCATCCCTATGGCCTGCAGGAAAGCCAGCACAACTGTAAAGTACCGAGTATACTGCGTAATTTTTTTACGGCCTTCATCGCCTTCTTTAGAAAGGCGCTCCAGGTGGGGAATAACAACCGTCAATAACTGCATTATGATCGATGCGTTAATATACGGAATGATACTCATGGCGAATAAAGAAAAACTCTTAAAGGCACCACCGGAAATGACGTTAAAAAAGCTAAAGAAGACTCCTGTCCCTAACAGCTGCCTAAAAGCTTCTGCGTCAACGCCCGGTACCGGAATATGGGCGCCAATCCGGAAAACAAAGATCATCACCAGCGTAAAAATAATCTTGGTTCTTAGTTCCGTAACTTTAAGGGCACCCTGCAAGCTGTCTAACATTTTTAAATCACCTCTGTTTTACCGCCGGCAGCCTCAATTTTTTCCACTGCCGATTTACTAAAGGCATTGGCCTTTACGGTTAGGGATTTTTCCAGCTTACCGTTGCCCAGGACTTTAACCCCGTCGCCTACTTTTTTTATGATTTTATTCTCTATGAGAGATTCCGGAGTTACTTCTGCACCATTGTCAAATTTATTTAAGCTTTCTATATTTACAGAAATAACTTCCTTCTTGAAAGGGGCATTGGAGAATCCCCGCTTGGGCAACCTGCGGGAAAGGGGCATCTGGCCGCCTTCAAAACCTGGCCTAACTCCACCCCCGCTGCGCGCATTTTGCCCACCTTGGCCCCTTCCGGCTGTTTTCCCAAGTCCGGAGCCCGGACCTTGCCCTTTACGGGTGGGCTTTTTCCTTGACCCGGCATTGGGCTTTAATTCATGCAGCTTCACGGTGACACCTCCTTATGCATCCTCCACTTTGACCAGGTGAGATACCTTGTTGACCATCCCTCTGACCTGTGGAACATCCTCCTGTATTACCGAGCTGTTCATTTTTTTCAAGCCCAAGGCTTCCACTGTAGCTTTTTGGTCCTTGGGTCTACCTATAGTACTCCGAACCAGAGTAATTTTTAACTTGGCCACAGCCTTCCCTCCTAACCGTACAATTCTTCCACGGATTTACTTCTCAGCCGGGCCACCTCTTCCGGTGTCTTCAACCTCTTCAGTCCGTCCAGGGTTGCATTTACCATATTAAAGGCATTGTTTGAGCCCAGTGACTTGGTCAAAATATCCCTGACACCGGCCAATTCAAGGATTGCCCTCACAGGCCCACCGGCTATAACTCCGGTACCTGGTGCTGCCGGCTTAAGCATTACTTTACCTGCACCAAACCTGCCCACAATCTCGTGCGGCAGCGTAGTTCCAGCCCGGGGAACTTTAATCAGACTCTTTTTCGCATCTTCAACGGCCTTACGGATAGCCTCCGGTACTTCCCCGGCTTTTCCGGTACCTGCTCCCACACGGCCGTTTCCGTCACCAACCACTACCAGTGCTGCGAAGCTGAACCTGCGTCCACCTTTGACTACCTTAGCCACACGGTTAATAAATACAACCTTTTCGGAAAACTCGCTTTTTGCCGAACCCATTCTGGACACCCATTCCCCTCCTTCCGATTATCTTAAAACTTAAGGCCATTCTCTCTTGCTGCATCGGCCAATGCCTTTACCCTTCCGTGATAAAGATAGCCGGCTCGATCAAAAGCAACCTTCGTTACACCTTTTTCCACTGCCCTTTGGGCCACAAGCTCTCCCACTGCCTTAGCAGCATCAACATTACTGCCATTAGTAAGCTTTGCTTTAACTTCCGGCGACAGAGTGGAAGCAGCAGCTAAAGTACGGCCCTCTTCGTCATTTATAACCTGAGCATAGATATTATTCAGGCTGCGATATACATTTAGGCGTGGCATTTCACTGCTTCCGTTTATTTTATTTCGAACCCGCTGATGGCGCTTTCTGCGCACTTGGTTGCGGTCAGGCTTCTTAATCATGTCGGCTCACTCCTTTTTCCCCCAATACTCGCTTAATTAAGCGCCAGCCTTACCGACCTTACGGCGAATATGTTCACCCTCATATTTAATACCTTTACCCTTATACGGCTCTGGTTCACGTACAGCACGGATATTGGCAGCAAGGGCACCAACCATTTCCTTATCTACACCCTTTACGGTAATCTTGTTCGGAGACGGTACTTCAATCTCCAGACCTTTGGGGGGGACAATTTCCACAGGATGTGAATAGCCTACGGCTAAAACCAGTTTTTCTCCTTGCTTGGTGGCCCGGTAACCAACACCGACTAACTCCAGGCCCTTTTCAAAGCCCTTCGTAACACCCTCAACCATATTATTAACAAGACTCCTGGTGAGCCCGTGCAGAGATTTGTGCTCTTTCTTCTCAGTTGGACGCTCTACGATGATATTACCTTCTTCAACCTTTATCACCATGTCCCGGTGAAGTTGGCGCTCCAACTCCCCCTTGGGACCTTTTACTTTAATATAGTTATTATCATCCAGCTTTACGTCCACACCATCGGGAACCGGCACGGGTTTTTTACCAATTCTGCTCATTACAATCCCTCCTGCGCCTGGATTACCATACGTAACAAAGTACTTCTCCGCCTACGCCTTCACGGCGGGCATCTTTATCACTCATAAGACCTTTAGATGTAGAGATAACGGCAATACCCAGGCCACCAAGCACCTTGGGAACGGAATCTTTCCTGGCATATACCCTGAGTCCTGGCTTTGATATACGCTTGATTCCGGTAATCACCCGCTCTTTATCTTGACTGTATTTCATATAAACGCGCAGGATACCCTGTTTGCCGTCTTCAACATATTCATAATCCTTTATATAACCCTCCTGCTTTAAAATTCCTGCAATGGATTTTTTCATTTTAGAAGCAGGTGCTTCAATTATACTGTGATAAACCATATTTCCGTTCCTAATGCGGGTAAGGAAATCGGCAACAGGATCAGTCATTACCATGCAATGTATCCCCCTTCCTCTTTACCAACTTGCCTTTCTCAGGCCGGGTATTTCTCCTCGATATGCCAGTTCACGGAAACATATACGGCAAAGTCCAAATTTACGCATATAGGCCCGCGGGCGACCGCATATTTTACAGCGGTTAACCTGGCGAACTCTAAATTTATTGGGCCGCTTGGCCTTGGCAATCATCGATTTCTTGGCCACTTGCACCCCTCCTTCTTTTTTAACTGCTCCCCGCTTTAGCGATTACAGCTACGCTGCCTTAAAGGGCATTCCCATCAAACGCAGCAATTCCCTGGCTTCTTCGTCTGTCTTGGCAGTGGTCACAAATACAATGTCCATTCCTCTGACTTTGTCTACATCATCATAATCGATTTCAGGAAAGATTAACTGTTCTTTTACTCCTAAGCTGTAGTTACCACGGCCATCAAAGGATTTGGGAGACACTCCGCGAAAATCCCTGACTCTCGGCAGGGCTACATTTACTACTCTATCGGCAAATTCATACATCCTGCTGCCCCGTAAAGTAACTTTACAACCAATGTTCATTCCGGCGCGAAGCTTAAAGCTGGCAATGGACTTTTTAGCCTTTGTAACCACCGGCTTTTGCCCCGTGATAATCATCAAATCGTTTACGGCAGCATCAATTGCCTTGGCGTTTTGAATAGCCTCGCCTACGCCCATATTCACAACTATCTTTTCCAGCCTGGGTACCTGCATAACGTTCTCATAATCAAACCTATCCATCATGGACTTTACAATTTCATTTCTGTATTTATCCTTGAGCCTAGGCACTGATTACTCCCTCCTCTCCGCCGCTAATCAAGGACTTCACCGCATTTCTTGCAGTAACGAACCTTCTTATCGGTGTCCAAAACACGTTTTCCTAACCTCGTGGGCTCATTACACTTCCCACAAACCATTAATACATTGGAAGCATTAATAGCGGCTTCTCTTTCCACTATTCCACCCTGGGGTGCGCCCTGAGTGGGTCTGGTATGCCGCTTTACTTTATTTATACTTTCAACGATAACCCGGTTGCGCCTGGGCTGAACCTCAAGGACTTTGCCCTTCTTGCCGGCGTCTTTTCCCCTGATCACTTTCACGGTATCACCCTTACGCACGTGCACCTTGGGCTTTGTCACAATGGCACACCTCCTTGTTGCGGCCATTAGGCCTTTATCCTATATAATAAGCAATCTTGAGCTGACTTAATCTTCATTACCGATATGGTCCGGTCAATGACATGTCAACAGAGGCGTTAAAGCACTTCAGGGGCCAGGGATACAATTTTCATAAATTCATGATCCCTCAGTTCCCTGCCCACCGGACCAAAAATACGTGTGCCGCGCGGGCTGTTGTCATCCTTGATAATAACAGCTGCGTTCTCATCAAATTTTATATATGATCCATCGGGACGTCTGACTTCTTTTTTAGTGCGTACGACAACAGCCTTAACAATTTCGCCTTTTGAAACAACGCCGCCGGGCGTGGCTTCTTTAACAGCAGCTACTATGACGTCTCCCAAACTTGCATAACGGCGACGTGCACCACCACGAACGCGGATGCACATAAGCTTGCGGGCACCTGTGTTGTCAGCCACCCTGAGCACCGATTGCACCTGAATCATTGGACACCCTCCTTTACATTCAGACCTTAAACGGGCGGCCGGTTATATTTGCTTTCCTTTTTCCAGAACTTCGGCCACTCTCCATCTTTTTTCTTTGGAAAGAGGTCGGGTCTCTGCAATTCTTACCTTATCACCAACCCGGCACTCATTGCTTTCATCATGAACCTTGTATTTTTTAGTATACCGAATGGTTCTGGCGTACAACTTATGTCTCTTAAAAGTTTCTACCGCCACAACTACGGTTTTATCCATTTTATTACTTACAACTTTACCAGTACGGCTTTTACGCATATTACGTTCGGTCACCTGGCAATTGACCCCCTTTCAGCGATTACCCATCCTTAGCTTTTAACCTTACCCGCAAACATTTCTCGTTCTGAAAGAATAGTTTTGGCACGGGCAATACTGCGGCGAACTTCCTTTAACCGCATAGCATTATCCAGCTGCCCGGTAGTAAGCTGAAATCTCAGTCTGAATAACTCATCCTTAAAGTCATTTACTTTTTTGATCAGTTCATCATCAGTGAGCTGCCGCAATTCTTTAACTTTCACGTGCCTCACCTACTTCCATACGCTTAACAAATTTTGTCCTAACGGGCAATTTGTGGCTGGCCAAGCGCAATGCTTCCCTGGCCACATCCTCGGGCACTCCCGCTATTTCAAACATAACTCGACCAGGCTTAACTACAGCTACCCACCATTCAGGGGCTCCTTTACCTTTACCCATGCGTGTTTCAGCCGGCTTTTTGGTAATCGGCTTATCGGGGAAAATGCGAATCCAAACCTTACCGCCCCTCTTAATATAACGGGTCATGGCAATCCTGGCAGCTTCAATCTGGCGGTTGGTAATCCAGCTGGCGTCTAATGCCTGCAGGCCATATTCCCCGAAATGCACTTCAGTCCCGCCCTTAGCCATGCCACGGGCGTTCGGTCCCCGACGCTGCTTGCGGTACTTTACTTTCTTAGGTACGAGCACAACTATTCGCCTCCTTGGCCAGCAGCGGCTTTAGCTTCCGGCAATACTTCTCCTTTGTATATCCAAACTTTTACACCAATTTTTCCGTATGTGGTGTTTGCCTCTGTAAACCCATATTCAATGTCTGCTCTAAGTGTATGCAGGGGTACTTTCCCCTCGCTGTACCATTCGGTGCGGGCTATTTCTGCGCCGCCCAAACGTCCCGCGCAGGCAACCCTGATACCCTTAGCCCCAAACTTCATCGCCCTATTGACCGTTTGTTTCATAGCCCGGCGAAAGGCTATCCTTCTTTCCAACTGGGAAGCGATATTCTCGGACACCAGCTGCGCATCTAATTCAGGAACCTTAATTTCAACAATGTTTACATTCACCTGTTTACTTGTCATTTGAACCAGTTTCCGCCGCAGGGCTTCCACTTCGGCTCCACCGCGCCCAATCACAATACCAGGCTTGGAAGTATGGATGGAAACTTTTATCCTATTAGCAGCTCTTTCTATCTGTACCCTAGAAACACCGGCGATAAAAAACGTGCTTTTTATATACTTGCGAATTTTCTGGTCTTCCAGTAAGAAATCGGAAAAATTTCTCTTATCAGCATACCATTTGGCATCCCAATCTCTTATTATACCGATGCGCAGCCCCTTGGGATTAACTTTTTGGCCCACATTAACCCTCCTTCTTCTCCTCGACTATCACAGTAATGTGACTCATGCGATGGCGTAGTATATCCGCGCGCCCCATACCCCGGGCCTTCATACGTTTGAGGGTGGGACCCTCATCGACATAGGCCTTGGCAACATATAGATTTTCCTGATCCATATCATAATTATGTTCGGCATTAGACGCCGCTGACTGGACAACCTTTGCCACGGGTTTTGACGCACGTTTAGGAGTAAACCGGAGGATGGCCAGGGCTTCATTTACATCCTTGCCCCTGATAAGGTCCACCACGTGCCGTACCTTCCGGGGCGAAATGCGGATGAATTTGGCTATTGCTTTAGCCTCCATTTTTTACTTTCCCCCCTATCTGTTACACAAACCTCATTTATTTTGAGCGAACATTTACTTTAGAGATGTTGATCTTTCGGTATGTGAACCATGACCCCTAAACGTTCTGGTAGGCGCAAATTCACCGAGCTTGTGTCCAACCATATCCTCGGTTATATACACCGGAACGTGTTTGCGCCCGTCGTGAACTGCAATGGTATAGCCGATCATTTCGGGAAATATGGTTGAACTACGACTCCAGGTTTTAATAACCCTCTTTTTACCGGATGTATTCATCTCTTCAATTCTTTTAAGCAATTTAGGCTCACAATACGGCCCTTTTTTCAGAGAACGTCCCACATGCCTACCTCCTTTCCAACATACTCCCGTGCTGGTATCTACTTACGTCTCTTGACTATAAACTTATCACTGGGCTTTTTCTTACGAGTTCTTCGTCCCAGTGCCGGCTTACCCCATGGAGTTACGGGGTTTCTACCAATAGGTGACTTACCTTCACCTCCGCCGTGAGGGTGATCCGTGGGATTCATAACAACACCACGTACTGTTGGGCGTATGCCCATCCAGCGACTGCGTCCCGCTTTACCCACGGTAATGTTTTCGTGATCCACATTGCCTACCTGACCAATTGTGGCCCGGCAACTCTGCAGGAACAGTCGAACTTCACCGGAGGGCATCCTAACATGGGCATGTTTACCCTCTTTGGCCATCAACTGAGCGGCGGTTCCTGCGGATCTAACCAGCTGTCCGCCCCCGGCAGGATAGAGCTCTATATTATGAATCATGGTACCCACTGGAATATTTCGAATGGGTAGCGCATTCCCCACCTTGATATCCGAATCCGGTCCGGAGATCACTTCCTGACCGACTTTTAATCCCACGGGTGCTATAATGTACCTTTTTTCTCCGTCCACATAATGAAGTAAAGCAATACGGGCAGAACGGTTAGGATCGTATTCTATAGTGGCAACTTTAGCCGGGATACCATCCTTATTCCGCTTGAAGTCAATAATGCGGTACTTCCGCTTGTGCCCTCCGCCCCTGTGCCGGACAGTTAAACGTCCCTGGGCATTGCGTCCCGCTTGTTTCTTTAGCGGCTCTACCAAAGACTTTTCCGGCTCGGTGGAGGTTATTTCTTCAAAGGTGGGGACGGTAACAAATCTGCGTCCCGGAGATGTCGGCTTAAACTTTTTAATTCCCACCTTGTTTCCCTCCTTATTCACCCCTCGTACTTTTATTTCCCAGGGTGTTTAACTACATACCTTCAAAGAGCTCTATCTTTTGCCCCTCTTCTAAGGTGATAATAGCCTTTTTACGGTCCGGTGTTCTTCCCACGCTGGCACGGAACCTTTTGGGTTTACCCTTTACCCGCATGGTACGAACTTTAGACACTTTAACTTTAAACAATTCTTCAACGGCCTTACGAATTTCCGGCTTATTAGCCCTCATATCCACAATGAACGTATACTTGTTTTCTTCCAGCATCTGCATACTTTTTTCGGTTATTACCGGCTTTTTAATTATATCCCAGGCGTTCATCGGGTCAGCACCTCCTCAACCGTGCTCACCGCATCTTTAGTAATAACCAGCGTCCCAAAGGACAGCAGGTCATAAACATTTAGGCTGCCGGCCGAGAGAGACTTTACGCCGGGAAGGTTACGGGCTGATTTGTAGACATTCTGGTCATTACCTGCCGTAACAATAACAGCTTTATTATCAATGGACAGTTTCTTCAAAACGCTTGCCATGTCTTTGGTCTTTGGCTGATCCATGGTTAAAGCGTCCAATACTTTTATTTCGCCGGCTTCCACTTTTGAAGACAAAGCAGATTTTAAAGCTAGTCTGCGAATTTTTTTAGGCAATTTATAACCATAATCCCTGGGGTGCGGCCCAAAAACGACACCTCCGCCCTTCCAGATAGGTGATTGCCTGCTCCCGGATCTTGCCCGGCCGGTACCTTTCTGGCGCCAAGGTTTCTTACCGCTGCCACTAACTTGGGCCCTGGTCTTTGTATCGTGGGTTCCCCGGCGGCGCCTGGCTAAATGGGCTGTAACTGCGTCATGCATTGCCTGGCGGTGAACAGGAACGCCAAAAACATCTTCATTCAGGTCTACCTCACCGAGCTGTTCCCCGCTCATGCTGTATAAAGCAACTTTAGGCACGTCTGATTCCTCCTTTCGCCGCCATATTACTTGGCCTTAACACTGTTCTTAATTAATACCAACCCACCCTTGGGTCCGGGAATTGCACCTTTGACGGCCAGTAAATTCTTTTCTACATCAACTTTCATTACTTCCAAGTTTTGAACCGTAACCCGATCCACCCCAAGGTGTCCCGGCATTTTGCGGCCTTTAAATATTTTGGCCGGCCCCATGGCACCCGCAGAACCCGGCCTACGGTGATTATTGGATCCATGGGTCATTGGCCCGCGATGGAAATTGTGGCGCTTGATAGTACCGGCGAAACCACGTCCCTTAGAAGTACCTACTACATCTACTTGGTCTCCGGTATTAAAGATATCGGCCTTAATTTCCTGGCCCACCTCGTAAGACTCTGCATCTTCTATCTTAATCTCCCGCAAAAATCTTGAAGGCTTAAGGTTTGCCTTCTCAAAATGCCCCTTTATGGGCTTATTAAAAAGGCGCTCGCGTTTCTCACCAAACCCTATTTGAAGGGAACTATACCCATCAACCTGGGATGTTTTTTTCTGCACGACCACACAGGGACCTGCCTCTATAACTGTTACAGGTATCGCTTCACTATCATCTGTAAATATCTGGGTCATTCCTACTTTTCTTCCCAGAATTCCTTTTTGCATCTAAAACTGCACCTCCTGTGCCCGCCCGGAATTCCGGACAGGTTTCTGCCAGCGGTTCGCTTATTGATTTGCATGGTTACGAACATAGCTTCCAAACCCTCTAAAGCTTAATTTCAATATCCACCCCTGCAGGTAGATCAAGCCTCATCAGGGCGTCTACAGTTTTTGAGGTCGGTTCCTCTATATCAATTAAGCGCTTGTGAGTTCTCATCTCAAACTGCTCCCGGGAATCCTTGTTTACATGGGGGGAGCGTAAAACAGTATAAACATTCTTTTCAGTAGGCAGGGGTATTGGCCCTGCAACATTAGCCCCTGTCCGTTTAGCTGTTTCTACAATTTTTTGTGCTGACTGGTCCAGCATGGTATTATCATAGGCTTTAAGCCGAATACGTATTTTTTGGCTTTTCATCGACTGACCTCCTTTCGCCGCAGGAGCGAATCTTCGCGGCAAAGCTGCCCCTTGCCCAGGGACAGCCTGCCCGGAATAACAGTGGAAAAGATTTTTCAAGTAAAGTATTTACGCTAGAAAAAGGGGCAATCCCTGTTTCTAATCGTTAACGATACCGGTAACTACGCCGGCTCCCACGGTACGTCCGCCTTCACGGATAGCAAAGCGCAGACCTTCTTCAATGGCGATAGGGGTGATGAGTTCGATGTCCATTTCAATGTTATCCCCGGGCATTACCATTTCTGTTCCTTCAGGCAGGTTTGCAACTCCGGTTACGTCGGTAGTACGGAAATAGAACTGCGGCCGGTATCCGTTGAAAAACGGTGTGTGACGTCCGCCTTCATCTTTGGTCAGTACGTATACTTCGGCGTGGAATTTGGTGTGTGGCAGGATACTGCCGGGCTTGGCCAGTACATGGCCCCGCTCTACTTCTTTGCGGTCTACTCCACGCAAAAGGCATCCTACGTTGTCTCCGGCTTCCCCACGATCCAGTATCTTACGGAACATTTCTACTCCGGTTACAACGGTCTTGCGCGGCTTATCCATCAGGCCTACTATTTCTACATCTTCACCTGTGTTGACTACGCCTCTTTCTACACGACCGGTGGCCACTGTTCCACGACCGGTGATGCTGAATACGTCTTCTACCGGCATCAGGAATGGCTTGTCGGTGTCACGTTCGGGTGTGGGTACTGATGCGTCTACTGCATCCATCAGTTCCCAGATACTCTTGCACCATTCACAGTCGCGTTTGCCGCAGCCGCATTCCAGTGCTTTTAAGGCTGAGCCGCTGATAACAGGTACGTCATCGCCGGGAAATTCGTATGCACTTAAAAGTTCCCTTACTTCCATGTCTACCAGTTCTAACAGTTCGGGGTCATCAACCTGGTCTACTTTGTTTAGGTATACCACTATGTATGGTACTCCTACCTGTCTTGACAGCAGGATGTGTTCCCGGGTCTGCGGCATGGGGCCGTCTGCTGCGCTTACTACTAATATGGATCCGTCCATCTGGGCTGCTCCGGTGATCATGTTCTTTACGTAGTCGGCGTGACCGGGACAGTCTACGTGGGCATAGTGCCTTTGGTCTGTTTCATATTCTACGTGTGCGGTATTAATGGTGATGCCACGCTCTTTCTCTTCCGGCGCGTTATCAATCTCATCGTATTTTTTAACCTGGGTGGTACCTTCCTGGGACAGACAAATGGTTATTGCTGCAGTCAGTGTGGTCTTACCATGGTCTACGTGACCGATGGTTCCAATGTTTACGTGCGGTTTGTTGCGCTCAAATTTTGCCTTGGCCATTTTTATTTTCCTCCTTTTTTTTCTTGACGTTACAAAAAATTAACCAAAATTCTTGGCAATAATATCTTGGGCAATACTTTGCGGCACCTCTTCGTAATGGCTGAACTGCATGGTATAGGTACCCCTACCCTGAGTGCGGGACCTTAGCTCGGTAGCGTATCCAAACATTTCAGACAGTGGGACATAGCCGTGAATAACCTGGGTGTTGCCCCTTGGTTCCATTTCTTCGACCCTTCCCCTACGGGCATTGATATCGCCAATAACGTCACCCATATACTCTTCATTAACCACTACTTCGATTTTCATGAAAGGCTCTAAGAGGACAGCCTGGGCCCTTTTAACCGCTTCTCGCAGAGCCATGCTGCCTGCAACTTTAAAAGCAATTTCCGAAGAGTCAACATCATGATAGGAGCCGTCAACCAGAGTTGCCTTTACATCGACCATTTGATACCCGGCCACGGTTCCGTTTTCCAGGGCCTCCCGCACACCGGCATTCACTGCGGGAATATATTCCTTGGGGACAGAGCCACCGACAACCTTATTGACGAACTCATAACCCAACCCCGGTTCTCTGGGCTCTATTTCTAAGACCACGTGACCGTATTGTCCCCGGCCACCACTTTGCCGAACGAACTTTCCTTCGGCCTTTGTACTCTTTCGAATAGTCTCTTTGTAAGAAACTTGCGGGCGACCGACATTGGCTTCTACTTTGAATTCACGAAAAAGCCGGTCTACAATTACTTCCAAATGCAACTCGCCCATCCCTCTGATTATGGTCTGGCCGGTTTCTTCATCCACATGAACCTTAAAAGTGGGATCTTCTTCTCCCAGCTTCTGCAGGGCCACTGTCATCTTATCCTGGTCTGTCTTGGTTTTAGGCTCAATGGCCACTGATATCACAGGCTCAGGAAATTCCATGGACTCAAGAATGATAGTGTCATCTTCGCTGCACAGGGTATCACCGGTACCGGTAAATTTTAACCCAATGGCGGCTACAATATCTCCGGCATAAACCTGGGTAATTTCTTCCCTGTGATTGGCATGCATCCGCAGGATGCGGCCTAGCCGCTCACGCTTACCTTTGGTCGAGTTAAGGACATGAGAACCGGCCTTGGCAGTACCGGAATACACTCGAAAGAAGGTAAGCCTTCCCACGTAAGGATCTGTCATTATCTTAAAAGCCAATGCAGAAAAAGGACCGTCATCTTTGGCTGAACGAGCAGCTTCATCATCGGTATCGGGCTTAATCCCCTCCACGGCGGCAACATCCGAAGGAGCCGGCATATAATCTACTATGGCGTCTAAAAGTGGCTGCACACCTTTATTCTTGAAAGCCGACCCACATAAGAGCGGCACTATCTGCACATCCAGTGTGCTTTTGCGAATGCCTCTTTTTATCTCTTCCGGAGTAAGATCTTCACCTTCCAAATACTTCATCATTATTTGGTCATCGGACTCGGCCACATTCTCCAAAAGAATTTCTCTGTACTTGGCGACAATCTCTACCATGTCTTCAGGAACATCGATTTCCTTGAACTCTCTGCCTAAATCATCCAGATACAAGAAAGCCCTTTGCTCCACCAGATCAACCAGGCCCCGGAAATTGTCTTCACTGCCGATGGGCAGTTGAAGTGCCACAGGGTTTGCACCCAAACGGCTTTTAATCATTTCCATACCCCGATAAAAATCTGCACCTATACGATCCATTTTGTTTATAAAACCAATTCTTGGAACTCCATATTTATCTGCCTGCCGCCACACTGTTTCCGATTGAGGCTCAACTCCACCTACCGAACAAAACACGGCAACGGCGCCGTCAAGCACCCTCAAGGAGCGCTCCACTTCGACAGTGAAGTCCACGTGCCCTGGTGTGTCAATGATATTGACACAATGATCTCGCCAATGACATGTGGTGGCCGCAGAGGTTATAGTTATCCCCCGCTCCTGCTCCTGAACCATCCAATCCATGGTAGCGGCACCATCATGAACCTCACCTAACTTATGCACCCTACCTGTATAAAACAGAATGCGTTCAGTGGTGGTGGTCTTGCCGGCGTCGATATGGGCCATGATACCTATATTGCGCGTTTTTTGCAGCGGAAATTGGCGCGCCATGAAGACCCCCCCTTTACTACCACCTGTAATGAGCAAAAGCCTTGTTAGCTTCCGCCATCTTATGCGTATCTTCTTTCTTCTTAACAGCTGCTCCTGTACTTGCAGCAGCATCCATAATTTCATTAGCCAACTTTTCGCGCATATTTCTACCGGCACGCTGCCGGGAATAATTCACCAGCCAGCGAATGGCAAGTGTCTGCCTGCGTTCCGGCCGAACTTCCACCGGCACCTGATAGTTGGCACCACCAACCCGGCGGGCTTTAACTTCCAATACAGGCATGATGTTTTGCATGGCCTGTTCAAACACTTCCAAGGGTTCCTTACCTGTCTTTTCCTTGATAATATCGAAAGCACCGTGACATATTCTTTCGGCAATACTTTTCTTGCCGTCCAACATGATTTGGTTTACCAACTTAGTCAGAACTACACTTTCATAGACCGGATCCGCGAGAACCTCACGCTTGGGTGCGGCTCCTCTTCTGGGCATAACTTTCCCCCCTTTCCTGGGCTAGTCGTATAAAATTACTTTTTAGGACGTTTCGCCCCGTACTTGGAACGACTACGATTCCTGTTTTGAACACCGGCACAGTCAAGTGCACCGCGTACTACGTGATACCTTACGCCGGGAATATCCTTAACACGTCCCCCACGCACTAACACTACAGAGTGCTCCTGCAAATTGTGTCCAATACCTGGAATATAAGCTGTAACTTCTATACCGTTAGTTAATCTTATCCTGGCAACTTTGCGTAGGGCGGAGTTCGGTTTTTTAGGTGTGGTTGTATAGACCCTTGTGCATACGCCACGCTTTTGCGGAGATCCCTTAAGTGCTGGTGAATCTGATTTTTGTGTCATATCTTTTCTACCCTTACGAATAAGCTGATGGATCGTTGGCATCAACATACACCTCCTTTTGTGAGACAGTAATCAAAGACTAACATGGAAGGCGGAAAAAAACCTTCCTTAAAAACATAACCGGAGTTACTCCTCCACTAACGCTGCTACTGCGCACCCAACTCCTATACCGCAGGCTTTACCTAAGACAACCATTGATTCAACATTTTCAACCGGTATATTATTCTCAATACATGCCTGTTTGATGGGGTCAACTATGCGCCCTTCAGCGTTTTGGGCCACGAAAATCATTTTTGCTTCTTTTTTCTGTATTGCCTTCAAAGTTTGCTTGGCCCCTATCGTGATTTTCTTTGCATTTAACAATTTTTCTAAAGACATGGTCAGTCTCCATAAACAATAGTAACTACAGCGCATACACGCACCCGTATATAATATCACCGGCACCTGCCAATGTCAATAATTAAAAGCCCTATCATTTTACTCGTGATTAATTGAGGAACCGGGCATCAATTCATCATATTCCGGCTGCATTTGAACACCGCTGTCCGTTGTGCTTGCAGTTTGGTTCCATTGATCGGCTTCCCCTGCCGGCTGCACAGATTCACTCTGATCTATTTCGATAGAACGATACCTGCTCATTCCTGTGCCGGCAGGCACCAGCTTCCCAATGATTACGTTTTCCTTAAGTCCCAACAGGGGATCAAGCTTACCCTTGATAGCAGCTTCAGTCAGAACTCTGGTGGTCTCTTGGAAGGAAGCTGCTGATAAGAAGGAGTCAGTGGCCAAGGAAGCCTTGGTGATGCCGAGAAGTACTTCCGTACTCTTGGCAGGCTCACCGCCTGCGGCTATGGTCTTTTCATTTTCCTTTTCAAAATCAAATTTATCCACCAAAACACCGGGCAGCATATCAGTATCTCCTGATTCGTCCACTCTCTTCTTGCGCATCATCTGCCGTATCATCACTTCTATATGCTTATCATTAATGTCCACGCCCTGCATTCTATAAACCTTTTGCACCTCTTGCAATAAATAAACCTGCACCCCTCCGGGACCCTTAATCCTCAGCAAGTCATGGGGATTTACCGAACCCTCGGTAAGCTCCTGTCCGGCAATTACGGAATCCCCGTCCCGCACTTTAATCCGTGCCCCAAAGGGTACCTGATAACTGGCCCGCTCACCATCACTGCGGGTAACATCAATCTCCAGGCGACCTTTAACTTCTTTAACCTGCACTTTTCCTTCCACTTCACTGATTATGGCCAACCCTTTAGGCTTGCGGGCCTCAAACAGTTCCTCCACCCGGGGCAAACCCTGAGTAATATCCTCCCCGGCAACACCTCCGGTGTGGAATGTGCGCATAGTAAGCTGTGTGCCCGGTTCCCCGATAGATTGAGCTGCTATTATGCCCACAGCCTCTCCAATGTCTACCCTAAGTCCTGTAGCTAAATTACGGCCGTAACAATTAATACAAACACCGGAACGTGTACGACAGGTGAAAGCTGACCTAATTCTAATCTTTTCAATCCCGGCTTCCAAGATTTTATCAGCATCTTCTTCTTGAATTGTATCATTTGCTTTAACCAACACTTCGCCTGTTTCGGGTTGAACAATGTCTACCAAAGCCACACGTCCGACAATACGATCACCAAACGGTTCAATAACCTCGGTACCGTCTCTGATTTCGCTTACCTCAATACCTTCATCAGTGCCGCAGTCTTCTTCCCGCACAATAACATCTTGGGAAACATCCACCAAACGCCGGGTCAGGTAACCTGAATCGGCTGTGCGCAGCGCTGTGTCAGCAAGACCTTTGCGAGCACCGTGAGTGGAAATAAAGTATTCCAAAACCGTTAACCCCTCACGGAAGTTGGCCTTAATGGGCAGGTCGATAATCCGTCCGGACGGGTCTGCCATAAGACCCCTCATGCCTGCCAACTGTCGTATTTGTTGGATATTACCACGAGCGCCGGAATTAGCCATCATATAAACAGGATTAAATTTATTCAGGCTTTCTACCAATGCTTCGGTTACAGACTCGGTGGTCTCTCTCCAGATGCCGGTAACCTTGCGGTACCGTTCGTCTTCAGTTATAAGCCCCCGTCTGTACTGAGCTTCAACTTTTTCCACCCTGCCTTCGGCATGAGCCAGAAGCTCCTTCTTCTTTCCAGGTATTTTAATGTCGGAAACAGCTATTGTAACCCCTGCCTGGGTGGCATACCTATAGCCCAAATACTTAAGACCGTCCAAAAGCTCACTTGTAGCGGCAAAGCCCAGCTTTTGGTAACACTTGCTTACGATTTTACCCATGGCCTTTTTGTCTGCCACCTCGTTAAAGTACTTTAGTTCCTCAGGTAGCGCCTGGTTAAAAATAATTCTACCCACGGTGGTTTCCAATAACCCGCCGCCGGACCTGCGGATTTTAACCGGCATGTGCAAGGTAACCACCTTGTTATCATAAGCCATTATGGCCTCATTTTCATCCTTAAAGCAATACTGGGTCTTATCTACTTTGCCATCCAGCTCTTCCCGTGTTCTTGCCATGGTAAGGTAATAGCAACCCAGAACCATATCCTGCGTGGGGATGGTTACCGGTTTACCATCCTTGGGATTCAATATGTTATGAGCTGAAAGCATTAAAAGCCGTGCCTCTGCCTGCGCCTCTGCCGACAGGGGTACGTGCACCGCCATCTGATCGCCGTCAAAGTCAGCATTATATGCGGTACATACCATGGGATGAATTTGAATGGCCCTTCCCTCAACCAATACCGGCTCAAAAGCTTGAATGCCCAGACGGTGCAGGGTGGGGGCCCGGTTCAATAATACCGGGTGCTCACGAATCACATCTTCCAGAACATCCCATACTTCCGGCTTTACTCTTTCCACCATTCGCTTAGCACTCTTTATGTTATGAGCATGCCCCCCATTAACGAGCTTTTTCATTACAAAGGGCTTAAAGAGCTCAAGCGCCATTTCTTTTGGCAGCCCGCACTGGTGTATTCTCAGATGTGGCCCTACGACAATAACTGAACGCCCTGAATAGTCCACCCTTTTCCCTAAAAGGTTCTGGCGGAACCTGCCCTGCTTACCTTTTAACATGTCGCTCAAGGACTTTAAAGGACGGTTTCCTGATCCTGTGACGGCACGCCCCCGTCTCCCGTTATCAATAAGAGCGTCTACTGCTTCTTGAAGCATTCGCTTTTCATTGCGAACAATAATGTCCGGGGCTCCCAAATCTAAAAGCCTTTTCAACCTGTTATTACGGTTAATAACCCGGCGGTATAAATCATTCAAATCGGAGGTAGCAAACCGTCCGCCGTCCAACTGCACCATAGGCCTTAGTTCAGGAGGGATTACCGGTATAACGTCCAGTATCATCCAGTCAGGATTATTTCTGCTCTTTTTAAAGGCTTCTGTGACTTCAAGACGCCTGATGGCACGTATCTTGCGCTGGCCGCTTACTTCCTTCAGCTCCTGGCGGAGCTCACGGTGCATCTCCGCAAGGTTAATTTCAGCCAATAAATCTTTGATGGCCTCCGCACCCATACCTGCTTTAAAAGAGCCGCCGTATTTATCTCTGTACTCACGGTACTCGGTTTCTGTGAGTAACTGTTTTTTAATTAAAGAAGTATCACCCGGATCTATAACAATATAAGACACAAAGTATAATACTTTTTCCAAAGCCCTTGGTGACATATCTAAAAGCAATCCCATGCGGCTGGGAATTCCTTTAAAATACCAGATATGTGAAACAGGGGCAGCCAGCTTGATATGACCTAAACGTTCCCGTCGTACTTTGGAACGGGTAACCTCCACTCCGCAACGGTCACAAACAACCCCTTTGTAACGAACCCGCTTATATTTACCGCAGTGGCATTCCCAATCCCTGGTGGGGCCAAAAATGCGCTCACAAAACAACCCGTCCCGTTCGGGTTTTAGTGTTCGATAATTTATAGTTTCAGGCTTTTTTACTTCTCCACTGGACCAGTGAAGGATCTGATCAGGGGAAGCCAAACCAATGCGGATGCGGTCAAAGTTGTGCAAGTCCAGCAAGGAACTCTCTCCCTTCAAGGGTATATTTTACTTTTCTTTTGCATCTGTCAGCGCCTTATCTAGGAGCTTTTTGGCCAGACCCTCCTTCGCTTCACTTTTCTCCTGGGTCTCCTCCTTCTCGCCATCTTCCCCATCCATTTTAGTTTCCTCTTTATCTTGGGGAGTCTTGCGATTTTCGGAACCATTGTGCAAATCTATACCCAGTTCCTTTGCGGTTTCAGCCACATCTTCTTCAACTTCCTTAATCTCAACCTCTTCATCGTCTTCGGAAAGCACTTTCACATCTAATCCCAAACTCTGCAATTCTTTAATTAACACCTTAAAGGATTCGGGTACACCAGGTTCGGGTACATTTTCTCCTTTTACAATGGCTTCGTAAGTTTTCACCCGGCCGACCACATCGTCCGATTTTACTGTTAAAATTTCCTGCAGGGTATGTGCTGCACCATAAGCTTCCAAGGCCCACACTTCCATCTCTCCGAAACGCTGCCCTCCGAATTGGGCTTTCCCGCCCAAAGGCTGTTGTGTAACTAAAGAATAAGGGCCGGTGGAACGGCCATGGATCTTATCATCCACCAAGTGGGCCAGTTTTAACATATATACATAGCCTACCGTAACTTCACTATCAAAAGGCTCACCGGTCCTACCATCATATAAATTCACTTTTCCATTCTCCGGCAGTCCGGCTTTAGCGAGGAAATCACGCATATCTTGTTCGGAAACTCCGTTAAACACCGGAGTGGCTACATTGTAACCCAAAGTTTTAGCAGCCCAACCCAGATGGCACTCCAAAACCTGCCCAATATTCATTCGGGACGGGACACCAAGGGGGTTCAAAACTATTTCAATGGGAGTGCCATCAGGCAAAAAGGGCATATCCTCTTCCGGCATAATACGAGCAATAACCCCTTTATTACCGTGACGGCCTGCCATTTTATCGCCTTCGGAAATCTTACGCTTTTGCCCAAGGTAAACGCGAACCAGTTGATTTACTCCCGGCGGCAGTTCATCCCCATTGTCCCTTGAAAACACCTTAACGTCTACCACTTTTCCCGACTCACCGTGTGGCACACGCAGTGAGGTGTCGCGAACTTCCCTGGCCTTTTCACCAAAGATAGCACGCAGAAGTCTTTCTTCAGCAGTAAGCTCTGTCTCTCCCTTAGGGGTCACTTTACCTACTAGAATATCTCCGGGGCGCACTTCAGCTCCGGTCCTAATTATCCCGCGTTCATCCAGGTCTTTAAGGATTTCTTCACCAACATTGGGAATATCCCGTGTGATTTCCTCCGGTCCCAGTTTGGTGTCCCTGGCGTCACATTCATACTCTTCAATGTGTATGGATGTAAAAAAATCGTCCTTAACTGATTTTTCACTGATCAAAATGGCATCCTCATAGTTATAGCCTTCCCAGGGCATGAATGCCACCAAAATATTCCTTCCCAGGGCTAGCTCTGCTTTATCGGTAGAAGCACCGTCGGCGATAACATCACCTGCTTCCACCCGCATGCCTTTTTTAACTATAGGTTTTTGGTTAATACAAGTTCCCTGGTTGGACCTGGCAAATTTCAAGAGCTTGTAAGTATCTAATTTATCATCTTCGGTTTTTATGATGATTTGCTTGCCGGTAACCCGCTCAATAACACCGCCGTTCTTGGCAATAACAACTACCCCGGAATCTCGTGCTGCTTTATATTCAATGCCGGTTCCCACTACAGGTGCACTAGTCCTTAAAAGAGGCACAGCCTGCCGCTGCATGTTTGCACCCATGAGGGCCCGGTTGGCGTCATCATGCTCTAGAAACGGAATCAAGGATGTGGCTACACTAAATACCTGTTTGGGAGATACATCCATGTAATCCACTTTGTCGGCACGTACCTTTAAAATCTCATGCCCATGCCTAGAATTTACCTGCTCCGAAGCGAAGTAACCGTTTTCATCCAAAGGCGCGTTAGCCTGGGCTACAATATACTTATCTTCCTCGTCAGCAGTAAGATAGACTATCTCATCTGTCACTTTCTTGTTTTCTTTATCTACTTTTCGATAAGGTGTCTCAATAAAACCGTAACGGTTGATTCTGGCATAACTGCTTAAAGAACCTATCAGCCCGATATTAGGACCTTCAGGAGTCTCAATGGGACACATGCGGCCATAGTGAGAGTGATGCACGTCACGCACCTCAAAGCCCGCTCTTTCCCTGCTCAAACCACCCGGTCCCAAAGCCGACAGCCTTCGTTTATGGGTGAGTTCGGCCAGAGGATTTGTCTGGTCCATAAACTGGCTCAACTGGCTCGAGCCAAAGAATTCCTTGATAGAGGCCACAACAGGCCTTATATTTATTAAAACCTGTGGGGTAATCACATCCACATCCTGGATGGTCATGCGCTCCCGGACTACGCGCTCCATACGTGAAAGCCCAATGCGGAACTGGTTCTGCAAGAGCTCTCCCACAGAACGAATACGCCTGTTCCCCAAATGGTCTATATCATCTACCTGTCCTTCTCCTTCTATCAAGCGCAGCAGGTATTTGATGGCTTCAATTATATCCGTAGGAGTAAGTTCTCTGATAAATGATGGCTGGCTGCCCTCTTCACCTTCGACCGGTTCATGGTATAGAATACCATGTTGAAGTTTCTTGTTAACTTTATACCTTCCCACATGTGCCAGGTCATAACGTTTAGGGTCAAAGAATAAAGTATTTAAAAGGCTTTTAGCACTTTCCACGGTGGGAGGCTCTCCCGGGCGCAGCCTTTTATATATCTCAACCAGAGCTTCCTCTTCGGTCTCGGTGTTATCCCTGGTGAGTGTATCCTGTATGGATTTATTTTCTTGGAAAAGCTCCATTATCATGTTGTTGGATCCATACCCCAGGGAACGCACTAAGACCGTAACCGGGATTTTCCTGGTACGGTCAACCCGAACAAAAACATGATCGTTGACATCGGTTTCGAACTCCAACCATGCCCCGCGATTTGGAATAATGGTTGCGGTAAACAACTTTTTACCGCTAGGGTCGAGCTGCTCGGCAAAATAGACCCCGGGAGAACGCACCAGCTGACTGACAATGACTCGTTCCGCCCCGTTAATGATAAATGTCCCTTTCTCGGTCATCAACGGGAAGTCACCCATAAAAACTTCCTGTTCTTTAACTTCTCCTGTTTCCTTATTAATAAGACGCACCTTTACACGGAGCGGAGCCGCATAAGTGACATCTCGCTCTTTACAATCCTCTACGTCATACTTCGGCTCCCCTAAGGTGTAATCAAGAAACTCTAAAACTAAATTACCTGTGAAATCATTAATGGGGGAAATATCATGAAATACTTCGCGCAATCCGTTCTCCAAAAACCACTCATAAGAATTACGCTGCACTTCAATAAGGTTAGGAAGGTCCAGAACTTCTTCCAGCTTGCCAAAGTTATACCTAGCCCCGGCACCCACCTGATTTGTTATCATATTTACGGACCACACCCCTTAATAGAGATAAAACAAACAATGAAAAGCAAGGTCTTGTTTCTAAAACAATACCTCGCTTAAAATACGGTCGCCTACCCTATCCAATCTATTATTTCCCAAAATACATATCCAAATACTATGTTCAAATAAAAAATTACCTCAAATTACAAACAAAATGACATTATTAAATGTTAGCACAAGAGTAAGTACCTGTCAACATTAATTCATTATTGTACCAAAAAGATTCCGGTAACAGCCCGGAATCTTTTTGGTACACCTACTTGTACTCTAAGGTTTGGATAACATCTTTAAAAACCGGCAAGCGGCTTAGCAGTCACCTCAGGTAGGGCCGGAGGAAAAAAACATTACAGCACCCGCGGCGCCGACCAAAAAGGTCCAAATACTCGGCAGATCCGAAAAGACGGCAAACCCTATGACAAGCATGCCTCCAAACCTTAACAACATCTTTAACTTTCGGGGCATCTTAATAAACACCCCCTTCTAGGTAAAGAAGACTTATTTTATATCTACGCTGGCGCCAACTTCTTCCAACTTAGCCTTGAGTGCCTCTGCATCTTCCTTGCTAATTTGTTCCTTAATGGGCTTGGGAGCATTGTCGACAACCTCTTTTGCCTCTTTTAGGCCAAGGCCTGTAGCCTCACGTACTACTTTAATAACATTAATCTTTTTATCTCCTACAGAAGCAAGAACTACATCAAATTCAGTTTGCTCTTCCGCAGCTTCTTCAGCACCTGCACCGGCCGGTGCTGCAACAGCTGCTACGGGGGCAGCCGCACTTACACCAAACTCATCTTCAAAAGCTTTTACTAATTCCGCTAATTCCAATACGGAAAGCTCTTTTACAGCATCCAGAATTTCTTGTACTTTGGACATTTTTTAAATTACCTCCTATTTTTTAAGTTGAGATTAAGATTTGTTAGAACTAGCCGGCGCTCTCCCCGGCCTTTTGCTTGCGAATAGCTTCCAGAGCATAAGCAAAATTACGCAGCAGTGCTTGCAAAGCCCCTGCAAAGCCCGTAAGCGGCGCCTGCATTCCACGGGCCACCTGTGCCAGCAAAACTTCCCTGGACGGCAAGTCCGCCAATGCCTGTATGGCAGCTACATCAACAACACTACCTTCCAGTACACCTGCTTTTATTTCTAACTCTTTATGTTCCTTGGCAATTTCCTTTAGAACTTTCGCTGGTGCAACAGGGTCATTAACACAAGTGGCTATCGCCGTAGGGCCCTCCAAGAATGGATCTAAGCCTTCGAGTCCTATCTCATGTGCGACTCGTTTGGTAAGAGTGTTTTTGACTACTTTAAATTCACTTTCGGCAGCCTGCATCTTGCGGCGCAGCTTATTCATAGCCGCAACATCCAAACCTCTGTAATCCGCAAGGATAACTACCTGTGAATTTTGCAATCTTTCTTTTAGCATTTCTATCACGGCTTCTTTTTCCTGTCTACTAATCGGCATTCAATGCACCTCCCTTCCTTTTTGGCAAAAGGACAAAATAAAGATCCCTGGCAGACAATACACCAGGGACCCAAAAATAACAGGTTAAAATTCCCGGCCTCGGATGGCGGCGCGTCGTCCTTTAAGCAGATGCACCATCTGTCTGCAGCTCAACATCATTATGTTTTTGATATTTATAGTACCTGCGATCCTACTTAGCACTGGCCTTCTGTGCGTTGACCTTTATCCCAGGTCCCATGGTGGAGGCCAAAGTGACACCCTTAATATACGTTCCTTTGGCAGCTGAAGGCTTAACCTTGATCAACTGCTCCACAAGGGTGCGAAGATTTTCCTGCAATTTATCGGCATCAAAAGATACCTTTCCTATGGGGGCATGGATATTGCCCGCCTTATCGACCCTGTACTCAATTTTACCGGCCTTGGCTTCTTGAACCGCCCGCCCAACATCCATAGTCACTGTTCCGGTCTTCGGGTTCGGCATCAGACCACGGGGGCCCAATATACGTCCAAGCTTACCAACCGTGCCCATCATGTCCGGTGTAGCAATGGCCACATCGAAGTCAAGCCATCCACCCTGAATCTTTTCTACCATATCCTCGGCTCCGACAAAGTCAGCGCCTGCGTCTTCGGCCTCTTTAGCCTTATCGCCTTTAGCAAACACTAGAACAGCAGCGGTTTTACCGGTACCATGGGGAAGAACTATAGCCCCCCGCACCTGCTGATCGGCGTGCCTGGGGTCAACCCCTAACCGGATAGCAACTTCAACTGATTCATCAAACTTAGCCTTGGCCAGTTTTTTAACCATTTCACAAGCCTCGGCAGGTTCGTATTCCTGATATCTATCTATTTCTTTAAGAGCATCCTGATAATTCTTGCCGTGTTTAGGCATCCAACAACCTCCTTGTGGTAGATCGGAAAAATTATTTCCTCCCACGCAAAACCTTATAAATTCTATTACTTAACTTCGATTCCCATGCTGCGGGCTGTACCTTCAACCATACGCATAGCCCCCTCGACCGAAGCCGCATTCAAATCCTGCATCTTAGTCTCGGCTATTTCTTTTACCTGATCCTTGGTTACTTTGCCTACCTTATTCTTATTGGGCTCACCGGAAGCCTTTTCGAGCCCTGCAGCCTTTTTCAATAAGTCCGCAGCAGGTGGTGTCTTGGTAATAAAACTAAAAGAACGATCTTCATATACCGTAATCTCGACAGGGATAATCATGCCGGCGCTTTTTGCGGTACGTTCATTATATTCCTTGACAAACTGCATAATATTAACCCCGTGCTGTCCTAATGCCGGTCCTACCGGCGGAGCAGGGGTAGCCTTGCCGGCCGGCACTTGCAATTTAATAACTGCAGCTACCTTTTTAGCCAAATCTTCACACCTCCCAGGTCGCAGCACACCATGTGCCTGACAAATCTATTAGTCACTAACTTATCTTTTCCACCTGGCCAAATTCCAATTCCACAGGGGTCTCACGGCCAAACATGGAAATACTTACTTTCATCTTGCCTTTATCGGCGTAAATTTCTTCAATTTCACCACTGAAATTTTCAAATGGCCCCTCAACTACCCGTACATGCTCACCCGGGGTGAAGTCCACTTTGGGCTCTGCTTCTTCCATACCCATTTGCTTCATTATGGATTGAGCTTCCTGCTCATTCAAAGGTATGGGCTTCGCGCCGCTGCCCACAAAACCGGTAACTCCCGGCGTATTTCGAACTACATACCAGGAATCGTCACTCATCATCATTTCCACCAACACATAACCAGGGAACACCTTTTTTTTGGTAACCTTACGCTTACCATCCTTAATTTCTACCTCGTCCTCCATGGGAACAAGTATCCTGAATATCTTGTCCTCCATGCTCATGGACTCTATACGCTTCTCAAGGTTTGCCTTTACCTTATTCTCATATCCGGAGTAGGTATGCACCACATACCATAGTTTGCTCATAAATTCAAGGGACCCAGCTCAATCCAGGCCCCTCACCTCCTCAAAATATTCTAATAAATAAGCTTTAACAAACTACTGAGAAGCAAATCGAATATCCAAATCAATCCGGCCACCACGACCACCGCCACAACGACCACCGAGGTATATATTGTCGATTCCTTCCGATTTGGCCAGTGAACCTTTTTAAGCTCATTTAAAACACCAGTAATATAACTCCGAGCGGACCCAATTTTTCCCCGACCTTTTTTTGCCACGTCCTTCTTACTGTCTTTCTTGACCAGTGCATTTCCCGAGGTGGCCTGTTTTTCCGTTTTTTTACCACTTTTTTTTGCCGGGCCAGTATTTTTGTCAGTTGCCTGTTTCGCCTGTTTCTTGGTAACTGCCATATCGCCACATCCTTAGCCAGAATTAACTCAAAGAATATTAGCACCGGCGAACGGGACATACAAATCTATCATACCCCTTATTTCGACCAGTACACCCTACTTATTACTTCGTTTCTTTATGTAAGGTGTGGGCATTGCAAAAACGACAATATTTCTTCATTTCAATGCGGCTAGGGTCGTTTTTCTTATTCTTGGTCGTTGTATAGTTCCTCTGCTTGCACTGTGTGCACGCTAAAGTAACCCCCACACGCAATTACGCCACCTCCTAGGGCTTAAAAACCCAAACATCACTTCGAAAATTACCTTACCGAATATATCACAATTGGATTTTAAAGTCAACACTTTACCATACTGAGACACAATACGAAGTAGTCTAATCCCCGCCTCGGAGACGGGGATTCTAAATAAAGAAACCTGCCAACTCTATGCAGCAACAGAATTTGTGCTTTTTGCCCTAACCTAATCGTTAACGATACCGGTAACTACGCCGGCTCCCACGGTACGTCCGCCTTCACGGATAGCAAAGCGCAGACCTTCTTCAATGGCGATAGGGGTGATGAGTTCGATGTCCATTTCAATGTTATCCCCGGGCATTACCATTTCTGTTCCTTCAGGCAGGTTTGCAACTCCGGTTACGTCGGTAGTACGGAAATAGAACTGCGGCCGGTATCCGTTGAAAAACGGTGTGTGACGTCCGCCTTCATCTTTGGTCAGTACGTATACTTCGGCGTGGAATTTGGTGTGTGGCAGGATACTGCCGGGCTTGGCCAGTACATGGCCCCGCTCTACTTCTTTGCGGTCTACTCCACGCAAAAGGCATCCTACGTTGTCTCCGGCTTCCCCACGATCCAGTATCTTACGGAACATTTCTACTCCGGTTACAACGGTCTTGCGCGGCTTATCCATCAGGCCTACTATTTCTACATCTTCACCTGTGTTGACTACGCCTCTTTCTACACGACCGGTGGCCACTGTTCCACGACCGGTGATGCTGAATACGTCTTCTACCGGCATCAGGAATGGCTTGTCGGTGTCACGTTCGGGTGTGGGTACTGATGCGTCTACTGCATCCATCAGTTCCCAGATACTCTTGCACCATTCACAGTCGCGTTTGCCGCAGCCGCATTCCAGTGCTTTTAAGGCTGAGCCGCTGATAACAGGTACGTCATCGCCGGGAAATTCGTATGCACTTAAAAGTTCCCTTACTTCCATGTCTACCAGTTCTAACAGTTCGGGGTCATCAACCTGGTCTACTTTGTTTAGGTATACCACTATGTATGGTACTCCTACCTGTCTTGACAGCAGGATGTGTTCCCGGGTCTGCGGCATGGGGCCGTCTGCTGCGCTTACTACTAATATGGATCCGTCCATCTGGGCTGCTCCGGTGATCATGTTCTTTACGTAGTCGGCGTGACCGGGACAGTCTACGTGGGCATAGTGCCTTTGGTCTGTTTCATATTCTACGTGTGCGGTATTAATGGTGATGCCACGCTCTTTCTCTTCCGGCGCGTTATCAATCTCATCGTATTTTTTAACCTGGGTGGTACCTTCCTGGGACAGACAAATGGTTATTGCTGCAGTCAGTGTGGTCTTACCATGGTCTACGTGACCGATGGTTCCAATGTTTACGTGCGGTTTGTTGCGCTCAAATTTTGCCTTGGCCATTTTATTTTCCTCCTTACGACCACTTAATCAATCTGTGAAAATGTTACACACTTTTAAGCTATTTCCATATTTCTACATTTTCATGCATCATTGGTATTCTATAAGCTTGCTCAAATTCCTGCCTAGTTTTTTAAAAAAAAACACCGTCCCATTCACAAAATAGGACCAGTGCTTAATTTGGTAGCGGAGCAGGGACTTGAACCCCGGACTCCACGGGTATGAACCGTGTGCTCTAACCAGCTGAGCTACTCCGCCACATGGAGCCACTAACCGGGTTTGAACCGGTGACCTCATCCTTACCAAGGATGCGCTCTACCTGCTGAGCTATAGCGGCATTTGGTTGCGGGGGAGGGATTTGAACCCACGACCTTCGGGTTATGAGCCCGACGAGCTACCAACTGCTCCACCCCGCGTCAACTATTAGCCTATGAAACGTTATACTTCATTTCTTAAAAGGTTGTTCGCTTAAAAAAACTAAAAACTACATTACACTTCTTATCAAATAATCATATTTATCTTAATAATTTAAGAACTGGTTGCGGGGGAGGGATTTGAACCCACGACCTTCGGGTTATGAGCCCGACGAGCTACCAACTGCTCCACCCCGCGTCACTATTAAGCCTAGTTGTTCACAGATAAATCTTATAACTACATTATACTCTTTATCAAATAATTATATTTATCTTAATAATTTAAGAACTGGTTGCGGGAGAGGGATTTGAACCCACGACCTTCGGGTTATGAGCCCGACGAGCTACCAACTGCTCCATCCCGCGTCAGTAAAAACTATTATACCATATAATTAACATTCGTATCAAGCTTTAAAGTTTGGAAATTGTTTGGTGGAGGGGGCAGGATTCGAACCTGCGAAGGCGACAGCCGGCAGATTTACAGTCTGCTCCCTTTGGCCACTCGGGAACCCCTCCGTTTATTGATGGAGCCGGCGATGGGACTCGAACCCGCAACCTGCTGATTACAAGTCAGCTGCTCTTCCAATTGAGCTACGCCGGCATGGCACAAGATTTATTATACGTCAGGGATAAGTTGTTGTCAACAGCAATTTGTTGTAAATTTATGGCGACTGAAAGCCTGGACACCTCTTCCGGATATTCAGACCTTCAGTCGCACGAGCAAGATCGAACTATGCCTCTCGTTTTTCTAGGTAGCGCTCCAACTTTCTTTTTACGCGCTGCAATGCATTGTCAATTGATTTCACATGGCGGTCAAGGTCTTCCGCAATCTCTTGGTATGACTTACCCTCAAGATAAGACATCAGCACTTGCCATTCCAGGGAGCTTAATATTTCGCTCATTTTTTCTTCTATATCATCAAACTCTTCTTGACTTACTATTAATTCCTCAGGGTCGGTGACTTTAGAGCCGGATATCACATCCAAGAGGGTTCGGTCAGAATCCTCGTCGTAAATAGGCTTGTTCAGTGATACATAGGAATTTAGAGGTATATGCTTTTGCCGCGTTGCTGTTTTAATAGCCGTAATAATCTGCCTTGTTATACAAAGCTCAGCAAAAGCCCTAAAAGATGATAACTTGTCCATACGAAAATCCCGTATGGCCTTGTAAAGTCCAATCATACCTTCTTGTATTATATCTTCCCTATCTGCGCCAATTAAAAAATAGGAACGAGCTTTAGCACGAACAAAATTCTTATATTTATTTATTAAGAATTCCTGTGCTATGTTATCTCCTGAACGGGCAAACTCGACAACTTCTTCGTCTACCATTACTTGAAGGTCTTCAACAACGTCCCTTTGGGCGCTTAGACTCAACAATATCCCCCCCGCCAATTTTCCCTAACTCAATAATATATTGAAAAATCAACTAACTACCTAGTTTACAAGCTATATTATAAATGACTTGTGAAAGGCTCGTCAAGCAAAAAAGAAACCTGCCCTCATTTTTTGCGCCGACGCCATTGCTCTAACATTTCGCGCATGTGTTCTGCTAACCGGTCCTCCAAGTAATTATCTGTAGGAGGCCTTTTTTCGGACCACTTCTTTTCCTTCTCGCGGCATTGTTCAATGCGCTGCTGCAAATCCTTGGGAGTCAAACGATAAGCACCCCGGCCAAAAATAAGCCGCTGTTCATCATAATCAGACGTTACCACATACACCCTGCCCAGGTTAATTAATTCACCTACCATTTTTTCGATAACGGCATCGGCGGTTTCACCTTCCCGGGTATATATAACGCGCACGCCATCTTTTTCTTCGGTATGTTCTATACCGCTTTTGACCTGGTGAGCGTCAAAAACTACGAATACATGTGAGTTATTATGGGCTGAAAAATTGACCAAAGTATCTACCAGTTTATCCCGGGCATGCTCCAAGTTTTCATTTTTCAACCTGTCCAGATAAGGCCAGGCATAAATAATATTATACCCGTCCACCACCAAGTATTCCTCCATTTTTTAATCCCTTCTTCTTTGCCGCAGCACTTCGTACAACAATAAGGCTGCAGCTACCGAAGCATTGAGCGAACCTACCCGGCCGGCCATAGGCATTTGTACTAAAAAGTCACACTTACTCCGGACAAGCCTGCTCAGCCCTTTATCTTCGCCTCCTACAACAATGGCCAGGGGAACATTAAAGTCTGCATCCCAGTAAATCTGCTCACCCGTACCATGAGCACCGGCAATCCAAAACCCCTTTTCCTTTAAATAGTCCATAGTCCGTACCATGTTTGTTACCCGCGCCACCGGCACATACTCAACCGCTCCTGCGGATGTTTTAGCAACCGCAGAAGTAAGTGCCACTGCACGGCGGCGAGGAATAACGACCCCGTCCACACCCGCTGCATCTGCAGTACGCAGTATAGCGCCCAGATTGCGTGGATCGTTGATTTCGTCAAGCAGCACCAAGAGCGGGAACCGGCCGGCCGCCTTTTCCACCACAAGGTCATCTAAATCAGCATATTCTTTAGCTGCTGTCACGGCAACCACACCCTGGTGGTTACCTCCCTGCGCCAACTGGTCCAAGTACTGCTTTTCCACTGCTTGTACAGGAATGCCTCGTTCTTTGGCCATGGCCTTTATTTCACCGACTGAACCAGATGACATCTTAACAGATATGTAAATTTTGTTTACAGGGCGCATGGAAATCAAAGATTCCCGCACTGGATTCCGCCCAATAACTGTATTATTCACCGTATTCTCTCCTCCGGGAGATGCAATATTTTTACATGGCTATCAGCACATTAAGCGAGCTTAGCAAATTTTTCCCGCACCTCTTGCATCTTACCACAGGATTCTCTGCCTTCCGGGCATGATTCCTGCAAACAGCTCGGACCAGCATTTTCAAACAACACCGGAGCCACACCTTTAGCTAATCTGAGCATTTCAGTGGCCAGATTTCTAATTTCCCACTGAGCCCTGTTACAGCATCTGAGGTTAAAAAAATGATGCAGTTCCCGTGCATTCATAGTGACAACAAATTTAGTTTCGGTAGCATTAGGTAATACAAAACGTGCATCTTCCTGGGCAGCTTTTACTCCACAAGTGTCTTGGCCTGCCAAAAGATCCAACCAATAATCATACCATGACTGCATTTGAGCCATTTGGCGCTTAAATTCTTCTACAAATTTGGGCCCCAAGGCCGCTATGCCGGGGGGAATAAGATAATCAAAAATTTCACCATGACTTCCGCTTTCCCGTACATATCTCTGGGATTTAACACTGAAGCTGGCCAGGCGGTGCCTGGTAATTTGGGCTAATAGACTTCTGGAAACGCCCTCCACACCAAATGTGAAACTGGCATGCTCTATGGGGGAGTGGTGTCCTACCTGCATCAGTTTACTGACAAAGCCGGCCTGATCCTTACTGGCAATTCCCTGTTTTAATTCGGTTATCCCTGCATTGGAATAACATATCTTGGCAGCCATGGCCACTTTCTCTTCAGGGCGTTCAGTGTGATACAGCAATTCCACCCTTAAGGTACTCTCTCCCATTATCCACACTCCAATGCAACTTATTTTTGATCCGCCTGCACTATCTGGGCGGCCAATTCTATGATATCCCTTAAACGTTCCTCATCACCAACAAGATACAAATAACCCACCAGGCTTTCAAAACCGGTACTGTAACGATAATCAATAACCCTGGCATGCTTGGGAATGTGTCCGGATTTTGCATTTCTCCCCCGGCGAACAATATTCTGTTCCCGGGAATTCAGATCTTTTTCTAAAGCATGCAGCACTTTAGCCTGGGTGTCTGCCCGCACATATTTTACCGCCTGCCGGTGCAGCCTGTTCATTTTGTTCGCACCTTTGCGTACCAGGTGCTGCCTCACCAGCAATTCATAAACGGCATCACCTAGGTACGCAAGCTCCAACGGAGAATGCCCTGCCGGGTCTATTTGAGGTTTAAACAGCTGTTGCATTTAACTACTCCTGTATTTTCCAGCGTGACCCTTGCGGGGTATCTTCGATTATAATTCCCATTTTGTTTAAAGAATCCCGGATCTTATCCGCAGTGGCAAAATCTTTGTTTTTTCGAGCATCTTGCCTAATTTCAAGCATAAGCTCCATCAAGCTTTCCGAAAGGCCATCCCCTTTTGAACTCCGGTCTAGCTGCAGTTTGCCGTCAGCATCCTCTTTAAAAATACCTAGCACACTATTGAAAGAATGGAATAAATCCACAGACCTTTCCAGATCCGCACGGGAATAAGTACCTTCTCGCAAACATGAATTTACCTCCCTGGTCATGTCAAACCAAACACTTACTGCCAGAGCCGTATTAAAATCATCATCCATAGCTGAGTTAAAGGCTCTTTTAATTTCATCCAGCCTTTGCTTTAATTTATTTTCACTGTTTTCCGAGGCACCATCTTTTTTCTGTGCCTCATAAAGCAGCCGAATACTTGTTTTTATCCGTTCCAGCCCTCTGCCGGTGGATTCTAATTTTTCATGATCAAAATCTAATGGACTGCGATAGTGCGTGCTTAGAAGATAAAAACGAACTAATTCAGGTGGAAACTTTTCTAAAACCTCTCTAACCAAAAAAAAGTTGCCAAGAGATTTGCTCATCTTTTCCTCTTTTACGGTTATAAAGCCGTTATGCATCCAGTAACGGGCAAAGGGTCTGCCTGTTGCCGCCTCGGACTGGGCAATCTCATTTTCGTGATGGGGGAATACCAGATCATACCCCCCCCCATGGATATCAAATTCAGAGCCCAGGTATTTTAGGGACATGGCAGAGCATTCAATATGCCACCCCGGACGTCCCTTACCCCAAGGACTATCCCATGACGGCTCCCCTGGCTTTGCCGCTTTCCAAAGCGCGAAGTCCATGGGATCAATTTTCCTGCTATCAACCTCAACCCTTGCACCGGCCTGCATATCTTCCAACATACGCCCGGATAGTTTCCCGTACCCCTCAAATTCACTTACATCATAATATACATTGCCGTTAATAACATACGCATAACCTTTTTCAATCAAGACCGCGATCATTTCAATAATCTCTTTGAGGTGTTCCGAAACCTTGGGGTGAACATCGGCACGTTTAACGTTCAAGGCATCTGCGTCTTGGTAATATTCTTCAACAAAGCGTGACGCGAGAGCCAATGGGTCCTCATTTTCTTCTTGGGCCCGCTTTATTATCTTGTCATCAATATCAGTAAAATTTTGAATATAATGGACATCATGTTTTTTGTAAGTGAAGTAACGCCGCACAGTATCAAAAAACACCAGGGGACGGGCATTGCCTAAATGGATATAGTTATAGGTAGTTGGACCACAGACATACATGGAGACCTTATTATGTTGACTGGGTTTAAATTCTTCTTTCCGCCTGGTGAGGGTGTTATACAACAGCAAATCTTTAACCCCCTTTATGCTTTTTTACCCTTTTGGTAGTTTTCGCAACTCTTTAACTTGCTTTTCCAGTCCATCTATCTGCCGCTGCATGGCCAGCATCATTTCTGCCACAGGATCGGGCAGTTCATCATGACGCAGGTCAATTAAAGGCTGTTCCGCCTTTTCAATCCTCACACCGTCCTGGGCCACAACTTTTCCGGGCACACCTACTACCGTACTATTGGGAGGAACCGGTTTCAAGACCACTGAGCCTGCCCCGATTTTACTATTATCTCCCACGCTGAATGAGCCCAGTATCCTGGCACCCGTACTAATCACAACATGGTCACCGACTGTGGGATGGCGTTTACCTTTTTCCTTGCCTGTACCGCCAAGGGTAACCCCCTGGTAAATGGTAACATTATTCCCCACTTCCGCGGTTTCCCCGATGACAACTCCAGCACCGTGGTCGATAAATAAACCTTCCCCTATCTTAGCCCCGGGGTGAATTTCTATCTGGGTGAAGAAGCGGGAAATTTGGGAAATAACTCTGGCCATCAAAAACATTTTTCGCCCGTAAAAAAAATGGGCTACCCGGTGCATTAAGATAGCATGCAGTCCGGGATAGCACAGTATAACTTCCAGTAATGATTTAGCTGCCGGGTCCCGGTCAAAAACAGCCTGTATTTCTTTGCGAATGCGCTTAAGCACCATTGGAACCCCCTCTAGCGAATTGGGTCATGGCTTACGGGTCATTTTTTGACAGGATTAACAGGACCAACAGGATTTTTAGCTTTGCTTGTTTTCCTTCATTATTTCTTCACATACAATATTTATTTTAGTATTAATTTGTCTTGGCGGTTTTGTTATATTTTTAATTATCCACTTTTAACTCTTTTAAGCTTAAAACTTATAACCAATTGGCTATTTTAAAGCTATCTTTTAATCCCTTATCCTGCGAATCCTGTAATCCTGTCTATATGTGTTTGCTTTTTCTTTTCTCTTTGTTTTTAATCTCTATCCCAAGAATCGCGTTGATCCCGTCAAAACTCACATGAACCATATACACAAACTAGAATGAAAATTTATTTTCGTAAAAAAACCCATTGATCCTGTCAAAGTGTTTACGACCAGGCAGAAAATTGCTAATAATAGTTAGGTTGAAGATGCAACGGCTATAGCCTTATCTAAGCGTTTTAACGTTTTTTCCATACCCAAAGCAGGTATTACCTGGTATAGTTCCGGTCCCTGAGTGTGCCCCGTTAATGCAACCCGCAGGGGCATAAACACTTTTTTACCACCGATACCAAGTTCTTTTGGCAACTTTTTGATCATTGCTTTGGCACTTTCTTCGTTCAAAAGGCCCGCATCAGTTATCCTTTGTCGAACAGCACTAAGCACTTGTGATACCTGATCTTGTTTTAATACCGCCTGCATATCCTCTTCCTCGTATGTGGGGTCTTTATAAAATATTTCCACGTGATCGGTTATTTCAGCCAGATTACTGAGGTAATTACGTACTACTGATATCATTGCCCTGAATTGAGCCTTATCCTGCCCGGTGGGTTCTTCAGGTACATAGCCGCCTTCCTTCAGATAAGGTAAGGCAAGTTCAACTATTTTTTCGAGAGGGCTTTGCCTGATATAAAAACCGTTAATCCAATTCAATTTATCCAAATCAAATACGGCCGGGCTTTTAGAAACTCTATCCAATTGGAATTGTTCAACAATGTTTTCCATGGAGAGAACTTCATCTTCTCCCCCTGGTGACCACCCCAAAAGGGAAAGGAAATTAAATAATGCTTCAGGTAAATATCCCTGTTTTCTATATTGTTCCAAGGACGTTGCACCGTGGCGCTTGCTCATTTTTGCCCGGTCTTTACCAAGAATCAAAGAAATATGAGCAAAGGACGGAGTTTCCCAGGCCAGTGCTTCATATATTAATATCTGCCGTGGGGTATTAGGAAGATGTTCTTCCGCGCGAATTACATGGTTTATCTCCATCAGGTGGTCATCAACTGCCACAGCAAAATTATAAGTAGGAATTCCATCTGACTTCACAATTATGAAATCTCCAATACCTTCACATGCAAAATCTACTTTTCCTCTAACCATATCGTTAACAGAGATTATACGGTCCTCAGGTACCTTAAAGCGTAATACCGACCTCTTCCCTTCGGCCTCTAGTTTTTCCCGGTCCGCCTGGCATAAGTCCCGGCACCGACCTCCGTACCTAGGAAGCTCTCCCTTAGCCATGAAAGCTTCCCGCTCTGCAGCAAGCTCTTCTTCGGTACAATAGCAATGATAGGCATGCCCTGTTTGCAGGAGCTTTTCGGCCACCTCCCGGTATATATCCAATCTTTCGGTTTGCCGATAAGGGCCGTTTTGCCCGCCTACCTCAACACCTTCATCCCAATCAAGTCCCAACCAACGCAGGGACAACAATATCTCTTCTTCAAATTCCCGCTTTGACCGATCCAGATCGGTGTCCTCAATCCTGACTATAAATTCTCCTCCGCTATGACGAGCATAAAGCCAGTTAAATAACGCGGAACGAGCACCGCCAATATGTAATGGCCCTGTTGGGCTGGGTGCGAAACGAACTCTTGCCTTACTCAATCCAGACTCCTCCTAAAACACAACATTACGAACAATTATAACATTGGCAATTATGGGTGGCAACTTTTGACTTTTTCTGCTGCACCCAAGATGATATTCTACCTGCCGGTAAGTAACGCCACCGCATAAGCTGCTATCCCCTCACCATGTCCGGCAAACCCGAGCCCTTCAGTGGTGGTAGCCTTTATATTGAGCGCATGTTCCTCTATTTTCAGCACATCTGCAATATTAGTTTTCATGAATGGAATATGCGTAGCCATTTTAGGTGCCTGGGCCACAATAACGCAGTCAATATTAACCACCCGCCACCCGGCATCTTCTGTCATTGAGCGCACATCTCTAAGCAGCCGCAAGCTGGATATATTTTTAAATTTAGGTTCGGAAGGTGGGAAATGCAACCCAATATCACCTTTTCCAGCTGCCCCGAGCAGTGCATCCATGATCGCATGAACCAGCACATCAGCATCAGAGTGCCCATCCAGTCCTTTTGCAAAAGGTATATTTACCCCGCCCAGAACAAGGGGGCGCCCATCTACTAACTTGTGCACATCATACCCAAAACCTACACGCAAAACTACTTCCCCCTTAACGGCTAACGCGTCCAATTGTGACCTCTTATTTGGTTCTAAAATTACTTTGCTTTTAAAAGCGCCTCCGCCAGGATCATATCCTCTGGTGTAGTGACCTTGATGTTTTCATAAGACCCATACACCATGGTCACCGGACTACCGTATGCTTCAACCAGTGAGGCATCGTCTGTCCCATGGCACCCATGCTGCTGTGCCCACCTATGCGCATCCTTTATAACGTTAACCTGAAAAGCCTGCGGAGTTTGCACCAACCACAGCTTGTCCCTTGGCACCGTCTCTATCACCTGGTTATCCTGCCCAGTTTTTTTGACGGTATCTTTTACCGGAACACCCAACGTTGCCGCTCCCCGTACCCTAGCCGCACCCACCACATCGTTCACTAGCTGCGGAGATATCAGTGGCCTGGCGCCGTCGTGAACGACTACAACATCGGCATCATCAGGTACGGCACTAAGGCCGTTACGTACAGATTCCTGCCGCTGGGCACCACCGGTAACAATTGCTTTTACCATACCATCAAATCTCTCCGACCAGGAAAGGAAAAAGGGCTCTTCACCAGGCTTAACGACCAAAATAACACCGTCCACACTTTTAGCTGCCAATACCGCCCTTATAGAACGTTCAAGCACCGCCTGACCACAAAGGGACAGGAGTTGTTTATCAACCCCTGCCCCCATGCGTTTACTTATCCCTGCAGCCGGAATTATGGCTATAACATTATCCAAGCATATTCACCTCTGCATATTGCCCTGCGCTACTTACCGTCACATTTTTGCCGTTTACCCCTTTAGGTTTTGCAAAAATCATGCGACCGGCTGCCGTCTGGAGAACACTGGTAACCAATACAGTAATATTCTGTCCCATATACCTCTTACCGCCGTCTACAACAATCATTGTACCGTCGTCCAAATAGGCTACGCCCTGTCCCATTTCCTTGCCGTCCTTTACTACCTGAACGAACATCTCCTCGCCCGGCAGTACTACCGGCTTTACAGCGTTGGCAAGCTCGTTGATATTTAAAACTTTTACTTCATGTAATTCGGCCACTTTGTTTAAATTATAATCATTGGTTACAATTTTTGCACTCAAACGCTGTGCCAACTTAACCAGCTTGGCATCAACTTCAGGAATATCTTCTAGACCACTCGTATCTTCATAGATCTGCACGTTTATATTTTCGTCTTTACGCATTTTGTTTAAAATATCAAGACCCCGCCGGCCTCGATTGCGTTTTAATAAGTCTGGTGAATCCGCAATATGCCTTAACTCTTCCAGCACACAAGTAGGAACAATCAATGTCCCTTCTATGAATCCACTTACACACAAATCCGCTATCCGGCCGTCAATAATAACACTGGTATCAACAACTTTGGAGAAATTTTGTTTAACATCATTCTTTGCGTGCTTCTCCTTACCAACAAACTTGGGGAAACTGCTAAAGATACTCCAAATTTCTTCCCTTTTTTTAACACTAACACTCAGTCCCAGATACCCTAAAAGGATAGTAGAAATAATCAATAATCCTTTACCAATCCATCCAAAGTCAGCCAGCATAGAGCCAATTAAATTGGCAATTATGAGTCCAATAATTAAGCCTATAGCGCCGGTTAAAAGGTCTTGCGTAGGAGTTTTCTGTAATATCTGCTCCAGCCTTATAGTAACCCATACAGCGCCACGAATAATCCATGGGGATAAAAATACACCCAAAATAAGTCCTAAAACACTGGATGCTCCCAAAATTCCAAACCGCATCCAAGATACGGTTTCAACCATGGGAACGAGATTATAATTTAACAGGGTCAACCCTGTGTATGCCCCTCCCAGGGCGAAAAGTATTACTAAAACAAAATAAGGAACCTTTCTGACCACAAATTCACCCCCTCTCTCAGCAGGCGTGGTTACAAACTCTATTATATGCCCTATGCAAAATGCCAGCAACAGAAACCGTGACGAATTTTGTTACATTTATATAAAAAAATAGGCATAAAAAATACGCCAGGTGGCCTGACGCATTTTCAATTTAAGCAAAAACCTTATCCAGCAGAGATTGGGCCTTTTCCTCTTCCATTTCAGTTGCCAGTACCAATTCGCTGATTAATATCTGGCGTGCATTCTCCAACATCTTTTTCTCCCCGGAGGATAAACCTTTCTCCTGATCTCTCTGAATTAAGTTACGCACAACTTCTGCAACCTCATAGATGTTTCCGCTTTTAATCTTATCTAGATTAGCACGGTAGCGGCGGTTCCAATTGGTTGACATGATGCTACCCTGGCCTTTAAGAATCCTGAAAACTTTTTGCACCTCATCGCGGGTAACTACAGATCTTAAACCGACACCATCACAATTTGATATAGGTATCATTACTTTCATGTCACCAACAGGAAGCCTGAGGATATAGTATTGGCGTTTTTCACCCAAAACTTCTTTTTCCTCTATGGATTCAATAACTCCCGCGCCATGCATGGGGTATACCACCTTGTCACCTATATTAAACAATTAACGGCCCCTCCTTCACCTATTGCCTTAAGATTGTATCATAAAAACTGACATCTGTCAAATGAACCAAACATTTTAGCATAGCTTCACTGGGCTGTCAACACTAATTTTTATTTTGCTGCCGTTTGACAGGACAAGCATCACATTTGTATAATTACTAGCAAAGCATTGCCATACTATACGGCCCCCAAAAAGGAGTGAAACCGTTTGCTTAAAGACATTGCTTACTCAAACCTCCAGGACACGGTTTCCGATGTACTATTGTGTCACCGCAGTATTCTGGACATCCTAACTAAGACTCAGGAATGCAACGCACGGCTGAATCGCTCCATAACCAAAGCCGTTACTTCTTGCGGGTGTATTAAAATAAACGCCTGTAAAAAAGAAATACCATGCGAAGCGTCTCTGGCCGATTTAAAGGATATCTTAGATTCACACATTAAAGGAACCATGTGTCCGGCATGCAGAGAAGTGGTGGAAACAGAAGTGGGGAAAACACTTTTTTATTTGGCTGCCCTTTGTAATATACTGGATGTTGACCTGCTGGATGTAATCATCAAAGAGCAAAAACAACTACAGACATTGGGGGTATATAACCTAGCATAAAGCATCAGTATATATTATATTCTACACTCAAGCAATAGAATCCTGCTTTTAAAGAAGGTGAAAATAAAGTTAAAATATTTTTGTACCCGTTCCGGGCACATACATGCACCTAAAGCATTAGATAAAATTAAAAGCGTGAAGAGCAAGTCCTCACGCTTTTAATTGCTATTATGCATGTCTTTCCTGCATCAACTGATCCCGGTACCTTAAAAGACCTTCTTTTATGGAACGCGCCCGGACCTCACCAATACCTTCCACTGCGTCCAATTCCTCAATGGATGCGTTCATAATTTTTTGCAGACTTCCGAATTGCCTGACCAGGTTTTCAATAACCGGTGACGGCAGTCTGGGGATTTTTTCTAAAATACGGTATCCCCTGGGAGCAACATTCTGATCTAAAATACTTGAACTGCCTGGATATCCAAGTGCGCGGGCAATTAGGGATAAATCCAACAAATCTTCGGCGGGCCAACTTCCTATCATTTCCAATACACTGTCGGCCGTTTTATCATCCACCGCGGTAAAATAATCTCTGATAATAAAGAGGCCTTCGTCTTCCACATTGGCAACCAATTCCTCTAACTGCATACTAATCAGTCTGCCCTCAATACCTAACTCACTTATGTATCGCTCAATCTCTTTAACAACCCTCAATACCATCTCTACCCTTTGAATGGCCTTAGCTACGTCAAACAACGTTACAGCTTCGTCAAATTCAACAATACTGAGTTGCGCCACAACTGTATCCAGGGCTGACCTATATTTCTCAAGGGTTTGAACTGCTTGGTTGGCCTTGGCTAGAATAACACTCAGGTCACGCAGAACGTATTTAAAGTTCCCCCTGTAGATGGTAATAACTCCCCGCCTTTGTGATATGGAAATAACCATGGCGTCCGTTTGCTTGGCCACCCTTTCGGCCGAGCGGTGGCGAATACCGGTCTCGCTGGAAGGTATGCTTAAGTTAGGTATTAATTGAGTATTGGCCGCAATTATCTTTTTAGCATCCCCGTTTAAGATTATGGCCCCATCCATTTTTGCCAATTCGTAAAGGTTGGCCGGAGTAAAATCGGCATTTACCGCAAAGCCACCCTCGGCAATTTCCATTACCTCCGGACCGTCACCTATTACAATCAATGCACCGGTTTTTGCCCGCAGTATATTTTCAAGACCATCCCTGAGGCCGGTTCCTGGAGCAACCATTCTTAATACTCTTGACAACTTATCTTCAGTCTTATCTTCCTTCAAGTTTTCACCTCACACCTTTAGTGCACTATCTATTGCATCGGCAACTGTGCGTACACCCTCAACCTTTATACCTTTAATACGAGCCAAGTTAGCATCCGGAGAGGGCACCAGGCACTGTGTAAACCCCAGCTGCTTCGCTTCACTAACCCGTCTGTCTACACCCGTAATAGAACGTATTTCCCCGGTCAAACCAATTTCACCCATTACTACTAATCCGGATTCAACCGGACGGTCCTTAAAACTTGAGGCCAGCGAGACAGCAATGCCTAAATCTACTGCAGGCTCATCAATTTTAACGCCACCTACCACATTTACATACGCATCATTACTTCCCATGTGCATTCCCGCGCGCTTCTCCAATACGGCCATAATTAGGGCTGCCCTGTTATGATCCACCCCGGTTGTCATGCGCCTGGGCACACCCAAACTGGTCGAACAGACCAAAGCCTGAATTTCTACCAACAACGGCCTTGTACCCTCCATTGTGGGTACAACCACTGCGCCGGGAACCTCACCACCAGGGTGGGCCATCATAAACAGTGCAGACGGGTTTAAGACTTCAGCTAACCCGGAATTACTCATCTCAAAGACTCCCACTTCGTTTGTAGAACCGTACCGGTTCTTAACCCCTCTTAACAACCTGAAACCCTGGTGTCTTTGTCCTTCGAGGTAAAGCACTACATCCACCATATGCTCAAGCACCCTCGGGCCCGCAAGCATACCTTCTTTCGTAACATGTCCTACAACCACCACAGAAGTAGCACTGTTCTTTGCTAATTTCATCAACCTGGCAGTACAATCCCTTACCTGGGTAACACTGCCCGGTGCGGAAGAAACCTCCGGGCAAAACATGGTCTGGATGGAATCAATGATAACCAGTTTAGGGGAAAGTTCACGGATATGCTTTTCAATAACCGCTATTTCCGTTTCACTTACCAAAAAGACATTCTGCTCGAGAATACCAAGCCTTTCAGCTCTAAGTCTCACCTGAGACATAGATTCTTCACCGGATACGTATAAAATAATGCCCAAGTCAGCGGCTGCTTTAGCAGCAACTTGCAGCAGGATGGTTGATTTTCCAATGCCGGGATCCCCACCAACCAATATAAGAGAACCTGGCACAACGCCGCCTCCCATAACTCGGTTGAATTCCGGTATCCCCAGTGAAAACCGTTTTTCACTTAAGGGGGCAACTTCAGTTATGGGCTGTGGAGCCACCCGTTCTAAATGGGTATATCCTGCACAGCTTTTACTATCTACTGTTTCTTCAATGAAGGTGTTCCAAGCTGCACATGCCGGACACTTACCCAACCAGCGAGGAGAGCTATGCCCACACTCTTGACAAAAAAAAGTTTGTTTGCGCGCCATGTAAATACTCCCAGACACTAATAAATCACATTATATCATTTGCTTATGCCGGCTACAAGGTATACCTTTAGATGTCATACCGATAATAAGAATCAGCGGAACTATTTCCGCTGATTCTCTGTTTTAATGTACCCAGTCCCCACTACCGGAGCTATCCTGCTCATTTTCAGCTGGAATTTCCTTTCCATCGGGCTGAACGGGTCGAACTACAATCTTATCGTTTTCCGCTTCTACCATTACTTTTTGTGCATTGTTCAAAGTTCCTTTAATGAGCTCTTCCGATAATCTGTCTTCTATCTGCTTCTGGATAACCCGCCTGAGCGGCCGTGCACCATACGTTTCGTCAAAGCCCTCTTTGGCCATCAAATCTCTGGCCTCATGGGAAACCTCGATATTAATTTTATGCTCAGCCATTCTTTCTTCCACTTCTTTAACCATTAAGTCCACTATTTTACGAATATCTTCCCTGCTAAGCTGATGGAAAACAATGGTTTCATCAATGCGGTTAAGGAACTCCGGCCGGAACGTCTTACGCAGTTCATCAAACACATTTTTCTTCATACGCTCATATTCACTGTCTTTATCCATTTCTGTTTTGAACCCCAACGCCCCTACCTTTTTAATCATCTGCACACCCACATTACTGGTCATAATAATTACAGTGTTACGAAAATCAACGGTGCGTCCCTTGGCCTCGGTCAACCTGCCGTCTTCTAACACCTGTAGCAACACATTGAACACATCCGGGTGGGCTTTTTCAATTTCATCCAAAAGTACAACTGAATAAGGTTTTCTCCGCACAGCCTCTGTCAGCTGTCCTCCCTCATCATAACCCACATAACCCGGTGGGGCCCCGACCAGACGACTGACGGTGTGTTTTTCCATATATTCACTCATGTCAATCCTGACCATGGCATCTTCATCGCCAAACAACGATTCGGCCAGTGCCCGGCCCAACTCTGTTTTACCTACCCCGGTTGGCCCCAGGAAAACGAAGGACCCAATGGGCCTTGAAGGGTCTTTTAAACCGGCCCTAGCGCGCCGTATAGCCCTGGAAACGGCACTAACAGCCTCATCCTGACCGATTAGCCGCTGGTGCAGGACCTCCTCCATCTTAAGCAGCTTTTCAGATTCCTTTTGAGCCAGCTTTTGCACGGGTACCCCGGTCCAGCTGGATACTATGTGGGCAATAGCTTCTTCATCTACAACTAATTCTTCTTCCCCGTTCCCTTCTTTCCATTCCTTTCTTTTTGCCTCCAATTCAGACTTAAGCTTTGTTTCCTGGTCCCGCATCTGGGCAGCTGCCTCGTATTCCTGGTTATTTACAGCCGCTTCTTTTTCCTTAGTAACTTCCTCCAATTTTTTCTCTAATTCTTTTACATTGGGTGGTGCAGTGAAAGCCTGTAGTCTGACTCTGGAACTTGCCTCGTCAATAAGGTCAATGGCCTTGTCCGGAAGATAGCGGTCACTTATATACCGGTCACCTAAGTTAGCTGCCGCATCTAACGCTTCATCAGTTATTCTAACACGGTGGTGGGCCTCGTACCTATCTCTCAGGCCTTGTAGGATGGCAAACGTCTCCTCAACCGTAGGCTCATCTACCGTGATAGGTTGAAATCTTCTTTCCAACGCTGAATCGCGCTCAATGTGCTTACGGTATTCGTCAAGAGTAGTGGCACCGATACACTGCATTTCTCCCCTGGCCAGTGCAGGCTTTAGAATATTGGCAGCGTCAATGGCCCCCTCTGCCGCGCCGGCACCGATTAAAGTATGCAGCTCATCGATGAATACAATTATATTATTTGCTGCTGTGATTTCCTGTATCACTTTTTTCAGCCTGTCTTCAAATTCGCCCCGGTATTTTGTGCCCGCCACCAGGGAGGCCAGGTCCAACGTAACAAGACGTTTATCGGTAAGAACCTCAGGCACATTACCGTTAATAATTCGCTGCGCCAGTCCCTCGGCAATGGCAGTTTTTCCGACTCCCGGCTCGCCAAGCAACACCGGATTGTTCTTAGTCCGTCGGCTTAATATCTGTATAACTCGCTCTATTTCTTTATCTCTTCCTACCACCGGATCCATCTTGTCTTCCTTAGCCAGTATAGTCAAATCCCGCCCAAACTGATCCAAATTGTCGGTTTTACCCTTTCTTCTTTGATGCCCGCGGGCCTGCCCGTCAGGCTGTTGTGCGGGTCCTCCAAGCATTTCCATTACTTCTTGACGGACCTTATTAAGATCAGCGCCTAATGCGGTAAGTACCCTGGCCGCTATACCTTCTCCCTCACGAATCAACCCCAGCAGTAAGTGCTCGGTTCCTACATAATTGGTACCCATACGTCGCGCCTCGTCTACAGCTAATTCTAAGACTTTTTTTGCCCGCGGGGTTAATGCCACTTCACCGGTGGCATTTCCATCTCCCTTTTCAACTGCCTGTTCTACCTTTTGCCGCACTGTATCTGCATCAATGTCCATTCCACCAAGTACCTTAGCGGCAACACCCTCACCTTCCTGAATTAATCCCAATAAAATATGTTCAGTTCCCACATATGGATAATTTAGTCCTCGTGCCTCTTCCTGGGCCAAAAACAAAACTTTTTGCGCCCTTTGCGTAAACCTGCCAAATAACATGACATACACCTCCTCAGCGTTTCTAAAACTGATTTGATCTGATTTCAAAGACTACCACTTCTATAAGTGGGCATTCTTCTTTTTACTTAACTTTCAATTTATTCCTGACTAATTCGGCGCGTTTAACATCGCGTTCAAAGACCGTCATATCAGAACCTGCTTTGCTAACCAAGAATGCCGGGCGTGTTAGCACCATTAACTCTGTAACGAGTTCCGGCTTTGTATCTGTTATAATATTAAGGTCTATGCCTAATCTCAGGTCTGAAAATCGTTTCATGGCTTCATCTGTTGAAAGTATGCGTGCATATTTAAGAATACCATATGACCTTCCGATACGATCTTCCAGCTGACTCCTACGCTCATTATAAAGCGCTTTACGGGCGGTCTTCTCCCGCTCCTGCAGCTGCTTGGTGACAGATACAATATTTTGAATTATTTCGTTTTCACTATGTCCAAGCGTGACCTGATTGCTAATTTGAAATAGGTTGCCGGCGGCTTCGGTACCTTCACCGTATAACCCACGTACTGTAAGGCCAATTTTAGATACGGTATTCAGCACACCCTTAATTTGGTCAGTGTGCACAAGCCCGGGCAGATGAACCATCACGGAAGCCCTCAGTCCGGTACCCACATTGGTAGGACACGCCGACAAATAGCCAAGGCGCTCTGAAAAAGCATAATCCAATGTTTTTTCCAGCTCATCGTCCAATCTATTCACTTGATCCCAGGCTGATTCAAGTTGTAGTCCTGGAAGTAGGCTTTGAACTCTTAAATGATCTTCTTCATTAACCATTATGCTTAATACTTCATCGTCTCGGAGAGCAATTGCCTTTTTCTCATGGCCTTTTAAAAGGTCCGGGCTGATAAGGTGTTTTTCCACTAGTATTTGCCTTTCCACGGGACTTAATTCACTCATCCTACTGACTTCAAGATGCCCCGAGGAGAATTTTAAATCCTTATTTTCCAGGGCCAATGTCAGCGCATGAATAACTTCTTCAGCTTTTTCAAGGGATAGCATATGTGGAAATGCAAAGTGCGACATATTACGGGCGACACGTATACGGCTACTGATCACAATGTCGTTTTCCGGTCCGGAACCTGCCATCCAATTACTATAAGCCCTGCTAACTGTGTCCTTAAGAGCCATTTGCTATCCCTCCTGTTCCAAACGCTTTTCCACGTCCCTTATTGAATCACGTAATTGGGCCGCACGTTCAAATTCCTCGGCTTCAACCGCCTGCCTTAATTGGTTACGCAGCGATTCAATCTCTTTAATCAATTTAACTCGGTCACTGGACCTTTCAGGCAATTTGCCATTGTGTTCGTTTGTACCGTGGATCCGCTTTACCAACGAATCTAAAGTATGCTTAAAACTTTCGTAGCACTCACCACATCCCAACAACCCACGCCGGGCAAACTCTTTTTCCGATAGCCCGCAAACCTCACAGCTAAGGTCTTTGGTGGCAGTTTTGGTAAAGCTTCCGGGTCCCACATTATGACCCATTAAACCACCTAGAAAATTGTGAAAGTTAATCTGAGGCATAAAACTAAAGCCTTCAGGCTGCAACTCACTGGCACAAGACTCACATAAATGCATTTCCTTTTTTTTGCCATTGATAACTTCGGTAAAATGAACAGCAGCCTCATTCTGATGGCATTTTTCGCAAAGCACAATATACACCCCCAATGGCTAGCAATCCTTAAGAACGGTAATTAAGATATTTTTTAATATATTCGCCCGCAGTTGGTCTCTGGCAGGCAGCCCCAGGAGTAATACCTGCCTGCTTATTGCAGTCTTGATAATGGCTGCCTCACGATCTGAGAGCACTCCCTCACTCCCGAGCCTATCAATAATCCCCCGGGCAGGCTGTTCCGCTATGGCATTTCCTACAAAATTACAAATTTCTTGGATTACATTTAGTTCCTCGGAGAAAGGAACTTTTTTTATTCGAACATAACCACCGCCGCCGCGGCGGCTTTCAACAATGTAACCCCGCTCAATGCTAAACCTTGTTGATAAAACATAATTTATTTGGGACGGAACACAGCTAAACTTCACAGCCAGTTCATTTCTTTGAATTTCAATATGCCCACTTTCACTTCCCGCTAACATATCCTTTAAGTATCTTTCTATTAATGCACTTATGCTTCCCATTAAATAAAGATCACTCCCCGGCAGGCATCTTATCTTATTTTTATTTTAACTTTGACTTTGTCTTACCTTAACCAAAGTATACCACTAACCTGGTTGTTTTATGCAACAACCAAAATCAACGATATAAAGTCATATAGTGAAGACATATTTTATTTTTACATGATTTCTTTAATATTCTTTCCCCTAAATATTTTTATGTAAAATAATGACCGTGCATCCTATAGATACACGGTTCCGGTGGTCCCACGGCACGAATTAGACTAGCAATAAGTTAACGAATGGTGCCTGGCACTAAACGTTAACTTATTGCTAGTTAGAAGGGTAAGAGAATCACAAAAAAAACCCGCGTATCCTAAGATACGCGGGTTGTGGCTCCCCGAGTAGGATTCGAACCTACAGCCCTCCGGTTAACAGCCGGATGCTCTACCGTTGAGCTATCGAGGAACAGAGATAGCGACACTTAGTCGCTATCTTAAAAATAGCTCTGGCGACGACCTACTCTCCCGGGGGCGAAGCCCCAAGTACCA
>JADQBQ010000015.1:0-35835 GCA_016278505.1 Clostridiales bacterium
CTTGCTGGGTGGGATTCGCACCCACTATATGACACGCCATTTCTCGGACGCACGGACTGTCCCCCTTTTTTGCATTTGTATTGGCCAGTTAATTGAAATTTCTTAATAAAGGCAAATAATAAAAATTTTAGCTCTTGTGCTCATAATTAAACAAATCTAGCACAAAATAACACGAAATACGTTTAATGAGAAAGGGATCCGTATGCTCAGAATGCGGAAAAAGGAAAAGCAAACAAAAAACAGCAGCAACCAGCCACCCCAAACCCAGAACCAGCCTTTGTCAAAAAGTATTCAGGAAAACTTAGAGTACTTGAAAACGGTTTTTAATAATTGTTCCGACATTGTTTTCAGGGAGTTCCTGTTAGCACAAAAGGAAGAGATGAAGCTGGCCCTGGTTTATATTGAAGGGTTGACAGATAAAAACCAGGTCAGTGAAGAGATAATGAAAGCCCTGGCGCTGGAAATGCCCATGGCCACTTCCAACACAGAAATCAGTAAAGCCAATGCCCTGCATTATGTGAAAACAAGAGGTCTTTGCATCCACCAGGTTAAGGAAACCCGGATTTGCGGTGATGTGGTCAATGCCATTTTGTCCGGAAATACCATCTTACTGGTGGATGGACATGATACCGCCGTTATTAACAGCACCCAGGGCTGGGAAAAACGGTCTATTGAGGAATCAAAAACCGAAATAATTGTGCGAGGCCCCCGGGAGGCGTTTGTAGAGACGCTTCGCACCAACACTTCTATGCTCCGGCGCAAAATTAAAAATCCGGACTTAAAAATTGAAACAATGGAATTGGGGGAGAAAACCCATACCAAGATTGCGCTGCTCTACGTGGCAGGGATAGTAAATGAAGGGTTGGTGGAGGAAGCCAGACAAAGGCTAGCCAGGATCAAAATAGACGGTATCCTGGAGTCCGGTTACATTGAAGAGCTTATCTCGGACAACGCTTATACTCCATTCCCTACTATGGCCCATACCGACCGCCCGGACAGGGTAGCCGCTTACCTTTTGGAAGGCCGGATAGCAATCATGGTGGAAGGTACCCCGGTGGTTTTAACCGCACCCAGCGTATTCATAGAGGCCATTCAAACCCCCGAGGATTATTACGAGCGGTCTATTTTTATGTCGGCCATACGTGGACTTCGCATACTTGGTATGTTTTTGGCACTTACGTTACCTTCGCTTTATGTGGCAATTATTTCCTTCCATCACGAGATGCTTCCTACCCCCCTGCTTTTAAGTATAGCGGCACAGCGGGAAGCGGTGCCCCTGCCGGTCTTTGTGGAGGTACTGTTTATGGAAGTAGCCTTTGAAATCATCCGGGAGGCCGGCATCCGCCTGCCCCGCCCGGTGGGCCAGGCAGTAAGTATCGTGGCCGCACTGATCATTGGCGAGGCCGCGGTGTCTGCAGGCATGGTTGCCGGCGCCACTATCATTGTAGTGGCTCTCACCGCCATGGCTTCTTTCACTGTGTATTACAGCGGAAGCATAGCCTTTCGCATGCTGCGCTTTCCACTTATATTCCTGGCCGGGTCCCTGGGGTTATTTGGGCTGATATCGGGCCTTATTGTTATGGTGGTGCACATGGCCAGCCTGCGCTCCTTCGGAGTGCCATACCTGGAGCCCTTTGCACCAATTGTGCCGGGGGATTTAAAGGATTCAGTAGTTCGTGCGCCCTGGTGGGCAATTAAAAAACGTCCACACTTGATGGGCCAAAATGACCCGCGGCGGGCAAAACTCGGTATAAAACCAAAACCTCCGCGAAAAGGCTAAGCAAGGAGGAAAAAAGTTGCTGGAAGACGGTAAAATCGACGGCAGGCAGGCCGTTTACCTGAACATCACATATGTAATAGCTACAGGCTTACTTGGAGTAAGTGCTATTGCCGCCGGCAATGCAAAAAACGACGCCTGGATATCTTCCCTGCTGGCGACTTTCCTCAGCATGGGCATAGCCTGGTTGGTTGTAAAACTGGGCTCTATCTTTCCCGGTAAAACCCTTATTACATATCAAGAAGATATTCTCGGTAAATGGCTTGGCAAGGCCACCTCATTTTTATATATTGCCTTTTTCATTCATATCTGTGCAATTATGGTCAGGGAGTACGGAGATTTCTTAATGGAAGCATTTTTTCAACATACACCCCTGATTGCTTTTAACATTGTTGTAATTGCTATGGCCGCTTTTACAGTCAGGCAGGGCTTAGAAGTGCTGGCCAGGGTAAACCAGATTTTTTTGCCCCTGATTGTGCTGTCAGTATTAATTATCATTGCCCTGGCTTTACCGGAACTGAATTATAAAAGACTGCTGCCGCTGTTGGATACCGGCCCGGTGGAAATATTTAAAGGTTCTCTGGCCCCGCTGGCCTGGCACGGAGAAATAATAGCCATGGGCATGATCATACCCTTTTTAATTAAACCGTCGGAAGCGAATAAAATTGCCTTTAAGTCACTGTTAGTAGTGGGCCTGATTTTTATAATTTCTATTGCCGGCAGCCTTGCTGCCTTCGGGCCCTTGGTAGGCTCCATGAGCTACCCGTTCCTGAACACAACCAGGATCATTAACGTCGGTAACGTCATTGAACGTGTGGAACCGCTGGTCATGGTAATCTGGTTGGCCGGGGGTTTCGTAAAAATTACTTTTTTTTATTATATATCTGTATTGGGTGCCGCCCAATGGCTTAAATTAAAGGATTTCCGTCCTTTGGTTCTGCCCGTAGGGCTGATTCTGGTCTCTCTATCCATGGCCGTAGGTGAGAAAGCTTTGGATATATTCCACTTTATCGCTCACATTTTTCCCTTCTACGGCTTATCCTTTGAGGCCGGTATTCCCCTGCTGCTTTTAGTGATCGCCTTGCTCCGAATAAAAGGGAGGCAAGTCTCTTGAAAGAGAAATTAATCTGTATTTTGCTTATTATTTCCTGCCTTTTTATGCACGGCTGTTGGGACCGCAAAGAGCTTAATGAACTGGCCATAGTCCTTGCCGCCGGGGTTGACACCGCACCGGAGGGAGACATAAAACTAACGGTGCAGATAGTAAGGCCCCGGGCCTTTGGCGGCGGCGCACAAAAACCCGGTGGGCAGCCCAAAGAAAATAATGTATGGGTGCTTTCTCAAACCGGCCGCACTGTACTTGATGCTCAGCGACTGCTGGAGAAAAAGGTTTCCCGGCAAATCTACTGGGGACACAACGTCATCGTTGTTTTCGGCCAAGACGCGGCGCGGGAAGGTTTAAATAAGTTTATAAATTTCTTTTCGCGCTCACCCCGGGTACGGGAGACCATCTGGGTTTTCGTGGCCAAAGGTAAAGCCCAAACAGTAATTGACAGTCACTCGCAATTGGAAAACACCTCGGCCCAGGCAGCGGGTTCCATGGTCAGGGCCGGCATAACTACACCGGTAATGCTCAAAGACCTAAAAATGATGCTGACCAGTAAAGGTACCAATCCTGTACTTCCCTGCCTTGAACTCTCAGCCTCCGGTGACCCCCAGGGCCCGGGAATGAAAGAAAATATTCCTGCGGCACAGGGCAAACAGGAACAGTCCACCACGGTACACGCCGAAGCTACCCTTTGCGGAACAGGTGTATTTAAAAAGGACAAGTTAGTGGGTTGGCTGGACACATCCAAAACCAGGGGAATGCTCTGGCTGAGGGACCAGATGGAAAAAGGAGTAATCACCGTTCCCTCTGTAAAAGAGCCGGAAAAAAAGATATCCATAGACATTACCGGTGCCACTACAGAGGTGGAGCCTTTCTGGGATGGTCAAAATATATGGTTCGACGTCAAGATAGACATGGAAGGAGATCTGGTGGAACAGCAATCTATGGAGGATTTAACCGATCCCCAGATTTATAAGGCTATTGAGGATAATGTATCCCAGGCCATAGAGCGCAAGGCAAGACAAAGCCTGGAAAAAGCACAGTATGAGTTTGAAGTTGACATTTTTGAGTTCGGACAAGCCTTTCACAGAAAGTATAAAAAAGAATGGAATCAAATAAAAAACCGGTGGGATGAAGTATTTACAACCGTGGAGGTCAATATTTACGTGGAAACAACCTTAAGACGTACCGGCCTGGAGACGAAGCGGGCCATAAGACAGTAGGCCACATGGAGGGTGCAAAGATGATACTGTTTTTACTTGTAATTGTATTTCTAGTTATAATCGGTCTTGAATTTCCACCCCTTGTAAGAACCAAACAGTGGCGGGAATTAATGGCTGTCTCTGTATTAATGCTGGTGGGCATGAGCCTGAGTACCGCCCTTGTGCTGGACATCCCCCTGCCCGATCCCAACAAACCATTGGAAATTGTTTTCAAGCCGCTGGTGGAGTGGATGATGGCAGAATGAAGTGAGTGATAAAAATGGAAAGAGTTAAAATTACGCCGGCTCAGGCCGGCGCTATATTAATAAATGTCATTATTTCGACTGCCATTATCATACTGCCCGGAGCGGCGGCCAAACATGACGCCTGGATTGTAACAATTATAGGTACAGCTATCGGCATAGCGGCTGCATTTATAATTACATGTCTTGGGAATTCCTTTCCCCGTCAAACCATAATTGAATACTCAGAAACATTATTGGGCAAGTACGCAGGCAAGGCAGTGGCAGCATTATTTCTTATCTTTTTCATTTATCTCGCCGGCCTAACCGTAAGGGATCTGGGGGATTTTGCCACAACCACGGACTATCACCAAACCCCGCTGGTTGTGTTTCATATCGTCATAATTTCCATTGCCGTTTATGCCACACGTTGCGGTTTAGAGGTAATTGCCAGGGTTACGGAGCTGTTCCTGGTGATTATATTGGCTGCCATAAGTATAATATTAGCTGTCATAACTTTAATACCGGGCTTTGATTTTGCAAACCTCCTGCCTGTATTTGAAGCTGGGTATAAACCATTTATTGCCGGTTCAATGGGCGCAGCTGACTTTTTAACACAATCTTTGGTGCTGGCTATGATAATTCCCTTTTTAACCAACAAAAAAGCAGCTGGGCCTGCTGCTTTTACCGGGGTCTTAATTTCAGGACTGTTATTAACAGTGACGGCGGTTTTCACCCTGGCGGTCTATGGCAAAATGGCAGTGGAACTTACTTTCCCTTTTTTCAATGCGGTCAAAATAGTAAGCCTGGCTAAAACCATCGAGAGGTTGGATTTGATTTTAAAACCCATATGGTCTATGGCCGTAGTTATGAAAGCTTCATTTCTGCTTTACATTACATCGCTGGGAACGGCCCAGTTATTAAAGCTGTCCAACCACAAACCGCTGGTCCTTCCCCTAGCCATAATTATAGTGGCTATGGCCCACCTGGTTTATACCACCGAGGTGGACTATCAAGCTGCTAAACAGGCGATCTCATTTTATACCCTTACCATGCAGCTATTGCTGCCATTTTTACTGTTGACAATAGCTTTTATGAGGAAAAAAATGTAGCCCTGGCGCAAGTGGGGACGGTTCTTGACTTGCGCTGCCCTGAACCGTTTTACCTTATTTCAACTGGTGTCCCCTCTTCTACCAGACCAAAAATTTCAAGCACCTGCTTATTACTCATTCTGATGCAGCCACCCGAGACGTGCTTTCCTATTGAATCGGGTTCATTTGTACCGTGAATACCGTATTTGTGACCGGCAGGGGCTCTTTCATCATTATGTGCCCGCATATCATTTTTCCACGGCACACTGAGCCCCATCCAGCGCACCCCCAGCTGGGGATTTAATTCCCTGTCATTTTCAATCTTGTTGGCTATTTTAAATTTTCCCTCCGGTGTATATTGGGGCTTTTTACCTGTGGCAACCGGGTAAGTTGCATACAATTCACCGCTTTTATACAGGTATAAACGATTTTCACTTTTATTAATAATTATTTTATCCCGGCTTGTACGAGGGTTAGGATAAACAGACAAAACCTTAAACTCCGGCGTGAGCCCTATTAAAACAACATCATCATCCAGGGCCAGCTTGACGCCCTCCTTAATTGACATTCCTGCCAGCGGGGCAGTGCCGGCAGGCTTTTTACTCACCCTGTCTAAGCTCATGTCCTTACTCCAGCCGTAAACAATGAATATACCGGTAATGATAAAAATTATTGTGAAGGCATAAAACACTTTTCTTTTCATCTTATCCATCCCACCCACCGCAGCTTGCATCTATCGGGTTTCGACAGTATGTTAAAATAATTTTAACCAGTTCCGGTACTTTTTCTTCAATCTCTGGAGATAATTGAAAAGAATAATTTAAGTTTTTAGGCTCTACCCCTAGAATGATTACTCCAGGCCTGGCGCCGTGAAAAGCGGCCATTTTTAAAACATCACGGAAATGAACTTCATGTCGAATGCCATACTTTTCATCCTCACCGATGCACCCCGGGCCAACCCGGTAAACTGTTCCGGCCGGGCCTCCACCTAACATACTGTCCACCGCAATAACATGGTGGGACTGCAGCAAAAAACTCCAATAATTAAAGAAAGAACCTCCTGCTTCTACGGGCTGTACGTCCGAAGGCACAGGACATTTTTTTAACTCTTGTACGACGCGCGGGCCTATGCCGTCGTCACAGAAAAGTGGGTTACCAAGGCCTATTATTAACACTTTCATGCCGGTATCTCCTCTTTTTTTAATCAGATGTGCATCGAATAAAGTTTTAGTTCTAATTTACTTCGGTGTAAAATAACCTGTGAAAATGGACTTTAACTTTGACAGGTCGTCCGTAAGAGCGAAGTAAATGTGACCGGATAGTAAGCCGGTAATCACAGTGGCGCTTAAGTAGTGGACAAGGCGGGTTTTGCCCAGCCCACCGAAAATCCGGCTCAGTTTTTGCAATTTACTCGCGGAATACATGGCATACCCGGTCAAAATTTGCAATGGAAATAGAACTGCCATCTGAACAAAGAGCAGCTTTTGCCCCGGGTTGTATTTAGGATAATGGGTTTTTTTCTTACGCAAAAAGATAGTGTACCTGAGGAATTTAGGCAGGGAAAGCATGTCTTTTCTATTGGGCAGTAAATCCTTATAATCACAGTTTGCCCATCCATAATAAGCCCGGGATATTAAGTATGAAACAAAAAAGTACTGGGCAGTAAAATGCATCTTTCTAGCAGTATCCATGTTATTAAAACTTTTAGTGCGGGAAGGCTTATGGACATAAAAACCATTAATGATCAGAGAAAATGTGGCCGGTACAAGCACCCAGTGCATGGCCCGCAGCAGGCCGCTGTGACGTTTGACCGGTATTCCTTTCATTCTGATGCCCAACAATTTGTCCTGCCAATTCATGCTTGGTTGCGGTCTAATTCTTTTAGTTTGTTGGCGAACCAGGCGGTATGCAGGTCCTCGTCTATGAGGTTGTCCCAAAGAGTATTGGAAAGGTGCTCGTCACTGACTCTGATAATCAGGTCTTTGTAATCCTTCATGGCCTTTTCTTCCAGGTTGATTCCTATTTTAAGTACCGCCCTGAGACCTAAAGCCCCGGACAAGAAACCGGCCGTCTTACCCAAAAGCGGCGAAATAACGTCTCCTATCTTAGTAGGTTTGGACCCCAGCTCCTTAATTTGCGCGGCTATATTATCCACATGCTGCTGCTCAATGCCCGCAACCCGGGTCAGGGTTTTAGTTAGGTAGATATCCTCCATAAACCGTGCTTGAGCCATATAAAAGTCCACCTGGTTTAACTCCAAGCTGTAAAACCAGTTTAGTTTAGCAATAAGTTCCTTCTCTTTCATGGTGCCCCTCCCCGTCGCAAGCTTACACAGGTATAATAAATTCTTTTACCGGTTTTCCAGGTACAATAACGTGAGTGGCACATGCAGCACACGGGTCAAAAGAACGCACCACCCGGCTTATTTCCACCGGTTCCTTGTCATCTGCCACCGGAGTGCCCAGGAGAGCCTCCTCCATTGGGCCCGGCTGCCCGGCTTCGTCCCGCGGGGACATATTCCAGGCTGTAGGGGTGATAATCTGGTAATGGGCAATTCTTCCCTTTTCTATACGCACCCAGTGTCCCAGCGGCCCGCGCATGGCCCCGGTAAGCCCGGTACCTTCCGCTTCCCGGGGTACTTTAAAGGGCTTATAAACAGGCTCTCCAGGATGCAACTCTTCCAGCCACGACTGCATCATTTGCCCTACTATTTGGGCTTCCAATGCCCTGGCCACAGTTCTGTCCATAGTGGATACACCCCGGCGGTATTTATTACTTATCCACAGCCGAGCCAGAGGGCCCCCCTCCATTGATATTCCATCATACCGGGGGGCCTTAATCCAGCTATAAGCTCCTTCCTTTGACCTGTCCGGGTCCGTATTACCCTCTGCAGGGTGCTGCGGATTTTCATTGCCCCGGTACCACGCGCTGGTTAAATCCTCTTGAACAGACTTAATGTTACCACCTTTCACATCACCGTTAGCTACCAGACCACCCGGAAAATATCTTTCCCTATCCTTTTCATCCCTGGGGAATAGACCATATTCCAACAAATTTGCCCGGCGCTGACCTATTTCATAATAATCTGCATAGACCTCGGCTATAGTATACACATCTGGCAGCATTCTGTTATGTATAAAGTCATGTACTTTTTTTAGTTTATATTTAAAATCTAACAGCACGTCTGCAGTGGGGGCTACTGTAGACCCACCGGCCAGCAGACTGTGGGGAAACGGGGCCTTGGCACCCAACACCGCCACCATTTCGTGGGTCAGGCGGGCCATTTCCAGGGATTGATAATAGTTTTGCAGCATGGAATCGTTAGTTTTTTTAGATAAGCGGAAACCTTTTTTATAACCCGGAATGAAGGGTGGCATGTCAGGTCCTTTAACATAATCAGGCAGACCTAAAAGGTAGAAATGTCTGATATGATTTTGTAGTATATCTGCCCCGAAAATTAAGTTGCGCAGTATATTTCCATTGCGAGGGGGCCTGACACCGGCCGCATCCTCCAGGGCATAGGCAGCCGCAGTGCCGTGGGCCGAAGAACATATACCACATATTCTTTCCGTGAGGTAACTGGCATCCCGGGGGTCCCGGTCCCGCATGATTAGCTCAAACCCCCGAAAAAACTGGCAGCTGCAGTGCGCATCCACTACCTTTCCATCTGATATAGTCACCTCAACCACAAAGGGACTGTTGGAACGCGTAACCGGGTTGATGGTAATTTTTTTCATACTTCCTCCGTACGTAAAGAGATAGAAAAAAAATTTTAGGGTATTTCTTTTTGGAAAATATTTGAGGTATTCCTTTAGGGTCGTTTTCTGACAGGATTAACAGGATTTGCAGGATTGTTTTTGAGCAGGATCATTACTTAAGAGCGTAGAAACATCATGGTTCTAAAAGAGCACTATTATTCGCAAAGATATAAGATTGTCATTCTGAGTGCAGCGAAGAATCTGAGTATTTATGTGCGCTTATAAGATTCTTCATTTCACTTCGTTTCATTCAAAATGACATGAAACTAGACTTTTTCAGCAGTCCCAGACGAGTCCTCTTGCTTCCTTGCTTAAAAGTATTGTTTGGGTCTTGGCTTATGGGTCTTTTTAAAAGACCCATAAGCCAAGACCCAAATAATTTTTTTGTTTTAATCTCTATCCCGCGTATCCCGTTAATCCCGTCAAAAATTGCCCTTTCTCTTTTAGGGTTAATAACAAAATCCTGTAATCCTGTCTAATTTTTAAAGTCTTTTTATTGCTTTTTTAACTGTCTTATTTAATATATTCTTGACCTTCCCGGCCGGGGTGGTTTCCAGTACTTGAAAACCTACTTTGGCGGGCATAAAGCCCTTTTTAATGGTCTTGGGCAGTCTGCCTTTCAGGATGCTGGTTAATAGATGTCCCCCTATTCCCGCGGCGGTTATTGTTCCCACCACGGCTCCAACCCTGTTGGCATTGACGGTCACTCCCGGCAGGTGGATATCCGGTAAGTGTTCAAAGAACGGTTCGCTGTAATCAGGAAATTCCGGGCTCACACACCCTATACAGGGAGTACTTGCACCCACCGGCCAGTTTAAGTGTTCCCCGTTCCACTGCCGCTGCGGGCAGTCAGCAAAGGTAACCGGACCTTTACACCCCTCTTTGTACATACACCAGGGTTCCCCCGGATGGGCCGAAAAGATGCCGCTGTCAAAATAATGCCTGCGCTGGCACAAGTTATGTATGGTTTCCCCGAAAAACAAGGTGGGACGGTTATATTCATCAAGCTCCGGCTCTCCAAACCAAATAAGATGGGCAAGGGTTCCACTGACCCAGTCCGGATGAACCGGGCACCCCGGAACATTAATCACTTTCCGATCCACTACGTCCTGTACCGACTTGCCCCATGTAGGATTAGGTCTTGCCGCGTATGGTCCGCCAAAGGCCGCACAGGTTCCCACAGCTACCACGTAACGGGACACAGAGGCCAATTCCCGCACTGCCTCCAGAGCGGTCAAAGGCCTTCCTTCCCTTAGCCCGATAACACAGGATAAACCTTCAAAGCGAGTGGGCACAGTGCCTTCTACAATTAAAATAAAATCCTCGAAATTACCGGCCATGGCATCCGTTAATACCCCTGTAGCCATATTCCCTTCTGCAGTCATAACAAAACTGTTATACCGAAAATCTATCAAATCTGATATAACCGCCCGGTAACCCGGGTCCAGAGAATTTAGGAAAGAAATAATATCACCGGCACAGGTATTGGTGCCCAACCATATTACAGGAGGGCGTTTGGCCTTATTTTCCTTAAGTAAATCTCCAACCAGTCCAGATGTAAGTCCGGTGTCACTGGTATTATTTTTAAATAAACTTATAAAATCCGTCTTGTTAATCATTTTTTTTGTCACCTATAACAATTCTTTCCCCGAAGCCATATTTTATGTAAAAGAAAAATCCAAGGTTTTTATAAAAACCTTGGATTCGGGTTGTTAAGAAAGCTATGAGCTTAACCTTTCTTTTGCGCCCGCTCATGCGGTTAATCTCGCACTTTAGGCATATTACCTTGCCATATATATGGCAAGGGCTAAGGTATAAAGTGTATAAAGTATAAAAAAGCGCGCGCTAAGGGAACTGATTGAGCGCGCTTTTTTTCAGGCCAGGCTAAGGCTCAGTCGGACACTCCAGCGGGGTTCCCGCCCCATTCGCCGTCCTGGCTCAGGGGGCGGCTTCGCACGTCCTGTGCTCAGCCCCGCTTCCGCTTACCGACTTCGCCAAGCCTGGCTGCTGCTCGATTCAATGCATCCGCTATCGCAAAAGACAGGTTTTTCAAAGGTCTTTTTATAAACCTTGTGACATTTAAATATAGAGCTTACTAGCCAACACTGTGGTGTGGCTCTGTGTGAGGGACCAGAGAATGCGGCTTTTCCAGGCCGTGGGCCTGCATCAATGCCACATTGCCCATTATTTCCGCTGGCTGGCCGTCACTAACTATGCATCCTTCGTCTAATAAAATTACCCGGTCGCATACCTCCAGTATGAACTCCAGGTCATGGGAAGCAACAAGCATTGTTTCCTGTGATTGCTGCAAAAAATTAATCAGGCGCCTTCTATAACTACTATCCAGATTAGAGGTTGGCTCGTCGTATATTACCAGTTCCGGATGCATGGCTAATACTCCGGCAATGGCCACCATCCTCTTCTGCCCGCCGGAAAGATGATGCGGCGGGTATGCGGCAAATTCCTGGATACCGGTTAATGCCAGGGACTCCTTTACCCGGCTTTCCACATCCTTAGCGGAAAGGCCCAGATTTTTGGGGCCAAAGGCCACGTCATCCTCTACACAGGGGCAAAAAAGCTGGTCATCCGGATTCTGAAAAACCAGCCCCACTTCAGGGCAAAATTTTCCCGGTACCACCTCCTGCCCGAACAGGCTAATGCTGCCGGAGACCGTTTTTAGTACACCGCAAATGAGCATAAAAACCGTAGTCTTTCCCGCTCCGTTAGGGCCAATTATGCCCACCCTCTCTCCCGGCCATACTTTTAGGTTCATATTCTTTATAACCGAGGAACGTTGAGGGTAACTAAATGATAGATTGTAAATATCCAGCGCCGGTTCATTTTGAGTATTTTGTTTCATAAAGAATCCTCCAACTTAACGTATCAGTATTTGGCCTACTACAAAAGCTGCGGCAACCAGAAGTAATATAATTAGCCCCCAAAGGTCACGTGAATATGCTTCAAATTCTTCTTCATGCTGCCCGCCCCGGTTCACATCTGCCTGGCCATAACCACGCAGGGTCATAGCTTTATATACCCGGTCCGATTGTTCGTAGCTACGCACCAATATGGTGCCCGCCAGCGAAGCAAGAGTAACCAGACCCTTTATGTTATGTCCTTGAAACCCCCTTAGCCTCATGGCTGTTTGCATTGTTTTTAGGTTGTCGCTTATATCGTAAAGATAGCGGTAAGTGAACAAAATCATATCGGCCAGTATGGAAGGAAGGCCCAGAGCGCACATGGCCTTCACATTGGTTAAGAAAGGAGAAGTACCGAAAAGTATAATGCCCATAGTAAGAATAGATACAAATTTCACTGCAATAAGCAGTAAGTCCAGGCACCCCTCTTGTTTTACAGACAGGGGTCCCAGGTGAAACAAAACGGTACTACCGGAAATAAAAGGGAGCAAAACTCCCATCATTAACAGAAAGAATCCGGGCAGTCGCATCCGGGCCAACAGGAAGGAAAGGGGCAGTTGGGAAACAGCATAGAGCACACCACTTACCGCAACCATAAAGGGAAGTAACTGCAAATTATCCACAAAGGAAAATGCAAATATTAAGGTCATAAATCCTACCAGTTTATATCTGGGATCCCAGCTGTGTAAAGGTGTCTCCAGGTATGCATAACGATCCAGCTGTAACTTCACTGTTACCCCTCCAATAACTCCGGCTTAACACGCTGCAGAAAAACTGCCACCACGGCGGTAAAAACGCCCTCCAAAATCATTACCGGTATATGGGCCAGGGTAAGGGCGTAAATACTAGCCTGCTCCGCTTCCACATCTAAATGTGCCGGTATAGTGGTAACCAGGATAAAAAAGGCTGCCACCGCGGCAAGTGCAATCCCTCCACCGCCGGCCAAAAAACCGAATAAACCGGTAAGAACACGGTTTTCCCTGCCCAATATATTTCGGAGACGAAACAAATAGAAGGCCAGAAGGGCCGGCACACCAATGACAGTGGCGTTAACACCCAGCGTCGTGAGCCCTCCGTGTTGGAACATGATGGCCTGGAAAAAAAGCCCGATCAGAATGGCAGGAAAAGCATAGTAGCCCAGCACCACTCCCAAAAGGCCGTTTAACATTAGATGAACACTGGCCGGAGGTATAGGTATGTGTATCCATGAGGCCACCAGAAAAGCAGCGGTCAAAAGTGATGCTTTAGGCATACCTTCCCGCGGATTCTCCTGCCGGCTGATTTTGCGAAGTGAAAACCATGCTGCCGCCCCGGCAGTAGCGTACCCACCAAGGCAGACAGCGGTGGGCAAAACCCCGTCAGGAATATGCATTAATTTTTCCTCCTCTTAAAAAATAAGGCTGTACCGATAAGCCCCCATACCACGCAGGCCACCATAAGAACTATTTGCGTTGTGGTATACCCGGTACTTCCCGCAACCGCTTCCTCTCCATCTACATTAACATGAATCATTCCTCCATGGCCGGCTTTACGCACCTGTATATCCCAGGTTCCCTGCATGGAAGGGTCCGGAGTGAAGGTAAAGCGGCCTTTTTCGTCACACTGCCCTGTCTTCCATGGAGTGGAGGGGTCATCCGGAGAATAGATAGTCACCTGTCCGTTACTTACAGGTTCGCCAGTATCATAGCTTGCAGTAAACTCCACTGCCTTTGTGGTCTGGTATTCGATGTTAACCCCGTGACCGAATGCCGCCGCAGGTAAGGAAAATAAAAATATAATCGCTGCTAAAAAGATAAAAGATCTCATTCCATTCATCATTAATTCGCCATCCTTTACTTCACCCTCTTCAAAGTACTTCACAGTAACAGTGGCCTTCACCCACATGTCCCAAAGTGGTAAGCATTGTTTCAAGTTTTTGATAATCTTCGGGTGAGAGTTTTTCTTTTAACCCTGCCATATTTATCTCCACGTTACCATCTGCGGCCAGGCCTGCAAAGGGCGCAAAACCAGGTGCTCCCACATTAAGCTCATCGTCAGCAGGTGTTCCCGCATCACCGAAAATGTGATCGAAATGGAATGTCATTTCCAGATCAGTGTTTCCCCCCTCCTGTACAATTCCCTTGCGTTGGTCACCGATAAATTCACCGCCGGTATACTTATACTCTTTTTCATTCTTTAAAGTAAAATTAACGGTTTTCCCGTTCTTTACCGCTGCACCGGCAATTACCAGCGAATAGCCCTGGGCCGGCCCTTCAGAAGCTTTTAGCATTTGCCAGGAGATGGCGTTATAATGACCAACGGGCACTTCCTTTTCACTAACCAGAATAGGTAAAGCGTTTTGGTCACCTGCAGCCAAATCCACCGTATGCGCCCCTGGGATGATTGTTTTTGTTGCAGCCTGAACCTCACCGCCTGCATGGGCGTCGTAAGGAGGATCGGATTGGTAAGCAGTTATATCTGCCAGGTTAACATATACATGGTTAAAGGAAACATCCCAGCCATCCTTGGAGGTAAAACCCTGCCTTACAAAGTCCTCACCATTCGCAGTAAATTGCAGTGTTCCGGTTTTGTTTTCGCTTTGCTCTGCCCGGTCACCCGTACCGCCTGAGCCGCAACCGGCTAGAATAGCCGCCAGAAAAGTGAGTAATACCGCCATGTAATAAAATTTCTTCATAATTTCTTTTCCTCCCGATTAAATTTTAAAACCGGGCTCCGATCCCTGGATTCCGTAGTAAACTAATTACCAGCGCTAGTAAATAAAAACACCACGAAAGAATCCCTGCTTCTTGCAGAGAATACCTCCGTGGTATTTAACTTTGTATTTATTTGTTATTATGATTTACCAATCGTCGTGCGGTGGATTCATTCCACCTATTTCACGATTAATTCGCCATACAAACCTGATATCCTGCAATATTAAAAAAATAATCTTCAATATTCAAAATAATTTTACAAAGAATTATAAATTAAGGAATGTACGTATCCTGTCCACCAACACATCCACAAGATGTGGCAGCGGTTCCGTGGAGCTACCGATTAATTCCACTCCGGAACGATTCAAATGCAACACATATTTAGGGGCTGGCGATAGGGCCACCGCCTCGGCCGCGGGAGTGGTCATTTCACCGCTGAAACCAAATGGCATAAGCATTCCGACGGCACCCGCCAGCAAGTCAATCCGCTGTGCATTATAAACAATGGCGCTTTCTCCGCTGGCCACCTCATTTGCACCCGCTTTATACATACGGCCTGCAGCAAGGGCATTAGTACCCAGGGCGATAATTTCAGCCCGCGCGGCCGGCAGCGCCATGGCCAGCTTTTCCACCACCTGCGCCCCTATGCCGCCGCCCTGCCCGTCAATAACACCTATTCGATAAATTTTTTCTTTACTCATAATTTGTAGTCTCCTTACACAAAAAAACCATGAAGTTAGCCCACTCCAAGTGTGGCACAAACCTTCATGGTTTAGTTCTTAATTATCATATTATGTGTATCTCAATATAAAAATGCTTTCTGGTGGTTCTTACCACCTATTAATAATAGTTTCTATATGCTGGTCTTAATTCCTTCTTTTAAAAATATTTAATCAGCCAGACTGGCACCTATTTCAATAATCTTGACCTTATCCCTGCCAATAATAAAATGTATCTTTTCATTTTCACCTTTTGTGTAATTAAGGGTAAAATAGCTGGGGTCAGAAGTATGCCTGGACTGTACCCTTGCCCCTTCACCGTATTGTTCAATTACTTTTTGGTAAGAATCTCCTAACTTAATTCCACTGGATGTTTCCGGCGGTAATACAGTAATAACTTTATCACTGGAATCTGAAAAGGCAACATGAAAATCCTTTCCATATGTCCAGCTGGTAATTGATTCACGCAGTTGGCTGTCTTCTTTCTCCACCGGCTCACCCAGTACATCTATCACTTCCTGCTTAGTCATGCCGGGCTTTACACCGTTGTAAACAAACAAACTGTCTGCCAATTGTCCTTCAGCCGATTTATTGTTACCCGAGTTTTCTCCGTTTTCCTGCGCCTGGTCTTGGGATGGCTGATTATTTCCGTCACCAGTAGAAGCACAAGCGGCCAATACCAGGATAAGACCGGTTAGAAACAACGCTGTCACCACTCGTTTCGATTGCACAAAATGTCCCTCCTTGACTAACTCAATTATTCATTCAATACTTAGACGATAAGCCGGAGGTACATGTTCCCGTAAAAAAACCAATAACTCAACACTAGGTGCCTGGCACCCAGTGTTGAGTTATTGTGGCCGCAGTAGCTGTGCCACGGCGAAAGGATCGGAGCTTATTACACTGGTTGCGTATAGTTCCATGGCACCCACATCTGCGGTACGGCTAAAAACACTTCCGCGATCTACCACCCGGGCGATTAAGGGGAAATCGCTCCATCCTTGAACTCCCTTATTTAAAGGCGGTAGGTAAAGTACTACATTGAAGCTGTTCAGAGCTGCCTTTTCCTTCAAGGAATCCAATACCCCAAACACTGACCGTCCCGCCGAAACCAGAAGTTCCGGGCCGGCATGGCCCGGTATTATTATCCATGTCTCCTTTTCTTTGATGGGAGTGAGTATGGTCATATAACGAGCTGCATCCCGGCTCCACCCCAAACCCAAGCAGCTATGTACATCATAAAGGTCTTTAAAGTAATTACTACCATATTCCCTTTGGTAACTCAAAGAGCATCTCCGCAGCCAATCTATTTTTGGATAATGACGCCCGCGGGTTAGTGTAAGCTGCAGGTGACCGTGAACCACTGAAGAACCTGCAGGCCAGAGACAGTTCCACATCAAGAAGGGATAATAAACGCCTCTGTCGCCCTCTTTGGCGGCATACCGGGAGGCTTCAATAAACCAGCGGGCGGCCACCCTAAAGTAATCTTCCACCATGGTCTGATTAAACTTAAGGGGGTGGTGCTCCCGGGGTATAACCAGACTATGAAAACCGTCATATTTGGCTACATTAGCGGCAGTGGTACAATAAACCCCTTCTATGCGCCCGAATGCGTCCGCCGGGGTACGCTTAAGTGGAGAACAGAAAGGACATCCCTGGCGATAACTGTCCACCAGTGCATCCAAGTCACGGTCTTGATGAGCATCTACAGGTCTTTTGCCCCGTAAATGGTTAAATAGTGCCCCTTCACCGGTAATTAAGTTAGTAATTCTAACTATCTTTTGTTTTTCCACTTCTTCCACGCTGCCGAACCTTTTGGCCGTCCATTCCCGCACACCGTTGACAAGTTTTAGGCGGCCGGGCAAAATGTCTAGATCATAGATTCTTTGGAACAGTTTCTGTTTGCAGTCCGAGAGGTTTGCAACCAATGACGAGAGCTGGAAAATGGACATGCGAAAACCGCCTCTCATAAATATGGCAAAGTATATTTTGCTAAAGTAATAAAAATCCCCGGCTGTGGCCGGGGAGGGGGAATTTTTTACACCTGCGTTTCGTTTATTAACATCTCCAGCCACCGTTCCAAGTATACCGGCAGGATAAAGTTATCACGCACGTGCTCCTTGCCCGCGGTACCTAAACGGTCAGCCAATTTGGGGTCATTGAGTAAACGAACCGCTGCCGAGGCCACTTCTTCCACCGCCTGGGCCTGGAGCCCGGTTTCTTCCTGTAACACCTGAGTTTTTATACCCCCTACAGGGCTGGCCACCAATGGCCTGCCTTTCCACAAACCCTCGGTGACGGTAAGCCCGAATCCTTCTCGAACGGACTTTTGAATAATAATGGCCGCCGCACGCTGCAGAGCATTTATCTCCAAATCACTGCCGGAAGGCAATTCTCTAATAAAAATATCCGGATCGTCCGCTGCTTCTCTTAAGACCGCTTCCAGAACCTGTACTCCCTCCGGATCATCACTGGCACCTCCGCCCGCCAGAACTAACCGGCAGGGGATCTCCTGCCGTACCAGATGGAAGGCACCCACAACTCCGATAGGGTCCTTAAGCCAATCAAATCGCGAAACCTGCATCAATAAAGGTAAGTCCCTGGGAATACCCAGCCGATCAAAAACACTCTCAATTTCTTGATCCGTCAGATCGCGGTTCTTTTCTGCCAGCGGATCTATAGCCGGCGGCATAATATAGTGCCGTTTGTCAGCGTCCTTAACATATTCAGGCAGGTGATAAACAGATGCATCACACCAGGTAACCATGGGCCGCAAAAAATTCCACACCCGGGGGTCACAATCCACGGGATCAATATGGCAGTACCAGATCCAGGTACCACTATGCCCTGAGCGAACCTCCGTCAGCCCGAGGGGCTGTTGGTCATGTAGAATAACAAAATCCGCATCCTGCCTGATAATATCTTGGTTTCTGCGATTCACACGCCGGTACAAATCCATCATTTCCTGGGTTACTTCAACTTGCTGGCCGTGAAAAGCATTATGAAAAACTTTAGTTACCCTGAAAAATTCAGGTGTACCCTCCATTACATCCCAAATGACGCGTAACCCCACATCTTCCATCAAAGGAACCAGGCGTTTTAATATTTCGGCTACGCCCCCACCGGCTGCTGTAGAATTAATATGCTGTATTGTTTTTCCTTCCAACTTGGAAGCCAAGTTTTTGATGGAATGTATTCTTTCTTTCCCTAAAATTTCTTCGTAATCATGTAGTTTCATTTTACGGCCCCTCCATAAAATATTTCCCCTGTAGCTTTTCCAGCGTTGCACAGTATATTCCACCGGTTAACAGTATTTTTTATTTAAACCCGGTAAGAACGGAAGAGACCAGTTATACCTTAGTCCAACCTGCCCGATGCTTCAGCCAGCATATGACGTACCGGCAAGCTGTACGGACATTTTTCCTCACATTCACCGCACTCAATACAATCACTGGCCTTTACCGGCAAGTCCCGGTAACGATCTAATGCCCAGTCCTGCATATCGTAACGCGTATAATAACCGTCAAATAAAAAGATCATGGGTATATTTATCCCCTGTGGGCAGGGTTGACAATATTCACAGCGCCTACAAAAAGTATTACCCAATATTCCTGCATCATTCTCAAGCTCTTTCATCTCATCGGCCGTTAAAGTAGCCGGCATTTCTCCCGCCAGGGCATTCTCATCCACCTGGCTCACAGAATCCATGCCTGGAATTATTACCGAAACTGGATACTGCTGAATAAAACGCAGCGCAAGATTGGCGTTTTTCAAGGCACCTCCGGCCAGTGGTTTCATGATAATTACCCCGGCATTTGTTTTCTCTGCCTGATCAAATAGCTCCCGAGTGCCATCTGTTTCCACAGCATTGAAAGGGAATTGTACGGTTTCCAATTCTGCCTCTTTAAGAGCTTTAACCAGTATATCTTTCACATGGCCGGTAATCCCGATATGCTTAACCACGCCGTCCTTCTTAGCTTCTTTTAAAGCAGCCAGGGCACCGTCCGGCGCCAGAACCTGCTCCAATGCCTCTTGTTCTTTAACGTTATGTAGCTGGTACAGGTCAATATAATCAACCCTGAAATCCTTCAGGCTGTTTTGTATTTCCTCGGCCATAGCATCCCTGGACCTAGCCATCGATTTAGTGGCAATTATCGCCTTTTTTCTTCTTTTGCTTAAAACGGCACCTAATTTTTTTTCGCTATCAGTATAGCCTCTGGCAGTATCAAAAAAGTTTATGCCCCTGTCCAGCGCCCTGTTTACTACCACAGCGGCGTCTTCACTGGACACCCGCTGAACCGGAATGCCACCAAAGCCAATAACCGAAACCTTCAAACCTGTTTGGCCCAGAACTCTGTAATTCATACTTATCCCCCATTCCTTTAATATTTTAGAGTATCACCTTTGCTTTAGTAAGTTCACTGGCAGTTAGTACTTATATAATTAATTTTATTTTAAACAAGCTATTCCTTCTTTAAAAATTAATCGTTAACTTTGCCACTTTCACCTTTATCCTGATAATGCATATTATATTTATAAAATCTTATACAACACGAAAGGAGGAGGATCATCTATGAATGTAAACCCGTATACCCTTTTTTTAATCCTCATTTTACTGGTATTAAGCACCGATAAAGACGCTGATGCAAAACTGATGTTTTTAAAGAATTTTACTGAACAAACTTCTCATTCCCTAAGTTCTGTAAGGGAAGGAGTTGAAAGTATGCAGGCAAGCTTCCAACAAGCCCATGCCTTGTTTGCAGGTGCTTCCAACAAGCCTGCCTAGACAGACGTAACTGCAAATAAATTATTTAATTTTTATTTGGATGAGTAACAAGTTGTAGGATTAGTTAATATTATGAATTAGGACCACAAAACACCATTCTAAAAAAGGAGGTTACTCTACATGGGTTACGGCGGAGGCGAATGTGGCGGAACATACTTTGACGGTTCTTTTATCCTGTTCCTCATTTTGATTCTTCTGGTCTTTGGTATGGGACCATTCTTCGGTGGGTACGCAGCCAAGAAATAACACTCTTACTTTCTTTGTAAGTATAATGAATAAAAGATAGCCCAATCATATGATTGGGCTATCTTTTATTCATTCATTTCCACGCTGTTAGTCTATTTTTCGGCTGCACCAAAGCAGCCGAAAAATGGGAACATTGCGAAGACAAGCAGGATTAAAACCAAGAATAAAATCCAAGCTCCACCGCCGCCACATCCGTATGCCATAAAAATTCCTCCTTTAAATTTATAATTCCAAATTATTCACACCCAATTTAAAGTGTCACTGTCCCCAGTAAATCTTTTAGCCATAAGTTCAAAAATTATCCAATTTGTTTCTTATAAATACGGTACAATTTAATGATTTCCCCACCAAACATGGGCTTAATTATCTTTCTTTTGACCACCTCGTTACTTTCCGCAACCTGCGAGGCCTCGCCTTCCGTATAGCCCAGTTCTTGGCACCGGTTATAAAACTCTTTCAAAACTGCCCAGTGAATGCCGCGGTGCTGGAACTCAGGCACTATGCCTCCGATAGCCAGTCGTATTACTCCATTGGTACCGTTTTTGTCCGGTTTCTTATAGGGGATAGATAACAACATACCCGCCGGCTTTTTATCAACTTCAGCAATAATAAATAAGCTGGGAGGGACTCTCCCGGCAAGGCTGAGCAAAAATCCCTGCGCATCACCCGTAGTCATGGGAATGAATCCCCAAATTCTGGCCATGGCCTTATTGTTAATCTGCTGAAGTATTTGGGCTTCCTTAAATAATGCTGCATAATTGACGGACCGGACCACAACCCCGGGCAGTTCTTCCGCCCTTTGCAACTTTTCAGGCATAGATTCCGGTAATTTCCATTTAAAACACTCTAAGTCGTGCACCTTAGGCATTCCTGCTGTCTCCACTAAACTCTGATAGTACGTGGGATTGTATGGTATTTCACCGTGAGATTCATATTCAAAACCTTTTACCAATAACCCCACCTGCTCGTTAGTATTCAGCGTGGCCGGCCCGATCATTACCTCCTTCTTTTTTTCTTTCAGCCAGCCGGCGGCGGCATTAAGCAAATCCTTAGCAACTTCAGAGTCATTGATGCATTCAAAGCAACCCCAGAATCCTTCTTGCGGCCGGGGATTTAAGGTGTCAATGGATGCGGTTATCCGTCCCACCGGCTTATCCCCATCCATGGCAACAAAGTTGGCATAGACTATATGCTGCAATGTGGAATTCGCCAGCGGTGTAAATTTCATCCTGACAGCCCCACTGCTTGCATTAGGGGGAATAGAATTTTCCCCGTAGACCAGGGACGGTACCGCTAGAAAACTTTCCATAGCGGCATTGTTTTTTACCCTAATGATTTTGGGTGCCATATTAATCCTCCAATTCTACCTTTCCATCTTTTGCCTCCGGTTCATAGTATTCAAAAATTTTGTCAGATGTTACGGAACAATGTTGTAACATTATTGAACCTTATCTATATACTGGTAATAAAAACAGGAGGGATATTGATGGGATATGGATTTGGCCCACCACCCGCACCTAAACAACCTAAAAGCGGCGATAAAAAGGGGAACTATATGCCTGGCTTTCCCTGGGAAAAACTTGTGCCTCCCGGTTTTCCCTGGCAAGTTCCTAAACAAGACCCCAAGCAAGAAGTTCCGCCATTTTGGCCATGGTTTAGCCCCAAGAAGAAAAAAGGAAAATAGTTATAAAGCCAAGGTCCGGGTAATGCCCGGACCTTGGCTTTTCATTTGCTTTTACACAAACTAAAGGTCTTCTTTACAATCTTTACAAAGCATTTATGCATACTTAAAAATAATCTACTAGAGTGGTACCAAAGACTTGGTATTTTTTTTATTTGGGGGACTTGCTTATATGAACAAAAAAATAGTGAGGTATTACGAAAAAGGCATAAAGTACGTATTAGCATTAACAGCCGGAACGTCAATTCTTATCTTGTTTTTAATCTTTTTCTTTTTGTTTCGCGAGGGTGCAGGTGTTTTTGCTCACGTAAACATATTAGATTTTGTATTTGGGAAAGATTGGTCCCCGGTTTCCGAACCGCCGGTATTCGGAGCTCTTCCCTTGATAGCCGGATCCATGGTGGTAACCTTTGGAGCAGGGATGATAGCAATTCCAACCGGAATCGGTATTGCCGTTTTTCTTGCGGAAATGGCACCGCACAGCGTGCGTGAGATTGCAAAGGCAATCATTGAGCTTTTGGCCGGTGTACCTTCGGTTGTATACGGCTTTATAGGCTTAACCATACTGGCACCCCTAATAAAAGACATTTTTAACCTACCCAGCGCGCTTTCCGCCTTCACCGCCTCTGTAGTACTGGCTGTGATGGCCCTGCCCACTGTGGTAAGTATTTCGGAGGATGCGTTAAATGCGGTGCCCCAGGATTTTAGGGAAGCCTCATTAGCCCTGGGAGCTACCAAGTGGGAGACAACGCTTCGCGTTGTACTACCCAGTGCCCGATCCGGGCTTATAGCCGCTTCCATGTTGGGCCTGGGACGCGCCATAGGAGAAACAATGGCCGTTTTGATGGTGGCAGGTAACGCCACACTCATCCCCCACTCCATTTTTGACCCCGTACGAACCATCACTGCCGATATCGCTGCTGAGATGGGAGAGACTGTTCAAGGCGGTCTTCATTATCAGGCTCTGTTCGGACTTGGAATGGTACTTTTCGTTATCACTTTTTTCATTAACCTGATAACTGACCTGGTATTTGCTAAAACATCTTCCATTAAAAGAGGTGCGTCGTTGTGATATCCAGGCGATTAAAAGAACGACTAGGTTTCGGTTCACTAGCCATATGTACAATATTGGCTATTATTCCGTTAATTGGTATCATTGGTTTTTTGATCTGGAAAGGAGGCCCGGCCATAACGTGGGAATTTTTAACTCAACCGCCTCGTAAATTTCTTACGGAAGGCGGTATTTTCCCCGCCATTGTCGGAACATTAGGTCTTACCCTGGGTACCATTGTGGTAGCCCTCCCGCTGGGTATAGGCACTGCAATATATCTGGTGGAATATGCAAAGAGAAACTTCTTTACCACGTTGGTAAGGATTGCCATAGTAAATCTGGCCGGAGTACCGTCTGTTGTTTATGGCCTATTCGGTATGGGTCTTTTCGTATTAACACTGAATTTGGGACGTTCTCTGGTTGCCGGTGCCCTTACATTAGGATTTCTCACCCTCCCGGTGATTATTTCCACGGCGGAAGAAGCCCTCTTGTCAGTACCGGATGATTATCGCCACGCCAGCCTGGCCCTGGGTGCCACCCGCTGGCAGACCATCAGGCGGGTAGTGCTCCCTGCTGCATTACCATCTATTATCACCGGCGCCATACTTGGCATTGGGCGGGCAGCAGGAGAAACTGCGCCTATTATGTTTACGGCAGCAGCCATTTACATTCCCAGCCTGCCCCGAACAATCTTCGACCAGGTTATGGCACTTCCATATCACCTTTATGCCGTAGCCACACAAATTCCTAACGTACCTGAGCCCATGGCCTACGGCTCGGCCATTGTACTGCTGGCAATAGTGGGCGGGCTAAACTTGATTGCTGTCATTATCAGGACCAAAATGAGACTGAAAAACATGAGGTGATTATATGACAGAAAAACCGAATAAAATGCAAACTAATAACCTTAACTTTTTTTATAAGGATTTTCATGCTTTGTATGATATCAATTTACCGGTCAGACAAAACGCAGTTACTGCCTTGATTGGGCCCTCCGGTTGTGGCAAATCGACTTTTTTACGCACCCTAAACCGGATGAACGACGTTATCAACGGAAGTAAAGCTAAGGGAGAAGTATTATTGGACGGGAAGAATGTGTATGATGCAGACGTAGATCCCGTAGACCTACGTAAAAAAGTAGGTATGGTATTTCAGAAACCAAATCCCTTTCCCATGTCTATTTTCGACAATTTGGCCTACGGGCCCCGTATTCACGGAATTAAAAACCGGGGGCGGCTAAATGAAATCGTGGAAAACAGTTTAAAAGATGCTGCTCTCTGGGATGAGGTCAAAGACAGGCTGCAGCAATCGGCTATGGGACTTTCGGGCGGGCAACAGCAGCGGCTGGTGATTGCTCGTGTACTGGCCGTGGAGCCGGAAGTTATTTTGATGGATGAGCCTGCCTCAGCCCTGGATCCCATCTCCACATCCAAGCTGGAAGACCTGATTTACCAGCTGAAAGAAAATTACACCATCGTCATCGTAACCCATAATATGCAGCAGGCGGCCAGGGTATCCGACTATACCGGGTTCTTTCTAAACGGAGAAATGGTAGAATATGATGTTACCAATACTATTTTTACCGCACCCAGAGATAAACGTACTGAAGACTACATTACAGGCAGATTTGGTTAAGGGGGTTTATATATGGTGAGAGAATCTTTCCAAGAACAGCTGAATCAACTACGAGATAATATTTTACGAATGGGCAACCTGGTGGAAAGGGCTATTGAGTTGGCCATCACTTCACTTAAGAAACATGATGTAGACTTGGCCGAAAAAGTAGTGATGGACGATGAGAAAATTGATGACTTAGAACAAACCATTGAAAAACAATGCTTGACACTCTTAGCACTGCAGCAGCCAATGGCCCGTGATCTCCGGTTTATTAGTACGGCTCTCAAAATAGATACAGACCTGGAAAGAATGGGTGATTACGCCTGTAATATTGCTAAAATTGTGCTTACATTAGGCAATGAGCCTTTCATAAAACCGCTGGTTGATCTGCCTCGCATGGCGGAAACGGCGCAAGAGATGGTGCGGGATAATCTTAAGGCATATGTCAACAGGGATAAAGAGCTGGCCATAAAGGCCGCGGAAAAGGATCACGCCATTGATAACCTTTACAATCAGATTTTTAGAGAATTATTAGTGTTAATGACCAATAATCCCCGGAATATAAGGCAGGCCACTTACCTGCTGCTGGTTGCGCGGCACCTAGAGCGTATAGGAGATCACGCCACCAATTTCAGCGAATGGATAATTTACATGATCACCGGAGAGCTAGTGGAATTAAATGAATAGTTATATACAAACCTTTTAAACTGTCTTTACGAAATTTACAATTCCTTCACTTCGCATTTAAATCAATCTGCTATATTTGATGTTGAACGGGTACAAACCCCCAAATTTAATAAAAGAGAAAGAGAGGGCTTAATTGAATGGCAAAGAAACTGTCTCGTATTGGAATGGCACTTCTTGCGGTACTTCTCGTGGCAGGCTTAGTAATCGGTTGCGGCGGTAATGCTGCAACCGAGGGAGAAGAGCAGAATCAGCAAGGTGGAAGTGAAGAGCTAAGCGGAATGCTGCAGGTCAACGGCTCAACAACAGTTGCCCCTGTTGGCCAGGCTTGGGCAGAAAAATTTAATGAAAAGCATCCCAATGTAGACGTAGTAGTTTCAGGCACCGGTTCGGGTGACGGTATTGCCGCTCTTATTAACGGTACTACCGATATCGCTATGGCATCCCGCAAAATGAAAGACAAAGAACGTGATAGGATTGATGGCACTCCCAAAGAAATCGTAGTTGGCCGCGACGGCCTGGCAGTAGTTGTTCATCCTGATAATCCCGTGGATTCCTTGAGCATGGCAGAAATTAAGGACATCTTTACCGGTCAGATTACCAACTGGCAAGAAGTAGGCGGGGAAGACGCTGAAATCATAGTATATACCAGGGATACAAGTTCAGGCACCTATGGCTTCTTCAAAGAATTTGTCCTGGATGACCAAGATTACCTCAAATCCGGAAGGGCTACCGCTTCTAACGCAGCAATTGCCAATTCGGTGGCAGGTGAAGAAACGGCAATTGGTTACTGCGGACTGGCTTTTCTAGACGATAAAATTAAAGGTATAAGCGTTAGCAAAGACGGCGGAGAGCCCGTTGAGCCCACCCTGGAAAAAGCTAAAGCAGGAGAATATCCCATCGTACGTGACTTAAACATGTACACCATCGGTGAACCCGAAGGCCTGGCTAAAGAATTTCTGGACTATGGTTTTAGTTCCGAAGGTCAAGCAATCATAGAAGCAGTTGGCTATCTCCCTGTTAAATGAGCAAAGTACCCATGGTTAATTTCCCTTTGCTGAGAAATAATAATTTCAACACTGCTAGGGGGAATAATCATTGTCTAATGATTTTAGAAAAATTGCCATTGTCGGCGTTGGCTCCGTTGGCGCTTCGATTGCTTATGCAATTATGATCAGCGGGCTTGTAAGCGAAATGGTATTAGTAGACCTGGATAAAAATCGCGCCCAAGGCGAGGCAATGGACCTAGCCCACGGTGCATCATTTATTAAGCCTATCAAAGTGTACGCGGGTGAATACAGTGATTGCCATGATGCAGATATTATAGTTTTTGCCGCCGGTGCAAATCAAAAACCGGGGGAAACAAGGCTTGACCTGATAAACAAAAATTGCAAAGTTGTACAAGAGGCTCTGCCACAATTGATGCCCCCGGACAGCCCGTCAATACTATTGATGGTATCAAATCCCGTGGATATTGTTACTTATGTTGCGCTGCAGGTCACCGACACCCCAGTGGAAAGAATAATAGGGTCAGGAACGGTTTTGGATAGTTCCCGCTTCAAATATTTGATAGGAGAGCATTGTCAGGTGGCAACGCGTAATATACACGCCTATGTGGTTGGTGAACACGGTGACTCCGAGGTTCCCTTGTGGAGCAGGGCCAATATTATGGGCCTTCCGGTAGAAGATTTTTGTTGCCGGCTGGCGATTTCCTGTTTCAATAAGGATGAAATTAGCCGCAGAGTAAAAGAAGCCGCTTATGAAGTTATAAAGAGGAAAGGGGCCACTTATTACGCTATTGGCCTGGCGGTAAAGAGAATATGTGAAAATATACTACGTAACGAAAATTCCATATTGACGGTTTCGGGACTTCTACAGGGAGAATACGGTATAAGTAATGTATGCATGAGCCTTCCAGCCGTAATTAACAGGAACGGGCGAGTACGTCCCCTTCCTGTTGATATTGCCCCAGATGAGCTGGATGCTCTGATAAAATCTGCCCAAATTTTAGGTTCAACGCAACAGAAGATAGGCTATTCCCCTGCTGTATTTGATACACCATGAAATATAATTAATGCCAGTTAAATTCCTATACAATTTGACTTTAAATGTGCTTTTAGAAATTCCCTATCTCGCTGCTGTTTTAATATTGATAACTTTTGAGCCATGTTATAATTCTGGTTAAAAAGGCAATAGATCATTTTTTCCATAGACATCCGGGACAACAGCACCTTGTCATTAGAAGCTAATACGCCAAATCTACGGATAAAATAATAATCACCAGGTTTTATGCTTACTCCAAACAAATCCTTGAAATTTGACCTAGCCTTTATAGTTTTCCATTCATTTGGTGTCCGTGCTTCATTGAGCCCGTTTAAAAGATTAACATATTCCAGCAGTTTTTCGTCGTTATAATAGATGCTGTCGGCTTCGGCTTTTGCCCCAATCATTTTGTCAGCTCTCCTTTGTTTTTACTCTTTGCATCATACCCTTTCAATGCTATGTGTTTAATATATCTTATTATTTTCTAATTAAAGTTACGGACATTTAAACTATTTGTAACAAGGGATTAAGAAGACTAAGCAAAAAAGGGACAGGCACCTTTTTTAAAATTCAAAAAAAGGAACCTGCCCCTTTCTATGTGTTAAAAACCAGAAGCTTAACGCCCGGCAAAACCGCCGCCGAAACCACGACCTCCACGGAAGCCGCAGCCTCCGTTTCTGACCATTTCAGCGAGCTGTTCATCGGTAAATTGGGACATCATCTCACTGCGGTACTGCTCGCGCTGCTGATACATTTGCTGGCGCAGATTGTTCAGCTCGTTGAGTTTGGCCTCAGCCTGGGCTTGGTCGGCACCCGGCTGCCAACGCAGGCTGCGCAAGTCGTTGCTCAGCTGCTGCATTTTGGTGCGCTCATCCTGCATTTCATTGAAGTGCTTTGACTGAATATCCTGTACCGCCTTTGCCTGCTTGTCAGTCAGCTTCAGCAGGTCGGCCATATTGACCCAGTTGTCACCGGAAAAGCCCCGGGGACCGCCACCCCAAGCAAATGCTACCTGGGCAAAAACCAGCACCAGCACTATACTCATGGATACCAATAATAATTTACGCTTCATTGTTTCACCTCCTTTGCAGTTTTCTATATTTATTGTACCCATAAATTTTGATCAAGTTGTGAACAAACTCCGAACAAATTCCGAACTACAAGAAAAGCGCGCTAAATCAGTTCCCTTAGCGCGCTTTTTAGTACTTTTTTTTCCTCAGTAACATTAACAACCGTATGGGCGTTTTATCATTTAATAACAATTTTTGGGCAATGCAAAAAAGAATTCCGATCCCTCTCCGTGCTTACTAGTTACGCCCACCGTTCCGCCGTGTATATCAACCAGGTGTTTTACTATGCTGAGACCCAGTCCTGTACCACCCTGATCCCTACTACGAGTCTTATCAACACGGTAAAACCTTTCAAAGACCCGTCCTATATCTTCCGGTGGTATACCCATGCCGGTATCTCGAACTCTCACTATAACATCTTTTTCCCGCTCTTCAACTGCTATTTCAATTACGCCACCATCCGGTGAATACTTGACGGCGTTGTCAACCAGGTTAACTAATATCTGCTCCACAATATCTCTGTCAACAGCTGCTATTACGGTTTTTTCAGGTAATTCAATGTGGACATTTAAGTTCTTACTTTTAATTTGACCGCTAAGGTTTTGGACAGTGTTCCGGATAATAGAAGATAAATCCTCCGGTTTAAAATTCAATTCTACCTGCTTGCCTTCTAATCGGGATAATTCTAAAAGATCCTGGATGACTCTTTTTAACCTGTCAGCCTCCTTGTCTATAATCTCCACGAACTCCCGATTAGTTTCGGGATCATCTATTGCCCCGTCCAACAATGTTTCGGTGAATCCTTTGATGGACGTCACCGGAGTTTTTAACTCGTGGGAAACATTGCCGACAAAGTCTTTACGCATTCTTTCAACCTTTCGTTGTTCGGTTATGTCGTGTAAAACTGCCACTACCCCTATGCAATCTCCCTTATTATTGTGGATAGGGGATATAACAACCTGTAATGCCGCCTCTTCCGGGTTCTCTATCTTTATCTCCCGCTCCAGTGCTCCACAGCTTTTTAAGGCATTATCTATTGCGGCCGAGAGCTCAGGATGTTTAATTAACGCATCATGTACTACACCCTTGCTCCCCTCACCCGTAAAGGACAGAAACCTTTCCGCAGCCGGGTTTACCAGGTCTACCTGTCTTTTCCCATTGATAAAGATGACCCCACTGGTCATGTTGGTCAAAACTGTTTCCAGCCTATTTTTACCTTCTGAAATTAAACGTACTTTCTCTTTAATGGTAATCGCCATGTGATTGAGTGCCCCGGCAAGCTCACCTATCTCGTCACTGCTTTTTACTTGGGCCCGAAAATCAAAGTCCCCCCTGGAAACACGCCTGGTAAATTCCATCAATTTTTCAACCGGACCGGTCACCATTTTACTAAGCACAAAGCTTATCACAATGGTACAAAAAACGGCCACTAAAACAGCTGCCGTTATCACCGACCACAACTTAGAGAAAGCCTGGCGTGTTTCCGTAATCGGTACAGCTAAGCGCATATAGCCGGAAGTTTTACCATTTTCAGTAATAGGCACGGCCACATACATCATATCCTTGTCTAATGTACTGCTGTAACGAATGGCCATTCCTTCTTTTTTATTCATTGTTCTTTGAATTTCAGGTCTGTTAATATGACTTTCCATTTCTGGGGCAAACTCTTCTGAATCCCCTAAAACCTTACCGGCAATATTAATGATTGTTACCCTTGCTCCCACATCACTACTGATTTTATCTGCCTGACTTTCCATAAAATCAAAGTTCCAGTCACCATTTGTTTCTTTTATTAAACGGGATGCCAAAAAAGCCTGGGATTCCAACCTGGTTTCCAAATTATTGTAGAAATAGCCTTTGAGGGAGCTCATTAAGAATACACCCAGCACCAGCATGGATAAGATTACCAGTCCTATATAAGTTGCCGTTAATCTCCAACGCAATCGCTTAAACATAGTATCCTCCGGACACCGGCGGTTAAGAAACGGGCTCCGTAAATTTGTAACCCACGCCCCGTACCGTTTTTATATAAGCCGGTCTTTTCGGATTTTCTTCAATTTTCTCCCTTAAATGACTTACATGCACATCGACAATCCTGGTGTCACCTGCATATGTATACCCCCATAGATGGTTAAGGAGAACATCCCTGGTCATTACACGCCCCATATTCCGCGCTAAAAAATCCAGTAATTCAAACTCCTTTGGCGTCAGTTCCACCGGCTGGTTCTTTACATTTACTTCGTATCTTGACGAGTCGATAACCAGATCACCGATAATTATGCTTTCACGGCTCGCATTTTCTACCTTAGTATTTGTACGTCTTAATACTGCCTTAACCCGAGCCAGTAATTCCCGGGGGCTAAACGGTTTAGTAATATAATCATCAGCACCCAATTCAAGCCCCAGCACCGTGTCTATTTCCTCGTCCTTGGCGGTAACCATTATAACGGCCACAGGTATGTTCTCCTGCCGGATACGGCGACAGACTTCAAGGCCGTCCACCCGGGGCAGCATAATATCAAGAAGTACCAAGTCAGGCTTCTCGTCCCGCGCCAACTGCAACGCCTCTTCACCATCATACGCCTTCAAGGTTTTAAAGCCCTCTTTCTCCAGGTTAAAGGTTACCAGCCTAACTATAGACTTTTCATCGTCAACAACCAGGATTTTCTGAGCCATTATCTGACCTCCGGAAAATTAGAGTTATGGCGAGAAATTCGTCCTGATTACAGTCAAATCCTGCTCAAAAACCCATATACCAATACCCTTAAAATAATAATACAATACCCTAAACTAGAGTATTGTATTACACCTTAAGTTCCTTCCTTTATAATAAATATTAAAAAGAGCTGTAATAAAGATTTTAAGACTTCTTTATTGATGATTTAGCATAATTATGATAATATCATGCTAAATCAATAAAGGGGTGATAATATGCCACATATAAGACCGGTTTCAGATTTGCGAAACAATTTTGCTGATATTTCGAGGACGGTACACGAAACAGCAGAACCTGTGTTCCTGACTAAGAATGGTTATGGTGACATGGTTGTAATGAGTATTGAAGCCTATGAGCGCAAATTGTTTGAAAGTGAAATCTATTTTAAGCTGAAAGAAGCAGAGTTAGAAGCAAAATCTACCGGTGTACGTTATTCGCATGAAAAAGTGTTTTCTGATTTAAGGAAAAATCTTGCTGATAAGATTGGCAAGGATAATGTATAAGTTAAAATACCTACCTTTGGCACAAATGGATTTGAGAAATATTACGAGTTATATTGCCGACAGCCTTAAAGCACCAAAGGCTGCCATGGATTTGGTTAATGCCCTTGACAATTCAATTTCCCGGCTTCAAAAATTTCCATACTCTTGTAAGGTATATCAACCAATAAAACAGCTTGAAGCTGAATACAGAATGTTACCTGTAAAAAATTACATGGTATTCTATATGGTGACTGAGCATGAGGTAGAAATACACAGAATTATTTATGCCAGGATGAATCTTGAAAAGCTTATCAAATAGCCTCAAGTTTCAATCCACACTCCCGTACCGGGAGTGACAGATTACTTCGAAGCTTATGGGATAGATGAAAGTGTTTCAATCCACACTCCCGTACCGGGAGTGACGGTGTGCGAGCTGGATATATATTAGACCTACAGCGTTTCAATCCACACTCCCGTACCGGGAGTGACAACTTTATCAGCGAAGAAAAACCAAGACACTCTTGTTTCAATCCACACTCCCGTACCGGGAGTGACAATAGCTTATCTCCTGCTGAGTTGGCCATCAGGGTTTCAATCCACACTCCCGTACCGGGAGTGACCGCCCAGGCTGAAGCCGAGCGTATTAAGAAGCTGGAGTTTCAATCCACACTCCCGTACCGGGAGTGACGAAACGGATCGGATGGATGGAGATATGCCTATCGGTTTCAATCCACACTCCCGTACCGGGAGTGACTAACTAATTAGTTGCTTTATGTCGTTCTATCACTTATCGGTTTCAATCCACACTCCCGTACCGGGAGTGACGGTTAGTAGGCGAGAAATAGTGTTCAATGTTTACGTTTCAATCCACACTCCCGTACCGGGAGTGACCTTGCCGGTTAAATTTGATTTGAGGTTGATGTCATGTTTCAATCCACACTCCCGTACCGGGAGTGACCCGGACACGGTGGTTCGTATTGTCGAGAGCCGACAGTTTCAATCCACACTCCCGTACCGGGAGTGACCTTGATTCACTGTCAAAATATACACAATACCGGGGTTTCAATCCACACTCCCGTACCGGGAGTGACCTTCCATTTCTCCCGGCCCTCGTTGCGCCTGTCCTGTTTCAATCCACACTCCCGTACCGGGAGTGACATTGGGCCATCCAAGGTCGATACAATATAAGGGAGTTTCAATCCACACTCCCGTACCGGGAGTGACGCAGCACACGTCACGGCACACGCAAGGATGATGTTGTTTCAATCCACACTCCCGTACCGGGAGTGACCATATTGTGGCTATGATAAGTTTAGAAAATTAATAGTTTCAATCCACACTCCCGTACCGGGAGTGACAGCAAAATATGAGAGCACGGCAAAACTTTCTGGGTTTCAATCCACACTCCCGTACCGGGAGTGACGGGCCGCAACGCTTGGAACGTGGTGTCTCAGATATGTTTCAATCCACACTCCCGTACCGGGAGTGACCCATAATTGTTGCCTGTCTATACAGTTTGTTGTGTTTCAATCCACACTCCCGTACCGGGAGTGACACCGATCCCGCCTGGGAAAAGATAAATAATCACGTGTTTCAATCCACACTCCCGTACCGGGAGTGACATAACCTACGGCTGCCAGGGTGTAGGCGTCTTGATATGTTTCAATCCACACTCCCGTACCGGGAGTGACGATCAAGGATTAATCTTAGCCTGGATAGAGTAATTGTTTCAATCCACACTCCCGTACCGGGAGTGACGAAAAACAGTTAAGCTAACCCCTGAAGATAAACAGTTTCAATCCACACTCCCGTACCGGGAGTGACGCAATATCAGGGATACAATATGGAGATGCAAACAGGTTTCAATCCACACTCCCGTACCGGGAGTGACTTCTGTGCCAGAATTACTTTCTGCTGAATTAGATGTTTCAATCCACACTCCCGTACCGGGAGTGACATTTGCATGGGATAATGAACAACTGGAACGGGCCGTTTCAATCCACACTCCCGTACCGGGAGTGACGTGTACCCTTCATAAAAACAGGTTTCTTGTGCCTTGTTTCAATCCACACTCCCGTACCGGGAGTGACCTAAATATATTTTTTTGTTATATTTTATTGCAATAGTTTCAATCCACACTCCCGTACCGGGAGTGACAGAAATTTCTAACGGAGCTAATACTTTATTAATAGTTTCAATCCACACTCCCGTACCGGGAGTGACGTTAGGGGATAATCTTCTAAAGTACAAATCCCTGTTTCAATCCACACTCCCGTACCGGGAGTGACAGTTAAAACAAGCAGGGAATTGGAGTTCAGATCCGTTTCAATCCACACTCCCGTACCGGGAGTGACTAGTACAACAAAAGCATATCGGACCAAATTGCAAGTTTCAATCCACACTCCCGTACCGGGAGTGACTTGGCATTGAACGCAGAGGAATCAGGGAATTATGAGTTTCAATCCACACTCCCGTACCGGGAGTGACTGGAGGAGGTCACACAATGAATTATAAGGACGTATTGGTTTCAATCCACACTCCCGTACCGGGAGTGACGTTTGATCTGTGGATCGGTGCCTACTGGGACAAGGGTTTCAATCCACACTCCCGTACCGGGAGTGACGACAATCCTGGAAAACAGGGGTGGAGTTAATAGTTTCAATCCACACTCCCGTACCGGGAGTGACTTCACACCCACCAAACAACTCAATAATACACCCCAGTTTCAATCCACACTCCCGTACCGGGAGTGACTTCACACCCACCAAACAACTCAATAATACACCCCAGTTTCAATCCACACTCCCGTACCGGGAGTGACTAACACGTGACGTGACGTAATGCAATAGAATACCGTTTCAATCCACACTCCCGTACCGGGAGTGACGCAAGAAAGAAAAACTTGGATAGATAATAACATTGTTTCAATCCACACTCCCGTACCGGGAGTGACCAGTATGCTTAAATGTGTTATTTGCCTGTTATGTGTTTCAATCCACACTCCCGTACCGGGAGTGACTAACCTTAAGACATTATCTCGATGGTACATACCCGTTTCAATCCACACTCCCGTACCGGGAGTGACGGCCATGACTCCTAATGAATGGCGGCATGTGATGTTTCAATCCACACTCCCGTACCGGGAGTGACATTGCACCAGGGGGAAGCTGTATTATCCAGGACTGTTTCAATCCACACTCCCGTACCGGGAGTGACAGCCAGCAGGGTACCCTTGGAAGTCACAGATGCAGTTTCAATCCACACTCCCGTACCGGGAGTGACCAGACTACCTTTCCGTCTACCATGCCATGCTTCATGTTTCAATCCACACTCCCGTACCGGGAGTGACGAGAGAGTTGTGTATTTACGCCGAGCAGGTAAAAAGTTTCAATCCACACTCCCGTACCGGGAGTGACTAGATCAGCACAAAACCACCTACAATCGTCGGATGTTTCAATCCACACTCCCGTACCGGGAGTGACGAGATAGCTATGAGGAATAAAGAGATATTTAAAAAGTTTCAATCCACACTCCCGTACCGGGAGTGACTACAATATCATAGATAATGTCAGATCAAAATATGGTTTCAATCCACACTCCCGTACCGGGAGTGACACCCCTGCTTGTCTATTCTTACCGTTGCCCAAAAGGTTTCAATCCACACTCCCGTACCGGGAGTGACTATAGTTTAGAATTAACTACAATAAATAAATATTGTTTCAATCCACACTCCCGTACCGGGAGTGACAAAGTCAATAATGACAAGGGTTTCAGCAAATTAAGTTTCAATCCACACTCCCGTACCGGGAGTGACCTTTCCAGTTCTCCCGGTTCTCGTTGCGCCTGTCCTGTTTCAATCCACACTCCCGTACCGGGAGTGACTCGGCAACTCATAAGATACTACATCTGACCTATCTTCGTTTCAATCCACACTCCCGTACCGGGAGTGAC
>JADQBQ010000015.1:35935-152088 GCA_016278505.1 Clostridiales bacterium
GTTTCAATCCACACTCCCGTACCGGGAGTGACCTGTCCGAGGTGGCCATGGCCACCATTGATATTAAGTTTCAATCCACACTCCCGTACCGGGAGTGACATTATTGACCACCACCCAACATTGGAAGCCAGGAGTTTCAATCCACACTCCCGTACCGGGAGTGACGTTGGTTATGATGTTGAGGTACTACCTCCGGAAAAGTTTCAATCCACACTCCCGTACCGGGAGTGACATAAACCTCCAGAGCTTAGGGTAAAATCCATCGGTGTTTCAATCCACACTCCCGTACCGGGAGTGACACCCTGAGAACTGGCTACGCACCAAGCTACTGCCGTTTCAATCCACACTCCCGTACCGGGAGTGACAGGATTGTAAAACTGATTATTACTATCTGGATCAGTTTCAATCCACACTCCCGTACCGGGAGTGACTTTTTACACCGTTCCGGTATATGTCATAACTGGCGTTTCAATCCACACTCCCGTACCGGGAGTGACTGGGGAGGGAGTGGGTTTTGGTATTGATTTCTATGGTTTCAATCCACACTCCCGTACCGGGAGTGACCCATCATATGGCGTCTACCGCGACAAAGACCGTGTTTCAATCCACACTCCCGTACCGGGAGTGACCAGGAAGAAATAGAAACCAACGAACAGATTCGGGTTTCAATCCACACTCCCGTACCGGGAGTGACAAGACCATATGGGCTGATGCTATTGAACATCGCGTTTCAATCCACACTCCCGTACCGGGAGTGACAGGGCAGGGATAAGTACCCTGCCCACGGGAGGTGTTTCAATCCACACTCCCGTACCGGGAGTGACCAATAACGGCTGCCGGGGTATGTCTGCCCTGATAGTTTCAATCCACACTCCCGTACCGGGAGTGACGCCTTGTAGGAGCAGCAAAGATAAATCCGTTAAAGTTTCAATCCACACTCCCGTACCGGGAGTGACTCTTTGCGGTCGAGCCACTTGGGCGCCTGGCGCTGTTTCAATCCACACTCCCGTACCGGGAGTGACGTAAGGTGCTCTGCTACTACCAGCAAATCTTTAGGTTTCAATCCACACTCCCGTACCGGGAGTGACGATCAATTCGGCCATCACTTTGACTTGAAAAAGGAGTTTCAATCCACACTCCCGTACCGGGAGTGACGTGCTACTTTCATTGACGCATTCCACAGCCACTGTTTCAATCCACACTCCCGTACCGGGAGTGACATGTTTAACGTAATAGGTTTCCCTAACCTTTCTGGTTTCAATCCACACTCCCGTACCGGGAGTGACCTCGTTATACAGACACCGAAATAAAAGCCGCCCTGTTTCAATCCACACTCCCGTACCGGGAGTGACATCCGGAAGTTTATCCGGTATTGCCAGATGAAGTTGTTTCAATCCACACTCCCGTACCGGGAGTGACTTCTAAGGGGTGAAGGGTTATTCGCTGATTCACATGTTTCAATCCACACTCCCGTACCGGGAGTGACGCCCAATTAGGACAGAGCATCCAAAGTCAGGGTGTTTCAATCCACACTCCCGTACCGGGAGTGACATCTAACACACAAAGGCAGGATTCTTGGACATATGTTTCAATCCACACTCCCGTACCGGGAGTGACAAGTTCGGGCGCAAGGGACGTACAAAGGGAGTTAAGTTTCAATCCACACTCCCGTACCGGGAGTGACGCCAATAACCCAACTATATTAACGATTAAAAACGTGTTTCAATCCACACTCCCGTACCGGGAGTGACTAAATCAAAGGAATTTGAAAGATGTTGGTGGAGTGTTTCAATCCACACTCCCGTACCGGGAGTGACATTCTCCGGTGTAGACAACCCACCCTTACTCCTGGGTTTCAATCCACACTCCCGTACCGGGAGTGACGGTTGATAAATTTAAAAATTTCACCTGTCAAATGTTTCAATCCACACTCCCGTACCGGGAGTGACTCAGGGTATAGACTGGATGCTGTAGGGGATGCCGGTTTCAATCCACACTCCCGTACCGGGAGTGACCCAATTGTGAGTGGTGCAACGTCAGGAAATCATGTTTCAATCCACACTCCCGTACCGGGAGTGACACCTTTTCCATACCTTGTTTGGTTCGGCTACTGTGTTTCAATCCACACTCCCGTACCGGGAGTGACATATATGACATAGCACAAGAGATGGGACTACATAGTTTCAATCCACACTCCCGTACCGGGAGTGACGTAATTCTCCATTCCATGTATTAGCAACTTTTTGTTTCAATCCACACTCCCGTACCGGGAGTGACCTTGCCATTGTGTTTTCTTGACCGCTATTGTTTGTTTCAATCCACACTCCCGTACCGGGAGTGACAGTACCCCATTGGAATCCTTTATCAACAAGGATTCCAACTGGGGTTTCCGCGAATCTCTTTTTAGTAGCGATAAAAATAATCTGTTTTTAAATCAAAAAGCTTACAAAGGCTTATCATTGCTACACCGCGAACCTCCCAGGAAAATCATGGGCGCTTGAGGTTCGCGTTAAACCATGATCACTCCTTCAGGATCGTAGGTTGCTTTGGCACCCACATGCTCAACCCGGCGTTTCCAGTTAGCGCCTAAAAAATAGTATCGTAAACTGTCCTTTTCATTATCGATAATTGCTTCCAATTTTTTGCGTAGCTGGGCAAATTGCACAGGATCAACCAAGCATTCAAAAACGGAGTTTTGCACTCTTTGCCCGTAATCTTTGCATTGTTTGGCCACTTTTCGCAGACGCTTTTTACCCCCTTCCGACTCTGTACTAACATCGTACGTCACTAAAACCATCATTTTTATTCACCCTATTTCATTAGAAATGGCGGATACGCTTCCAGATCACCTCGCAGGTGTCTGGCTAACAACAGCGCTTGCGCATACGGTATTAATCCGATAGCAATTTTTTCTCCTAAAAAGGGATGCGTCACTTTTTCTTGTTTCCGTTTTTGCCAGGCTGTGATAACATTTTTACGGGTCTCATCAGTCATGATTACTCCACCGGATTCTTTTTTAACAAAGCCGGTCGGGTCAAGCTGGCGGTTATTAATCATTGCCAAAACAAACCGGTCCACCAGATATGGCCTCAACTCTTCCATCAGGTCCAAAGCGAGACTGGGCCTGCCGGGACGTTCCCGGTGCAAAAAACCAACCTGGGGATCGAGTCCTACAGTCTCTGAGGCTGCCGTACAATCATGGGCCAACAACGTATATAAAAACGAAAGCAAAGCGTTCACCGGATCTGATGGCGGGCGGCGACTTCGCCCGGAGAAATAGAAAATCTCTTTTGACTCCAAGATTAAATTGTTGAAAACACCATAATATATCCGCGCCCCTTCGCCTTCGACGCCACGCAGCTTCTCTAAGCAAGAACTGTCACTTACTTTCTGTAATCGATTAGTTAACATTTTTATCCCGTCCTGCATACCCGGTACGTCGCCTTTGCCCCCGTGGTCACGTAAAAAACGCTGCAATACGCATTTACAGTTGAATATTTTCCCCAGAACAAATCCTTGAGCCAATTTTAGCGCTTCACCGGGGTTATCGGTCTGGCGGTATTGCTTACGTCGCAGCAGCACATTCCCGCTCACTCGCCCGCTAATTCTGGCCAAGAATTTCCCGTTTTCCGATAAAAAAGATAGGGCCACACCCCGTTCCGCACAGAGATGCATTAAGGCGGGGCTGGCTCCGGTATATCCAAAGCAGACGATTCCTTCCAAATTATGAATGGGGATCCTCAGCTTGACCTCCTCATCCATCAAGACCAGGACCGTCTCCCCTTCTTTACCAAGATAGGCCTCGGGAGAGGTTACATACAGCACATTTAATAATTTTCGCATTTATTTATTTTATTCCACACTCCTTCCTATATGGGGATTGACAGCCGTTCCAGTCGCTCATTTCTTGTCCATGAACGCCTCCTCTAGATATCGACGGACCGAGCGCCGAACACCGGCTTTGGGCAGGCAGATCTCCACCAAAGAACAACTCTTGCACGCCACAATATATTCAGCCGGTGGAGTAACGCCCCGTTCAAAAAATTCATGCATCCCGGCGGCCAGCGCCCGCACCCGCTCCTTGAGGGCCGCGTCAAACTCTACCAGCCGGCGGCGGCGAGTCCGGCCATAAAACAGATCCCCCGCTGCAACCAGTGCACCGAACATCTCCTCCAAGCAGATCCCTTGCGCGCAGAGTTGGACGATATCACGGTCGTCCGGTTTGGGTTTGCCGTACTTATATTCCACCGGATGCGGCCGCCAGCGGCCCTGGCGGTGGTCAAGAGTGATTCCGTTTTCATCGCGGTAAAATTCTACCACATCCGCCACCCCGTACAGACCTAATGTTCGTGAGACTAACGATAGGGACCGGGTAACCAGCACCGTTCCCCGGGATTCGGTAAAAAAGGGATCGTCGGCCCGCTCGTGCAGATCCCGGCCGTTAAAGGTGAGCAGATTCTCTTGCCATTGCTGTTCAATATGGATCAAAGCCCACTGCCTGCGACAAAAGGCGAAATGCTGGATGCCGGAGAGCATAAGGAGGTCGTCGTCAGAATAAAAGATGGTCATCGTTTAAAATAGGACATAATATTTAATATTGAATCTAACATATTTAAAATCCACCTCTCATTGTTAAAATATCAATACTTGCGTATTTCCGATTAAATCAAGTTCTAATATTGCTTTCATATATCCTAAAAACTCAGGATCATATCCATTATCAAACCAGCGATATATCTCTTGATATCCACCAACTGGAGCCAAGCCTAATTGATCAATCTTTTGTGCCCAAACTTGAACACTATTTTTTATCAGTTGAATTGAGCTTATTTTATCGCCATTTTCAAGCATTCTGATGATTTCAGGATCCATAACAACCAATCGTGTATCTGAATCTATTATTTTGCAAATCTCAGCCACATCTGGATATTCATGACTTCTTTCGTATTTCAAAATCTTTTCTATCTTTTCGCTGCGATCTTCCTTTAATTCTCGCTTCAAAGTCTCTGTCACCAATTCAGTGATGTTTAATTCATTAATTAAGTTATCTTCAATCATTTGTCTAAATACTTTTTGTGAAGTTTTGAAACCGGGATGCGTTTTTAAATTTGGATCATTGACAGTAAAACACCACATTTCCGAACCCTGATACTCTCCATCACGGTTAACCCTGCCATCTATCTGTAGATAGCTCTGTAACGAACGCAATTGGGCAAATCCATTTCGAAAAGAAAAATTTAACCCCGCCTCAGCACAGCTTGTCGCCACGAGTGTCCAATCCGGATTATACTTCAGTTTCTTTGTTTTTTCATCTCTTTTCAGTCTTCCATAAATTGTTTCAATTATCGGTTCTCTATCTTTTGGAGTCAATGATGTTGATAGATGCAATGCATCAAGACCCCGTTTTTTCATTCGATTCGCTAGAAAGGCCGCAGAAAACACCGTATTCATAATCACCAATCTTGGGCCTTCCTTAGTAAGCATAAAATCAATTAAATCATCCACCGTGTCAAACGCTATAGGGCTATTTAAATGGGAAAGAGTTGGATTTGTCACTTTAAGTTCAACTCTTTTTTGTTCGTACTCGCAAGCTTGCTTTCTTAACTCTTCGGGTACTAATTCAGGAATCCGGACCGGTTCATCGATAAAATCTCCTATTTCCCAAAATTTCCCTGTTGTCCCCGATGCCAATATCAAATGACAACCCCATTCCATTGTCAAGTTCTGAAGCCATTTCCATGCCTGCGGCCATAACCATGTAGGAATCGCGGCATGGCATTCATCAATAAATATCCCTGACCCAGGTAGTTCATGCAGTTTTCTCAACCGGGTAGGATTATTGCTTCCAAGCGTTTCAAAGAACTGAACAGCCGTTGTAACAATAATCGGGGCATTCCAGAGAGCTGCAAGTTCCCTTGCTTCAAAAGAGGAAAAGTCAGCTTGATGATCATGCTCCGCCACAATCAATTCCGGGTCTTCACCGTCTAAAACCAAAGCTTCCCGATAAATTTTTACCGACTGCGTAATAATATTGGTAAACGGTAAAACAATAATAATATGACGTAATTGTTTTTGAATAGCTGCTTGAAGTAAATACGCCATTACAGCCGTAGTTTTTCCCGTACCAACCGGGCTGTCACAGTAATAAACCGGTGAAGCTGTATCTCCATCTCTACAAGCAAAATAGATCGCATTCCGGAGTTCATTTCGCTTACTTTTTTCGTTTCTTTCATACGCATTGTGGACATACTCATCAAGCTTTTTTAATCGTTCTTCCCATCTTCCTTGGTAATCAGGTCTCTCATAACGGGCAGTGTCGCTATGATCGGCGTCAACCAAACAAGAAAGCGCTAATCTACGCGATAAACCATCTGCAATATTCAATTGTTGTGAGTCATCTAAATTCAGATTAACTTCTCTTTGATGCAACGACAAATATTCATTTAATCTATCATCCGTCTTGTCTATAATCGCTTGATCCCGAAACGGAAACAACCGATCCATCTCCTTGGGTATCGAACATAATCCATGGTGGTGAGATAATACAAGAAAAGCTGCTTCCAGCTTATTCTCTCTTTCTTTTAAATAAGCCACCCCGGCGTCCACATGGTTAACCGGCAAATGCTTGGCTTTCTTTTTACCATTTAATACTTCCTGGTTTTCCTTCTCAATCTTCCCAAGATCATGAAAGCAAGCGGCCCATAGTACTATGGACCGAAAAGTTGTCACCAGAGCCGCCTGCGCATAGAGTAACATTTCTTCCACATTAGCTTGGGCGCGTCGAAAGACACCAAGTATATGCTCCTGATAAGTCTGCTCTTGTAAGCCTTTTTTAGGTTGTGCGCTATGGGCTAATAATCGCATGCTACATCTCCAACATCAAATCTCTAATTCCTTTAGTCTTCTCTTTAATCTTTGCCGTTAATTGGTCAATTTGGCTCTTTAATCCTTCAGAATCATAGTCATTCCACAAAGTCGAAGAACTCTCAGGATCACCAATTCTCTTTGGTGTCAATTCTTCAATAATCTCAAAATCGTTATACTTCCCGACCGGCGAATTATGCTCAACATAAAATGCATGCCTGATATTTACCTGCGGGCGAATGTATGAGGCGGTATGAGTATATGCATAGGGTATGATCTGTAATAACAACTCAATATCTTTGGCAGTGCACTTTGTTTTGCTTGCCGCTGTGGCATTAATGAAAAATGGCATGCAATAAACACCATGTTCTACAATACGAAAACCCAGCGGCGCCATGCCTCGGCTTTTATCCTCTTGCACCGGTGCCATCTTAGTTGTGGTCATTCGTTCAATTCTGACCGGCGAAATCGATACCGCCAGCGCAAACTGGGCAACCCCGGTTTGAATTCGGTCGGACAAGTCATCTTCGAGAAATGTATTGCCAAAAACCCGAGCATCCCAGTATTTTTCAAGAAACTTATTTTCTTGTATCTCTTTAACAATAGTTTGCCGGTTGATATCTCTTTTCTCCAGTAAATCATATTTCGAGAAATCACTTACTTTAATATCCAATTTTTTACTGACTTCTTTCCATACTGGCCCTTCTTTATGCAATACTAAGTCGCGCACCTTCCTTTTAAAGGATACGGGTGAAATTTCTCCCCTTCCATCATGTCTTTGTCGGGGATCGCTTTCCTGGTCGGGATTGCCGTTTGGATTTGAATTGATTACCTCTACCACCAACAGACCGGTCCCCCGATTGATAACATCTCCCATCATTATACTCCCCCTTTAGTCTTTTTCGATATTAGCAAGGTAACCTAATAATACCTGTGCCCGCTCCACTTCTTTGAAACTTTCCGGGATCTCCTTTTCACTCAACTCATGCGCCGTATCAGCCATATTTTTAACAGCCCATTTTGCAAGGCGGGCATCTTTAGCCGTATCTGCCCATGCCTTATAAATCCTAATTCTTTCTTGTAATAAATTCAACGCTCTATGTGGAAATTCGACCGCTGTAGGCATAATCGCATTTCCAATTAACTGAGGTGGTATATCACCTTTCCGAACATTTAGGCAATACTCCCGATGCAATACATCGGATAACATCATTAGACGTCCAATGTTAAAAGCCACGCTATGCATGTAAACCTCCTTTTGATAATTCAGTTTGTAAAGCAATATCGATAATAAAGAAACCGCTAGGCAATGGTCGTATATAGCGTTTTTATTGATTTCAAAGAGTCGCTTTCGATTGTAACTATGGCCAATATTGATCATTAAGTTTTGACTTAGCCGACAAACTTTTAATAATAACCGTGCACATAATTCTTCCTCATTCCTCAAAGGAATGAAAATATCATAAATTTCTTTTAAAGAGATTCCCGGAGTTTTTTCAAACTTTAGGTCTCGTTTACCATTTTTTATCTCCCATTTCCATTGCTTTTTCATGAAATTAAGAATCTGGCCCGGATACGGGCAAAAAGGTTTAATGGTTATTTCTTCTTGCTTATTCTTGACGTAATACTGGATATTTGGAGAGTTCTTAGAAGCCTTCTGCCATTCGGTAGTACCTGAAATAATCTCATTCACACTATAAGTTTCAGATAGTAAAACTTGTTTTCGTCCGTCATCAACTTTATTGATGACGATGACTTTAATCTTGGCATTTGGATTTCTTTCCGTTTTTTCTTTTAAACCACCACATACCTGTTCAGTTAAGTTTTCAAATCGAATCACCTCTTGCTCAAAATTAGGCGCATCACCCAACATTTTTGCCAATTCATCGTCCATTTCCGGATAATCTTCAACATAAGCAATAAGCAAATTCAATTCTTTGTCTTTGCTTCCCGGCACCTTGACCCAAGTTTTATATTCCCTTTCGTTTGCGATGAGAAAATCAAGTGCATTATTGATTTCACCAATAATTTTTTTACCAACCTTAAAAGCTTGTAAACTCTTCATACCATAACGAGTTAAACAGGGAATATCTTTATTATTAGAATATAAATATGTTTTTCCTAAATTTTGCAATTTAGGATCGGGATATTTCCCCGTTTCAACCACATGACGCTCCCCAGTCAACTGGCAATTATCCGTTTCCAAAGCTTCTCTTGCAATATCGTCGCGATGATTTAATTGCCGGATTAAAACATTTTTAAGTTTTAGATCTTTTACTTTATATTTAAATTGATAAGCGTCATAAATATCAAAAGCGATTTGGGTACTGGAAAAAAATCCATCTTTCTTTTCATCCCACTTGCCAATTAAAATATCCTTCGTTAGTTCCAGCATAGGTTCTTCAAATATTACTAACTGCTTTTTAATCAAGCTGAGAAAAGCCATATAAAATTCCTTTTGCTCCTTTTGATTCTTCGGAAATCTGTAGATTAATGCATGTAAAGATCCTAATTCTAAAATACCATCACAAGCGGGTAAAAGCTGTTCAATAGTCCATTGCGAAATTACAATATCATCGCTATTTGGGTTATAGTTATCAAAATCCAATTTTGATAGAACTTTGACTTTTTCCTCTTTGTTTTTTATTTGCTTCCAAGTCTTATCAAAATCTTTTGGCAAATCATGTTTGAGCATCGCCCTTTGAATACGAATAATAGGAAAACTCTTATGATTACCTTTACTGTGCTTCCACATTTTCGGAAAGTTCTCTTTAGAAATATACTCTATACACTTAGGGTTTTTATCTTGATCAATTTCAACGTAAATTCCTGCATTTTGAGCCGGTTCACTAATATTTTTATAAATAGTAACTTGAAGAAGACTCTTTTCTTTCAATGCCCGTGTCATCGTATATAATTCATTAATCATAATTCAGCACCCCTTCAACTATTTGGACATCTTGTTTGAATGAAGGCTGTATTTTACCATTACCTGGTTTATCAAACATACTGTATAACATAGAGGGGATTATCAGATTGATTGATTTGTCAACGGTTGTTGAATCACGAAGTGGACCAAAGTAGGAAGGTATAAATTCCCTCCATCCAAGGCACGGAGTATAATGAGATCTTCCTTGTTTTATACGCCTGATAAACATTTCTTGAAGCGCATGAAGGTGGTTATTGCCATAAGGAGCTTTAGTAATCTCTTCAACTACTCCATATATTTTGTAACAAACATCGACCAAAATAGTTGCTGCCAATGGAAAATTTGGTGTGCCACTTTTCCGTAAAGGGCCGCGATAATTATTGAAATAACGATGATATATAATGGGAGAACATATTTCTATTTTTACTGGCTTAATATACGCGGATTTAATTCTAGCAACGGATTCAAACATACCTTTTGCGGCTGAAAAAGTAGGGGCTGGGTATGATATTGGAGCAGAACCTGTATCTGGTCGAGTAAACATTGCCGCATGGCCTTGAACTTCAAATTCAATAGGGTAACTTTTAGCAATCAACTTTCTTCCTCCTCGTATAACATCCTCAACTTTGGGTTCCAACTTTCCCACCTAAAAGGAAGTCTTTCTACAATAGTCACATAAATCTTGGGCTTCACCTTCGCCACCTGGCCGGATACAATATCTAATGACCGGCAATACACTACGCTAAAACTCTTCCAAGCCCTTTACCAAAAAGCTCTTCAACCAATTTAGCGCCGTGAACGGCATGAGGCATTTTCCCGGATTTGCCCTCTAAATGAGCTTCTTCATCAAAAAAACCACTTTTATAACGAAGATAGTTTTGCCAAACTAACCTTCCTTTACCTGCATCATGGCCTAACCCGGCCGCTTTTCCCCATTGTCCGGAATGAAACTTTGTTGCGAAAGACTCTGCTAATCTTGCTGTTTCGACCAAATGCTCCGATAAAAAATGAGGAGTTGCCCAAGTACCGTCATCATTTTTTCGCACATGCGCGATAAATTTCGGATTAACATTGGATTGTTCCTTGCTTTGTCCGTGATCCATCATACTCCCCCAAACTGCTTGTCCATTATACTTTTACTTTACCACCCCATACCGTCACATATTGTCGGTCTGGAAAATAATTTAATTCCCATCTTTCAAAACAAAAGCTTCTCACTTCTCAACCCCGTAAATCTTCCCCATCTTTATAAGCTCTTCCCGGATCTCCTCCCGTAGCTCCGCCGGTTCCAGTACCTTGGCATGACTACCGAATCCCATAATCCACCGCTTGATCTCCATGAGCCCACTGACCGCTGTCTCCAGTATTACCGCACCGTCAGCCGACTCCTCCAGCCGCTCGCCGTTACGCAGTGGTCGCTCCCGAATCCAGCGGGCCTGGTGGTTATCAAACGAAATCTTGACATGATAATAACGGCCCCGCATAATTCCCCAAACACCGTTCAAATATTCATCAATCTTGAAGTCAACCGGATATTCAAATATCGCTCCGGTTATCCTCAAAGTTTCAATCCGGTCCACCGCAAAAATACGTACTTCATGATGGATCAGACAATAACCAATCAAATACCAGGCGCCATCGTAAAATCTCAGATGATAGGGATGGACTTGACGTTTTCGCTTTTCGCCGGCGGATATTGAGTTATAGATAATCTCCACCTGTTGGCGTTGAAACACGGCCTCTCGCAACTTAGCTAGATTTTTAGCAACCCGCCAATCTTCACCGCGTATAGGCGCAATTCCGAAAGAAACCGCCTCTTCCAAATCCTTATTTGAACACAGGCTTTCTTCTCCCAACAGACATTCCAACTTATCACGAAGATTGCGAAATACCTGGCCTGCTAGCAAACCCTCCATCTGTAAAAGTAGTTTTTGACCGATAATAATTGATACAATTTCACCCTCGGTAAAACGAATGGGAGGTAGAATATATTCCTCACTAAAATAATAACCCCGATGCATCCTATCATAGACAATGGGCGCCTGCATCTGATCACGCAGTTGCTCAATGTCGCGTTCGATAGTTCTTAGGCTGACTTCCAATTGGTCTGCAAGCTGCCTGACATCGGGGTAGTTAGAATATTTTATCAAGTTATAAATGCGCCAAATTCTCACCATGGTGCTTCGACCGGTTCGTAATTTACCCATTCTATTTCCTTCTTTAACCAGATTTATTATTTTACATAATTCTATTTTTTTAGTTTCGTTTCCTGCAAAAAAGAGGAACTCCCACTTATAAATGGGAGTTCAAAGACTTGGGTTAAACAGCTCAAAACTATTTGTTACGATCCTTAACTTTTAACCAGGGCTCCTGTTCCAGGAAACTTCCTTCTACGTTATTCTCCATTTCTTCAAACATTTTGAAAGGAACGCTGAAGGACAAAATGTCTTTATCAACCTTGGGCCGGGACGTGATATCGAACATACCGATTACAGCTTTAGGTGTCTCTTTCTCACCTTCACTGGCCGGGAAAATACCAAAGGTATGACATCCAGCCCCCATGGGAGCTGTAACATTATAATTTACCCCTCTTCCATAGTTGGCAAGTACCACCAGTGCAGATAGCTGGTCAGGCTTAACCAGGAAAACCACCGTCTTTGGCTCTTCACTACTACTAACCTGATCGACTGGCTTTAGAACTATATATTCATTAGGAATGTCCATAATAGGGAGAGAATCAACAAACTTCGTTGCTGTTTCAGGTGACTTAAAGTACCTCTCACCGTGTTCCAAGTGCGGCAGGCCCTTAGCAATGTTTTTGCCCATCTCTGTCTGGCAGAACTCAGGGTTGCCCGTAGATAAGAAGTATTCAATCCCACCGGGAAAATAAACGTACTGGTTGCCAAAGCCAAGGCCGGTGCCTCCGCCCGGGCAACCAAACGTTTTGCGATCAAAAACCGCTGTCTTGCCTTTAGCTGCGGCAGTAAGCATGGCTACCACACAGGCCCTTAAACCTTCTTTAAACTGTAATGCCCCTTCAGGCTTTTCGTCTGTCCAGATTACCGCCACCGGTGAGTAATTCATATCTATCGCCTTAGCAATTTTGCTCTCCATTTATTGTCCCTCCTTTATATTTATTCTTGTCCCGTTTAGTTAGTTATCTGATAATCATTATAATAAAAACCGCACCGTCTTGGCAATAAACGTACTTAGCTTTTATAATATCACAGGCGCAATTTCTGTAGCTGCTTATCCGCTATCTGGTTTACTTTATGTCCCCAAGGAGTTAAACAAAAAGTATGCCAGGCAATTCCGGTGAGTGCAGATGCCATAAAAACCCGGCTCTGTAAACTCATGATATGGAAATATGACAGATATAATATTACAGCAAGCCAGGCAAAGAGAACAGTAATGGCCATGCTCCTTAATTTTCTCCCGTGGGCATAGGAATTAAGGGGCTTTTTATGGGTAGTGGCATAGCCGTATTTGAATATTGCTGCTGTAGCCAGCACGGCAATAGAAATTCCTAAAGACAAAAAAAAGGCGGTAGAGGTAAAAAAAGATAAGGTGACGGCTATTCTCCCCAGGATTAAAAACACTAACGTACCAAAAACAGCACACCGCAGAGGAGAAGATGAGTGTGAACCGCCGGAAAAAATCCTTAGCGAAGACGACGCCAAAGCGGCAAGTATAGCGTGAGGGAAAACTTGGAGAATAAATGCTAATAGGGCTAATGCGGCGTAGTTAAATATCAAGCCCATGAAGCTTTGCAGTCCGAACAAAATAACACCCGCGTCATTATACCTTGTTTCCCTGGAAATCTTTTGGGCAAAATTTTGCATTAATTTACTCATAATAACAAACCTCGATTATATCACAAAATTCAAAAAAAATTGGCCGATTTAACGGCCTAATAATACCATTTAATTAATCGTATTTTTTGGCCAGCGCATCCGGTAATTCAGGCTGATAATGGAACACACCACAAGCACCGGCGGCAGTGATATTGGCCAGCAATGTAACAACAGTCAATACACCCAGGAAAAGCAAGCATTTAATTTTATTCATTTTTTCCCTCCTTATTAGTTTTTTTAAAAAAACAGCAATAAGCTGTTTTTAGTGTTTGGTTAGGTGGCCATAGGCTCACGAGAAACTTAAATAGAAATTTTAAAGTTTGTTCCCAGGTGCTCACTACTTTCCACATCAATATTTCCGTTATATTTATTCTTAACCAAGTCGTTGACTATATATAAACCGGAGCCCGAACCCTTGTCACCCTTGGTTGTGAAACCGTAGTTAAAAATTTGTTTTGTATCAGGGATAAAGCTGCCGGAATTGAAGATCTCTATACATAATGTCTCCCCAATTTTATCAACAACTACATTGATAGTTTTTTGAACCGCATCACCGGCCTCTTTAAGCTCGTATATGGCGTTGTCAATTAAATTTGATAAAATTCTAACCAGATCATATTCTTTTATTCTTACATTAGAGAGATCGGATTTAAGGTCGTAATTAAACTGAATATTGTACTTGGCCGCTTCTTCCCTTTTGGCCAGGAGGAGCACCGACGCCTCCGGCATATTGAGGCCGCTTATCACCCTGATGCCCCTCAGGTTTTGATTTATTTCCTGGATGTATTTTGCCGCTTTGTTTCCTTTACCCATCTGAATATAACCAGAGATAACCTGCAGGTGGTTCAGAAAGTCATGCCTTTGACACCTCAACAGGCGAAGGTTTTGCTCCGTTAATTCCTGGGTCGCTTTTTTATTGGCCAGCTCCACTTCAATTTTTGACATTTTAGATAATTCATAGGTGAGGTAAATACCAAGAGATAGCAAAGAAATACTAAGGAATATTAATACGGTCACTGCTTGTTTGATGGGAATAATGGTAATTCCAAATAGCTCATTTATTCCCTGACTGGATAAAAAGATATGCAAAGATACGCCAAAAACAAGAAACATTTGCAGAACAAAAACACAAACTAGACCATTCCTAAGTTGCCTTTTCCTCTCGAGCAGCATAGTTTCCTCTCACCTTCTTTATTAGAAAAGAAGCTAGCAATAAAACTACTATGTGGGGAATTCCCGTCAAAACCCAAACAGAAATGAAACTAAAAAACTTTAGGAGAGACTGGGTGGCGTAAACATATGATATAGCTTCAACTGTTGATAGAATAAATAGCACAAAGATAGATGATATCCAAACACGTACTCCCGTTATCCCGGTAAAAAACCAAATAATGGCTACAGTGCTTATACCACAAAATAAGGATATAATAAAGTAATCCCCGGGGAAAATGGCTCTGATAGCCAATGTGAAGAAAAATCCAACCAAAGCGGCAATAATTAAATCCATCTTTTTCATTCCAATACCCGATGCACAGCAGACAAACTCCAGAATAACAATTCTTTCTACAAACCCGTAGGGTATCATCACCCAGTATGGCACTACCTCCAAAAAATGGCACCCCTTCTACTTTTTTAAATTATAAAGGACAAGCTCTAAATCACGTGTCGATTTGTGTTGCCAATCAGGCGATTTTTTTGTCAGTTTAGCTCGCCTGGGGCAAAAAAAACGGGCTCATCATAAGAAGAGCATAAAAAAGGTCATACAAAAAGAGCACCCGGCAGTTGCGGATACTCTTTTTGTTAATTTGATATACATTAATGAGAACACCGGTAAACCCTACACAGGCAGTCGTAGTAACATGACCCGCTGCCCAGATCAGATACGGCATCCGGGGTGAGAAAATTCACTCCCCCGTTCTGGCTCGCCCAGCGTCCCTGGTAAATGCGGACCACACCCGGCCGCATATCATCCACAGTACAAACGATACCTTGAAGTCGTCCTTGCGGGGATTCTACCCAGACCCTATCACCGGCATTAACTCCTGTACCGGCAGCAGTTTGGGGATGCATTTCTACCGCAGGCAGTGAACCCAATGTTTCATCGGGTATAAGGTTCCAAAACTGCGAATGTATGGTCCTCCCGCTATGCGGCGTTAGCAAGTACAGCGGGAAATTTTCTGTTTTCCGGCTTAACATTTGCGGCGGCACATAAGTTGGTAGAGGCTCTAAACCCTTTTCCACCGCCTTTTCCGAGTATAGCTCATACTTTCCGCTGGGTGTGGAAAATTTACGGTCCCCCCAGGCCACTCTGGGTGCAGCCGGGTTACGTGCCGGTCCTTCTTTTAGCCGTTCTAAATCTATGCCGTCACCTGCTGCCCGGGACAAGGCTCGCTCCAGCCACTCCTGAGAACTGTGGAAGCCGAAGTCCAAAAACCCCATCCTACTGGCCAGTGCTGTAAATATGTCCATATCTGACTTACTTTCTCCCAGTGGCTCAATTACCCTGGGCATATAGGAAACATAATTGTTCCAGGAAGATACCACCACGTCCTCATCCTCCAAGAAAGTGGTGCAGGGAAGGAAGAGATCTGCCTCGGCAGCGGTATCATTGATAAAGAAATCAATGGCCACCACAAAGTCTACTGCCCTGAACGCCTGCAGTACTTTATTAGTGTCCGGCAGTTGCGTTACCGGATTAGAACGCGTAACTACAATAGAGCGAACCGGCGGGTCATCCGCCTCCATAACGCGGCGTGCCAGCGCCGGCCAGGGAAAAGTACGGCCTGCCCGGGCAAATTCTGCTCCTGAAAGGTCGGTAAAAAAATCCTTCCAGTGCTGGTGCACGTAATTGGCTCCGCCTCCGGGTACGCCTATATTACCGGTAATGGCTGCCAGGGCATCAATACACCGTACCGTTCGGCCTGAATTAGTGTAGCGCTGCATGCCGTAACCGAACATGATGGCAGAGGGTCCCCCGCCGGCATATGTCCTGGCCAGTAACTTTATTTCTTCTGCCGGTATGTCGCAAATACCGGCAACCTTTTCAGGTGGGAACTCCTTCACCAAGGCGGCAAATTCAGCGTAACCCTTTGTATATTTTTCCACAAAAGCCTTGTCAATCAGACCCTCTGCAATTATTTCATGAGTCATCCCCAGGGCCAGGGCTCCATCCGTGCCTGGTCTGGGATAGACATGCCGGGTGCCGGGCACACCCGTCTGCACCCGCACGGGATTAACGGATATAACCCGCGCACCTTTTGCTGCTGCCCGTTTCAGGTATTGCAGCAGGTGTATGTTGGTGCGGCCCGGGTCACGTCCCCAGAGAAATATGTTGCGGGAGTTTTCCAGGTCATCCCACTCATGGGCCTGGTGACCACCGAAATCCACAGCCTGTGCTGCCTTACCGCTGGCCCAGCATAAACTGCCCTCGGGTACGGAAACTCCACCGTAAACATTAAAAAAACGAGACCCCAGTCCCCTCAAAACGCCGTTAGAGCCGCTGGCATCATGGTATAACACTGCGCCGGTTCCATACTGCCTTTTTATTTCTTCTAACTTGCGGGCCCAAAAGTCTAAAGCCTCGTTCCACTGGATACGCCGCCAATCACGGCCCTCTTTTACCATAGGATAAAGTATACGCTCCGGGCTGTAGAGTCTCTCCAGGTGTTTGCGCGCTTTACCACAAACCTTTCCCCTGGTAAGAGGGTGCTCGGGATCACCTTTTATCCCTGTTACTCTTCCGTTTTCAGTATATATAAGCAACCCACAGGATGCATAACAGTCCAGCGGACAGGCAGAACGGTAAATCTTTTTCATTTACTAACCCCCCTAAATATGCCCTTGGAAACATAACATCTTTGTCTTTTTTGCTTTAACTTTATGTATCACAAGGAATCTTCTACAAACTTAGCAACATTCCTTGGTCAGGCCCCCAACTTATTAACTTATTGTTGCAAGATAAAAAAACCCCGGCTATAAAAACCAGGGATAACATTTCACCAATGAATAAATTTTTATTTTATAGCCCTTTAGGAACCAAGGTTTAGCTTTGAGTTCTTACGAGACACAAACTTTTGATGTACATAAATCCCGATGAATACCAGCAAACCGATTACATCTGAGTATATACCTACATATAAGAGCCCCAACCCGGAGGCTAACAACAAGAAACGCTCCAACCAGCTTAAATTCCTGTCAATGTAACCTACCACGGCCGTCCCCAGGCTAAACATACCCAAGATAGCAGTACCAAAGGCCAAAGAAAAAGTTCCGACGGTTGCATCGACCATTAATAATTCCGGATTTAATACAAACATGTAAGGAACCAGAAAGGCGCCTATGGCAATCCGAACTGCTTGAAATGAAGTTTGCATGGGATTACTTTGGGCCAGGCCCGAACCTGCATAGGCAGCCAAAGCCACCGGTGGGGTAATGTCCGCCACTATACCAAAGTAAAACACAAACAGGTGTGCCGCAATGACCGGTACTCCATCAAACGCCAAAAGGGCCGGCGCGGCCATGGTGGCAGTGATTACGTAGTTAGCGGTGGTGGGCAGCCCCATACCCAAAATAATACTGGCAATCATGGTGAAAAACATGGTCAAAAGCAGTTTGTTGTTGGCCAGATCTAAGATGCCACCGGAGATTCTTAATCCCAAACCCGTCAAAGTAATAACCCCAACAATGACGCCCGCTGCCGCACAGGCAGCAATCACGGGCAGAGCCACGCGGGCAGATTCAATCAAAATCTCCATAAACCTGGCCGGAGTTAATTTATACTCCAGCTCTCCGTATTTACCCAGTAAGTAGGCAATAAGCAATACGGCCAAGTTCATAAACACCGAGGTAGCTATTCCCATTAGCGCGGCACGCATGGCTGATTGCCCACTGGATAGAATAGCTATAATTACAACAATAGGAAGCAGCAGGTACCCCTGGCGGGTCAATAATTTAGTAACACTGGCCAGTTGACTGCGGGGAACACCCATAATTCCGACCCGTTTCGACTCAAAGTGAACCACAATGAACTGCCCCACAAAGAATAGCAGCGCAGGAATTATGGCCGCTTTCATTATTGCACCATATTCAAGACCGGTAAACTCAATCATCAAAAAGGCGGCCGAGCCCATGATCGGTGGGGTAATCTGCCCCCCGGTGGAAGAAGCGGCCTCCACCGCAGCTGCAAACTCCGGTTTATAACCGGAGCGCTTCATCATGGGAATGGTAAATGCACCGTTCCCCACGGTATTGGCAACCGAACTGCCGGTAATCATGCCCGAAAAAACACTGGTTAGTACTCCAACCTTAGCAGTACCACCGGTCATCCAGCCGGTTAAGGACATGGCCAGATCGGTAAAAAACTTTTCCAAGCCTGTTTTCTGTAAAATAACACCGAACATTAAAAACAAGAATATAAATGTAGTAGAAATGGCAATGGGGATGCCGAATATACCTTCCAAACTAAGAAATGAGTGCGAAATAATTCTTTCAATGCTGAATCCTCTTTGCTGGAAAAAGGCCGGCATATACGGCCCCACATGGGCATATAGAAGCAGCATAGAAGCCAGTATTACGATGGGCAGACCCACAGCCCTGCGCGCTGCCTCCAGTACCAGTAAGACTCCCATACCCGCCATTAAATAGTCTAAGTTATTGTACATGCCCACCCGGTGAATAATGGCATCATAAAAGAAAAATTGGTATAAACCGGTGCTAAAACCGAGCAAGGCTAATATAATATCCGGGAGAGGTACTCCCTGATAGCTTTTCTTAAAATATTTGCTTAGTTGAAACAAAAGTGTAATGACGATGGCACCCAAGGTAACGGGTAAAGCAATTCTACCGTCATAGTAAAAGAACCCCGCCAGAATCAGTATTACTGCGGTGGGTACCCAACTTCGCCAGGTAACCTTGGTATCAGTCCTTATATTGGCGGGATATAGAAGGAATATCAACCCCAGAGCCATAGCCACGTGAAAGCCCCGCTGCTGATTCGATATCAGCGTACCGAAGATAGCAGTATAAAGCTGAAAAACGCTTAAAGTAATACAAATAGCAGAAATAACCCAATACCACCACTGGCCCAACATCGTTTTTTTACGATAATTGGCCCCGGTATCATATTTTTCCACCATTTCCTGCGCTTTGGCCTCGTACTCCTCTATGTTATCCCCGGCAATTATTTTTGCATACCTATCCTCTTGCTGCCACTCAGAATCGGCTACCAGGTTCTCTTGTTTTTCAGGCAAATCTTGGTTCCGGTTCTTTAAATTGTGATCATTATTCGTCATAGAATCACCTTGTAGTCTTTTCTTTTTAGTAAGGGGAATAAAGAAGACTTGGTTCAGGTGGGGTTTTTACCCCATCTGAACCTTAGTCGCACTTATTTCGAGCTTACAGCCTGTTAATCCCCGACCTAACAGGGCGGGGTCTTACAGGCTGTGCGAAGATAAGGCGGGGCCAACTACATCAACACACTTTCGAAGAATGGTAGAACATAAAAATCCACATAACAGCCGCCCTCGGTAACGTCCAACAGGCGTAGACTGGTACCGTCACCAAAAATTAAGGTATGATCAGCCACTACCTGACCCACTCTTAATGGTACACGCTCAAACGTACGATTCTCATATACAATCTTATAAAAACCTTCTTCAACAATAAAGGATGTCTTTTCATGGGCTAATTTTTCGGGTCCCACCGGAAGGTTAGACCCGAAAGAGTCATAATACATCTCCTTCAGCGCCAGTGTTTTTTTATCCTTAACGTAATAAATCTCCTGTACCGGCTGTTTAGTAATGGAATGAATATACTCAAGGGTAAAAGTTTCTCCCATCTCCACTCCTTCTTCAAACAAAACTTTACCGGTTTGGTGCTCCTGAACGATAATAACAGCCGGTGGTGCCGCCAGCAAAGCTGTAGACACCACCAGTAATACACCCAATAATATCCATAAACAGGCCCTTAGATTAGGCCGCTTTAGCATTTTTATTCAAGGAGCCCCTGCTCTTGGAAGTACTTTTCAGCACCAGGATGCAGCGGGACCGGAGCAAATCCCTTTACCGCATTATCCAAAGTGATTTGGTTGCCGCGATTGTGGGCCTGAGCAATGGTCTCCACGCTTTCATACATTTGTTTGGTGAGATTGTAAACCAGCTCTTCATCCATGTCGGCAGGTACATACAATGATGCCCACTGGGCAACTGTATAGCCAACTTCATCTTCACCTTCATAAGTCCCGGCAGGAATTTCAAAGGCACTAAAAGCAGGTGCTTCTTCCAGCAGCTTATCCAGCCCGTCCCCTTTAATATCAACAATGTTGACCGGGGTAGCCGTGGTAATGTCTATAATGTTAGCGGCAGGAACCGCTAATACGGCAAATGCGGCATCAAGATTACCGTCTTTAATCTTCCTCGCGGCATCGCCAAAAGTGTCCTGGAATTTCTCAATATCACTGTCAGGGTCAATACCATAAGCCTGCAGGATCTTAATTGCAGACGATGCAGTACCGCTGCCTACGGGACCAATAGATACGCGCTTACCCTTGAGGTCTGCAATTGTTTCAATTCCGGCATCCTTAGCAGCAACAACTTGCATGATCTCAGGATAAATAACACCGGCACCGGCAATGTTATCCACAGCATTACCTTCAAAGTCCCCTTCGCCTTTCCAGGCAGCCTGGGCAATACCGTTCATGGCCATGGCCAAGTCTGTTTCTCCACTGGACAGAAGACGAATATTCTCCACAGAGGCACCCGTGGATTGCACTGTTGCTTTAACATTGTCAATGTTGTCTGTCCAAACTGCGGCGATGGCTCCTCCAAGAGGATAATATGTGCCACCGGTACCACCCGTGGCCATCAGCAGATTATTAACCTCACCACCACTTTGTTCCTCTCCGCCTCCGTCTTCACCTTCACCACCGGCACCACCACATCCTGTGGCAACCAGCGACACTGCTAATACCAGCGCTAACATCAGTACCCACAACTTTTTCACTTCAACAACCTCCTTATTTACTCATCTTTTTTTGAATATTGACTAAATTATTAAATATTTAGTCAATTAAAACCCCATTGTACCTGCACCCCTCAATATGCAGGCTGTAAAAATTTTTTACAGCTTACCGTTGGGATAACGAAATACTTCTCCTTCCCAGGTTCTAAACATTACATAGTCGGGCCCTATAGAAAGAAGGTATTGCGGAACCAAAGGAGTCTTTCCCTTTCCACCCGGTGCGTTAATAATATACCAGGGGACGGCAAGACCGGATGTATACCCACGTAAATGTTCCATAATATCCAGCCCGTCCTGCACTGTAGGTATAAAATGCGTAGTTCCTTTAACCGCCTTGGCATGGAAAATGTAATACGGCCGAACGTGAATTTTAAGTAACTCGTGGTTCAATTTTTTCATTACATGCTTGTCATTATTAATGCCCTTAAGGAGCACAGACTGGTTGCCCAATGGAATGGCCGCCTTGGCTAAAAGCCGTGTTGCCTGCAGTGCCTCCCGGGTTACTTCCTTGGGGTGGTTAAAATGAGTATTTACATACAGGGGATGGTGTTTTTCCAGCATATTGCACAATTCCGGTGTAATGCGCTGCGGCATTGTAACCGGAGTCCGGCTGCCGATACGCTTTATCTCTACATGTTCGATTTTATCTAATTCAGAAAGGATCCAGTCCAAACGGTCATCGGTAAGCGTGAAGGGGTCGCCTCCTGTAATCAAAACATCCCGTACCTCAGGACTCTTGCGGATGTAATCAATGGCAGCTTCAATTTCCAGCACCGGTGACGATTTATCCACTTCCCCGATATCCCGCCTGCGCTGACAGTGCCGGCAAAACATGGCACATTGGTTGGTAACATTAATAATTAGACGGTCTGCATAACGCCTTGTTATTCTTGGAGCGGGTGAAGTATACTCTTCTCCCATAGGATCATGCTCACCTGTAGAGTCCTGAATTTCACGAATACTGGGAATTGCCTGCATTCGTACCGGACAATTCGAATCCTCGGGATCCATAAGGCTAAGGTAATAAGGTGAAACCGCCCAACGACATGTTTTACTTACTTCAGCAAGCTGCTTTACTTCTTCATCGCTGAGAAGTAGAAACTTTTGAAGAATTTGCACATCACTTATGCGGTTTTGAATCTGCCAGTGCCAATCCTTCCAATCCTTTTCGGTAGCATTAAAGAAAGCTAAAATCTTTATCTTCCTGGCAGCATATTCACTTTCCAACTTGAACCCCGTGGGAATGTCTTTTGACGCTTCCCTATATTCATTAATTCGACTTTTAAGCTCGTCAGACCTGTCCACAGCCAACTTCTTTTTTTTGCTATTAGAAGAAACCATAAAAATCACCCCCGTTTCCTAAAAACTACAGGCAATCTTTCTCATACACAAAGTTGGAGTTATATTATATATATTCATCGCCCTTAATTTAAATCCTCCTCAAAGGACAAATATTTTAGTTTACATATCTATAAACCTATCCTCATTGCATAGCATGCCAAATCTCGTATATATTATAAAATTTAACGTTTTCCTATTTAAACCATAACACCGCTACCAGCCATAAATTAACATGAATTTTCCTCCCATCTCAACATTCTTTTTAAATTTCGTTTCCCCATATTAAGGTTATTTGACAGCCTTTACAATTATTAGTTTTTGTTCATAGAAAGTCTTTTCGACATCGTTTTGTGAAGAGAAATGCCCCTACGTCGGTACGTTTTGACCAACACAGGGGCAATGCACTAAATAAAATATTCTATGGGGTTAATCATGTCGGAACAATAATCAGTTCTTAACCTGCAGCGGCTTGAGGTATTGCTTCATTAAATGAAGAGCCCGTTCGGGGTCCAGCCGCCCATACAAGCCTCCTAAAATTGATACTAAATAAGAAGCATCCAAAAGCACTTTTCCTCCGGGCCGCAGCCGTTTTCCATCCCCGGCAGAATAAAGTGCGCCCGAAGCAATTAATTTTAAGTCATCATAATGGTAATCCAACCCCTCGCTGCACTTATGATAAATAGTGCCTCCTATGAGAAGTGTAGTACACTCCTCGGTTAAGAAATTTACCCCGTATTGCAGAAAATAAGTATCGGTTTCATCCACGTATCCCACATTATTGCCGGTGGCAATGGACATTATTTCCTTGGCCAGCAAAGAATATACCGCCACCCACTCTCTTTCGGTGGGCATATAATGCGGATTTTTATGAATCCAGATAAGCATATTCTCCAGGTCTATACTCCTATTACCCTTTGGTCCGGAGGCAAACTGGTTAAAGGATTCTCCACCCGGCTCATAATCAGGGAATTTGGCATTAAAGAATTCATTTAGTTCTTTCTGCAATTCCCCGCTGCGATAGCGCTCCAATTCCATAAGGTTTTCTGCATTATAGCTAAGCCCGTATTTACCTTCTACCCTCCGGTAAGCCAGCGGTGCATTGGGAGTCTTTAATATGGTTCGCTTTACTTTACGGAATTCATCTTTTCCGTCATAAATATAAAGGGGGTTTTCTGCCACGTTGGCATAAAAATCTGTGGTACACCCGCCTATGTCCAGGGCGACAATGTTTCCTAAACCTTTTTCTCTGCCATACCCCTTGGCCAAAAGATTAATTCCAAGGAAAGCAGCACGCGGGGTGGGTAAAAACTTGGCGGTCATATATTCCTCCACCACGTCAAAACCCTTACCGCGAATAATAATGGTTTGGAAAAGCTCACGTATTGTTTCGTTGACGGCCTCAATGTGAAAGTTATTCACTTCGGGCATAACATTTTCCGTAACCCTGGCATCCACACCGGCCTGTTCGAATATAGACTTCACATCTCCGGCAACATCCCGGTTGCCGGCGTAAACCACGGGCACACCGTACCGGGCATAAGTTGCGTGCCCGGCATACCCGGACAGTAAACGGGCATTGTGGAGCTGAGTCTCAGTTTCACCCCCGTTATCCACACCTCCGGTCAATAAAATAATTTCAGGCTGATCAATTTCGTAAATGGCCTTGGCCTGTTCCGAAGTCAATTTACCGTCATAGCTGTTGAGCAATTTGGCCCCTGCCGTGAGAGCGGCCAACTCGGCAGCAAAACCACTTTCTTCCTTAACCAGGGAAACAGTAACAACCTTTAAACCGCCTTTGGCACTGCTGCAGGGAAGCTTTATATCAAATTCCTGCATTTTTTCATCCAGGGGTTTCCAACTCCCCTTTTTCTTGCACTCTTCCCGAACCCCAAGCCCGTCGGCCAAACCTTCGCGCAAGTCATCAGGAGTAGTGGGGACATACTTTAGGCTGAATTCATCCGTGGACGTATCCAAAACGCCTACCTTGGTAAATGTGCTGCCAAAGTCGGCTACCAACACTTTTTTGTTAGCAAAATCAGTAATCCCCAATTCTTTGCGAAACTCCTGCACTACTTCTTCAGTATCCTCGGCTAATTCTGAAATATATGACTCGTCATCAGCCCTGCTGACATCTTTAAGGAAGTACCACGGTACCCTTTGACGCACCCTGTCTACCCTGACTAATTCATTTTCCACCTTATGCCCGTTAAATTCATCAATGCTACACATACCGTCAATTACTTTGGTGCGGCACTTACCCACCATTTCATATCTTTTATCCAAAACAGTAATCTGCGGCGCTTGGAACAGCCCTACCTGAAGTCCCAGATCCAACGTATCACCACTAATCATCCCACAGTGCCCGGTGGGATAATTATCTTCATTAATTAAATCTAAAAGCATGGTTTCATAGTTTTGGCTTACAGCATAGTCCATGAAATTCTCTAAGGTAATAACACCATCATATCCACCCATCAAGGCCAGGTGAAAAATATTATACATCACGCCACGTTTAAGCTCTTCTTTACGGTGGCAAAAACGTGTGTCATCGGTTATATCCGGTAGAGCACCCCGGTAGTAATTCCTAAAGACCTGTTTTACTATGTCACAGCTTTCGATAATATCCCTGGCCCTTGCTTCGTGGTGGGCCTCGGGGTAACTTACCACGTGCACAATGTCAGGCTCCATGTACATCTGCCATAAGGTACTTACGGAAAGATGCCCCTTGGCCTCATCAAGATTGGGCGGAAAGCTGGAGAGACCTCCCCGGGTTTCTTTAATAATATGAAAGTCAAAATGCCGGGTAAGCGGTTCCAGTAGCTCATAGGCCGCCGACATTTTGGCCAGGTCGTAAAGCGGTGCAATTTCAGGTGGCAGATCAAACATAAGCTGCATAATATAATTCTTAATGCCCGCTTTAAGGGCCACAATACCGGCTACAATATGATCCACCACGTACATGTCATCCGAACAATTCCTGAGCTGCCACTGGTGGGGGTCATTTATTTCCAACGGTTTATTTTGTTCGGCCCACCAGCGGATTACTTCAAAGTGCTCATCGATACCTTCCCTGATAGCGATGGGACCGCGACCGTCCAGCTTATTATAGAAAAATATGGGGACAGCGGGGAAGGGCATGTTAAATGCCTCTTCGAATAATCGGGCCACCTCCAAAAGCTCGTCAGTGCCGGAATAAATACGTGTAGTGGGCCAATTGCCCCGGCGGGAAGCTTCTTTAAGCCGCCACAGGTCTTCTTTGCTGCGTATGGGTGTACCACCCTGCCCCTTAAGATACTTGTCCGGATCTTCCTCACCGCGCACAAATTTTGCCAGGTAGGCCTGGCAGGGCTGATCCGGGGCTAAAGATACTATTTCCAGGGCCCCGGCATCGCACACTTTTTCTATATCCTTTATGGTATCATCAATGCTTTCCGAAGCCACTCCTATATGGGCCCTGATTATGGGTCTATTTTCGCGTTCTCGTACTTCCTTTATCCTCTGCAGCAGGTCATCTGACCATGTCATTTCTTCCGGCTTTTCCGGCGGCAGCCCCCTGGCAAAACGCTCCAACTCTTCCATGGTCACATAGTCATCTACTATAAGCTCGAAGAAACTCTTAAATTTTTCCTTATTCCTGTATTCTAGTGCAATCTTATCCAGGTCATAATTGCGGTCTTCCGGTGGTGAAAACTTATCCTCAATCGCCGGCTTACCGGTCATAGCCCTAACCAGGTTGGCTGCCGGGCGCAGCCCCCCAAAACAATAGCGGATACCGCTGGTTTGAGGATCAAGCTCGTGCCGGCAAGCCAATTCCACAAACTCACTGATCAATTTATCAACGTGTAAATCACCCAGCCGGCTGGAGATACCGACAACGGCCGGCCGGGCTTCCTTAATCTTATTAATAACATCTGAAATGGCCACGGCCGGGCCCAGTTTTACAGCAACATAGTTGTACCCCTTATCTTCCATCCACTCAGCGAATGTCTCCACTCCCAGGGAGTGCACGCAGTCACCTATGGAGCCAACCATTACCCTGTTTTTCTTTTCGGTCATGCTAACCCTCCTCGGTTTTATCCGATTGCATTTAAACCGGTGGAATCAAGCTTGCCCTGCAAGAGCAGTCCTCTTAAGCCACTAATGTCATTGATTCCATAGTTTTGGGGAATACGCCCCTCAACAATGTCCTTCCCGGTCAAAAAACCGTTTTTCATATATTCCTTACCCATCCACCGGGAAGCAACGGAAATTACTCTATCTATAACAGGGGTAGACACACCTACCAGGCGACCCAGGGCAGCAGTTACAAGTAACCCCGTAGGCACGTCTTCCACCAGATACCGGCTTTTAAAATCCGGCACATATCTTTTACCGTCCAGCCTTTTCACTGGAACTTTTAACCCTTTATAAGCACGGTTTGTTCTAAAAGCCAGAGCCAGGGTGCTGTTGTCTTCTATTTGTCCTGCATAAGACTGCAGAAGCCATTCTTCCACGGTGGGTATGTCCTTCATGCTTATGTCCGGCCCCAGTTTACACTGCAGCTCATTTTTCACCAGCTGCACTTCACCGCTCAATTCGTGCAGCACAGCAGCAGTGCTTTCGCTAACACCGCCGTAAAAAAGTGGAATGTGGTCCTGACTGAAGGATTCGCCGGTATAATCCCTGAACAAACCGTACATGATACCGGGATGTATAATCTGTCCCACATTGGCCAGGCTCAAAGCCAGCATGTTGGAGTAGGGATAGACATTTACTCCCAGCATTTGACCCAAAAGATCACACAACGGCTCTGTTTTGTTTTGGGGTAAAGCGGCCGCCCCCACCCCCTCTTTTATGCCCAGTATTTGCACTTCCCCGCCGGGTTCCTTCAACCGGCAGGCCCAGGGTAAAGTTTGCAGGCCGAAAACCGTAAATTCCTTGGGTCCCAAATCAGTTAAAATACGCCAGGCCTGGTACTTGAAACCACTGCGGGATGGCATGGCACCCACCGTTACCCTCTCCGGCAGATAAGGTGCCAGTTGGGTCAGGATTCTCCCATGGGCAAAGGCGGGTAGTACCATGATAACCATGTCCACATTCTCTGCCGCCCGGGCGGGGTCACATGTCACCAGCTGTGGTCTAAACCTCTCAATTGCCAGCGCGCCGCTGGTACAAATGCCGCCACTGGCTTCCAGCCGGTTATTTAAAAGAGCAGCCTCTTTATCAAAAGGTGTATATACCACTACGTCACATGTCAAATTACGTGCAGCAACCGGTACCATAACATGCGTACCGTTTCCGCCACCACAAATTAGAAGTTTTTGCATCCCTTTAATGCCATAAACCCCCTTCTTGGATATGTCATATCAGGTAATGACCAGTTATTTCGAGCTAATCACCTTTTCCTACACCCTTTCCTATAATCAAGTGCTGCATATATTAATTTGTTATACACGTTTAAGGACTGATTAGTTGGCAACATCATTTCCGGGTGAAATTGAACCCCTACTACAAAACTATGCTGCCTGCTTTCTATGGATTCGGCTATTCCGTCAGTACTATAAGAAGATATCACAAACCCGGGCGCCGGTTGATCAATTGCCTGCCGGTGGAAACTGTTAACCCACATTTCTTCGATGTGAACAGAGAAAATTTCCTTGAGAGAGGCATCCCTTGTAAATCTTATAAGGTGGGTGGGTATGGCCATGTTTTCCTGCTGCCGGTGCTCCCAGCGAGTCACCCGGCTTAAATTTAAAATCATAGTCCCCCCGGCAGCCTCATTCAATGTCTGGTGCCCCCGACAAATACCCAATACCGGCATATCTCTCTCCAGCGCCATGACACAAAGAGCCAAATCAAAGGCATGACGACGGGGGTTTTGAGTTTTTAGATCAGGCAAATTAACATTACAGCCTCCCCGTGCCGTTTTCTCCACTGTCATTGCCCTGTATTCAGGATCACCTCCGGTCATTAAAAGACCGTCAATACGGCGGAACATTTCTCTCAGTAAATCCATTTCTTCCACCACCGGCATCAATACCGGCATGCCGCCCGCCTTAATAACAGCCTGCATATAGGCTGCACGCAGGTATAATGCATCATCCAGGGTAGTCTCCCCGGGGCGGAAACAGAGATTGATACCAATTGCCGGTTTCATAAAATTTTACTCCCCCTGCGCTTCACCGGTATAATGATGGCATGCCACCCAGTGTTCGGGTGCCACCTCTCGCCAGGCCGGCTCTTTCTCATTGCAGCAACCACCCCTCTTGTTAAAACAGCGGGTATGAAAACGACACCCTGGTGGTGGATTAATGGGGCTTGGAACTGTGCCTGACAAAATCATGCGATCCCTTCGCGCCTCCCTGTCCACTACCGGAATGGCGGATAGAAGAGCCTGTGTATAAGGGTGCAGCGGGTGTTCAAATAATTCCCTGGTAGAAGCCATTTCTACGATCTTACCTAAATACATTACCGCTACTGCATCACTGATATAAAATATAACACTCAGATCGTGGGCAATAAAAAGATAAGTTAAGTCAAACTCATCTTGCAGTTCTTCCAGCAGATTAATAATTTGCGCCTGTACAGATACATCCAGAGCGGAAACAGGTTCATCCGCTACAATGAACTCAGGCTGCATAGCCAGCGCCCTGGCTATGCCTATACGCTGCCTTTGGCCGCCGCTAAACTGGTGCGGATACAGATTTATATGGCGAGGACTTAAACCCACTTTCTGCAGCAAGTCATATACAATCTCTTCTCGCCTCATGGGCTCTTTGACCCCACGATTTTTAAGTGGTATTCCAACTATGTCTCTTACTGTCTTACGGGGATTTAGGGAAGCGTACGGATTTTGAAACACCATCTGCATCTTATGCCTGTATTGGTTTAACTGCTCTCCGTGCAACTTGGTAACATCTTCCCCGTCATATATAATCTGTCCCTGAGTAGGGTCTTGAAGGCGAATAATGGTACGCCCCAGGCTGGTTTTGCCACACCCGGATTCTCCCACCAGGCCAATGGTTTGCTTTTTCCCCACCCGTAGATTAATACCATCCACCGCCTGCACACTTATATCTTTATGCCTGGTGAGCAGTTTTGTTAAGTAACTCTGTTTAATGGTGTAATACTTGTGTAGATTTTTTACCTCCAGCAATACCTCCTGCTGCGGGTTAGTCACCGTATCACCGCCTGTCACTTTACTGATAAATGGCACACCGCACCTGGTGCCCTTCCAATAACTCAACAATATCTACAGCGCAAAGGCATTTATCATGTGCCTGGGAACAACGCGGATAAAAAGAACAACCTTCCGGCAAATCCGCCAGGTCAGGCACTGTTCCCATTATCGGTAAAAGTTTTTGCTTTTGCGTGGTTATCTTGGGGATGGAATGCAAAAGTCCATCTGTATACGGGTGTTGAGGATTCTCAATAACATCCTGGGTTTTACCCATCTCCACAATCTCACCGGCATACATCACGGCAATCCGGTGGCAAAACTCAGCAGCCAGGGCTAAATCATGCGTAACCAGAATAATGCCTGTACCGCGCTCCTGATTAATTTGTTTAAGTAAGGCCATTATCTGCGCCTGGATAGTTACATCCAGCGCCGTGGTGGGCTCATCGGCCAGCAATAAGTCAGGCCGGCAGGACAAGGCCAGTGCAATTAGAGCCCGCTGCTGCATACCGCCGCTATATTGATGGGGAAATTCATGATAACGCGACTCTTCGGATGGAATACCAACTTCCTGCATCAACTTCAGGACCATTTCCATTTCCTTTCTTTTTCGCGCCCCGTCAAGAAAAGGAATACTTGAGTTGGAAGCCACCATTTCGTGAATGCGCAAGGATTCTCTTACCTGCTCACCCACTTTAAAAACAGGGTTAAGGGTAGTCATAGGATCCTGAAAGATCATGGAAATCTTTTGTCCCCGCAGGCGGCGCATCTCCCGTCCTGGCTTGGTTAGAATGTTTTCCCCGTCAAGTTTTATCTGACCGTACTTTATCTTCCCCGGGTACGGTATCAAGCGCATAATAGTCAAAAGCATAGCACTTTTACCACAGCCGGATTCGCCTACCAGCCCCAATATTTCACCTTGATCCAGTTTAAGGCTTACGTTTTGTATGGCCTTAACCGGCTTTTTAGCCGTATCATAATACATAGATAGGTTTTCAATCTCTAACATGTGATACACCCTTTACTGATCAGTTCGCAAGCGAGGATCCAATATATCGCGCAGTCCTTCTCCCAACATATTAATGGCCAAAACCAGTGTCAGCAGGAAAAGTCCCGGGAAGGTGGAAATCCACCAGGCATTCATCATATAGTCCTTACCCGCTTTAATCATGGAACCCCAGGCGGCCTGGTCCTGAATCCCCAAACCCAGGTAGCTCAAAGATGCTTCCATGATTATCATAAAGCCCATACGCAGCGTTGCTAATACAATAACAGAATGGATAATATTAGGTAACACCTCGGAAACCATGATGGCAAAGTTTCTCTGTCCTGTTATCTTTGCAGCCTCTACATATTCTTTTGTCTTTTCGGAAAGCATCTCGCCCCGGACCAGGCGGAAGAATTCAACCCAGCCCTTAAAAGTTAGGGCAAAAACAAGGTTGCCGAAACCGGGACCGGTAGCTGCCATCATACCAATGGCAAAAATAAGAAAAGGAAACGCCAGTAAAAGGTCCCCAAAGCGAGATACAATATTATCAAACCAGCCGCGGTAATAACCGGCTATTACCCCAAAAAGAATACCTAAAGTGACTGAAATCCCCACCGTAACAAAACCCACCAATAAAGAGATACGGATTCCGTATATAATCCTGCTTAAGAGATCTCGTCCCAGCTCATCTCCCCCAAAAATGTGCGCCGAAGTACCCCCTTCCATCCAAGCCGGCGCTAAAAGGCGATTATCCAGCGTCCCCTCATCCGGGCCGTAAGGAGCTAAGTAAGGAGCAAAAATTGCCATCAGGATAAAGATCATAATTACTACAGCCCCAAACAAAGCGGTGGGGTGCCTGACGAGCTTGGAGCCAAATTCTTTCCAAGCATTCCACCACAGTTTGAGCCGCAGCATAAGGTAATAGGAATGCCGGTTGCGCGGTTCTATTTGTAACGCTCCCTTCATGTGCTCACTCCTAAAGGCTGATCTTGGGATTAATATAAGTATATAAGACATCAACTACCAGGTTAGCTATTACATAAGTAAGTGCATAAATCATTACCACTCCCTGAACAAGTGGGTAATCCCTGGAAAAAATAGCGTCCACAGCCAACCTGCCTAAGCCAGGCCACCCAAAAACCGTTTCCACAATCATATTTCCGCCCAGCAGCACCCCTATTTGAATCCCCACCACGGTAACGGTAGGAATCAGAGCATTGCGCAGAGCATGCTTTACAACTACTCTGAATTCGTTTAAACCTTTTGCCCTGGCCAGAATAACATAATCCTGCCGGAGCACTTCCAGCATACTGGAGCGAATAACCCTGGCCACAATGGCTGCCATGGCCGCCCCCAGAGTTACCGCAGGTAAAAACAAATGCTTTACGCTGCTTACAAATGCCGGCCAGTTACCTGTAAGTATACTGTCAATAACATAAAAACCGGTAGTATAATGCAGTTCCATGCCGTAATCGATTCTGCCGGCCACCGGAAACATTTTCAACTTCACCGCAAAGATTAAGATCAGCACAATGCCAAGCCAAAAGTTAGGCATGGAAATTCCCAGAAAGGATCCACCCATGGCCACCCGATCAAGCACGGAATACTGGCGTACAGCAGAAATAATGCCTATGGGCATAGCAATTAACAATGCCAGCACCGTAGCCGCAAGGGCAAGTTCTATGGTTGCCGGTAATGTCTGCCAAATAATATCCGCAACCGGCTGACGGCGGGTAAAAGAATTGCCCAGGTCTCCCCGCGCCATACCTGAAAGAAAGTATCCCATCTGTACATAAAGCGGTTTATCCAGATTAAACTCTTCCCGCAATGCTTCCTCTTCCTCCTGCGTAACACTGCCGCTGTCACCCATCATAAGATCCACGGGGTCACCCGGCGTAAGACGCATAAACATAAACACAATAATAGCAACACCGAGCATGATGGGAATGGCTATCAATACACGTTCCAAAATTTTAACAAACCTCACATATCTCACCTCCTTGCTTCCACCCGACTCCCTTAAAACTGTTTTGAACGGGGAGAGATTAATCTCTCCCCGTTTGTTGAAATACCAGCTTGTCTAACCTGCCTTTTGCGCCCGCTCATTCAGTGAATCTCGCAGGCCAGGCTAAGGCTCAACCGGACACTCCAGCGGGATACCCGCCCCATTCGCCGTCCTGGCTCAAGGGGCGGCCTCGCACGTCCTGTGCTCGGTCCCGCTTCCGCTTACCGTCTTCGCCAAGTCTGGCTAACTGCTCGATTCAATTCATTCGCTATACACAAAAGGCAGGTTTTTCGTAGTCTTGGAGAGAGTAATCTCTCCCCTTAATAATTACTCGATAGCTACGTCGTGCAGGTTGATACGACTGTCCGGGCTGGGTTCCCAATTTTGCACACCGGCTGTACATGCTTCAATCACATCGGTACCGTAGCCGAAGACCCAGGCAGCATCATCATAAACAATCTGCTGCACCTGCTTATACTTCTCCGCCCGCTCTTCCTGGTCCACAATGGATTCCGCTTCTTTAAGCAACCTATCCACTTCTTGATTACTGTAACAAGCATAGTTACCCCGGCCCCCGGTAAGGAACTGCGGGTTTAAAATTCCATATGGATCCAGGGTGGAATTGCCCCAGTCCTCTACTACCATTGAACGCTCACCGTTCAATAGTTTCGGTCCTAATACGCCCCAATCCCATACACGCACACTGGCGTCAACCCCCACTTTTCTAAGCTGGCTGGCTACCGCATCTGCAATCTCTTTCAAAGACTCTTTACAATCGATGATTAACGGGAAACCATCCTCATATCCCGCCTCGGCCAGTAATTGCTCTGCTTTTTCAGCATCGTATCCATATGGGTTTAACTGATCATTATGGGCAAAGGCCTCCGGGAGAAGAGGACCGGCTAGTGCCTGGCCGTTACCGCCCAAAATAGCCTCTACAATTTTCTCCATATCCACTGCATAGTTCATAGCCTTTCTTACCTTCACATCGTCAAAAGGCTCTTTGGTAGTATTCATGGCGATAAAATGTACCGTTGTTCCAATACAGCGCTTAACCTGAACATTTTGATCACTCTCCAGTTGACTGATCATATGCGAAGGAACTTCCTGAATGATATGGGCTTCTCCACGCTGCAAGGATGCGATGCGTGAAGATGTTTCCGGCATAATTTTAAACACAACTTGAGATGCCGGTGCCGGGCCAACAGGCTCAATTTCAGGTGACCCACCGTAGTATTCCTCAAAGCGCTCCATAATAATTTCTCCGCTAAGATCACCGCTGACAAATTTAAATGGACCTGCCCCCACGGGATTTTCAGCAAAATACTGGTCGCCTTTTTCAGTAATATAATCTTTTGGTACTATCTGCTGGTGTGGCAGCATTTTCAAAAATACCGGCCAGGGTTCGGAAAGGATAAATTTAACTGTATAATCGTCCACCTTTTCCACTGCTTCCACTGTACCTAAAAGCCCCTTACGTGGTGACGTTTGTCCGTCAATAGCCTCTTCGGTTAAAATACGGCTAAAAGTAAAAGCAACGTCTTCAGCATCCAGTTTCTCTCCATTATGGAAAGTGACACCTTCTCTGATTTTAAAGATCCATTCGGTGGGGCTTGTTGCCTCCCACGATTCTGCAAGTTCAGGTACAATTTCCATGTCCGTAGTCCTTGTTACCAGTCCGTCAAACATATTGCGAATAACGGTCTCCGTTTCCCTGTCACGGTGCATAGCGGGATCCAGTGTCAAAATACTGTTCTTCATCCCTACCACCAAAGTATAATCCGTTTGCTGCTCACCGTCGGCTGACTGCTTCTCTCCCTCGCCTCCGCCACCACAACCCGCAAGCAGCAGGCTGAAAAGGACAACTACCAAAACAATAAACACCGATTTTTTAATTTTCAACAGATACCCCCCTGTGTAAAATGGATTTGTTCTAAATTAAAAGTTCAATTACATTATTTTCACCTCCGCATCATTCGCCTTTTTCTAAGCAATATGAAAACATTTTAAACTTTTGACAAATAAACTATCATATCTGGTAATGACCAGTAGTAATAACGTTGCAGATTTATATACTAGGTTGAGCTCAAATATCCTGCCCGCAAATTGAAAATATTTTGAATTTATTTAATATTCTAATCCAAGCAAAACCCACAGGCGGGTTTCTCACATAACCCCTGTGGGTTTTATACGTGTTTGCGGCTCACAGTAAACTTGAACTTATCCCCACGGTAATGAACTTCCTTGTATTCAACCGGTGTATTATCTTCGGCATGCGTGGTTGAAGTTACTTTAAATATGGGACTCCCCAAGGGCAACCTTAAGATTTGAGCCATGTCGTTGTCTGTCAAGACGGCCTCGAAAGTTTGATAGGTAACAATGGGACTCATGCCGTCACGTCCGGCGTAAAGTTGATAGGTTGAAAACGATCGCCCCTCTTCGGCCCACATATGTGCCGTGGCAGAGGCAATTTTACCGATGGGTACGGGCATATAGGAGTGATAATATGCAACCGGTTCGTTGTCGGCATAACCCAATAGCACCAGGTGCACCACGTCTTCATTAACTCCCAGGTTAAGCGCTTTGGCAACGTTAAAATCAGCCGGAAATATTTCTTCATAGAGAACTTTTGTATAAGGATTCATACCCCTTAGCTTGACTGTATCTTCAAAAGAGGAAATATTAAACAAACCTTGGTCAATCTTGGGCTTGGCCACAAATGTACCTTTTCCGGGCACGCGGTATAAAATACCCTCATTAACGGCATCGTTCACAGCCTGCCGCACGGTAGTCCTACTTACATCGTAAAGTTCACACATTTCTCTTTCCGAAAGAATCTGTTGGTCGGGCATTAGCTCGCCCTGCATAATCATATGCCGTATTAAAACTTTTACTTGTTTATAAAGGGGCGTGGAGGTTCTATGATTGATCATTTCCACAGCAAAAATCCTTTCTGAGATATAATTTTCCAAAAAAATCTTCTAATAACAATGTTATACCCGGTTATTACCAGTATGAATATAATACTAGCTGCATTTTCAAAACTCCTGCCTGAGTTTTGAAAATGCACGCTAAATTAGTTCCCTGCAATATAAATAATAGCCTTTCACTTATTGTGTCTCTCATTTAACTGGTATTTATTTATCTTCCTGTAAATGGTCGCCCTGCCAATGCCCAACGCCACAGCAGCACGTTTTTTCCCTTCATCCGTCCAACCGTAGCTGTCCAGGGCATTGCTTATTGCCTCTTTTTCCAGCTGTTCTAAAGGCTTTATCTCCACCGGGTGAACAGGCAGCGATTGGCTCTCCTTGGTATGCCGTATGCGCGGAGGAAGACTTTCCGGTAATATTAACCTCTCTTCTTCCAGGTTAATGGCGTATTCAACGGCATTAATCAATTCCCTTATATTCCCCGGCCAGTGGTATTCCTGACATATTTGCATAGCTTCACCACTGAATCCCTGTATATTTTTGCCCAACAACCGATTAAAACGGCGCATATTATGATTAAGAAGCAAGGGAATGTCCTCGGCGCGTTCCCTAAGGGGGGGGATGACCAGGGGAATAACACTTAACCGGTAATACAAGTCCTCACGAAAGCGCCCCTTAATCACCATTTCCTGCAGATCGTTGTTGGTGGCGGCTATCACCCTTATATCCACCGACAGCATCTGAGTACCACCAACCCTTTCAATTTGTCTCTCCTGCAGCACCCGGAGCAGCTTTGCCTGCAGGTACAAAGACATATTACCTATTTCATCCAGAAAAATAGTTCCCCCGTTGGCCAGTTCAAATTTTCCGGGCTTACCGCCCCTCCTGGCTCCGGTAAAAGCACCTTCCTCGTAGCCAAACAATTCACTTTCCAAAAGGTGTTCCGGAATAGCCCCACAATTAATGGGCACAAAAGGCTTCTGGCTTTCCGCGCCGTCGGTATGAATAGCCCGGGCAAAAAGCTCCTTTCCCGTACCGCTTTCTCCCACGATGAGCACGGTGGAGTTACTGCGGGCAATTTTCGCTGCCTTAAACTTTACTTCGTTGATAGCCTCGCTGTCACCGATAATATCATTGAACCCCATTGCCTCCTGGGTGGTAACAATCTGGTAAGCTAATTTTTGTGCTTCTCGAAAATCTCTGAACGTAGCCACAACACCGGCAGAGCCGTCTTCTTCGGAACGTATATGTTTAGCCGTTATCCAAAAGTGTAGCTTTTTCCCACCAAAATTTATAAAATATTCCTTGGATTTAAAACCTTTGCCTTCTTTGAGCACATCTAACAAAGGCATATTAGTGCCAAACATATCCTGGATGGCCTTACCAAGCACTTTATTCTTCTTTATCCCCAACATACGCTCGGCGGAGCGGTTAAAATGTGTAATGCTTCCCTGTTCATCTATAGCCAGAACTCCTTCATAAACAGAGTCCACAACAGCTTCCAGCCGGTTGGCCATAATTATTCTTTCTTTAACCATTTCCTGCTCGGTCACCTTGGCTGTTATTAGGTCAGCCATGCGTCCCACAAAATCAACCAATGTTTCTGTATTGTTGGTCAAGGTTTTCTTTTGCTCCGCATCGAAGGCCACCAAGCTGATAGTTCCTATTACTTTATCTTCAGCACACAGTGGATATACAATATACGCCAGGTAAAAACAATCTCTGGAAAGCGGGCAGGACCGGCAGATAGGATGATTTCCCGGATCGCTGATAACCACATGCTTACCGGTTTGTAAAACATGTTTATTTACCAGGCCCCGCAGCAGGCGGTCTCCCACTCCTGCACGTACTTTGCCTGTTCCCGCCACCCGCACCAAATTAGAATCAATTATCTCTACCTCCACTTTTAAGGCAGAGGCTATGGCATCGGATATGCGCTGTTCAGTTTCCTTAACCCGCATCAGGCTGAGCATTCGTTTACCTCCAAGTGCAGCGATGCAAATATTAAAAAACGGAGGCTTATCTTTAAGCCTCCGCTAATACCCTTTATCTATTATTAAATCATATCCTGGTAAATATTCAATATTTAATTATTTACATAATAACATATTACTAAAATTTAATGTAGCGCTTTTTCTGCCATCTGCCAGCCCAAATCCAACGCCCTGCGGTTCAATTCCTCGGTTCCCGGGGGAATACGGGAAAGAAGAGCATCCGTCAGTGCCTCGCGGGTAACAATACCCGTTATCCTAGCCATGGCGCCCAGTGCTACTACGTTAGCCACCATCTCCCGGCCTACCTGCTCCCGGGCCGTCACACTTATGGGTAAATTATAAACTGCGCCTTCAACCTCGGGTAAATTCTCCACATAAGAAGAATCGGCTATAACAATGCCCCCTTTTTCTAAGTCCGCAGCGTATTTATCACTTGCCTCCTGGCTCATTACCAAAAGCACATCCGGGTGCGACACCTTGGGGTAATCTATCTCATCATCATTTATTATTACCTCGGCCTTGCTTGCACCTCCCCGGGCTTCAGGACCATATGACTGGGATTGGATAGAATTCTTGCCATCCCTGATGGCAGCATCGGCAATAATTATTCCGGCCAATATAAGTCCCTGTCCCCCGGTACCGCTTAATCGCAGCTCCCTGTTGCTACCCATCATTCCACCCCCGTTAATTTCCCTTTAGAGGCGTGACCGAGCCACCCCCGGCCTGCTGCATCACTCTAGCTATTAAATTATCATACATAGCTGTATATTCCGGCGCCTCTTGTTTATGCAGTTCACCAACAACTATTTTCCCTTCCAGTTCTTCAGGGGACATCTGCGCAGCCTTTTTTATATTAACGGCGTTTTCTTTTTGCCACATTATCATGTCTGCTCCGCCCTTCATCTTATTACGGCGGCCAAAGGCAGTGGGGCACGCCGCCACAGCTTCTACCAGGCTAAAACCCTTATTCTCGATACCGCTCTTAATAAGACCCTTAAGCAGACCGGTGTGATATGTGGTACCTCTACCCACATAACTTGCCCCGGCACTGCGAGCCAGTTCCGATATGTCAAAGCTAGGCTCAATAGTGCCGTACGGGGCGGTGGTAGCTTTACTGTTGGCCGGTGTTAAGGGAGAATACTGTCCTCCGGTCATACCGTATATATTATTGTTGAATAAAAGAACGGTTAAATCAATGTTCCGGCGAGCGGCATGAATAAAATGGTTGCCGCCTATGGCAGTAGCGTCCCCATCTCCTGTAATTACTATTACATTAAGCTCCGGTCTAGCCAATTTTATACCGGTGGCATAGGCAAGTGCCCGCCCGTGGGTAGTATGCAAAGTATTGAAATCCAAGTATCCTACAGCCCGTGACGAACATCCGATTCCACCAACTATGACCGTACGGTCCTGATCCAGTTCCAATTCATTTATGGCCTGCAGCAAGGATCTCAGTACAATTCCGTTACCACAGCCCGGGCACCACATATGAGGGAATTTATCCATCCGTAAGTACGAGTCCAATTCACGTGTCACTTATACCACCTCCAGGATGGTATCATATATTTCACCGGGTTTTATCAACTCTCCGTGTACACGGTTAACGCCTTTAACCTGGCAGTGCTTACCAACTACTCTCTCTACCTCCAGCCTATATTGACCCATATTCATTTCAGGTACAATAATGGTTTTGGCCTTTTTTGCTATCTCCAGCACCTTTTGTTCCGGAAAAGGCCACAAAGTAAGCGGGCGGTATAATCCTGCTTTTAACCCTTGCCGCCGGGCTTCCTTTACAGCATGCCGAGCAGAGCGAGCTGTGGAGCCATAGGCCAAAACAATAATTTCTGCGTCGTCCAGGAAGCGGGAATCATCAATGATAATATCCGCCAGGTTATCTGAAATTTTATTATGCAAACGATGAATTAGCTCCTCAGCTACCACCGGGCTATTATTAGGTGCACCCGTTTCATCGTGGGCCAGCCCTGTCACGTGATGGCGGTACCCATCACCGAAATTTGCCATGGGCGGCACTCCCTTTGCACCGGAGGTGTAAGGAATAAAACTTTCCGGTGGTGTCTCAGGACCCTGGCGGTTTAGAACATCAATCTGTTCCTGCGCCGGCAGTACAACCTTTTCCCGTAAATGTCCCACTACTTCGTCTAAAAGCAAAATTACCGGCACCCGGTATTCCTCAGCCAAATTTACAGACTTAACTGCCAGATCGTAGGCCTCCCTGACAGATGAGGGACTAAGCACAATCACAGGGTGGTCACCATGGGTACCCCAGCGCGACTGCATTACATCCCCCTGAGCCGGAGCAGTGGGCATACCTGTACTGGGACCGCTGCGCTGAACATTAACAATCACACAGGGCACTTCAGCCATGGCAGCAAAGCCCAGGTTCTCCTGCATTAGCGAAAACCCGGGCCCGCTGGTGGCAGTCAAGGATTTTAAACCGGCTAGCGAAGCACCTATAATTGCAGCTATGCTGGCAATTTCATCTTCCATCTGTATAAATTTACCTCCCACTTGGGGAAGCTTATTGGACATTATTTCGGCAATCTCAGTAGAAGGAGTAATGGGATAACCGGCAAAGAATCGCACACCCGCTGCCAGTGCACCTTCAGCAACGGCCTCGTTTCCCTGCATTAGCCGGCCCATTTCCAACACGTTACTCATTCCGACCACCTCCTCCGAAAAGCGGATATTTGAGGTTAGAAATTGGAAGTTGGATAAAACAAGTACCTTAAAATTAAACCGTTACCCGGTTAACAATAATATTCTTTATATTAATAGCTTTTGCTATACGGGCTATATATAATATAATTAGGACTTGGCACCGACTTCTTGACGCTTAGTTACAGAACGCTCAACTGAAATGGCAAAATCGGGACAGTGACTCTCACATTTGCCGCATCCTACACAAGACAAGGGGTTTGCAACTACAACTTTACCCCGGTTATCCAGCAGGAGAACATTATGATCACAAAGAGCGGTACAGATGCCACAACCCTTACACCATTCTTTCTTAACTTCTATTTTGTTGTTAATATAATTGGAAGCTGCCTTAGCCACGGAAACCACTCCCATCATGGAATATCTTTTATTATTACATCATGCAACTGATATGCCAGTGTTGGGGGGACATCCTTTGCAAACTACCTCAGACCCTTTGCGCCCCTTATATGGCAGGGTGTCGGCCTTTTTAATGCTAATATTTTTGTACCCTGAAGGCATAGGGCCAAAACCAGTATTTTATATCAAAACGATACGTGAAACTCCGCGGGCTAACAGCGAGAGGCGCACTCTCAGTTTGATACAAGTATCATTGTGAGACGTAAATATTCAAAAACCAGCCATTTAACCGGATTTTAATTTAATTTTGGTGTTTTGATTAAATTTATTCCATGAACAAGAGCCCGTGCAGCTAAATCCGGCTGCACGGGCTCTTGTTCATAAGGTAACTAAGGTTAATTTACCGCTTCTTCCAATTGATAGTCATTGGAACCTTTTTGCTTAGAAGGGAGTCTTTTCACTTTTTCGGAACTTTGTTGCAATGCCTGGTTAGGATTAAGCACCCGGGCTAAAAACTCGCGCGTTCTTTCTTCCCTGGGGTTTTCGAAAATCTGTTCAGGCTTGTCGGCCTCGACAATTTTACCGTCATCCATGTAAATAACCTTTTCTGCCACTTCCCTGGCAAAAGCCATCTCGTGGGTAACTACGATCATGGTCATCCCTTCACTGGCCAGCTGCTTCATTACCTCTAACACTTCACCTACAAGTTCCGGGTCCAGGGCCGAAGTGGGCTCATCAAAGAGCATTATCTTCGGTTTCATGGCCAGAGCCCTGGCAATAGCGACCCGCTGTTTCTGACCCCCGGAAAGTTGACTGGGATAAGTATATGCTTTGTCCCCAAGACCAACCTTTTCCAATAGGGATAACCCTTCTTTTTGTGCTTCCTCCTTGCGGATACCTTTAACCATTATTGGAGCCTCAATAACGTTGCCCAGAACGGTCTTATGGGGAAACAGGTTGAATAGCTGGAAAACCATACCCACTTCCGCCCGTATATCATTAAGATCATGATTCTTTCTATCTATTTTCTCTCCGTCTATCAGGATTTCCCCGTCCTGAGCCCTTTCCAGGAAATTAATACACCGTAATAGGGTGCTTTTACCGGAACCACTGGCACCGATCAAACAAACAACTGCACTTCTGTTTATCTCCAGGTCTATTCCTTTTAACACGTGTAAGGAACCAAAATATTTTTGTAGGCCCTTAATTTTAATCACTACACAAAACCCTCCTAGACAGAACCATCATTGGCTTCATCAACGTTTAGCTTCTTTTCTAATTTAGAAACTAAGAAGCTAAACATAATCACCATGACCAAATAATAAAGGCCGGCAATTGCATACATTTCTAAATCAGCCAAAGTTGCAGCCGCCCGGCGCATAGAAATAGCAAACAGCTCCGGTGCCGTTACAAAGGCCGCCAATGATGAATCTTTTAGCCCGATAATAAACTGGTTACCTAGTGGCGGAACGACCCGTTTAAACGCCTGGGGCAATATTATCCGGCGCATGGCCAAGGGATAAGGCATCCCCAGAGACCGGGCGGCTTCCATCTGGCCTTTGTCAATAGACTGTATACCACCACGGAATATTTCAGCTATATAAGCGCCGTTGTGTATGGCCAGTGCAATGGCCGGGGACCAAAAGGGACCAAAATCATAGACACGGGCCAGGCCGAAGTAAATAGCAAAAATTTGCACAATCAGCGGAGTTCCCCGGATAACTGTTATATACAGATTGGCAATGCCGCTTAAAATTCGCTTATTGGATATCTTGAGCAGCGCGAAGAATAGCCCAATCACGACACCCAAGATAAGGGCAGCAAATGTTAACTTGATAGTTAACCAAGCTGCTGCGGCAAAGATGGGCGCATCTTTGACTAAATAGTGCAGTAATTCCTGCAAGAATTCCATTTCTGTCGTCTAAACCCCCAATATTTGTGCACGCAGCATTTTTTAGTAAAGCATCAGTCCCCGCTAATGTCCATACCTACATACTTATTGGAAATGGTTTCATAAGTGCCGTCGGCTTTAATATCCTTCAAAGCCTGGTTTATCTTGGTGACCAGCTCATCATTACCTTTTTTAACTGCAATACCAATATTTTCCGACATTAAAAGGTCACCCACCGCCTTAATGTCCCAGCCACCTTTTTTAGCGTTAGCCATACCCACGTTCTGGTCAGTAATAACAGCATCGATGCGCTCTAAATCAAGGTCATGTAAAGCCGTTACATCGCTGTCATAGTATTTTAGGTTATCGGTATATTCTTTAGCCAGATCTTCATAAACGCTTTGCATCAGTACACCTACCGGCGTCTCCTTGGTTAAATCACCCGCGCCGGCAATGTCTGAGTTATTGCGTACAAACAGTTTAGGACCGGAAACATAATACGGATCAGAGAAATTTACTTTTTCCTTGCGCTCATCAGTGATAGTCATGCTGCCGATAATAGCATCATACTTATCAGCCTGCAGACCGGATATAAGTGACTGCCACGGAGCGGTAACCGGATCGGGCTCCATACCCATGGCCTCCGCCAGAGCTGTACCAATCTCTACGTCAAAACCAACCAGCTCATTTGTATCTTCATCATAATAACTAAAAGGGTAATATGCACCTGAACTGGCAAAAGATAATGTCTCCTTTGCGTCGTTACCTGATTCCTGGCCCTCGGGAGTATCTTGACCGCCGCACCCTGCAGCAAGCAGAGCCAGACCTAAAATACACACCATCAATAACAAACCATATTTCTTCCTCAAAAAAATTCGCCTCCATTCAATTTGCTAACTTCAGTGACTGCATACCCCCAACGCATAGAAAGCCCATAAAGAGAAATACCCCGGGAATCAATTCCCAGGGCTAAAGTCGCAGAAGAAGGATTAAAAACGGGCACAACTACCCGCTACACAATTATCCCCTCTTTCTACGCTTACGAGGTTAGCTGACGGATTCGGGTCGAAAGATGACCCTACCCCGAACTTAAAGATTCGGTGATTCACCCCAGGAATTGTGGTTCCCCCGTTCTTAAATTAAAAGACTCAGCGTTACGAGGCACTACTATGGATTTTAATGTATTATACTCCGTTGAAGCTAAACAGCGCAAACAACTTGGAACCTGTATATGATGTGTTGGCACTAATCCAGTACCATATATATACCCACTTCCCCTGTGTGCACAAAATAACTCCTTTATACTCTTTTAATTAGGTTACTCCTGTTAAGAACTTACTCAATTTGAGAAATTTCCGCTGCTTCTCTTCCCACCGGTTTGTCATGCCGCCGGGTAAAATGGTTTGTACCCCACACCCCTAAAAGAATCAGTAACCCCCCGCCAACCTGCCAACTTCCCAACTGCTCATTAAGAAACAGAATACCGGCTAATACCGAAACCACAGGTATTAAATTTAGAAATACGGCGGCACGGGAAGCAGACAGGTACGACAAAGTATAGTTAAGCAGGAAAAAGGCTATTACCGAAGATAAAATTCCTAAATACAGAATCCCCGTTACCACCGGCAGGTTATGCCATACATTAATATAATTTCCAAGCTGTCCGGTCCAATAACTTTGTACTAAACCAACAATATTAAAGATAACAGCCCCCAGCCACATCATGACGAAAGTAATATCCAGCGGTGCGTGGACAGCTGAAGCACGGCGCGAAAAGATACTGTAAAAGGCAGCGGCCAAAACGGCGCCAAAGAGTAGAAAGACTCCCAGCAGATGACGGGATTCACCCTCCAGACCGGCGGCTGGATTACCCAGCGCCATCAGCATTACTCCCAGAACTGCTGCATTAATGAACAGCCCCTGCCACAGGGTTATTTTTTCTTTCAGGATAAACACGGAAAGTATCGCGGTAGCGACAGGTACAAGGGCGATTATTACCCCTGATTCCGAAGCGGAAGTATATTTTACACCATAAGTTTCGCAAATGAAGTATAACACCGGCTGCCAAAAGGCTATTTTCAAAAGCCCGCCCAAGTGCCGCGGTCGGATGTTTAGTTTTATAACCTTCAATACTACTAAAGCAGTTAGACTAATTGCAGCCAGTGCAAATCGGAGCCCTATAAGCTGAAAAGGGCTCAAATAGAATAACGCCGCTTTGGTAAAAAGAAAAGAAAAACCAAAAATAACGGCCACCGATAAGGCAGCCAACGTAGGATATGCATCTTTGAACATAGATTTAATTATCCTTTTTTAACTATAGTATTTGTTTCTTCCCTTAACTTAAGTTCGCGCTGGAAAAGCTTTTTCCTATTTACCTTGCCTAAAATTTAATCGAGGAATAATTTCTTACTTTTGGTGAAAAATATGTGTGGAAAAGCTAAATAAAATCAAAGGAGGGAGATTAAAAAATGGCCCAACATATTCATTGTATTGTGAGCGACTGTCATTATTATGCTCAGGGCAACTTATGCAAAGCAAATGAAATTCTGGTGGCCACGGATGCCTTTGGAGAAAAACAGCCTGACCAGATTGATGCCACCATGTCCAGTCAGTATACTGCCGAACAGGCCGGCACCTGTATGGCTACCTGCTGCAAATCGTACGTGCCCAAAGGTTCTAACATGACAACCCAAGACGGCGTTAAAAAGATGTCCTAGAAAACCTGAGCCCGGCTTATTTAGCCGGGCTGTTATTTAACGACTTTCTTAAAAAATTAACAAAGGCAAGCACCGATGGGTAATAGTGCTGAACCTTCGTAGAAACAATGAAAGTATTTATGGGAAGTGTTATTGAAATATTCAATGCCTTAAGTTTGCAAACTGACAGTTCTAAAACTATAGCTGTTCTCGGAATAAAGGCGACTCCCATTCCTGTCATGATCATACGTTTAATTGTTTCGGTATCACTAATTTCCATTGTCTTCTTAAATTTAAGATCCTGGTCATTCAAAAAATTCTCCGTTAAAGCACGTACTGCAGAGCCCCTTTCCCTCCAGAACAGAGTTTCTCCCATAAGGTCTTTTAAGCAGACCTTTTTTTTATCTGCAAGGGGATATTCCGGGGATATTACCATTACCAGTTCATCGTAAAAATATGGTTCAACATGAAGGGCAGTATTTTTAATGGAGCCACTTACCAAACCGATATCTACTTCCCCATCCAATACAAGTTGCTCAATGGCTGTGCTGTTCCCAAGGTGTATTATAGTATCTATCTTAGGATGTTTTTCATAAAACTCCTGCATAATAGGTGGGAGCAGGTAGCAGCTAATATTGGTGCTGGTCCCAATGATAAGCCGGCCGCGCTCCAAATCTTTAAATTGCTCCATGACCCGCTCTGCCTCAACTGCAAGATCAAATATTCTATCGGCATATTCAAAGAGACTGCGCCCGGCATCGGTAAGCGTAATTTGTCTCCCACGACGGACAAAAAGTTTTAAATCCAAGCTTTTTTCCAGGCCCGATACCTGTCGTGAAACAGCAGGCTGGCTTAAAGCTAATTCTTCCCCCGCCTTCGAATAATTAAGGAGCCTGGCAACACTATAAAAAACTCTTAGTTGATATAAGTTTAATTCGGACATGCCCCCACCTCATCGCAAACTTGTTATTACTTAAATGCATAATAACTATGTCAATTATGCATTTGTATTATAATACCCATCGTGCTATTCTGTAAATAATTCAAAACCCGAAAGGAAGAAATGTTGATTATGAATATTAGCCTTACATCGTATTCTCCCGGTTCCGGCTGAGCCTGTAAAATAGGTCCGGCGGACCTGGAGCAAATGTTGCGCTGCCTGCCTTCCATAAAAGACCCTGCAGTTTTAACAGGGCGGGAAGAAAATGCAGCCATTTACAAACTAAATGAAGAACAGGCCATTATTCAAACTGTAGATTATATCACACCGGTAGTAGATGACCCTTATCAATTCGGGATGATTGCGGCGGCAAACGCTTTGAGTGATGTTTACGCCATGGGTGGGAAACCGGTAATTGCCCTCAACCTGGTAGGGTTCCCCAACCAGAGTATCCCACTAACTATCATGGAAGAAATCATGCAGGGCGGGGCGGAAAAAGCTGCCGAGGCTGGTGTCACTGTAGTAGGTGGACACTCAGTCACCGATCATGCTCCCAAATACGGCCTGGTGGTAACCGGTTTCGTAGACCCGCACAAAATGGTTACCAAGCGCGGAGCCAAGCCCGGTGATGCCCTGATCCTTACCAAGCCGCTGGGCATCGGCGCCATTACCACCGGCATTGACCACAAGTTGGTAAATGCTGCACTAATAGAACAGGTTACGAAAATTATGGTTACCTTAAATAAGAGGGCGGCTGAAATAATGCAGGAGGTGGGGATAAACGCCTGCACTGATGTAACAGGATTCGGTTTGCTGGGACATTTACGGGAAATCCTTAACTCCAGTGGAGTTGGAGCGCGAATAACCGCTTCCCAAATACCGGTTATTCCGGAAACCGAAAAATTAATACAGGCCGGGGCAGTGGCAGGAGGCACCCACAATAATTACCGGTACCTGCGGGATCAGGTAAACTGGGATTCAAACTTATCCAAGGAAATGCGACTTATTCTGTGTGATCCCCAAACTTCAGGCGGCCTTTTAATGGCGGTACCTCCGGAAAACAAAAAAACTTTAATTAACGCCATGGAAAAGGAAAAAGATATTTTGACAGTTTCTGAAATAGGGCAAATCATTGAGATTTCGGGCGAGATAAAAGTTATGGCGTGAATAGTTCAAGAAGCAATCAAATGACGAGAATCACTAACTAACTGTCTAATCGGGAGTGAAACTACTTGCATTCTGCTACATCCAAAAAAGTCACCGCTATAAAAAAAGACCGCCCGGAAATTTTTTTAGAATTGACCCGCAGTCTATGTCCCGCGTGCCGAAAAATAATAGATGCTGATGTACTGGTTAGGGACAACAAAGTTTTTATGCATAAATATTGCCCGGAGCACGGCTGGTTTGATGCCCTGGTATCCAACGACTTTGAGCATTACCGGGCCGGTCTGCAATTTAATAAGCCGGGTACTATCCCGCTCACCTTTAATTCCGAAGTTAAAAAAGGTTGCCCTCAAGACTGCGGCCTGTGCCCGGAACACAAACAGCATACCTGCCTGGGCATTCTCGAAATCACCGACGCCTGCAACCTGCGATGCCCTAACTGTTTTGCGGGTGCCGGGGGAAACAGTTTCCTAAGTGTTGACCAAGTGAAAAATATGCTTGAACTGCTTATGACCAGCGAAGGAAATCCTGAGGTAATTCAACTGAGTGGCGGAGAACCCACACTGCACCCCGAACTGTTTAGCATTATTGCCTTAGCTCAACAGATGGGGATAAAGGTGGTCCAACTTAATACCAACGGTATCCGCATTGCACAAGATGATGCTTTCCTGGAGCAACTCACCCGGCTTAAACCTTCTATTTACCTTCAATTTGACGGGTTTACTTCTGATGTTTACCTGCAGCTCAGGGGGCAGGATTTGCTGGAGACCAAGCTAAGAGCTATTGACCGGCTGGCCGAACAGGGTTTTAACATTGTACTGGCCGCTACGGTTATCCAAGGACTCAATGACAGCCAGTTAGGACAAATAGCGGAATTTGCCGTAAAACACAAGTCTATTCGTGGTGTAATGTTTCAGCCTGTTACTTATACCGGAAGGCATCAGGACTTTGACCCCATGCATCGAACCACCCTGCCGGATGTGCTGTCGGCGCTGGATGCACAGACAGCAGGACTTTTAACCAAAAAAGATTTCATACCTGTTCCATGCCCTTACCCCACGTGTTCCGCCATTACCTATGTTTACAATGACGGTAACGAGATTACTACCCTGCCCCGTCTGGTAAACGTTGAGGATTATTTAGATTATTTTAAGAACCGGTTCATCACTGACCTTTCTCCCCTCACCCAGGGAGCGTTGGAGGGGCTGTGGTCAGCCTGTGCCACACCCGGTTCCGATGATGTGAACAATAATTTTGCCGGCTGTTGCGGTTTTTCAACGGAAAGCATCAAAGAGCTGGAAGAGGAAATAACCATGGTGGGTGTTCACGCTTTCATGGATCCCTATAATTTTGATCTCAAGCGGGCCAAGAAATGCTGTATCCACCAGGTTCTCCCTGAAGGAAAACTGGTTCCGTTCTGCGTTTACAATAACCTGAAGCGGGGTTGTCAGCATGGATAACACCAAGTGTTCCTGTGTTAACTTTTATGAAAATGATATGACCCAATTCCTGCTGGGTGATGTTTTCCACCCCGGCGGGCTGGAACTTACCGCCAGAATGGCCCGGGAATTAGGTCTAAACGAAAAGGATTTGGTTCTGGACGTTGCCTGCGGCCAAGGTACCACGGTAAATTACCTGGTGCAAAACTTTGGGTGCCGGGCCCTGGGTATTGACCTGAGCGAAGCAAACCTTTCCACAGCTCGCTCAAAGGCAGCCGATCAAGAGACGAAGGATAGATTAACCTTTCGCGCAGGGGATGCAGAACAACTCCCGGTAGAAGACAAGACCTGCAGCGTTGTAATTTCCGAATGTGCTTTTTGTACATTTTCTGATAAAAATACTGCCGCATCCGAAATGTTCAGAGTTTTAAGGCCCGGAGGGAGACTAGGTCTTTCCGACATGACCGTAGACCAGGCCAGGCTTCCTTTAGAAATGCAAACTCTTCTTTTTCATGCCGCATGTGTGGCAGACGCACGTACAGCCGGAGAGTACAGAGAAATACTGGCCCGGTCCGGATTCAAAGGGCTTAAAGAAATAGATTGCAGTGAAACATTGTTAGAGCTGACCGGTAACATTCGCAAGCGCCTTTTGATGGCTGAGCTGGCGGTGAAGCTAAAGAAAATGGACCTGGGTGAAGTTGATTTTGAGCAGGGCAAAAAGTGGTTAAACATGGCGGAAGAGTTAATCCGCACGCAAGTGATCGGATATGTAATGCTAACAGGTTTTAAAGACTAAATAGTTAGTTGTTTTAGGATAACCGTAAAGGGGTAGGTTTGGAATGGGCAATAAAAAGATTAACTGGGCCAAGTTATTCAGCATTCTGGGTCTTATATGGCTGGCATCAAGTTTCATTCACCCGCTTCATGTTTCCTTAGGCGGGAAAATGGTACAAATAAACGCTTATCCCGAAATATATCTCATTCCCCTATTTGGTATTTGGCGACTGCGTACCGAAAAGCAGCCTTACCAGAGAACCAGGATAAAGTGGATGATGGGGCTATTTTTCCTGTACTGGGTGCTGCTGTTTAACCTTTATCCCCAAGTTCCCTTTGTGGACGGTACAACCCATACCACATACCTGGCTGTACACATGGTAGGCTCCCTTCCCTTTTTCCTTATGCTCATTGCGGTTGCATTCATGGGCAAAAGGGCGGACTGCGGCTGGAACTGCCCATGCGTATTTGACAGGGAAACCATTGGCTTTGCCTTTCGTGATGCTACCCTTAAAGGTGACTTTTGGTGGCGCTTCCGCCATATTAAATGGATTGGCATGATTATCGTGTGGGGTTACTTTATTTACATGCTGTTAGACCCGGCCCATGCTTACCAGCGTTTCGGGGAAACTATGTACGAGACAATATTATGGGCATATTACCTTAGCTTTTTAATCATTCCATTTACCGGGCACAGGAGCTTTTGCCGCTGGGGCTGCCCGTGGGCAGCTACATGGGGTGTTTTAAATCTGGCCGGCTTTTATAAAATAAAGGCCGATGCAGAAAAATGTATAGATTGCGGCCTTTGCGAACGCGAGTGTGACATGGGAGTACCCATTCGGAATTTAATCAGTGAAAAAGGGATGATACGTTCCACCGAATGCATGGGCTGTGGACGCTGCGTCCAGGTCTGCCCAAAGGAGGTGTTAACTTTCCACGATTATAAAGATGTATTTAAGAGTCGTAATTTGAGTCCCCTGGAGCGGAATATCCGCCTGGCCGGTGGTTTGACGGTGGCCGGACTGATAGTGCTGGAACCCGGTTCACCTTGGGGCTACCTGGGATTAGCCTTCTTTTTCACCGGTCTATTCGGATTCTGTCCCACCTATGCAGTGATCGGCACCGTGGTTAAAAAAGTAAAGCCACCAGCGGGCCGTTCCAAGGACCAATAGAATTTAACTGAGGAGGTATTTGTAAATGATTAAAATTAAAGTTTATTCAAACCGTCCTGCCGGACCCGGTTGAAGGGGACTATGCAATTTGGCCGGGCAGGTCAAAGAAAAGTTTCCCGATGACGTAGAGGTTGAAACTGTTTACTCCGGTTTTATTGGTTTGGGCCATAAAGGAGATAGTATAAAACCTCCTAATATAACGGTTGATGACGAAACATTAGGAGGTAAGGTGTCCTACGAGGAACTTGAAAAAAAGGTATTAGAAAAAAAGGAACATAAAAAGCGATAAAGAGCTTTTTCTACCCTAAAATCTTACTGAGAAACTCTCTGGTACGAGGGTGTTGTGGGCTGGTAAAAATCTGCTGCGGGCTGGATTCTTCCACGATGCTTCCGTTGTCCATGAATATTACCCTGTCCGCCACTTCACGGGCAAAACCCATTTCGTGGCTGACCACCACCATGGTCATACCCTCTCGTGCCAGGTCTTTGATTACCGCCAGCACACCGCCCACCAGTTCCGGGTCTAAAGCACTGGTGGGCTCATCAAAGAGCATAGCCTTGGGCTGCATAGCCAGCGCCCTGGCTATGGCCACCCGCTGTTTTTGTCCGCCGGAAAGCTGGATGGGGTAAGCATCGGCCTTGTCTGCCAGTCCTACTTTTTCCAACATCAGCTCAGCTTTCTTGCGTGCCTCTGAAACCGCAGTTTTACAAACAGTTACAGGCCCCTCCATAACGTTTTCCAGGGCCGTCTGGTGCGGGAAAAGGTTAAACTGCTGAAACACCATACCGATGGTACTGCGCAGCCGGTATATATTTTTACGGCTGTCATCCACCAAGCGCCCACCGGCTGTTTTCTTTTTGCCCACCTGCCGGCCGTCCACTACAATATAACCGTCATTAATGGGTTCTAAATAATTGAGACAACGTAAAAATGTACTTTTACCGGAGCCGCTGGGACCGATAATAACTACCACTTCTCCTGGGTTAACGGTCAGACTGACATCCTTTAATACATGCAAACTGCCGAACCATTTGTTTATATTATGGGCTTGTATCATGGCTATCACACCTTCCCGTTAATCACCGTCGGATATGGCCAGTCGTTTTTCCAGTCGGCCGATCAAACAAATAAATATAGTTGTTAGAAATAGGTATATGGCAGCAACCGTAAGAAATATTTCCATGGACCGGAACGTGGAATTACTCAATAATTTACCCTGGCGCAACAATTCCGTCATGGTGATAATTGAAACCAGGGAAGAGTCCTTCATCAGGGTTATAAATTCATTACCCATGGGCGGCAGCAGCCTGCGGTAAGCCTGGGGGAGTATAACACGCCTGAAAGCCTGAGCATAAGACATCCCCAGGGAAAGGGCGGCTTCCATCTGCCCCTTGTCGATGGATTGGATGCCTGCCCTTATTATTTCAGCTATGTATGCACCCCCGCAAATACTAAGCCCTGCCACTGCTGCCGTATGTGCGCTTAGCTCAATTCCCACCTGGGGCAGCCCGAAATAAAGAATGTACAGCTGCACAAGAAGGGGGATTCCCCGGATCATCCAGGTATAAATCCCCCCAGTTATTGCCAGTACCTTAAAGCGCGAAATTTTAGCCAGGGCTACAAAAAGCCCTATAATGGTCCCGAAAAAGATTGCTAAAAGAGTTAGCTCTACGGTCAGTATTGCTCCCTTAAGCAGCAGAGGCAAAATTTGAAGCAGGAACTCTACGTCGATAGGACCCAATTGCATGGCTTACACTCCGTTGAAAAAATTTATTCTTGCGGGATTACGTTATCACCGAACCACTTCATAGAAATTTCAGTAAGGGTACCGTCTTCCATCATTTCCGTTAAAGCGTCGTCAATAGCTTTCTTTAACTGTTCATCTTCTTTACGGATACCAATGGCGTAAGGTTCGTATACTAAACGTTCACCAACCACTTTATATGTATCCGGCTTTTTGCTTACATAGTGGGCAGCAGTGGTAACGTCCACAATTACCACGTCAACGCGTCCAATGGCCAAATCCTGGAATGCTTCCGGATAAGCATCATACAGCTTAACACCTTCCAGTCCCAGGTCTTTGCAAGCAGTTTCACCGGAACTGTTAGTTTGAGTGGCAATATTTTCCTCGTCCATACTTGCCAGGTCCTCAGCATTAGTAATATCGGCATTATCTTTTCTAACCACCATACCGATACCGGCATTAACATAGTTTTTGGAGAAATTAATAACTTCTTTTCGATCATCGGTAACACTCATACCTGAAATAATAACGTCAAACTTTTTGGCCTTTAAGGCAGCAATTACTCCGTCCCAGGCAGTGGGCTTCCACTCTATTTCTACACCCAAACGCTTGCTCAATTCAGCTCCCATGTCGATATCAAATCCAATTAACTCATTTGTTTCCGCATCACGATAACCCATGGGGGCAAAACCATCATCCAGACCGGCCACCAAAACTCCCTCTTCCTGGATGGTCTCCCAGGTTGTCTTTTCTGCATCCGCCTGCTGACCGGACTCTTCGGGTGCTTGTTCACCACCACCGCACCCCGTTACTGCCAGCGCCAAACCCAATACTAACAGCGTTACCCACAGATACTTTCTCTTGCCCACTTTTCGTCCTCCCCTTCGACACAAATATATTATTTTCTTCTCTCTAATAGTTTAACTAACTAAAGAAATGAAGTCAAGCAAAAAGTAAACGGGCCCCACAAAGGGGGCCCGTCTTTTAAAAGAGGTACTATATGACTAATTGCTTACAACTTTAGTGCGGGAATACTGGGTATTACCATACTCATCCACATAGCTCTGGTAATTCCAATCATTGTCGTCGTCATCATCGAAAAAATAACGGGTTACACCGTTATCATCCTTATAGTGGTACCATTCACCGTCAACGTCATCATGGTAACGGTCCCAATTATCATACCGATCAAAATCCATGTCGTAGCGCCAATCATAATAGCTACCTAAAACGCGTACATGATCGTAATAGCTGTCCCAGTCAACAACCACCCGGTCACCAAAATCTCCGGACCAGTATTGACCGTGGTAACCATCACTTACCCAACCACTGTTACCGACGATGTATACATCTCCGCTTGAATGCGCCAATGCAACAGGGGTTAAGCTAAATACAAACAACATAGCCAAAATAATTACAATAGATTTACGCAAATTAATGCATCTCCCTTCTGTCTAAAAGCCAATGATGTCTTCTATTAAATTATAATATACAGCTATCTTTTGAGACAACAGCAATCCGTACATATTACTCATGTACCTTTTTGTAAATCTGTCTTTCTTTAACTACTTTGGACATTTTCTTATTTGGAGTGGAAAATTATGAAGCAAATCGCCCGGCAAGTTCATGGATTCCCGGAGCGACGTGATATAGTTTTCGTTTTTGGGGCGGGGGCCTCGTACGCTGACGGTGCTCCCCTACAGAAAGAAATACTGCCTATTATCATGTCAGGCAAGGTGCCGGATATAGAAAACTCACCAACAGGTAAGATGGTGAGCGAGTTTATTACCGACAATTTTGCCTGGGATGCACGAACAAGGGCTTATCCCACCCTGGAAACTGTTTTCGGCTTTTTGGATTACTTTATTACCCAGGATGAACACTTGAACTCTAAATATTCGAACAGCGTGATCCGTGCCATCAAGGAAGGTTTGATAAAGCTTATCCACTTTGTGATTAGTGAAAAAACAAACCGTCAGGCCAAAGTTTACCATACTTTTTGGGACACCATTATGGAGCATAATCCCAATATTTCCATATTAACACTGAATTATGATACTCTACTGGAAGAGGCATTTAAATCCTCATACCCGGAAGCAGGTTATATAGACTACGGCATTTATTTCATCAATTATGAAATGCAAGAAGAAAACGACTGGGTAAGGCCCAACAGGGTGCAAAACCCGGCACCGGTTAAAATTATGAAAGCACACGGGAGTCTAAACTGGAAGTACTGCAATTGCTGTAACCAGGTACTGCTCACACCCTGGGACACTAAAATCAATTTATTGGCAGGGGGGTTACCCGGTAATCATGTGCCGTCTGCCGGCTCAAATAAATACCACTGCCCCATCGACGGGTCGTACTTGGAAACACTTATCATACCGCCGTCACATATTAAAAAAATATCACATCCTATTGTCTCCCAGGTACTGAATCAAGCACTGCGAGAAATCAGACTATGCCGTAAAGTTATTTTTGTCGGTTATTCCTTCCCTGATGCAGACGTACATTTTAAAGCCCTTTTCAAGAAAAGCCTCTTAAGCCAAAAAGAATTAGTTGTGGTAAACAGAAGTATCTCCGACAATTTAAAATTCAATTATAAATCACTGTCTCCCGAAGTACGCTTTACACAGTCATCCTTTGCCGATTTTGTTGGCAATGGCGGCATCACACAGGAGCTGAGTGCGGTATAAAACCGAACCTGGTTAGGTTGTAACAAAGCTGTGTACCTTAACCTGCCTTTTGCGCCCGCTCATTTCAATTCATCTCGCAGGCCAGGCTAAGGCTCAGCCGGACACTCCAGCGGGATACCCGCCCCAATCGCCATCCATGGCTCAAGGGGCGGCCTCGCACGTCCTATGCTCGGTCCCGCTTACGCTTACCGTCTTCGCCAAGCCTGGCTAGCTGCTCGATTCAATTCATTCGCTATGCACAAAAGGCAGGTTTGTCATTATCTTGCTCGGGTGCAGTTTTACCGGGCGTAACCTCCTTACCTCCTCAGCGCCTCTATAGGATCAAGCTTGGAGGCTTTGTTGGCCGGGTAAATACCGAAAAACACACCCACAGCGGCTGAAAAACCGAAAGCCACCAGGACCGTCCACCATGAAACAAGGGGAGGCCAATGAGCAAGCTTGGCTATCAATAGGGCACCGCCATAGCCCAGCATAGTACCAATAATTCCACCTAAAACACAGAGCACAACCGACTCTATTAAAAATTGCACCAGTATGTCTTTACGCCTTGCCCCTAAGGCCATACGGATACCTATTTCCCGCGTGCGTTCGGTAACTGAAACCAGCATAATATTCATGACCCCGATACCCCCCACCACTAATGAAATACCCGCAATGAAGCTAATTACCAGCGTCATAATACCGGTTATTTTATTAGCGGACTGCATTTCTTGCTCCATGCTGTGAGCAGTATAATGTGCGGGAGCATTGTGTCGTCTTTCCATTATACTTGTGGCCCGGTCCATGGCCCGGTAAACATCCTCTTTGGAAGCAGCACTGCCCACCAGTTCGTGAATAAAGTTGGAGCGGGTTACCTGCTGCAGGAAGGAAAGCGGCACATATACCGTTTGCTGCGAATTAAACCCCAGCACCGATTCCTGCTCTTCCAAAACACCCACCACCACCGCGGGATTCCCGTTGATCACAACCCGCTCTCCCACAGGATTACCCCGTCCAAACAAATCTATGGCCAGCGCCCCGTCCAGTACAGCCACCCGGCGCCCCACCGCATTATCATCTTCGCTGAAAAAACGCCCCCAACTGGTATTAAAATTCTTAATCCTGGCAAAATCGGCCGTGGTACCCACCACCTGCGCCGAACTTTCATTTTGGTTGCCCCTTAAGGTCATATTGGAATACCTCACCGGGGCCATATATTTTACTTCCGGTACCACCTGCTTAATCACCCGGGCGTCAACTTCTCTGAAATCACCTAATCTGGTACTTTCGCCCTCACGGAAGTTAACAAAGACATAAAAAATGTTGGTGCCAAACTTTTCCATTTCCTGCATTAACATGGCCCGTCCACCCTGTCCTATAGCCACCACGCAAATAACCGCAGCTATGCCAATCACTATGCCAAGGGTGGTTAAAAAGGAACGCAGCTTATTGCTGCGAATACTTTCCAGGGCAACAGTCACCGATTCCCACAAGTTCATATGTCACTCACCTCTTTGACTGAAGAAGCAAGCGTTTGACCGGCATCCACGGGGTTTTCCACTATCTCATCCCCCACCAGCAGCCCATCCCGAAAATACAATATACGACTGGCATGCGCAGCAATTTCCTGCTCGTGTGTTACCAGAACTATGGTGACCCCTTTCCGGTGCAGTTCCTGAAAAATATGCATTATCTCCACCCCGGTACGGCTGTCCAATGCCCCGGTTGGCTCGTCGGCTAAAATAATAGCCGGATCATTAACCAGCGCCCGTGCAATAGCCACACGCTGGTTCTGCCCCCCTGATAATTCATTGGGATGGTGGCACATGCGATCCTCCAGGCCAACCTGCTGCAGTGCCGTCATCGCCCGGGATTTTCTTTCTACGGGTTTTACGCCTGCATAAAGCAGCGGCAACTCCACGTTTTTAAGCGCAGTCATTTTGGGCAGCAGGTTAAAAGTTTGAAAAACAAAGCCTATTTTTTGGTTACGCATACCTGCAAGCTCATTATCACTAAGTTCTGATACTCCCACATTATCTAGCACGTAAGTTCCGGAGGAAAAGCGGTCCAAAAGCCCCAGTAAGTTCATAAGGGTTGATTTTCCTGAACCGGAAGGGCCCATCACCGCAACAAATTCATTGGGCCTTATATGTACAGACACTCCCCGCAGAGCTTTAACCTCAACCGTTCCGGTGTGATACGTTTTTCTGGCCTCATTTATCCTGATCATCTGATTTCTCCTGCATCTGCAATGGTTACCTCTTGCCCGTCTTTAATGAGAGGCGGGGGATTAATAATTACTTGTTCGCCGTCTTTAAGCCCGGACGTGATTATATCATTTAGCTCATTGCCCTGCTCTGTATCGACCGTGCGCTCCCTGGCCACACCATTTTGCACTACATAGACAATTTTGTGCCCGTCTTTATTGACCAAGGCTTCAAAAGGCACCGTTAATACATTTTTTCTGGTCATAGTGGTAACGGCCAAATCAACAGTATAGCCAAGTTTTAAATTTTCGGCATTTCCCTGCAGTTGTATGGTTACCGGCACGCTCACCATATCACCGGCACTTGTCTGCTGTGAAATAGCGGCAGCGGCAACACGCTTTACTTCACCTTCATACTTCTCACCGGGCAAAGCAGCACAGGTTATTTGCACCGGTTGGCCCACCTCCAGGTTGCCGGCATCTATTTCGTTAACACCGGTGGTCACTTCCAGTTCATCATCACTGCCAACCACCAGCAAACGGGTTCCTTCCTGGACACGGTTGCCTTTTTCCTCCCCCACAAAAAGAACAACACCGCTCTTTTCAGCAACAAAAGTGGCCAAATCCAACCTTTCCTTAGTCTGGGCTACCTCCTGGCGGGCTAAAGCAACCTGGGCCTCCAATGAGGATACTTCTTTGGCAGCAGCACCTTCTTTGACTTTAATTTGGGCTTTTTGATATTCAGTATCTGCCCTGGCTAAGTCAACACGGGCAGACTCCAATTCTTCTGTGGTAACAGCACCCTGCTCATGCAAAAAAGCGATTCTCTCCAGATGATTTTTAGCCTGATCATACTGGGCCTTGGTCTGTTTCAAAGTAAGGTCATCCCTTACAGCCTTTCCCGCAGCCAGCGCCGCCTGTTTCCCGGCCAGTTCGGCCTTTGCCTGCTCGTAGCGGCGGCCCAGCTCCAAAGTATCAAGCCTACCCAGGAATTGCCCCTTTTTCACTCTGTCCCCGACCTCAACAGCTAATTCCATAAGGGTACTGTCCACCGGTGCAAAAAACTCCTGCTTGTCCACAGCCTCCAGGCGCCCGCTGGCAACCACGTTTCTCTCTATATCCTGTTTTTGTATGTTTATAACGTTAACCGGCAGAGAGTTGCCGGACAATCTGGGCACTGCCGCCGCCGCGGCAGTGCCCAGCAATATCACTATACACAATGCCCATTTAAGCCATCGAGGCCATCCTTTTATCTTTTGCCTGAGACCACTCTGTTGGTGAGACTCCTGCTGTAATTCTGACTCCATTTTGCAATACCTCCACGTATTAGTTCTATATACTTAGACGCAACCAATTAACTAATTATTTCACATTTAACCAAAAAAAAATCAATAAAAAGCAATAAGTTAACGCATGGTGCCAGGCACCATGCGTTAACTTATTGCATGAACTCCATGTCTTGGCTAAATCTTTTCCCGCACATATTCGACTAACTTTTCCAGACCCTCGGACATATTTTTTCGACCATAGCCAATTCTGAAGTTCCTGTTTCCGTAATCATAATAATTACCGGGGAGTAATAGTACGCCCTTGGATTCAATCAGATCAATACAAAAGTCTTCCACATCCTGATTCCATCTAATGCCCGGGAAAGCAATAGGGCCTGCCTTGGGTCTGTGCCATACAAACAGGTGAGCAAACTCCGAGAAAAACCCGTCCAGTAGATTTAGATTATCTTTAATAATGTTCAAATTTCGGCGTGCAAGATAATCCCCGTGCTTAAGGGCCAATGCAGCCAAAAACTCACTGGGGGCACTATTACATATGGAAGTGTAATCCTTAAATGCCGCCATTTTTTTATAAATACCGGTATTCCTTGTGGCTACCCAGCCAATACGCAGCCCGGCCAGGCCGTAAGTTTTGGACATTACACCAAGAGAGACTGCATTTTCATATCTATCACAGGCGGCATCCACACGGTCAGCTTGATTGTATTCCAATGACCGGTAGACTTCATCGGAAAAGACAAGGATATCTCTGCTGCCGGCAAGATTAAGTATATATTCCATCTGTTCCTGCGTTATCAAATAACCGGTAGGATTGTGGGGTGAATTAATAATTATGGCCCGGGTATTATCTTTTATGTTAGCGGCAAGAAACTCCATATCCGGTTCCCAGTTGTTCTCTTCTTTCATTTCCCACCTTGTTACTTCACAGCCGATTGCTCTGGCCACCTCCAGCAACGACTGGTAGCAGGGGTATTGAACAATAACGTGATCCCCCCGTTGAAGCGCAACGTTCATAAAAATGAATATGGCTTCTTCCGCGCCGGAAGTAACCAACACGTCACTTTCCTTTATGTTTTCATATTGCATGGCTATATGCCTTTGCAATTCAGGGCTCCCGGTGGATTCTGTATAGCCCAGCCACAAATTATGAAACTTCGCAAAGGATCCTTCACCTTCTAACTCCAAAATCTCCTGCACCGAAAAAGATTCGCAGTCAGAACAGCACAATAAGTAAGGGGTTTTAAACTCGTATTTAGCAAAAAACCTTTCCAATTTAAAATCTTGTACTTTCATAATGCACGTCCTTTTTTCTTGTAATAACCGGAAGCGGCCGTAGACAACCCCTTAATCTTCTTTAAGCTGGTCTTTTATTTTTTGAATCTTTTCCTCCAACACCCGGATTTGTTCTTCAAACTGGTTTTTGGCGGAACCGGGAACATGAATGTTTGTCTTTTCCAACATAAAATGCATTTCTTCCTTAACGTCTTCAAGTTCTTCCTGCAACTGTACTAATTCCTTCTCCAATTTTTCTCTTTCCATAACATCTCTCCTCCCAATCTTTTGTTATAAATCCCTTTATTGGGAATAAAATTGAACTGAGTGTGCTTGGACCTCTGATTTCTATTATAACGAAAAAAAGTAAGCACTGTGTATAAAATTTTATGAAACAAAATCCATGGGTGCAGAGTCTCTATTTATATAGGACAAGTTACTATTGACTCTTTTTTTAGGGGGGGATATATTTGAAAAAAAGAGGAACTGATATATTATTGATCTTAATGATGCTATGTTTTGTTATCGGTACTATTGCGATGACAACTTCTACTTAGAGGAGTATATAGACAAGATTGCATAAACAACCGCCCATGGGCTAAAATAGCAACTCAAATAACATTTTAAGAGGTGACAGGATGCGCATATCAACAAAGTGGATTATAGCGGTGACACTGGTTTGTACGGTATTATTTGCCGGGTGCGCCGGCAATACCCCGGACAACTCACAACCAAACACTAACGGTGAAACAAAAAAAACAGATGCGCCAAATACTTCCTATCCCCAGGAAGTTAATCAGGCCCTGGAAGCAATTAAGGCATTAAAAGTTGGAACTTCGGTAATAGTCAACAACAAAACTTATGTGATCGCAAGTTTTGGCCAGCAGCCCACTGCCGGCTATGAAGCCCACATAACAAATGTAGAATTGGAAGGAAATAAAGCAATAGCAACGGTAGGCTTAGAACCTCCACAGGGTGATGCCGCCGCCACCGTTGTTACTTATCCCCAGACAGTTAAAGTGCTGGAAGGAAGTTACGAAAACGTTGCATTTGTTAAAGAAGGCGATTACATGCCCCAGATCGTAGGGCTTCAGAAACCTCTAAAGAAGACAAAGTATGCATCAGAAAACATTAGAGTAATTGATTATAACCCCTCTACTGCCGAGATAGCGGGTATTGCCAGGGTTTTCGAGGCTGTCGTAAGTTACCAAATGCGAGACGCACAGGGCAAAGTACTGAAAAGAGGAAACATAATGGCTCTTTCAGGGGCTCCTGACTGGGGATACTTTGAACTAGAGTTAGACAAAATTCCCCAAGAGGCGTCGGAAATAATTCTATACCAGTCCAGTGCCAAAGACGGTTCTCTGCAGGATGAAGTTCACCTACCGGTGAAAAGTAGTAGTTAAACTTTTTGTCCGAGAAAAGACTGCTGCCAAGATCGGCAGCAGTCTTTTTCAGTCTACAACAATTATTTAATGAATCCATTTTCTGTCAAGAAATCAGCAGCAATTGTTTCCGGGTTATCACCGTCAATGTCATGGCGGTAATTCATGGCGGACATTTCTGCATTATCAATCTCACCGCTGATTTTTTCCAGGATGTTCTTAAGCTCCGGGTAATCATCCAGTATTCCCTGGCGTACTACATAGGCACCATTATAAGCAGGGAAGTATTCCTTGTCGTCTTCCAACATTACCAGATCCAGCTTTTTAATCCTGGCATCAGTGGAATAAGCGGCTGCAACATCAACCTCAGCTTGGTCAATGGCTCTGTAAATAACTCCGTACTGCATGGGCAGAACCTCTTTAAATTCTATCCCATACTCTTTGGACCAGCCGGGATAAGCGTCGGGCAGCACGTTAAAATTGTCATCACCGGCCAACTTCCAGTCAGCAGCATATTCAGCCAGGTCAGATTGCTTTTCCAAATTGTACTTTTCAGCTAATTCCCTTTTAACTGCCATGGTATAGGTATTGTTAAAGCCAAAGGGCTTCATCCAGGTCATGTTAAAATTCTCTTCGAAACCCTGCTTAACCTTTTCAAAAGACTCCTGGCTACTCAATTTAGGACCTTCGTACCTGAGCACGCCATGCAGTTGAGTGCCTGTCCAGGTAGGATAAATGTCCACTTCTTTACCGGTCATGGCCTGGTGTAAAATAGCCGAACCGGTGAAGTCAACATTAACGCTGGCTTCAAGGCCGGTATATTCTTCAATCAAAAGCTTGGCCATATTTGCCAGAATCATAGTCTCGTTGACATTCTGGGCAGCTACCTTAATTTCTCCCTGGTAGTCCATGGGGTCTGCCGCAGCAGAATTAGTGTCGTTTTTTTCCTCTTGCCCGCCGCATCCCACGACGCCCAACATCATTATTGAGACTAGCAGAACAGTTACCAACCATTTTCCGTATTTTTTCACGCTTTTATTGTCTCCTTTCGCTCAGTTATTAATTTTTTTTCCATCTTACGATTAAGCCTGGCCACCCGCCTTTGGGGACTTGCCATTTCTTGTAGATATTTTAATAATTGGTCAACTAACAGAGCAAGAATGGTTGCCGGCAGCGCCCCGGCCAAAATCACTTCATCACGCACCGCAGATATACCTGAAAAAATTAACCTTCCCAGTCCACCTCCCCCTATGGCGGCAGCCAGGGTAGCAGTACCGATAATCCATACCGCAGCCACCCGGATGCCGGCAACTATAACCGGTCTGGCCAGAGGCAATTGTACCAGTCTGAGAATTTGGAATTCTGTCATACCCACGCCCCGCCCGGCCTCGATAAGAGATTCCGATACGCTCTTGATACCGGTGTAGGTGTTCTGAATAACCGGAAGCATAGCGTACAAGACAAGAGCTATAATAGCATTATCCTTACCTATGCCCACCACGAACATCAGGAAGCCTAAAAGGGCCAGACTCGGGATGGTCTCAAAAATATTGGCCAAACCAATAACATAAGGCGCCAGTTTTTCATTTCTGGTCAGGTAAATTCCTGTAGGTACACAGATAGCTATTGTGATTGTCAAGGCCACAAAAGATATAAAAATATGCTCCCAGGTCAAAAGCAAAATTTGAACGTATTCCCTTTGCACGTATTCTATAAAATTAACCCATAGGCCCGCGTCACTCACTTAGCTTCCCCCTTCTTCCTGTTTAGCCGTCTGCCGCTGCAGACGGCTTACAGTCAGCTTGGCGATTCCGTTGTGGGTCACCAGCCCCAATAATTTTTTATCTTTATCTACTACGGGAATAGGCAGGTCGATGTCGTCAAGCATGACTGCAGCATCGCGCAGCGTAGCGTCTTCGACCGGCAGTTTACGATCGACCTTAAGCACTTGTTTTAACGACAGCTTCCGGCGGGACGCGCGCTTTACTTGCGCAATGGTTACCATACCCGCCCAATAGCCGTTCCTGTCCAGAACCTGGGCTGAATCATAGCCAAGGTCTTCAAGTTCATCTAAAATCCTGCCGGGCTTGTGGTCCATCTTGAACACCAGCGGGGCCTCTTCCATAATCATTTTTACCGGGGAATCAGCGTCAATGGCAGAAAGCCGGTCCTGGCCAATAAAGTCCTTTACAAAATCATTTACCGGCTGTCCCTGTATTTCTGCCGGAGTACCGATCTGAACAACCTTCCCACGGCGCATGATTACTATTTTGTCCGCTATTTTTAGTGCCTCGTCAATATCGTGGGTAACAAAAATGATGGTCTTTTTTAGCCGGCGCTGCAAATCCATTAGTTCGTTCTGTAAATTATCGCGACTAATAGGGTCCAGCGCGCCGAAGGGCTCGTCCATTAAGATAACCTGGGGCTCAACGGCCAGGGCCCTTAAAACCCCTATTCGCTGCTGCTGCCCACCACTGAGCTGTTCAGGAAGACGGTATTTATATTTCATCGGCGGCACCAGGCCCGCCATTTCTAGGAGCTCGTCCACCCGCTTACCGGTTTTCTTTTGCTGCCACTTAAACAGCCTGGGAACAATCCCTATATTTTCAGCAACAGTCATGTGTGGAAATAAACCAATTTGCTGGATTACATAACCAATATTACGCCTCAATTTAACCTTATTAAGCCGGGTAATGTCATCTCCGTTAACAAGTATTCTCCCCGACGAAGGGTCTTCCAGGCGATTTGTCATCTTTAAGGAAGTTGTTTTGCCGCAGCCACTGGGACCGATAAAGACCACCAGTTCCCCTTTACCCACTTCCAGGTTCAGGTTGTCCACGGCTACTGTACCGTCATCATAGACCTTGGAAACGTTTTCAAAAATTACCATTTTTTTAAACCTCTTTCTCCATGGTCTCTATTGTTTTTCGCAACGCCTTGATAAACTTTTCATTTTCCTCCGGTCTACCCACCGTCACTCTAATTCCGTTAGGTAAGCCCCAATCAGCGGTTGGCCTTACTATTATGCCGAGCCGGAGAAAATTTTGGGCCAATAACCTTCCGTCCCAAGGAGTCTGGAAAAAAATAAAATTAGCATTCGAAGTTATCACTTCCAGTCCCATTTCTTTGAGTTTGGCCGCAACATCAGACCGGTCGGAAATAATTTGTTTACGAAAACGTTCAAAATCTCGCCGGTCGGAAAGAATAGCTTTCGCCCCTGCTAATCCAATCCGGTTAGCATTAAAGGGCTCACTCACTTTATCGATAATAGAAATCATTTCCGGAGCGGCAAGTGCATAGCCCAACCTGGCACCTGCAAGTCCGAAAGCTTTAGAAAAGGTGCGAACTACCACTACCTGTTTGCCTTCAAGTACGGCCTGCACTGAATTGGCATATTCCGGTGTCTCCACAAATTCAGCATATGCTTCATCCACAACGACCCAGACCCGGTCAGGAAGACTTTGCATGAATTGCTTAAAATCATCATCCGTGAAAATTGTTCCTGTGGGGTTGTTGGGGTTACACAGCCAAATTAATTTAGTTTTGGAGTTAACAGCTCCGGAAATGAGGGATAAATCAATGGTATGAGATTTTAGAGGGACATATTTAATTTCCGCTCCCATTACCCTGGAAATCTCACTGTACAGTCCGTACGTTACAGAAGGGATAATTACTTGGTCTCCGACTTCCACAAAGCAACGAACAAGGGTCTCGAGCATCCCCTCCGCCCCGTGGGATACAGCCACATAATCTCTGGGTACACCAATATAGTCACCAATTAACTGTTTTATTTCTACAAAGCTTGCATCAGGGTAAAGGTTTAGATTAACCAGTTCTTCCTGCATAGCTTTTATGGAACAGTCAAACGGACCGTAAGGGTTTTCATTGGAGCCAAGCTTGATGACCTCTTCCAGGCCCAGTTCCCTCTGTACTTCCTCAATTGTCTTTCCCGGAACATATGGTTTTACTTGCATAATTGCTTTGGGAATCCCATTTAAAGCCAAATTAATTACCTCCTAAACAGTAGCCTTTACTTCAATAATATATGGTGAATTGGTTTCATTTGCTTCTTTGATCGCTGCTTCTAATTCAGAGGCATTTTGAACACTACAGGAAGGAATCCCATAAGCCCTGCCCAATTCCACAAAATCCGGGTTTTTATGATCCACTGCTATTCTGCGGCCTGGATGTTTAGCCTCTTCCCACCGTCTTATCTCTCCGAAGCCGCTGTCGTTCCAGATGATAATGGGAAGGGAGATCCCCCTTTCACAGCCTACCGCCAGTTCCGGCATGGTAAACTGAAAACCCCCGTCTCCGCATAATACGGCAACATTCTTTTCCGGTAAGGAAAGTTTGATGCCGGTAGCGGCGGGCAGCGCATGGCCCAAGGTACCAAACCCAACCGGATGCAAAAATGTCCTCGCGCAATAAACCGGAAACTCACTGAGTGCTATATAGGCCGGGGTGGTCATATCGGCACACAGTATAGTGTCGCGGGAAAAAGCTTTTCGCATGGCCTCCAGCATTTCCTTAATATAAGCGGCTTGTTTTTCGGGAACACCCGTAACTGTGGGTACATCCACAGTACATTTTTCAATAATTTGGCTTACCCTGGCAGTAATCTCTTCACCACCGGGCTTGTTTCCTGTACTCTCAAGCATAGCTTTAATTATCCTTGCCGCATCTCCCCGCAGGGCAATGTCAGGCCTGCTGTTGTGAAAATTGCTGGGGTCCTGGTCAATGTGTATTAATGAACCTCCCACTGACAGAGGTACTTCCCACAGGTCGGTGGGGGCAAGCTCGGTCCCGATGGCAATTGCAACGTCGGATTGTTCCAGAAGCTTTCTCACGGCAGGAAAATGCAAACGGGTCCCCACACAGAGAGGATGGTCTTCAGAAACAGTTCCCTTACCCGCACAAGTCAGCAATACAGGCGCGTTTATGCGTTCCGCCAAAGCGGTTATTCCCGCGGCTGCAAAGGAACCCCCACCGCCCACAATGATTACCGGGCGTTCACTTTCTTGTATCGATTTAAGGGCATTTTCCATCTCTGTAAGCTGATTAAAATTATCCCATATATCCGGAGTTAAATGCCCGGAGCTAATAACTTCCCGCTCACCCCCGGGGGTTACCGGTGAGCTCAGGATGTCCATGGGGATTTCCAGGTGCACCGGTCCGGGACGACCGGATGTGGCAAGCATGTATGCTTCCTGCAGGTACAGGCTGACCAGGTCCTTAGAAGGAACCACACGGCTTTCTTTGGCAACGCACCCGGCAAAAGTGGTCGAATTTTTTAATTCATGTAAATATCCCGTTCTATGTCCTAACTTGGAAGTAGGCACCTGGCTGGAAATAACAACCATAGGTATTGAATCACCGTACGCCTGGCCCATGGCAGTGGCAATATTGGTAAGGCCAGGGCCTGTTATCACCAGGCATACCCCCGGTTTCCCTGTGGCCCGGGCATACCCGTCAGCCATAAAACCGGCACCCTGCTCATGTTTGGCAGTAATATGTTTAATACGACTGTCCAACAATTGATCATAAATTGCCAAGTTATGAATTCCCGGTATACCGAAAACTGTATCCACATTTAAACTTTCTAACTGATCAACTAATTGTTTTGCAGCATTTTCCAACGGCATTTGAGTTATTTCCCCTTCTCCAAGAATTAACTATTAGATTGCTAAGGCTAGCAACTTTCTTCCTAATTTAAGTTGCTGGTTTAATTATAATTAAACTTGCATAGGATGTAAAGGTTTGGCGTTTTTTGTCTAATACTGAAGTACCGAACTAATGCTAACCATTAGAAATGTCTCGGGATTTTTCTGAACAAATGTAGGTATTAAGGCAGGTTTTTGGAAATGACAATAGAATAGATTCCAAAACACAAAAAAGAACAATTTTTCTTACAAATTTTAAATGCCCGTCACAGCGGCAATAGGACGGGAGGTGCTTGAGGAAACCGTCTAAGGGAAAGGGGGAGTGATTTGTGCCGAAAACTAAAACTGCGGGGCTTATAGATATTGGGACAACCGGCTTAAGCCCGGTCAGAGACGAAATAATAGAACTTTGCATAATCCTTTTTTCCTTTGATTGTGAGACAGGAGAAGTAATTGATATATTGGACAAATATTGCGGCCTGCGGGAACCTTCCGTGCCCATTAGTAAAAGAGCCAACAGGCTCCTGGGCATAAGCAGAAAATCCGTCCAGGGCATGGCCCTGGATAGCCAGCGAATCAAATCTCTTTTGAATCAGGCAGAAATTATCATTGCCCATAACGCGAGCTTTCACTCCGCCTTTGTGAGCAATCATTTCACCGAAGCAGCTGAAAAGCCCTGGTATTGTTCGATGAATGGCATTGATTGGAAAGGTAAGGGTTTCTTATCTAAGTCTTTGCATAAATTATTAAAAGCGCATGGTATTGAATCTCCGGCCAGAAACAGGGCCAAGTATAACGCACTGGCCACCCTTTCCTTCCTTTCCAACGGAGGATCAAACAACGGATCTTATCTGCCGGAACTGCTTAATTCAAAACCTGTCAGCCGTAGGAATACCTTCGAACAGGAAGAAGCCGCCGAACAGGGTTACGAAACTGTCTTTCAAAATACCTTTTACGACGGGGATCAAATTAATACAACGTACAGCTCAGAGTCTGAAGCTGATGGCAAAAGGGAAAAACATATTGTACTTCACGGCGCTGTATGCGCTTCATTTATGGCCTCCAGCATTGTTTTTATTTTTGATAGATTCTATAATGTGAAGCTTTCCCAAATAAGTTACAGTGCAGCACTTATTTCTTATTTTGCTTGTGTGGCTTATAAAAAGAAAAAATCAGGTGAAAGCTGGGATCCTATTGAGCTTTTTTTTGGCTTTTTAGCTAGTGCCGCTGCTTTGACCGCGGCCAGTTTAACTTCTAATTTATTGATCAACCTGTTTCACAGTTAAGTTCCCCAAAACAAACGCCCTACATACCAACAAGCCCGGCTTTTTCTTATTTATTACAAGTCCAGCAGCACCCCGTTTTTTTTCAACCACTCCCGCCTTTCCTTGTAATCGGGTATAATGGAACCCACCAAACCCCAAAAATCTTTAGAATGGTTCATATAATGAAGATGGCACATCTCATGGACGATTACATAATCCAGTACATGCCCGGGGGCCATTATACACCGCCAGTTGAATAAGAGCTTTCCGGCCCCGGTGCAGCTGCCCCACCTTCTTTTTTGATGCTTAACTTTTACTTCCGTGGGAGCTTTTTTAAGCCGGGCAGCGTAATACTGCACGCGCTCACTTATCTCAACTGCCGCTTTTTTTCGGTACCACTTCTCCAGAGCTTCTTTTATTTTCCCTTGATCCTTTGTAGGCGTGACAACTAATAACTTACCCCGCTGCAATCGAACGGAAATTACCTTAACATTACTTGTTTTTTGTACTTCCAACTGATATTTACTGCCCAAATAAAACAATGATGCTCCTGTCACCAATTCCCTTTCTGCCGAAAGACATCCTATATCCTTAAGCTCATTTAACTTTTTTGTTAGCCAGTTCTCCTTGGATTTTACCACTGTCAAAATTGCTTGCTTAGAAGTACCCTTCGGAACAATAACTTTGACTGTTCCCGGTGGATGGACTTGTATTTCCATAGTCTTTCTTTTTCTGAATACCACTTCCAAATCTAATTTGTCATTACCACAGGTTACAGAAAGTTTCATTTCCCAACACCACCAACCCGATTCAGTTTAATTCATTTTGTCAATACCCAATACATTATACAACGTCAAATGAAGGTATTACCCTACCCTCCTTGAAATATTAAGAGAGAAAATTCCTAATCAAAGGGGGCACCTTTTGTGTTGACAGAAGTTTTACCCAAACTGTATAAACTTGAAATACCCCTTCCCAACAATCCTTTAAAAGCGCTAAATGCTTACGTATTTAAAGGCAAAGATCGAAATTTAATTGTTGACACCGGAATGAATAGAGAAGAATGTAAAAGTGTAATGCTATCCGGCCTGAGGGAAATTGACATTGATCTAAAGAAAACCGATTTTTTTATTACGCACATGCATGCCGATCACGCAGGGTTGATTTCTTCACTCCAAACGGAAACCTCGAAGGTATACTGCAGTGAGCCTGACGCCCGGCGCATTAACTTTAGCGACCAGTGGGACAAAACACTTGCCAACGCCCGTCTAAACGGTTTTCCCGAAAGTGATCTCCAGGAGGCCTACAAAAACCATCCGGGTAATAAATATCAATCCCGCGGAATGATTGATTTTAACATTTTTCGGGAAGGGAATACACTAGACGCAGGGGAATACTCTCTCTGTTGCATAGAAACCCCCGGCCATACAGCAGGTCATTTATGCCTTTACGAGAAAGAAAATAAGATTTTGGTAGCGGGAGACCACCTCTTGAAAGACATAACCCCAAATATCTCAGCCTGGGCGGATGACAGAGACCCCCTAAAGGAGTATCTACAAAGCCTGGACAAAATTCTTTCTTTTGATATCCACTTGGTTTTACCTGGTCACAGAAGCCTTTTTAAAGATAGCCGCCAACGGGTTGAAGAACTCAAAGCACACCACACAAATCGAACGGAAGAAATTCTTTCCATACTGGCAAAAGGGGCTCAGGATGCTTTCCAAGTAGCTGCAAGAATGAGCTGGGACTTAACTTATACAACCTGGGAAATGTTCCCCGTACAGCAAAAATGGTTTGCTGCCGGTGAGGCCCTTGCACACTTAATATATCTGCAAGGTCAGGAAAAAATAAAAAGTTGTAGAAAAGAAGACAAAATAAAATATTATCTCTAAAGGGATGTGACATGAAAATGCTGCAAGCGGTTCTTTTTGACCTGGACGGAACCCTTCTCCAGGTGGACACGGAAGAACTAATGAGAGAATACCTAAAAGATATAGGGGCTGCTGCCGCTTCAGTTACCGAATCTAACCGGTTTTTGCAGGCATTGATGTCCAGTACAGGTGCCATGCTGGCTGACCGCAATCCTAAGCAAACTAATTTTGATGTATTCTGGGCCGACTTCCGATCTCGCCTAGAAGATTGCATAGAATCCCTGGAACCTTTACTGGAAGATTTTTATGAAACAAAATTCCCCGAGCTGCGCCGGGTGGCCGTGGCCAGTAAAAATTCAAGGGAAGCTGTACAGACAGTGTTAAGCAAGGGGCTTCGCATTGCTATTGCCACAAACCCGGTATTCCCCTCGGCGGCTGTTCACGAGCGTATGGCCTGGGCCGGGATAAAGGACCTACCATGGGATTTAATTACCAGCTATGAAGAAATGCATTTCTGTAAACCACACCTGGAATACTATCGCGAAATCGCCTCTAAACTGGGAGTAAAGCCTCAGGAATGCCTGATGGTGGGCAATGATACCAGGGAAGACATGTCCGCTGCCCATATAGGTATGCGTACCTGCCTGGTTACCGACTACCTGATCGGCAGCGGCAATGAGGATTTTCATCCTGAGTGGTCAGGTCCCCTGTCCGAACTTGCCCTGTGGCTGCAGGGGCACTTAAATACATACGCCTCTGCATACTAAATTAACCAGCAGTTCATAATATTGAAAGATTAAGTGGGATTATGAGCTTTTCGTAGAGGAGTTTCTAACGGTGATTATAAATGTATGAGCAAAATACTCAATCAAACTATGATGATATCTTTAAAAGATTGGTTAAGGCTGCATACAACGGGGATGTTGAAAAAGAGATTAAAAAAATCCATCAGGAGGGGGATGAGACAGCCGATAAATATGCACTTTACGCTTCCGGCGGCGGAGACCCCAATCAGGTTGTGTTTAAAGTTAAAGACTGTGCAGGTGATTGTGTCCAAAAGACCGGTGAGGACTGCGAAGCTTCCTGCCTTTTTAACGCTGTAGTAAGGGATATGGAAGGCAATGTTGTGATTAAGCATAACAACTGTTCAGGGTGCGGTAAGTGTGTTGAAGTTTGCAAAAATTATTCGCTGGTGGACAAAAAAGAGTTCGTCCCCATCATTAAACTCCTAAAAGACCGGAAACACCCTGTATTCGCCATTGTAGCCCCGGCCTTTATTGGCCAGTACTCCCCGCGAATAACCCCGGGCAAGCTGCGTGCAGCATTTAAAAGGCTGGGGTTTTACGGCATGGTGGAAGTCGCTCTGTTTGCAGACATACTAACCTTAAAAGAAGCACTGGAATTTGACCGCCTGGTGACTAAAGAAGACGATTTCATGCTTACAAGTATGTGCTGCCCCATATGGTTTTCCATGGTCAAAAGGGTATACAAGGATCTTGTTCCCCACATATCTCCCTCTGTATCGCCCATGATTGCCTGCGGAAGAGGCATCAAACACTTACACCCCGGGTCCAAGGTGGTATTTGTGGGCCCCTGCATCGCCAAAAAAGCAGAGGCAAAAGAGGAAGATATTAAGGACGCAGTTGACGCAGTTCTTACTTTTAAAGAAGTAGATCAGATCTTTGAAGCAGTGGGTATTGACCCGGCTGAACTGGGTGAAGACCCCAGTGAGCACTCGTCCACTGCCGGGAGAATTTACGCCAGGACCGGCGGTGTAAGCAGGGCCATCTCTGATACCTTGAATAGGTTATGGCCGGAAAGAAAGATAAAAATAAAGGCTATACAAGCAGACGGGCCCAAGGACTGCAAAAGAGTGCTCAAAGAAGTCCTGGAAGGTAAAATAGATGCTAACTTTTTGGAAGGTATGGGATGTCCCGGCGGGTGTGTGGGTGGGCCAAAATCAGTGACTGATGTAGAGACCGGCACCAAACGTGTAAATGAATACGGCAGAGAAGCAGAATCTTTAACACCCGTTGACAATGAGCATGTTATGGATTTGTTAAAACACCTGGGAATAGCTGATATCCATGAATTTTTAGACAGCGACAAAGCAGCTATGTTCATCAGAGATTTTATGTAAGGTAATTTGACCGTTTAATGCTCAGCCAGGAAAAGGTAACGTGCAAGAACCAGAACAGTCAGTACCCACATCAGCCAGTGTACTTCCCTAGTTCTCCCGCCGGTTAATTTTAACAGCGCATAAAAAACAATTCCCGCAGCGATACCGTTGGCTATGCTCCCGGTAAAGGGCATCAGTACTATGGTTAAAAAGGCCGGTAGCCCCTCGGAAAAATCCTCAAAATTAATTTCCCGCACCGCTTGAGCCATCAAAAGGCCCACAATAATAAGCGCCGGGGCTGTGGCCGCGCCGGGTATCAGCCCGGCCAGGGGGGCTAAAACAATGGCCAACAGAAATAAGACCCCCGTGGTTACAGCCGTAAGGCCGGTTCTACCACCTTCAGCGATGCCGGCTGTACTCTCAACATAAGCAGTAACGGTACTGGTCCCCATTAGGGCACCGAAGGAAACACCACATGCATCGACCAACATAGCCTTACCCAGTCGTGGAGATTGCCCCTTTTCATCCAACAGACCGGCCTTTCCGGCCGTCCCCACCAGGGTACCAAAAGTATCAAAAAGTTCAACAAAGGTGAAAGTGAAAATTGCTGTCCAAAGGCCCAATTCCAATGCCCCCGCCAGGTCCAACTGCCCCACGGCCAACCCGGAAAGATTGGGCAGGGCAAAGGGACGGAAGTTGGCCGGTATTTCAGTAACACCAAGGGGAATTCCAATTAAGGTGGTTAAAATAATCCCAAACAAAAGGGCTCCTTTTATCCTTTTGGCCATTAACAGCGCTGAAATGACCAGTCCTACTAAGGCTAATAATGTGATGGGACTGCCGAAGGATCCCAGGGACATATTCCACTCAAAAAACTGCAAATTGGCAATTCCACCTGATTTCTGTAGCGCCTCCAGGGTTGGTGGAATTACGGGACCGGCTTTAATCACCATAAACTCAGACATTTTTAAGCCCAGCATGGTAATAAAGAAACCAATACCTACAATAATGGCTTTTTTAATCGAGTTGGGTACCGCAATAACCAGCATCTGACGAATTTTAGTCACGGTAAGAATAATAAATATGACGCCGGAGATAAAAACCGCTCCTAGGGCCGTCTGCCAGGGAATGCCTACATGTTGGGCAGCTACCGTGGCAAAATAAGCGTTTAACCCCATCCCGGGGGCCAGTGCAATGGGGAAGTTAACTAACAAACCCATGGCAATGGTCACCAGACCGGCAGCAACTGCCGTTGCAAAAAATACAGCATCCTTGCTCATGCCGGTAGCAGCAAGAATATTAGGGTTTAGAAACAAAATGTAGGACATTGTCATAAAGGTGGTCAGCCCTGCAATTATTTCGGTGCGGGCATCAGTACGGTATTCTCTAAGTTTAAATAGTCTTTCCAACATATTTTACTCCTTAAATATCTCTTTTTTAAACATAAGAAACTCAGACGGTAAACCTTTTTTCCTTACTAACCGCCTGAGCCTGTATCGTATAACTATTTTTTTATAAATAGTGAATTATTATTCCATAAATCAGCCCTCACCGAAAACTTTGTTTATAAATTTATTATTACCTTAGCTTACCGTGCACAGCCAGCCATATACAGGGCGGGTCTTCTGAGGTCCACTCCACACGGTGACGCTCGTGAGCAGGTATAAATAGCCAGTCTCCGGATTCCATTTCCAACTCTCTCCCGTCCTCCCACACCAGTTTGGCCTGCCCCTGGATAAGAACCACCCATTCATCCCTTTCCTGGTCATACCATTGTCCCTCCGGCGAGGATTGCCCGCTGGAAAGTATCCTTTCAATTAATATTCCATTATCCGGGATCAAAGGTTCAAAAATTTCCTTATCCGGGAGTGGCTTGGGAAGATCAAAAAGGTTCATAAAAGGTACCTCCTCTCTGACAAAATTGACCTTATTTTACCATACCCCCCCTTGATAAGAAATAAGCGCCTAATATCATCAGACTTTGACAATTTCTGCTTGACTGTCGTGTTAGAATAAAAAAAAGATAAATTATAAAGGGGAGAGGAAACATTGGCAAACGTTTTAATTGTCACGTGTAACAAGATCAGAGACATAAACTGTGTATCCTGCCTCAAGTGTTTTAAGGCAGCCGAGCTTAAAGACGGGGAATTTGCCAAGTACGATGAAGTAAATATTGTAGGCATGTGTGGTTGCGGTGATTGTCCCGGCCTGGTAATGCCCAAACTAACTCTGGTGCTGGAACAAGCTGATTACTTGGAAAGAGATATCGATGCCATTCACTTTGGCACTTGTGTGCTCAAGGCCTGCAAAACGGCGGCGTGCCCCATTGACCTGGAGAAAGTATCCAAAATGATTAAAACAAAAATGGGCATACCCGTAACAGTTGGAACCCATAATTATTAAATAGAAATTACCTGATTAATTGACTGTTTAAAGAGGTTAAAACATTATGTTTTAACCTCTTTTGTTTTATTTTTTTACATAAATTTCTATTATTTCACCAGCTTAACAAAGTTAGATGCAACTAAACCGGTGAAGTGACATAAAATGCATTATAACAAGATTCAAAATGGACATTTTGGGGTCTACAAAGGGGGTTGCCGTAGTGCTGTCGCCAAGCTTGGAGGACTACTTGGAAGAAATATACCGGTTTTCTATACAAAATAACGTAGTAAGGGTCAGTGACATTGCTGACTGTTTAAACGTAACCTTACCTTCAGTAAATAACGCCATTCGAAAACTACATCAGAAAAACTATTTAGTATATAAGAAATATAGGGATTTAGTACTAACCGAAAAGGGACGTAAAGTGGGGAAATTTTTAGTAGACAGAAACAGTATCCTGCAGAAATTTTTACAAGAAATAGATTCCCAGTGTGATATCGAAGCTGAAGCAGAGGCCATGGAGCACTATCTAACACTTCCCACTATAAGAGCCATAGAAAATCTATTGCATTTTTTGGAGGATAACCAAGAATGCCGGGAAAAATTTTTGCAGCACTGTGAGCAGCGCAAGAAAATGGGCCTGGGCCTAAAAGACGGGTATCAAGAGTAAAACTCGTTTAGCTAAAGGAAAAGGGGACAGTCACCTTTTCCTTTTATTTTTTGCCACCGACTTAAATGTAACACAATTACAGTCCACTACATATTATTCATAATATATAGCGTTGTTAGACGGCGTTAACATTCTTAATCAAACCTAATATCAAGGGAGGATCTGAAATGTACGGTTCAACAACATTAAACAGTGCACCTGTGGGCTCATTTGTGCTGGTAAAAGAAGTAAATGCAGAAGGGTTGACACGCAGGCGGCTTTTAGACCTGGGTTTAGTCCCCGGTACCCGGGTAGAGGTTATCCGCCGCAGTCCGGTAGGCGACCCTATTGCCTTTAATATACGTGGTGCTGTAATCGCTTTGCGTCAGGAAGAATCAAGTAAAGTAACGGTTATAGACAGCTAGAGGAAATCTCCCTATCTCCGAGGGGCAAAGGAGGATAAAAAATGGGTTTGACTTACCAATCAACCGGTAAACTGGCCAACCGTGAAGCGTTTGACGTACCGGTATCTGCAAATGAACCTGTTATTGCCCTGGCCGGTAATCCCAATACCGGCAAAAGTACCGTGTTTAATGCTTTAACCGGATTGCGCCAGCATACCGGTAATTGGCCGGGAAAAACGGTGCTGCAGACAAAGGGTATTTTCATACATGAAGGCCAACAATACACCCTGGTTGATCTGCCGGGAACATACTCATTGTTGGCCAACTCCGTAGACGAACAAGTGGCCAGGGATTTTATCTGCTTCGCAAAACCGGATGCAACCATTGTGGTTGTTGATGCCACCTGCCTGGAAAGGAACTTAAATCTTGCCTTGCAGGTTATGGAAATAACTGAACAAGTGGTCCTCTGTGTCAATTTAATTGATGAGGCAAGACGCAGAAAATTAAATATTGATACCGGTGCGTTAACCAGAGCATTAGGCATACCGGTAGTGGCAACGGCGGCCCGCAGTAAAGAAGGTCTACCACAACTTTTGGAAAGCACAGCCAAGGTTGTCTGGAAAAAAATAAAACCCAGACCCAACCTTGTACAATATATCCCCGAAGTAGAAGCAGCCGTATCGCTTTTGGAGCCAAAAGTAAAAGCACTACTGGGTAATGACATTAATCCACGCTGGATATCCCTACGCCTGCTTGACGGTGATATCACATTAATAAAGGCTCTGGAAAAATTCTACGGCCAACAAAAAGTAAAAAGTGTCAGGGAGGTATTTGCATGAGCTTACCCTCCTCTCTGGGCCAGCTCGTGGAAGAAGCTCAAAGACTTTCCGGGCCGCTACAGAACACTATCAGGGACAGCATTGTAAACAGCATTTATACCACAGCGGAAAGTATCGCCGCCGGTGCGGTAACCACCGGGGATCCCGAGAGGACAGACTGGGACCGTAAGATTGATAATATCTTAACTTCGCCGGTATGGGGCTTTCCCATTATGCTCGGACTTTTGGTGCTGGTGTTCTGGGTAACCATTACAGGAGCAAACATACCGTCCGCTATGTTGGCCGAAGGGTTGTTCTGGATTGAAGCCAGGTTAACCGATTTCTTTATGGCAGTGAATGCTCCGGCCTGGTTACACGGATTTTTGGTGCTGGGTGTATACCGGAGCTTAGCGTGGGTAGTGTCGGTAATGCTTCCGCCCATGGCTATTTTTTTTCCTATGTTTACGCTACTTGAAGACTCAGGATATCTGCCCAGAGTTGCCTTTAACCTGGACCGTTTTTTTAAAAAAGCCGGGGCACACGGTAAACAGGCCCTCACCATGAGCATGGGATTCGGTTGTAATGCAGCAGGGATAATCGCCTGCCGGGTTATTGATTCTCCCAGGGAGCGGTTGATTGCCACCCTTACCAATGTCTTTGTTCCCTGCAACGGGAGGTTTCCAACCTTAATTGCACTGGCCATGATATTTGTGGGCGGGTCAGTGGCACTATCCCTGGCCGGCGCAGTGGCTACCTTAGCCGTAGCCGGCCTGGTGGTGCTTGGCATTGCCATCACCCTTTTTGTTTCCTGGCTGCTGTCAAAGACCCTTTTAAAAGGTACACCGTCGTCCTTCACCCTGGAACTACCACCTTACAGAAGGCCACAGATCGCCCAGGTAATATTGCGCTCCATGCTGGACCGAACCATATTTGTTCTAACCCGGGCCATGATCATTGCGGCACCCGCAGGCGGCATAATTTGGATACTGGCCAATACTCACATCGGTGATACCAGTATTTTAGCGGCTTTGGCCGGCTGGCTGGACCCCTTTGCCCAACACATGGGCCTGGACGGTTTTATACTAACCGCCTTTATTCTGGGACTCCCCGCCAATGAAATTGTTTTGCCCATCTTGATCATGAGCTATGTTTCCGGGGGTGCAATGATGGAACTGGATAGTTTAGCAGCTCTCCGGCAGCTTTTAGTTGACCAACACGGTTGGACCTGGCTCACTGCGCTCTGCACTATGATTTTCATCCTTTGCCACTGGCCCTGCGGCACCACTCTTTTTACCATACAGAAGGAACAGCACAGGTGGCGCTGGACATTACTGGCAGTGGCAATTCCCACAGCCATGGGAATTATTTTGTGCATCACCGTTAATTACCTGGCGCAAGGCTTAGGGTTAATATAATTAAAGTAACACGTATTGCCAAAAAGACCCGGGTTAAGTTTACACCCGGGTCTTTTTGTTGGAAAAATCGTTTCTAACCTCGGCTTTTGCACCCTCTTACTTAACTCATCTAGTAGGCCGGGCTATAATTATACTTCTTCCATCGCGCCGATTATAAAAAAGAAATTATTTCGTTATAATAAATGGAACTGGCTAAAGGAGTGAATTAAACATTTATCTTGAAATATTAATAAGAGCACTGGGCTCATTTATCTTTCTGTTTGTCCTCACTCGTTTAATGGGTAAAGAACAAATTGCACATTTAACTTTTTTTGATTACATTGTCGGCATAACCATAGGTTCCATTGCAGCTGCGTTAACTACAAACCCGCAGGACCCTTTTCTTCCAGGATTATTGGGGCTGGTTATTTGGGGCTTGCTTCCTATTTTGATAGGGATGATTACTTTAAAATGGGTTCCTATTAGAAAAATAATAGAAGGTGAGCCGGTTGTTATCATTCAAAACGGGAAAATCGATGAGGAGGCTATGAGCAGGCAGAGGCTTAATTATGACGACCTGCTGATGCTGTTAAGGGAGCAAAAGGTTTTCAATATTCACGATGTAGAAAATGCTATTTATGAACGCAACGGCCAGTTTTCTATCCAAATGAAAAGTCAACAGCAACCGGTGACCCCGAAGGATTTAAATTTAAGCACGCAGTACAAGGGACTTCCCACAACCATAATTGAAGACGGAACAATTCTGACCAATAGGCTCAAGGAAATCAGTCTCAGCAAAGACTGGCTTTTAAAAAAACTACAAAAGGAACATGGTGTTAAAACCGTTGATGAGGTAAGCATGGCCCAGTTAGATACCGCGGGAAATCTTTATGTAGATATAATAAACGCTAATCCTGAAAACAAGACAAAGTGAACAACCAGTATCCTTGTAACAGCTATAAACATAATAACCGCAGGCTGAAGCTAATCCGAAAGCCTGCGGTTTCGCCAGATTTATTTTTACCTTTTATACCCAATTAAACATCACCGGCTCTTTTCTGGGAACAGCTGCGTGTTTTCTCCGTGGGTATCCCAAAACCAGCGGGGCCACTAAATTGTATTCCCCGGGGACATTTAACATTTCTTTTATATCGGGTGAATTTCCCAACGCGGTTGCAAAGCCTATCCAACAGCTTCCAATTCCCTTTTCATATGCAGCAAGCATTATATTCTGAGCAACCATACTACAATCGTAAATGTAATTAGTGGAAGTTATACTGCCATAGATGAGCAGCAAGCACGGGGCACCATGAAATATATTAAATTCTTTGTTTTGCAATAAAGCTTTATATCGCTGCAGCTGCGGTTTTTCATCAATAACTCCGAGCATTGATTCCTTGGCCCGATCGGACCATTTTTGCATTAGCTGCTTGTCTTCCACAACCGCAAAGCCCCATGGCTGCAAATTAGAACCTGTGGGAGCATAAATCCCGGTACTAATTAATTCCTCTAGAGTTTCCCTGGGTACAGGCAGATCCTCATAAAATCGAACACTGCGCCTACCCTTGATGGCTTCTATAAGCTCCATTAACTACTCACTCCCAAAGGATAATTCGTGCCTTACCACTGTGAATAATCCTTTTTGTTTCGTCTAGCAGAATTTCGGTTACCCCGATTATCACCTTTAGGTTTATTAGGCCGGTTATAGCCTTTATAGCCGGTACCTTTCCTGGTTTGGTTTTTGGGCCCGCCCTTAGAATACATATTTTTCTTTCGTGACACGGGTGATTCTTCGGTTAACTGGATTGGCGTCATATCAGGTTCCTTAGTCAGTAGTTTTAAAGCTGCCGACAAAAGAGTCACGGAATCAGTCTCACCCAACATGTCTTCGGCTAGGCCGTTATACTGCCTGGTATCTTCTTCTTGAGCCGTCCGCAATAACTTTTCCACCGTTAATTGCTGTTGACCTTTAAAGGCATCCTTCATGGAAGGCACGGGCTTGCGGATAATGGCACGTTTTGTCACCTGTTCGATAATTCTTAAATGATGTATTTCCCGCGGCGTAACAAAGGTTACAGCTAAGCCGGTTTTTCCTACCCGCCCCGTCCGGCCAATGCGGTGTACATAACTTTCCGCGTCTTGCGGTATATCAAAATTATAAACGTGAGTTACGCCGGTTATGTCCAACCCTCTAGCTGCAACATCCGTGGCGACCATGATCTCAACAATTCCTTGCTTGAATTTCCGCAACACGCTGTCCCGTTTGGCCTGGGTCAAATCACCATGTATTCCTTCCGCTGCATACCCGCGTTTAATTAAAGCTTCAGCAAGCTCATCCACCCGGCGCTTAGTCCGGCCAAAAACAATAGCAAGATCGGGTGATTGAATATCCATAAGTCGACATAAAGCATCAAATTTTTGCCGTTCCGGTACTTCTACATAAATTTGTTCAGTATTAGGTACCGTCATTTCTTTATTCTTTACACTTACCATCTCCGGGTTGTTCATAAACCGGTTGGCCAGCCTCTGAATGGGACCCGGCATGGTGGCCGAGAAAAGCATAGTTTGACGTTCGGTAGGAACGTCTTTTAGGATGGTTTCAACATCTTCAATAAACCCCATGTTAAGCATTTCATCTGCTTCATCTAAAATTACTGTTTCCACCTGGTCCAAACGAATAGTCTTCCGCCTCATATGATCCATTAAACGGCCGGGAGTACCCACAATAAAATGTGGTTTTTTCTTAAGGGCCCTTATCTGCCGGTTAATATCCTGCCCCCCGTAAACAGGTAATGTGCGGATCCCCTTAAATTGCCCTATCCTGTTTAATTCTTCGGCCACCTGAACTGCCAATTCCCGAGTCGGAGCCAATACAACCCCCTGAATGTTTTGTAAGCCTGTGGTGCATTTTTCCACCATGGGAATACCAAAAGCCGCCGTTTTTCCTGTGCCGGTTTGCGCTTGTCCGATTAGATCTCTCCCATCTAAAGCAATGGGGATGGCCTGCTTTTGAATTGGTGTCATTTCCTCAAAACCCATGTTGCTAATTGCTCTTTTTACAGATTCTTGTAGCTGTAAATCATTAAACAATATTTCTCAGTCTCCTTTATTACTTTCTTAGCTTTTAGTTTACCAATTTGAACCACTTATAAAACCAGCAATGGTAACAATTATATTACATAACAAAATATGATAATAGTTTTTTTCTTATTTTATAACACCTTAGCTATCTTTGGCAAATTTAAACCAGCCCGGTATCACCCTGCCGACTGGTTTAAAGATAGATTCATAGATCATTCAGGTACACTAATTATAAGGTCAAACCTAATTGCCTGTAAACAGTTGCGTTACATATAGTGTACTTCCGCCCTGCACTATACCAATTCCAATAGTGTCGTGCCTGGAATCAAGTATATTGGCACGATGGCCGTCACTATTCATAAAAAGACTATGAGCACTTGACACCGATCTTGCCTTGGCAATGTTTTCGGCACCCATTACCCTGGCACTGACCCCGGCATCCTTTTCCATATCATAGGCTGAGCCGTAAGTAGGTGACGTATGACTAAAATAATTGTTTTCATACATATCCCTGCTTTTCATGCGTGCCAGTCTTACCAGCCTGGAATCAGCTGAGTATGGGGATAATCCGGCTTTCTGACGTTCCTGATTCACCATGTCCAACAGCTGCCTCTCATTGGATGACATTGAACCCGTATCTCCGGTATTACCCTGGCGATCACCTTCATCAGGGGCCGGTTCAGCCCCCGTGTCATCGCCCGGGGCGGGAACGTCAGGAGCGTTGTCAGGAGCACCCGGGGCTGGAGCGTCAGTACCATTCTCCTCGTCCGGGGCACCCGGAGTCTGGTTTTCACCGGTTTCCCCATCAGGTGCGGGTGTTTGGTCGTTGTTATCAGGCTGTGCTGGATCAGGGCTTGGATCCCGTGCCGGCACATCTTCATTATATAAACCACTCTCAAAAAAACGGGAGTAATAATCACTTCGAGCACCGAAACCAGTATTTCGTTCGTTCCCCGGGTCATATTGCCTATCGGGGCCAGTGCCGTTCTGCGTATCATTTTGTTCATTGGTATCCGCAGGGGCACCCGTATCCCCGTCATTACCCGGCGCGGGCATTCTTTCCCCGCCATTGGGCAAGGTAATATCAGGATTACCGGCTTGGTTATAATTCTTAAAGAAACTGGAATAGTAACCTGATCTGGTTATATTGGCCCGGGGTGCAGGGCCTGCCCCCGTACCAAGCCAGGCGTCTAATTTGGAGCGATTCCCGTCTATCCAGGCCCGCGCCAATTCCTCAATGCTTGTGCCTGCTTGTTGATAGCCAAACATGAGGTTTTCAGCGTCATCAAGGCTTAATTTAAAGTTCTGACTCCAATCATACAAATCCGGGGCTTTGTCTTTTAAACCTTCAGAAATACCCAGGTAATAAGTGTCTTCCGCCCAGTAACCCTTGGGGTCATCCAGCATTTTTAGTGAATATTCCCGGAACATGCTGTGCGGGCGCAACCCCAAAAAAAGAATAGGCTTGTTATCTTGAAAAGCTTCCTCCGCCCTATCCATCATTGACGGTACTGTACCTGCAGCCAAATCCAAATCTAAATTATAGTCTTGGATAATCTCGCGGGAAACTTTCATCATTCCCGCACCTGCTTCAAAACCAACCAGTTTCCCGTGGACTTCGCCTTCCTTTCCCTTAAGCTCATCAATTGAATCAATATCCACGTATTCCGGAACCACCCACCCCACAGGAGCCTTCTCCATAATTGCACTGCCCAATTCAATTTTTTTACTATAATTTTCCTGGTAGGATTCCTGCATAAAGGGCATCCTTATCCCCGGCCAAATGTCGATATCTCCATTGGCCAGGGATTTAAACATATAATCAATATCCCCTTCAACAACCTGCGCTTTGTACCCTTGTTCAGCCGCGATTTGCCTGGTTATTTCAACAATAGGAATTTCATAGTCATAAGAAGTGCTGCCGATTTTTATTACTTTTTGGTTACCAACCGAAGCACAGCCGGCTAACATGGTTAAAATAAAAGTCAGCACCAACAAGGAAAGGATAGCCATACAGGTTTTCTTCAGCGTAATAACCTCCCTTAATGCCTTCATTTTGTTTAATATAATGACCTGCGGCTGTCCAACAATATTCAATATATATATAAAAACCTCGAAAATTTGTTATTTTAATGGATTATATATACACAAGAGGTTTATAATGAAAATATTCACCAGAAAATTTTCGAAATAAAGGAGTGGAAACATGAGTGACAGTAAAAAGATATTAATCAGCACCAACAAAGGCAATATCGAGCTGGAAGTCTATCCCGAAAAAATGCCCATTACCGTGGAAAACTTTCTAAAACTAACCAATGACGGTTTTTATAACGGGTTAACATTCCACCGGGTGGAACACTGGGTCGTACAGGGTGGAGATCCTAAAGGCAACGGTACCGGCGGCCCAGGTTGGAACATAAAATTGGAGACGCACCCCGACCTCCCGAATGCCCGCGGGGGAGTAGCCATGGCCAGGTCTGCACACCCTGACTCGGCAGGATCACAGTTTTATATATTAAAAACCGACGCCGACTGGCTCAACGGTCAGTACGCTGTTTTCGGCAACGTAACATCCGGTATGGATGTGGTTGATAAGATGGAGATTGGTGACAAAATGAATGAAGTTAAGGTTGTGGAGTAAGTTTATAAACAAGTAAAAGCCTGGGATTTATAAATCCCAGGCTTTTACTTGTTTAGGCCCAGATGATTATTTAATGTTAGCCTTAGGTTATTATCGCCAGGCTTTCAATTATCTAACTTATTAAATTAAGCAGCTCATCCAAAGGCAGTTTTGCGTCATACCCAGGACTTTATACTGCATCCTCCCTGGCAATTAGTCACCGGCCTAAGCATCCAACGTTTGCGCAGCAAATCTTCACCCCCTCTTTTTCCGCCGTCACGTAATAGTCTATGTAATCAGCGGGCAAAAATGTAGTGTAATTTATAGAAAAGATCTAACAGTAAAAGCAAAAAAAGCAACTCCCCTTTTGGGTATACTTCACGTAAGCTTTACAGTAATCACAACCAAACCAAGAACCCATACATAAATACTAAATACTTTGAGACGTCCGACAGCTAACAACTTTAATAAGAATTTGATGGCTAAATACCCTGACACAGCACTGACCAACATGGCCGCCACATAATTCATAATGGGAACCCCCTGAATACCGGTACCTAATAAATCCTTTACATGTAATAAGGCAGCGCCGAATATGACCGGCACCGATACCAAAAACGAATAGCGAGCGGCACTTTCCCTATCCATTCCCATAGCCAGTGCTGCGGTAATAGTGGTGCCCGAACGGGAAAGACCGGGGATAATAGCCAGACCCTGGGCAACGCCAATAAAAAGGGCCTGCCCCGTGGTTAATTTATTCAATCCTTTTCCTCCACGGGGAATGCTGTCAGCATACCATAAGAAAGCTCCCGTAACCAGTAAAGCTGCTCCAACTACCAATACAGAGCTAAACATTTTGGTAAAAAAGTCTTCTAAAAAAAATCCCATTAATCCGGCAGGGATGATTCCCACAAACAACAGCCAGGTTAGCTTTTGATTAGGTTTCCTGATCACATTCCAAATGTCTTCCCAGAACACTACCACCACGGCAGCGAGGGTTCCGGTATGAACCATAACATCAAACAGTACGCCGGCACCGGTTTCAACCCCTAATATATTTTGAAAAATTACCAGGTGACCTGAACTGCTAACAGGTAGAAACTCCGTTAGACCCTGAATCAATCCTAAAAATAAAGCCTGCCACAAAGACAACTTGCCATCCCCTTTCTTATATCCAGGAGTTTAATTTTTTGAATATACTTTACGAAAAAACATAATTGCAGTCCAACCAAACAACAGAAAAAACACAATGGGCAAGAAGAGATACTTGCCGTATTCTTCTGTGCTGGAGTGATACATTCTTCCCAACACCAGCATCAAAAAGGCCCAGGGAAATATGCCGAAAAAAGTTAACACACCATATCGCCAGGGCTTTACCCTACTCATGCCGGCAGCATATGAAATATAATTACCAAGTACAAAAGGGCGTGTGACACAGACACTTAATTCACCATAACGACGAAACCATTGAAGAGCCCTCACAAGTTTTTCGGAAAACTTACCACTACCGTTGTTCCCCAGCTTGCGTCCGATGGCATATGGTATATAACTGGCAGCGCTATACGCAAGGCCCATCCCCACAGACAGCCAGAAAATCTGCTGCATATCAGGATGAAGTAAATAACCGAAGACTAGAACAATTATGATGCCGGGAAAGGGAAGAGATGATCCTTCTAAGAACATAGAAATGAAAAGACTTGTGCTGCCCAATCCCTGAATAATACTTGTAACGCTTGACAGCATTTTATCACCCCCGCGTAGCCACCATGTTGAATGGGTTAAAGACTATAGTAAAAACTTTCTAAAGAAATCTACGACCATACCTGCCAGCCTGCTTTCATATCCCCGCCAAAAATGATCCGCGCCGGAGATTACTTCCACAACCTTAGGGTCATTCATTTTTTCGGCCGCCTGCAGAATATCTGAAGAAGGGATCATGTTATCCTTATCCCCGCAAATTATCAGCTTGGGCTTTTCACAACCAGCAGCAACATTGGCCGGCACAACCGGGGAAACCGCTGCCAGGGCCCTTATGTTACTGCTATGTGACCCTTTAGACAGGGCGACCATGCCCCCGAAGGAATAACCCATTATACCTACTCTGTCCGCATCAATTTCTTCTTGGCACTTAAGCAAAGAGATTGCCGCCCCGGCATCATCCTGCTCACCCATACCGTTGGCAAAAGAACCCTGACTAAGGCCAACTCCTCGAAAATTAAAGCGCAAACAAGCTATTTGTTCCTTAACCAGAGCTTTTTTTACAGCCACAACTACATTATTATCCATATCCCCTCCGTAAAGAGGGTGGGGGTGGCAAAGCACCACTCCTGGATAAGGGCCGGGAGTTTCCGGTAATTCTAAACATGCTTCCAGGGACAACCCTTCATTATTAATAGTTATTTTTGTTTCCGGCATTTTACTCACCTCATCGTAATTTGCTTAATTTTTGTCGGGCAGCGCAAGGTTAATACCCAAAGCTATTAATACACTCCCTGATGCCCAACTAATTTTCCCTCCCACGCTGGTTTTGCCGGCCATAAGCTTCCTAATTCTCCCGGCAAGCACTGCTACCGCAGTTAATACTCCCAGGCATAACAAAAAGTATATCAAACCCAGGACAACAGACTGTACTGCCGCCAAGGAACTCTGTCCGTTTGCAAATTGGGGCAAAAAACTCACAAAGAAAAGTGCCACCTTTGGATTCAGGACATTTGTCAGTAACCCCTGCAGGAAAAGGTTTTCATATGACTGTCTCTGTTCATTGGTAACAGTCTTTAACTCTTTCCTGCCAGTTAAACTTTTTATCCCTAAATATATTAGATATGCTGCTCCCAGATACTTAATTATAAAGTAGGCGGAACTGCATGATTTTAATAATAACGCCAGCCCCAGAGCAGCGGCCAGGGTATGTATTATTAAGCCTCCACACACACCACATGCAGATAAAATACCGGCCATACGGCCTTGACCAATGGCCCGGGTAATTACATAAATCATGTCCGAACCAAAGGATTCTGCTTAATTAACTAAATTCCTCCCATCACCTTCCATTACCTTCCAGTTAATTGGTAACAAATTATCAACTGCTGGAATATTATACCCCTAAAATTAAAAGACGTAAATTCTTTACAAGCAAGACAAATAGCGTGCATAAAGGAGGGAAACTAAATGGCTCATACTAGTCTTCATGTCCATGACCACACCGGTATAACCACCTGCAATGACGAACACTGCCACATTCACCCGGGTGTAACCACCCCGCCGGTTCCGTATGGCGACAACCATTATCATGAAATAATCGGTCAAACTACCTATCAAGACGGGCATTATCATAGTTATCGTGCCAATACAACTCTGGCCGCGTACTTACCTAACGGCTTTCATACACATTACGCATCCTTTGAAACCAGCTTTGCCGATGGGCACGTACATTCAATCATGGGTTATGTAATGCCGGTAAAGCCGGAAATAGAATAAGCACTTTTGGTGATTAAAAAAATATTTAACAGCACAAAGGATTTGAGGATTTGTGTAGAATATTAGTAAAAGTAACACTTAACTTAATACGCTCCAAGCTGATGTCACCTAAGGAAAATAATTTCTATGGTGCTCAGCCGCGCCAGGTAATTTAAAGCCTGGCAAACGGCGATCGGGAAACCGGTTTGCCCCCCATGGTGGAAAGGAGCGGGAGCAATTCGGTTAATCAATAGCCGGGTCCCTGCATATTTGTGCCTTGGACCCGGTTATTTTTTTGGTCCATTGCTTCCTCCCTCTTCCCAACTTATGATAAATAGACGTGAAAGGGGGTATAAAAATAACCAAAAACCATAATTTTTTTGTAGATAAATAAGCGGCATGTACCAATTATTTTTCAAGAGGGAGTGTAATCGTGAAAATGCAAATCAAACGCAACCTTATTTCAGTTAGCCTTTTGGCAATTCTATTGATGGTTGTAATGGTATCCGGTTGTGCAAATAAGGCAGCAACGGAAGATCCCCAAATTACTTTGGCCACTACCACCAGCACATACGATTCCGGCCTGCTGGATGAAGTTATACCGGCCTTTGAGAAAGAAACCGGTTACGAGGTGCATATACTGTCCAAAGGCACCGGTGCATCTTTGGAATTGGGCAAACGTGGTGATGCCGACGTGCTTTTAGTGCATGCCAAGGACAGGGAGTTAAAGTTGGTGGACGATGGTTATTTTGTTGACCGTAAGGATGTAATGTATAACGACTTTATTTTCATTGGCCCTTCAAATGACCCCGCAAAGATTAAAGGCATGGAAAAAGCGGCAGATGCCCTGGCTAAGATAGAAGAAACTAAATCCTCCTTTGTTTCCAGGGGGGACAACTCCGGTACCAACATGAAAGAAATAAGTATCTGGTCTGAAGCAGGAATTGAACCATCCGGTGATTGGTATATGGCGGTGGGACAAGGCATGGGGGAAGCCCTGCGCATCACCGATGAAAAACAGGCCTACACCATGACCGACAGGGGTACTTACCTTTCCATGAAAGATAAGATGAGCCTGGAAGTACTGGTTGAAGGGGATCCCATACTTTTTAACCAGTACGGAATTATGGCAGTTAACCCGGAAAAACATGATGTTAATTACGTTGGAGCAAAAGCTTTAATAGACTTCATGGTATCTGATAAAGGCCAGGAGATGATTGGCAATTACACCAAATACGGAGAGCAGCTCTTTGTACCCAACGCCGCTTAGCTGAACATCGGACAATAAGTTAACACTTGGTGCCTGGCACCAAGTGTTAACTTATTAAAAAAAACAACCTCAACATATATCTTTTTGCATCGTATAGTAGGCAACTCCTAATGTTCCCGGACCTACATGAAGCCCTATCACCGGGCCAATTGGGCATAATAATTATTATACGATGGGGCGCATAGTAATTTGCTCTGCATCTTTTTTTCTTCTCGTATGACTTAATTGTTGGAACGATTTGGACATTCTTTTTACACCCTCTGAAATAGTACTTTCATCAATGGACGCATAGCAGAGGCGAAACTCCTTATCACCGGACAAATCACTATAGAAGGCATTACCGGGAATGAATGTGACACCGTTTTTGGTTGTTTCATGAAGCAACTTGTTGGTGGTAACAGAACTGTTAATTTTACACCAAAAGTAAAACCCGCCGCCGGGTAAATTAAAAACAATTTGATCACCAAAATTACGCTTGATGGCTTTGGCCAAAACATCCCTACGCTTTTTATAAATTTTACGCATACCGGAAAGATGTCCGGCAAGATCACCATGCTCCAAATATAAGTGCAACATTAACTGTGATATGTTGCTGCTATGCAGGTCGACATATTGTTTTTCTACGGCCAGATGGTTAATAAGAGCCGGGTCCGACACAATAAAGCCGGTACGCAGGCCCGGAAAAAGAATTTTGGAAAAAGTACTTAAGTAAACCACCCCGCCATAAGTATCCATGGCCTTTAAAGACAAAGGGGGCTTTTCTTCAAAATAAAGTTCACTATACGGGTCATCTTCCACAACGACCAGCCGGTGCCGGGACGCCAGGCTTAACAGCTCCCTGCGCCGGCTTTCGGACAGCACACTGCCGGTGGGGTTTTGAAAAGTGGGTATAATATACAGCATTTTAGGCCGGTAACGAATCAGATAGTCCTCCAGGATGGAAAGAGAAAAACCTTCACCTGTCGGGAGGGTGAGCACTTTGGCACCGGCGGCCTGAAAAACCTGTATGGCACCGATAAATGTGGGCGATTCTGTCACAACATAATCTCCCGGCTCTAAAAGTACATTACTTAGCAAATATAACCCCTGCTGTGAACCGGACAAGATGATGGTTTCCTCTGCGGTGGCATTAATTCCCTTGCTTCGAACATGTGCGGCAACAGAACTTTTTAAAGGAGCAAATCCTTCGGTTGAAATATGGGCAAAGGCATTCTGATTGAAACTGCCCATATGCTGGTGAAATAAGGTTTCAAACTGTTTCACGGGGTAATATGCCGGATCAGGCATTCCTGTGCCCAGAGAGATAATTTGGTCAAAATTCAAAACTGAAACCATTTCCTTCATTATGGAGGACAATGGTGTTCGGGGGTAAGGCTTAAACAGCTGTGACCAGGGTACCGCCGAAGATAATTCATCTGCTGCATCGGAGGACTCAGCCACATAAGTGCCACTCCCTATTTTTGATTGTATTAAACCCTGCTGCTCCAACTTACGGTAGGCATTAATGGCTGTAGTACGGCTAACCCCGATTATTTCGGCTAATTCCCGCTCCGGGGGAAGTTTACTTCCGGGCGGCAAGGAAAAGTCCTTAATTTTAGCAGTAACAGCTTCGGCGATTTGCAAGTACAGGGGAGCTTTGGATTGGTGGTTTAATTTTATGCTTTTAAGATGTTTGGATAGATCCAATTCTAAGTTTCACTCTCCATATATCCAATTTTGTTACCATATTGATTAATTGGATATTTACACTGCTTTTCCTTCCGGGTAAAATTAAAAAATTAACCGGGGGTGATTTTTATGGATGCTGTAAAATCCTTATCGTCAATGGAAGACGGGCGCAAAAACACTGCCATGCTTTGGCGGGCTGTACGGGATACCATACCCATAATGTTCGGTGTAGTACCATTTGGTATTACCTGCGGCATAATGGGTTTAACTGCCGGGCTGAGCTCTCTGGAAACAGTGTTTATGTCGGTACTGGTTTTCGCCGGTGCGTCCCAATTTATTGCTATTGATATGCTGGGGGCAGGCATAATGGGGTGGTGGGTAATCGTACTTACTACCTTATTGGTCAATTTAAGGCATCTGTTAATGGGGGCCTCCCTGGCACCGCACGTAAATAAATTACCATTAACCATGCAGGGAGCGCTGGCCTTCGGCCTGGTTGACGAGTCTTATGCGCTTACTGCCAATCAAATCCATAGGGAAGGCTACAGTGCCTACTACCAAACAGGCGTACAAATATCACTATACATTATCTGGGCATTTTCCACATTGGCCGGGACTGTTTTGGGAGAGAAGATATCCAACCCCCTGGAGTGGGGCTTGGACTTTGCCATGCCGGCTACATTTTTGGTTTTACTAATGCCCCGCCTCACCGACCGGATAAGCCTGTATGTTTGCATCATATCAGCTATATTCGCAGTATTAGGAGCATTATATCTGCCGGGCAAGTGGTATATCATCATTGCTTGCATAGCAGCAACCATAGCCGGGGGCTTTTTGGAAAGGGGAGACCAAGGTGAGGAATGAAATATTGTACATCATACTGGGCATGGCTGTGGTAACTTATCTCACCAGGTTCGGTTTCATATACTTGTTCCGGTACATTAAAGCACCGGATAAACTTGAACGCTGGTTAAAACACGTTCCCACCAGCATTCTGACTGCCATGATTGTACCCGCACTGTTATTACCTGCCGGCCACCTTGATTTAAGTTTTGACAACCGTTATCTTTTTGCCGGCATAGTGGCCGGCCTTGTAGCGTGGAAAACCGGCAACATATTTATCACCATGTTTTCGGGCATGGTGATAATGCTGGCCTACATTTTCCAGCCCCTGGCCTAAAAGGGGCCAGGGGGACAGGTCCCTTGCCCCTCCGGGTCTATCGTGATCCTTTCTGGAAACTCACTTCCACCTCATCCCCGCTGGAAAGGGGATCAGTATATTTGGCTTTTTCGCCATTCAATTTGAGCACAGGAACTCCCTGAGTATGGCTGTCATTAAAATCTATGTGCCGAAAAATATCAATAAAAATGGGGTTTGGTTTAGTTAAAATAATCTCCTCACCGTTTACCCGTACAGTTATGCCCTGATCAACCGGGTTTTCACCGGTTTCTGTTGCGCAGTCATGGCCAAGGTCCGGCTTTTCCTCACCGGCTTCAGGAATGTGCCAGCTTACCCTGTCACCATCCTTCAAAACATGGGACAGGCCAACCTGTTCACCATTCACATTAACTATAACAGTACGGCGTTCTATTCCCCGCATTTCCAATAAGTGAGCTACAGTACGGGGTAATTTAATCACAACATTATCTCCCGGTGTTATTTCATGCCCGGGCGAAACCGGTTCCCCGTTTACCAGGCCGGCAGGCGCCAGCGTTTCCTTGCTGCCATGCAAAAATACCGTTGCCCCCTGCTCCTGGGGCAGATAATCACCCACAGTCCCCCGGGCGTCCCACCCGTTTTGGGCCTTTACCACATATATTTCGTCGCCATCCCTTACTATACTCTGCAGGTTGGCCGGTTTGCCATTAATCTCAATTTCTGCATGGCGCGCAAATTCTCCAAACACTACTTTGCGCTCACCATTAAGAGTAAAAGACAGATCTTTTCCGTTTCTTCCTATAAGATCCCTGGGGTTAAATTGTATAAGCCCTAAAACATCGGACACACTCAAGGTTCTGGTATTAAAAAGGCGGTACTCCCTTCCGTTGATAAGGACCGACATAAAATCAAATCCCATACGTTTTGCCGCCACCGATGCAATACCGGCCACGGTAATCCCTTCAGGACCGGTTACTGCTAAACCGTTTTCCTCATCAGAGAGCTTAACATTCGGCAAGTTACTGCGATCACGCAAGACAACCCGCTGCGGTGAAATTCCCAGGCACCGGGCAAGCCTATCAGTAAAGGTAGGAATCCGTGTCCCTCCTCCCACACAAAAAACCGAGCGAGGGGGCTCTCCATCATTTAACTCTAAGATGTTACCGGCAAGTTCCCCAGCTAGTTTGTCCAATGCGGGTTCAATCTTCTCTAATAATTCTTCACTAGTGACCGCATGCTCGACTCCCACTATATCTGCAAACTGAATATCCCTACCCTCAGAAATCTTTCTCTTTATACCTTCAGCCGTATTAAAATCCACCAAGTACATGTCCACTACTGCCTCGGTAATTTCGTCACCGGCCACAGGAACCATCCCGTAAGCCATAATATTACCATCCCGCGAAATTGCCAAATCAGACGTACCTGCCCCCATGTCGACCAGGGCCAGATTTAAAAGGCGAAAGTTATCCGGAATGGCTACATCAATAGCTGCAATAGGTTCAAGAGTCAGATTCACCGGTTCCAAGCCGCAACGTTCTAAAACAGCATATAACCCGTTTACAACCGATCCCGGTAGAAATGTTGCAATAACTTCGCAGCCTATCACACTTCCCCGGTGGCCTAGTAAATTAGCCAGCCAATAACCGTCAAGACTGTAACCCAAAACTGTGTGTCCCACGCAATAGTAACGGTCTTTCATTTCGGGGCATTCATCCAAGCGGCGGTGTGCCTCCCGGAGCGCTTCCATCTCTACTCCCCGTACAAACGTTTTATCAATTTCACTGTTCTGATCAATTTCTTGTACCACTGAAACCCTATCTGTATGCAGGGAACGCCCCGCTGCGGCCACAGCTACCTTATCCAGGGTACGGCCCACCTTGTTTTCCAGGGCTTTTTTGACTTCCGCCACCACCGCAGCCACTTGCGGAATATCATGGATTTGACCGTCAAACATTGCCCGGCCGGGGTGTTCCCGAACCTCTTCACAAAGCAAAGTCAAGTCATTATCCTTCACCGCAGCGACCAGGCCTATTACTGTACGGGTACCTATATCCAAAGCAAATATTAGTTCTTGTTTTTCCATTAATTCCATAATAAAACCCTAAACTCCCTATGTTAAATGATCGAGTATTACTGACATTTTCAATCAGTATCCTCCATTTATCAATACATTAAACTTTTTAGAGGAAATTCCTTTTTGCGAGTGAAGATTTTGGTAAGTTAAGGTATGTGAGTTGGTGTAATATCTAAGTGTCAGCACCGACATAAGATTAGAAAATGAAAAAGTGGGGGCACCTTTTACGGTACCCCCACCTTTCCGGCCACTTCAAATGCCGGGTTCATTTATTTACCACTAACCTGTTACTTTTGCTACTGTAAACCAAAAAAACTACTATGATCAGTGGTCATTATCCCTTTATACGCAGCTTGCCAAACCCATGGCTCCAATTGGGATACTTCATCAGAGCGTTTTCGCCGCTGGCCACTGCCGTAATCGTGGATCACTGAGATATTGAAGGTGTAGCCCTGATTTCTTTATAAGCAATGCCGGGCATAACACTATTTTGTTGGAGGTGGTTTCCCAGCTCATGTGAGAAAAGTTGAGGATCATCCAACATCGAATAATGACCGCAATTGGGAAGAATATGCAACCGGGAATTTGGTATTGCCTGCTGCAATCTTAATCCCCAATAAGGTGGGAGAAAACGGTCATATTGTCCCCAGAGGATGGTTGTGGGAACATTGATATTCGGTAGATGTGGAACCAGTGCCTCGGTTTCATGATGCTCTAAAGCACTGGCGGCTAACTGAAGGGCTTTATAATCTTCATAATCCTTAAACGGTAGTGTAAAAGCATTGATTATATCTGCCGTTAACATTTTTTGATTATGCATTCCCTCCCGCAGCATCTGTTGTACGATAAACGGCGAAGGTTCAAACTCGGGGGCTGTAGGCCAACGCATTGATACTACTGTAGGTAGCGGCCAGTTACTAAAACAGACTCCGTCGGCAACGGTAATACTTAATACTCGGTCTGGATTATTTACAGCTAATATTTGCACGATTCCCCCGCCAAGGTCGTGTCCTACAAAATGGGCTTTTTCTATTCCTAGCTGGTCTAAAATAGAAAGTATATGTTGAGCCTGGCTATGTAAAGTTAAGTCTTCAACGGAACCCCTGGAAGATTGTCCATAACCCAGGAGGTCCGGTGCTATAGTAGTATAGTCATCACCTAGAAACGACATTACCTGCTGCCAGAGAAATGAATGAGTAGGTATTCCATGAATAAACACGACAGCGGGACCGGTTTGACCAATATTTCTGTAGAAAAAATTATAACGTCCAGACTGGATATATCCTTCATTAACAGGCTGCATTTTTTCACATCCCTTTTGATATTTTCAGTATATTATTTCAACAATATGTTTTTATATACCATATAACCTACTGTTATAGTGGATTTAAGGACTCTGGTACCTATCACCCATAACAAGCATAACCGCCCTGGATATAGAGACAAAGGGACAGGTTCCTTGTCCCTACTTTTTTATTAATGGCAGACGGCCAATATCTATTCCTTATTATTATTTTCCAATATGAGCCTTTGTTTTAGAATAGGAATCGTGCTACCATATATAAATCCGCTTAAATTCCGATTATAGCATTTTGACCAAATCGAAGGTTTTGATGGAAGTGTGAAAGAGTTTTCCATGTTAGGTGAAAATAATAACCGGTTGATAATTAGCCCATACCCCTATGACGAAAGGGGAAATGCCTCCCTTATGCTGTTACACACCTCCTGCGGAGGGATGTCCCAACTGGTGGGATTCTACCCCACCTGAAAAAGTGCAAAGACTCCCACTTATATAAGTGGGAGTCTTAGAAATGAGATAAAATATTTTTCAAGAAAGGTAATGTATGAAACGTAGATTAGTAATTCTTATTTTTCTCATACTTGGCATATTGGGGAGAGGGCTTGCTTCTCTCTCTAGTTTTTTAATAACATCGGATATTCCTGTTTCATATTCTACTTCAGAAGCCCTGGTTGTTCATATTCTGTTTTTTATATCAACAATCTTCTTTTTGCTATCTTCCATTTTATACCAATCCAATAAAGCAAGGATACTCACAGGAGTCCTATTTGCTTTGATGTTTACATACAGCATTATCATTTTTATAAGCTGGATTGGAGCAGATTACTATAACGCTTCATTTGCACAGTTGAAAATTACGAGCCTGCTAAATTCTGGATTGATTATGGTTTTTAATTTTTTTCTAGTCATAAAAAGTCAAATATATTTTCGAAACAACTAACTATCTGTCCAATTGGGTTTTCTCTTTTCTAAAAAGGCCTCAATACCTTCCCGAGCATCATTTGTGGTGGAGTTTAAGGTGATAACTTCACTGGCATAATTAAGTGCCTGAAAATCTTCCATGTTTAGCTGTTGGTAAAAACCTTTTTTACCTATACCCAGTGACGAAAGGCTGTACTGAGCTATGGTGGCTGCCATTTTTTCAGTGGCTTCTTCCAGTTGTTCCGGTGGGACCAGTTTGTTAACCAGTCCATGGGTTAGCGCATCTTTCGCCGACATGAATTCTCCGGTTAACAGCATTTCCATGGCCTTTTTCCTTCCTACATTACGGCTCAAAAATACTGCGGGTGTGCTGCAGAAAAGGCCAATCTTGACCCCGGGTGTGCCAAATAAAGCGTCCTCAGCCGCCACAGCCAGATCACAGACTGCCACCAGCTGGCACCCGGCGGCAGTGGCCACACCGTGCACCTGGGCGATAACAGGCTGGGGGATTTCCCTGATGGCACTCATAGTGGAGTGGCAGGTCTGGAAAAGCTTTAATAACTGCTGGGGATTACTGTCATAAACCTGTTTTAAGTCATGTCCCGATGAAAAGATTTTCCCGACTCCCTTAATTATTACCACTTTAGCTTTTTTCTGTGTCCCAATATCCTGCAAAATATCCTTGAGCTCCTGCAGAAGGCCCTCAGAAAGGGCATTACGTTTGTCCGGGCGATTTAAGCTGATAATACCCAACTTTTCCTTCTCTGAGTATTTGAGATATTCGTAAGACATTTCTATCACTCCTTCATTTCAGTTATAGTTACTTGATTTACCAATTTAGACGTCTTTTGAAAATTTCCTTTTTTCAGAATTATTCAGTCCTTAACAACTTACTCAATTATCTTTAATCGCCCTACATTTGACTTCCTTAATTAGATATTAATACGTATAATATGTACAGTGATTAATATTGGATTATTAAACCAAAAAGGGGGCTTATAAAGATGTCTAGCATTCGTCTTCAATTTCCAGAGAGTATTGGACTCCTTGGCCTCGCAGGGCTGGTTGGAGTTATAGGCTATATCACAGGTTGGGATGCACTTCAACCATGGTTAGCTGCGTTTGCGGTTTTTAGTTTCTTCGGCCTACAATTTTTTCATGAGCGGCGTCTCCGGTTTCCGGAAAGGTTGGGATTACTTAGCCTATTTGGATTTCTTGGATTTTTGGGTTTTATTCCCGCAATGGAATTCCTCAAGTTTTTGTTTATATTCTTTGGGTTTGGGTTTTTCTTTGCCTTTTTAGGCCGATTACAACCATCCAAGAAGTAATTTTTCAGGATTAGCGCCTGTCATAGGGCCGGTTCCTCTGGCAGGTAAAACCCTTTGAATAAGGACAACAGGAGAAATATTTTGCCCCTCAAGTGTAACATTTGGCCTATTTCTAATACTAGTAATAAGGAACTACGGGTGGATTACCGGGATGATCAGTATTCAGGAGGATCCTACTGGTCCCTCAGGTGGAACCGTCGCGTTCCGAAGGGATGCCGGAGCTGGTACCAGGAACATGCTCAACCTCGTTATCCATCGGCAAGTCAAACATTTCCGCAGCCCCCTCAAGCAGGATCCGGCCATCTACCAGAAAAGCACCTTCATTTTCCGGGTAAACCTGTGGTGGTTCTTTTAGTGGAACTAGTTAAATTACAAACTTTCAAACGGCCCTTTGGGGGGAATTCTTAGGCCGTTTTTTTCTTTTTGCATTTTTCCCGGTATTCTATTGCCGGAGGCGGTGCAGCCAATTCCAAGCCTTTGCAAATACTCTTTCCATGTCCAGCGGCCCGGCGGGGGCAAGGAATAGTGCCTCGGCAGGGACCGGTTGCTGAGCCTTTTCAGGCCTTAAAGGACGTTCCTCCTGTACAAAGGGCAGTTTATTTGCCACCTGGATAAGTAAGGCGGGAATTACAGAGCCCAGGACAACCATCAGCCACATAGTAGGCGAAGGGGGCACGGTTCGCAAAACAAGGTTGAAAAAGGGCACATACACCGCCACCAACTGCAATACTGTGGTGATTGCCAGCGCCCCTATAAGATAGGGATTTTTTAAAATGCTTCTCTCCAGCCCAAAGGCATTAACACGGCGCACATTGAAAACATGGATCACCTGGCCGAAGGCCAGGGTTAAAAAGGCAACGGTGCGGGCCACCTCAACAGAAGCAAAGGATTGCAGAGCATACAAATAGGCCCCCAAAGTGCCTGCAGCCAGTATCAAGGCCTGAATAAGTATTCTCCACTGAAATGGCCTGGTTAATATTCTTTCCCCGGGGTCTCTGGGGGGGTGTCTCATTACATTTCTTTCAGAAGGCTCAAACCCCAGAGAAAGGGCCGGGAAGACATCGGTTATCAAGTTGAGCCACAGAAGGTGTAATGCCAGCAGGGGAACCGGGAGACCTGCAATTATGGCGATAAAGATTACAAAAATTTCGCTGAGGTTGCAGGAAAAAAGGTAGTGTATAAACTTTTTGATGTTTTGAAAAATAACTCGTCCCTGCCTGACCGCCTTTACAATGGTAGCAAAATTATCGTCGGAAAGAACCATATCCGAAGCTTCCCGGGCTACCATTGTCCCGGTTATGCCCATGGACACACTTACATCGGCTTTTTTCAAAGCCGGTGCATCGTTAACACCGTCCCCGGTCATAGCTACAATTTCTCCCTTTTTTTGCAATGCCTTCACAATATCAAGTTTATTTTCAGGGGAGACGCGTGCAAATATGCGGGTGCTTCTTACTTTCTCTTTCAATTCAATTTCCGAAAGATGGGCCAGCTCTTTTCCGGTAAGAACCTTATCTTTAACAGTATCGGTAATTAACCCGATGCGCTTGCCTATGGCCGCTGCCGTAGTGGGCTGGTCTCCGGTAATGACGGTCACCTGGATACCGGCTGCCCTGGCTTCGGCAATGGCCTCAGCCGCCTCTTTCCGGGGCGGGTCAAGAATACCTGTGAGGCCCAGAAAAACCAGATCTTTATAGGGATCTTCGGATACATCTTCCACCTCTTTATAAGCCAGGCCTAAAACCCTTAACCCCTCGTTGCCCATTTCATCGTTAACTTGAGTGACACGCTTTCTTGCTTTCTCATTTAATTCTTCCTGTTCACCTTTATTCTGCAGCTTTGTGCAGCTGTTTAAAACTATTGAAGGGGCACCTTTAACAAAAACAGCCCTTTTACCGTCCGGAAGTTCATAATAAATAGCCATCCTTTTTTCCTCGGAGGAAAAAGGGATTTCCCTGGCTATTTTATATCCATCTAGGGTTAATTTTTCCCGGTTCAGCCCCGCCTTATCTGCTGCAACCACCAGCGATCCTTCGGTGGGGTCTCCGATTATCTCCCACTCGCCCTGTTCAGTATTTTGCAAAGATGCAGTGCTGGACAAAAGACCTGCCCGCAGAAACATTTTTAAATGGTTACCAGGTTCTATTGTCTGGTCGTTATGAGTAAATTTGCCCTCGGGCCGATAACCTTCGCCTGAAATGCTGATAAGTTCGCCCGGCATCCAGATTTGTTCCAGTGTCATTTGATTTTCTGTGATGGTACCGGTTTTATCCGTACAGATAAATGTAGTAGAACCAAGACTTTCCACCGCCGGAAGACGCCTTATAATGGCCTTTTGCCGTGCCATCCTTTTCATACCGATAGCCAGGGTGATTGTTGCCACCGCCGGCAGCCCTTCCGGTACTGCGGAAATGGCCAGGGCAATGGCTGTATACAACATGGTTATAAGAGGTCTGCCGGTAATGATGCCAAATACAGCAACCACAACAGTGACGGCCAGAGTCACGAAAACCAGGGAGCGACTAAGGGTGTTAAGTCTTTTTTCCAGGGGAGTTTGTCCAGTTTCGGTTTCTGCAAGCAGTTTTGTGATATTACCCATTTCTGTTGCCTGTCCGGTGGCAACCACCAATGCCTTACCCGAGCCTCTGGCTACGCTGGTACCCATATAGACCATATTTACCCTGTCCCCGATGGCTTCGTCAGGGTCTTCAAGTTTATCGATGGATTTAAACACTGCCTCTGACTCTCCGGTAAGGGATGATTCGATGGCTGACAAGTTATCAGCTTTAAAAAGTCTACCGTCGGCAGCCACACGGTCTCCTTCTTCCAGAATGAGAATATCACCGGGAACTATTTTTTCAGCGTGTATTTGGGTTGCTTTACCGCCTCTTAATACCTTAGCCTTGGTTGATACCATTTTCTTGAGGGCATCCATTGCCTGTTCGGCCCGGTACTCAGTTATAAAACCCAATAAAGCATTTAACACAATGACCACTAATATGGCCGCTGCCTCAATTGTTTCCCCCAACAGAAATGAAATAACGGTAGCGGCTATTAAAAGCCCCACAATTATATTTTTGAACTGGTCGGCCAAAAGCCTCCAGGGCGATACCCCTTTTTTTGTTTTTAACAGGTTTGGCCCATATTTCTCTAACCGGGCTGACGCTTCATCAAATGACAGCCCTTCATCGATATTTGCGTTAAGGTCGGAGGTCACTGATTTAAACTCCATAGTATGCCAGCTCAAGATTCTTTTCCCCCTGTCCGATTAGTAATTTCAAATTAGGTTAACCTGTTTACACAGGATTATGCCCACCCGGGCTAAGCGCCATCAGGGGGTGAAACAGGGATCATCGGTATGACATAACTAATCAAATAGATTGTGTTTAAGGATCTTTCCGCTGGTGCCAGGAGTTCTATTCAGGAGCTGTTTACTATTCTCAAGATCTTGGTTTATATTAAGGTCAAATTTGTAAAGCAACATTAATATTTCTACTACGAGCTTATCCACGGCCATTTGTAAAATAGCAAGGGGGGGAAACTCCTGCACAATATGTTTGTATTGTACAGGAAATAATAAGCCACCCGTCAAAGACGGATGGCAAGTATTGTAAAGTTATTGACACTCGTTGTGAGAACTACTGACACTTGTTATGAGAATCTACAATCATCATGCAATAAACTCAAAAAATCCTATCATTTCATTACCCTTCTCCGCCAAAAAACTTTCCAACTTTTCTCCGGTGAAACTCCTTACAACATCCGGGTTGTCAGCATCTGCCACCCCGAACATAACTCTTTGGATTTTACCCAGCTCAATTGTCACCGTAATAACAATGTTATCCTGGCCACTAAAGCTCGTTCTAAACTCAAATTCATCAAATTCTTCCACCGGGTCTGGCAAGAATGTACATTTTACCCCGTAACTATTAAGCTGCTGCTCATTTTTCACATTTTCAATGTTCAGCTCTCTGCCCATGTATTTTTTAAATCTCTCCATGTGTAATGACCTCCATTTCCATCATCTCTTCTATTTTCTTTTATTATTTCTTTGCGATTCACCCCTTCTCCTTCCTTATTCTTGCCACCAACCCGGCAGAGCGTGCTATAATATGATATTGTTGAGCTTTTTATTTGGAGTGATTCAATGATTCTTCTGCAGGCCTCTCACGTATATAAGTCCTTCGGAACCGAAAAAGTGCTTGAGGATGTTACCCTTACCATACAGGACAATGAACGCATCGGGCTGGTGGGTGCTAACGGCGCCGGCAAATCAACTCTTTTGAAAATAATTAACGGTGAAATGGAATCAGACCAGGGAGAAATCTTCAAGGCTAAGGAAGTTAACATTGGATACCTGTCCCAGGACGGTGGCCTGGAATCAACGCGCACTGTTTGGGATGAGCTGTTGGAGGCTTTACGCCCGGTAGTAAACATGGAGGAAAAACTGCGCGAACTGGAATCCCGTATGGGTGATCCTGCTGTTATGTCAGACCCCAAAAAATACCGGCAGGTAAGTGAAAAGTACGCCACCATGGGGGAACAATTTCGGCTGGCCGGCGGTTATACTTATCAGGCTACCATACACAGTGTTTTACAAGGACTAAAGTTTGTGGATGATGATTATAATACAATAATCTCCACCCTCAGTGGAGGTCAAAAGACACGGCTGGCCCTGGCTAAACTATTAATGTTAAAGCCGCATATCTTAATTTTAGACGAACCTACTAACTACCTGGACATGGAAACCTTGGCCTGGCTGGAAAAATACCTGCAGACATATGAAGGTGCTGTGCTGGTTGTCTCTCACGACCGCTATTTCTTAGATAATTTGATGAACGTTATCTTTGAGCTGGAACATCACAAAATAATAAGGTATAACGGTAATTACACCCGCTTCGTGAAACTTAAGGCCGAACGGCTGGCACAGCAGCTGGCTGAGTATAAAAAACAACAGGCTGAAAAATCCCAGCTGGAAGAATTCGTACAAAAAAACATCACGCGTGATTCTACTTCAGGGCGGGCCAAGGCCAGGCAGAAACAGCTGGAAAAAATGCAGCCGGTAGAGGCACCTGTAACTAACAATGAAAAGGTCGGTATCTCCTTTGATATCCTTCGTAATAGTGGCAAGGAAGTATTAACCGTAGAGGATCTGGCTGTGGGTTATAAAAATACAATTGTTTCCGAAAATATAAGTTTTCTTATTCAACGGAACCAGCGTGTGGCCTTGCTGGGTCCCAACGGCACAGGAAAAACTACTTTGCTGAAAACTGTTGCCGGAAATCTACTACCCCTAAAGGGTGAAATTTCGGAAGGTTTCCATGTCAGCATGGGCTACCATGATCAGGAACAAGAGTACTTATCTGATCACAAGACCGTCCTGGATGAATTATGGGATTACTATCCTGCCATGGATGAAAAAGATGTACGAAGCGTATTGGGAAGATTTCTTTTCACAGGTGAAGATGTCTTTAAGCAGGTTTCCACTCTCAGTGGTGGTGAAAGGGCCCGGCTGGCTCTGGCCCGGCTCATGTGCCAAAAAGCCAATTTCTTAATCCTGGATGAGCCTACAAACCACCTGGACATCTATAGCAGGGAAGCATTGGAAGATGCTCTTTTGGAGTATCCCGGCACTCTGCTCTTTGTCTCTCACGATCGTTATTTTATCAACAAAATTGCTTCCAGAGTTATAGAACTTAAATCCAATGGTGTAACTGACTACCCCGGCAGTTATGATTATTACATGCAAAAAAAAAGCACTGTTTCTAATAATCATGCCGCCGGTGATACAGCCGGCAAAGATAAATCCCCGGAAGATAAAAAACCCGGCAAGGGAAAACTACACTACCTTCGCACCAAGGAAAAGGAACGGGAAGAGAAAAAACGCCGGCGGCGAGCCAGCGAATTGGAAAAGCTGATCAAGGAAACGGAACACAATATTGCAGTATTGGAAAAAGAACTCTACCAGCCGGATGTTTACAGTGATCACAGTTTATACCAAGATAAAAGCGATAAATTAGAACACCAAAAAAATACCCTGGAAGAATATTTGGAAGAATGGGTTACCCTGGAAGAATGGCAGAACTAATAAGTTTTTAGATAATTGCTAAAAATAATTAAAGGAAAAGCCATGTCTAAGCAAGAAAAATTAGTAAAATATATATTTTAGCGGGGTGTGTTATTTTTGTATATACACAGGCTTTTTGTATATGGGACTCTACTTCCCGGTCTGGAAAACTACAACCGCTTTTTAAAGCCCTGTAGTCCTAAGGATTATCAAGCCAAGGCCAAAGGCGTAATGTATTACCTACCGGGAGATAATTATCCGGTGGTGTTAGAGGGCGAAGCGGTTATTAAAGGCACCCTGTACGAGGCAGACGACTTGAGCTTGGCTTTAACCCAGATTGACGAAATTCAAAAATATACCGGCGTTGAAAGTCAGAGTCACTTAATGCGGGAAATCAAAGATGTTGAAAATCTGGATACCGGGGAGATCGTTAAAGCTCATATGTATCTATGGCCTCCTTCCAGAGCGGAGTGGCTAAAGAAAAATGCTGCTATCATTCATACCGGAGATTGGCTTAGTTTTTTACGAAACAAGAATGAAACCTCGTGAAAACAAAAAAGGGACAGGCAGCTTTTTTAATAAGCGAAAAAGGTGCCTGTCCCTTTTTAATTATTAATCCACCTTTGTTAATTTAGCCATTTCACAAAAGGGACAAAACCTGGGCTCTTGATCCTCGGACTGCACCCAGAACTCCGACTTGCAATCCTCACAGATATACTTAATTAAATTTCCTGCCTGACACATTCCTTACTACCTCCCCGTGAACATAATGCATGCTTCATAACAATATCCCAATTGTTAATTCGACACTATTTTAATATTCCCTGTGGAGCATCCTTAAAACTTTTATTCAATCACATTCTTGAAAACCACCCGCACCTAAGCTAAACCAGTGCTTTTTCTTTTTGTCAATAATTTTTTGAATACATTTGCTATTACAAAACATTTGTGAAGGGTTGCACAATTTTACATATTGTATACAATATACCTAAAGCAACTCCAACAAAGGGGGTAGATAGAATGAGGATGGCCTTTACACTGCTTTTTGTTGCTTTCGGTGTACCACTGTTGACTACCATTCTTATTTCCACCTATGAGGTTTTCAATCATTGCATTAAATCATCCAAAGCTTCCGGAATTCCTGCCAAGGTGTCTCCGTCAATGACAATTCACAATCATCATTGATTAAGTGAACAGAAAAGATAATCCAGTTTTTCCTTTGGCCTCAAAAAGTTACCTTTTGAGGCTTTCTGCTTTTCGGTTAGGAATAATCTTTCTTAGTTATTTTCTTCACGCCATGCGGCCTCATTGAATACCCTGTTAATGTGACTAAAACACAAAGGAGGTATATCCGATGCCTGACGGCGCTACGGGTTCTTATTTTGACGGCAGCTTCATTCTCTTTTTAATTTTGATTTTGCTGGTATTCGGCATGATGCCTTTCTTCGGTTATTCCGGATCTGAGTAAAACTTGGCATCGTAATCTAAAACCCCCACCTTCATAGGATGGGGGTTTTAGATTGCACAAAATCATACCCGGCTGAGCTCTCTTCTTAGCCAATCAAGCGCAAACACAGCAGTTCTATTTCTAACTTTGTTCCTGTCACCCGCAATTTGTATTTTTTTAATCTTTGTCTCACCTTTGATGTAAAGGCCTAGGTATACCAGCCCCACCGGTTTTTCCGGTGTGCCTCCACTAGGACCCGCGATACCGGTAGTGGAAAGTCCTATATCAGTATTGGAGACAGATGCAATTCCGGCGGCCATTTCACCGGCTGTCTCCGGGCTTACAGCACCAAATTTGCTGAGGGTTTCTTCCTTCACACCAAGGTTTCTTACTTTGGCCTCATTACTATAGGTAACAGCCCCTTCTTTTAAAACCGAAGAGATACCGGCATAGTTCACCAGCCTGGCCGTTATAATTCCCCCGGTACAGGATTCTGCCACAGAAATAGTGAGGCCTTTTTTCACCAGGCTTTCTCCAATCACATTTTCGAGGGTGGTCTCCCCTTCCCCGTACACGCTTTCACCTAAGCGCTCCCTAATTTGGGCTTCCACGGGCGCAATTAGATTCCTTACCTCTTCTTTATCCTTTGCTTTTGCCGTAATCCTCAGTGTTACTTCCATGTCCTTAGCATAGGGGGCCACGGTGGGGTTGGTCTGAGCGTCTATAATATCAGCAATTTTTTCTGCCATAGTGCTCTCTCCAAGGCCGCAGATGCGCAACACTTTGGACTGAATTATCCCTTGTTGAAACTGAGCAAGATAGGGGGCAACCCCCTTTTCGAACATATGCTTCATTTCCTGAGGCGGGCCCGGCAGAAGTACAGCGGTTTTACCGTTCTCCGTGATAATACAACCAGGCGCAGTTCCTTTGTCGTTTTTAAGGATTATAGCTCCAGCCGGAAAATAGGCTTGCTTTTTATTTCCTTTGCTCATTTTCCAATTTTGTTTTTGGAAAAGGTTAGTTATTCTTTGCAGTGATTCCTCGTCTAGAACCATATTTTTACCAAAGTACTCGGCTGCCATTTCCTTTGTCAAATCATCCTTAGTTGGCCCGAGTCCACCGGTGGTTATAATCATGTCAGACTTTTTAAAAGCATTTTCAAAAGCCTCTTGAATCCTTTGCGGGTTATCTCCTACTACAGCCTGGTAATAAACGTAAATGCCCATTTCAGCCAGCTTTTTGGAAAGGTACTGAGCATTTGTATTAACGATGTCTCCCAGAAGAAGCTCCGTGCCTATGGATAATATTTCCGCCCGCATATCTTTATCCCCTCCACATAATCTTTAATTAATTTAACAACAAGGGGATAACTTCTATTTTAGTAGTACATTTTGTACAGGTCACTTTACGATGAAGCGGCAACTTTTCAAAGGTTACTTCATTACCGCATAAAGGACACTCCACTGCGGACTGCCCAAAGCCATTTTTATATTCCTGTGCCCTTTCACTGTCTCCGCCACAAGCTGAACAACTACCACAACCAGACATCAAAATCTCTCCCCTCTGTACATTACAATATATTATTAGGTCGCTGCGCTTTCTCCGGCAACATAGCCGGATGACCACGCCCACTGCAAGTTATAGCCACCGCAATCACCGTCTATGTCCAGCACTTCCCCGGCAAAAAAAATCCCAGGTACAAGCTTGGATTCCATAGTTTTGGGATTTATATCTTTTACGTCCACTCCGCCGGCAGTAACCTGTGCGGCATTCCAGGAATTAGTACCGGTCACTTCGAAGCGCCAATCCTGCAATATCTTTAATATAGCATTTCTTTCCCCGGTGGTCACCTGGCCGGCCTTTTTATGTATATCAATAACCCCTGCCTCTTGTAGGATAACCGGCACCAGCCTTTTATTTATAAATCCCACGAAGCTGAAGAAAGCACTTTTGTGCGCCTGCTGCTGCAGGCGGTTGACTAAAAATGTCTCCAGTTCTTGCGGTGACATAGAGTTTATTAAATTAACTCTGATAAAAACTTTCTCTCCAGTGCGCAGGTATTCTCCTGCTTTCCTGCTCAACGCCAGTATAGGAGGGCCGGAAATGCCGTAATTAGTAAACAGTATCTCCCCCACAGCTTGTGCCCTGCACTTTCCTGCCGCCCAGATCTCCGCCTCACCTTCAAACTTTACTCCGGATATCTGTTTTAAAAAACCGGCTGATAATTTCAACTGTACCAGGGCCGGAAATGGCTCAATTATGCTGTGTCCTGATTGCTCCGCCAGTGTATAACCACTGCCGTTTGAGCCCAGGTTGGGGGCGGCTTTCCCCCCGGTGGTAACAATGACCCGGTGAGCATTAAGGCATTCACCGCTATTAAGCTGCAAAATAAATCCACCGGATTGCGGTGTAATAGCATTAACTTTAGTTTCTACTCTGGTTTCCACTCTCAACATCTCTAATTCATGGCGCATTACATCCAACACGCTGGAAGCCTGGTCAGACATGGGATAGACCTTGCCTCCGTCTTCTACTTTCCAGGCAATTCCCAGCCTTTCAAACAACTCCATTGTTTGATGGAAGTCAAAGCGGTTTAGCACCCCGAAGGCAAACTTTGAATTTTTACCGTGATAGTGGGAAACATTCAAATCAGTATTACTCAAATTACATCTACCGTTACCGGTGGCCAGAATCTTCTTGCCTACCCTGTCTTTCTGTTCCAGCACCGTCACCTCGGCACCGTTATACCTGGCTGCTAAAGCGGCGGTAAGCCCTGCAGCTCCTCCTCCTATCACAGCCACCTTTTGCGGATATGTACCGGTATCAGCCATAATTCTTACAAACCACCTTCTGCTCCTGCATCTTTGAGCAACTGGATAATAGCAGCATCATTTATGCTTTCGGCTGCCATCAAAGCGGTTAGGCCGCTTTCACTCTTTACATACACATCGGCACCGTGATCCAAAAACATCCTTACAATATCCTCGTGCCCCTGATATGCTGCCGCCATTAGAGCTGTTATTCCGTCATCACTTTTTATGTTCACCCCGGCACCATTCTCTAACAGTATTTTCGCCATATCTGCATAGCCTTTATTAGCGGCAATCATTAAGGCTGTTGCATCAAAGGTATCCTTTACATTAGGGTCCATCCCTGCAGTCAAGAAATCCCTTACCGCATTCAGGTTCCGGTCTTGTACGCACTGAAAAAAAGAATCGCTGTTAAAAGGGACATTGATTTTTTCCAGGCGCCTGAGCGCCTCCTCGCTTATTGCATTATCTTTAGTTGCCATTCTGTCTCCCCTCAAAAGATACATCCCTGTTTTACATTAAAGGCTTGTATTTTATCGCAATATTTTCCGCCATCCTCATACCGTCCACCGCTGAAGATATTATGCCACCGGCATACCCGGCTCCTTCCCCGGCAGGGTAAAGACCGGCTATATTCGACTCGCCCAATTCATTTCTCTGAATCCTCACCGGAGACGAACTTCTGGTCTCCACACCGGTTAATACGGCATCAGGCAGAGCAAACCCTTTTATCTTACTATCAAATTTGCAAATTGCTTCTCGCAAGGTTTTAATCACATATTCAGGCAGACTGTTTTTCAAATCAGCCGGTTTAACAGACATTGTGTACGAGGGCTCCACTGAGCCCAGGGCCTTGGATGGCCTATCCGCCAAAAAATCTCCCACCAGCTGGGCAGGCGCCCGGTAATCTTTTCCCCCTGATGCAAAAGCTCTGCTTTCCCACTGCCGTTGAAAGTCAATTCCGGCCAGGGGATGAACGCTGCTAAAATCTTCCGGTTTTACCCCAACCAAAAGAGCGCTGTTAGCGTTTGGCTTATCCCTTGCAAATTCGCTCATACCGTTGGTGACTACGTGTCCGGCCTCGGATGCTGCTGCCACTACCGTTCCACCAGGGCACATGCAAAACGTATAAGCCGACCTGCCACCGGGTGCATGATATGCCAGTTTATACTCAGCCGGTCCCAATTTAGGATGCCCTGCTAAGTCTTTATACTGAGCCCTGTTAATAAGCTCCTGCGGATGTTCTACTCGTACTCCTATGGAAAAAGGTTTGGGACTCATATGCACACCTTGATCAAACAGCATGGTGAAGGTATCCCGAGCACTGTGCCCTATGGCCAGCACCAACACATCCGTAGCCAGTACTTCACTATTATTAACCTTTACGCCTTGCATACGGCCGTTTTCTACCATTATACCCGTTAGCTTGGCATTAAATCTCACTTCGCCGCCCAATTCCGTTATCCTTTTACGAATACCTTTTACCACCGACCTTAGAATATCAGTGCCCACATGAGGTTTATGGGAATAAGTAATTTTTTCGGGAGCACCGGCAAGCACCAACTCCTCAAGAACCTTACCGCATCTTTTATCTTTAATCAGAGTGGTCAGTTTACCGTCGGAAAAAGTTCCTGCTCCCCCCTCCCCAAACTGCACATTGCATTCTTCATTTAAGTTTGCGGTATGCCAAAAGGAGTTTACAATTTCTGTACGGGCATCAACATCAGCACCCCTTTCCAGCAAAAGAGGGCTGTATCCCATCTGCGCCAGCAAAAGGCCCGCGAACAAACCGGCTGGGCCGGTACCTACCACCACCGGCCGGTGATACAATATTTCTTTCCCGGTGGGCACAAATTCATATTGCTGGGGCGGGGCAACTTTAACCTCACTATCCTGCAATTTATTTAATACTTTATTCTCATTTGCCAATTCCACGTCTACGGTATAAACAAAATGTATCCTATTCCTTTTTCTGGCATCCACGGCTTGTCTGAAGATATTGTACCGTACAATATCACTCGGGTTAACTTTAAGCTTTTTAACCAGTTTATGCTTAAGTTCTGATTCATCTTCATTAAGGGACAATTTAATACCGCTTACTCTGAGCATGTTTGAAACTCCTTAGTCTTATTTAAACGCAAGCATGGAAATATTATATCCCCCGTTGCAATTATGAAAAAGTACCCATATACTCTTAAGCAAACACATGAACCACACTTATTATAAAATATCACGTCAAGTCACGCCGATTGGGAAGAATAAGGTGCTTCGTGTTTTTTCTGCTTAAAATTACTAGATTATGAAAAAAAGCTTATAATTAACCACTGTTGTTTTTTTTAATTTTGTAATAAACTAAGAGCGTGTTGGTTAGTTTAAAATCCCCTTACAATTAAGCAGACTCAGTGAAACAAAAAAACAGAATAAAAAAACAATTAGAATTAGGTGATACATAATGAATTTTTTCAAGTTTTATCTTTTTGTTCTAGGTTTGGCTTTAATGGTTATTTTCATGCCGGGTATCGGACCCTCTTAGAGGGTCCCGCACCTACCCTAAGATTTTAAACGCCCTTTTTCTCCGGCAATTCGGATAAATTGTTCCTGTTTATTCTGGGGAGGGGTATGCAAGGACACCCGGCGTGACATAATTAAGGCCTCATTAGGACATTCCGAGGCACAGACTCCACAGCCAATGCATGACTCTTCATTCACTGAGGGCATATTATTATCCTCCGTGACGATAGCCCGGATATGACAGGCTTCCACACACGTACCGCAGCCGGTACATAAGTCAGAGTTAAGCACCGGTATAAAATTGCTGGCATGAACAGAGCTTATCCCGGACTCGTTTATCGACCGCAGCACCCCACAACAGCAGCCGCAGCAGTGGCATATATACGCCGGCTTATTCAGTACGTTATCACCAAGGTGAACCAAACCTAACTTTTCCGTCCGGTCAAGTACCCGCAGCAAGTCATCTACTGTGGCCTGCTTGGCCAAGCCCCGGCTTATAAGCCATTCGGCCGCGCCGCCCAGAGAGGTGCATACATCTTCCACCGGCGCATCACAGGCTTTTCCCAGGTGCCCCGCCTTATGCCTACAGGAACACATGGACAAGGCCCCTCCCCCTGACCGGCGAATTATTTCCGACGCCCTTTCGTAGCTTAGAACCTCGGTTTCTACCGCGGTCGGAATGACGCTCTCATACACCAGTGTCTTGAACATCTTTGTGCTGCCCCCGAAAATTTCTTCCCTGACTCCGTCCCCGGCAAAATAACTTTCAAAAAGCTCTGCCAGCTCCTTCATGTTCACTTCTTCCCTTACCCGCATAAAGGTATACTCAAAGAAACCTACCACCATAGGAGCCAGCATATAATAAGTGCTGTCCCGGCGAGGCAGGTCTAAAACCAATCCTTTGTCTGCCATACCATCCAGTGTCCGCTTTAATTCCTCTGCATTAATTCCAACAACACCTGCAATCTTCTTCAACGGCATTGGAAGAAGTGGAAACTTACTGCCCACCAGGGCTTCCGTTTCACTGTAAAGGCGGTACAAAATCTCCATAAGTGTTTCGTTCACCGGAGCTCCCACCGGATTCTTATTCAGACGCCGGGCCAAAGCCTGATAAACCTCTTCTTTAGCATCAAAAACATGTCCCATTTTATTCTCCCCTTTCCTGCGCAAATGTTTGATAACCATTTGTTTCCACGGTAATTATACCACATTATAGCTGTCAGACCTGCTTTCTCGATTATCAAGAGTTGACTTGTATCATTGCAGGTATGATAATATTAATCCCTAAGAAAATTAAACAAAAGGTTTTAAAGTAGGTGTTAATATGACCCGTGAACAGTTATTTACTAATAGCATTGAAGTGTCGGTTGACCAGTTAATTTACAGCCAAGGATTTAATAAACACAAGCCTGCCGGCGAACGGATAGTGACCATGGCGGAAGAGGCCGCAGCCAAAACCGCACGCCTAATTGAGCCAGCGTTTACATTCAGGCGTCTTCCCGTAGACCATGTTGATTACCTGACTGTAAACGCAGGAGAACTACAGCTCAATATAGGAGCTTATTCCTACCTGCTCGAACCTGCGGTGGAAATGGTTGTTTATTTAACCACCATAGGAAGTAAACTCGACCAAGAGGTAGAAGCATTAAACCAGGCAGGCAAATTTGCCGAGGCCTACTGGTTGAACTGCGCCGGAATTTTAGCATTACATTATGTTTTTAAAAATGTTCGTGATCTAACTGAGAAGGCAGCCCACGCCGCCGATCACGGTGTGGGACTGGACATTAGCCCGGGAACTCTGATAGGGTGGCGGCTGGCCGATCAAAAAAAGTTATGTTCGATTTTGGATTACCGGTCACTGGGTATATCCATAACTAGTGCCGCAACATTAATTCCCTATAAAACCAGTTCAGGGGTAATTGGGATAGGTCCCGGTTATACAGCCACCAAAGTAGAACCTGCATGTAAGTACTGCACATCTGCCAATAGTTGTTGGATGAGCCGCATAAAAAAGCGCGCTAAAAAAGCTTCTTTAGCGCAAGCTTTTTAATCTTAAGGCGGTTTATACCATTATCTTCAGCGTTTGTTTCGATATTTAATGGATAATATACCTCTTAGGAGGTATTAAAATTGTTTACACGACCTTTTGAAGAAACCGCCAAGCATCCTTACACGGTGGCAAACTGTCCATTTTGCTCACAGTACGTGTTTCCCGGCGCATACCCGAAAGTTATCGGACACGAACAATCGATGTGGTGTGACAACTGTGAAAAGGAATTCAAGTTGGATAATGCAGAAAGACCGCCTGAATGACCGTACGAATGAAGTTAACTGTCTTTTGCAAAGACAGAACTACCATCAGTCTCAGCCGCCCTTTGCGGCTGTTTTTTTACCGGAGGTACCGCATGAAATACGATCTTATTGTCATAGGGGGCGGCCCCGCCGGGATGATGAGTGCCATTACGGCAGGGGCAGAGGGTATGCGCACAATTCTAACAGAAAAGAATAATAAACTGGGGAAAAAGCTGCGCATTACAGGTAAGGGAAGGTGCAATGTAACTAATTACGGTGACCTGGAAGATTTTCAAAGAAGTATTATAACCAACGGGAAATTCTTGTATAGTTCCCTTTATGCTTTCGACAACCTCAGGCTCATGGAACTGTTGGAATCCCGGGGTGTAAAGCTCAAGGTGGAACAGGGCAACCGTGTTTTCCCGGTTTCGGACCGGGCCGGTGACATTATTGATGCACTGTTTAGACTACTTCGCCAAAACAAGGTAGATATTAGATTGAATACCGCGATCCAGAATATTCTTATCGAGGACAACCATGTCCACGGTGTTGTTACGTGTGATAATAATGTGATTAAGGGAGATAAAGTTGTTATAGCCTCAGGTGGTATGTCCTGGCAGCAGACAGGCTCCACAGGTGACGGTTATAAGTTAGCAAAGGACGCAGGACATGAAATTGTTAAGCCCCGGCCTGCACTGATTCCCCTGGAAATAAAAGAACCGTGGGTCAAGGATCTGCAAGGACTGAGCCTGAATAATGTTAATATTCGGGCTGTGGTTGAAAAACGGGTTATAGCGGAACAAAGCGGTGAGATGCTCTTTACACACTTTGGCATCTCCGGCCCTGCGGTGCTAAGCATAAGCAGCTATTTAAGTAAGACCTTGCAGCACCCCTTAAACCTGCAGGTTGATATCAAACCCGATTTATCAGCCGGTGAGTTGGATCACAGCCTGCAGGAAACCCTGAACAAAAATAAGGGAAAGAGTCTTAAAAATGTACTGCATGATTTGGTTCCCCGCAGGATGGTCCCGGTAATCCTGCAAATAACCAAAGTGGACGATAATAAAAAAGTTGACCGGGTGAGTAGGCAGGAACGGGAAAGGTTAGTACATATCATCAAAAACATTCCGCTGACGTTAAAAAAAATGCGCCCGCTGAACGAGGCCATTGTTACCGGCGGAGGTGTCGGTATAAAAGAAATAAACCCCTCTACAATGGAATCAAAAATTGTAAAAGGGTTATATTTCGCAGGTGAAATAATAGATGTGGATGCCCTTACAGGCGGTTATAATTTACAAATTGCCTTTTCCACCGGCTACCTGAGCGGTATCAGCGCGGCGGTAAGTAAGTAAATTCTATTACAGTTTTTCAGCTATTACCGGCCAACTGCCGGGGTCTTCCATGCCCAGGCGCCAGATGGCTATGCCTTGCAGATTATATTTTTTAACCACATCCAGTTTGGCTGCTGTGCTGGCTGCATTTTCGAAATAAACCTTGTGCCGGTGGCCGTTGTTGTCCAGGTAATTAAAGTAGGGAACCTTATTTTCACTGTCCCAGGTCACACTCTTTTCAAACCGGTGGGCGGTCTGCATAGCCAGTTCGTAAGAAAGATAGCGTGAAGACCCCTGGTCAACATTCCAGTCAAAACCATAGCCGGGAATGCCCAGTAGTATTTTTTCCGGTGGCAGCTTGGTCAAGGCATACTCCGCCACCCGCTCCACCCAGCCAATGGATGCTATAGGCCCTCCGCTTTTGCTGAAGGACCCATGTTCATCATAGGCCATAATAGCAACAATATCGGAATACTTGCCTACTTCATGATAATTAAAGTTATCTCCCCAGCCACCGTTATGCTTGTCCGAAGTTTTGGCGGGCACGCATGTTATAAGCGTGTAGCCTGAAGGTTTAAGCTGGGCGGAAAGTTCAGCCAGGAATTGTATGAACAGCCCGCGGTCACCGGGATAAATATTTTCTATATCTATGGTTACACCGTCAAAGCCCCGGCTATTTAAAAGGTTAAAGATATTGGTCACCAGTTCCCTACGCCTGTCCGGGTCGGTGAGAACAGCATGTACCACATCTCTTCCTATTACACTTTTACCGTAAAGAAGGTTATGTACCAATGTATAAGTTTTAATACCATTTTGTTTATCAAAGCTGATCACATTATCCATTTCTTCCCGCGTAACATTGCTACCGGTTTCCAGCTGGCCCGGATCATTCCTATCCAGCCTGTACCAAAAAGGGGAAATTGATGTTATCTTATCTTTTTGCGCACGCAGGGTGTCCATGGACGAGGGTATGGACGGTTCCTCACCCACAAAAAAACCCAGTACTTCCTTTTCAGTAACTTTTAGCGAGCTTACCAGACGATTGATCAACTGGTTGGTTTCTTGTCCTATTATCCCGTCCGGATTTAGATGGTATTCCTCCTGTAGCTTTAAAACCGCATCCCAGGTTATTTCACCGTAATAACCGGTGGGCGCGTCGCTAAGGTAGCCCAGCTTATGCATATCTCCTTGTAAGGCTAACACTTTTGGGCCACTATCACCGGGTTTTAATAATGTTTCCCCGTCCGAAGAGGAACTGCTTACTGTAAGCGTGATAAGCAGCAGGGTAATGAACAAAACCAGTTGCATGCGACCAATTGCTGTCATAAATACCTCCGAAGCAGTATTTCCCTTAGTGATTAAACTCACCTTTGGGAACAACCCCTTCAAAAAGTATAAAATAAGTCGGACGTTTAATCATTAAGCAAATAAAGGAATTACCGCACCAACCACCCATAATCCTGCCTACAATCTACGATATAGTCAACATATACCGTTTGATCCTTAATCTGATACAGAATCAGATACCATTTTTCAATAAACATCTTATGATATTTATTTGGTGGAATAAATTCTGCCTCTAAAAACGGAAAACGCTCCGGCATCTGGTATAGGGAGCGAATGGAGTCCATCAATTTGTTCTTTAATTCGCGGGCAGCGGAGGGGTTTTTTTGTGCCAGAAACCGAACATGGTTTGCCAGCATCTTACGTGAGCGGTCAGAAACAATCACTTTATATTGAGGTTTCTTTTCCATGTTCCACCTCATCAATTATCCTGTCCAGATGGCTGTCCAGTTCATCCGGTGTAACTCCGGCACGACCGGCCAGACGGTCTTCCTCAACAGCCAGCAGTTCTTCTCTTAGCTTTAGCATTTTCTCGCGGCGGTTAAATGCCTCGATATCCATAACCACAAGATCGCCCTCACCGTTTTTTGTAAGATACACAGGTTCTCCGGTAGATTTGCATAACGCCGCAATTTCGTTGTAATTTTGCCGGATGCTTGCGGATGGCTTAATCTGCATGGCATCAACTCCTCGTAGTAATATTCTAATCATATTATACTCCTTTATTGCTATTGAAATCAATGTAAACATGGGGTTGAATTATTCACTTACTTCCTCCTCAAACCTCCGGATAATATCCTGAACAATTCTTAAAAACAAACTCTTTCTATTAACCCCTCTATACTAATTTGTTCGGGCTGAATTCATGGTATAAGACTCCTGGATAACAGATTCGTGGTATTGAATATTTCACGCTGAAAGCATCACCGAGTTTCTCATTTGAGCATCATTAATTCGCGGTTAGAGCATCAGCAATATTCTGTTAGGACATCACTTGCGATGTAAATAGCGTACTGCCATGTGGCAGCACGCAAAAAATCACTAAAAATGGTTTTGTTTCTTCGCATAGAATTGTCTCATGTTTAGGTTGCCTGTAAACATCC
>JADQBQ010000005.1 GCA_016278505.1 Clostridiales bacterium
CTGTTTTTATTTATAGATTTTGGTGTTTGTGAGGGGTTTTTGCAGTGGAATCAATCTAATAGTCAAATTCTCTGAGATAAAACTGCCCAAGGGGAACTCTTCTAATGGTAACAAGCTCTATGTTAATGTGGGCTTTTCTAGGCCGTGTTGCAGCATATGCGTGCGGACTATATTAACTAGCCAGTAATGATATTGATTGTTTTTTAATAACCGTCTTTTGACGTTATTTGGCACCCTATTTCCTGGTAGAATATACGCCTGGGTCTGTATAAATGAATGCCTGCTGATTTGAACATCTCCCTGAGTCCCACACCTTTCAGGGCTTGTTGCAAAAGGACTTTACCTTTATACGGTGGTGAAAAGATATCTGTTGCTTGACCCCTGCCTGGTCCCTTCCCATTTTGTTTTGGCGGTTTTTTATTATACCGGGAACATCTTGGCTTTGGCGTTTAACAATCCACATCGCCCATAATGATGTCAAGACTGCCCAAAACAGCTATTACATCTGCTATTAAACAACCCTGCAGCATTTCTTCCAGGTAACCAAGGTTTATAAATGATGGTCTTCTAACATGGACTCGGTAAGGTTTATCGGTGCCGTCACTAACAATATAATAACCAATTATTCCTTTGGCACTTTCAATTTCAGCGTAAACACTTCCTTTCGGGGGCTTTAGCAACTTTGGTATTTTAGCTCTTACCGGGCCGTCAACTTCTCGGATTTGTTTAATGGCTTGTTTAATAATCCGCACCGACTGGCTCATCTCCTCAACCCGGCAAACAAACCGGTCAAAACAATCCCCGTTCTTGCCCAGGGGTACTTCAAAATCAAAGCGGTCATAAATGCTATACGGCTTGGCTTTACGCAAGTCATAATTAACACCCGAACCGCGCAGTATTGGCCCGCTGAGACTGTAGTTAATGGCAATATCGGAAGAAAGGTTCCCCACATACTTAGTGCGGGCTTGGAAAATTTCATTGCCGGTGATAAGCCCGTTATATTCATTTATATAGTCCGGCATATCATCCATCAGATTACTTACTTTATCCAACCAGCCTTCAGGGGCATCGTCGGCAACCCCGCCAATACGAGCATAACTAAGGGTCATTCTGGATCCCGTTAATTCTTCCAACAGGTCCATTACCCGCTCCCGTTCACGGAAGCACAGAAGAAAACCCGTAACCCCCCCCATGTCCGTTGAATAAGCGGCGGTAAAAAGCAAATGACTGGTTAGGCGAGATAGCTCACCGGATATTACACGGAGATACTCAGCTCTTTCAGGCACCTTAATGCCCATTAAGTTCTCTACAGCAAAAACATAGCCCCAGTTTTGTAACATGGCGGCAAAATAATCAATCCTGTCCGTGTAAGAAATTACCTGGGTATAGGTGCGGACTTCGGCTAGTTTTTCTATACCCCGGTGCAGATAACCACAAACCGGTTCAGCCTTGACCACTCTTTCCCCATCCAGAGTGAGGATAATTTGAAAAACGCCGTGTGTTGCGGGGTGCTGTGGCCCCAAATTTAGACTATATTGTTCTGTCTTTAACATTTGATATTCACCTCTTCAAAAAGGATTGTATTGGGTAAGCCATGAAGATATTGGTCTGAGGTGATAACCCATCTTATTGTAATAGAAATATTCAAAAATGCGGATCTCAAAAAACTTTCCGAAGAGAAAAGCACAGTTTATTTCCAAACGGTTCTCGGAAAAATTATTTATTAAAGAATGCAACATGGAGATTTTCGCTCTGGTCTTAATACTACTCATGTGGCCGATATTTTAGCCGGTATATATTTTCATACTTTATTTTTATGGTTACAGGGAAAACTAAGCGAGTCATTAGCATCTGAACTATTGGGGAGGATAAATATAATTATAAATGGAATAAAGCCTTGAAAAAACTTACCAATGCACCTTACCCGCATCACCATCCACAGTAATTAACTGGCTATCTTTAATTATCTTCATCACGCCTGGAATGTTTACCACTGCTGGAATGCCGTACTCCCTGGCCACAATAGCCCCGTGGGACATAAATCCCCCCGTTTCCATAACAATGGCGGAAGTCCTCAAAAAAAGGGGTGTCCAGCCCGGATCAGTCGATGGAGCCACCAGTACGTCCCCGGCCTGTAGTTTTCCCCCTTCATCAGGGTGGTAAATCAGTCTGGCCGAACCGGAAGCATTTCCGGCAGCAACCCCTACTCCACTAATGACGTTGCCGGATGTGATGGTGACGGGTGCCGCGAATTTGGGTGCATTTCCAATAATCAAGTCCGGGGGCGAGAGCGCCTCCATTTCTTTTCTTCTGTCCTTCCTTTCGGCCACCAGCACTTTTAAGCCCATGCCGTCCCAGTAACCTTGTAGAATTGAAAAAATTTCATACCAGGCACAGTGATATATGTCCGCCGGTTCCGCAAAAATTCCTCTTTCGGTCAACCGACGCCCTATCTCCTGGCATATTAAACGTAAGGGCTCGTAGATTTTGACAAACACGGACTTGGCCATTTCCCTGCGCTCAGCATTTTTTAGGGCCTGTTTTAGCAAGTAACTGATCATTCCGCGTCTGTAAAAAGGAACTTTTTGTTTTACTTGCTGCCAAGCCCGATCCGCTTTTTCTTTTTGTAGGGCTTTTATTTGGCCAAGATCAGCGGTTTCCATGGTGCTCCTGATGATATGCAAAAGATAAGAGGGATCTTCACACCAGCGGGGGTTGATGAGATCACATTCGTAAACTCCCCGGTGTCCATATTGGGCCAGGAAGTTTCGAAATGATTGTTTGAAGGGGGATTCCTCCGGCAGCTCTTTTTCCCAGAGCAGAGGATTAAAGGTTTTGCCGGAAAAGAACCTCCGGGCGGCGGTTTCCCCCCGGGCCATTTCAGCCATTTCCAACAGACGGTAGCCGTGCTCCGCGCTGGTAATGTCCGCGTTTCCCGTCATCAGGGCGTTGGCCAGCGCCTTACTTTGACCGGGAAAAAATTTTTCCAATGTTTTTTCAAGTGGAGACATAGCGGAAGAAGCAACGTTACAAAACATAAATACCAGGCCGAATTTCCTAAAAACGCCCCTAACCTGATTGAATTTGTGGATAATATCTTTATCCGACATGTTCTTAAAATCTTCTTTTAACAAAGCCCTTACAAAACCATCAACGTTATCAAAAGACTTTTCCGCGTTCTTTCTGATTTTTTGCCCAATAAAAGCTAGTTTTAATAAGCGCACCAATCTTTTTAATCCATTTATTCCGGTAAAAGGTCTCTTTTCGTTTATTTCTATTTCCGGTTGGTGCCCCCCTACAGCCTCGTTAATTTCCCGGGGTGCAATGCCACAAGCATCATAAAAGAGCCATTGATGAATGGAAGCGTTGAGATATATTCGACCCTGATACAACCTGACAGATTGCAAACCCGGGAGGATTGGAAAACCAATTGCTTCAAACGGTGAAGTAAATAGAGCGCTAAATTTACCGCCGTTATTTTACTATAGAAGGAAGATGGTTTGGTAGGCTGGTTGGTGCCGAAGATATAAGCTTGGACGTTATTGAGCAGTGGTACTCTTATTTTTACCAGTGTAGCCAATGTCGCAGGTGTGCTCATGTGTGTCCTTTTGGCATTGATACTTGTGAAGTTACTTTTGTAGGGCGTCAATTATTGCACTGGCTGGGTATAACACCTAAGCTTCATGCTGATGTAGGTGCCGGTATGGAGAGAGTGGGTAACCATGCCAATATGCCCAAGCCCGCTATCGTAGATACTTTGGAGTTCCTGGCTGAAGAGTGTTATGACGAGTTCGGTATAGACATTGAATTCCCGGTAGACAAACCCGATGTGGATGTACTATATGTCCCATCATCAGCTGACTTTCTGCTTAACCCGGAGACACTTATGGGGGCAGGAATGTTTTTTAAATATATCGGCGCCAGTTGGTGTATCCCGAGTGCGGTGACTGAAGCCGGGAACTTCGGCTTGTTATTTGACCAATATTATACCCAACGGCACAACGTTATGCGTCTTTTAAACGCCGCCCAGGAATTAAATGTTAAGAAAATTGTCTGGGGCGAATGCGGGCACGGCTGGCGTGCTGCCAAAATGTACGTGCTCAGCCTGGCAGACAGGCCGTTACGCTGGGAATCACGCACGTTCACGATGAGGCTGCCCACTTAATAAACACCAACCAGATTAAACTTGATCCTAATAAAATAACCAGACCGGTCACGCTACATGACCCGTGTAACTATGTGCGTGCTTGCGGCCTAAATGATAACATGCGCATTTACTGGGGCTAATTGACCTGGTTGGTATGACATTGGATTGGAATTAAGATATCAAGGTACCGGTAAGTGAATTATCAAATACGGGGAGGTAAATATGGATAAGGAGCAATTACAAGATATTTACTCCAAGAAAGAATATTACTGGGGCAAAGAGCCCAATGAATTAACATCATTAGTTTTAAGGTATATTTTGCCTAAACACAGACAGGGAGCAAAACTTGTCGATATAGGTGCTGGGGAAGGCCGAGATGCAGTCTTTTTTGCCAAAGAAGGTTTAGACGTTTTAGCTGTCGATATCGCCCCCGCCGGTCTGAAAAAGTCTCATAAACTAGCTGCCGAAATGGGGACAAAGATTAATACATTGGAAGCAGAGATTAATGAGTTAATTTTGCCGGAGCAATTTGATATAGTTTACTCCATTGGTACACTACAATATATCCAACCCCGGCGTAGAAATCACCAGTTTGAACATTTAAAAGATCAAACAACACCTGGAGGATTAAACATAATGTGTACGTTTGTCCAACATCCGCAAGTTGATATTGCTCCGGACTGGGGAGAAAATGAATACCTTTACCAAAGGGAAGAACTGCAAGGATATTATCTTGGATGGGATGTACTTTATTCAAATGAATTTGTTTTTGATTGCAATTCAAGTAATATCCCGCACCAACATGCTGTATGCACAATTATTGCGAAAAAGCCCTTAACGACCGTTTAAAAGTAATGCTCTATAAAAAATTAAAAAAATGAAGCCGGTAACCTTGTTACAGGATACCGGCTTCATTAGTGATGCTCAGTTATTTAGACTGTGCACCGGGGCTGGAATTCTTCCACCCCGCCGCACAAAATCCGTAGAAGCAAAATCATGCACCGGCACAACCGGTGCGCTGCCCAGTAAGCCCCCGTACTCCACACGCTCTCCAACCTCTTTCCCCGGAGCGGGAATGATGCGTACCGCGGTGGTCTTTTGATTTATTACTCCAATGGCCGCCTCATCGGCAATAATGGCAGCCAGGGTTTCAGCGGAGGTGTCACCGGGAACGGCAATCATATCCAACCCCACAGAACAGACGCAGGTCATGGCTTCCAGTTTTTCCAGGTTTAAGGCCCCTTCTTCCACGGCCCTGATCATTCCTGCGTCCTCACTAACCGGAATGAAGGCGCCGGACAGGCCGCCCACGTAAGAGGATGCCATGGCTCCTCCCTTTTTAACTGCATCGTTTAAAAGGGCCAGGGCAGCGGTGGTACCGTGAGTACCGCACCGTTCTAGGCCCATTGATTCCAGTATTTCGGCCACACTGTCGCCTACTGCAAGGGTAGGGGCCAGGGAAATATCCACTATACCAAAGGGCAGCCCCAGGCGGGATGCCGCAGTCCGGCCTACCAGTTCTCCCATGCGAGTTATTTTAAATGCTGTTTTTTTGATGGTTTCGGCCAGGGTGCCGAAATCAGAATCCTTTACCCTACTTACCGCCCGGTTAACAACACCGGGGCCGCTGACTCCTACGTTAATGACTGATTCCGGTTCACCCACGCCGTGGAAAGCCCCGGCCACAGAGCAAGTAGGGACGGTTGCTTGCTTGCCCATAAAAAGCACCTCCTGCCTTATTCTAACAGAACGGTGCCTCGCAAATAATAACTTAGTTTAATACATAATTGACTCTGGGAGTAGATACGTTAGGATATACGGCGAGGGAGGCTTCATTTCAAAACGCTCAACCATAAATCAAGACTTGTTTCCACACACCCGGTAACAAGTTCAATAAACTTACTATGATCACCTGTGGTGTGCGCCAAATCAAGAGCATCGTAATACCCAGGACGCATTTCGACTTTGATAATCGCCGGCGGGTAACCGGATTTCATTAGTTCAAAATTCAGTAACAATCTTGCCGTCCTACCGTTGCCATCTATAAATGGATGCACTTTAACAAAATCACTATGAAGTAAAGCAGCCCTATCTATCGGATGCCGCTTTTGCCACTGTTCGTTGTATTCTGTCACCATACGTTCCATGTGCTCTTTAACTAGGAAATGCTCGGGTGGTCTATGTTTCGCTCCACTGATGACCACATTCTGGCAGCGATATACTCCTGCATTTTCATCATCGATATTCTTTAGTACCAGGTGATGAAGATTATTGATATTCCATTCAGAAAGCGGCTCATTGTTCTGCACTAACTCTTCAAGAAACAAAATTGCTTCCTTATGGTTGAGAACCTCCAAGTGCTCACGCATTGACTTACCGCCAACGGTGATGCCTTCAAGCACAACCTTTGTTTCCGAAATTGTCAGTGTACTACCTTCGATGGCATTAGAGTTGTATGTCCACTCCACCAGCACATTTTCACGCAGAGATTTTAGGGTATGCTTGGGGAACGGTCTTTGCTTATCAAGCAATTCTTTCTTTTTATCTATGGTTTCAAAGCTCACTTTTACAACCCTCACTTTCTGTTGTTCTTTCAATCTATACTTGGTTGTGCAAATACCAATCGATTGTCTGCTTGCAGATCAAGTAATTTTACGGGTATACTCTCCATATTTTAACAAATACATATTGATATTGTACTCCGAGTTCGAAATAATATCAATGCAGTTATTTTTTCTGTAGAGGATGAGGTGGCATCCACCAGGTCAAGTCCCTCGCAACAGGTTTGATAGGGGGAAATCCATCTTACCCTCGATAATAGTATACTACCGGGGATGGTGATTTTCAGTTGCTGCTACCTTCTTCTAAAGCCCTAATCATGAGGTAAACAGTTTAATTAGTAATGGAGAATGACCCTACGGGTGAGCAGGCAGGAACGGGAAAGATTAGTACATATCATCAAAAACTGCTGTGCTGGCTGCATTTTCGAAATAAACCTTGTGCCGGTGGGCGTTGTTGTCCAGGTAATTAAAGTAGGGAACCTTATTTTCACTGTCCCAGGTCACACTCTTTTCAAGCTTTTTAAAAGGTAAAAGATATTGGTCACCAGTTCCCCACACCTGTCCAGGTCGGTGAGAACAGCATGTACTACATCTCTTCCTATTACACTTTTACCGTAAAGAAAGTAATGTACCAATGCATAAGTTTTAACACCGTTTTTTTATCAAAGCTGATCACATTATCCATTTCTTCCCGCGTAACATTGCTACTCCCATATAGGATATTGTTCCGGCGACTCTCCTTTAGCTTCAACCACAACAGGCTTTTCCGGCAAAGCTAAATCTTTATCTATACTTAACAGCTCAACAGTAAATTCTAATTCATCTCCGAAATCAAAAAGATACAGCAACTCTTGCCCCTTATATAATCCCAAATCAGCAATTGTCGTTTCTTCTGCCGTAACATCTTCTCCTTCAGCTTCAGCACAATATATAGGTTTCCCGGTTCTGCGGTTTCCTTCAACATAAAATGCATAGAGATGATCATCATCAAAATCAAAAGCTTCCTGGATTGCCATGTGCAAATGATGCAGAGAATGCTTGTGGGATACACTTATTTTTCTCCATATCCTTTTAGAAAAGTTAACCTTGAATGTATAAACACCTGTTCTGTCAAATTCACTTTCTGCTACAACCGTTCTATTAACATTTTTCGGAAACATTTGCTTAAAAATGTTAAAGGGATTCTTATCTCTCCCTGGTTTAAGTTCTTTCCCGTAGAGTGTTAGGAAAATATTTGTATTCTTTGAATTTAAGGTTAAGAAAGCTTTCCAAAGCAAGAATTGACTGGTATATATTCCAAAGTTATTGGGGATAAACGCTCTGATTGAATCTTCATATGTTCCTTTGGCGCCATCTATCAATTCCAGTTCTCCAAATCCAAAAAAATTCAAGTGATGAAAAACCGGTGCACCTACCGAATACAATTTGCTTGTAAAATTATGGTCATCTTTTACAATTCTCTGTCCTGCATCTGCACCAGTAATCGAAACCAGAAGATTCCTTAAGGAGTCAATAATCGACCATGGGCTAAAATTAGTATCAAAATCATATTTTGTCCAATATGTTTGCAGCAGGTAAACATATTTTTCATATGGGTTCAAACGCCGGTAACTTTCCAGCACAGGGGTTTTTAATAATACAGATTTTCCTCTATCATCATTCGCTCTAACATAAAGCCTTCCAGCCAGAGCCAGCGAAAACATAAGATCAATCACCGGGTACTGGTCTTGATTATAATTGGGCGCACTGACATTCCTTTTATGGCTAAGTATCCCGTTCAGCTTAAATGAGTCTTTTCTACCCGGCACACCTTTCTTTGCACTCAATACAGGCTTTTCACTCTCAATGAATTCAGTGAACTTTTCAAACTCATTTATAGTCACTTCAATGCTATCTTTCAAATACATCTTCTTTCTGTATTCTACAAATGAAACAACGTTATGATTACCCACACTATCCTCTCCCAACCTTCACTGTTATACTGTCGGTTACTATCATTAACCAGTTAATTTTACCATATATCAAAATTACCGCACCAACCACCCATAATCCTGCCTACAGTCTACGATATAGTCAGCATATAAGACTTCACATAAACTGGTGATAACTCGTATGTCGGCATCCACTATATAGTTGATTTTCTTTCTTTCGATATAGTGATTGAGTATCTTTAGTGCATCGTGACAGTTACGGTTGGGCCGAAATCCAAAGGAACAGTCCAAGAAGTCTGCTTCGTATATGGCATTTAGTTCTCGTTAGGTTTTATTTTAGCTATTTCGGATATCCTAGCAAGTTTTGTTTCCATTTGTTTATCTACCCCTGTGTGTAGTAAATAATAAACCCATTAAAAATTGGGTAAATCAGGGATGCTGTCCATAATCTCACGCATTGTAAAGGAGAGGCAGGGAAGCTTCCCGGAATGAACCGGTTCGTTTTCCTGATAGACTTCCAGTAACTCATATTGCTGATCCGTCAGCACATATTGTTCAAGCAGCTCATTATTAATATCCACGATCCAATATTCCGGAATGAGATATTTGGCATAGACATGTAATTTTTGCTGCCGGTCACGTTTGGCGGAGAAGGGCGACAGTACCTCGACGACCAGGTTAGGTGGCCCTTCAATGCCCCGCTTTGTGATGATGGACAACCTGTCCCGGTGGATCATGGCTATATCCGGCTGGCGCACCTCGATTTCCGACAGAATCAGATCAATTGGAGCTAAAAAAATGACATAATCCCGTGCACAATTTTGTCTCATACGGTATTCGATCTCTTGCAATACAAGCTGGTGCAGCGCGTTTGGGCTCGGTGTCATGGCTTCCAGCCGTCCATCGTTTATCTCGTAGCGAATCCCGTCATCCGGCAAATTTGCGTAATCCTCGTATGTCACAGGTTGTTCTCTGATCAAGCAATCCGACTTTGTAGTTTTATCTTTTCCCATAGCCAGATTCCTCCTTGTCAAATTTATTACCAATTATACCAAACTGCCTTTCACCCTTTCAATCCTCGCAACGGTCTAGGCAAGTGGGGACGGTTCTTGCTTGCCCCAATAACCATGTATTGCTTTTAAAAATAAAAAAAACCGGGCTCTATGAACCCAGTTTTTAGCATACGAAAAAAGACAGACCTTTTGCTCTGCTCAACTTTCCTCTAACTCGGCTCGACTCAACTCAACTAAACTAATCTCAATTAAATTCGGACAATTGTAACACTAAGTAGTTGGTTTGTAAATATTTATGATTTTTTATTTTTACATTCTTGGAGAAGTTCCTCTGCCTCTTTTACCTCCAAATCCTTATGGACAATTCCGTCAACCGCAGCTAAAAGAGCTTCCGGATGGGGGCTTTGCCATATATTGCGGCCCATTACTATTCCCCGCGCGCCCCCTTGAATGGCGCCGTAAATCATTTTTAGGGTATCCATATCGGTGTCACACTTGGGTCCCCCGGCAATCAAAACAGGGGCGGGACAGCCCGCCGTAACACGGTCAAAATCCTTTTCGGTATAGTATGTTTTTACTAAATCCGCCCCGTGCTCTGCGGCCACCCGGGCACCCAGGGCTATAAAACGGGGATCCTGTTTTTTATCTTCATTAATTTTACCAACCCCAACCACACCCAGCAGCGGCATATTCCAGCGCCTGCAGTCTCCTGCAACCCGGGCCAGTCCGGTGAGGGTCTCATGTTCGTATGGGGAACCTATAAAGGCTGATACCGCCACCCCGTCAGCACCGGCCGCCAGTCCTTCCTCAACCGTTCCCGTTAAGGCCTCCCGGGTCAGTTCCGGCCCGGCTATGGTGGCCCCGCCGCTAATGCGGAGAATGATTCCGGGGCATCCCCGGGTGGGAAAAGCATAGCGCAATATTCCCTTGGTTAAAAGCCAGGTATCCACCATGCCGGTGGCATCCAGCCTGGCAACGGTTTCCTTTATGTTGGTCAGCCCGCTCATGGGCCCCAGCGCCATCCCATGGTCCACGGCCACCACCAGCGCGCGCCCGGATTCCCGGCGAAAGATTCTGCTTAATCTAATATCCAGTCCTTCCAATAAAAAAAACCCCCTCTTACAGTTTAATTCATTATTACAACACCTTTGGTCATATGCTGATTACGTACGTGTTCCACGGCCTCAGTCATATTCTCCAAATTAAAACGGTGGGAAATAAGGTCGCGAACTTCAATTTGCCCGCTGGTAATAAGTTTCACGGCGCGCCGGAAATCAGCCGGTGTGGCCGCGAAAGTGCCGGTAACATTAACTTCACCGTAATGCAACCAGCGGGGGTCAACGGAAATCAATTCCCCGGCAGGAGGCCCGCCGAAGATGTTAAAAATACCACCGTTCCTAACTGCAGGCAGGTACTGCTCTACCACCTTTGGGATACCCACGGCGGCGATTACCAGGTCTGCTCCCCGCCCCCCGGTTAAACGCCTGACCGTTTCCACGCAATCTTCCTGTTCGGTATTGATACAGTGAGCGGCACCCATTTGTCGTGCCGTTGCAAGCCGCTGATCCAGCACATCAGCCACTATAACTTCAGCACCTGCCTGGCAGGCTACCTTTAAGTGAAATAAACCCATGGGCCCGGCCCCTATGATGGCAACTGTATCATCCTTTTTTACATTTGCCTGCCTGGCGGCGGCCAGGCAGCAAGAAAGGGGTTCAGCCATGGATGCCTGCTCAAAGGAAACACCTGCAGGCAGATGGCAGACGCCTCCAATGTCCACGATTTGCCGTGGGATTCGCACGTATTCGGCAAATCCCCCGTCTATGCCGTGGCCCAGCCCAAACTCATTTTCACATAGATTATGCCGGTCCCGGCTGCAGAAATAGCACCGGCCGCAAACTGCAATGGGGTATACAGCCACCGCCTGACCCGGTGAAAGTCCTTTTACTCCTGCCCCTGCTGCAAAGATCTCTCCGGCAACTTCATGTCCCAGAACAGCGGGTAGATTTTTAGGTAACCCCTGCCCGGCCAGCATTTTTATATCCGTTGAACAGATTCCTGAAGCACGCACCTTTACTATAACTTCTCCCGGGGCGGGCTCGGGGCGCTCTATATCCTGAATGCGAATATCATTTATGTCATGTACTACTGCTGCTTTCAAATGCTGCACCCCTTTCCCTTTACCGCCAGCATGAGCGCCCGTATTTTTTCAGCACTCTTCTTGCCGGGACGGGCCTCTACACCGGAACAAAGGTCTATGCCGGTGGGATTAACCACATCAATGGCTTCCCGTACATTGGCTGGATTAATACCCCCTGCAACATACACCGGCACCCGGCAATCCTGCACCAGCTCGCCTACCAGCTGCCAGTTGCTCGTGCGCCCGGTTCCCCCGAACCTTGTTTTACCGGCAATAACAGCAGCTGTATCAAATACAATTACACCGGCGCCTGCCGCACAACTTTCCTCCACCAGCTGCTGAGTAGCATCCCTGTCCGCTGGACTACCCGCAGGAGGGAGATGAATGGATTGCCATAACTCCACGTTAGGAAACTGTTCTTTACACCTTGTCAACATTTTTCCTGCCGGGCTCAAAAACTGCACTGCCACCGGTTTCAGCTCATTAATTAATAAACATAAACGCGAGAAGGGCATTTGGTAGACCAGAGCTACCCCGGGTAGGGGTAGCTTTGGAAACATTTCCTTTGCTTTTTCAAGCGACACTGAACGGGGAGAGTATGGAACCTCAACTACCACGCCCAGGTAATTCGCGCCCGCTGCAGCTGCAATGCCGGCATCTTCCAGATTGGTGATACCGCAAATTTTAACCTGACAATTGGGCTTCATGTCTAACAGTCCTTTCCTCCCCCTGTTCCACAATACGCGCACCGGTGTTATCTATAAATGTATCCATGATCCTGTTTTCCGGTACCTTTTCCGCCGCCAAAAACTTCATCACACGCCGGTGTACTTCAGAGCTCCGGGTTAAAGCGAAGATGGTGGGGCCCACAGAACTCATGCCCGCAACATCGGCCCCTATTTCTTTAAGACAGCTGACCAATCTGTATATAGGAGCACCAAACATGCCGTGCTGCTCACATTCGGCCCGCTTTGACCCCAGGAAAGAAAGATCAAAAATGGCATCACCGATACCCTTTAGGTCTCCCCTTACCATGGCCGGGAGTAGATCAAGCAGTATTATTTGCGACTTCACTCCTGCCTGCAGGGAATCCAAATGACGCGCCCGACGCATTAATAGTTCTACTTCTGACTGGGCTGCAGTATCTTTACCGGTAAACTCATCCTCCAGGCTGGGCACATCAGGAACAATGATAACCGCCCTAGTATCCGGCAAAGGAACACGGTGAATCAATTCCAGGTCATCGCTGGACAGTACCATGCCGCCATTTACCCCCGCCATGGTGCCTATTCCCGTTTCAAACCCACGCATAAGGTAACTGCTGTTCAGCGGGCTTTCTTCGCAAGCATTAAATCCTAATACCCGCCGCAATTCCCGTTCGTCATAGGGCCGACCCAAAACCGCATTAATTCCCAAGCAGGCAGCCGTCATGGTTCCGGTGGAAGAACCCATGCCTATATGGCGCCTCCCGTGGTCAGTCAATTCAATCTCAAAACCACCGGGAAAACCTAATATTTCCTTAAAAACGGAGGCGAAGTGTTTTACGATTAAGGGACGCTGTCCACGCACTATAATTTCCGGACTTTTAGTGGAACGAACCCGGGCACGAAAGTAAATACCAACCGCAAAGCCAATTCCACCCCCACCGGGGCGGTTTGTGTTGAACCTGTTCATATCCAGTACGGAAGCATGAAGGCGCGCCGGGACCGTCACCTCCACTTCCCTTTCCACCACTTGGTTGACTTCGCGTGCCGGCACGCCGAAGGTCTCCGGATTTACGATAAAATCCTTCTGCCCCGGCTCAAACTCTTGCAGAAAAGTAGTGACACGATCAAATGGTCCACCAATAATACCAATCTCGATTGTCTGCTTTTGTTGCGGGTCGGGTGCTGCTTTTACTCCCATACTACCATCCTCCTATTGTTTTTTTATATAAACACAAAAAACACCCTGAGTAGGGTGTTTTAGGCAGTAATTACCAACACTAAGTTAAGCTCTTATTCACAAATCCCTAAGAAGCCGGCGATTTGCCATAAAAACAGCTTTTTTGCCCTTAGCCATCCTACCGTTCTACATTCTTCCGTTCTAATTAGCCATTCTGCAATTCCCATACTACATGCCTATTGTAGACTAACTGGCTAATTATTGCAATACCCTAAGGGTGAACCGAGCTTATCATGTTTAAAAATATACTTATGTTGATGTTGGGCAATTAATGTATAATAACACTTAAGCTGAGACTTAACATCATGATGGTAAACTCAAGGAGGTCTAACATTGGCCGAAATTATTGGCATAAGTGCAGGACGGAAAAACAAAGTTACAGAGTCAGTTGTAAAAGCGGTTCTTGAGGGTACGGGTAAAACTTACGAGCTGATTTCCCTATCCGGAAAGCTCATCAGACCTTGCGAAGCTTGTAACGGGTGCGTCAAAACTAACCGGTGTGTTATCCAGGATGATTTTGCGCCGATTTTGGAGAAACTGTACCAATCAGATGGCATAGTTTTCGGAGCCCCCACATACTGGGATCATATGAATGCCAAAGGACAGGTTTTCTGGGAGCGGCTATGTTTTTCGGGTAGGCATAACGCAGTTTTTCCATTGCGAGGAAAACCAGGCATTATCGTTGCTGTTGACGGAAAGGGCGGCGGGCAGCATGTAATCAGGGACTTGACAATATATTATAACGATGCCGGTATTTATCCCGCCGGGCATATCACTGCCCAAGGGGAGTACGCCTGTTTTTCTTGTGGGTATGGTAATTACTGTCCGGTGGGAGGTTTTGCCGAACTATTCCCTTTGGGTACAGAAATAACAAAGGATATTTTACCCTCCATTTCCAACCAGCACCCGGAAGTCTGTGATTTAACACCGGAGATAAGGGATTTAACAGGTGAAGCAAAAAAAACGGGTGCCGTATTATCAAAAGTTGTTGATAATTTGACGGCAGCAAGTAGAGACAGTAGGAATGGTTCCGGTAAGAAAAGGGATGGCTCAAGGCTAACAGAGTAAAATGGTGATAAAACTACATTTTCGTGAAAGAAAGACTCCATAGTGCCAACAATAAAAAAGAAAGGGCAATTTTTGACGGGATTGACGGGATTCTCGGGATAGAGATTAAAAACAAAGAGAAAGGAAAAGGCAAACACCTAGACAGGATTACAGGATTCGCAGGATAAGGGATTTAAAGATAGTGTCTAGTTCTTCCAAGCCGTCACGATCTCCCTCTAGCGAATAATATCCGCCAGCTTAAGCAGGGCCAACTACCGAGGACATATGACCACACCATTCTTCATTTTCCCGCATCACGTCTTCTAACAAAAACCTATAAACTGAACCGGCCAAAGCCTTAACCTCGCCAACATCTGTTAATAAGCCATTGACCGCATACGTTTGCCAGTCAGGCACCTTGACTTTACCTTCTATTTTGCTATCGAGGGTGAATGATAATTTATTTTCAATAATTTCCTGGTTTTCGTACACACCGGATAATTCCTTTGACAAAACGATACCCCGACAACCTTTTATCACCAGCATTTCGGGCAGCATTTTTTTGATATACTTCCACACTTCATTGTCATTCTTTGACCAACACCCAAAAAAAACATCCAGATTTTGCTTCTCATTATCTAATTCATTTTCACCAATTATTTTGAACCCCATATCTTCCCACACCTTTTTTTCCTCTTCCGCACATTTATAGGTAAATAGACTAAACGTCTTCATTATAACCTCCCCGGAGTCGTTTTTGCTTGTCTTGTTCTCAGCCAGCCCATAAGGTTAACACCTACGGATACGGGAATGTCAGCTAAACCAAAATGGGATTTGGAAGCCAGTTCAAGTGAAAAGCTAACCAATCCGACCCGGCGTTGGAAAGGATTACTCCCCACAGCAAAAGACTGTATACTACCGCTGGGGACGATGACCGTGGTACGCGCAAAACTACGGCAGCGAAGCACCAACATATTATCCTTTAAACTCCACCCCGCATCGTGGAATTTCCATAGTCCCCATAAGCCACCCAAGAAAGGTAAAATAACAGCAAAATTTCCCCAGGGCAGCCAGATAAATACCGGCAGTGACACCAAAAACACCGGGAAAAAACTACGCAGGGCATAACGCCGCCGGGCAATTTGAGGCAACCGTTCTAATGAAGTGTGCAAGGTATTGTGCAATGTAGTTTCCAATGTAGTTTCCAATGACGCTTCCAGATTAAATTCCGGCAGAAACTTTTGCAGAATAAATTTCAATTCCTTTGGCCGGGCCAAGGGCCAGAGAATTGCTTTTTCAGCGCTCTGCGTGCCGTAACCGGCATTTTCCAGTTGAATGGTAAAATAGCCCAGGGGTTGACGTAATATACCCTCCACCATGCGTACAGCCTGAATACGCCGGACCGGGATGGATACCTGAGTACGTTGCAGCAACCCGTATGTCATTTGAATCCTATCCCCGTGTCTGGAAACAGTAAACCTACCGTACTTAAAAATCACTCCCAAGGTGGCAAGTAACCAAAGGATGAAAATCACCAGAATAATCAAGAATACAATATTTATTCGTTCCCCAACCCAACTAAAATATAGCAGCCAGTCGAGCTCTAGGCCCACATCGTCAAGCAATGCCCAGGCTCCCGAAAAGATGGAAAGCACCAGTCCCAAGGCACCCCCGGAAGTAGCCCCAAATAAGAACAGCTCTTTAAAAGAAAGTCTCTTATAAACTCCTCCGGTTTCTTCGTATCCTTCTTCTTTATGCTCGTCGTATACCGTTAGCGCCTGCCGTAGAGCATTGGCATCATGTCGGGAAACAGCAACCAATGTCGCTTCGGGCTTATTCCCTCCGGCCGTTTCCACCCGTACCGAAACAATATTAAAAAGGCGGTGTAAAATTCCCTGGTTCAGATCAATAGCCTGAATGCGTGTCCGGGGAATTATACTCCTTTTCCGAGCTAAAACCCCCTGCTCAACGATTAGTGCCCCATCCTTCACATAATAAATAAAACGATACCAGGAAAGAAAGCCCCAGGCCAATAATAACAGACTCACTCCCACCCCGCCCGTTATCAGCCAGAACAGGGAATAGCCCCTTTGAAACACTTGAGAAACCAAAAAAAGCAGTAGCGGCAGGAAAAGATCCTTTAAGGTTTTCAGGAATACCAGAGCTATTCCCAATAAGTGCAGGCGGCGGGACTCAAAGGACATCGTCTGACACCTGGGCCAGGCGGACAATGCTGTCCCGAAGCCCGCCGGCTATATCTTCTCGTAATGCCGGGATTTGGTGGGCACCCGCCGCCGTGGAAATAATGACGGTAGCCAATCCGTAGCGTCGCATTAATATACCCTGCCTGGTATCTACATGCTGGACACGGCCCATAGGAATGAGAGTGCGTTTAATAAACCAAATACCCCTCTGCAAGTCAATTTCCTCCTGTTGAACCTGGTAACGCCAGCGCTCCCACCGCAACCGGGGCAGCAGCGCAACCTCAACAATGCCGTATAAAATTACTACCACCGCCAGCAGTACAGGTACCCACAACGGCCAGCTAAACTCCCTAACAAGAAATACGGCCGGGACCAATGGAATCGCCATTGTTAAGGCCTTGAATACCCCCTGTATTTGCCACACTTTCACTGCCCGCCAGTCAATTCTTTCGCTGGGTTGAGACTGCAATTTATAAAACCCTTTCTTTTTAACATAATGCTTTTCACGCAAGTGGGGACGGTTCTTGCTTGCTAGGAACCTACGGTAAAAGAACACCATTAAATCACTAGAAGGGATATCTGTAGAAATGACCAATAGTATGTGAATATAAAATTTACGGAGGAAAAAAGCCTTGTATAGAATTATGTTTGCCTTGCAAGTTATTGCTGGTATATCTATTAGTATTTCCGGTTTTGCAACTCACTCTACCCGATAAAAGTGATCAAATCAACCATGAATCACTCTATTCTAACACAAAAATTGATATTTTTCGGGGAAATACCAAAAGAGCTTAAAAACCAGCAGGCAAAGATCTACCCCCTGGTGGCCAAACCTATCATCACTCACACATGGACCGCAAAAACTACGGCAGGCAGGCTGACAAAAATTAAGGTGCAACTCAAGAACGAAGGCACAGCCACCGCACGCAACACCACCGTCTATGCCGCCTTTGATGCCGGGGAGGGCCTTGTCTATGACCAAACTTCCAGCAAACCCTTTAATTTAGAACCGCAGGAAGAGGCCGGCGTAACACTTGACCTTAAATATACTGTCAAAGCGGACAGCCGTTTAGTGGTAAAAATAATAAGTGACGGCGTTTTGCTGGATGAAAGTTTTTCTGAGTAAACTTGTTTGGCTAAAGCCGAAACATGGGGGTAAGCACAGGCAAGTAGGGACGGTTCTTGCTTGCCCCTTCTCATATCATTTTAACCCCTGGCAAACTGGGATAAAAGAAATTTAGGAATAAAATAAAGTAAACGAAGGGAATAATTAGTAACAGTATTTTACTTGATTATTAGGAGACGCAATTATGAGGTTTACTACAAGCTTCTTGGCACGCCAATTAATAAAACGCTGCAGATATTTAGCTGCCATCCCCGGAGGTACAGTGGCTCCTCGCGAATTAATCCCTCACGAATGGAAAGGAAAGCGGGCTGTTACAATCCGAGAGCGGCATGGCGATACAATGCTACTGGAATACGGTGAGCATAAATTTAAAATTCCCTCCCATGCATATAACTGGGTGAGCGTTTTTGTGGGTGAAATAATGCTTTCAGATATCTACCGGCTGTCACTGATCAAACCCAAACCGGGTAGCTTTATTTATGACTGCGGCGCCAACGTAGGGGTATACACCGTAGCAGCTGCTGCCGCTTTCCCGGAGTGCCGCATTTTGGCCATTGAGCCGGAGGAGCAAAATCGATGGTATTTGCAGCAGAATATTGAGCTAAATGGCCTGCAGGATCGCGTTTTTGTTCTTGATGCAGCCGTTCACAGATACGATGATGAGCAAGCACTCTTAATTTTACACGAAAGCGGCGATCACTACCTTGCCGGGCATGCAAACGGGGAAAGAAAGAAAGGGGTGCCTGTACGTACTGTTAGTCTGAACAGCCTGGCCCGGGAATTCCAACCGGTAGATTGCATTAAGATGGATATCCAGGGCGCAGAGTTGGAGACGGTACTGGGCGCGGATAAATTGCTGCACCGCGACTTTCCCGCTTGGAGTATTGCAGCTTATCACGATAAAAATCAATTTAGCACACTAAAAAACCTCTTTAATTACTATGGATATCGCGTTCATACCCACCCTGGGGGTTACATATACTCCCTCGCAAACTAGCAAGTGGGAACCGTCCCCACTTGCTAGCAGAGTCAAGATAGTAAACCTACCTGTCAGTAACAACAATTTTCTCTACATCGCCGTTATCCAATGCTAATTCTACTTCCCAACCTGTATCAATATCATTGAAATCCAGATCGTCTTCATCAGCCTCATCTTCTACAACAACATCCTCATCGACATCAAACGTAAACTCGTTGCCACTGTCCTGCTCAATGGTGATATACCACTGGTCACCATTTATGGCATCCACTTCACCCGGGACTGTGATATCGTCTTCGTCTTCAAGAACATCAATTTCTTCAACTTCACCGTCATAGACATAAATTTTTACTTCGCTGCCGATAATGTAATCTTCTATGTCAAAATCCTCAACTAAATCAAAGGTATCACCGTCAACGGTAATTTCATCTTCATCCAAGTCGTCAATTATACCTTCATAAACATCTGCCTCTTCGGCACCGTCAACAACAGTTATTTCTACTACTTCGCCGTCTTCAAGCTCTAATTCAACATCCCAGCCCTCTTTGATGTCATTGAAATCCCAGCTGCGGCCATTTTCTTCGTCCACGATTTCTACATTTCCATCTACATCAAAGGTGAACCTATTTCCATTAACTTGTTCGATTTCTATTTCCAAATCTTCTTCATCCACGTCGTAGACTTCGCCGGACACAACTATGTCATCCTCATCTTCTACGACATCAATTTTCAGTACTTCATCATCGTGGACATATACATTTACTTCGCTGCCAATCAAGTATTCTTCAATATCAAAATCGGAAGGCAAAGCAAAGGTGTCTCCATCCACCGTTATCTCATCACTGTCCAATTCCTCAATGGTGCCTTCATAGGTTTTGGCAAGATAAATTTCCTCGACCATATCTTCATCATTCAGATAAAGAACGACTACCTCATCATTATCTTCGTCTAAATCCCAGTAATCTATCTCATCGCCATCTACATCATAGACTTTAACATCTTGGTCCACATCATATTCTTGTCCGTCTTTCAGCTCTATTGTCCAATCATCTTCATTATCTTCGTCATTGGTCAAATTATCTATAGTACCGGTTAACGTGTTTCCATCGTCTTCATCATCTTTATCCGGAGCATTCTCTTTTAGATCGTCAGCTATTCTAGCCAGAATAGCTGCAAATTCAGCCCGTGTTATACCGCTGTTAGGATTGAATTTACCGTTAGAAGCACCTCTGACATAACCTTCTTTGTAAAGGGCAAGTATATAACCTAAATCTTCCTTGTCAATCAATATCCCATCTTTAAAAGGTATATCATCAGTATCTACCGGCTCTAATTTCAGTGCCTTGGCCAGCATTACCGCCACTTGGGCCCTTGATGCCTGCACATGACTGTGGAAACGATTTAGATTAATCATATGCAAAGCATTAGCTTTCATTACTGCGCCCCGGGCCCAGTGGGGTACATCGTACTTTTCATCAAAATCCTCTTCAATATCCAGATCACCATAAAGTCTATCTGCGAGCCTGATAGCTATGGCCACTGCTTCTGCGCTGGTGAGCGAGGAATTAGGCTTAAACGTTCCGTCAGGATAGCCGCTTATGAAACCTAGATTCTGCACCCTTTGAATATCATTCATTGCCCAGTGTTTTTGAATATCTTTAAACATGGACTTAGCAGCCTTTTTCTGCTGCTTTTGCATCTGTTTTAAAAATTTCTGCCCGTGTTTACCCTGCATCATTTCAAAGTCATCACCGCTTTGATACATCTGCCATTCCCAATTTTTAAACTTGCCGGATTCGTCCTTCCACGAGTCGGCAAAGGCCGGTGCCACGAACATTGATAACGCAATGGCAAGGGACAATAATAGTAAGCTTATTTTCCGCACTACTTTTTTCCTCCTTAGTATCTAATTAACTGGTTGCTGCGATTATTGTCGTGTAATAAAAAGGGGTTACCACCTCCCTGATCTACCTTTATATTTAACTTCGTTAACTATTTGAAAATTGATGGGTACGACAGCGGTATTAATTAATAGCTTGATGAAAGTAAAAAGGGAAATGTATAATTACACTTAAGCTCAGACTTTAAAATAATGGGAAACATTTCGAGGCAGGCACAAAAATGAAGGGGTATTAATAAATGAAGGAAAAAAGCGAACTATTAATTCACACTGACTCACAGGTATGCACGCTAGTGTTAAACCGCCCTTGTCGGCGGAACAGCTTAAGCAACACCTTGCTTGAGCTTCTTTCTAAAACTCTGAAGAAATTGGATAGAGACGTAAATGTACGGGTTGTAATCATACGCGGAACCGGAGACCAGGCTTTCTGTGCCGGATTTGATATTAATGAAATTAGCACCGGCAGCGACATTAAGGCACCCGGTGGAGAACACCAACTACTGGAGGAAACCTTCCAACGCCTGCGTAATTTAAGTAAACCCGTGATCGCAATGATTAATGGCGTATGTATCGGAGGAGGACTGGATCTGGCCCTAAATTGCGACTTTCGTGTGGCTATGGAAGATACTCGACTGGGTATGACACCGGCCAAATTGGGGGTTACTTATCACCCGGCCGGACTTAACCGGTTTATTCAACTGGTTGGAGTTAACGCTACAAAAGAATTATTTTTTACAGGAAAATTAATTTCGGCGGAAAAGGCACTGAAATTAGGCCTTATTAACCAAGTAGCAACCGACGAGGAATTAGAAAAAAATGTGTATGCTCTGGCCCGTGAAATAGCAAGTAACGCCCCCTTATCCCTGGGGAGCATAAAATATACAATTAATAAGTTAACTGATAAAATATGGTTGAGTCTGGAAGAAGAAGAGACCATCAGAAAAATGACTCTTGGAGCATTTAGCAGCGAGGACTTTGCCGAGGGAAAAGAAGCTTTTTTACAAAGACGCAAACCCCGGTTTAAAGGCAAGTAAGCTCGTCAGGTATGAAGCAGTTAAAACCTTTTCACCCGAACCCAAAGGGGGACAAATTCTTGCATAAATGGGCCTACCTGCTTATAGCTGCGGGAGCAGCCATGTGGGGCATAATTGGCATTTTTGTTCAAGCACTTTATTCTTTCGGCTTTTCGCCCGGGCAAGTTGTGGCTATCCGGGCCATTAGCGCCGCAAGTATTTTGCTTATCTACACAGCCACGGTAAACCGTCATTCGCTAAAAATTAGCCCCCTGGACTTAAAATATTTTATTGGGACGGGAATCTTTAGCATCGTTTTTTTTAATTGGTGTTATTTTACAGTCATAAAAGAAGCTTCTCTCTCGGTGGCAGCTATTCTTCTTTATACCGCGCCGGCCTTTGTAACAGTTATATCTCGTTTTGTATTTAAAGAATGGCTAACCTCCAGAAAAATTGCAGCTTTGATTGCTACCATTTTGGGTTGTGCACTGGTGGTGGGCTTTTTACCATCTATGCAGGTATCCGTTTCCACTCTGGGGATAATTGTGGGGCTCGGGTCAGGACTGGGCTATGCACTATACAGCATCTTCGGTAAACTAGCCAGCTCCAAGTATTCATCCTTAACCATTACCACATATACTTTTATCATTGCCGGCACTTTTATGCTTCCGGTAAGCAGGATCTGGGAGGCCAAAAATTTATTTGCCCAAACCGAAGTATGGATTTATGCTCTGGGCCTTGGTTTGATTCCTACCGTTTTAGCCTACACGTTATATACCCTGGGACTTAGCCAGATTGAATCCAGCCGGGCCTCCATTACGGCTACTATAGAGCCCATAGTTGCCGCAATGGTTGGGACCGCTTTATTTGGAGACATTCTCACTGGGTGGCAAGTACTGGGAATTATATTGGTTTTATCTGCTGTATTTTTGGTGCAGGAAACCTCCCGGACCAGGTCCCCTAATCATTAATGTAATAGCGACTGCTGCAGCCGGGACATTCCATAAATTCACCTTTTGCATCCTTCTTCACACAACCTTCACCAATACACTCAACTTCTTGCCCCTGCTCGTTTTTACACGTTCCGTTCATTTCCGGGGTGTAAACCCACTCACCACATTCACGGCAATATAAATTCTCCTTTAGCACTGCTTTAAGCTGTACCGTAAATTCAGCCATTCTTAAGCCCCCTTTTACGCCAAATACAAGCCCTGATTCCGTCACTTATATGTCTAAAATTACCTCGTCCAGGGGGCGTTTAGGGACGTGATGTACCCCTTTTTCATCCCGCCAATACTTGATATCACCTTTTGCCGTTTCAATGGTCACAGGCTCTTTGGGCTTACCCAGTGCAATTACCACTTTTATTTCCAACCCTTCGGGAATATTCAGACTGTTTTTCAGCTTCTCCCTATTTACAAAAGCTAAAATACAGCCTCCAAGCCCCATATCCGAAGCCCCCAGGAGAATGCTTTGACAGGCTATACCTACATCTATCTCACTGTAATTATTGCTTATTTGCTTATCGTTAAGCACAACAATGTAGGCGGAAGGTCTCTCACCCTCAACGGGACCGTTCCAATCCTTCAAATACGCCGCCCAGGCCAAAGTATCGAAGATAAGGTTATTTTTTTCCGGTTCATAAGATATAACATATTTAAGAGGCTGTTTATTACCTGCTGATGCAGATAGCCGCCCCAGGTTAACCAAGTCCTTTAGTGTATCTTTTTCTATTTTAGTATCCTGGTAAAAACGGCGGTAGCTCCTATTTCTCGAAACCAGTTCCAGCATTTGCACACACTCCTTTTAATTCAAAATAATTCTATTGCAGTATAAACAATTACGGGTTAACTTTCAAATCACGGACAGGGTTAACCAGCTTTTCAAAACCGTCAATAACACATTCAACCACGTCCCCGTCCTTAATCACCGCTGCGCCCGGAGTGCCGGTGGAAATAATATCCCCCGGCAGCATAGTCATCACTTTAGAGTGAAAGGAAACCAAAAAGTGCGGCGGGAAAGTCATATTAGATACCGTATTCTCCCTGTGCACCCGGCCATTTAGAACAGTGGCTACTTTCAGCTCCAGAATATCTTCCACCTCGTCGGGAGTAACCAGAACAGGGCCAAAGCTAAAGAAAGTATCAAAGCTTTTGGAACGGGTAAGATACCTGGGGTTTTTTTGCAGGATATCTTCAGCTGTCATGTCAATTACGGTGGTGTAGCCGGCTATATAGTCCGTTACATTTTCTTCTTCTACATCTTTACACCTTTTTCCTATAATAACAGCTAACTCTCCTTCCGCTGTTGTCCTCTGAGACTGAGGCGGAATTTCTATGGTATCGTAGGGCCCAATGATACTGGTATCGGGCTTCATGAAACTGGCCGGCTCGGTGTTGGGCGCCTTTTCCGACAGGTCAGCGGCATGTTCCACATAATTTAAGCCGATGCCCCAAATTTTGTGCGGGTACCTGTACAAAGGAGCGAAACGGGCCTGTTCTTTAGGGATAACACCTTCATTCATGGAAGATAGCATTTCCTTACCCTGCTTATTATACCAACTATTTAATGCTTCAAACTTACCTAAATTAATTAATTCAAAAAGGACGGTGGGAAAATCCTGTTTTAATTTCTCGTTTACTGCTTGTAGAGGGTATAACTTTTCTGCCATCAGAATCGCTGCTTGCTCATTGCCGTTTACATTAATGGTTGCCAAACGCATATATATCTCCTCCCCGTATAAGGATCTCATCTAAATATAGGACACAAGATTATCATTGTCAAAAATTTTCTTCTAAAATAATCCAACATAATAAAAATACTGGCGAGCAGAATACAAAAGAGGTGATAAAAATTGAAAGAAGATCAAAAAAACAAAGACAAGACATTCGGAGTTATGGGTGATTATATGACAGCGGGAATAGATTATTTGGACGGCAGCGCAAAGCACTTTAATGAAACCAGACCTCCACAAGTTATACCGGCGCGGGATAATCCCCCGGCACCGTGGGACGACCAAGAAGAACAGGGTATGAGTTTGGGTGAGATGCTTAAGGAACAATTGGGAGATATGGGAGAAGAAAAGGGAAATAAAAAGTAAATCAAAGGTATACAATCCTAAAGTGTAAGAAAATCTCAAAGGCCCTGCTTCTGCAGGGCCTTTGACACGGTGTTTAAAAATTAGTCCTAATGGGCATCACGAAGACGGGCCTGACACGCCTCCAGCTCTTCAGCAGTATTACATACGTAAATAGTTTCTGAAGCGTCTGCTGCCACGTGTTTTTCCGGGTGGCTGTTTTGTACCGACGCCAACGCATCATCTAGGCTGTTAGCATTGATTTCATCACACTGGTCTACAGGCCCCTTTACAGAATAGAGCAAATGCAATCACCTCCGTATATTAGCTTTTCCAAGCCTGCCTGTTTAATTCCGGCCAAAACAAGATTTTGAAAACATTTTCCGGGACAAGGGGAGAAATACCGGAAGGCATGTGCATAAAAACAACAGTTCAACAAAAAATAGGTAAAAACTGCTTAGGGGTGTATTCTTTTGCGCCATCAAATAAGAATTCATTACGATAACAGCAATGGCTTTACTACTCCGGTAATGTGGGTATGGGTAAGCGACGGGGCAACTCTGGAAAAAGAAATAGAAAACTGTGGAACTGACAATTTCGGTGTGTACTTCGATTTATACTATAACCGCAGCAGCTTCAATTTCATATTCAAGGACGGCAAGGGAGAAAATGTACGGTGGGAGGACAATAGCTTAAATAGGTCGTTTCACAAACATTCAGGGAATGAAATTTGGTCCATGGGGGACAGGCATAATATTTATAATGTCCGGCCGGCCGCCCACCAGGGTGATGCTAAGGAGTACTACCGTAGTATTAGCCACCTGATCCCCAACCGTGATTTTTACTTACCAACCACGGATGTTTCCGGTATGGGGACACCTTCCATGCTGGGGGCCAATATACTGGCAGACGGGTCCATTCTTTTCGGTTTTTTTCACCCCCGGGCAGCAAGAGTCTATTTAACAGGAACCTTTAACCAGTGGCAATGTCCTGGACACCCAAATCCCCAGGAGGACCTGTTCATTGAGATGGGACTCTACAAGGGCATTTACTACAAGCCCAACCTCTGGCTGGCAAGAATTGAACGGCCAGACCCGGGCAAGCCTGTGGAATATAAATTTTACGTACAAGGCGGGACAACCGAGGATGAGCGTTTTGTAGTAGACCCCTATACCAGGCTGTACGGAGACGATTATAAGTTCCGGAACGCTGTTGTGGTTGATCCGACAAAATTTATGTGGAGCGATAGGGACTGGAAAACTCCCCCTCTTAAGGATTTAATTTTATACGAGCTTAATGTTTATGGTTTCACAGACAATGACCCCCAAATACCGGAAGAAATTCAGGGTACGTTCCAAGGAGTAACCCACCGTATAAAAACCGGTTATTTTAAAGAACTAGGGGTCACTGCTCTGGCCTTGATGCCTACATCGGAGGTGCCGTCAACCGGTGGTTTAGGGTATGAGCCATGCACTTTTATGGCTGTGGAAAAAGACTTCGGCACTCCTGATGAGTTCCGGGAAATGATCAACGAAGCGCATAGGCACGGGCTGGCAGTGCTTATCGACCAGGTTTTCAACCATACGTCCAATGACTTTAATCCGCTGTGGAACTTAATTGATGACGGCTCGGGCGAAGGAGGATTCTATTTTAACGGCACAACCATGTGGGGCAACAAAGTAGCCACCGGAAAAGATGAAGTGGACAATATGCTCATAGACTCGTGTAAATTATTTATCAAGGAATACCATGTGGATGGATTTCGATTTGACGCCACCCACAGCTTTTTCTTAAACCATAAAATTTTGCATCGCTTAGCTCATGAAATCAAAGACTTGGGCTTTAAGTCTGATGCTATTTTAATTGCCGAAAACCTACCCAACGAAGAAGATTTAAATCTAGATGGATATAATGGGTATGCCCAGTGGTCCGATATTTTCCATGACAAAATTAAAGCGCTTCTTCGGGAAGGAGAATTTGAGGGTGTCCCCAATACCGTGGATGATTTAGGAACTGCCTTCTATTTCAGTAAGGACAGTTACGCTGCCCACACCAATAACGTTATTAATTATTGTGAGAGCCACGATGAAAACAGTGTACAGTTTGAAGTGGCTACCGGCAGCAAACACCTGCAAGACCCCGGGATCAAAGCCAGGAAGGCCAGGCTGGGTTTAATGGCCACCATGGTTGCACTAGGGCAGCCCATGATTTATATGGGACAGGAATTCGGTGTTGAAAGGGAAAGAAACAGGATAAGAGTTCCCTGGTCGAAATATTCCCCGGAAACCAACCGTTTCTACAATTGGACCAGGGCTCTTATAAACCTGAGGAAACGGTTTGATACACTTAGACTTAGTGGCTACAACCCTATTGAAGAAGGGAATTTTAATTGGGTAGCGGGACCGTGGCTGGAGGAAAACAAGGGCAAAAATAAGAGGGTGATTGGCTGGAAAGCAAATAATAGTAACAAGCCAGGAAATGAAATGCTGGTCATGCTTAACTTCGAAGATCATGATGTGCCTTTAAATGTAGATTTTGGTGAGGGTCGTTGGATTAAGCTGGCCGACATAGATAACGTTAACGACCTATCCGCGGGGACCCACGAAAACCTGCCGGATTTGGACAATATTATAGTAAAAAACAGAGCGCAGCAAGATTTTGTGCTGCCACCTTACAGTGGCTTCATTTACAAGTACGAACCAGAACCAGCGGTCATTCCCCATTAAAGTGAACTCGTCCAGCTAAAGCTGACATGGGACTTCAGAAGGAAAAGGCAAATACATTAGACAGGATTAACCATATACACAAACTAGAATTAACATTTATTTTCGTAAAAAGAAAATCCCACTGTCGAAGTGGGAATCTAAGAATCCGTAATTCTCATTACTTAAAACAGAATTGGAGTCTTACTTTACGCCAAAAACGGCAATGGCATGTCTAATTTTCTCGGAAAGAACAGGTAATTCCTGGACTACTGCCGTTGTCTCCTCAGTGGAAGCTGCTGCCTCTTCACTAACTGCGGCTATAGCTTGGGCACCCTCAACCAAGTTCTCACTTGTAACCACCTGATTACGGGCAGAATCGGTTACATCCTTGATAGTTACCACAGTTTCAGCAACCTGTTCCTGAATTGCTTTGAAGGAATCACCGGCTTCGCCGGTGGTTTCAATGCCGCTTTGGACAACCTCAACAGCATCGTTAATTCCATCCTGTATATTATTAATTAAAAGGCTTATTTCCTTAGTGGCATTGCTGGATCTTTCCGCCAGCCCCCGCACTTCTTCAGCCACTACCGCAAAGCCCCGCCCGTATTCTCCTGCCCGGGCCGCCTCAATGGCTGCATTTAAGGCCAAAAGATTAGTTTGCGCAGCAATATCCTCAATTACAAGTATTATTTGCCCGATTTCGTTTGATTTATCACCTAATTCATTAATCCTTTGGTGAATTACATTCATTCCTTCAACAACTTTTTCCAGTATTTCTCCGCCTAATTGTGCCGCCTGTTCAGTATTGGCAGCTACTTCCGCGGCATCCTCGGCCTCTTTGGCTGCATGCCTGGCAGCTGTTGCAAATTCTTCCACCGAGCTTAACAATTTCTGAATCTGGTTAGCCTGTTCCTGGGCACCTTCGCTAATTTTCTCGGTACCGGCTAAGATGGTATCACCCGAACGATCCAGAATTTCAATATTATCTCTGGAACGGGTAAAATAAGCCAGCATACCTTTACAGATTCTTTCTAAATTCAGCCCCAGTTTATTAAATTCACCCGTAGTCTTAAAATCGTTGGATGATAATGTTAAATCACCGGCTACAATTTTATCAGAATAATTGATAAGACCTTGAATGGACCTGGATAAGAAACCCAATGCAAAATAAGATAACAAAGTGGCCACCAAAAGACCAATTGCAGCTCCTGCCATCATAGGGTATATTACTTCTCCAATCAGATAATAGGCCAGCAGCAAGCCCAACCCGGTAGCCAGACCAGCCCCAATTCCCAGAGCGGTTAACCTTATTTTCAATGAAATCATTCTGTTGCCCCCTAATCTGCGCCTGCTTGAAACGACTTTTTAACCAATTCAGCATCGTTTTTTAACTTATCGGCAATAACTGCCAGTTCCTGTGAAGAACTTGCGCTCTCCTCTGTACTTGCCACAGCCTCCTGGGTAACAGCAGCAATGGACTCTGCAATTTGCACTTTTTCTTTACTGGATGCCACCTCTTGCCTGAATTTTTCCGAGTTTCTACCCATTACATCAAGGGTCTCTTGAATTAAATCAATGATTACTTTAAATTGGTCTCCAGCTTCATCCTTGAACGAGATTCCCTGTTCAACAGCCTTTTGTGCAGCTGAAATACCTTCTTCAATTACAGATACCAGCTCAGCAATTCTTTTGGTATCATTACCCGCTGTTTCTGCCAGTGCTTCTACTTCATTAGCAACAACTGCAAATCCCTTTCCGTGCTCTCCTGCCCTTGCCGCCTCAATATCGGCATTTAGAGCTAAGAGCTTTGTCTGTCCTGCAATGCCATCAATTACTTCCACAAATTGTTTAATTTTTAGGGAAAGTTGCTTTAACTCGTTAATTTTTTGTTCGATTGCTTCCATATCACCGGCTACTTTTTCAATAACATCCGCACCAAGAGAAGCATTATCCATAGAGCTACGGGCCAACTTAGCTGAGCTTTCCGCTTTATCAGCAGAATTATTGGCCCCGGCAGCTAACTCTTCCAATGATTCAAGTGCATTCTGAACTTGTTGTGCTTGATCCTGGCTGCCTGAACTAATTTGATCGGTATTGCTGGATATACTTTGAGACACATCTGCTATCTGCTGGGCATTTTTTTGCAGACCCATAACATATTTTTCAACACCTTTATTCATTTTCATAACGTTGCCAAACAGCTTTATTAAATCCTTTTCTTTTCGCTTGTAATCAAATTGGTAATCGAATTCTCCCGCTGCCATTCCTACCGACCACTCCAGAAACTGAGCCAAGACCTTTTCAAAAGAAGAACTAAAAGAATACATTAGTGCCGCCATAATTATTATTCCCACAGCCATACCAATGAAGAGACCGGTTAAAGATTGACTGGTCGCATACCCGGCAAAGGATAAAACAATCATAAAAAGTCCTGTCCCGAATATTAATGCAGTAAATTTTGCCCTTAGAGTCAGTATGTACCCCTCCCTTTTAAGTTGATTTATCATGCAACGTCACTATTTACTGTAAATATTCTGCAAAATTACTCCATATTCCTCCAGGAATATAGTTAAAAAGTGGTTAACTGTCATAATTTTAACTAATTAAAATTTCAACCATGGATCGAATGTGACGATTATCGTCTGGTTAAAATAATTAAGCCGGCGCCGCCGGCTTAGTACTCTCCTCACCTAAATTTGCCCAACAACCGCCTATGCAAGTTCTGCTTCCCGCTGAGCTGCCTTTTTAAACGTCGCACTTCTTGAAGGTCAACCACTTGTTCTATTTGCCGTTTAATACGGTTAATTTCCTCTTCTATGCGGGCAACAGCTTCCTGGCGTTGGTGTTCTGACAACGTCATAAAGAATTTCACCTCTCAAATTAAATTCGAGCTGCATAATATTTTTTCCTGCCCAATAAGCTCTTACCCCCCACCCCATAAAAAAGCGTGCTAAATCAGTTCCCTTATACCTTGCTAAAGTAATAACAAAAACCTCACCCTTAATTGAGTGAGGCTTTGGTTAACAAAGTGTTATCGCTATTTGTTACCTTGGGCTTTTTGGATCTTAGCCCATGTATCTTTTAGCGAGACAATACGATTAAAGACAAGCTGATCACTGGAATCAGGATCCACACAAAAATAGCCTTGGCGCAAAAATTGATATCTACTACCCGGCTTAGCACCTTCCAGATGGGGCTCAACCAGGCAGGAATCTAATGTCTCCAGTGAATCTGTATTAATGTTAGCCTTAAAATCATGGGCTTCATCTGGATTTTCCTTGGTAAATAAATGATCGTAAATACGCACATCAGCCCTTAGGGCATGTTCCGCGGAGACCCAGTGCAATGTCCCTTTTACCTTGCGCCCTACCGTGGAAGCACCACTGCGTGTTTCCGGGTCATAAGTACAGCGCAGCTCAATTACCTCACCCGTTGACTCATCCTTGATTACCTTTTCACACTTAATGATGTAGGCATGTTTTAAGCGCACCTCACGTCCCGGCGCCAAACGGAAGAATTTTTTCGGCGGCTCTTCAAGAAAATCGTCCTGTTCAATATTTACCACACGGGAAAAGGGCATTTTTCTCGAACCCATTTCCGGGCTTTCAGGGTTATTTTCAGCATCCAGTATTTCCACTTTGTCTTCCGGGTAATTTTCTATGACCACTTTAAGCGGTCGCAAAACTGCCATCACACGGGGGGCCCGTTTGTTTAAATCCTCCCGCACACAGTGCTCCAGGAAGGCAATGTTAACCATGCTATTGGCTTTTGCCACCCCGATACGTTCGCAAAAGTCACGGATAGATTCCGGTGTATAACCACGTCTCCGCAGCCCGGATATGGTGGGCATGCGCGGGTCATTCCACCCGTCAACATAACCTTCTTCCACCAACTGCCTGAGCTTGCGCTTACTCATCACTGTGTGGCTAAGATTGAGCCGGGCAAATTCAATCTGCTGCGGGGGACCTTCAACATTTACGGAACTGACCAGCCATTCGTACAGCGGGCGATGGTCTTCAAACTCAAGCGTACAAATAGAATGAGTTATCCCTTCAATGGCATCCGAAAGAGGATGGGCAAAATCATACATGGGATAAATACACCATTTATCACCGGTTCTGTGATGTGTTGACCTCTGGATACGGTAAAGTACCGGGTCACGCATATTCAAGTTTCCGGATGACATATCGATTTTCGCCCGCAGCACCTTGGAACCGTCTGCAAACTCACCCTGGCGCATCCGCTCAAACAAGTCCAGATTTTCTTCCACGGAACGATTACGATAGGGACTCTCTTTTCCCGGTTCGGTTAATGTACCGCGGTATTCTTTAACTTTTTCCTGGTTAAGTTCACAAACATAAGCTTTTCCGGCCTCTATTAATTGAACACCAAACTGGTACAACCGTTCAAAATAATCTGATGCATAATACAAGCGGTCCTCCCAATCAAAGCCAAGCCACTTAACATCTTCTTTAATTGATTCTATAAATTCTACATCTTCTTTGATGGGATTAGTATCATCAAAACGAAGATTACAAAGGCCTTTATATTCTTCAGCAATACCGAAGTTTATGTAGATGGATTTGGCGTGACCGATATGCAGGTAGCCGTTGGGCTCAGGTGGAAACCTGGTATGAATCCGGCCACCGTATTTACCGGTTTCCATGTGTTCGTTAATAATATTCTTAATGAAATTGTTGGATGTAGTTTTTGTCGTGGACATATCTCTGACTCCCTCTTTACTTTTCTCTGGTACTTCTGATTTGCTCATATTTCCATATTTTATCCTAAAATCCTTCTTATTATGTTACTTTTAATAAAGAACTTCCCTCGCTGACAAAGTTTATAAAACTAGTGTTCGGGGAATACTGGGACGGAAAGTGCTTTAGTCGAGGTGAAGGTTAGTGCATAAAAAATTGAAATATACCTTGATACTTGCTTCTCTGGCTCTTGCCGGCTTGTGGGCAGGTTGGCAACTGGAAAATGAGCGCTCGGTGTTGGCGTATAACAAGGATAATTTAATTAGATTTCATGTTATAGCAAATAGTAACACGGCAGAGGATCAAGCTCTAAAATACCAGGTCCGGGATGTTATTATAAAGGCCATGTCCGAAAGGTTTGAAAAAGTTGATGACGTTAACAGGGCCAGAGAAATAACAAGGAAGAGTTTAGACGATATAAAAGGATTGGCCGCTCAACATGTCAGGACTTCAGGCTACAATTATCCCATCGAAGTATCCCTGGGGGATTATCCTTTCCCGGCCAAATCTTACAATCTTGGGCGCTCTGAGGGAAACATCGAGTACCTCACTTTGCCGGCGGATACGTATGAGGCTGTCAGGGTGGTGATTGGAGAAGGGAACGGTGCCAACTGGTGGTGCATACTCTTCCCGCCCCTTTGCTTTGTTGATTTTACTAAACCCGAAGCACCCCCGGCAATGACTAAATCTATTCCGGCAACTTCTAAACCTAATGCTGAAAAGACTGATAATCAAAACAGTAGTGACCAGCAATCAGGGCACAAGGACATAATAGAAAGTGATGCAGGTGATGACGACGCGGTGCAGGCTTTTAAGCTTTCCGGTATTAATGAAATGGATTTTCAAAAGGATACTGCAGTGGATAAGCAGGCAACGAAATCTGGTGTGGAGTTCCGGTTTAGATGTGTAGAGATGTACCAAGATACGGTTACTTGGTTTTCTAAAATGGTAGGTGAAAATAAGGCATAATATATAAAGCTAAAAAAGCAGCCGGTGATAAGCCGGCTGCTTTTTGATGATGTGTTTCAGAAGCTCTAATGCACTTCCGCCTGCGTATCTTCGTCATATTTCAAAAGCCTTCGCTCCCCCTGCAAACTCCTGGCTCTTGTTATATCCTGGCTAACCTCCATAGCCCCCTTGTAATTACCATCATGGTCCCGCAGGGCAAAGTATTGGATATAGATAAAGCGGCCGTTAAGTTCAAGCCAGAATTCATTATGGTGGTGTTTACCGCTCTTAAAATCATTGACAATCTGTTCTACAACATGAACGCTTTCCGGGGGATGACAGTTTTGCACTTTACGCCCTATGATGGCTTTTGTTCTGGTGAACACTCTATCTTTTGTGTCTGAAAAATAACAAACCTCATCGTTTTCATCGACAAAGGTTATATCCACCGGTAGGTTGGTTAAAATTGTATTTACCTGTTCATGTGTTAATACACCTGTATCAAGTTCAATGTAATCATTACCCCCTGATGCTTCCCATTTAAGTTTGCCCGGTGTCTTTGGCTGCCAGGTACCCTGCGGCGGTTCAGAGAATACCACCCCGAAGTCCAGCTCCTGCTCTTTTATTTCTGCCCATTCCTCTTCCGTTACTGCATCTCTAAGCATAGGAGTTAAGATATCTTCTTCCTTAAAAAACATTTCCTCAACTTTTTCCTTTAATTTAACAAAGTTATCCTTAATTTGGCCGGCGGTGTTATTTTCGCTTTGAGACACCTGCGCCGAAAATTTTTTTAGCAGTTCACGTATTTCATCGTCCACCGACCACATTACTGATGGCGGCCCTGTTATGTCATGCTTTTCAAGGTATGGGAACAATATATTTTCCTTCTTGCTATAATGCAGGGCTAGATTCTTATGGAAAAAACTGAACTTTTCCTGTAGTAGTTCTAATAAATGCTTTTGCTCCCCTGCTTGTGCCATTGACAACTGTTCAACCTGCTCCCCTATTTCCTGCAGCAATTTCCTGGCCTCATCATTTTCATGTTTAATTGAATATAGAGGATGTCCGGACACTAACTCGGGCACTTCATTTTTCTCCAGGGCATCTCTAAATACAGCCGCGTGTACGTCACACAGCTTTTTAATTTCCTCGGGCCGCATCCCTTCCTTGATTAGCTGCTGTTCCATACTTGCTATTTCTGTGGCATCTACGTGTTCTAAAAGTTTATTAAACTCGCCCTTAACCTCCTCAAAGTCCCTACCCCTGTGTAAATCTGTAATTAATCGTTTTAAGATTTGCTGCTTATATTCCTGGTTTTGAAGATATTCACTCATCGTTTTCCTCCGTATATGTTTGGGTTCTTTTTATCATGGCCGATCCTTGGGTGTAAAATGCAAGAATGAATATTAAACTCCGGGGAAAATATAAAGGAGTATTAGATACAGCCAGTTTCGATAGACAAAGGGGGATCTTACCAATGCGCGACACAGTGCTGGCCGGTACATTTGCCGGTATTGCCGGGGGATTATTCTATCAGGTTTTCGTATGGGTTCTTTTGTTGTCAGGTATTGCCCAAACAACACCATTCCGGTTGGGGGCTTATGTACTGGTCAGACCGGGGGTAAATTTAAGTTCTTTACCGGCTCAAGGTCTGGGCGCAGCCCAGCACTTTGCCCTGGCATCTCTTTTTGGTATTATTATTGTTTACTTATTGCGTTTAGTGGGCACCGATTTCCTGGCTGTTAAAGGTTTGGTGTACGGCGGCATAATATACTTTTTAATTTACGGTGTGTTAGCTAAAGCAGTAATACCCGTGCATATTCTTCAACCCGACCTGACAACTAGTATTGTCCACCTTTTTGGCAACCTTTTTTTCGGCCTTACTACAACTTATATAGCCGGATATTTGGTACGGGCAGCGGGAGCCAGAAGCTGATAAAAAAAGAACCCCGTATCAGGGGCTGAAAGGTAATTCACTAAGGTATAGTTATTATATTTTTTTCCACTAATTCTTATGCCTTCTAAAGATAAATAATGGTATTTTAAAAATAGGCTTAAAAATAAAACAAAACACTTGACGAAGTCATTTGTAATGTAATAAATTAAGAGTGAGTACGGTAGCATGGTTTTTTGATGACAACCAGTTTTATTAACTGGTATAAAAAGGTAGTACGGTGATACGGTAGGTATAAGAGTACGGTATAAAGAGCGTCCGGTTTTTTTAAAGTTTATCTTCGGGCAGTTCTTCTATTGCTCGTGGAATTCAAACGGGTAATTAATAAACCGTTATACTTAACACTCCTACACGGAGTTTTTTTTATTTACATAAGCAAATAAAAGGAGGAAATAATGTGAAGCTAGTTAGTAAGAAAATTGTAATGTTGTTTGCACTGGTGCTCTTGGTTGCTGCTACCGGGTGTTCCTCAAATGATTCAACCGGCCAAAGCGGTGCTGAAACAATTGAACTGAAATTGGCCCATTTCTTCCCCAGCACCCACCCCGCGGAAACAGAACTGGTTCAACCCTGGGCGCAGGCCATCGAGGAAGCAACTAACGGTAAGGTTAAAATTACCAGCTATCCCGGTCAAACACTGCTTAAGGCAGACGCTGTTTATGACGGGGTGATGGACGGTGTGGCGGATATGGGTCTTTCCTGTTTTGCTTATACCAGGGGACAGTTCCCAGTGCTGGAAGCCTTTGAACTGCCCGGTATCACTTATAAAAATTCCAAGGTAGCCAGTAAAGTTGCCTGGGAAGGTGTGAAACAGTTAAACCCGGAAGAGGTCCAAAATACAAAACTGATGATGATACTTACCACCGGCCCGGGAGACTTGTTCACAAAAGTTCCCGTACGCAATTTGGAAGATGTACAGGGACTTACTATTAGAGCTACCGGTCTTAGTGCCAACACCCTCGAGCAAATCGGAGCAACTCCAGTGGCGATGCCCCAGTCCGAAGCATACGAAGCCCTCTCCAAAGGAGTTGTGCAGGGAAATTTAGGCCCGGTGGAAGTTTTGAAGGGTTGGAAAAACGCCGAAGTTACCGATTACGTTACCAGGACACCCTTCCTTTATAATACATTGTTTTTTATCACCATGAACCTTGACCGTTGGAATTCCTTATCTCCGGATATCCAGCAAGCTATTGAAGAAGTAAACAAAGAGTATTTTGAAAAAGTGGCTATGGGTTTATGGGATAAACAAAACGAAGAAGCATTAAAATACGCAGTTGAAGAAGAAGGCATGGAAGTAATTACGCTCCCTAAAGAGGAAGCAAAGCAATGGATAGAACTTGTAGAGCCCATTCAACAGGACTTCGTAGCCAGGATGAACGAAAAAGGTCTAGAGGGAGAAAAGATTTTAAGCACAGTTAAACAGTTAGCTAAAAAATACAACCAAGAATATTAATTGACTTAATAAGCGGGGGTAAGAGGTATGAAACAAATGGTACAAAAAGCCGTTTGCAAATTTCCGGCCGGTTTACAGGCCCGGTCCGGCACCAAACAACTTAGCGTTTTTGTTACCACACTGAGCCGGGTGCTTGATATGTTTGCCGGTCTATGCATGGTAGCCATTATGACACTAGTGGTATCAAACATAATATTGCGTACCGTCTTTAATCAGCCTATATTAGGCACGTACGAGTATGTGGGTTTTTTGACCGCCCTGGTAATCGGCCTGGCTCTGGCTAATTGTGCTGTTCAAAATGGTCATATAGCAGTTGACTTCGTGGTGGAACGTTTTTCGGCTAAAGCACAGGCGACTACTGATATTGTGATTAACAGTGTCTCGCTGGGCTTTTGGTGTCTTGCATCCTGGCAACTTTGGGTTTATGCTGCCAGTACCGTAGATAAAGGGCTGGTCTCTCAGACTACACAAACACCTCTTTACCCCTTTATATATCTGGTATCCTTAGGTTTTTTTGCACTTTGCTTGGTAATACTGGTTAAATTATTTGATTCTATTAAAAGGGCGGTCAGCTAGTAAATGAGTGAATTTGCAGTAGGAGTTATTGGCATAATATCTTTCTTTACTCTCTTGGCTTTGCGCATGCCCATTGCTTTTGCCATGGCGCTGGTGGGTTTTGCCGGGTTCAGCTACCTGGTATCTCCCCCGGCCGCTTTTAGCATGCTCGCTCAGGAAATATATTCAACCTTTGCCTCACCTTCACTCAGCGTTATAGCCATGTTTGTCTGGATGGGTTTTTTGGCCTTTTATTCGGGCATTGGTACCAAATTATATGTCTTTGCTTACAAACTTATAGGCCATTACCCCGGGGGACTGGCCATTGCCACCCAGGTAGCATGCGGCATATTTGGAGCTATCTGCGGATCAAATACAGCTACGGCGGCCACAATGGGAGCAATTGCCCTGCCGGAAATGCGAAAATACAAATATGATACCTCACTGGCCACCGCGGGTATCGCCGCAGGGGGCGTGCTGGGAGTTTTAATTCCACCCAGCGTAATCCTCATTGTTTACGGCATGTCCACGGAACAGTCGGTAGGGGAACTTTTTATGGCCGGCATAATACCGGCCATAATCTTGATGTTCTTCTACATGGCTGCCATATACATTCTGGCATCACGCAACCCTGAAATTGCTCCCGCCGGACCAAAAGCCGGTTGGGAAGAGCGATTCACCGCTTTGCGCGGCGGATTAGGTGAAGTGCTGATTGTTTTTTCTGTTTCTATAGGAGGTCTTTTTGCAGGCTGGTTTACCCCTACTGAGGCCGGGGCTGTAGGTGCCGGCGGTGTATTAACGGTAGCCCTGCTGGGACGCCGCCTAAGCTGGGAAAACTTTAAGAGCTCACTTTTAGATGCCACACGTACTTCGGCAATGATCATGCTTATGGTGGCCGGGGCAATCGTTTTTGGCCGTTTCATGGCCGTGAGCAGATTGCCTTTCGAATTTGCTAACTGGGCGGGTTCTCTGCCGCTGCCACCCTTTGCTGTAATGGCAATAATTTTATTTATATACCTAATTCTTGGCTGCTTTATCGATGCACTGGCCCTAATTCTTCTAACCATACCCATATTTTACCCTATAGTCGTTACCACTTTAGGGTACGACCCCATTTGGTTCGGGGTAATTATCGTCATGGTAGTGGCCATGGGAGTGATTACACCGCCGGTGGGAATGAATGTGTATATTATTAAAGGAGTTGCACCCGATATACCATTGGAAAAAATATTTAAAGGTATTTGGCCATTCCTGATCGCGCTGGCGCTTTGCCTGGTATTACTGGTAGCCTTCCCGCAAATTGCCACCTTCCTGCCCGACTTACTATCCAAATAAGTTAACGGTTGGTGCCTGGCACCAATCGTTAACTTATTTACGGCCGGTCACCCTTTCTGATAATCAAGTCGGCAAATTTCTCTTGTGACTTAGATGCCGCAATCCCCATATCTCCGATGAGTTTACGCAAATCAGAATCGACAATTTCCGTTTTGATCAAATTATAGGCTATAACAGCCATTCTGGCATCCTTTTCATAATCCTGCAGCATATCCATATCGGTAAACTTCATTGGAATCACTCCGTAGTAATGGATTCGTAATACTGCTGTAAAACTCTGGCACTTTTCCGCAGTAGCTTAGCTTCATCCTCAAAGTACTTTTTGACCTCCTGGTCAAAAGCATTTCCGGCAAAAAAGTCACACTTGCGAGCTGCAACTTGAGCTTCACTTGTTAATTTGGTCAGATAAGCCCCTTCCTTTATTCTTTGTATGCTAACAGGATCAAACTCACGTATTTTCTTCTTATTATCATTCAAAGCCTTAAATAGCTGTAACAAAAAAACCTCCCCCTTTTGTCTTAAATTATTATTTCTAGGTTAACAATCAATTATGTGAGGCAGCTTTTGTATGTTAAAATACAAAACCAGTTAGCCTTTAAAAGGCTAACTGGCAAAAGACAGGCAGGTTTGGTAAAAAGTCTATCTTTCCACTAAATTTTCAACGGAAACCTCTGTGACAGCACTTGCTTCGTCCAGCGGAGTTACCTTTGCCGTCTTGTCTTTCTGGCTTATACTCTCGATCCATACGGGAGAACCATTTAGCAATACATCAATTTTTTCCTCTACCTCAATTATTTGCTGCGCTCTTTCAAGATCCATAATTTTTCTCACTGCTCCTTTATATATTGGTACAGTATTAAGTTTTCCCAGTCCGGCAGCATCTAAAACATTTAACCCGGCCTATGCGAAGTGCTTCCTTGCTCAGCCATGAATTTACCCATTTCATACTCTCGCTGTCGGTCAACTCTCCCCTTACGCAGGAAAAACATTAGAGGCAAAGCAATTGCGATTATTATAGCAGCTATTATAAAGTCATCACTGATCGCCCTAACCATTGCCAGACGCTGAAGCTGAAGATTAGTAATGGCTGCTGCAACCGGCGCATCACCGACTATGCCGGCTAATCTTTCCAAAATACCGTTTGCTACCGGTGACATCCAGTTAACCTCGTCCCGCATCCAAGAAAAATGAAGTTTTTGGCGGGAAACCATAATATAGGTTAAAAAAGCAACCCCAAAAGAAGCAGAAATCTGTCGTGCTAAATTATTCAAAGCCGACGCACGGCCCGTAAGAGCCGGGGGCACCGTGTTCATCCCGGCGGTGGTAAGAGGCATCATGATCATACCCAGGCCTACCGCCCTAACAGCCAGCATTACCTGTAACCAGCGAAAGCTCGTATCCAGGGAAATGGTATGTAAATGATAAGTGGTCAGAATTAATATGGAAACTCCTACCAGGCCCAGGGGCATGGCTCCTATCTTATCAAACAGCCGCCCGCTTATGGGCATCATAATTCCACTGACAATGGCCATAGGCATCATCATCAAACCGGTCTCCATGGGAGTCAGACCCATCAAATTCTGGGCATAAATAGGCACTAAAAATATGGCGGCAAATAATCCTACCGTCATTATGCTTGTACTAATAAGACTTATTGTTAAAATAGGGTTTTTTAACAACCGCATGTCCAGCATAGGTTCTGAAAAATTCAATTCCCAAAGAATAAACATAATAAAGAGAAAACAAGCGGCAATTAGAAGACTGACAATGTAATAAGAACTCCACCCCCAATCCTGCCCTTTACTAAGGGCCAGGAGCAGAAAGAAGCAACCTGTAGTAGATAAAAGAAAGCCTAACAGGTCAAACTTCAATTTAGGGTTAGGTGCAGTTTCCTGCAAGGCCATCATGGACAAGAATACGGCAACTGCACCCACCGGCAGGTTAATGGTAAAAACAGTACGCCAGCTAAATGCATCTACTAGGTATCCGCCCAGAGTGGGGCCCACTGCCGGAGCAGCCATGGCAGCAATGCCCCACATCCCCATGGCCATACCCATACGCTCTCGTGGAATTATTCGAAACAGCATAGCCATACTTATAGGCATCATCATACCGCCGCCTATGGCTTGTATAACCCTGGCAAACACCAGAGAATTATTACTCCAGGCAGCAGCACACAATCCCGAACCGATAGTAAATATTGTCAATGTAATCAGGTATACCCTTTTAAAGCCAAAGCGGTCCCCCAAATATCCCGTAACCGGCACAACGACTCCCGATACCAACAAATAAGCCGTAAGCACCCACTGAATGTCTTCTGTCCCTACATTAAAAATTGCCATCATCCGGGGCAAGGCCACATTTACAATGCTCCCGTCCAGTATACCCATAAACGGACCCAGCACCAGTATAAATAATGCAGCCCAGGGAAATGGTTTCTCCGGCTCATTTTCTTGCGCCCCCGGTACTGGGGACGAATTCTGCCTTGTCTTTTCCGCTTGGGGATCATCTTGCCGGCTCATATTATCACTTCCTTGATTTTAGTGTTCTCTAATTGACGCGGTATCTCCTTCTGTAGGCACAAACCGTTTTCTCTGTCTAAACTCCCATGAACCATATACACAAACTAGCATGGAAAAACTACATTTTCGTGAAAGAAAGACTTCATAGGTCCAACACTAAAAAAGAAAGGGCAATTGTTGACGGGATTGACGTGATTCTCGGGATAGAGATTAAAAACAAAGAGAAAGGAAAAGGCAAACACATTAGACAGGATTACAGGATTCGCAGGATAAGGGATTTAAAGATATCGGTTAAAAATATAACAAAACCGCCGAAATAAATTAATGCTAATAAATATTATATGCAAAGAAATAATGAGGAAAACAAGCAAAGCTAAAAATCCTGTTGATCCTGTTAATCCTGTCGTAAAAAAAATGTTTGCCTCAAAGCCCCACATGCAAAGCCTTTTATCCCGCTTATTCCATTGATCCCGTCATAACCCACATGACCCATATACACAAACTAGTACGAAAAACTACATTGTCGCGAGAAAAACGAGCTAAATCAGTTCCCTTATACCCATTCTGGGCACATGGCGCGCGCTTTTCAGTACTTTTTTCTGTAAAAAAACAGTAACCCTCTTACGAGGGTTATGTTGCTTATAAAGTAAAGTTTACTATCCTGTCTTTTACGCCCGCTTATTCATTTCATCTCGCAGGCCAGGCTAACGCTCAGTCACATATACTTACCTTAACAATTATCCAGCCAGCCTTCCGGTTTTGAGTTTACCTCCGGGGATAACTCTCAATTTAACTTTCTTCTTAAGCTTACTGACCAAAAAGCTGAACAACGCCCCGGCCAAAGACACAGCACCCCATAATAGTAAACTTTTAAAGCTCGTAGCGGTGCCCAATGCCAAACAAAAAATCGCTGCGAGAACAAAAACTTTAGCCGAAACAGAAGGATTAAGAAAAGAATATACGCCACAGATAAGAAACAAGGGTGTTATCATCATTCCCATTACCCCGGTGCGGTAAAAACCAGTATCGTTTAATTGCGAGCCTTCCACGCAAACGGTAAAGGACTGCATTCCAACCAGATATAATAGCCCTAAACTTATTAACACTACAACGATTCTGAAAGTTATCCTGAAAAAATCACGCACGATATTTTCCTCCCCCGGAAATATTATCATGAACCGTAGCATAAATAACGTAATTTTATTAAATTTATTATCTCTTAATAACCAAATTTTATCTCATTGTGCGTGATATTTGCAACAAGTTTATGTATAAAGCATTGGAGTAATTTTCTGGGGAAATATATTGTAAAAAATCAGAGTTTAGGAAAAAATAGTGCTGAGGGAATATTTCGTGCCTTAATCATTATTAATGCCAAGTTAACTTGTTTAACAGGTGATGGGAGTGAATAAATAATATTGAGTTTAAAGATAGTAACTTTTACTGACAGTTATTTACCGTATAACAGTGGGGTTGTACACTCTATTGAAACTCTCATGGAGGAATTATCTTCCTGGGGGCACAAAATTTTGGTTTGTGCCCCCAGGTACCCTAATTGCATTGAAAACTCTAATATTTTCCGCATCACCTCGGTACCTTCCCCGACCGACCGCGACTATTATTTAGCCCTTCCATTCTCGGGACGTGTAAACGCTATATTAAAGACAATAAATCCGGACATTATCCATGTCCATCACCCCTTTGGCTTAGGGTGGATGGGCAAGAAAATTGCCCGGCGCCTAGGTATCCCCGTGGTTTATACCTGCCATACTTTTTATGAATTCTATAACCATTATGTACCCATTAACGCCTCCCTTGCCAATTTAATAATTAGGAAAGTTTATAAGAATTTCTGCAACCAGTGTGATACAGTAATAGCCCCCACAGCAGTCACCCGTGATTACTTAAGACATTTAGGTGTTATAACACCCGTCAGCGTAATTCCCACCGGTATAAAAACTGAAAAGTTCATATTCGGCGAAAAAGGGTGGCTGCGAAAAAGATACGGTATAGCTCCGGAAGAAAAAATATTACTCTGTGTAGGAAGGCTCGGGAAAGAAAAAAATATGAGCTTTATCATTGAATGTTTTGCCGCTGTCAATAAAGAATTCCCGGAAACAAAATTAGTTATGGTCGGCAGGGGACCCCAAAAGGATGAATTGGAATGTTTGGCCCAGGATTTGGGCGTAAGGGAAAAAGTCATTTTTACAGGCCTTTTACCCAAAGAAGAGGTTATAAAGTGCTACCGTGACTCCCACCTTTTTGTGTTCGCATCAGTATCGGAAACACAGGGACTGGTAGTATCCGAAGCAAAATCCGCCGGGCTACCGATTATCGCAGTAAAAGCAAACGGAGTGTCGGAAATGGTTCACAATGGGGTTGATGGCTTTTTAACCGAGCCGTCGCAGGAAGCGTTCCTGGAAAAAATAATGCTGCTGCTGGAGAATGATGACTTAAGACAGCAAATGTCCGGAAAAGCCCGTGAAAATTCAAAAATGTTATCCTCTAAAAATTACGCTTATAAAGTGTTAAAAGTATATTTAGCTTTAGTCGATGGTACAAAGGCAGGTTCTGCCCAGTCAAATTAAGCTGGACAAAAGCTAAAGTTGAACAGCGGGACTAAAGAGAAAAGGGGACACACCTCCTGCAGAGGTATGTCCCCGACAAGTTGGGATTCCTCCCCACCTGAAACTCCCACTTACCGTCCCATCATTCCATAGCCGTGACCGTTTCCTCTTTGCCCTCCGTCACTATATTGTGAATCTCCCATCATATAGTTGGAATCCATTTGATAATTATATTGCTGCATATAATTGAAATGATCTGACCATGTTTGGTTTTGATCGAAGTCCACATCAGTTTCTATTTCAGTTTCACCGGCACGATACTCTCCCCAATTGAACATATGGTTATCATATGCACCGGAATCTCCTCGTCCTACATACATGTCCTCGGATGCCACGGCAGTATTTTGATGATTAGAAGACTGCATCATTGGTATCCCCCATGAAGCAAAAGCTGCCGGAGCCATAACACCAACAATTAACAGGGCACCTAAAGTCAAAGTTAATACTTTTCTTTTCATTTAAAAAGTACCTCCTGAATTTAAATTTTAAGTTCAATAACATTAGGGGTTCCACGGCAATTATTCTTTTTTAGACCCCAGTTGTTATGTTATTTTCATCATATAAAATAAAAATAACAGCTCAAGGACGAAAGTATAACGATTTCTTCACAACTATGGGGACAGGCACCTTGGCATACTTTCCTAGACAATAAAAAAACCGCCATTTCAGGCGGAAAGTACTTCATATGAAAGCTACCCGCCGAAAACAATACCAACGGGAAGCGGTACTAAAAATGCATAGTTGAAGACACCGTAGAAAACTGCGGTTATCAGTGAAGCAATGACCACCGACTTTACAGGAGATACTTTTTTTGTGTTATCTAAAAGTTTAAAGAATACAGCCAGGAATAACAGGCTGGCCAAAGCAAAGCCGATGAGGATAATGGCACCAACGTAGGCTATTACACCTATTATCATCGGTATTAGCCTTTTTGCTTCTACGCCAGCGAAGGCCGGTTCAATGTTTTTCTTGATTAAGCTTTGAATTAACTGGATACCGCTAAAAAGTGCGAGAACAATTATGATTATTCTGGGGAAAAAGCCACCCATTTCACTGAGCCCGGACCCTTCACTCCAAAATATCCCACTGATGATCAAGATAATTGCTGCTGATATAATGTCTTTATTAAGCATTAGCATCTGCCTCCTTGTCAGGAGTTTTGTTGCGTAGGTTGGAGATTAACGGCCAGCCGGCAGATACCAGACAAAGTAAAATCAATATGATAGAAAGTGGGCGTGTGAAGAATACTTCAAACATGCTGCCTGCTGATTTACCCATTAACATGGACTGTACCAGTCCATTTTCCGCTATGGGGCCTAGAATTAGGCCTAATACTATGGGCCCGGGGTGAAAACCGGCTTTTTTAGTTACATAACCAACTAAGCCGAATAGGATCATGATTATTACGTCTACAATGTTGTTTCTGATGGCATAGGAGCCGATTACTGTCATAAATACAACCATGGGGGCTAAGTAGCTGACGGGCAGGTTAATTAGTTTGGCTACATGGCGTGCCCCGTAGAAAGCCATCACTCCCATGACTATATTGGCTACAATGAGTGAAAACAGGAAGGTGTAGGTTATGTCTCCATAGTTTATATATAGTTCCGGACCGGGTCTCATACCCTGGAGCATCAATGCACCCAGTAAAATGGCTGCCGGGGCCGCTCCCGGTATGCCCAGTGTCATTAACGGTACTAGTGAGCCGCCCACTTCTGCGTTGTTGGCTGCTTCTGAGGCTGCTACTCCGTCAATGTTGCCTTTGCCAAATTCTTTGGGCTTTTTGGACCAGCGGACTGCTTCGTTGTAAGATACCAGACCGGCAATGTTACCGCCGGCACCGGGAACTATGCCTACAAAGGCTCCGATTACAGCTGATCTTAAAAGTAATATTGGTTTTTTAATTAAATCTGAGATTATTCCTTTAGCTACACCTTTTTGTGGTTTGTAGTTGATGCTGTCATGTTGGCTAAATTTCTTTTCTATCATGCTTAAGACTTCGGGAATACAGAAAAATCCTATTAATACTACAATCAATGATAAGCCGGCCTGCAGTTGGTAAAGACCAAAGGTGAAGCGCATTTCTCCGCCCAGGGGGGCTATACCGATTTGACTTAGTAAAAGACCTATCCCACCACCTATCAAGCCTTTTAACATTGAACCGGAGGCTAAGGTGGCAATAATGGTCAGCCCGAAGATGGATAGCCAGAAGTATTCCGGCGGGCCGAATTTTAATGCAATTGATGCTAGGGGCGGGGATAGCAGCAGGAGTACAACTGCTCCGATTACACCTCCCACAGCGGAGCTGAAGGCCGCGGTGACCAGGGCATGCTCTGCTTTTCCTTTTTTTGTTAAAGGAAAGCCGTCAAAGGTGGTGGCAATGGCTGATGGTGTCCCCGGTGTGTTGACCAGGATGGCTGCGATACAGCCGCCATAAATAGCACCTACGTATATGCCGCCCAGGCCCATTAATGCCGGTACTGCGTCCATGGTGAAGGTAAAGGGTACTAAAAGGGCCATGGCCATGGTGGCGGTTAACCCGGGTAAGGCACCTACTATTATTCCAAAGCCTACGCCTATTGCCATGATTAAAAAGTTGGTTGGTTGAGCTATATTGCTTAGTGCTGCTATAAAGTCGGCTGGCATGGCAAGTCTCCTCTCCATGATACATGGTGGTTCCCGGGAGACTTAGCCCGGGAACCTTTAATGTTATTTTTTATTTTGACTCTGCTTGTACTTTTTCTAATATTGCACTGTACTTGTCTTTCATTTCATTTATATATTGCTTCGATTCTTCTGCACCCATGGCCAGTGGCAGGAAGCCTTCTTCTTTCATTTGGGCGCGTATTTCTTCATCTTTGGCAATTTCTAAAAATGCTTTTTCTAGTTTTTCTATGATTCTCTTGTCTGTTTCCGGCGGTACTGCAACACCGCGGTCAATACTGGCTGTCATGTCTATATCTTGTTCCATAAAGGTTTTTACATCCGGCAGGGGCTCAAATCTTTCTTTGGAACCAATGGCCAGTATCTTCATTTTGTCCTGGTGCTGTACCAGGTCGTTGGAGTTGGCCAACAGTGCATCTACGTGACCGCCTAAGTAGCTTTGCACTGATGGTGCTGCTCCCTGGGACGGTACGTATTGGAATTCAGCACCGGTTTTGTCTTGCAGCTGCATTAAGGTGATGTGGTGTCCGGAATAGGTGCCGGAACCACCTACTGTGATTTGACCGGGCTTGGCCTTGCCTGCTTCAATGAATTCATCCAGTGTGTTATAGGGTGAGTCCGGCTGTACTGCCAGGCCGATGGGTGTTCCCTGAAATAGTGCCACCGGGTTTACCTGGTCTGTTTCGTAGCCGGCATTTTCTCTGGCCAGCGGCTGCAGTATAATGTGCGGTATATTCATCCCGGTCAGGTAATAGCCGTCGGGATCTTTCCTTACCAGCTCTGACCAGCCTACTGCTCCGCCACCACCGGGTTTGTTTTCGATTACTACATTGACTCCCAGCTTTTCTTCCAGTGGTTTTTGCTGCCTGCGGGCTTCTAGGTCTGACTGACCGCCTGGATTAAACGGCACTACATATTTTATTGTCTTGGTGGGGTAGTTAAATTCGTCTTTTCCTTCTTCCCCGTTCTGTGCGCATCCCGCAAAGACTCCGACTATTAACAGCAGTGATAGGATTGAGGCAAATACCTTAATTTTTTTCATTCTCCTTGACCCTCCTGTAATTTAATGCTAAAATTAAGTGTTGGTAAGACTTACTAAAATCGTACAAATAAAAAGTGATTATATATTGTTTTTTAATATAAGAATTTAAATATTTTACCAAAATGGTTTATAGGTAACGGGAGAAGTTTCACCCTTCCCCCGTTACCTGTTTTTTTTCAATTAAGCAGAACGATAAAGCTTTGTTAGTACATACTCAACGTGTCCTAATACTTCAGCCCTGGTCATACGCCCGTTAACCGTGCGCATCATCATTTCCATCAGGGCATCCCCGGCCTGTTCCAAATTCATTTCCATGCGCAACATGCCGCTGAGATTAACATCTATATGTTCACCCATAGTTTCTGCTGTTAACGGATTAGCCGTTAACTTAATCACCGGAACCACAGGGTTACCTACAATATTGCCCTGACCGGTGGGGAAAAAGTGCAACACCGAACCGGCGGCACCCCACAATGTAACAGCCTCGGCGGCAGCAGAAGAGGTATCCATGTACCATAAGCCTTTTCCGGTGGGAGCTTCAGCAGGTTTCAGGACACCCACATACTTACATTTGCCGATTTTCTGGATATTACCCATAGCTTTTTCTTCAATGGTAGTTAGGCCACCGGTAATATTCCCCTTTGTAGGCTGAGAACCGGAAAGGTCCACTCCCTGATCCAAAATAAATTGGTTATATTCACTCCAGGTTTTATAGAATTGTTCACCGACTTCCGGAGTTGCACCCCGGCTCTTTACAATATCTTCCCCGCCGGTAATTTCTGAAGTTTCACCGAACATAACAGTGGCGTTCATTTCCACCAAGCGTTCCACCGCCTTACCGACGGTAGGATTGGAAGCCAGTCCGGAAGTGGTATCAGACTCTCCACACTTGACAGATACCACCAGTTCGTCCACGCTGCACTCTTCGCGCATCAGTTCAGTGGCCCATTGTACATATTCCATTGCTTTACGTGAAGCAGCTTCCACGGTTTTAAATTCCCCGCTCCGTTCAATGGCAAATCCGATAACCGGCTTTCCGGTCTTGGCAATACCTTCAACAATGACATTTGTCCATTCAGGCTCAATGCCTATTACCACAACAGCTGCAATGTTTGGGTTACTACCGGTTCCAATCAAGGTCCGGAAATATAAGTCCAGGTCCTCACCAAACTGCAGTCTTCCATAACCATGAGGAATAACCATGGTTCCCTTAACATTGTTGGCAACCTTTTCACTGGCTGAGTTTGACAAATCATCCAAAGGCAATATCAAAACGTTATTTCTAATCCCTACTCGTCCGTTTTCCCGCCTGTAACCCCAAAACTTAGGAACATTCATCATTTACCACCTCGCAGTTTTCAAATTATGAGTGTGTACATGTTCACCTACGGCAATATCGTGAGTCGTAACACCAATGGGGAAACCGTATTTTATAATCTGGTTACCCTTGGTTACATCCACCAGAGCAATTTTATGACCCAATAGAATATCGCTATTGGAAACTACTTCAATTTCGTTTCCTTCTTCCATAAAATACCCTTTCACCGTTTCTCCGGCCTTAATATCGGTAACGGCTACCCCAACAGAATCATTTTTGTCGTGGACAAGAAACTTAACCATTATAATCCTCCTCTCTAAAATATAAGTAGTTTATGTTTTATAATTTACCCTCACGGGGCAAAATGAAATAACCAGTTAGTTAACAAAATCTTTTACAACTTTTTTCTATAACGGGGCTACGCTGAATTGGAGGGCCAGTTCATTCAGCTCATCCAATACCGGCTGGGAAACAGGAATTCCATCCCGTTTGCGCTCAAGAAACTTATTGGTGCGGCGCTCCCCGGGAATGAAGATTTCTTCTACTCCTGTGGCCTTGGGTGAACCCTTAACTTCATTGACCATATGATCCAGGCGACTAATAAACATGTCCAGAGGCATCAATTTATTTATATCCAAGGTTATAAAAAAATGACCGATATCCACTGGCTCGGTACTGTCATCGTAAATCCAACCCACCCTGGGTCCATAAGCCGACCCGCTCAAGATACCGGACATAATTTCTACAGCGAGCGCCAAGGCATAACCTTTCGGGCCGGCCATGGGGAGAACAGCCCCTTCCAGGGCTGCCTGGGCATCTGTAGTGGCCCTGCCTTCAGCATCTATGGCCCAGCCCTCCGGGATAGACCTTCCTTCCTTGGCGGCCGTAATAATGTTGCCCCGGGCCACCGTGCTAGAGGACATATCAATTACTACCGGCTGATTTCTACCAGGAAAAGCGAAGGCAATAGGATTTGTACCAAAATAGGCCTTTTTTCCACCCCATGGGGTGATACCCGCAGGAGTATTGGTAAATGCCATACCCAACATACCGCTGGAAGCAGCCATTTTGCAATAATATGAAGATGCGCCGTAATGGTTGCTGTGTTTAGCAGCTACCGCTCCCATACCTGTTTCCCCGGCCAGCTCAATTGCCACCTGCATAGAGCGCACACCCACCAGCTGTCCCAACCCGTTATCGCCATCTACTGTGGCCAGGCCGGGAGCGGTACGCTCAACCTTCATGTCCGCCTGAGAGTTAATACGACCATTTTGTATCCTGGACAAGTATATTGGTAGACGACTAATACCGTGGGTGTCCAGACCTTCCAGACTGGTGTCAACCAGCACATCAGCCACTACAGCAGCATCTTCTTCCGGTACACCGGCACCCTGAATAAGATTCTTACAAAATTTAACAAGCTTATCAGCTGAATATTGGGGCATTAAGGTCTCCTCCAAATTTTAATAATCTATTTTTCTTTAGCTCACGCAACAATGTGAAGCTTGTCCAGCCAGCACTTTGGAAACCTCTCGCGCCACCAGTACCGAGGTGCGAACCTGTGCTTCTTCGGTCAGGCCGGCAATATGCGGGCTGAGAATTATATTATCCAATTCTTTAAGGGGTGATTCCCCAGGGGGCTCCTGGGCTAATACATCCAGAGCCGCACCGGCAATTTGCTTGGATTTTAGCGCGTTAAACAGAGCATCTTCATTTATAATGCCACCGCGCGAAGTATTTATGATACAGGCAGTTGATTTCATAATAGACAGGCTGTCTTTATTTATAATATTCCGCGTTTTTTTATTCAGTGGTACATGCAAACTTATAAAGTCGGAATCGGAAAGTACCTGCTCCAAATCGGTAAGGCACACACCAAATTCCGTGCAGGCCACCTCGTAAGGAGGCAAAAATGGATCAAAACCTATTACATTCATACCAAACGCCCTTGTCCGGGCCGCCAGACGGCTACCTATTTCTCCAACCCCCACTAGACCCAGCGTTTTACCATATAACTCGGTCAATGTGAATGTTCGGCGGTTCCAATTACCTGATTTTACATCACTGGTTGCCCAGGCCAGCTGCCTCGAAAAAGTAAACATTGCCGCAAAAACATATTCAACCACCGAAATTGCATTGGCGTTGCGGGCCACCACCACGTCAACATTTGAATCCTTACAGACACTTAGATCGATATTATCCAGACCCACACCAAGACGTCCCAACACTTTTAATTTTGGTGCCGCCATGAGGAACTCTTTGTCAACCTTGGTCTGGTTCCTTACTATGACTGCGTCACTATCCGCTATTTCCAGCAGTAATTTATCACTCTGCCAGAGGTTCGGGTCATAAACAACTTGGCCCAATTCCCTTAGAATTTCCAATCCTTCTTCCCATATTAATTCCGTTACAACAATTTTCATACTATCGCTCCTATAATTATGTAAATTTAAACCAGTTGTAGTTATATTAGGTCACTTTTCATAGGTATGTGGTAGTACCATTGGTTACGGTTATTGTATGTATTAAACATGATTATGTCAACAGTTTTTATAAATTTATTTCGCGAGTGAAAAATATTATACAATAACTATTGTTTTATTAAGACACTACTGGTATATTGGTATTACCTCATACGAGTAACCACAAAAACTCCCACTTATCGAAGTGGGATAAAATATGGAGAGGAAGAATAAGATGTTTGAGAAAATTGGACGCAATGCCAGTCTAAAAAATCAAGTGGCAGAATACATAAAGAACCTCATCAAGAACGGCAAGCTTAAACCTGGTGACCGCTTGCCAACCGAAAGAGAAATGGCTGAAAAATTCGGAGTTAGCCGCACCGTGATCAGGGATGCGGTTAAAACTTTATCCGGTGTGGGCATCTTAAAGGTAAAGCACGGCCTTGGTATTTTTGTGGCTAAAGTAGATGTGGATATTATTGCGCGCCAGTTATCCAGTTTATTATTTAACGAAAGTGATACCGTGGATAACTTATTTGAGGTGCGAATGGAATTGGAGACTGTCGCAGCAGGCTGGGCTGCCGAACGCTGTACTGAAGAAGCCCGGGCTAAAATTTCGCAATTTACAAAGGAAAGTCAAGCTTTATTAAATTCGAACGGTGAAAGTGATAGTTTCCAGCAATATGATCAGGAGTTCCACTTATTGGTTTCGGAAATGACCGGCAACCCGGTTGTAGTTCGTTTAATGCGCAGCATGCTTGATCTTTTGGAGGAAGCCCGCTCCCACACATTACATATTCCCGGGAGGTTTGATTTATCGGTGCAGGAACATATAAAGGTTTTAGAGGCAATATATAAGGGTAACACTGATCAGGCTAAAAGCGCTATGCATGATCACTTGTTAAGTGTACTAAATTCTATTAAGGAAAGCAGAGATCACTAGGAGATATGATCTCAAAAAAAGGGATTTTACCCATAGAGGATAAAATCCCTTTTTTTTGTGTGTTTTAATTAATTAGCCGCCAAAAACAATGCCAACGGGAAGCGGTACTAAAAATGCATAGTTGAAGACACCGTAGAAAACTGCGGTTATCAGTGAAGCAATGACCACCGACTTTACAGGAGATACTTTTTTTGTGTTATCTAAAAGTTTAAAGAATACAGCCAGGAATAACAGGCTGGCCAAAGCAAAGCCGATGAGGATAATGGCACCAACGTAGGCTATTACACCTATTATCATCGGTATTAGCCTTTTTGCTTCTACGCCAGCGAAGGCCGGTTCAATGTTTTTCTTGATTAAGCTTTGAATTAACTGGATACCGCTAAAAAGTGCGAGAACAATTATGATTATTCTGGGGAAAAAGCCACCCATTTCACTGAGCCCGGACCCTTCACTCCAAAATATCCCACTGATGATCAAGATAATTGCTGCTGATATAATGTCTTTATTAAGCATTAGCATCTGCCTCCTTGTCAGGAGTTTTGTTGCGTAGGTTGGAGATTAACGGCCAGCCGGCAGATACCAGACAAAGTAAAATCAATATGATAGAAAGTGGGCGTGTGAAGAATACTTCAAACATGCTGCCTGCTGATTTACCCATTAACATGGACTGTACCAGTCCATTTTCCGCTATGGGGCCTAGAATTAGGCCTAATACTATGGGCCCGGGGTGAAAACCGGCTTTTTTAGTTACATAACCAACTAAGCCGAATAGGATCATGATTATTACGTCTACAATGTTGTTTCTGATGGCATAGGAGCCGATTACTGTCATAAATACAACCATGGGGGCTAAGTAGCTGACGGGCAGGTTAATTAGTTTGGCTACATGGCGTGCCCCGTAGAAAGCCATCACTCCCATGACTATATTGGCTACAATGAGTGAAAACAGGAAGGTGTAGGTTATGTCTCCATAGTTTATATATAGTTCCGGACCGGGTCTCATACCCTGGAGCATCAATGCACCCAGTAAAATGGCTGCCGGGGCCGCTCCCGGTATGCCCAGTGTCATTAACGGTACTAGTGAGCCGCCCACTTCTGCGTTGTTGGCTGCTTCTGAGGCTGCTACTCCGTCAATGTTGCCTTTGCCAAATTCTTTGGGCTTTTTGGACCAGCGGACTGCTTCGTTGTAAGATACCAGACCGGCAATGTTACCGCCGGCACCGGGAACTATGCCTACAAAGGCTCCGATTACAGCTGATCTTAAAAGTAATATTGGTTTTTTAATTAAATCTGAGATTATTCCTTTAGCTACACCTTTTTGTGGTTTGTAGTTGATGCTGTCATGTTGGCTAAATTTCTTTTCTATCATGCTTAAGACTTCGGGAATACAGAAAAATCCTATTAATACTACAATCAATGATAAGCCGGCCTGCAGTTGGTAAAGACCAAAGGTGAAGCGCATTTCTCCGCCCAGGGGGGCTATACCGATTTGACTTAGTAAAAGACCTATCCCACCACCTATCAAGCCTTTTAACATTGAACCGGAGGCTAAGGTGGCAATAATGGTCAGCCCGAAGATGGATAGCCAGAAGTATTCCGGCGGGCCGAATTTTAATGCAATTGATGCTAGGGGCGGGGATAGCAGCAGGAGTACAACTGCTCCGATTACACCTCCCACAGCGGAGCTGAAGGCCGCGGTGACCAGGGCATGCTCTGCTTTTCCTTTTTTTGTTAAAGGAAAGCCGTCAAAGGTGGTGGCAATGGCTGATGGTGTCCCCGGTGTGTTGACCAGGATGGCTGCGATACAGCCGCCATAAATAGCACCTACGTATATGCCGCCCAGGCCCATTAATGCCGGTACTGCGTCCATGGTGAAGGTAAAGGGTACTAAAAGGGCCATGGCCATGGTGGCGGTTAACCCGGGTAAGGCACCTACTATTATTCCAAAGCCTACGCCTATTGCCATGATTAAAAAGTTGGTTGGTTGAGCTATATTGCTTAGTGCTGCTATAAAGTCGGCTGGCATGGCAAGTCTCCTCTCCATGATACATGGTGGTTCCCGGGAGACTTAGCCCGGGAACCTTTAATGTTATTTTTTATTTTGACTCTGCTTGTACTTTTTCTAATATTGCACTGTACTTGTCTTTCATTTCATTTATATATTGCTTCGATTCTTCTGCACCCATGGCCAGTGGCAGGAAGCCTTCTTCTTTCATTTGGGCGCGTATTTCTTCATCTTTGGCAATTTCTAAAAATGCTTTTTCTAGTTTTTCTATGATTCTCTTGTCTGTTTCCGGCGGTACTGCAACACCGCGGTCAATACTGGCTGTCATGTCTATATCTTGTTCCATAAAGGTTTTTACATCCGGCAGGGGCTCAAATCTTTCTTTGGAACCAATGGCCAGTATCTTCATTTTGTCCTGGTGCTGTACCAGGTCGTTGGAGTTGGCCAACAGTGCATCTACGTGACCGCCTAAGTAGCTTTGCACTGATGGTGCTGCTCCCTGGGACGGTACGTATTGGAATTCAGCACCGGTTTTGTCTTGCAGCTGCATTAAGGTGATGTGGTGTCCGGAATAGGTGCCGGAACCACCTACTGTGATTTGACCGGGCTTGGCCTTGCCTGCTTCAATGAATTCATCCAGTGTGTTATAGGGTGAGTCCGGCTGTACTGCCAGGCCGATGGGTGTTCCCTGAAATAGTGCCACCGGGTTTACCTGGTCTGTTTCGTAGCCGGCATTTTCTCTGGCCAGCGGCTGCAGTATAATGTGCGGTATATTCATCCCGGTCAGGTAATAGCCGTCGGGATCTTTCCTTACCAGCTCTGACCAGCCTACTGCTCCGCCACCACCGGGTTTGTTTTCGATTACTACATTGACTCCCAGCTTTTCTTCCAGTGGTTTTTGCTGCCTGCGGGCTTCTAGGTCTGACTGACCGCCTGGATTAAACGGCACTACATATTTTATTGTCTTGGTGGGGTAGTTAAATTCGTCTTTTCCTTCTTCCCCATTTTGTGCGCATCCCACTACAACTGATATTGCCAATATTAATACTAAAACCAATGGGCAAAATCGTTTCAAGGATACCCCCCCTAGTGTATAAATCTAAGATACTTAAAGTGTTCTATTTCACTAGTCATCAATATTAACTCATATACATAGATGGTTGTCTACCTGAACTTAATTCCATGAAAAATACTTCATTTGTTTACATTGAATTCCTAAGCGCTGGGATACAATTTAGTCATGATGAACTCTTTATGCCCAAGAATTTCCGCACTCATCATACGACCGTTACATGCCCTTAACATCATATCCATCAATTTATCTCCCGCGCCCTCTAAATCCATTTCACGGCGCAATAAACCGGTAAGATCTACATCGATATGTTCGGACATGGTGGCGACTGTAATTGGGTTGGCACACAATTTAACCACCGGGATTACCGGATTACCTACAATATTTCCTTGCCCGGTGGGGAATAAATGCACCACCGCTCCTCCTGCGGCACACAGTGTAACCATTTCTGCCGCGGCAGAAGATGAATTCATAAAATGCAGCCCCGTGCCTTTGGGTGCCTCTGCCTCTTTTAGGGCACTTTTTACCATCGCTTTTCTGCCCATTTTTTGGATATTGCCTAACGCTTTTTCTTCAATAGTAGTTAAACCACCGGCAATATTACCCTGTGTTGGCTGAGATCCTAAAAGGTCAACTCCTTGACCCTCAATCAGATTCATGTAATCAGTATGCATTTTCAAAAATGCTTCTTTTACTTCCGGAGTAGCACATCTTTCAGCAACAATGTCTTCTCCACCTGTTATCTCTGAGGTTTCACCAAAGATTGCCGTACCACCCCATTCCACTACCCGGTCAACCACTACACCTACAGTGGGATTTGACGCTAAGCCGGAAGTTGTATCCGACTCACCACATTTAACACTAACAGTGAGCTCCGAACCCCTGCATTCCACACGCTTTAGTTCGGTAGCATACTGCACGAATTCATGAGCCTTGCGTGCAGCTGTTTCAATTGTTTTATACTGGCCGTTACGCTCAATGGCAAAACCAGCTACCGGCTTCCCGGTCTTAGCTATTCCATCCACTATTTTGTTTGTCCAATTAGGCTCAATACCAATAACTACACAGGCAGCAATGTTTGGATTGCACCCGGTTCCAATCATGGTACGGAAAAATAGGTCTAAATCTTCACCAAACTGCAAACGCCCATATGCGTGGGGCAAAGGTAATGTGCCTTGCACTATGCTGGCAACACCCTCAACAGCAGCGTTTGAAATGTCATCTAAAGCTAAAATTGCCACATGGTTCCTTACTCCTACACGCCCATTTTCACGCTTGTAACCGTAAAATATTGGTTCAGTCATTTTTACCACCTCAATGTCCTAAGATTGTGGGTATGCATATGCTCTCCTTTTTTGACAGCTTGGCTGGCTTTGCCGATTACCACGTTATATTTCAATACTTTGGCACCTTGATCAAGATCATAAAGAGCAATCTTATGACCTAAAGGGATGTCATTTTGCGACTTTACGGTAACCGTTGAATTATCTTCCATCACCCAGCCACTAACATCTTCACCGGCTTTGATGTCTGTAACGGCCACCCCCACGTGATCTTGTTTATCGTGGACAAAAAAGTTCGTTTGCGCCATATATTATTGGCCTCCTCTCGAATATTTTTCTACAAATAATATTATTATGTTACAATTCAACCTTTATTCATAAGCACCATGGTATTTTATTCCTAAATAAATTCCCTAACTTCTCCGTATAGTAATTCGTATCAGAGAAAAACTTGTTTAAAGATATATAAATTATAAGGAGGAAATAATCCTGATGAAAACAAAGCAAAAGGATAAACAAACCCTTTTGAAAAAACCCCAACAGATAAAACAAGAGATGGAGGCCGGTGCAGAATTAAGTCCTGCCCCGGTTCAGGATGCCGTTCAAAGCATGAAAACAAAACCCCGTGTGCAAAAAGCGAAACCGGAAGGTCCTACACAGAATTTTGGCGGCGGCTGGGGAGTTGACGGGGCATTCTACCACGTTGATAAAGAAATATTACAACAAACTTCGGAAACTGGACCTGCCTCGCTGGAAACTGACCTAATTACCAATCAAGTAAAAGATAAATGATACTCAAGGGAAAAGTAAAAAATCCCGATTACTAAATCGGGATTTTTTATTCACTTACCTTTTGTAACAAATTATTTAGATACTGTTTTATGGTTTGTAATATCTGTTTGTTATTATTGCGTTAACTCCTCCTAAAGTAATACCTCCTCTTTTCTTTTATTGAGAAATCCCGATTTTCTAATCGGGATTTCTTAATGACATTATTTAATCATTCGAGGTGAAATTAATGAACAGTGCCAAAAACACCTTCCCGGTTTTAAGCAGTGTATTTGTAGTTTCTACATCTCTCATTATGTATGAAATCATTTTAACCAGGTTGTATTCTGCCGTAATGTGGTATCACTTTGTATCCCTGGCCGTTTCCATTGCCTTGTTTTCCCTTGCACTTGGAGGAATTCTAGTCTACCGGTATCCTTTAAAAGAAAAAAAGAAACGGCAAAATCTTAAGCTGAAAACTTGGGAGCGATCAAGTCTGACCGGGCTGGCTGTTTCCATTTTAATACTTACTCTGGTTTTTTATCGCGTGCCTTATCACAATGATTTATATATGATTTATATTCTGGCGGGCGGAATACCCTTTGTTTTCGGAGGAATATACCTGTCGATATCTTTTTTTAACTTTCCGTCCCAAAGCTCTTACATCTATTTCGCTGACTTAATTGGTTCGGCAGCAGGCGGCGCTCTGATTATGAAACTATTAAATGACTATAGTATCATGCGTACTGTTGTCATTATAAGTTTGGTTTTGCTTGTAGTGATGGCAATAAGATTTTTGCCGGGTAAAAAGAGGTTGTTGGGATCAGTACTAACGTCATTTATGTTTATAATAGCGGTCTTTTTTGGCGGTATTATAGATGAGTGGTCCGTAAACTTTAAAGCCTACCAGGGTGAACCTAAAATGTTAGGAATGTTATCAGGAAACCCGCAAAGCATATTTACCACGTGGGATTCACTGGCCAAGACCGATGTGATAGAAACAGATAAAGATAACAATAAAATTGTCTTGGTAGACGGGGCTGCAAGTTCATACATGCTGCCTTTTAACGGGAACTACCAGGAAGTGAGTAATCTTAGAAAGGAAACGGGCTATCTTCCTTTTGCCGTGGGCGAGCGGGACAATGCACTAATAATCGGTCCCGGGGGAGGCAAAGATATTCTCCTTGCCCACCTCGCCGGTGTACATGACATCACTGCAGTGGAGATCAACCCCGGTACAGTCCGGGCTGCCAGGAAATTTAAAGATTTTAACGGTAATATATACGACCGCCCGGGAACCAAAACCCATGTTATTGATGGTCGAACGTTTATCAGCCAGGATAAAAATAAATATGACATAATTTACTTATCCCTTGTTATGACAAAAGCTTCGGAGATGCAAGAAAACTATATTTATACAGCTGAAGCCTTCGAGGAGTATTTGAACCATTTAACTGAAGAAGGTAAACTAGCATTTTTACTTCACGGTGAATCGGATTTCTCCAAAGCACTGGCTACGGCAATTAAGGTGCTGGATAAGCGTGGCATATCCCGTGCTGAAATAGCTAATCACATTGCCATCGTGAACACTCAGAAGGATAATGACAAAGAATTGGAAGCCGCCGGCCAACATGGCGAAAAACTATACTATCCCTTATTAATTGTCAAGAATACTCCTTTTAAACAAACTGAAGCTAATGCCCTGCTTGCCCTCTCACAGCAAGGCTCAAGCAATCCTGTATACTTACCGCAAAAAGGGACAGAGCTCAAATTGCCTTCCAATGATGATTTAGAGAGTTGGGTAGTTAATGATAATAAACCGTTTTTCTACAATAGTTCAAACGGTGCACCTAAAAGCGTTTGGGCCATATTGATTGTCATGACATTGGGCGGGCTAATCTTTATTTATCCTCCCCTCAGACACAGAAGCAAAGAGGTCAAGCATTATGGCTCATATTTTGCGCTGCTGGGTATTTCTTTTATGCTTATAGAGATACCTCTACTCCAAAATTTCATACTTTTTCTGGGTCGTCCCACTCTAACATTCTCCACGGTAATTGCTTCGCTGCTTTTTGCCGGTGGACTGGGCAGTTTCGCCACCTCATTTTTTAAAAGGGATAATACACCTGTGCTTGCCGGGATTGGCATTGCCCTTATGGTACTGATTATGAATCTAAAACTCGATGATTTCCTGGCCGGCTACCAGGGCGTACCCATTTTAAATAAAATCATGATCGTTTTCCTTGTCTTACTTCCACTGGGCTTTCTAATGGGAATTCCCTTTCCCGTCGGCATTAAGAGAATGGAAGAAAAAAATCGAAATTTTGTTCCGGTAATGTGGGGAATAAACGGGTGGATGTCTGTAGTAGGATCTGTGGGTGCACTGGTTTTAGCCATGCATTTTGGGTTTACTCAGACACTTTACATGGGAGCAATAGGATATTTATTGTTTGCTGTATTCACCTTAAAAGTCATGACAAAACTCCCATGAACCTTATACACAAACTAGTATGAGAAAACTACATTTTTATGAAAGAAAGACTCCATAGTGCCAACACTAAAAAAGAAAGGGCAATTTTTGACGGGATTCTCGGGATAGAGATTAAAATAAAGAGAAAAGAAAAGGCAAACACATGAGACAGGATTCGAGGATAAAGGATTTAAAGATAGCGTTTTAAAAGCTAATTGGTTATAAGGTTAAGCTTAAAAGAGTTAACTAAGCCATATAAGAAAAGATCCCGTTTTAACGGGATCTTTTCTTATTAAAGCTAACCGATCTACGCTGTCTGTAAGACTCTCATTATCATAACATATCCGGTTTCATTTATTGCTACCTGATCTCCTACTTTCAGTTCATCAATAAATATACGGTTACCGTCAGTGTCATACTTACATTCCCATATTCCCAGAGCCCATGCCCCCACTGTGACCTGAACCCATACTATTGCTATTGCCGCCCATCATACCCCCAGCATTACCTTGAACCTGTTTATTGTTGAACTGAGTTCCATGGGTATCGTTCATGTAATCATTCATTGCATCATGGTTTTGCTGCATTGTATCGTAGTTCATTTGCGCATCCATTTGAAACTGCCTCTGGCTATCAGGAGCTGCAGCGTCTTTTTGCTTTTGCACCCTGGTCTCTTTTTCTTTAGTCAACTGATCCATATAAGCACCGGGCTGCATTTTTATTTGTTGGGAATCCTGCTTGGTTACGGTATCACTTGACTGCTGAACTTGTGCCTGTGGTGCCTTGGCGCTCGGCTCGAACTGCATGGTACCGGCATACGAGACTCCCACCAAAGCCAAACCCATTGTCATCACTGAAACACCCGTTAATAATTTTTTTCCTATCATCTAATTATGACCTCCTATTTTTTGTGTTTTGCGGTTAGTTATTCGAAGCGTGTATCATTTTTGGGGAGGTCTTATTAATTTTATCCGCCTTGAACAGAGAAAAATAGAAGCACAGATAATATCATTCCAATAGCAGTTATAACTATTGTTGTCACCATTCCGGACTTCTTTTGCATCACCGGAGGTAATGGGTATCTTGTTTTAAGCGCCAGGCTCAAAAAGAAACCTGCTGCTATGGTGATCAAGCTTAAGAGGTGAGACACAGAGAAGGGATCTATAATAACGGGATTGGTACGCAAGAATTCTACTGCTCCCCTGATTAAAGCATACCCAATAAGATAATGCACAAATATTTGCCCCTGATATTTTGCCCGGTCTCTTTTTAGCCAAAGGTAGGCAAATAATGAATAGTCCAAGAGCACCTCATAAATCTGTACAGGATGGACTAATGTGCCCCCAACCCATACACCCCATGGATAAACTCCCTCCATAGGAATTCCAAAAACATCACATCCAATTCTGCCTATGGCCTGCCCTAAAATCAAAGAAGGAGCCAGAATATCAGCGAACTGCCACAAAGGTAATTTATTTCGCTTAATGTAGTATATTGCTACCAATGAACCGCCTAGAATACCCCCGTGTATAGAGAGTCCCCCGTTCTGAATCATCACTATATCCAACGGGTTTTGGACATAGTACATAGGGCTATAAAAAAGAATATAGCCAAGCCTGGCACCAACAATACCACCCAGTAAAGTCCATACTGTAAGATCCAAGGCTTTGTCTGGAGGTAACCCTTTCCTACGTGCCTGCCAAACTGTAAGCAAGATTCCAGCCAATGCACCCAGGGCAACCATCGCACCAAAGAAATATACTTCAAAAAACCCAAAGTCAAATAGTAATTTCAACCTAACCTACCTCCAAATAATTAGTCCAAAAATATAAACGGAAAAGGGAGGATTCTCAATTTCATCCTCCCCGCCAGGAACCGTACTGAAAACCTCCGGGTTCCATTTACTCACTGAATAATACTTTTAGCCGGAAACGTAAAATAGGTAAAGATTTAACAAACTAAAGACTACGGAAAACGTTATAACCATAACCGCCAGATGGGTTAGCAAGGCCTTTTTTGTGCTGATATTATGTTTTTTAACGCTTCGCCTAAAGGCCCAGCCCATGTAAATCATTCCTGCTCCCAGGAAATACAGCCTGTAGTCCACCATCCATTGGCTAAAAAGTGTTGCCCCGGCACTAAAACCTATAGCAAGGGCAACAGCGTGTAATATGCAGCACAGCCCTCCGAGCAATCCTCCTTTTGTCCCCTCACTGATACTATTGCTTTTAAGTTTAGCCAATAACTTTCCCATCCTATGACCTCCTTTTCTAACATTTACTTGGATATATTTTAATGGTTATAAATCACGAATTGTTTAAGCAAACCACAACTTTATTTAAAGATATAGTTTAATAATTTTACATACACTTGTAATATAATTGGGATATTTTTGTTTTATAATTTCTGTTAATTGAGGTAATGAGGTGGAGGTAGAGATGGCTGTGAATAAAATCATCATTGGAGCATTTATAGTTTTGGCACTATTTGTCACGGTTAGATTGGTTTGGTTTTCGCATGAAGACATAAGCAATAAAAACAACCAAGAGACTAACCAATCGTTCGATCCTTTTGATCATGACGCGCATCATTAATAGAGAACAATGTAATCATTAATATTCCTTAATAAGGAGAATCAAAATGATATATTACCTTTTTAGTATTATGTTTTTAGCACTATTTGTCATATGGATTCCCTGGGTTGGCCTTTAAACAATAGTAGGTAACGATCAAAGGAGGCAGCAGAGAATTGATACCGAGGACAGCCGAACTACTCATAGATATAGAACACGAGCGTCACAAGCTACATGAGAAGGCAAAAAAAAATCCCCGTGACATAGGAATACTACTGGAAACAAGCAAGAGACTGGATAAATTAATTATAGAATATCAAAAGTTAACCAATTATTCTCATAGACAGGAGGAATAAATCTTGATGTTAATTCCCCGAACCGGATTCGGCCTTGGAAATACTTAAGAAGCGCTATGCTACAGGAGAATTAACCTTAGAAGATTATCGAGCAATGGCGGAGGAAATACGAGGCGGGTAAAAAAGGCATCCTTTGAGATGTCTTTTTTTGCAGCAAGATATAATGGGAAAACCAGTTCCCAATTATACCGGAATAAGGTAAAATAATGTAGAAGAATTGAACAGGCAGCTGTGATTAACATGTTTAATGAGAGGTGTACCATGAAACCCGTAAGATTAAACGACATTGCAGAACATTTGGATTGCATTATGGATGGCTGGAAGATGTACTATAACAAGAAAACCGGCAAAATTACAGAGGTACAAGTTGAATACTTAGGTATTGCCGAGGAGTCAGAAGAAGAGGACGATTTTAGTGGATATGATCAATGGGAGCAGGAAGCAATCAAAGAAGCCATTGACATCATAGAAAATGAGGATGATTATATTAGGCTGCCAGACGAATATGACATCCATGAATACAGCATTATGCAGGATTTTTGTTACTCGATAGAGGATGAACAGCTAAATAACAAGCTATGTAACGCTATATCCGGCAGGGGTGCATTTAGGCGATTTAAAGATGCAATGATACGGTACGATTTGGAAGATAGCTGGTATGCCTATAAGTACCAATCATTACGCAAAATAGTGCAGGATTGGTGCAAATTTAATAATATACCTTGGATACCCGGTACTTAAAGATTCGTGGAGCAAATGCTAACCAATTTTAAAAAATTGGTTAGCATTTTTTGTTTTTTCCATTTACAACTTTGCATGATTAGTGTAAAAATACACAGTTCAATGAAAAAATGCCCTGTACAACTGTATTGCTATCTATTACTTCAGCCTGCCCATATAATTGCAGTTACTGTTACCAGAAACTTGACCGGGGCAGGGATATGGCAATCATAACCCTTTTTTAATTTTGTCGGTCATATAACTTGGCAAAACACCAATCAAAGGTGTAATTTGTTATGAGCGAAATCCTTAAAGATGGGAGTATGCAGAGTTTTGTGTAAATGGCTTCTTACCTTAAGTAATGGTTAAGCTATAAATGGCTCTTACCCGCAGGAGGGTACGGCTCTGCTGGAGAGCAACCGGAGCGCCTGACGGGGTTCTGCCGGGGGTAAGTAGGGGTACAAAAACAGTGCCCCCTTATCCTTTTAAATATACTTACCCTTGAGGAGAACAAGGCGTTAAACTCTTGGGGCTTCGCCCCAATAAAGGGAATTATATAGCCAGTTCTGCTTTAAGCCTATCGGCAAAGTATATCCCAATCTGTGAAGCACATTCTTTCCAATCTCTTATAGGTATAGTCCACTTTTTAGCTACTTCAACAGTTGCCAGATAGATTATTTTCCGAAGGGCATCATCAGTTGGGTATGTTGTCTTAGTCTTAGTTACTTTCCGCAACTGACGGTGGTAACCTTCAATGATGTTGGTCGTATATATTGTCTTACGCATGGCATAAGGGTACTTAAAATATGCAGTTAATTCAACCCAGTTTGTCTCCCAGGATCGGATGATTATTGGGTGCTTCTTACCCCATTTTTCCTTAAACATTTCAAAGGCAAACTCGGCCTCTTCTATGGTTAACGCCTGGTATACTTGCTTAAGATCAGCTATTAATTCTTTACGTTCTTTGTGAGGGACATATTTTAAAGAGTTTCTGATTTGATGAACAATGCATAGCTGGATCTCTGTATTGGGAAATACGCTGTTAATGGCCTCAGAGAACCCGGAGAGCCCGTCTTTACAGGCAATCAGAATATCCTCAACACCTCTGTTCTTAAGGTCATTGCATACACCAAGCCAGAAACTGGCGCTTTCATTCTCACCAATCCAGATGCCTAATATGTCCTTATGGCCGTCCATATTTACAGCTAGCACGCTATAGGCAGCTTTGTTTATGATCCGGTTTTCCTTGCGTACCTTGAAGTGTATGGCATCTAAAAAAATGATTGGATAAACACGGTCTAGCGGCCGTGACTGCCACTCAGAAATCATGGGCATGATCTTATCGGTCACTTTACTGACCATGGTGGGGGATACATCAATACCGTAGATGTTCCGCATGTGGTCTTCGATATCACGAGTGGACATGCCTTTGGCATACATGGCTATGATCTGGTCTTCTAGCTGGTTTGAAGTAGTCTCATACTTCTTGATAATCTGAGGCTCAAACTCTGCATTACGGTCTCGAGGTAGCCTCAGCTCTGTTTTACCAAGCCTGGTTTGGATAGTTTTCTGGCTATAGCCATTACGGCTGTTACCGGTATTGTTGCCTTCAACATTGTGTTTCTGATAGCCAAGATGGTTTTCTATTTCACCCTCGAATATTTCTTGCAGGGTGTCCTTAAACAAGCCTTTGAGCATTTCATGTACGTCATCAACTGTGCGGCATTCTTGTGCCAGTTCCTTGATTGTTTTGTCCTTCACGTTTTGCATAAATGGTCAGCTCCTTTATTGGTAGTTATAACCATTTACACAAAACGAATTACGTTCTCTTAAAGATTTTCTTAGCGCGACTAACTCGTTTCCTAAATTTAACATTACTTTCACGTTCACCTAATATCGCGGCCATTTCCGCTGTTGTGAATCCTTGATAAACTAGTCCAATAATTTCCGAATATTGCGGTTTTACTTCGTGAAATTCTCTCATAACTTGTTTTACAGTTTTGCTTGTTGTAATTATGTCCTCAATATCTGTTTGACTTGCTAACGTGTCGCCAAGAGTTTTAATTGTTTCTTCTTTATTATTAATTAGACGGTCTAACGAATCATTGCGGGCTTTATCGTAACGGATTCCGTCTTTATCTTCGTTATTTCCTCTAACGCGATATTGCCGCCAAACGTTAGGTCTATATCGTTTTTGAAGGAAATAATAAAATCTTTGAATGAAGTTGCTTTGTCCGTTGAATTCTTTGGCGGCAGTCCAGACAGCCATCGAAAATGCACTTTCAAAATCTTTAACAGGTATTGTTAAACCATATTGCGCTGCTTTGAAGGTTTCTTTTCGGGCTTCGTTGGTAACCAAGGGTTTCATCTCGGCGAACAGGTCGGTAAACACTTCTTCGCCCCCATTAGTAGCAAACTCTAACGCCAATTCATTGATCTTTTGGTTATCCAATTGATTAACATGTCCATATTCCATTGTGAAAAACAACCCCTTCTATGTTTGGTGAGTTCTAACGGTTCATGCCGTTGGAAATCTGGGGTTGTGACGTCACAAGGAAAAATTTAGGAAATAATTAAAAAGGGAAACGAATTCGTTTGATTGTGGGCATAGAGAAACCAGCCTTGCCCTACGATAACAAAGCAAGGAAACGGTTTCGTTTTATAAAAGTAAAAAATCCCATTATCCATAAGAGCGGTAAAAGTCCATTCCCGATGTGAAAAGTTTTTTTATGGCGCCAAAGTAACGAAAACGTTTGCCCCTTTGAAAGTTGCGACGGGAAAAGTTAACAAATGGTTCCAGATTTTAGCAAAAACTTGGAACTATTTGTTAACTTCGTAAACCATTTTTATAAGTTGTCGGACCCGACCGAACATTTAAACCCGAAGAAGGGTTACAAAATAGAATTGGATTGTTTTCGCCGTTAGCCATTTTATCAACCCCCAAAAATTTTGATTTAAAGACGTCTCGGGGTTCCCGTCTTTGAAAAAGAATGCCGTTTTAAAACCCCAAACCGTGACTTGTAATAAATAGAAAAGACGCCCGAAGGCGTCTTTAATTTAAAGCGTTTTAGGGTGTAATTTTAAGATGAACGGTTTCTTTATAATTTGGGTAAACAACATAAGACTTAACCCAATTGTCCGGGGAATCCTCTCGACCGGACGGTTTGGTTTCTTCATAAACATTACCTTCGCTGTCAAAGTGAGAATAAACCGAAGTTGTTCCAACAAGGAATTCTTCAATCTTGTTATAATTTGAATAACAACTAGTAACCGGACCGTTTTGCCCAATAACTAAGGTTGTCATTCCACGAATTACTTGGCCAACTCCGTCCCACCTTAAGCCTGAAACATTAAAACGTTCTTCAATAATTTGCATCCCGTCCACAACAGCCCGGCAATAAAGTTCGTTATCGTTGGTTGCAAGGGTCATTTCAACATATTCACCCGACGCAATTTGGATATTAGCGGCGTCAATATAACCCCAAAAACCGGGATAACTTACATAGAAAAGCCAAAATTGGTCGCAATTTGCGCAAGCGCCCGGTGCGTAAGCTATACCAAATTCACAATCAACTTGTGCGGTTTCGCTAGAAACCCCAAGGTAATTATACGCGGCATGGCCAGCTGAAAGGTTTAAATCACTTAAAGTTGGTAAAGTAACTCTTAAACCGCCTTTCCTATAACCTTCATACGTCTTACGCCTTCTTATTGCTTCATAAAGGTTTGACGACAAAATATCTACCTCCTAAAGTTATTTTGAAAGACATTGGCCCGGACCGTTAACGTCTTTCAGTAAAGAATGCCGCTAGATATTCCGTAAATGTGACGTAGTAAAATAAAAAAGACGCCCGAAGGCGTCTTAATCGTTCTCTTTTGATTCTCCGTAAACCCGTTTCATTGCGCTTACAGTAATAAGCCAGGTCTTCCCGCTTTTCCGAACTTCCTTCCCTTCCTCAAATCGGCCCCGGTGTATCGCGCTTCGAAGGGTCGATTCTCCTAGTCCCCATTTTTCAGCGGCTTCGGCGAATGTCAGAACTTCATATAGTGCTTTTGGTCTTGGTCCCATTGTTCCTTTTTCCTCTTAATCCGTTTCTTATCTCTATATTATATGCCGTTAAGCCCCGAAGTCCTTCGTAATAATTACCGTCTAAAGGTTTGTATTACAAGTTGACTTTCAAAAAACCATTCTTCATATTCTTTTAAGAACTGGTAATTAAGTTCCCGAACTTTCAATTGTTCTTTGTTGGTAGTCGTTTCCTTATTCCGGTTTTCCGGGTCAAATGCTTTTGCGGTCGGGAAGTTCCAGCCCGGGATTTTGGCCCCTTTGTCTTTATTTTCTTCGTACCAATCAATTAATTCTTGGGACGGTTTAACCGGCGGTTCCCCGTAAACGCGCCCGTCTTCGTCGTTAAATAGTGCTTCGCCAACGTAAACATCCGGTTGTTCGCCGTTTTGCCATTTTTCAACTTGTTCTCCCGTTAAGTATACCCGCTTGGGTTCCGTGGAATAATCGCCAACCGGTGGCTTGGGATAAACTGAATAATCCCAATGGTATTTAAAGTAAGACTCTTTTAACGTTACTTCTTGTCGTCAAGAGCTTGGTCAACTTCTTCTTCCGATATACCTCGTTCATACCAAAATTCATGTGCCTTTACCCCGTCAAGAATCTTTTGCAGTTCCGCCGGGACCGGTTTTGATTCATTCTGAACGACGGCGGGCTTGTCCTTTAGTGCGTCGGCTTCGGTCCGGTTATTTTCTGTAATACTGTAACCGACCGCGCCGCCAACAATTAAAGTCGCAATGCCCAACCCGGCAATGGTCTTTTTCCATTGCTATTCCTCCCATTCCTTATTTTCTAAAATTGATTCATAAGTTCGTGAATAATCAATAATCTTCTTTCTCTCGGGTTCAATTTCCGCTAATACATTTTCAATATAGTCTTGGTTTATTTCAAAAGGCGGTTCCCCTTTAAGCCTTAAAGCTTCTAATATCGTTATATATGCTTGGTCAATATCCCAAAGTGCCGAAGAATGCAACTCCCGGGGAACGTAAGAACTGTAAGACTTTGTTTGTAAAAGATATTCACCTACAATTTTATGGAATTGAATATAACTCCCATAAATACTAAACCTCATTTTGTCGTACCAAACAACGGGATTATCCATATTATTAAAGTCGGTATCTTCTAATCCGCCCAATCTTGTTCTAGTATTTTCCAATATTAACGCAAGACCAATCGCCTCTTTTTCAGTTGTTGGCGGCGCTTCAATCTTTTCCGTTTGGGGAAACGGTTCTTTATCCGTTACCATATTTGACCCGGGACCGGGTTCTTGGCCTTGGGCCACGCAACCTGCAAATAATAGCGCCGATAGCGAAACCGTTGCAATTAATCGTTTAATACAACCAACCCCCTTCCTTTAAAAAATTAGACTTAACAAACGTCGTCGAAGTTCCTTGCAACGTTTCCATTATCGTAACACAACGAATGCGTTGCGGTAAAGCATAAAAAAACCGGGTAGAAATCCCGGTTTCTGTCATAATTTTTTTACCTTAAAACTAGAACATCCAACTAACTACTTATCTGGGCATGGTGGACAAGATTTTGCTTGATGCCGCTCATGATGCCGGACCCATCTATGAACTCTTACTTAAACAAAATATCGAGCCATTTATCGACCTCAATGTGCGCGGCACAAAAGAACCTGAAAACCGACGGTGATATTCAGATTTCGCCCGAAGGTATCCCGATTTGTCCCACCGGAAAGAAGATGAAGCGTAACGGCTTCGACCATTCCCAGAAACGGCATAAGTGGAAATGTCCGATGATGAAGAAGCGGACTACGAACACCTGCCCCAAACCATGTTCGACCGCTAAATTCAGTAGGCCGTTCCATACCTACAGTAAAGACAACCCTCGACTGTTCCCGGATACACCAAGGGATTAGGAAAAGTGGAAAACATTTATAAGCAACGTACTACCGTTGTAGCGTACTAATAAACGAGAGAAGGTTGATTATAAGCTGGAAGCCGGTCGGCACCGTTCTACTAAAATGTGGTACATATGTATTTACGGTATTATGATGTGTCAGCATATGGATGCCTGGTATTTGCACCAGAAAGCAGCTCTAAAAGTCTTAAAACAACTTATTTTCTCACAGACCGCTTAACTCAACCCTGAAGGTTATTTTTTAATAGAAGCCGTTAGGCTTTTTGGGCATGTCCTTTTTTAGGTACATCATAATGGTTAAGTTTTTTAAGTCCAGCACATCCATAATTCCCAGTTGTTTTATACCAAATTTAACGATTCCCCCCATCTAATACCGAGAGTCTATTTACTTATTGAAACGGCGGCCCGGGGAATTAACCATTCCCGTCGTTCCTAAAATTTCATGCCGTTTATAGTCATCTTGTGTGACGGTAGAATTAAAAAAAGACACCCAAAATCCCAGTGTCTTTTGACATTTAACATTCAATTTTAGTATCTAAAAATAAAAACGTCTTTGATTGACGTCTTTAAGCTATAAAATGACTAATATTGTCGAATGCCTTGCATTAAAAAAAAACTTTAAAATTATAAGTACGGTTATATTTTATGTTTTAGTAGCCTTTGTTATCAGGGTCTACTTTTGGTGGCCCATAATGTTCTTCCATAACGTCATAAGGAATTAACCATGTTCGGCCCGATTTACGAACTTCGATCCCTTCGGGAAACTTACCGCGAAATATCGCCCCGCGTAAAGTCGATTCGCCTAATTTCCACATTTGCGCGGCTTCCTTAAGGGTCAATATTTTTTTAAGGGCTTCTTTTGTGTTGAACATTAAACGTTTTAGGTCCTCCTTTCATTTTTAACTATTATATGTAAAAAACCTGGGCGGTTACGTCCGGGCTTGTATTTTAGTTTTAATACGTGAGATAGAGTTGCTGTTTTTTTAAATGTAAACCTCTCATTACCAAGGGGTGTCAGGGGGACGGGGTTATTGACACTCCTATGCTTTTAAAACAATACCCCTATTGATACCTGTAATCCTTTCTATTTGTCTAATTGATAAGCTATATTCTTCTTTTAGTTCCTTCAAATATGTATTTCTTGTTAATCTATCAAGTTTATGTAAATGAGGTGTATCCTTTACTTTACATACTGTTTTAATTATATTTCTTGCTTCTTCATCCATTATTCGATGCTTTTCTTCTATATCTAAACATTCATTATAATTCACTTTACTATTATATTGTATAAAACTCTTTGTTGCCTGTTCTTTATCACTGTTAAATAGTTCAAGAGCGAAATCTACATTAACTATTTTTGTTTTATTTACATATTCATTAAAGCTGCTCCATTTATATTGATCAATACTTTTTACTAATCCGGCTTTAATTGGGTTTTGGTGTATATATCTCTGAACAATTAGAAAATATGTATCATCCTCTACCGGTTCACTTTTAAATCTGTCTTGAAATAGGTTTCCTACTCTTTGATATTTACAATTGTACCAATAAACATAGCTGCCGCATATCCTACACATCACTTGTTCCAGCGGTTCCTTATCGATTTTTAATAGCAGATGCACATGATTTCCCATCAAGCAGTATGCATAAATTTCATATTCGCTTTTTTCTTTATAACGCTGTATTGTGTGAATAAATTTTACACAATCTTCTTCGTCTTCAAAAATGGTCTGCCGGTTTATTCCTCTCATCATTATATGGTATATCCCGCTTTCACTTTTCTCCCTAGCCTTTCTTGGCATAAATACACCTCCAACCTATGCTACCTTAGACTGGAGATGGTTGTCAATAACCCCGTCCCCTTGACACCTAAGTTGTCGCAAATTACATAATATGGTATAATGTCATTAACCAGCTCTTAAAGGGGTGAAAAGCCCATGATTTTTTTAAATTTTGCAGAAAGAAAAGCACTAAATGAGTTTTCTTTAAGGGTTAAAAATGCTCTAAGTGAAAATTTATTTGGTCTTAAGTTTTTCGGTTCGAAGTCAACCGGTAAATTTAATGATGAATCAGATATTGATGTACTCATAGTTGTCAGCAACAGAGATGAAAACGTACTGGATACCATCAGTGATATTTTGTTGGATATAGAGCTGAAATACTCCTCTAACATTTCTCCAGTGGTACTCTCAACCGCAGAGTTCTTAAAGAATCAACAACATCAAACGTTGTTCTATCATGAGGTAACCCGTGACGGTGTAACATTATGATTAAGGATATGGACCTAGCCCAATACAGGATTCAAAAAGCATATAATCATCTCAAATCAGCAGAAATTCTTTTTAACGCTGGAATGTATAATGATTCTCAGGGCCGTTCTTATTATGCCATGTTTAACGCTGCCCGAGGACTTCTAGCCTTGAAACAACTTGACAGCAAAAAACATAGCGGTGTAATTTCTTTATTTAATCAACATTTCGTCAAGACCGGCATAGTTGATCGAACAGCTGGTAGGAACCTTAATAAGGCCAGAGTGAAAAGGGAATCATCTGACTATGCTGATTTCTATTTAGTCAGTAAAGAGGAATCGTATAACCAGTTAGAGACTGCAAAAGAATTTGTGGAACTTATTAAATTAACGCTAGAAAAGATGAGTTAATGCTCAAGACCTGGTAAACCACCACTTCAATAATTTACAGCTTTATACCCAATGGTTATTCGAGATTATGGCTTTCAGCCGGGCCGACAAACCGAATTGCTTCCAGTTATTTTATAACTGTTGCGTATTTTACCAACAGAACGAAACCGCTTCGCGGTGGTTTTCAGGGATAAAACCCATTGATACTGTTTCTAAGTCAAATTAGCCTGTTTCTCAAAGTGATTCTTTGTTTTTAACAACAAAAGACCACCCAACAGCGGCAAAATTTTAACAAAGAATTGCCGGAAGTGTTTCCAGTTGGTAAAATAAAAAGTGCTTCCCCCGATTCCTGTCGAATCAATCCAAGGGGAAACACTTTTCCATATAAACACCGTGAGGATATACAATTTTGGTTGCGATGTCAAGACCTACATGCAAATCATATAAATCATATTTACGGTACAAATGCAAGCAATGTAACGTATCACATGCACTAAAGCCGGAATTCCTGGCATCCCGCCACCAATATGACACCTTCGAGCGCCAAGCCTTCGTGCTTCAATATACCTACTCCCAGAAAGCACAGTGCACTTTTTCGCAAACTCCAAAACCAACTATTCCCCTTGGTCCAGGTATCCCATAACATAAAGAATTTTCCCCATACCCGCCCATTTCTGCCCAAATAATTGAAGAAGATAAAGCTGTTTTCGGTTGTACTGCAGGTGGTACAGACAGGTTCTATATCAATGCCAAGGGAGATTTACAGCCATGCGAGTTTCTGAATATATCCTTTGGCAACATCACAGAGAATCAATTCGAGGACATTTATCAAGCAATGCGCGGCTGCTTTGCCTGGGGCGGAGATTGTTTCCTTTGCGAAAAATACTCCAAAGAGATCCTTGAGCTTTACCGGGAACACAATTTGACCTCCCTTCCCCTCACCCCTAAGCTGTCGAAAAAGATATATTGTGCATGGGATCGGGGGCAAAAAACTGAGTTATACGAAAGGCTCGAAAGTACATCTATTAACAAATAACACAAAGAAGGTTTTTACAGTGAATAATGAAGAGTTAAGAAAAAAAGTCAGAAGTGCCGCTGCTGAAATTTTGTATACAGAGGCTGTTATTTCCCCAGTCAATCTGTTAATGAAGATCGGAGTACTATCTAAGAAAGACTATGAGGATTGGAGAATGGGGAGAATCTCGAATCTAGAGAGGGTATGCCTGGCAAATCTGAGCAAATTGTCGATAGCTATGAAAGAATTAAGGAAATTTGCACGGGAAAACAATCTAAAGCCCTCAAAAACGGTGTACAAGAAGTGGGGAAAAGGGAAAAAGATCTTTTTGCAGTTCAGTAAATATAATAAGCCTGCTATCGAGGAAGCTTATTCAACTCATTACATAGATTCAGGTAAAGCTTCCAGGCGAAAACAAAGCGCGCGCTAATAATTTTTGATTGTTTTTCTACGGTCATGGGATATATTTCCCGTACTTCGCCGTATAATACCTTCGGGCCAAGAACCGAGGCGGTGACTTTCACCCTCTGGCCCAATTTCACCCCACCTAGTTAGGCGGGGTTTTTATAAAAACACTCTTTTTTTAATAATTATCTAGCTTGATACTTCACATATAGCTCTTCAGCCCAATGCTTGAAATCATGGGGTTTTCCAATTGGTATTCCCTTGAATGTTTGGAGATTGAGTAAGTCGCTTTGGTTATAAGTAATTATATATTTTGCTCCTCCCCTGAGTGCTACCCATAAAAAATTATCGTCATCTCTATCGGGGGAGTAGTTTTGCCAATCCGCAGGCATTTCTGGAACCTTGTTTTCATGGCAAAGCAGTAAATCTAAAGTTTCGTGGGACTCCGTACATAATTTAACGTCAAATTTATTCGTATAATTTAGGGCGAGCCGGTCGATAATTTCATGAGCTTCACTGCGAGTAAATTCATTCCAAAGGAGTGTAAAATCACAGAAGGAGAGTATATGGTAAAAAAATGTTTCGCTATATATTGAGGGCACTAAAACATTTGTGTCAACGACTATCGGAACGCCTGCGTCTAACCTCAGCACGGGCTTTAATTACCTCTCTTTGAATATCATCTTCTGTGACTCCGGCAGCTTTCATGCATTTATGGATGTTCTTTGCTTTATCTAAGGCCTGCAAGGTTTTTTCTCTGCGGTTTGTTAAGTTGGCAACAGCTTGCATTTTTTTACCCCCCCTTTTTTGAGATTTACTTTTACAGAGAATAGAATTTGGTCTTTTAGCCATTGTTTACCATCCCTTCTATTTTGTCAAGTACATAGTTGGCATAAATGTTAATCATTAACTATAATTAGTGTTGTCTTATTATTTATTTAATAAACAACTAAAATATGTTATTAATGCTTATGCAAACATTAAGAAGTGGGGCAAAGGGAAAAAGATATTGTTGCAGTTCAGTAAATATAATAAGCCTGCTATCGAGGAAGCTTATTCAACTCATTACATAGATTCAGGTAAAGCTTCCGGGCGAAAACAAAGCGCGCGCTAATAATTTTTAAAACCCCCGTGACAAGATACGGGGGTTTTATTGTTCCAACATTTATTAATTTTCAATCGGCTTAACCCTTGTGTTTTCCTTTAAATCCAGGCTCCCGTCGCGGATAATAACATCCCCTGCTGCCAGGCCTTCAGTTATTTCAATGTTCTCCCTATCTCCTATACCAGTTTTCACCGGCCTGTGTTCAACCCGGTTATCTATTACCACCATCACTTCCTTACTGCCACCTTGCAGGGTATGCACCGCTTCCCTGGGGATTACCGGTACATCCTTGTGGGTTAAGGTTTCAATGGCCACCTTTACATCATAGCCGGGCTTAAGATTGGCCGGGTCGGCCAAGGTGACAATGACGGGCACCCGTCTCTGGATAACCCCCAATGCTGATTGTTTTTCCACGGCCAGGGGATATATTTCCCCCACTTCGCCGTATAAGACCTTTGGTCCAAGAACCGGGGCGGTGATTTTTACCCTCTGACCCAGTTTTACCTCACCCAGGTCGTCGCTGAGAATATCCGCCTTGATTTCAAGTTTGTCCTGCACTGCAACACTGGCCAGTACTGTACCCGGGGTCACCACCTGTTCCTGCTTGGCCGGCAAACTAAGGACTATACCGTCCACGGGGCTTTGCAGCGTCAGTTGCCGCTCTTTGCGGTTAAGGTTCTGCAGCGACCGGTTCAAGCCCGCCTGCTGTGCTCGGGTACTCTCTAAAAGGGATTTCTGCTCCTGCAGGCTTTGCTCCAGGGTTTGCACCTTTAGTTCGGCTGCTTCAAATTCCACTGTGGAGATAGCCCCGGATTCATACAAATCCTGAAACCGCGCCAGGTTTTCGCCCGCATTTTTCAATTCCAATTCTATGCGCTGCACAGCCGCTTGAGCGGCAGCAATAGAAGCTGCGGTTTGCGACAATTGAGAGCGAGTATCTTCAACTTGCAATGAAAGATCCAGGTTTTCCATTACAACCATAGTTTGCCCTTTGTTAACCTGTTGACCTCTGTCAACGGGTACCTGCACAACTTTGGCGTTCTGGGGGGCGTGCAAGTCGTAACTGGTGGCGGGCTGAACATAACCGGTATCTTCAACGGACCGGATTATATCCCCGGTCCGAACCTGCACCGTTTCTGCCCCGGTTCCACCGGTTAAAACAGTGATTGCGGTTATTAACGCCAGTATCACCACGATGCCCACCAGTATGAACAATTTTTTTCTTTTCTTAGCAACCGGCTTCATATAAAGACCTCCTGTTAATCTTTATTCTTCAATACTTCCACCAGTTGCAGCTGTCTGACACCCCTGACAGCCAGCAGGTGGGCCACCATGATAAAGAAAAAAGCACCCAGGGCGGAGTATATATAAGTAGTTGGATAGATTATTACCGGCATGGTAAACAAATCCGTGCTCAGCGCACTAATGTAGCCCTTAACCATCAGGTAGCCGAAGGGCAGGCCCAGAGCTACTCCCAGCAGGGACTGCAGCAGATTTTCCTTCAGTAGTATGCCGGAGACTTCGCTTATCGTAAAACCCAGAACCCGCAGGGAGGCCAGTTCTCGCTGCCTTTCCGAGAAACTGATCACTGAAGAGTTGTATACTATGGCAAAGCCCAGCAGCAGCGAGAAGAAAACCAGAATAGAGATTGAATAGATCATGGCATCCATATTTTGATTGAAATTATCCAGTTCCTTCTGGCGGCTCAGAATGGATGACACCGCGGTCATGTCCTCCAGTTCCTCTTCCATATGAGCGGTGAAAGCCGGATCCACTTTCAGCATCACACCGGATGCCAGCTGCCTTTCCTGCAACAGGAGGTTGGCCTGTTGCAGCGAAACGAAGGAACCTCCACCCACCAACTGCCTATTTATACCTACAATTTTAATTTTGTCGTGCCTGGCAGGGCCAATACCCAGCAATGTTTCAACTTGCACCATATCGCCAACTTGGGCCCCCAGTTTATTTGCTGTCCTCCGGCTGATAAGCAGGCCTTTGGCGGGCACCGGGACGGGCTGTTCCCTGTGGTCTCTCAGCCTTTTCAAAGTACTTCCAGGGTCTAAGCCGGTGATGGAATCATCTTCTTCTTTACCGTTAAACTTTATTTTTGCCGGTATCTCCAGCAAAGGTTCTGATTTTTGTACTCCTTGAATGCGGCTTATGTTCAGAATTTCGCTTTCTTTTACCGGTGTGGTGAATCGAATAAGGTAATCATAACGCTGGTTCTGGTGAAAATGAGATTCTATCATATAATCTACGGCGTCAATGGTGAATAAGGATACCACCAGCATGCCCACGGCAAAAACAACTCCCACCGTAGTAATGGCAAAGCGACCGCGGTTCCGGGCCGCGGATCTAATGCTCATCTTCCAGGCGGTATCCAGACGGTGCCATAGCCATGATAGGTTCTCAACCAGAGTTTTGCCACCACCCTTGGGTGGCTCGGGACGCATGGCTTCCGCGGGGTTGATAGTGGTCACGCTGCGGCATGCAATGAAGCCGGCCAGAGTGCTTACCCCGAGGCTGAGTATAAAACCGTAAAGTATGGCCTGGGTGTTCACGGCACCAATGGTTGAGGGCAGGTTGAAATATACGGCATAGGCCTGGGACATCACCGAGGCCAGGGCAAGACCGAGCAGAGTTCCCAGCACTGCGCCAAATAAAGCTACCATAACGGAATAACCGGTATAGTGCAGTATTACTTGCCTGTTATTGTAGCCCAGCGCTTTCATAACCCCTATTTGCAGGCGCTGCGAGCGTACTATACGTCCCAGGATAACGAACTGGATGGCGGCGGCAATGCCCAAAAAAATAGCGGGCATAAAGCGTGAAGAAGCCTTCAGGCCGTCAAGTTCTCCTTCCAACATGGCGTTACTGAGCTGTTGTTTGCGCGGGTATGCGGCCAGGTTGCCGTAAGGCTCCAGTATGCTTTTTACCTGCCGGGCCACCTTTTCAGCGTCGGTACCCGGAGCCAGCGTAACCAGCACCTGATTAACCTGCCCTGGCAAGTTTAATAGCTGCTGGGCCCTTTCACGGGGTATGGCGATGATGCCGAAGGATCTGGGGTCGGGTAAAAGGGTGGCGGCGTCCTTCATCAGATAAATAAATTCCGGCCCGGTGGCAGTACCCACCATGGTCAAGGGCACCTTTTTTCCCTCCGCCACGATGGTCACGGTATCATTGAAGTCCAGGTGGTTGGCTTCGGCATACTGGGGGTCTACCAGGATCTCGATATCTCCGGTACGGGTATGTTGTTCCCCGGGCCGGGCACTCACTGCCTCTGCAGCAAAAAACCGGCCGGTAAGCAACTGCAGGCTGTTAATTTGGTATTCCATGGGCAGGGAATAGCTTGTCAGGCGGGCAGTGGCCCGCTTATTGTAGTCATTTACCAGGGTCACATCCTTTTGTATGCGCCCGGTTACCCCGGTTACCCCGAGTATGGTCTCAATCTGCTTGGTCACTTGTTGCGGAGCCTTAACAACATGAAAATAATAGTCCGCAAAGTTATGATCCCGGTAAAACTTCTCCTTTGATTCATTTAAATTAAAATACGCCGTGGTCATGGCTATGTAAACGGCTATACCTACCATAACCACCGCAGCCACGGCCAGAAACTGCCCCTTGGTTTTACCGATAGTGCGCCATAATTTTTTATGTAGAGCCCTCATTACCACTCAATCCTTTCCGGTGGCAGGGGAGAGGCATTCTCCCTGATCTCGGCTACAGTCCCATCTCTCATACGCACCACCCGGTGGGCCATTTCACCGATGGGGGTATTGTGGGTAACAATGACCACGGTACTGCCCTGTTCCCGGTTTATTTTCACCAGCAAGGCCAGGATGAGTTTTCCGGTCTGGTAATCCAGAGCACCGGTGGGCTCGTCACAAAGTAACAGCCGGGGATTTTTCACCGTTGCCCGGGCGATGGATACCCGCTGCTGTTCACCGCCGCTCATCTGGGAGGGGAAATGGTCCATCCGGTCGGCCAGACCCACATCCCTCAGTACGTCGGTTACAGCCAAAGGCTCATCCACCAGGTCGGCGGCCAGTTCCACATTCTCTTTGGCCGTCAAGTCAGGTATCAGGTTATAAAACTGAAATACAAAACCAATTTTATTTCTTCTGTAACTGGTTAACTGATCATCATTGGCCTGTCCAAGATTACTGTCTCCAAAATACACCTCTCCTTCGGTGGGCAGATCCATTCCCCCCATGATATTAAGCAGGGTGCTCTTCCCGGATCCGCTGGGACCCAGGATCACCAGTATCTCACCCTGGTACACGTCCAGTGTAGTTTCCTTAAGGGCATTAACCGTTACTTCTCCCATATGGTAAGTTCTGGTTAGGCGGTTTAAACACATCAATTTATTTTTGGTCATATCCGCACGCCTTTCAAGGTTTTTCCGAAGATTCGTCAATCTGGCCCTTCGTCCAGCGATCATATTGAATGGTTATATCTGATAAATACCAGTTGATAAAATTAAAATAATCCTTCAACACCAGAAGGTTTTCCCTGGATGCCCGGTTTTGGGTTGGAACAGTACCGAGCCCCTGGTCAATTACTTGCTCCCATAACTTCATGGTGCCTGCTTTTTCCATCGAGGCTTTAATCCAGGAATGTGCATTGGCCCGGTAATAGCCTTTGCGCTCTCCAGGTATGCTTACCTTCTCAAATATACGCATAGCCAGTCCCTGCCGGATGGTAAGGGATGCAGTGGCCTTACTATACATTAAATTTTTTGCTATCTCGTCCAGGGTACTGGGGTGATCAGCCAGCAACAGGTAGCCAAAGGTGCGACCCAGGGTCTTGGATGCGCCGGAATTCTCCATTAACAGCCCCAGTTCTTCTATAAATTGAAGTTCCCGTTCCTTTATGTGACATCACGCTCCTTTTACGGCATCATAACATTTAATTTATTTAGTTACAACTAAACAAATTAAAAACTCAGGGGATTATACTTTGTTGAAAAATGTTTAATTTTTTATTGCGCTTTTGTGATACTTAATTAGTAAGGTTGATTAATAAGGAATATTAAACAACTCTCAGATAGAATCAGACATAAGTGGAGTGAATATTTAATGTCCAAAAGCATTGTAGTAAAACTATGGTTAACAATGACTGCTCTTGTCTTTTTAATACTGGTGACAGCATGGTTTGCCCACACCCGGATACAAACCGACAGGTACTTTCAGCAGCAGGGTGAAGAGCTAATTCAGAAAGGTTTTAGACTCTCAGAAATATTACGAGATGAACATGATAATTTAAAGCAGGAGAAAATAATTCAGGCCTCAGCAAAAGTTTTAAACGCCAATATTATGTTCATGGATAAACAGGAATTCCTTGATGGATGTCAGAACGGTGACAGTCACCATGACCCGTTAGTTGCCAGTGAAGTTAAAAGTTTGTTTGCAGGCAACCCGGTGTTTCACAGAGGACCGGGAAAGATTTACGATAATGAAGTAATCAGTGCCGGAGTGCCAATCATGTCCGGCGATATATTAAAAAAAATTATCATGCTTCATGCTCCCATTACTCCACTGAGCAGCCGGATAAATGACTTGAAACAAGTTACACTGACTGTGGGCCTGGGCGGGATAATCATGGCCACCATATTAAGCTTCTTTTTATCCAGACGGTTCTCCGGTCCGCTTCTGGAAATGAACAGAGTAGCTCAGGCCATGGCTCACGGTAACTATAAAAGGAAAGTTCGTGCTAACTCTCAAGATGAAATTGGACTACTGGCAAATTCCTTAAATACGCTGGCCTTAAAATTAGAGGAGAAAATCTCAGCTTTGGAAAGAATGGATAATACCCGCAGAGAGTTTGTCGCTAATGTTTCTCACGAACTTCGGACCCCATTGGCAATTGTTCAAGGTTATACAGAAGCGTTGTTGGACGGCATGGTTGATGACCCCGAGGAACAGCATCTATATTTAAGTCATATTTCCGACGAATTAAACCGCCTGCGCCGCCTGGTATCAGAATTGTTGGATTTAAAACGGATGGAATCCGGACGGCAAGACTTTAGCAAGGAAGTAATCGAGATTGATTCGATTATTGATAAGGTTACCAAAAAAATTGAACCAACGGCAAAAGAAAACAACGTTAAGTTGGAATCAGATTATGATGCTGCATTAAAACCGATCATGGGAAATGCCGACCTCTTGGAACAAGTTTTTTTCAACCTGATTATTAATGGCATAAAGTTTTCCTTTGCCGGGGGTACGATTAAAATATCAGCTTCTTCAGGTGAGGGCTACACACACATTTCAGTGAGTGATGCTGGTTCAGGAATCCCACAGCAAGAGCTGCCGTTTATCTTTGAACGCTTTTACAAAGTAGATAAGTCCAGGACAAGAAGCGGGCAAAATGTAGAAAACAGTGACGGAACAGGTCTCGGGCTGGCCATAGCGAACAGCATTGTACAAACCCATAACGGTATTATCAATGTTCAAAGCAGGCCAGGAGGGGGAAGCACATTCACTGTATCTATTCCCATCAAACCGGCCTAATCTAGTCTCTAATATTGTTAGAAAATCTAGATATGGGCGTAAATAATTTGACAAAAATGAATGATATATTGCTAGTAAGCAAACATTCTAACCTAAAATCACATTAAATAAGGAGGTATAAACGGCATGGGAAGTTTAGGTAAATTGTCTTCCATGGTTAAAATGCGGTTTTCCAGAATGGTAGACAAACTGGAAGATCCGCGGGACTCTTTAGAGTACTCTTTTGAGAAACAAAGAGAACTACTTATTCAAACCAAGAGAAGCATTGCGGAAGTTATAACATCTAAAAAACGTTTGGAAATGCAATTGCACCGCTTGGAAATATCCAGCAAGGAATATGAGGAAAAAGCTAAAAAACTGGTGGCGGAAGATAGAGATGAACTGGCCGAATCTATGCTGGAACGCAAACATGAGACTTTGGCTCAAATTGAAAATATGAAGCAGCGGATTGAAGAATTAGATGTGGACAAGGAACACTTGATGGGTGCGGAAGCTAAATTGACAAATAACCTGGAATTTTTAAGAGTTCAAAAGGAAGTCATCAAGGCTCAATATACGGCAGCACAGGCTCATGCAAAAATCGGTGAAGTAGCCACAGGACTGTCGGATGATAGCAATGACATTGGCAATGTAATAGAAAGGGCCCGTGAAAGAACCGATGAATTAAAAGCAAAGTCATCTGCAATTGAGGAACTTGTTGAACGCAATGTAGTGACTGACCATTTAAATGCAAAGACAGCTATCGGTATAGGAAATGATGAGATATCCTCTAAAGCTAAAGAGGATCTTCTCAGAATCAAAAAAACCGGTCAAGACATCATTTAAAAAATACTCCTCCTCTTCTCTTTTTTGAGATAAAGGGGTTTGGCATATGCCAAACCCCTTTTAATTTCAGATCAATGCCAAGCACCTGGACTTTATATGAGGGAACTCTTTTTAATCGAATTAAGCAGGATATTTGTGGGATTATGTCGAAAACATTGTATCCAAACAGAACTAACTAGATTTACAGGAGAAGAATATGAAAATAAGTTCTAGCAAAGGCAGCATATACGGAACCATTATCGGGGTTGCTGTAGCAATTCCATGCATTGTTTATTGTTATTTATTCCCACAACAGTGGCACATGCTAGTACTACCGCTATTTTACATACCTCTTGGTTTTTGGCTGGGATTATTGTATGACAGGGTTAATTTTTTAGCTAATTACGATGTATTAACCAACGTTGCCAACCGAAGGATGTTTGAAAAAGTACTATCTCGTTACCTGAACAAAGCAGCCGGAAGTAGATTAAAACTTTCCTTAATATTTATTGACGTTGACAACTTTAAACAGATTAATGATGTATGTGGACATGAACTTGGAGATACAGCTCTAAAAGAAATTGCAAAAAAGATCAAAGCAAATTTGCGACCTGCAGATATCGTTGGGAGAATCGGTGGAGATGAGTTTGTTATACTTTGTTGTAATATATCAAACGAAGAAAGCTCAGGGATCATTGAAAGGATCAAAAAATCAGTTAGTGAAGTAACAATAGGAAAGTTTAAATTGAGCATCTCAGCCGGGGCTGCAGTATATCCCGAAGACGGAATTACCTCAGAAGAGTTAATTAGAACAGCAGATATGTTAATGTATGATAACAAGTCTCACAGGAAAGCAGTAAACTCGTTCAGCTAAAGCTGAACATCAGGGCTAAAGAAATCCCTTGCTGCTGTTAACGTTGGCTTTGATAATGTTCACCACTAGCCCGTAGTCGCTTACCAAGCGGTATATTACGGGCTAACCGGACTTTGATTATCAATCTGATCTATATCCCCAATTACCCCTTTTAATGGTTTGCCAGAACAGTCCCACCTCATGAGAAGGAAGAACGTTTACCGGTTCTCCCAATGCAAACTCACCTTTTACAATCCAACAGACAATATGCCCCCGGCAGGTCCCTTTGGCTCTCTCCATCAGCAATTACCTCCGAAAATTATTTTCCTTATAATAGTTTAGAAAAAAGCCTCTTCCACAATTTAGAAGAGGCTTACACATAAAAATAGGTTAAAACAATGAATCGTTGGGAGATGCAACTTTGCGTATAGGTTATTCTATCAATCTATTATCACGCATCGTTTACAAACGTTTAAACTTTTTGTGACATCCCACTACCCCTTTGTTGTTAACTAAAATGTTATATTTTTTTGCAGACAGCGAGATACATTTGTAAAATTTGCAAGGTAAAATCAACTGTAATAATGATTATTAATGGAGGTGTTATGGCGTAGTGATTAAAAAATTTATCATTCTTTTTATTTTACTACTAGTTCTATTCTTATTGGCCAAGCCTATGGTATTCTTTGCCTTTTCTCTGGTGAAATTTCTTACGGGCTTACTGATATTAGGACTCTTCCTTTACGGTATCCTGGTAATATTGCCTAAAATAGCAGCTCACTTCAATAAAAGAGCACGCTAAATCAGTTCCCTTACAAAAAAACCTGATAGGAGTACTAAATGGGAAAAAGAAAACTTGCTATTTTAATCGCTATTTTAGGCCTGCTGCTATTATCCGTTTTCGTTGGGTGGATGTATCAGGCAAGACCGTATAAAGAAGTATTTGCAGTGAAAATTGACGGCGAACTAATTGGATATGTTGAAGAACCCGGCATGATAGAAAAAGAGATTAATTTTATTGAAAACGAACTTCATAATAAGGGATACCCCAAAATTAATTTGAAGGAAAATGTTCAGACCACCCCGGAAAGAAAAAAGGATGCGGAACTTTTTGACAGCCAGGAGTTACGATCAATTTTGGAGGACAAGCTTACTTTTAGCACACAGGCAACAGCGATAATTATTGACGGTAAAGAAATTATGGCAGTCCAAAACCAGGCTGCTGCCCGTTCAGTTTTGGAAGTATTGAAGGACAGATATTCCACACAGGACACCCAAAAAGTATCGTTTAAGGAAGAAATCAGTTATTCTGACCGGCAGTTTTCCGTAAAATTAATCCGCACTAAGCTTGAAGCAGCAAACTATCTCCTTGACTTACAAAAATCTGTTTCATATGAAGTAAAGAAAGGCGATACTATATGGAGTATAGCTAACAAGAATAGCTTGAGTGAGAAAGATATTATTAACGTGAACCCTTCCATTAATCCTGAATTAATAAAACCAGGTGAGAGAATTATTTTACCAGGGAAAAAAGCCTTAACGGTAATTACCACAGAAAAGAACAGTTCCAAGGAAAAGGTTCCATTCAAGACAGAATCTCAATGGAATTCTTCATTGCCATACGGAAAAACAAAAGTTGTCAGAAACGGCAGTCCGGGGCTGAAACAGGTAGTATACGAAGTCACTTTTTATAACGGTATCAAAGTAAAAACAAATAAGCTTTCAGAAAAAATAATTGAAGAGCCGGTAAACAAAATAATAGAAAAAGGCTCTCAACGACAAGTCTCCCGCAGCGGGCGATTCATTCGCCCCACAACCGGTCCCATTTCTTCTTATTTTGGGCCAAGATGGGGAACAACTCACAGGGGAATTGATTATGCCGCACCCTATGGGGAAGCTGCTAAAGCATCTGCTTCAGGTACCGTAAACTATGCCGGCTGGGCAAATGGCTATGGGCAAGTAGTTTATATTCAACACCGAAACGGCCTAACAACAAGATATGCACATCTTTCCAAGGTAGCAGTGTCTAGCGGGCAGCAAGTTGCCGGGGGACAAGTAATTGGCCAAGTTGGGGCAACCGGGAATGCAACAGGTCCCAACCTTCATTTTGAAGTAAGGAAAAATGGGATACCACAGAACCCGTTAAATTATCTCTAGCAATTAAGATTAGTCCATTTCGCTTCCAAAGGCAATTGTTACAGATTAGTTAAATTGTCTTATACGGATTGTAACATTCATTTGTTAGTATTTCATTAACGCCTCTTACAAAATAATACCTCCATCATTTTTAAGTTCTTCTTTGCAAAAAATCCCGATTCCAACAATCGGGATTTTTTGTGCGCCCCAAAAGTCCATGGATAGTGAATGAAATTTAGATTTATAGGCATAATAAACTAGGAATAAATTTCGAGGAGGCATATAAAAATGGGTGTTCTACCAAATTCGCCTAAATCTATGGATAACTGTATTGAGGAGTGTGTAAAATGTGCAAGAGCCTGTGATGAGTGTTTTACGGCTTGCATGGGAGAACCTGATGTAAAAGACAGAATTCAATGCATTAAAACTCTTAATGACTGTGCCGAAATCTGTGTGCAAGCCGTTCAATATATGTCCAGGAACAGCCTTCATGCTAAGTCTTTATGTGAGGTATGTGCTGAAATTTGCGAAGCTTGTGCCAAAGAATGCGATAAATTTCATGATGAACATTGTAAGGAATGTGCAAGAATCTGCCGTGAATGTGCACAAGCTTGTAGGGAAATGGCCGTTTAGGAAATCAATCGGAAGTTAGTAGGTGGGGGAAAATCCCCATCAGAAGCAATAAATAAGCCTCTTCTATACGAAGAGGCTTATTTAAAAGTAGGTTAATTGGAATTGTAATTTCCGTTCATTCCGTAGCCGTAACCGCCCATCATGCCCATCATACCGTTATAACCCATCTGGTTATGGAAGTCATTCATGTAAGCAAAGTGGTCCTGCCATGCTTGGGCTTGTGCTGGATAGTTATAGTTACGCCCTTTCGATGAGGAATCCTGGGGTGTGTCTTGACCGGTATCAACAGCGTCATCTGCTGCAGGCATTACCGTCATGTCCTGGTAATCTGCATTCATCACATTTGGATAATTGCTTGTGTCCATCCGGGCACTCTGCCACGATGCAAAGGCTGTTGGTGCCACAATAGCTGCAACCAGTAAAACTCCTAAAATCAATATCCATACTTTTCCTTTCACGCTCTTACCTCCATTAAAAATTATCTTATTGAGATAATTATACCAAGCCAAAGTTACATACCAAGAACGAAATCGTTACATTAATTTAACAACCATATCATTATGACTTCAGCCTTTTCCATGCTGGTGCTTATCATTACTACAGCAGTCACCTGGTTTTTTTTCGGAAGCGGCATGATCACCAGATTGGTCTGAGTGATCATGCCCACCGCAGCACCCACCTTTCCTACTCATCATCCAAACCATAAGCCCGCCAATTAAGATGTAAGGAAGAAAATTATACAAGGAATCCACTTTTTCTCACCACCTTCTAACATAAATATTTTCATACTTAATTTTATCCATCTACTATCACAATTCTATTACAAATCACTGAACTCTTTATAACATCGCTTAATGATTAAAAGCAGTCATAAACAATATAAGACACCCCTTTTAAGGGATGTCTTATATTGTTTCTCTTAAGTTATATTAACGGTGCATTCCACCATTGCTGCTCCCACCTGAATGGGAATTGCTGCTGTCAGCTTTTTGCATTTGGTCAGTCATGTCAGCCTGCACATCTACCATCTGATCCTGCATATCTTTTTGTACATCAGACATCTGTGCTTGCATATCTTCATGAACTTCAGTCATATCTTGAGTGTCTACATTGTTGGCTTCATGAACATCCTGCATTTGCTTCTGTAATTCAGCATCATTCGTCATTTCAGTTCCCATCTGTAAGTTAGCTGAACTATCTTCATCTTCATCTGTAACTGCATCATCATTGTTTTCATTATTAGCTTCATCGTCTGCTTCCTCTTCATCGGTGGTAGCTTCATCTTCTGTTTCATCAACATCATCTGTGTTTTCATCGCTAGCTTCATCTTGATCTGCGGATGTAGTGTTTACATCTTCCATTGCAGCATTCATCTCATCTACAGTCATCTGTGCATTACTAACAGTAGCCGCGTTCGCTATACCGACAAGTGCAATTCCTAATACAATTATAAAGAATGTCAACAACAACCTATGCTTTCCCATCTTTGCCATGCTTAATTCCTCCTTAAGTAATAAATAAATTAGATTTAAAGTTATACGGCTTTTTAACTCACCTCCCTTTGCCGTTTTCAATTAGTTATTCGAAGATGTTAATTAATTTAGGAGGGTAATTACTAAATCCAGGCTATAAATTATTTTGTTATTAATAAACCGGCTTAGTGGCTGGTTCCCCTTGGCTGATTTTTTAAAATCTGTTAGTGGTATGGCAATTTATACACTTGAGTTATTTTAAAAAAACGTTAAAATGGAATATAGTCGACATTTCTGCAGCACTTACATTTTACATTTCGGTACTTTAGAATTGAAAGGTTGAGAAATAAATGAAGATGTTTAAGAAAAGCATAATGCTTCAATTGTGGCTGGTAATGACTTTGCTTGTTTTAACGACTTTATGGCTAATCGGTTTTGTACAAACAAAAGTACTCGAACAAACCTATTACGGCCAGCATATTAACCAACTGACCATAGAAGGACAGAAGGTAGTAAATAAAGTACAATCTGGTGAAAACCCTGCTGATTTGAGTACACTCTCTCATATACTGGGGTTGAATATTATGATTGTTAATGAAGAGGGTTATATACAGGAGTGCCGGGGAATGGGCATGGACATGTCCCCCGGGACAGATGTCGATGTGTTTGGTCATCACGGGATCCCTTGGGGAAAAGAAGAGTTTGAGAAAATCCTGCAGGGAGAAGAAATGCATTATATAGGGAGAAACACCTTAATTGACCAGGATGTGCTTTCTGTCGCTCTACCATATCAGGCTCCACAGGAAAAGGGTATGGTCATGGTGAGCGCCCCCCTTGCCCCTATTACCGAAAGAGTATCAATATTACAAAGAGTGACTGTTTATACAGGAATCGGGGGCATCCTTTTGGCAACCCTGCTGAGCCTTTTTCTCTCCCGCAGTGTGTCGTTCCCCCTGGTAAAAATGAATAAGGTTGCCTCTGCTATATCAAGGGGTGATTACAGCAACCGGCTTAATATTTACCGAGAAGATGAAATAGGTGTATTAGCAAATACCCTGAATTCCATGTCACAGGAAATTGAAGAAAAGATATCGGCCATCGAAAGAATGGATAACGCCAGGCGTGATTTTATAGCTAATGTTTCTCATGAACTGCGAACGCCGCTGTCGGTGATGCAGGCATGTAATGAAGCGTTAACGGATGACATAGCTGAAACAGAGGAAGAAAGACAGGAATACCTGGAAAGCATTAATCAGGAAATTTTACGATTACGTCGCCTTGTTTCTGAGGTACTGGATTTACGTAAATTAGAATCCGGAAATGCGGATTTCAGTTTCTACCCGGTAAATGTTACGTCACTAATACACGAAGTTACAAAGATATTTAATACGGTTGCCTTGAAAAAAAATATCGATTTGCAGTTAAACCTGGAAGGAGAAGTGCCGGACATTAGGGCAAACAAAGATAAGATTAAGCAGGTTTTTGTCAACCTCTTGGATAATGCTATGAAAGCAACCCCGGAAGGCAGCAATATAAAGGTAGAAATGGCAAAGGCCAATGGGTTTGTCAAATTTGAGGTTAAAGATTCCGGTACTGGAATTGACCAAAATGAACAACAGCTTATCTGGGAAAGGTTCTATAAAGCAGACAAATCCAGAAACCGCTCCGGCTTCGGAACCGGCCTTGGCTTGCCTCTTGTTAAAAGGATTGTGGAAGCTCACGGAGGGGAAATCTGGGTTGAAAGCTCCCCTGGTGAAGGCGCAGCCTTTATTTTCACACTTCCCGCTGTCACCGACTAATGAAAAGAGAGGAAGGCCCTAAATGGACCTTCCTCCCTCAATTTCTCTTTAACTATTTCTTGCCCTCGGATGGTGGCTCAAACTTATAACCCACTCCCCAAACAGTATTAACATAAGATGTCTCATTACTGGCCGTGGCCAATTTTTCTCGCAAGCGATTAATATGGGTGTCTACCGTTCGCGCGTCACCTAAATAATTATACCCCCATACCGACTCCAATATATTTTCTCTGCTAAAAATCCTGCCGGGTGAACCTGCCAAAATGTATAGGATATCAAACTCTTTAGGTGTAAGTGTTACATTTTGATCATTGATAATGACCTTCCGAGTGTCAAGATTTATGGATATACCCTCAAAAGTTAAAATACTTTTCTTATCCTGTGAAGAACTTTTATCTGCAGCCCGTCTTAGCACCGCCTTTACCCTGGCCACCAACTCCCTGGGTGAAAACGGCTTTACAACATAGTCGTCCGCCCCCATTTCAAGTCCTAAAATCCTGTCAATCTCATCCTCCCTCGCCGTTAGCATAATTATAGGGACATCACTGGTCTTTCTTAACTCGCGACAGACTTCCCAACCATCGGCTCCCGGCATCATGATGTCCAGAACAACCAGATCCGGACTGCATTTTTTAAATTCTTCTATGGCATCCAGACCGTTAGAGCACTCAATAACATTAAAATCTTCTTTCTCCAAATATTTTTTAACAATTTGACAGATCTTTTCCTCATCATCTGCAATTAAAACCGTATTTTTCACAAGCTACCACCTTTTTCTGCAAATTATCTTAAAAAGATATTACCACATATCAATACTATCTCTCAAATTAAAGTTAATTAATGTCCATTCTCCATGTATTGATTCATTTGATCAGTATTAGGCATATTTCCTTCGTACCAGTCTTCATGCACCCTGTAATCAGAGCGATCCTGCTTTTTATCTTCAGTTGTTGCCGAATGCATGTTATCGTCCGGTTCATTTACATTATTCATCATAGGAATGTCATTCATTTCATTCACCTGCATGCCGGTATCGTTGGTAGAATCATTATCCCCCGACATACCATTCATATTATTACCGTGATTAGGCATTTCGTTGCCCTGGCCATCTTCATTCACGCTGCCTGGCATTTCAGAATTGTTTTGCATATGGTTATTGTTTTCTTTATTCATTCCTGTTTCATAGTGATATCCCTCAAACATTGAGCTTACCTCTTTGCTTTCTGTTAGTTCCATCATGTTTCTGTCATTCATTTCCTCAGCAGAAATATTGTTTCCTATTTCATGATAACGGTTCATAACCATATACCTGTTCACGGACAAGCCTTCGTTTAAAGCTTTTTCCCGCTCTTTTTCACTACTCATTTGGATGGAAACATAACCGTTAAGTTTTTTCTCCTTAAAGGTAGCATCAATAACCGCTTGTAGATCCTTCTTGTTTACAGCATTATAGTTATCCATCGGTACCACACTAGCCAAGACCACATTATCCTTATCGTCCTTAATAAACCCTTCCGATGCCGCTCTTTCCATAATCAAATTCACCGCTTTATATACATCAACTTCTTTTAAATCCAGCTCATCCAAGAGTTTTTGACCACCTTCGTTATACGACCGTGCACCTATCACCCTGGCATCTTTGTCCACTTCCAATTCCAAACTGGGGTTGAAATCCAAGGCTACGTAGGCTGATGCCGGAACCGAAAATACCGTTAAATATATGCCCAGGAACATGAATAAGGCCAAAACCGCAGCAGCAGCGGGCATAAAACCTCTTACAAACATTTTTTGTTTATGTTTTTTTGTTTCGTTTGTAAAGACCTCTATTATTTCTCCAGGGTTTACAGCATGCGGCGGTGCAGGCACTTCCAAAAACTGACCATGGCAGGTATAGACGGTTACTTTGTCTTTGTTTTTATTCATTTCCATTACAACGCCGGAAGTTTTCATGGTAACACCTTCTTGTTGTTTATTGAGGAAAGGTCGTAAAATGCTTCAATCCCGACAGTTCCGGTTCAGTTAAAATCAGTGTCAATGCAATTATATACTTTCTACCTTTCTCTATCACCTTACGACTATAACCAGTGCCTTTACATAGCTCTTTTACAGGCAGCCGTTTCCTTTCAGTGAGTTGTTCAAGTAATTCTTGATCATTCTGAAGATACTTTGCCGCCTGCATAAGGTTTTCCCTGGTATCCCTGTGTTTGGGAGAACAACTAACTAAATCCTTGAACGTTATCCCATAGCCATCCAGTTTAGTATTGAATACAGCCACTGTTTCAGAAAGGTCTGCCTGTTTTTCTTCATTTTCGAAATTTGTTATAGAAACATCTCTTTCACCTTTACTAAATTCACTATTCTCGGGATCAATAGGGATAAGGGAAGCATGTTTTTCCTTTGCTTCTTTTCTGAAGTAATCCACCAAACGTCGGTGAATTACTTGGTAAGCAAAAGAAGTAAAAGAGGTTTTGCCGCTAGAATCATAAGAATCTATAGCTTCATTATAAGCTAATAAGGCAATGCTTAGTTCTTCATCCACTCCCCATTCAAGGTAACGTTTACAAACGTTGGAACCTACTTTTGCAATGAATGGTTTGCCGTCCTCAATAATTTTTTCCCGCGCCCACTCATCACCGGTTTGGGCCTCTTTAATCATTTTGTCGTTAACCTGTTTGCGCAAATTTATTCACTCCAACCCTTTTGGGATCTAATAAGAATGACAGTGGATGGAGCTTTGCCGTTTTTCACCCAGTCATTCGAAACATTCCGCATTGTTTAGGGGGGTATGTATACTGTGATTAACTGTGATTATAAAAAAAAACATTGAACAAACTTGCTCGCAGGTTTAACAATTCTGTTACAAAAAACAAACAGATTATGCCCGCCCCCAATTCAACAGCAAATCCTTAACACTAATGTAAAGTTTGCGCCAAGTTTTTGTAATTTTGATGATCTATAATAAAGACAATAAAACCAAGAGCACTTCGACAAAAAGATGGGAGGTATATTTATGCACATGTTTTATGGCGCCTCGGGATTCGGTTTCTTGCAAATGCTTATACCGATGCTGATATGGCTTGCTGTTGTTATGGGAATGATTCACTTAGTCTCGCGGTGGTTTGGTGGTCAAAGAAAATTTCCTAAAGAGGAAAATCTACAGCCTAGTGCAGATAATTCGTCTATTGAGTTATTAAATAGGCGTTATGCCTCAGGTGAGTTAACAACCGAGGAATATATAGCCATGAGGGAAGAAATCAGGGGCTACTAATCTTATTAGGTGTAAAGTAATTGTTTTACTTTTGCCATAACTTCGTGACATTTACCTTTTATAATTAGAGTAAATCAAATTCATACGGAGGCGATAAAATGAAAAAACTTATGATCCTAACAGTAGCAGCACTTTTAATGGGTACACTGCTTATCCCGGCTGCATTCGCGGAGACACCTGAATACGGTGATTGGTTTGACCAAATGTTCCAATGGCATAACCAGTGGGTAGATGATGCGGTGGAAAACGGCCAAATGACCGAAGAGCAAGCCGAAGCCTGGCAAGACCATTTCAATTACATGAAAGACTTCCACAGCCAATATCCCATGGGAATGATGATGGGCGGCTATGGTATGATGGGACCCGGTTACGGTGAAAATGCAGGCTACGGCGGCTACATGGGTTCCGGTTCCGGTTATGGAATGGGTGGCTACGGCGGCATGATGGGACAGGGTTATGGAATGGGCGGTTATGGATACAGCCCTAACAATTCAAACTAATAGAGAAATATTTAAAGAGACCGTTTTGATAACGGTCTCTTTTGAGTTCCCAACAGTACAACAACGCATAAAGGATAAAAACCAGCCGGTTTCTTATATAAGAAGGTTAAAAAACAGAGACTATAGAAAGTGTTTAAAAACAATACTAATATATTTTTTAAAATAATATGAATGAATATTCATTTATATTAAGAGGAGGATAACATGATCAAAATTAATAACCATAACGGAATAACTTACACCAAAATAGCTGCTAAATTTTTCAACTATAGATTGAATGTGTATATCTACATTGATGATCAAATTCTGATTGATACCGGCCCAAGCCGTTTTGCTAAAGCACTTAATGATTTTTTTAAAACCCATACTATTAAGAAAGCTATTCTCACCCATTGCCATGAAGATCACAGCGGAAACGCCCCATTATTAGAAAAAACAGGCATTCCCATATATACACATCCCACTGTCATATCCTTTTGCAGAAAAAAAGCAAGACTTCCCGCATACCGCCGTTTCTTCTGGGGTAAACGACTAAACTTCAACCCACTGCCTCTTTCCGGCAACGTGGAGGGAGATAATAAAACGCTGGAAGTTTTGGAATTGCCGGGGCATTCTTCTGACCACGTGGCATTTTATAACGCCAAGAACGGTTATGTTTTTACCGGCGATCTGTTTGTTTCTCCAAAAACTAAAATGATAATGCCTGAAGAATCCATCTCCGAAACGATCAATTCCTTACAAACTTTATTGCAGAGAGACTTTCAAACCATTTACTGTGCCCATGCCGGGGTGGTGGAAAAGGGCCGAGAAATGATGCAGAAAAAATTAGAACATTTAAAACAGCTGCAAGGTGAAGTCATTAAACTACACCGGCAGGGTTTTGATATTCAGGCTATTAATAAAAGGATCTTTCCGCAAAAGGCTCCCATTAGCCTGATTTCAAGAAATGAATGGTGTTCAGAAAACATTATCAAATCCATAATCAAAGACTTAAACAGGTAACTTTGCTTTAGTGAACAAGTAATTTACTGCCACATCATTACATGCACGCAGTTTTTTATTCAGCAAGTGGCTGTGCCGGGGCGGCCATAACATAATATTAATTAACATGGCCACAACAAGCCCAATCAAGATAACGGCTGTCCTGCCCAAAGCATGCGTAAGGAACTGCATAGACATACATCCTCACGAAATTGTGGTATGATTACTTCTTGTATATGGCAGTTACTTTTATTGCATTATGGCGGCCACAACAAATACCACGTAAAATACTGCAACAAATGCCAATGTGGCAGGGCGAAGTACTTTTTTAAACGTTAAGCTTAAATAAACCAATCCTGCCCCGAACAGGGCCAAAACGGCACTGGTCACTGCAAGTTCAGACAGGTTCCAAGGTGTCAACGCTATACCTAAAGCCGGTATAAGAGAACTTTGAAACACCATCGCTCCCGTAATATTTCCCAGTGCTAAAGTGTCCTTTCCCTGGCGCACCCAAATGACGCTGTTGAATTTTTCCGGTAGCTCAGTGGCGATAGGGGCAATAAATATAGACAATACAAATGGTGAAATTTGAAAAATTTGCGCTATATGCTTTATTGCATCCACAAATAAATGTGCACCCAAGATTATACCACCCAGAGCAAAATATGCTTTAATATAAAAAAAGCGCGCCAAATTAGTTCCCATAGTGCGCGCTTGTTAGTACTTTACATCCTAAAGTATTAACAAAAAGTAAGACCATTACGCATTCTTTTCACGTAAGGGTCTCACTTAGCAATTTAACCACAGTTCGCTACCGTCAAATTGAGCCTACGACCTTAATTATGGCCTCTATTTTCGTTTTTAGCACCTTTATTACGGTACCATCTAACTAAATAAATAACGATACCAAGTAAACCTATGCCTAAGGTAAGCAGGGCAAAAGGCCCACTTTCCAAAAAGGCTTTAGCAGACTGCCCATAAAAGGTAATTATGGCGGCCACAAGAAAGAAGCGGGCTCCTCTGCCTAAAGTAGACCAAAAAACAAGCTTTTTCAATGACAACCCCAAAGCACCCGATGAAACAGTAATTAACTTAAAAGGGATGGGAGTAAAGGAAGCCATCAATACCGCCATCACACCGTGAACCTGTATAATGCCTTCTGCCTTGGCCAATTTGCTTTCGGAAAAAATTTTTCTGACCAGTGGTTTGCCACCCTTTAAGCCCAACCAGTACCCAATCAGCGCACCTATAACCGAGGTTATCGTAGTAACAAAGGCAAGCCAAAAGGCACCGGAGGGATCTATCAGGCTTAAAGGAATAAATAAAACCTCGGGTGGTATAGGACTAATAAAAGAATCCAATAAAGTTAATAACATTAACCCCCATACCCCAAACTCTTCTGCCACCGCTAATACCCATTCTATTATGGCATCCATTAATAATTATAACCTCATGCTGTGAAGTTTTTCTACCCGCTCTTCTATGGGCGGATGAGTACTGAAAAGTTTCGCCATGGACGCTCCCGAAAGCGGGTTTACAATAAAGAGATGTGATGAGGCTGGATTGGTCTTCATGGGAATCCTATGAGCTGCCGACTGCAATTTTAATAATGCACTGGCAAGACCTTCCGGTGCCCCGGCAATCTGTGCGCCTGTGGAATCAGCCATGTATTCCCGGGAGCGAGAGATGGCCATCTGAATAACCATTGCAGCTATGGGGGCCAGGAAAGCCATAATCAGGCCGCCCACCATACCGCCTCCATCTTCATCATCGCCGCCCATACCAAATATAGCCGCCCACTGAAATACGTTGGCTATCATGGTTATGGCTCCGGCCAGAGCAGCAGCAATAGTGCCCACCAGAACATCCCTATTCTTTATATGCGCTAACTCATGCGCCAAAACCCCTTCCACTTCAGAACGATTTAAGAGCCGCATCAACCCTTCAGTAACGGCCACTGCCGCGTGCGACGGGTTGCGCCCAGTAGCAAAGGCGTTGGGCTGGTCTGATGGGGTTACATAAAGTTTTGGCATCGGTATGCCTGCCCGCCGGGACAGTCTCTTCACTATGTCGTACAATTCAGGCGCCTCTGATTCGGACACCGGGTATGATTTTGTCATTTTTATAGCAATTTTATCACTCTTGAAATAACCGAACAAATTCAACCCCATGGCAATCAAGAAAAATAAAAAGGCTCCGGATTCTCCTCCAAGGGCACTTCCCATGAATACAAGTAAAACGGAGAGTAAGCCCATTAACATCCAGGCTTTTAATGTATTCATTTTTCATAACCTCCACACAAAATATTTTGAGGTATTATAGATAGGAAAAATATAAAGCGTAAGCGTCTGGTTTACCTTCGCTCTATTACATTATATACCATCCGACACCCAGTGTGCAGTTCTAATGATGGTTAATAAGAATTATCTTCAGGGGCTTTATTTTTTATTTGCATAGATTTTGTATCCTTTTTCTTAAATAATTTACTCGAATTCTTGTAAATGAGGGGGAATATAAAGTATGCCAAGACCGCTACCAATGAAGCATTAATAATACTTCCCAGCAAATAGGCAGGACCGGCATGAGTAAAGAAATCTATAATTCTGTCCCAAAAGGACAGATCATACGCAATACTCTGGGGCAGTCTTTCACTGGAAGTAATAAACAGGGCCCCGGTCTTATAGTTAAGAATATATAGGATGGGTGATACATAGGTCAACAAAAGCGCCGGTAACGTGGTAACTACAATATTTAACCTGAGCATTTTAGCCAGTAGCACGCCTAAGGGGATATTTATACCGGGCAAAGGCAAAAAGGCGAGTCCGAAACCCAGTGCCATACTTTTAGCTAATTTGTAAGGGCAATCCTTAATATTAAATATTTGTAAGACTCTATTTTTTATATTTTGGATTTTGATCGCTCCTCGCTGAAGATAAAACACCTACTCCATTTTAATTATACAATCTCAACCTCAAACTGTACAGGTTAACGTATTTGTCTCTAATCACACAATATTCCGGCTTTTTTACAGCGTGCACATATGTACGACAAGATAGCAAATCTATTAAGACATAAAAGAGGAGCAATTTCCTAACGGAAATTGCTCCTCTTTATTTTAATATCTGCTGTATTAATCAGCGATAACATTTGCGGCTTGAGGGCCACGGTTACCTTCAACAACGTCAAAAGTTACATCCTGACCTTCCTCAAGATTCTTAAAGCCTTCGCCTTGGATTGCGGAAAAATGAACAAATACATCATTACCTTCACTTGTCTCAATAAAACCGAATCCCTTTTCTGTGCTGAACCACTTTACTTTACCAACCATTCTAAAACCTCCTTTTACTATAGAATTGCTCAAAAGCTTAAAACTCAAAAACCTTGACCAATCATAATAAAATAAAAGGTCTTAAAATGGTTTGCGTTTTCAACTTTTTAACACTTGTCTAATAATAACACAGTCTACGATAAATAGCAAATAAAACATAAAAATATTTAAAAAGCATATAAATGTAACTATTTTATTAATTACTTAAGTTATCATATATATCTTTCTAAATATAAACAGGCTAAGGAATGTATAGTCACCTTAGCCCATATTAATAATATTATATTAATGTTATTTTGAATCCACTTCATTTTTAGACCTTTTGGCATAACAATCGACACAATATAAAGGCTGGTCCTCACTTGGTTTAACAGGAACTCTAGCCTCCACGCCACATCCGGCACAAATGGCAGAATACATTTGACGCTTTTGTCGACTGCCTCCACGGCTATTACGTTTATTACTACGGCCTTTAAGATTAGCCCGGCATTGCTGACATCGCTTTGGATTAGTAAAGCCTTTCTCTGAAAAAAATTCTTGCTCCGATGCAGAAAACAAAAATTCAGTTCCGCAATCGCAGCATTTTAAATTTTTATCTACAAACATGTTAAAACCTCCCCGTAGATTTTTCCGTTGAGTAAGCGCATATATCCCAAACCAAGTGAAAAATTTAGAGAGGAGAAAAATGCAAAACCTACCTAGGAACACTTCATTTTAACACAAATACATCTTATTGGTCAAAAATCAATTGAGAAACTCACATTCAAGCCCTTACCAACCGGTGAGTGAGACATAAACTTAAGACGCACCCACCGGTCTTACCGTGAGGGTGCGTTATACTTCCGCTCAAACCAGGGGAAACATTATCCTGGTTTTGAGCTCGTCTTCCGGTGTTACGGCAGGGTCATTATAATAAAATTCGTAAGCCACGCCGGTAGGGGTAAGACCTTTCTCCTTTACCCACTCCATCAAGGCGTTATAGGCAGACTCTATCTTGTGATACGGTCCCACATGCATACAAACAGCGTATTTCCCCGCTGGAATTTTACCAGGCTTAATATTGTCTTTTGCGGGTAACTCCTTTTGTACCAGAAAGCCTGCTTCGATGTCAAGATCCTGCATGTCCATATTATAATAAGCGGCAAAAGTGGCCTGGGATGGTTCTTCACCCAGCTCAGAGAAATACTCCGTAATAGCGGTATAAATATTACCTAACTCCTGTGGCAGGTTTTCCACAGATGATCTCGTTCGGATTGATAGTACAAAATTGGCCGGTTGTTCGACTATTCCACATGTATACTTCACGGGTGGCCTCCTCCTAACAAAAAATAGTATACTGTTTTAATTGCCTGAGAAATTCTACCACAACTAACATTTGATTTCAATTATTTATATAAGGCTTTTCACTGAATATGGGATCTTCCAGGAGCCTACAAGGCGGCAGGCCATCTTCTTTTCTGATCTCTTCCTAACTATAAAAAGTCCTGGCCCTTAAAAAAAAGGACCGGGACTTTACCATCATCTTAGGTATTATGTTTTCCACAACATCTCCGGCCAAGTTAAAAAACATCAATATTTTTCCAACTCATATAGCACTGCTCCACAATGAGCACAAAACTTGGCGTTATGAGGATTCACGCTATTACATTGTTTACATTTGTTTTCTTCCGGAACTTGTGCCTTAAGTTGTATCTCCAACTGTTTAATTTCTTCACACAGTTCCGCTACCGCCTCGCTATCCAAGTTATTTTCCTTATATTGGTTATACACCAAATCGCCTAACTGATTTTTCTTTTTGTTAATTTCATACTCTATTTTTGATGCCGATATTTTTGTTTGGGCAATATCAATAAACTCCTCGGACTTTTGCTTTATGTGATCCGTGATTCTGAAAAAGTCGTCTTTAAAAGCCAAAAAAATCACTCCTTAATAACATTCATTATTTTGACAAAATTTTACCACTAAATAAAGAGAGAAGCAAGGCGCAAGTGGGGACGGTTCTTGCTTGCGCGGCTTTATGGATAACACTATTTTGAGGTTTGGCAGGAACCATTGGGGTAGGTGGTTTCGTAGGCGTCCCGGCTATGATATACTTATAAGGTGCTCCACATACGTGGATAGCATAACTTTACGACACAGGAGAAAACCAAGTAGATACTATATCCTCTCATTAGAATTTTTTTTGCCATAAGCCAATACCATATGCCGCGGCCAAAGCCGCGGCATATGGTATTCCGCAGCGCAAGGAAAATAAAATATATCTTAAAAAGCAATCCTTTGGCGCTGGTTTTATTTTAGAAAAGAAGTGAGTTTAAGGGGTGGTTCCAATGACTGAACGTGAATTTCTTATTCAATTTTCCCACTTTAAGCAAGAATTCCTTGATACATCAAAGCGTCCGGCCGGAAAGCCGAAAGGAAACAGAAAGAAGGTATTGGAGAACTTTGAGCGGTGGCTGCAGCTCAGGGCAAAAATGGAAAAGGCTGAGATGACGTTCAGTGATTTTTTGAATAATGTGGTACTAGTCGCCGGTAAGATTTTGGAAAATAATAATATAGCCATATCCTGTCCATCCCCGGTATTTAAAGAATCTAAGCGCTGCATAAGTATCTTTAATAATTCCACCGTATTTTACCGTATAGGTAGGGTAAGACCCCGGCGTGGCTTTAACAAGGGGCAGAACATACTGGTCATCGAACTGGTAATGGATGGACACAAGAAGTCGGTATTCCTTCCTTTACTGGAAATGAAAGAGGAAATTGAAGAAAGGTTAGGAGAAAAGCTACTGCGGGAACTCCCCCGAACAGAAGCAGCAGGGCATTACAGAGTAAAAACTTTTCTTCCTTATCATCTGGTGGAATCAAATGATGTCCAAATAGTGGCCAGGGACTTAGCAGATTTCATATTGGCCACACTTCCCAGCCTGGAAAAACTGGGGTTAAGCAGGCACCCTTAAGTTAGACGTAAGTATTGGGGCGCGCGGCATGTCCAATGGCCACCATGAGTAGGGAAGTGCCGGATCGTATGGGATTGTTAAGATTACAGTCTTCTGGAATATATCTTTGACCACAGCATTTGGGGGAAATACATTGTAATGGGTTTCCATTGCTGCCGGCATTGGGATCAAAGGGAAAAAAGGAAAGCTCATTATTTACTGCAGAACAGGTAACAGAAGTGCCGATACAGCTGAATTTCTGGTAGATAAGGGTTTTGATAATGTCTATAATCTAAAAGACGGTATTGTTGGTTGGGCGTATAAAAAGGCCGATTATAAAGTTTAAACACCCGTTTCCCTTTCTTGCCGGGACCGGGTGTTTTGCTGTCTTTTATTTAAAATCTTTTCCTATAGAAAACGCCCGCCCTATTTCCTCGCCCACGCCGTAGTAATTTTTACTGTCAGGAGCATATAGAAGGGGTTTAATTTTTTCTATGATCGGATCGTCCCCTTCCGCCAGGGCTGCATCAATTTTTACATCTACAATTTCACCGATAAACTGTGTGTGCAGACCGATCTCCACCGACTGGATAACCTTACATTCCAAGTTTAAAGGAAACTCTTGCACATAAGGGGCATCAACGAAATCACTTTTTGCCGGAGTAAGCCCGGTTATGGTAAATTTGTCTTCATTACGTCCTGATACTATGCCGAAATAATCTGCCTCCCGGGCATTTTTTTCAGAGGGAATACTCACCGTAAAGCATTTCTTGACAACTATGTTGCTATAGGTATGTGCGGCTTGGCGCAGGGCAACGGAAACACAGGGAGGGGATGAGCAGCAGATCCCTCCCCATGCCGCAGTCATGACATTCGGCTTACCTTCTTCATTATAAGTCCCGACAATAAAAACCGGTGTTGGGTAGACCAATGTTTTAGCTCCCAAGCTTTTCTTCATGATCTCATCCTTTCAACTAAAAATTTTTTCTAGTATACACCCTTCGCCCAGGCAATATAAACAAGCAGGTGTCTTATCCTGTCTCATTTTACTTTTATCCCGTAAGGCCTGGTAGCTAAGTCCTCAATACCACTCTTTTTGGCATTTTTCCGGGTCAAAGCATTCATTAGCAATTTTACCAACCAGGGAGGCATGGGAATGGTTGACCGATCTTCCAGAGTAAGGTCCTCAACTCCCGACAGACTGCCCTCCCATATTTTTTCAGCCACCCGGTCCAGTGAGGAACGAATTCCCTTGGTTAATCCCCCCGCGCTCTCTAAAGTCCGGCCATTGATGGGGGAAGTGCCGCCAAAACTCAAGCCTCCACACCACTCAATCCCCATTTCCCGGGCAAAACACCGGCACATTTCCAAACAGGGCCTTCGCTGCTGGGGTTCCGGGTAACCGGAGTGGATAATGGCTAACATCTTTGTTCCCTCCAAACCATTTCGGCCTATTTTGTCTCGGGCCATTTCCAATAACTGAATTAAAGGGGCGGAAAGAAGATCCACGTAAACCGGAGCAGATAAGATCAAAAGCTCACATGCCGCCAACTCTTGAAAAAAGACATCCTGCTCCCGGGGTCGGTGATACATGCGGCGGGCATAATAACTTGGAACCGACATTTCCCCGGAAGACAACTGCTGAGCAAGGTAGTTCACCAGGGACTGGGAGGTACTCTTTTCCCCCCGGTTACTTCCAATCACTGATACTATTTTCATTCGCCCACCCCCTTTAATCCCCGCTCAATCTGGTTTTCCACATCTCCGGGATCATCACCTTCCGTTATAATTACCGCTGAATACCGGTCTAAAAGAAAATTTACGGCATTCCGCTCCGTAAGGTATTTAAAGGCTTCCCGTTCTTGAGCATTTTCCTCCCCGAGGATACCAATGGTCATTAGAAAGGGCATAGGCTCATACCGGTTCTGATGGTGGAGTTCCCCCTGGTACACAGTAAAGAAAGGTGTATTTAGGGGCAACAGCCGGTCTATCACCTTTTTTAATTCTGAATGATAGCCTCCAAAACTAATGGGAGTAAGAAAAACTACCAGTTGACTCTGTACCCAACCGGCCAGTATCTTTTCCATTTCATCCTTCCGGGTGCACAGTCCCGGAGACCTGGTGGCACACCCCCCACAACTGGCACAAGGCTTGATGTCCATATTCCCCAGGGCAAAAACATCATACCGCCAACCTTTCTTTTTTAATTCAGATTCCAATATCTTTTCCGCATCCGAATTCTTTTGTTCAGGAAATGCATTTAGGATCAACGCTTTCATACCACCACACCCCCCCGGAAATCGGTGTACTGTTAACACTTATCTAAAATACGCTTGCACAATTGAATATTGTATTCCTTATCCTCTTTCTCCAACATTCGACTGCCGGGCATTTTCCACACTGTCGGCAACTTCACCCTTTTCCTGCAGGTGCTGCTGAATCTCAGCCAGGAACAATGATCCAAAACGCTGAAGTTTAACCTCTCCCACCCCGGTTATAGCCATCAGGTCTTGCTCGCCTGCAGGACAGCTTTCGCTCATCTCCCGCAGAGTGACATCTGTAAACACCATGTAAGGAGGCAGGCCTTCCTGCTGGGCAATATCCTTACGTAACCGACGCAGCCTCTCGAAAAGTTCATTGTCCGGCGCCTTTTCCTCTTCCCGTATCACTTTCCGGTAAACAGGGGCCTGTCCTTTGAGCACCGGACCGGCTTTTTGCCGCAACTTAAGCACAGGGTACTGGCTTTCAGTAACCATAATATATCCCTCGGCAATTAATATGTTAATTAAGTCCTTAATTTCATTCAATGAATAATCCTGTAGAAGCCCATAGGTCGACAGGCTGTCAAATCCCAACTGAAGCACCTTTTTATTGCGAGATCCTTTTAAAACCCCGGCCACCAGCGCTAGACCAAAGCGCTGCTGCATACGCCATATACAGGAAAAAATTTTTTGGGCTTCAACTGTTATATCCATAAGCTCACTATCATCGCTGCAATTGCTACAGTTACTGCAAGCATCCGGCATACTTTCTTCACCAAAATAGGCAAGTATGTAGTGGCGCAAACAATGAGTAGTATAGCAATAGTCTACCACGGATTGCAGCTTGCGGTAATCACGCGCCCTGCGCTCCGGAGTTGACTCATTAAGCTCAATCAAATATTTTTGCACCTGAATATCTTGCGGGCTGAAGAGGAGAATGCACTCACCGGGCTCACCATCCCGGCCCGCCCGTCCGGCTTCCTGGTAATAGCTTTCCATATTTTTCGGCATATTATGATGAATTACAAAACGCACGTTGGATTTGTCTATACCCATGCCAAATGCATTGGTGGCCACAATAACCTGTATCTCATCGTAGATAAACGCCTCTTGTACCTTGGTACGAGCACCATCACTCAATCCGGCATGATATTTCCCAGCCGCAAAACCTTTAGCCTGTAAAAATTCACAAAGATTATCCACCTCTTTACGCGTGGCTGCATAAATAATCCCGGGCTCACCTTTATTTCGACTCAGGAATTGAAATATAAAATTTCTTCTATTCTCGCCGCGTATAACCGAGAAAAATAAATTGGGACGGTCAAAACCGGTGACGTGTATAAAAGGCTTGTGAAATGCAAGGTGCCGGCCTATGTCCTTCTTTACTTCTTTAGTAGCGGTGGCAGTAAATGCAGCCACCGCCGGCCGGGATGAAAAACCGGCAATCAGCCCGGCAATGGCCAAGTAGCTGGGCCTAAAATCATGGCCCCACTGGGAAACGCAGTGGGCCTCGTCCACAGCCAACAGTGAAATATGCAGGCGATTGATAAGTTCCCGGAAGGAATCAGCTTCTAATCGTTCAGGTGCTATGTACAAAAGCTTATACCTGCCACGGGACACATCGTGCATTCGGGCCTCAACTTCGCGGTATCCAAGCGAGCTGTTTATAAAAGTAGCCGGTATACCAAGGTTATTGAGGGCATCAACCTGATCCTTCATTAGAGAAATCAACGGAGAGATGACCACAGTTGTGCCCGGAAAAATCAGTGCCGGAATTTGATAACAAAGTGATTTTCCGCCACCTGTGGGCATAATGCCCAGTGTGTCACAACCATTTAAAATACTAAGCATAATTTTTTCTTGCCCTTCCCGAAAGGAAGAATATCCATAATACTTTTTTAACAGCTTTCTGGCTTTTTCCAGCATAGGCTAAACTCCTGACATAATTCTTGTTTCTTTATATATCCTTTTCTTGAGTTTATCATATCACGGAAAGCAACACAGCCAAAGAAAAGGAACAGTTATCTGGCTTCTTTGCCATCCTTATCTTGATTTTTGTCGAAATAACTAGGAAAATTTTCCTAAGCAAATAAAGGAAAGAAACTATAAATACGGAACAATTAAAAAAAACAAAAGGGGAGAGTCTATGTGAAAAGATCATTAAGTTGGTGGCTGGTTGCTTTCTTAATTTTTACCTGCGTGAGCCTTGCTGCCTGTGGAGGAGGAACAAAAGAAAGTGGCAGTAACCCGCAAGGAGAAGAAGATGCTGCAGTGGAGAGCTCCGGCAATGAAGGCGATACGTTATCCCTGGGAGCCTTGTTTGCGAAAAGCGAGAATGTTGAAGGTATGACTTATGACTTTACGCTTCAATCCAAAAAACAAGAAATGAGCGGCAAGTTTTGGATGCAGGGAGACAAGTTTAAATTTGAGTCAATGATGGAAGGACAAAAGGTAATTACCATTTTTGACGGTAGTACGGTTTATAACTGTATACCGGATCAGAACATGGCAGTTAAGGTTGCCATGGATGCCATCTCACAGCCGGAAACTCCTCTAGAAAAAGCTGAGAGCTTTGAAGAAGGGAACGCCAAATTACTGGAAACCACCGTTTATGACGGTGTAAAGTGCAAGGTTGTTTCGATTTCAGGCCCTGATGGTCAAGAAGAAGCGAAAATGTGGGTGCGTGAAGACTATGGTATTCCTGTAAAGGTGGAAGTTACAGAAGCTGATGGTAGTAAAACAGTGATGGAATATAAAAACCTGGAAATTGGTCCCCCTCCGGCAGGAACCTTCGAACTACCATCTGGAATAGAAGTTATGGATATGAGCAATATGATAGAACAAATGCCCGACATGTCTCAGCTGCCTGGCAATTAAGGCCTAGTTATTATTGAGAAAAAAGAGCCTGCAGGCTCTTTTTTTTGTGGATGTATGCGGGCGACGGTTTCAATTGATCTTAATACCAATAATCTTCATTAAAGCGACAGCATTGGTAGATTTGGAAACCCCGGGCTTCAGGCGATAGTCGAAGGTTATTTCCCGGCCGGATATTTGATCCGTAAAATGATAATTTTTTATCTGAGGGATTTCCTGTTCCAAACGGCTTAGCTCAAGGTCGTGGGTGGATACTAACCCGATGGCTGCCAACTCATGTAAACTTTTTAGGACTGCTTGAGCGCCCAAAATTCTGTCCTTTGAATTAGTTCCTTTGAAAATTTCATCGACCAAGAAAATGATTGGTTCCCCGAACCTAGCAGCGTCTACTATCAACTTAATTCTTTGCAGTTCAGCATAGAAAGAAGAAATGTTTTTCTCTAAATTATCATTAATATGAATGCTTGTATATACATTCATGCGAGAACAACTTAATTCTTTAGCGCAAACAGGGGCTCCGGCATAAGCAAGAATTAAGTTTATCCCTACTGTTCTGAGGAGAGTACTTTTGCCGGACATATTAGAGCCGGTAATAAGTAGAATTATACCTGGTTCCGACAGTTCAACGTTATTTCCCACGCGCACTTCATCTTTAATCAATGGATGTCCCAGTGCCACAGCTTTAAATGCCGGTTTGGACTCTTTTATTTCGGGCATCGTCCAATGGGGATGATCATGAGCCAGACCGGTAAAGCTGGATAACGCTTCAAATTCAGCAATCACCTCAATCCAAGATCTCAGTGACCGGCCTGAACCGCTGCGCCATTGTTCTAGTTTAATCAGTGTTTGTAGATCCCATAAAACACCTATGTTAATCACGGGATGCAAGCTGGAATAACGAAGATTCATCCGCTCTACGATGTTAAATAGCTTCTTAATCCGGCGAGATGGTGCATCACCGCCCTGAATTAGTTTTCTTTTTAAACCCTTTAAGAGCGGAGACTCGAATTTTTCCGGTTCTATGCATTTTAAAAGAGCTGACCAGCGCCGTATCTCATGAACCGAATTACCGGTCTTATTAAAAGTTTGATGAGCTTTTTTTGATGTAAAAGCAACGATTATTATCTGCATCGTAAAGGGTAAAACCCAAAGATATGGGGGTATCAGGGATGTCAAATGGAGATGCCCGAGAAAGGCCAAAACCACGGTAATAACCGGGCAAAAGAGGAGTAAAGATGTATATTTATTAGTAAATACCGGCTTTTCTTCCGCCCAGGCCAATAATTTTTCTAAATTGCCGGGTTTTCTTACACTCTCCGACATACCGGTGGCTTGAAAATGCTGGCGCCAGTCCAGTCGCGGACTAAGTTCCTTTATAGCCTGTTGTCGTTGTTTTATTTCATCTAAACTAGTTTGGAATTCCAGCAAATGAGCTAATCTCTCTTCACCGGCAAGAGAAGTGGCAGCATTAAGATACTGAAACAATGATCCCTGTCCGAATATATTTAAATCAGATGAATAACGATGTTCAGGGTTTATAAACCGCTCCCCTGTATTGGGAAACTCTAACCATTTGCCATCCAGGCGCTGCATGGCAACATCATTGATATGGACTAATAACTCCAAATATTTGATATTCGCTTTAACTCGATTATGCCTGACAAGCATCCATAGAAAGATAACAATTAAAATTCCACTGAATAGCAGATAAACAGGTTTCGGTGACAGCAATGAATGAGCCATTAAAAAACCAACCGCGGCCAAAAAAAACAGCGGACGCAAGAGAACCAGCAGACTATTTTGCTTCATAACGCCGGACAGTTCTTCTCTAATATCTGCTCTTTTTAATCGGTAAGTCTCATATATTGAGTTAACCATCAATTGCTCCCCGTCTGCGAATAATTTAAACAGAAGGTTTTCTAAAAGGTATAACCTTACCGTTACCCTTGGTTTGCTCAGGAGATTTGTCTTGGCAGGATTGACATCCACCGCAGCCATTTTTATTACCAACAAACACCTTACGCCATGACACTTGCCATTTATCCTCTACCTGCTCTATATTAGTTTCCACTTCATACTGGGGACCGTGTGATTCATTTGCTAATCTCGATTCTGTAGTAGCAACAATACTTGCAATTTTTAAAGCTTTCTCTTCAGAATCATACATAGTCTGTAACTTTACCCATTCCATAATTATTCACTCCCTCCACAATACTTAGTTACCAGCTAACCATATTCATTTAAAATTACCACTAATTATATCACGCCATACAAGTTAAAAAACATCCTGGCTTGGGATTTTAATTTAGTGTTCCACAAACTCCAACAATGTTTTTGATTATGCTTTAAATTTACCAGGAAAACTTAAAGGAAACGTGGAATTTGGAATTTATAGTTTCGTGGCAAATCTTAAAAAGGCAAACCCATCGAAAGGTGGGTGCTTATAGCCATGGATTTAAGGCTTTACAGCTATGATTGCCAGGTCCTGTCCTGATAAATTCTTGGCGACCTTTTAGGTCGCTTTTTTGGTAAACCACATTTGTGAGGTGAGGGGAATTACAAACGAAAAACAATTATCAAATCTGATTGAAAAACTGTTTTAAGACAAATAGTGGGTACCGGGCACCCGTATAACTTAGGTACCCGGTACTGTGTTTTCTATTTTGAATTTTGATATGGTCTCGTTTAAATCATCGACAATATTTGTTAAATCCTGTGCTGCACTGGATACTTGTTGAGTCGTGGAAGTAATTTGTTCATTTGATGCGGATAATTGTTGTGATCCTTCATTAACCTGCATAACACCCTCCGCGACATCCCTGATTATACCAGTATTTTTCTCAACAGCACTGATAATATCATCCAGAGCAACCCCTGCATTATTGGCAACCTGCACACCTTGATCTACTTCTACTGCACCGTCTTCAATGGCAGACACAGCTTCACCAACACCAACTTGCATCTTTTCTATCAAGCCCGTAATTTCACTGGCCGCACCGGCGGATTGTTCAGCTAGTTTACGCACTTCTTCGGCCACAACCGAAAAGCCGCGTCCATGTTCTCCAGCCCTGGCCGCTTCAATGGCCGCATTTAAAGCTAAAAGGTTTGTTTGATCAGCGATAACGGTTATGGTATTGATTATTTTGCCAATCTGATCCGACTGCTGACCAAGGTTCCTTATTGCCTTAGCGTTATTTTGGGACATTTGGGCAATGGAATTTATTTTTTCAACAGTCTCTTTTACCGCTTGATTACCATTTCGTGCAGCTGCTTCCACCTGCTCGTATTCCTCTGTGGCCACTTCCAATTTTTCAGCCCCTTGGCTTGATACAGAGGCAACCTCGTTTGTAATTCCGGCCACTTCTTCCATTGTAGCAGTGACTTCTTCACTCGACGCTGCTAAATCCTGACTATGAACAGTTAAAGTATTAGAATTATCTCTGATCTTGGAAATTATATCGTGCAGGTTTTCCATCACCCCGTTAAAACTTTGTGCAACTTTAGCAATTTCATCCTTACCCTTCACCTGAATACGTTTCGTCAAATCGCCTTCACCACGGTTGATATCGTCCATTGACATGCGAAGCTGTGTGAGTGGTGGAACAATTTTTCTAATTAAAAACAAACATCCCATCACCAGAATAACTGAGACCGAGGCCAATACCAAGATTAAAGCAATTCGCAACGAATGCATGAGCTTTTGGGATTCCATTATTGCGTCATTCATGGCCTGGATTTGCCCTGCAACGTATTCATCCAGCTGATTGGATAATTCTTTAGCTAAGCCGTCAAACTCCGGCATCATTGCATTTCCTGCTTCTCTTCCTTCATTGATATATGCACCGGCCATTTTACGTCCTACCGAATAATAAGGCTCAAAATCATTAATAATCTTGTCAATACTTACCGCATGTACGGTATCATTAGTACGAAGCTCTTTTGCATAACCACGAAATTCTTGGGCGTATTGCTCTGCTTTTTCAAGTCCATCTTTTTCTCCTGTGGCGCTTGCATCAGTAAGCCACTGCTGCACCTGAGCTACTTCATAGCGCATGTTTTGAGCCTGCAGGACATTTACCGTTACCTTCTTTTCGATTGTCTTAATCTCTTTATTAACATTTTGTAGTCCTATGTACGTAAAAGACCCCAATGTTAGCAAACATATTATTAACAAAACCATAAAACCACTAAGTGATGACTTAATAGTTAAACCCTTTGATAGCATTTTGTTCACAATATCCCCCCTGTTTAATGATATTGTGAACTATTATAGCTATAAAATATTAATTATTTCTTAAGTATACCTTAAGATGATATAAACAACTATTATTTAAGACTCTATCAATTCAATAGACCAGCCCCGTTAGGTACCGATGTTTATACTATTTTTTCGCGGTTAAGTTTCTTAGAATAATAAAACCGACAACAATAACTGCTGCTACGGTGATAATATTAAGCATATTGCGCTTACTAGTTTCCTCTGCTGCATACTTTTCGTTAATATTTTCACTGCCAGGGTTTATTTCCGGGAGATCATCCAAATCCACCAGATGAGCAAAACGGTTCAAATCGTAACGTGCAAACTCACTGCCGGGATTTCCGTACCAAAGATAATGATTTTCGTTGTTTAGATTAGCTAAAAGTGCAGGATACCTTCCCCTCACTTCTACCCCTTTCACATTAAGGGGCGGGCTATCCTGATTTTGAATTCGTATCTTAACATACCGGCCGACTCTTTCATGTACCGGTAAACTTATTTGGGACGCAGTGTAATCAGTCCAGCTGTAGTTAAATATCCTCCCTGAGCCAACTGCATACCATTCTTTTTTGTCGTAACTGTAATAACCCTCTATAACCCTGTCAAAATTATCATTGCTTACCTGTAAACTAATGTCATTTACATAAATTCCTTTTACGCCCAGGTCAGCAATAATTTCAGAGGTTTTTGTTCCAGGGTCCTGCCGGTTGGATATTGTTTTTGCTTTAATTAAGCTAAAATCATTCTTTTTTTTCTGAATAAATCTCACTTTCACCTCTTTGATATCCAATGGCTCTTTGCCTTTACAGTCAATTTTAACCCGTACATAACGATAGCTTGCAGGCGGGTAACTCACCTCGTTCTGTCCACTATTCCCTACCCTGAAAATCTTTGATTTAATGATGGTATCCCAATTCCGGTTATCGTTACTTCCTTCAATGAGGACATCCCGTAAATAATCATCTTTACTGGTTATTTCCAACATTATATTGTTATTAAGCCTGGCCGTCTGCTCCATATCGAGTGTTACGGCTGAGAATTCATTTTCTCTAACCACATCATTAATTATTTGCACAGGATAGGTTTCCACTGTGGAAGGTTCAACTTGAATAAGTTTGTAAGGCACCTCATCTCCCTGAGAAGAGACCAGTCTTAAGTCATTTAAGTCATTTTGACAATGTGTTAGCACCTCTTGATCCAGTCTAATTAAAGAAAACCCCTTCTTCTCCGGCTCAACTTTTTTATAGTACTGCCAGTTTTCCTTTTCAAAGTCAGCATGGGCGGGTGTAACCACTAAAAACATTATGGCGAAAGCGAGAACCAATATTTTTCTAATCATTTTTCCACCTTCTTTTCGTCCCTCTGATAAACAAACGAGACCCCAACTAAAATAGCGCCCATGATGAGTAAAATCATTACCCGCAGTGCCACAGTCAACATGGATAGATCTAAAAGGAGAATCTTACACAAAACTATGCCAAAAATCCCAAAAGAGATAAACCTAAAACCTTTATTATCTTTAATGACACCAAAAACAGTTAAGACTACAGCAATTGCCACCCAGGCCAGTGAAATAGCAAACCTCTCGTCAAAGCTCAGTTCAAAATAATTAATAACATTGATTACTTCCCAGCTTATATATTTCAATGTAAGTATGACTCCGTATACAGCTGCAGGCCATGCTATTTTCCGATCAACATGATTACTTCTATTAAACATGTAGTAGGTAAAGAAAAAGCCGGCAGTTATCAAGAGGAAACTTATGGAATAAGAATTGATAACGGGATACAGCTTCGATACATAAAGCGAAAATTGATACATAGAAGCCAGTACCAAAACCGCCACACCGGATCTGGAAACCCAAATGTTTTCATTCTTTAGCCCTCCGTAAACCAGTACCAAAGCCTCTACTGCCCAGGCAATATTACACCACTCCTTGTCCAATTGAAGCGGTATGGCAACGGTTACAAGGGTGAGCCCAATCCCCAGCATAGAGTAAAAAAGCTGGTTATCCCCCAACCCCCTTTTATGGAGCGTGAGACTTACCACCAGGTAAACTGATGCAAGTAAAACGGTAATCAAACCGTGCATATCGGAATACTTAAAGAGATTTTCAATGGTGGCGGTAATAAAGAACCCGGCATTAAGTGACATCAGCAGAATATCGGGTAAGGTTGTAGCCTTTTTGTGCCGAACATTATATAAGAAGGCCAACGCCCCAAAGATAACAAAATATAGAACTAAAAATACCTGATTCATGTATGTATCGCTATACCCGCCTACATTATAGGCTGTATAAGCTAATGCTGTGCCTATAAAAGAAAGGAAGTTTAAAGAGCACCAGTTTTTATGAAAGGCCAGGTACAGTACAACAAAGTCCAGGATAGCTAAATAACTGAATAGAAACAGAGTATTTGAGCTATCACTACCTATAAGGAAAGGTGACATAAAACCACCGAGGGTGGAAAGCACGGCCACTGCAAAGGCATCCTGCCTGACGGACAACAGCCCTCCGGCCACTGCAGTCAGCACCAAAAGCCCCAGAGCAATCGCCGGGCTAAAAATGTCATACAAATTGGCAGCTGCGTAAGCAGTAAGATAAATAACTGCAATTCCTGCCCCCGTAAGCCCCTGGGAAAAAAAATGATACTTACGCTTCACTAACATATCTCCAGCAATCATTAAACCCATACCGGCTACCAAGCCAATAATAATTCTTCCTATTTCACCTATCCACTGGTTATCAAAGGCATACTTTAAAAAGTAAGCAGTTCCGAACAATAAAATTACTATCCCTAAACGGTTTAGAACTTTACCTCCAATGAGTTGTTCCAGTCCTTCCTTGACAGAGAAATCTACTGCAGGAAAGCGTGTCTTTGGCTTATAATTATTCAGCTTGTCCTTAGGATTTGAGTTGTCTGCATTTATGTTAGTTTCTTCGTTAATTCCATTATCCTCTACCTTACCGGCAAGATAGTTCACCTTTGCCCTGAGTGCAGAAACTTCATTCTCCAAGTCTTGTAACCTTTCAACTGTGTCTTTCTCCACGGGGGATCACCAACCTTTGAATTACTCTCATATGTTTTACCTGAGTTTACCACATCTTCAAACATTATGACAAAAAAAGCGCCCCCGGGAATTAACCGAACACAATAAAACTCGTCCCTGGCATCCTTTGATAGAAACAACGCCCCCGTTCTTCAGCCGGTTGCTGATTAAGGTGTCTCGTCACCTTATGTGGAACATTAATTAGCCCCAAATAGTATAATGATATATCCAGCTTGATACGAAAGGATGTATCCCTTATGCGCTTTTATTACGGCCAAAAGAACGTGCTTAGAATACTGGATGAGGTAGAATTTTGGAAACAACAGGAACAGGAACACACTGTGGTTATCCGACAGATAACAGAGGGTCTAGAGCCCAAGTTCGTTAAGCTTTTGGAAGAATGGGAGCTTACATTAGCACAAACCGAAGCGGCAGCAGTAAGATATATAGAAGCTGTTATCAGATCCAATTACCATTTAAGCCCCGAACTAGAACAGCAAATAATTAGGTTTATAGATTTCAGCCTTAACCAATCCCGTAAGTTTGTCATTTTTTTGAATCAAATGTCTTTGGAAAGTCAAGCGGTGCGGCAAAGCCCGGTAACACAGGTAGTAATAAACCACATTCGCCGGGAATCAGAATATTTTATAGGCATCGTACAGGCATTTTTGAATGTTACCGGGACCACCGGCACGGGATAATTAGGTGGAGATGGTCTTGAGTCATTGGTAAACTTTTTAATTTTTATTTGAGCAACCTGTCTTCTTGTTTAGCAGCTATTTTTCCGGATAAATTATGTGCTCCATAATCAAAACAGTTAATACCCCTACCACAAAGCCGTTTCCCCAAATGGGTCTAACCATGTCAGGAAAGGTATTTAATACACTAACCGGCAAAAAAGAAATAATTATACTGAGCATCACCGGCAGCCCCATAACAAGACCACTTTCAAACTTAAACTCGCTCATAGAACTGAATAATACCATTAATCCTGCCGATATCTGTGAACACAGTATATAAAGTAGAGTGGTCCCAATAATCACGGCAGGTATGCCGCCAATAAAAGCAATTACACCTGGCAAAAAGGATAGTATTAATAGTCCAAGGCCGGCAGGTATAAGTGTGAATCTGGAAGCATTGCCGGTGGAAGCAATTACCCCTGGACTCAGCGAAAAGTTAACCGGACCAATGACACCCAAAAGACCTGACAAAGCATTCGCCAGCCCGGTAAAAGATATCCCTCTGCTAATACGTTTTGGCATATCACCTGGTTTAGTTAATGCACCTACAGACTGAATTGAACCCAGATCGTTTACGGAAAGGGCCAGAAAGCAAAATAAAAACGCAATCAGTACACCGGGTGCTAATTTAAAATTAAAATACAGATTTCTTGTAAAAGTTGCTATCGATGTAAAATCAGAGGCCTGCCCCATCCATTGGTATTGGGGAAAAATAACTAAGTACAATATACTTCCGATTATTATTGTCCATATAATGAGGGTCGATTTCCAAATACCCACTAAGTATCTATTAGCTACAAACATAGAGATAACAAGCACCAGTGCAAAGCACAGGTTTAGCAATGGTGACCCCGCTGCTTTGGAACTGATAATTAAATTCATAATAGTTGGGGTAAGAGTGAAAGCAATCAAGACCAATATGGTTGCCACTACCCTGGATGTAAATAGTTGCTTTAAATATCCAAACAACCCGGTAATACTTAATGTAGTTAAAATAATTCCTCCGGCAAAAATAGAAGAATAAACTGCGTTCACATCACTCCCCTGGCTTGCCACTATCCCCACCAGTAAAACCGAGGCGGGACCAATGATGAGTGGAAGGCGGTGCCCCCATAGTAACTGAACCAGAAGGGCGGAAGCCGTCACAAAAAATAGTTTCTGTAAGTATATTACCTGGTCTACGGCATCGCTAAAATGTAGGGCGGCCACCACTTTGCCTATTATTACTATGGTTGGGACGGCTATAGCCAGCCACTGCAAACCGAACAATACCAGTTCCCCCAAAGGTGGAATATCGTCCACACCGTACCTGAATTTCATATTTTGGTACACCACCTCATCAGATATTTGTACAAAACTATAGCGAATTATATAATTTCACTTTATAATATACAAGTCAGCAACATATCAATATCACCCGGTCGCAGACACCCGGGTTAAAAAAACGAGGAGGCATTTTAATTGCGCTTATTTCCTTTGGTAATGTCGGCATTTGTTACCGTGCTGCTGGTGTCTAACACAGTTGCGGTAAAAGTAACCCATATCGGTCCGTTTTACTTCGACGGTGCCACCATTCTTTTCCCCCTTGCATATATCTTTGGGGACATATTGACAGAAGTGTATGGATACAAAAGAAGCAGAATTGTGGTATGGACAGGTTTTGCTGCCTGTGCGTTCATGTCGTTTATCTATTGGTTAGTTGGAGTATTACCTGCAGCGGGAGACTGGAGCGGACAAAGCGCGTATATTACCATATTGGGACAAATACCGCGCATTGTAATTGCCAGTTTAATCGCGTATTCTTGTGGAGAGTTCGTAAACGCCTATATACTAGCCAAAATGAAAATAGCAACCAAAGGTAAACACTTGTGGACACGAACTGTAGGGTCCACTTTCGTAGGTCAGGGAGTTGATACAGTAATATTTGTTACAATTGCCTTTGCAGGAATTATCCCCGGCCAATTATTATGGTACATGATGGTATCAAATTATATTTTTAAAACAAGCTGTGAGGTTTTAGCAACCCCGGCTACATATGCCGCGGTAGGCTTTTTGAAGAGAACCGAGCAAGTTGATTGTTACGATACGCATACTAATTTTAACCCGTTTAAATTTTCCTTAAGAGATTTGGAAGGCTACACTGCCAACCGGTAACACCGGTATGCAAACATCTTTTTATCTAGCAGGTGATAAGCATTGATGTATACTCCTTCCACTAAAAATTTTACGTCGCGGGTTTCCCTCTTTATTTGGCTGGCTATCTTTATAGTAGCTTTATTTACCGGCTGCTCTGCTGAAGTTGCCACAAATGATTATCAAAATATTAATTCAGAGAAGCTTTTATCCATTCTTCAAAATGAAGACAGCTTCATACTGATGGATGTGAGGGAACCGGGAGAGCTGCTGGAAACGGGTATTATCCCTGGTGCCATTAATAAACCTGTAAAAAAGGTTAAAAAGGAATTCAGTACCCTTCCCCGAAAAGGCAAGCTGATTATTTATTGCCGAACAGGTAACCGAAGTGCCTATATAGCTAAATTTCTGGCAGATAAGGGCTTTGAAAATATCTATAATCTTAAAGACGGTATCGTTGGTTGGCCATATAAAAAGGCGGGTTGGAAGTAATCTGCCGGTGTACGGAGTTGTTTTTGAAGAATACATTTATGGTACTTGCGTTTTACATGCAACTATAATATACTTAATCCAAATTTTAAAGAGGACAATATCTTTTACATTTCATCTTATGAAAATAATATCTAAAGGGCAGTTAGAAGATCAGATATCAAAAAATTTTATCCAGTTTGAGCGTGAATTTCTTGGCCGCGGACCGGTTAATGTTAAGACCGATATCATTAGGGACATGATTTTGATTACACTGCAAGGTGTGTTAACCAAGGCGGAAATAGAGCTCGCTAAAGATCTGGATGGAATTTTAATGGTAAAGTCAATGCGCTCAAAGTTACTTGAAAACGGTAAACACTATGTTGCAAAAATGATAAACGAAGTTACCGGTAGTAACATAGTTAGTTTGCATACGGACATTAGCACGAGAAGTGGAGAAAGAGTAATATTAATAAAAATAGATAAGGTTTTGTTTGGTTGATTCTTAAAAGGACATTTATGTCAGTTTGGAATATACCAACTCTTCTTTTTATGAAGGGTTGGTTTTTTTATTTTTAAAATTGGGGGGGGAAATAATGATAGGATGTAAAAACCTTGTTATTATGTGTATGGACTTCCGGTTTCAGATTTCAATATATTCATGGCTGAAACACCGGGGGGTTTTTGGGAACTGTGATGTAATATCAGTCGCGGGATCTTCTTTAAATTTGCTTCATGATGCGGAGCCCAAAACCTTTATATTAAACCAAATTGACCTGGCACATAAAAAGCACGGTATAGATAAAATATTAATATTTCATCACGAAGACTGTGCTGCCGTAAGTGGTACCCCGATGGATACTGAAGAACAGATTAGATTTCATCATGAAAAAATGAATCTGGCTGAAAAAGTTATTGTTAGTTATCTCCCCAACGTTACGGTTAATAAATACTTCATAAGTCACAAAGGGCAGTTTTACCCTTCTATAGTAGAACATCCAAATTCCGCCAGTACAAGAACATCGATAAAAAACAGCAATGCACTTAGGGTCTAAATGTAGGAATCTCATTTAAATAGCCTTTTAGCTTACCGTACTCAAAAAGTTTGTCCATGAGTTCCATTTCTTCTTTAAGAAAACCTCTAAACAGTTCCCGGATAGTTGATGTTGGGACTGATTAAAATTGTTGGTATACAGAAGTAAAGAATGTCTTATTCCATCAAATATCTGCCTAAAAATAGTTTGGTCGGTAATGGCGTTTACATCCAAATTAATGTATAAAAGCATACCTTGCCTATATATGGCAAGGTAAATTTCCCTAAAGTAAAAATAAAATTTATTAGTGTCTTACTAAAAAATGTATATTATAATGATTAATAATCTAAGGAATCATATTATACGGTTGTTAAAGCATAGCCGGCACAATGGGAGTGAAAAAATGAAACACAAATGGAAGTTATTTCTACTAATACCTATAGTTACTGTTTTGGCTTTCGTTCTGCTCCAATCGGAGGGTTACTTTGCCAGCGGAAAAAATAATGATGATAATTCCGGCAATAGTGTGGTTCAAACAGTGGTGGTCAAGGAAGTGTCCAAGACTAAAATAGAAAACATCATATCCCTTACCGGAACCCTGGAACCACAAAAAGAAGCATCTATCAGCCCCAAGGTGGGTGGCAAGGTAAACCGGGTGGCGGTGGAGAATGGCAACAGGGTGTCAGCGGGCAAGGCATTGGTCTTTTTAGAGGATACAGATTTCAAAAACGCTCTCAACTTAAATCATGCCACATTGCAAAAGGCGGAAGCCGCCCTGACCAAGGCACAGTCAGATCATGAGCGTTTTAGTTATTTACATAAACAGGGAGCAGTGTCGGACAAGGACTTTGAGGATGTAAAAACAGCTCTGGCCATGGCCGAGGCTGACGTAAGCTCCGCCACGGCCGCCGTAAGCAGCGCCGAAGAGGCTCTGCGCAGCGCCACCATTAGCGCTCCCATGGGTGGAGTGGTAGCGAATCGCAATGTTAACGTGGGACAAGTACTATCTCCTGGTGTTCCGTTGATGACGGTGGCGGACATATCGTCGGTTTATGCTGTGGTTAACATTAAGCAGGAAATAATATCACAGATTAAACCTGGGCTTAAAGCATCGGTGGCACTTGACTCCTATCCCGACAAAACCTTTACAGGCGTCGTGGACATTATTAATCCCATAGCCAGCAAATCTTCCCGGGTATTTGAGACAAAAATTAAAGTTGATAATAAAGACGGTCTGTTAAAACCAGGCATGTTTGCCAAGGTAGAGATAAAAACCGGTGGTGCAGAAGAAGTAACGGTAGTTTCAAGGGATGCATTAACTGACAGGGAAGGTTTATACTTTGTATTTATGGCCAGGGACGGCAAGGCAGTCCGCCAGCAGGTAAAAATAGGCAGGATAATTAATCAACTAGTTGAAATCAAAACCGGACTTGTGCCGGGACAGAAAGTAATAGTAACCAATGTAAACAAGCTCAAGGACCAGGACAGCATAAGCATTGCTGATAAGGAGGAGTAGACTTTGTTCCTAACTGATCTCAGCCTAAAAAGGCCTGTCTTTGCAACGGTAATCATACTGGCCCTGGTCTCCCTCGGCATTATCAGTTATATGGGACTGAACATTAACGACTACCCCGAGGTTGAATTTCCCTACGTGGTAGTTACTGTGGTACAACCGGGGGCCTCTCCCGAACAAATTGAAACTAAAATTGCTCGTAAAATGGAAGAGGCTGTCGGGCAAATATCCGGGGTAAAGCATATCTACACTACTGCCCGGGAAGCGGTCGCCACAGTGGTAGTCGAGTTTGCACTGGATACATCCCCGGAAGTGGCTGCCCAGGATGTGCGGGATAAAATAGGGACCATCCGGGGAGAACTGCCCCAGGATATTGAGGAACCGGTAATTGCCAGACTGGACCCCACAGCTTACCCTATTGTTTCCATGGCGGTCACCGGAAATATTCCACAAAAGGAAATGACCGGGATTGTGAATGATCTGGTAAAAAAGCGACTGGAAACAATTAAGGGTGTAGGTAATATAACCTTGCACGGTGCCCAGGAAAGGGAAATACAGATCAACCTGGACAAGGACAAGCTGGCGGCATACAGTCTTACCACATCTGAGGTCTTAAGTAGCCTGCGCAGTGAGAATATGGAGATGCCGGGAGGCAAAATCAGCAACAGCGGCCGGGAAATAACCCTGCGAACTGTGGGTAAGGTTGACAAGCCGGCAGATTTCCTCAACCTGCCGGTTGCCCGGCGTGACGGGGTGCAGATTTATGTTAAGGATATAGCCACCGTGGTGGACGGGGTAAAGGAAATGGACAGCCTGTCCCGCTACCAAGGGAAGCCGGCCATCGGATTGGATATTATCAAGCAATCCGGAAGCAATACGGTGGAAGTAGCCGACACCGTAAAAAAGGCTATCGAAGAAGTTCAGAAGGAGCTGCCCCCCGGAGTAAACGTCGAAATAGTTAGTGATAACTCTACTTACATTAAGGACTCAGTAAAGGACGTTATACGTACAATCATTGAGGGCGCTATTCTAGCAGTGCTCATGGTATTTATTTTCCTGCGCGACTGGCGCAGCACCATGATAAGTGCCCTGGCCATTCCCACGTCCATTATTTCCACTTTCTTTGCCATGAAGGTAATGAATTTTTCCCTTAATTTTATGTCGCTAATGGCACTTTCTCTTTCGGTGGGACTGCTCATTGATGACGCTATCGTGGTCATTGAAAATATCGTGCGGCATAGGAAAATGGGTAAAAGTGCCTTTGCAGCGGCGAAGGAAGCCGCTGGGGAAATCGGCCTTGCGGTTACCGCCACTACTCTCACCGTGGTAGCGGTGTTTTTACCCGTCGCTCTGATGAAAGGTATTGTTGGCCAGTTTTTTAAGCAGTTCGGCATTACTGTGGTATTTAGTGTACTGGTGTCTCTGCTAGTTTCCTTCACTCTGGTGCCCCTGCTGGCTTCTCGCCACCTAAAAGAGACGGAGAATACCCCCCCCAGGTCACCTTTGGGTAGATTCCTGACCTGGTTTAACAGGGGTTTCGATAATTTAACTGTTAAATATTCCTACTTACTCAAATTAGTGCTTAGACATCGGTGGAAGACAATGGCCTTAGCCATGCTGCTATTTGTAGGGAGTCTGATGCTGGTTCCCTTGATGGGCTCTAGTTTCATACCCTCTGCCGATATTGGCGAGTTTACCATGGAGGCGGAACTTGACGCCGGTCTGAACCTGCAAGCCGCCGGCAGAATGACGGACAAACTGGAGGCACTTGTCCAAAAGTACCCGGAAGTAACAAAAACCTATTCCACAATTAATACAGATAAAGTAAATATTTATGTGAAAATGGTGGATAAAAAAGAGCGTGAGCGCAGTGTTTATCAGATCGCTAAGGACCTGCGCAGTGAACTACATAAGATTCCCGGGATACGCGCAGCGATAGTTTTGCAGGCAGGCCTAACCGTAGAGAAGACAGTGGTATTTCGAATGCTGGGGGACGACATGAACCAGCTGCAGACATACGCTGAGCAGGCCCAGAGAATCATGGAAAGCATACCCGGGGCGGTTGACGTGGGAAGCAGTTACGTTCCCGGCAAGCCGGAGGGAATAATACAGATCAAACAGGAAGCGGCGGCTGACCTTGGTGTTTCCACTGCCCAGGTTGGTGATACCCTGCGAACGCTGTTTAACGGAGTAGTGGTAAGCCAATTTGAGGACGGAGAAGACCGCATAGACGTGCGGGTGCGTCTAAGTGACAGCCAGCGCCAAGAATTGGATGATTTAAGCAATATATATCTGAGCAGCAGTAACCGGCCCGTCGGTGGGGATTCTAATCCAAGAATTGCCCTCAGCCAGGTGACAGAACAGTCCTATGCTACAGCTCCCAGCCAAATACAGAGATTTGACAGAGCCAAGGAAATTGTATTATCAGCCAACCTGGACGGTTTATCCCTGGGGGAATTCAACAAAATATTTAATGAACGGGTTGAGAAGGAAATGCAACTGCCCCCGGGATACAGTCTTACTGCCAGCGGTGAGTCAGAAAGAATGGGGGATACTTTTAACTCCATGGGATTGGCCCTGATTACTGCCGTATTATTCATCTTCTTTATCCTGGCCTCCCAGTTTGAAAGCTATATTGACCCATTCGCAATCATGTTTTCTATACCAATGGCCGTTGTGGGAGCGATTTTGGGTTTACTGGTGGTGGGCAGTGACCTGAGCCTGATGTCCATGATTGGAGTCATAATGTTGATGGGCCTGGTGACTAAAAACGCAATCTTGCTTATTGACTTCACCAAGCAGCGGCGGGCCCAGGGCATGGAGCGGAACGAAGCTATACTGGAGGCAGGTCTAACCAGATTAAGACCGATCATTATGACCACTCTGGCTATGATATTCGGCATGCTTCCCCTGGCACTGGCCTTGGGCTCCGGGGCGGAAAGCAGAGCACCCATGGCCCACGCTGTTATCGGAGGTTTGATAACTTCCACCATGTTGACCCTGGTAGTGGTGCCCGTAATGTACACATTCCTTGACGACCTAAAAAACAAGGTTTACTCCGCAACACATCGAGACAAAGCACCGGTCTCAGATGCTAAACATTAAAAGCAAGTAAAAAAATTTAGGAGATACCTTGATAGAAGGACCGTAGGCTACGGTCCTTCTTTATCCGCTAATGACATGTATTTTTTTCGTACTTCCTGAAAGAGATATTTATCTATATAATATGATTATGAATACTAATAACGATATGGCTGAGAAATTGAGTCAACAACTGGATGAATTATGGCAGGAAATGGGCAAAGTTATAATTGGAAGAAAAAAAGAATTAAAGCTGATCTTTACAGCGTTGTTGAGCCAGGGACATGTTTTATTGGAAGACCTCCCCGGGACCGGGAAGACCACAATGGTTAAAGCTTTTTCCAAAGGTCTGGATTGCTTATTTTCCAGGATTCAATGCACACCTGACTTGCTCCCATCCGATGTTTTAGGCTGCTCAATATTTAACCCCAAGACTAACGAATTTTACCTCAGAAAAGGACCTGTTTTTACAAATGTTTTATTAGTTGATGAAATTAATAGAACGCTACCCCGTACTCAATCAAGCTTGCTGGAATGTATGGAAGAAGGACAAGTTTCTATTGAAGGGAAAACCCATTTTTTATCCAGTCCTTTTATTGTACTGGCTACACAAAACCCTATCGAAATGGAAGGTACATTTCCGCTTCCTGAAGCCCAGTTGGACAGGTTTTTAATGAAATTAAAGCTGGGGTACCCCATCCAGAAAGAAGAAGAGCAAATGCTCGAGCAAGTGGGAGACGAGGTTCCCTATGAACAAATAAATAGTAAATTTAATCCAGGGGACATTCAGGCACTGCAAAGGCAATGTAAAAATGTTCATACTCACCCTTCTATACGGGAATATATCGCAGTATTGGCCAATGTTACCCGTAACCACTCCCTTGTCTCTGTCGGGGTAAGCCCCCGGGCGAGCAAAGCCCTGTATAAAACCGTAAAGGCATGGGCACTGCTCAATGGCCGCAACTATGTAATTCCGGATGATGTAAAAGATATGGTTAAGCCTGTATGGAATCATCGCTTGATTTTAAAAACAGAAGCATATATCAACAATACTCAACCTGAGGATATTTTAGAGGAAATTCTGGGACAAGCCAGCTTGGTTGATGAAAAGGTAGTGCGTGTATGAGTACGGAACAAGTAGATCAACCCAAGTCTCCGGAAACCAGCCTACTGTTTGAACGCCATGTAATATGGGTGCTGTTGGCTTTGTTGCTGGCAGCTATTTGGTACAGGTTTGTACCATTAATTATTGTAGATACCTTTTTAATTTTTTTATCCATAATCATAATGGCATGGAAAAACATGTCGTTGAAACGTATAGAACCCGCCCTGCAGCTTTCCAAATCCAGGTTATTTCCCGGTGATGAATTTCTAATTCATGCTTCGGTTTATAATGGCAAATGGCTCCCGTTAGTATGGCTGGAATGGAGTTTTCCCCCCAATATTGGGATCAGTTTCGGCGATGAAAAAGATGACACCTGTGCCATACGTTTTTTATGGTTACTTTGGTTTCAAAGAGTTAAATGGACATTGAATGCTAAAGCCCTTCAGCGGGGTGTTTATAATATTGGTCAAGTCACGTTACATTCCGGGGATGGATTCCGCTTTACGGAGATAGAACAATTACATAGTTTAGATGGAAAACTATATGTATACCCCCAATTAGTACCTGTCCATGTGTCTGGCTTTCGACCATCAATGCAGTGGGGAGTAAGGGGGAAACAAGGAGGATTTATAGAAGACCCCCTGTTAGTCATTGGCACCAGGGAATATCAGCCAGGGGATGAACTGAGAAGGTTAAATTGGAAGGCCAGTGCACGAACCGGGAAACTACAGGCAAATGTTTACCAGCCTCTGCTCACGGAACAACTGATTATTTATATTGACGTTCAAGGCTTTGTGATCAATGAAACGGCAGATGCCTTTGAACGGTTTCTTTCGGTTATTGCTTCTGTCTCTGTGAAGTACAGGGAAAAGGGAATTAGCATTGGTTTTGCCAGCAACGGCCTGAACTATGGTGGAGAAAAGATGCCCTTTATTTTACCAAGTACAAACTTGACTCCATTATTAGATCAGCTGGCTCAAATTACCCAACAGGTAGGAACTCACAAAATGGCCGCTTTAAATGAAATGCTGCACCAGGGACAACTGCAAATTCCTTTATTTTGCTTTTGCCACCATATTGATGAAGATCAATATCTGTGGTATCGACAGTATAAACATAAACTTTCGGAGGTATGTTTTTATTACAAAAATGAAACGGAGTATGCCAACAAATTAGCTGCAAAGGCAAAACCCATGGACACATTTCTTTCGCCTTTGGCTTCATCTTAAGGAGGCCATATCATGGAGCGAGTTAAAGATATTTATAAATCATTTATCATGATGTTCAGTGAAATTATCTGGATTTATTATGCAATTGTTATGTTTACCAGTATTGAGTGGGACCAACCTGTCTTTTTTGATTTAACTTGGCTGATAGTATCCGGTGTAGTGGGATATATTGTAAATGCTTTATTGGCAAAAAGGAACAATCACGCGCTATTGTTTGCAGGCAATTTATTAGTCATAGGACTAATCATTGTCCAAAATTGGAGGAATGTAGTGCCGGAAGGGGCCTGGGTGTTTGGGTTATGGCTAAGCATAGGCCTCAGCATTATTTTTATCCGCAGTGCCAGATTGGTCCACCAGAAACCTACACGTCCGGAAATATTACATCGCTTTGAAGCAAATGTTATATTATATATAATTTTTGCCCTGGTATTTACCGTCAGGGATTGGAGTAATGAAACATTTCACCTGTCTTTTATATTTGCCATAGTAAGTAGTTTGACAGGAATGATCTTAACCTTACATAATCATGCAGATGCGGAAGGCGGTCAAAAAATACAAGTTATGAAAGTGGGGCAATCAGGGTGGTTTGCTGGAGTGGCGACTGCCTTGTTGGTGTTTATCCCCCTCTTTTCATTGACTTTACTCTTGCCTGCAGTAAACAGAACCTTATATTCGCTGGGGATGGGAGTCTGGGAAGGACTGAAATGGCTGGCCCTAAAGGTTGTCAGTTTTTTAGTTTGGCTGGCCGGTCTTTTGCCTGAGCCGGAAAATATGGGAGAAAACCGTCATTCAGTTCCCGAACAACCGGTTATACCACCCGGTGCGGGGGAAGAAACCTTTGTCTCCTTCCCCTATGTATGGATTATGGCCGGGATTGCAATCTTATTAATTGTAATTGCCATATGGGTTGTTTCAAAACTGATTAAAAATAGGCAACAACCTCCAAAGTCCATGCACCCCAAACATATAATGGTTGCCAAAGAATCATGGTGGGCAAATTTTAAAAGAAACCTAAACTCCTATTTTCTATGCTTAAAATTAAGATGGCGTATGCGCTTTCCTTATTATTATTATCAACCTATCTACTGGTATTACCATCAAGTACTGAGATGGGGGAAAAAGAACGGATTTCCAAAGGAAAAGTGTGAAACTTCCCGCGAATATGTGCAGAGAATAATAGACCATATCCCTGCAGGAGAAAATAGTTTAAGCTGTAAGAGCCAAAACTACCGACTGCCGGAACTGTTGAAGAGATTAAATAGAGACTACCAGGCCACTTATTACGGTCCCAAAGCACAAATATCAGGAGCAACGGAGTACAAGCTTTTAATTAAACTTTTACGGAGTACTCATCTTAATCAAAATGGGTAATGCTACTTGTTTAAAAAAACGTAGGCTAGTTCAATAGAATAGGAAAGCACAAATGAAGTGATAATTTTGGAGATAGAAGCTATAATTAAAAATTTTTTAATTGAAACCCCACTCAACCCGGCACCTGCACTTATTATTTCATCAGGTAATACCGGAATAATAAATAAAACTGCTAGGATAAGAATTTCATTTTTCTTGACATACTGATGATACTGTTCTAAACTATCATCTTTAACCAACTTACGGATAATTTTAATGCCACCGATTCTTGACAGGAAAAACATAGCTATAATACCAAGTAATGTACCCAAAAAACCTAAGATGAAGGCATTTAACGCGCCAAAAACTGAACTGCCTGCAACAATAGTTACAGCTTCGGGCACGGGCAAAAAAATAGGCTGGATAAAACAAATAGCAAAAAACATAAACTTTGCTATAGACATATTCTGCCTTAATAATATCTCTACTTCATAAGCGCTAGTCAAAACAAGAAAACTGCTTACATGATAAACGAGAAAGACAACTACTATTACCGTAAAATTATAAATGGCTATTATTTTAACAATACCCATAGATTCTTTGTTAGCATAAAAGTAGGCTAGAATTGAAGTCAAAAAAATTATAATTGATATGAATATTCCCGCCGACCTATAAAAAGGTAACAGTGGAGGTAATGACGCATAAAGTATATACATTGGAATAAAACTAATGGCAACTTGAAACAACAACCATAATAATGAACTATGCCCGTCATTTACTTCCTGGCTTTTATACATTTCCATCTCCTTTAACGGTCCCACGTTATCCTAATGCAACCGTAGATACTCAGTCTGTCCGCGGGGGGCAAGATCACATTCCTTATGGAAAAACATGAATTAGAACTTCAAAATTTGCGGAATGGTAAACTGGTTGTACAATTCGTGATAACGGCCCCGGAATTCGCGAAGAAGACCTGCCGCATATATTCGAACGATTCTACCGGGGAGAAAAATCCCGCTCCCGCAATTTCGGCGGAACGGGACTGGGGCTTGCCATCAGTAAATACAATGGAGAGATATGGGCGGAAAGCATACACGGCGGAGGTAGCAGCTTTCACTTTTCCCTGCCTATTGTGGCAGGGTATTCCCCCGAAAAATGGGATAAGTGAATATCCCTTTGCGGGAACGGAATGGTAATCCCTTCATTGTCAAACGTGCTTTTTACTTTTTCATGTAGATCATAATAAATATCCCAGTAGTTTTCGCCCTGACACCACACACGAACGGCAAAGTTAACTGAATTGTCGGCCAGCTCAAATACCCGTATTAATGGTGCCGGATCTTGTAGTATTAATGAATGTTCCGACACAATGTGGGTCAGTATTTCCTTAACCTTAGCAATATCGTCTTCGTAACTCACACCAAATACAATGTCCACTCTTCGCGTTTTCTCTGCCGTAAAGTTAACAAGCTTGGCATTTGACAGTTCTCCATTCGGAATTACAACAACCTTGTTGTCCGGAGTTGTAAGATATGTATGCAGCAATTTGATTTCTTTAACCGTCCCCATATAGCCCTGGGTTTCGATGAAGTCTCCAACACTAAGAGGGCGAGAAGTTAGAATAAGAACCCCTCCTGCGAAATTGGACAAACTGTCCTTAAGTGAAAGTCCTACCGCAAGCGCTGCAGCACTCAGCACAGCAATAAAGGTAGTCATAGGGATTCCCAGCATTGCAGCAATGGTTATCAGCAAAACAATTTTTAGCATAAAATTGACAATTGACCTAATAAAAGAGTGAAGTGAAGCATCCAGCCGGCTCTTCTGTAGAGTGTTCGCTATAATGTTTGATATCCATTTGATAGCGATCAAGCCTACTATTAGAAGTATAATAGAGCCGGCCAGTCTAGGGCCGTATTCCATCAGTAGGCTTATTGCTTTCTCCTGTAAATCCATTAGTTCTCTATTCCCTCCTCAGTCTTCCACTGCCTTCGGTCTTCTGTTTCTCTACATATGCATTATCTCCTCTTTTTTTAAGTATTGTTTTCTTCCTTTAACCAGCTAACTATTTCTTTCCTGGAAGGAAGCCTTCCGCCTGCCTTTAGCTTTTTATTAATCACAAAACCTGGGATTGCGCCAGGGCCGAAAGATTCAACAATCTTTTTATCGGTAACCTTTTCTACCCCGGCAGCAATCTGCAATTCTGACAATATATTTATGGTAGTCTGTACCAAGTTGGTACAGTTTGGACATCCTTCCACACCCAGTATCTTAATATTAATATGCAGCACCTCCTACCCTTTCTTTCTGCTCACCTTTGTAAATCAAAAGCCTCATGGAATTTAATATTACTATCATTACACTTGCTTCGTGTGCCAACATACCGGAAGCCAGGAAAACATATTTGCTTAAAACTCCAGCCAGTAATGCTGCTACCACCAAAACAGCGAAAGTAATGTTTTGCTTTATATTGCGCAAAGCTGACTTGCTTAGTCCAATGACATAGGGCACCATGCTCAGCTTATCACCCATTAGTACAATGTCTGCAACCTCTATAGCTACGTCTGTTCCTGCCGCTCCCATAGCAATTCCTATATTTGCGGTTGCCAGGGCAGGGGCATCATTAATACCGTCTCCCACCATAGCCACTGTATTTCCCTGCTCAATATATCCATTTATGGCTTCCACTTTCTCTTCGGGCAACAGCCCGGCTTGAAACTCATCTATACCCAGTTCTTTAGCAATGGAAGATGCAGTACGCTGGTTGTCACCCGTTAGCATCACTACTTTATCTATACCCATATTTTTTAGCTGGTTAATTACAGCTGAAGCACTCTCTCTAACCTGGTCCGCTATGGATATTACACCGACAATACTTTTATTTTGAGCCACTAGTATGCCGGTATATCCTTTCTCTTCCCGGCCCTGCAGATATTCTTCCACTTCAGCCGGAATGGTTATTCTTTCTTCGTGCATCATGCCCCTGTTGCCGACAAGCACTTTACTGCCGGTCACTATTCCGCTTGCACCCTTACCGGGAAATACATTAAAATCATCCGCGGCCTGCGCTTGGCTACCCGCCGCCTCGGTTATCGCCTTGGCCAGGTGATGTTCGGAATTAGTTTCTATGCTTGCTGCCATCTCGATTACATTGGTTTCGGTTCCCTGAAAAGCTTTAACATTTTTCACCGCAGGCCTGCCGTAAGTTAAAGTACCGGTTTTATCAAAAGCAACGACATTTATCTTACCTGCTTTTTCCAGGTGCTCACCGCCTTTTACCAGAGCACCCTTTCTTGCCCCATTACCAATGGCGGAGACAATGGATACCGGCGTGGCAATAACCAGTGCACCGGGACAGGCTATCACCAGCAGGGTGAGGGCCATTTTAGTGTCCCGCGTAAAAAGATAAGTTAAAAGGGAAAGAATAATTATACCCGGTGTATAATATCTGGAAAACTTGGTCAAAAACCGCTCGGTAGGAGACTTGCTTTCCTGAGCCTCTTCCACCAGGTTAAGTATCTTAGCAAAAGTAGTATCGTCCCCTGCTTTTTCTGTCCTTATTTCCAGGTAGCCGGCATCATTTATAGTGCCGCTGTATACTTTTTCTCCCGGCCCTTTTCCCACCGGCATAGGCTCACCGGTCACATGAGATTCATTGATGGTACCCCTGCCCTTGATAATGCTGCCGTCCACGGGTATTTTACCGCCCGGTTTAACCGCCACTATGTCGCCGGGATTGACTTCTTCCGCCGGGACTTCCCGCTCACCGGATTCACTTTTTATTACCGCCTTCAAAGGTGCAAGCTCCACCAGGCTTTGTATAGCATGCCTGGTTTTATCCATAGTTTTGGCTTCTAAGAAAGACCCCAGGGCAAAGAGAATGGTAACGGCTGCCGCTTCCCAGTATTCTCCAATTAATATAGCCCCCACGGCAGCTATTGTCACCAGTGCCTCAATGCCCACTACCTTAAATCTTAAAGACGTCAATGCATTCTTCGCAATGGGGTATCCGGCTACGACAGCAGCAGTTACCATCAATACCTGGTTGGCCATGGTAAATTCATATTTGCCCAGTATCCAACCGGCAATTGCAATAGACCCACTTGTCAGCAGTACGAAGGTCTTGTTGTTTAACATGTGGATCACCTGCCTTTTATAACTGTTTTGCCTTATACCCCAGCTTTTTTATAGCCCCAATTATTCCTTCAGGAGAAATTTCCTCTTCCAAGTAAGTAATCTTTGCTTTCCCGGTATTAAAAAACACATCCGCTTTTTCTATACCTTTTATCTTGTTCAACATGTCCCCAATCTTTTCTGTACAAACTGGGCAAGACAACCCCTCTACCCGCAATACTAATTTTTTCATAAACTGTCACTCCTCTTTTAATTAGTCTTAAATATTCAATTGTTCTTGGGGTTATATTATTTGATATGGCGCTTTCCGGATATGACATAGCTCACATTTAAGGAAAAAGTTTCTCACAAGGTGGATGATTAATGCCCAATGCCTCGTCAAATCAAGAAAAGAGTATGCAGAAATTTAAAAAACAATTATAGTTCACCGTTCACGCTTTAAATTAGGCTATTGGGCTTGAACCCCTTACCTTTTTTTAATGTTCGGGTTAACATAGTGACAAACTGGGAAAGGAAGGATAAAGTGTCTGTTGTTTCCACCCTGGAAGATAAATGTAAGGCCTGTTACTCTTGTCTCCGTGAGTGTCCGGTGAAGGCGATTAAAGTGGAAGTCGGACAGTCAAGGGTCGTGCCGGAGCGATGCATAAACTGCGGCAGCTGTATTAAGGCGTGCTCGCAAAACGCTAAAAGTGTTCTTTCCTTTGTTCCTCAGGTCCAGGAATATTTGAGGGAAGCTAAAACCAAAACCATAGCTCTCCTGGCACCCTCCTTCCCGGCATTCATCTACCCACTTGAACCCAAGGATTTTTTTGACCTTCTTATGGAGGTAGGCTTCCATGAAGTTCATGAGTTAACTATCGGAATAGAACTGGTAATGCCCAAGTACAGGGAATACCTTCAGGGAAGGAATGAGCCGGCCATCGGATCGCACTGTGCGGCAGTGGTGAATTTAATCGAAAAACATTTTCCGGACCTAATCCAATACCTGATCCCCGTTGATTCTGCCCTGATGGCTACGGCAAAACTGCTCCGCCATAGGAATAAAGACAGCAGGCTAGTCTTTATCGGCCCTTGCATAGCCAAAAAGGAGGAGTTTCTTAATTCTCCTGAGGGTATTTTGGACGCTGTCATAACGTTTAAGGAGTTAAAAGAATTGTGCCTAAGCAAGGGATGTCTAGAAAAAATGGATAATTGTGCCCCCTTGGAGGGAAAGAGTTATTTGCCTTCCATATTTCCACTTAACAGGGGTTTAATCAAAAATATCGACCCCCAGGGGAAAATCTATAAGGACGACGAGGTGGCTGTGGTTGAAGGGAAAGAAGACTGTGTTCAGTTTCTGCAAAAGCTGCAGGAAGGGGCCATCAAGCCCCGTTTTATAGATATGCTGTTTTGTAAAGGATGTATTGACGGGCCTGAGATCGCCACCGAATTGGACATTTTCAGCCGGCAGTACCAGGTTTACCGGCACTCCCGCACCAGGCAAAAAGAAAGACTTGGCCGCATACCCAAACTCAATTTGGATCGTTCCTTCTCAAGTAAGTATCAACCCTTGCTATCACCAAGCGAACAGGAAATAGCCCAGATTTTAACATATACAGATAAGCACCAACCTGAGGATGAATTAAATTGCGGCGCCTGTGGTTACAATTCATGCCGCGATAAGGCTGTCGCTGTCTGCCAGGGACTGGCCGAGGTGGAAATGTGCCTACCTTATTTGCTGGAACAATCCCGCGGCGAGTTAGAATACTATAAGAAGCATTGGAAAAATGGCGACATTGAGGACCTTATTGTGGGTGACAGCCCCTGTATCTGTGATTTGAGGCAAATGGCCATCAAGGTCGGGCGAAACGACGCTTCGCTTTTAATCCTGGGGGAAAGTGGGGTAGGCAAAGAGGTCTTTGCCCGTACCGTTCACATGCTAAGCCGGCGTTGCCATGATCCCTTTATCGCTATCAACTGCGCTGCCCTGCCGGAACAACTGCTGGAGTCCGAACTTTTCGGCTATGAAGAAGGGGCTTTCACCGGTGCCCGCAAGGGCGGTAAGCCGGGTAAATTTGAGCAGGCGCGGGGAGGCTCCCTCCTGTTGGATGAAATTGCCGAAATGCCCCTTTTTATGCAGGCAAAACTCCTGCGTGTAATTCAAGAAAGGGAGTTCGAACGGGTGGGCGGTACCAAGACCATCAAACTGGATGCCAGGATAATGGTGGCCACCAATAAAGACATAAAAAAGCTTACCCAGCAAGGACTGTTCAGAAGCGACTTGTTTTATCGGCTTAATGTTATATCCATTACAATTCCCACATTACGCCACAGGAGCGAGGATATTCCCCTCCTGGCAGACCACTTCCTGCAAGAATTGGCTGCAGATTGCAGGAGGTATCCAAAAATCATTTCCAAGCCGGCCTTCACTCTTCTTTTGGCCTACGATTGGCCCGGCAATATCAGGGAGCTTAAAAACGTCATTGAACGGGCGGTATATCTAGCCGACGGAAAAGTTATTCAGGTGCAGCACCTTCCTGAGCACATGCGGAAATTAAACGTCAAACAAGAGGGAACCCGGCTAACTCCGCTAAAGGTGGCGGTACGGGATCTGGAAAAAGAACTTATTTTAAAAGCCCTGAAAAAGACTGAAAACAACAAGGTTGACGCGGCCAAGATACTTGGTGTGCCCAGGGCAACCTTTTACCTGAAGTTAAAGGAATATGAAATCAATTAACTCAATTAACTCATATTCCGGTTTTGCTCGTCTAAGATTTAGACATGTCCAGAGTTTGGAATGACCTAAAAAAGAGGTATACAATCAATGTGAATTCTTTGTGTCCAAAAAATAGATCAAATAGGATCTAAGGCCGGCCTTCTAGGCTGGTCTTTTTTTTGCATGAATATTTAGAATATTCATGCATTCGCCTTTTAAACAGCAACCCAGAAGGGAGGTCCATTACTGGAAAGGACGTTTTATGAAGCAGCAAGGAAAGGAGGGCTAAGAAATGAAAGAAAATGATTGTAAGTGCGAGCATCTTTGGGCAGAGTTCAATCAAACCTTGGAAAAGAATAGTGGGAACCGCAGTGCACTAATTACTGTATTACACAAAGCCCAGGAATTATTTGGGTATATACCCCGTGAAGTGCAAATTAGGATCGCCGAAGAATTAGAAATTCCACTGGCCGATGTATATGGCGTTGTTACCTTTTATAATTTCTTTTCATTAAAGCCCCAGGGGAAATATAAAATATCAGTTTGTAAAGGTACTTCGTGCTATGTCCGGGGAGCATCAGGAGTACTGGAGCGTTTCAGCAAAACGTTGGGAGTAGGGCCCGGGGATTCTACTGATGACGGGCAATTCAGCATTGAGGTTGTACGCTGCCTGGGAGCCTGCGGTCTTTCTCCTGTGATGACCGTAAATAAAGACGTTTACGCACTGGTAAAGCAGGAAAGCATTCCTGAAATACTAGACAAATATGCAGCTGAAGAAGTCCAAGAAAGTGCAACTGATACTTTGCAAAGGGATCAACGTGAAACTTAAGGGGGTGGCAGTGAATGAAAAAAATTAAAACGCCGGCAGAGTTGCATGCATGGAAGTTAGAGGCTGAGAAGACGCTTCAACCTCGGGAAAGCGGCACCAAGCAAGTCATGATATGCTCTGACACCAACTGCAAAGTGTCCAAGGGAGAAGATCTTTATAACAGTCTGGTTGATGAAATCAAGAACGCCGGCCTGGAGGAAAAGGTATCGGTTTCTCAAACCGGATGCTTCGGTTTATGCCGTATTGGTCCCAATATGATGGTTTATCCGGAGCGGGTGTATTACTCTCAGATTTTACCTGAAGAAGTACCAAGATTGGTAAAGGAACACTTTGGACAAGGACGCATTGTGGAAAACCTGCTTTACCGCAACCCGGGTAGTCAAACTCCCGTACGCAGATATGAGGATATTGATTTCTTCAAATATCAAAACCGGATTGTCCTCCGTAACTGCGGGTTTATTAACCCTGAGCGGCTTGACGACTATGTTGCACAGGATGGTTACGCCGCCCTTTGTAAAGTAGTCAATGATATGTCCGCACCTGAAGTAATTGACGAGATTAAAACATCGGGCCTGCGAGGTCGCGGCGGTGCCGGTTTCTTAACCGGCATGAAATGGGAATTTGCTGCTAAGGCCGCCGGCGGGGAGAAATATATTATATGCAATGCTGACGAGGGCGACCCGGGTGCTTTTATGGACCGCAGCGTTCTCGAAGGGGATCCTCACAGCGTACTGGAAGGGATGGCCATTGCAGGTTATGCCATTGGGGCTAATCAAGGATACATTTATATACGGGCAGAATATCCAAGCGCAGTACAAAGACTGGAACTAGCCATCGAACAGGCCAGGGAATCAGGTTTCCTGGGTGCAAACATTTTTGATACAGATTTTTCCTTTGATATTGATATTCGGTTAGGCGCAGGTGCCTTTGTTTGCGGTGAGGAAACGGCCTTAATTGCTTCAATTGAGGGCCGCCGCGGAGAACCCAGGCCCAAACCGCCATTCCCGGCTAACGCCGGTCTTTGGGGCAAACCAACCATTATCAATAACGTGGAAACTCTAGCCAATATAGCAACAGTTATTCGCAACGGAGCTAACTGGTTTGCCGGTATAGGTACTGAAAAAAGTAAAGGAAGCAAGGTATTCGCATTGGCCGGCAAAATTAACAATAATGGCTTGGTAGAGGTTCCTATGGGTACTTCACTGGGAGATATTATCTTTGACATTGGCGGTGGAATACCGGGCGGTAAAAAGTTTAAAGCAGCTCAAACGGGCGGGCCCAGTGGCGGATGCATACCCACCCAGCATTTAAATACCCCCATGGATTATGAATCATTAACTGCCCTGGGTACCATCATGGGTTCCGGTGGACTTGTGGTCATGGATGAAGACACCTGTATGGTGGACCTAGCCAAATTCTTTATAGAGTTCGTGCAAGAGGAATCCTGCGGCCAGTGTTCCATGTGCCGCGTTGGAACCAAGCGTATGTTTGAAATATTGGATCGTATTACCAAGGGACAGGGTCGTGAAGGGGACATTGATTTACTGCTTGAATTAGGGGAGGGAATCAAAGACGCATCGTTGTGCGGGCTTGGCCAGACCGCACCTAACCCGGTTTTAAACACCATACGCTATTACCGCGATGAATACGAAAAGCATATAAAAGACAAATACTGTCCGGCATCAGTATGCGCGTCACTGTTTAATTCCCCCTGCCAGAATACATGTCCCGCCAATGTGGATGTACCCATCTACATCGATTTAATCAGGCAGGGAAAATTTACCGAGGCCTACCGCACCATAATTGAGGAAAACCCCTTCCCTGTTATTTGCGGCAGAACCTGCAACCACCCGTGTGAAAGCAGCTGCAACAGAGGTAAGTTGGATGAGCCGGTAGCCATAAGGGATTTAAAACGTTTTGCAGCTGATTATGTATTGGAACACGGAGGTTTGGAAATCCCGGCTGTTGAGGAGCATAAGGAAGAGAAAGTTGCCATAATCGGTTCCGGCCCGGCAGGGCTTACTGCAGCTTATTATTTAAGACGCCAAGGGTATCAAGTCACTGTTTTTGAATCTTTACCCACTGCAGGCGGAATGATGGCAGCAGGCATACCGGAATATCGACTGCCGAAAAAAATGCTGCAGGCGGAAATAAACACCATTAAAGAAATGGGTGTGGAAATAATATTAAACACCGCCATCGGGCGGGACATTACGGTTAGTGATCTAAAAGAGCAGGGATTTAAAGCCATATTTATTGCCGTAGGCGTTCATAAAGAACGACAGTTAAGAATTCCGGGGGAAGACTTGGACGGAGTGGTTTCAGGAGTTAATTTCCTCAAGGATGTTAACCTGGATACCCCTGCTGACTTATCGGGTAAGGTTGTAGCTATTATTGGTGGTGGGAATGTTGCCATTGATGCAGCCAGATCTGCTTTGAGAATGGGCGCTTCAGAGGTCAAGATTGTATACCGGCGCCGCAAGCAGGATATGCCGGCACTTCCAGAAGAAGTTCGTGAGGCTCAAAATGAAGGTATTAAATTTTTAGAGCTGGCATCTCCAGTGGAATTTGTTAGTGATAACTCCCGGGTCTCCAGTGTACTTTGTAATAAAATGCGTCCCGGTAATTTTGACAAAAGTGGTAGAAGGAAACCGGAACCGGAGGAAGGTTCACTATTTAGTGTAGATGCTGATTTAGTTATTAAAGCAATTGGCCGGTCAGTTGATCTCTCATTTATCCCTGCAGAAATGGGATTGGGGATTGGAAAAACCGGAAATGTAAAAGCGAAGCAAGATACATTTGCCACAAATATACCCGGCATTTATGCCGGTGGAGATTGTGTAAGCGGGTCCAACACACTTGTTGAAGCCATAGCTGCCGGTAAAAAAGCAGCGACTTCCATTGATAAGTTCCTGGGTGGTGACGGAAAAGTTACACTTGAACAAACAGTGGAAAGGAAACTCTCCGGCCCGCTAATGGAAGAAAAGAAGGCCAGGATAGAAGCACCGCTGTTACCTGTTGAGCAGAGGATTATCGGTTTTGAAGAAGTAGAAACAGGCTATGCTGAGGAAACAGCAGTAGCAGAAGCATGCCGCTGTTTACGCTGTGATGTAAGGTAACTTGAAAGGAGGGATAAAATGCCAATGATTTCTTTAACTATAGATAATAAAAAGGTGGAGGTTGAACAGGGCACATCCATCCTGGAGGCAGCAAGGGAGGCTGGCACGGGAATTCCCAGCCTGTGTTACCTTAAGGATATAAATGTAGTTGGGGTATGCCGGGTTTGTGTTGTGGAAGTGAAAGGGGCTCGTTCCCTGGTGGCATCATGTGTTGCCCCTGCAGCTGAGGGAATGGAGGTTTTAACCAATACAAACCGTGTTCGCAATGCGCGCAGACTGGCAGTGGAATTAATTCTCTCGGACCACCCCATGGAGTGCCCCACCTGTATTAGAAATCTTAATTGTGAATTACAAACGCTGGCCGAAGAATTAGGGATTCGGGACGTGCGATTTGAGGGTGAAAGGACAAAGCATACAGCCGACAATTCATCTCCCTCCATTATCCGTGACCCGCAGAAATGCATCCTTTGCCGGCGCTGTGTAAGCGTTTGTGAGCATGTTCAATCTGTAAAGGCAATAGCTCCCCAGAATCGTGGATTTGATGCTGTGGTCTCCCCTGCCTTTGAAGCCGGACTGGCAGAAACAGAATGTGTAAACTGCGGGCAGTGCTCACTGGTTTGCCCTACAGGGGCTATTTACGAAAAGGATGACACAACGAGAGTATGGGATGCCCTCGCTGATCCTAATATACACGTGGTAGTACAGACTGCACCTGCAGTACGTGTCGCCCTGGGAGAGATATTTGGCATGGAGCCGGGCAGCGTAGTTACCACGCAAATGGTAGGTGCGTTAAAACAGCTGGGGTTCAATAAGGTCTTTGACACCGACTTCACGGCGGATTTAACCATTATGGAAGAAGGAAGTGAATTAATCGAAAGGATAAAGAGTGGCGGTAAGCTGCCGCTGATTACCTCCTGCAGCCCCGGCTGGATTAAATTTATAGAACACTTTTATCCAGACTTATTGCCGCACTTATCCACCTGCAAGTCACCACAGCAAATGTTCGGCGCACTGGCTAAAACTTACTATACCGGTAAAGCAGGTGTGGATCCGGCCAATGTATTTTCTGTATCGATCATGCCCTGCACCGCCAAGAAATTTGAGTCACAGCGGCCTGAAATGAACAGCAGCGGATACCAAGACGTGGACGTTGTTCTGACCACTAGGGAACTGGGGCGTATGCTCAAGCTGGCAGGGATTGATCTTTCTTCCTGTCCGGAAGAAGAATATGATGACCCCATGGGAATCTCCACAGGGGCAGCAGTAATATTCGGCGCCACAGGGGGCGTAATGGAGGCGGCCCTGCGTACCGCGTATGAGTTAATCACAGGGGAGACTCTCCCATCAGTGGATTTTAAAACAGTAAGGGGTATGGAAGGAGTAAAAGAAGCTTCCGTACAAGTAGGCAGCCTCAACGTGAATGTAGCTGTAGCACACGGGTTAGGAAACGCAAGAAAGCTCCTGGATGCTATCAAAGCGGGAGATGCTGATTATCATTTTATCGAAATAATGTGTTGTCCCGGCGGCTGTATCGGTGGAGGTGGTCAACCCATACCCACTGATCTTGGGATCAGAGAAAAACGGATCGGCGGAATATATACCGCAGACGAAAAAATGGTTCTAAGAAAATCCCATGAAAATCCCGCCATACAGCAGATATATAAAGAGTTTCTCGAAGAGCCCCTGGGACATAGGTCCCATGAACTGCTGCACACACAATATGTAGCCCGAGGCAAATATAAATAGGTTTTCTTAAAGTAATACAATCTAAGGATTTTGCTTTTGCAATATGGGAAAAGCCACCACAAGAGTGGTGGCTTTTATCCCGCTTTATAAATTAATTCCAAATAATCTTGACCCAACGGGGTCAAGCCGCACATTCTGCTTTTACCTTCCGACTTTACTTGAATAAATCCCAGGGCGTAAAGTTGCATTACTAAGTGATCCAACACAGCCCTTTTTACTCCTGCAGACAAGGATAATGATTCCTTATTCATTTCCCCCTCTTGCTGTAATACCTTTAAAACTCTCTCGACTTCCTCGGGAAGGCGGCTACTTGCCTTTAAAAAATAGTCATTAAGCGTCATAATAAAAACCACTCCTATTATTTTATACTGATATTATTGCCAAATAACAGTCAATTAATAAGTAGAGTGGATTATTATATGGAAATGATCAGTTGAGTGCAAATAAAAGGGATTTAGAATAAAGATAAGCCGGTAGGTAAAAAACTAATAGAAAGAGAAGTGAAAGGGGAACTTGCGTTGATTCTCCCGTTGCTGGGCAAAAAGAAGAGCAAGAATAAACATTACGATATCGGATTAGCGGAAGTACACTACCTGTGGCACATGGTGAAAGCAAAGTACGACTTTCTCCAACTCCTTGATACCTGGACCAACCAAGTTCATGATCAGGACTTGCTGGCGCTGATGAAGGTGTATGCCATTGAAATCCGCCGCGATGTCAAGACCTGGGAAGACTACCTACGGAAGTTCGGCGTCCGCGGTCCTGATGACTATACACCAGCCACCGATACAATATCCAATCCTCAACTGATCCACGATCGGCTCATCGCCAGCGAGTTATTTATTTTTGCCCAGGAACATATTGGCATGCTTATCAAGGCCTTTCGGACCTCGACCACAAACGATGATATCAATGCCGTCTTTAAAGATGGAACGAAGAAAGCTGTTAACCGGTTCAGCCTCTTCAGCAAATACATCAAGACCAAAGGATGGATCGGCAAACAGCCCCTGTACCAGAATCACCCTGAGCATGCCAAAGAGGAATTGTGTGCAGGAGAAGCTCTTCACCTGTGGGACCACCTAACCTACCGCAACGACAATATTGAGATGACGGAAACCTTCATCTCCTTCATTAAAGACAGTGACTTTAAGCTGTTCCTGGAAAAAGGTGTGCAAGTAATTATAAAACAGGCAAGGATGCTGGAAAAGGAGCTTATCCACTACAGAGTTCCCCTGCCCAACAGGCCTCCAAATGTAATGCCACCGGCAGCCCCCATAGAGTTGATGGATGATGATAACATTTTCAGGTGGGTTTTCCAAGGGATTCAGGGTGCATTGTCTATGCACTCCCAGTCACTTACAGAGTGCACGCACAATGAAGCAATTAGAGACATCTTTAAGGAATTACTCTTTAATGAATTAGAGGTACTAGCGTCGGTGATCAAGTTAGGTAAGCTCAAAGGGTGGCTGAACCCGGCCCTGCGCTACGGGGTGTTGCGGAAATAATTAGAAAATGTCCTGGCAACTATTGATGGCTTAGATTGCTTTTTGGTTTGTCTTTTTACTTTGTACATAACTTTATCAGCTTTTTGGATTAATTCATCAATGGAATTTGCGTCTTGAGGAAATTTCGCATAACCTATACTAACACCTAAGAAAGGCATGTCCATTTCTAAAACGCTTACAAGTTTCTCATCAAACGTTGCTAAAAACAGATCTATCCTGTTTTCATTATATAGGCAAATAAATTCATCCCCTGACATTCTATAAACACTTCCTCTATCGCCTACCGTTTCTGTTGTTGCTTTAGTAAAGTGTTTTAAATAAACATCCCCAGCAGAGTGGCCATATGTATCATTCACTTTTTTAAAATTATCTAAATCCATATATACAATAGTAAAAGGTTCATTTTTAGAAATGAGTTCTTCACAATCAAAAAAGAGTGCTAATCTGTTTTTTATACCGGTTAAATTATCTGTATAGGCAAGATACTTTAGAAAATCGATGTTCTTAGAGTTTCTAACGATAATATAAATTAAATGATAGCTTATAGATGATATTAGTGCTATAAATGTTACTGTTACTACTTTCCAAAAGGAGTTCGCATTTTCAATAAAATATAAAATTGTTATAGAAAGGATTGCAAATTCCAATAGACTTAAAATGACGAGATATCTATTTAGTTCACTGGGTATATTTTCTAGTATATATGAAAACTTGTCTTTGGCAAATTTTATAATGACAGGAGTGCTAAATAAATAAATCACAGTTTGAACTAATAAAGCCATTTGAAAATGATTGTTGAAACCAAATGATGTGGAAACTTGTACAGAAAAATGAGTCACAGTCATTGTATGAATCCATGAAAAAAACATGATGGATAAAATTATATCCGAAGATTCATAATATAAGTACTTCAAAGGGAAAAAATATGTTAACCCTAGTAATATCAAAACACTTCCATTAACATAATTTAAGTTGAATTTAGACCTTATTAAGAATGCAACTAGGAAAATCAATAGAGTGAATAGTATTAATTTAACAATTATTTGCTTTATTGAATTCTTTCTCTCCATACAAAGATGTGAGGTTATCAAATTTACAAATAACATTTCCAGCAGAAGAAAAATTCTTGCTAATTCTTCCATATCTTTTCTCCTCGTTATCTAAAGTACCGTCATAACATGCCATAAATTTCCCTATTATTCACTAATACGCCCTTATTAGATAAAAACCTCTTAATTTTTCTTATGATTTTTTCCGAGAACAATTCTTTCGGGTGCGATCGAGGTAGACACATAAAAAATAACGATAAGAAAAGACTAATACAATGTAACATCAAACGCAGGTGATGACTTAAGTGTATTAAAATAAAACAGGAGGGGTAAAAAATGCTCGAATTAAAAGAAAAAATTTACTGGGTGGGAGTTAAGGACTGGGAATTAAAAAGGTTTCACGGAGAAGAGTATTCCACCCACAGGGGTTCTAGCTATAACTCTTATTTGATCAAAGATAAAAAAATAGCGCTGGTAGATACGGTTTGGACCCCTTTCCATGAAGGCTTTGTCGCAGACTTGGAAAAAGAAATTGGTTTAAATAATATAGAATATATCATCATTAATCACACTGAGCAGGACCATGCCGGCAGCCTTGCCTACTTAATGGAGAAAATTCCCGACACGCCTATATATTGTACCAAAAACGGGGCGTCAATGATCAAAGGCCATTTTCATAAGGATTGGAACTTTAAAGTGGTAAAGACTGGCGACAGCCTGGAACTGGGTGATTATAAGCTGGTCTTTGTCGAAATGCCCATGCTGCACTGGCCCGATTCGATGGCTACATATGTTGCCGGGGCTAATGTCTTATTGTCCAACGACGCCTTTGGACAACATTATGCCTCCCCATACATGTTTAATGATCAGGTGGATCAAGGTGAATTATTTCAAGAGGCCGTAAAATATTATGCCAATATACTTACACCTTTCAGCGGCCTGGTCAAAAAGAAGATTAAAGAAATCAAGGAGCTTAATGTTCCGATTGATATGATTGCACCTAGTCACGGCATCATCTGGCGCGACAACCCGCTGCAAATAGTGGAGAAATACGACCTGTGGGCCAGCGAATATGATGAAGGTACCGCAGCTATACTGTACGACACGATGTGGGGAGCTACCAAAAAAATGGCCTTATCTATTGCCAAGGGGTTAGAGAAAAATGGTATTGGGGTTAAGGTTTTTAACCTGGGGAAAATTGATAAAAATGATGTCCTCACCGAAGTTTTTAAAGCCAAGGGCATTATTGTAGGCAGCTCAACGATTAATAAAGGAATTTTGAGCTCTACCGCCTCAATTTTGGAAATCATCAAAGGGCTTAAATTTAAAGGTAAAGTAGCAACTGCTTTCGGCTCGTATGGCTGGAGCGGCGAATCTCCTAAAATAGTAGAACAAAGATTGACCGATGCAGGCTTTGAAATAATCCAGGAGCTGATCAAAGTGAAATACGACCCGACACCTGAGAACCTAAGGGAATGTGAGGCATTTGGTGAACAATTTGCCCTAAAAATGAAGGAGCATATGTAAATCCAGATCGGGATATGGGGGGAATTATCGTTGTCTGAGCAGCGCAACATAAATAAATTAAACGAATTACTCAAAGGTGAAAACTGACCCTTATCTTCTGCCCAACAGGTATATCCGCCGGGGCAAAATCAAATTCATTTAATTTCCCTTTTTCCGTCCACTTAGCCGCCTCATGGAAATTCAACATAATTTCCCCGCCGGTAATTTCCGCAAGGTAGCATATTAATTCAATCTCACCGGTTTCATACTTGTAGGTACTGTTCATAAAATGTCCGGTTATTTTAATATCAAGGTCTAGCTCCTCTTTGATCTCTCGCACCAGGCACTGCTCCGGGGTTTCCCCCGGCTCTATTTTTCCACCCGGAAACTCCCACTTTAGCGCCAGTTTATCGGTCCTGGGCCGCTGGGTAATTAGAATTTTGCCGTTCTTTTCAATAATGGCTGCGGTTACTTTTTTCATGTTTTACCCCACGATCATTTTATTAGTCTTTTTGAGGAACTTGGCCGGGATGGGCCGCTCCAGACGCCAAACAATACTCATGGGCTTAGACCCCTGATGCTGCACATACTGGGCCAATCCCAGAAAGGTATACGGCGCTGCCCCGGCGGCATCGTTTTTAAACTCCCGTACAAACAGCGCCACCCGGCTGCCATTTTTACGGTGGTTTATATATCGCTGCCCGGTTGGTGAGTGCTCAGCGGTGGTGCTCTGAGACTGCCAGTGGAACAGCCATTCATTTATCGAGTAATCGTCATACATGGTGGAGGGCGAATATTGCTTATTCGCTTTATTCAAGGTTATGAAGAATACATCCAGCTTCTTCCCAGGCAGGTATTTGACACCCTCCCGCATGGCGGGCATGCGGTCCGTGGTATAGTAGTCCAACGCCGCTAGAATCTGATCCCGGGTATAGGTGCAATGCAGGTCCAAGGGGCTATTAAAGCCTAACTCCACCGGCTGGTCCACAAAGTCTATCTTTTCATAGCAGTAACGCAAAAGCTCTACTAGCTCCTCAAACATAACTGTATTTTGCCTAATACGTTTTATGCTTTCGGCACGAGAATTAAAGCCGCTGCCGGGCAAAGTCTTTTGCCAGACCGTGTAATGGGCCATCAGCAGCATTTTACGTTCTGCTTCAGTTAAAGCACTTTCGTCTGTAGTTTCTTCAGACTGTAAAATTTTTAGCAAGAATTCAATCCACCGCCGGGAGTCAATAGCACACAGTCGGGCCAATGCCTTTTGCAATACGTCCTCATCAGGCTCCTTAAAATCCTCCCTTATTCCCGCCCTTACAGACAAGCGGCTAAAAGAGGTCTTCTTGCCATAAAACTCCCTAGCCTCCAGGTGGTAGTACTCCAAAAATTTGGCCAGCGTAGGCGTCTCACCGGTATCTTCCTCAAAGGAGGCCAGCCGGGTAACAAATCCAGATAGCCGCCCTAGGCTGCTGCGAATATTACCCAGGATATATTCCTGTGCCTTCTTTTCTAACTGAATAAAGCAACCCTTGGGCAAACCGGTAAAGCCCTCCCTCAGGTCTCGCTGTATGCCACGGGTGGTATTAATCAAAAGCGCCTTAAATTTGTCCTCAAAGTTATATCTTCTATTCGCCTGGCCAATAAAGTCCAGCACAGTAAGGCATTCCTTATCCTCATGCAGGCGCAGCCCCCGGCCCAACTGCTGCAAAAAGACCGTCAGGCTCTCGGTGGGCCGCAGGAACAGTATAGTATTGACCTCCGGTATATCCACGCCCTCATTGTAAAGGTCCACCACAAAGATAAAGTTAATTTCCCCTCTGGCCAACAGCATCTTGGCGTTCTTTCTCTCTTCTTCCCCGGACAGGGTAGATAAGGCCATGGCCGGTATGCCAAAGTGATTAAAGAAGCTTGCCATATACCCGGCGTGTTCAATGGAAACACAAAAGCCCAGCCCTTTCACTTCATTGATGTCTGTTACATACCGGTTCACTGAGGTGATCACATGCTTGGCCCGGGCGTCATTTCCGGTATAAACCTTACTCAGGTCTCCCCGGTCATAGCCTCCCCTGGACCAGCGCAGGGTATCTAAATCCACGGTGTCTGTCACACCAAAGTATTGGAAAGGGCTTAGGAGCTTTCGATCTATGGCCTCGGGCAGGCGGATTTCAGCTGCAATGCGGTTGTCAAAGTATTCAAGTACGCTTTTGCCATCCATGCGTTCTGGAGTGGCAGTAAGGCCTAGAAGAATTTTGGGACTATAGTGCGTAAGGAGCTTTTGGTAGCTTGACGCTGCGGCATGGTGAAATTCGTCCACAATTATGTAATCGTAATAATCAGGAGAGGTATGGTTGTCAAGTTCCCGAGAGTTAAAGGTTTGTATGGATATAAAAAGGTGTTCAATGCTCCCCGGACTGTATCCCCCAACGAACAGCTCACCAAAATTGGGATCTTTAAGAACAGTGCGAAAGCAAGCCAGGCTCTGCTTTAATATTTCCTCCCGGTGGGCCACAAACAGCAGGCGGGCCGGCCTGTCACGCTTCTCGGAGCAAAACCTCTTATAATCAAAAGCTGAAATCACTGTTTTACCGGTGCCTGTGGCAGCCACCACAAGGTTACGCCAATGGCCCCTCACTTTTCTCTCAGCTTCCAGTTGATCCAGTGTTTCGCTTTGGTACGGATAGGGTGTAATATCAAAATTAAAAGAGATATTTTCCCCACCGGTGTGGCGCTCAGCCACAATGGCTCGATGCAGAGCCTGTCTATCTCCCTCATGGTAGGAAACAAACTCCCTGTCATTCCAATAGGTCTCAAAGGTGGCCTCGATCTTTTTGATAATATCGGCTTGGTCTTTTTGGGTTAGCTTCACGTTCCACTCCAGCCCGGCGGATATAGCCGCGCCGGACAGATTGGACGACCCCACATAGGCTGTGCTAAAACCGTTTTGGCGGTGAAAAACATAGGACTTGGCATGCAGCCGGGTATTCCTGGTTTCATAAGAAATCTTTATCTCAGTATTGGGCAGCCCCTTAAGGCGTTCTACGGCCTTAACGTCAGTGGCCCCCATGTAGGAAGTTGTAATAATACGAAGCTTACCCCGCTTTGTAAATTCCTTTAGTTCGTCAATAATAATCCGCAGACCGCTCCACTTGATAAAGGAAACCAGCATGTCTATCCGGTCTGAACTTATAATTTCTTTTTTCAGTTCTGAAAGCATACTTGGTTCATACGCTGACCCCGTAAACAGTGAGCTGGACGCAATAGAGGTTGCCGGCCGGATAATAGCAGCTTTTTTATTTACTGCGTAAGCTGAATTTTGCCTCTCCAGAAAAGCAAGCAGCATTTGAGCGCGCCTGTCCACTGTCATGCCGGCAAGGGCAGCATCCTCTGAATTTGCCACCATTGTATTGATCAAGTCATTACAGATAGCGATCTGATCCCCTATCTGACCGCCTTTATCCTTGATATTAGTAAGCCCCTGCAAAACAACCCCGGCAAGATAATTGGCCAGAACTTTAGCCGCCTCTTCGCTATCAATGGGGCCTTTTTCAACTATGTACTCAGACGAATCTATATCATTTGAGATGAGCTTGTTAAGCACCTGCTCATAAATACCTGATTTTAGCATTTTACCACCTTGTTTTTTCTGGAAACTATTTAAAGCATGGGTTTATTACAAACGTTTCGCCAAACGCTTGGCCAGCGCCAGCAGAGTAAAAGTGGGAGGAAGTCCCCACTCCGTTGGAAGCACTGAGCAATCACAAACATACAAATTGTCATACTCCGTCTGCAAATTCGAATCAACTGCGCCGCCAATCCTTACAGAACCTCCAGGGTGGGCAGCAGTCCAGGCAGTACGGAAAATTTTTTTGACCCCGGCATGCTCCAGTATTTTAGTGGCATGGGCCAATCCATTTTCCATTTTCCTTTTATCCTGATCGGTGAATTCTTTACGTACATTTCCTTTTTTAGTAATTCGACCACCCAAACTGTCTCTAACCTTAACCATTATTGATACAGTTTTCCCATGGTCAAAAAGCCGGTGGAACCTGAGCGCTTGTGCTGTAAAAAGTTTATAAACCAGCCGGGGCAAAGTAATATCCGTGAGGATATAGCCCTCTTGCTTACAAATCATACCCGCGGCCATGGGAATTTCATTTCCGGCTTGAATACCATCCCCTACTCCGTGGACAGTGATGATAGGATCACAAAAAAATCCTTCCGGCGTATTAATACCACTGTTGTTAAGGATTTGCGCGGAGGCAATGCCACCGGCCGCCAGCACTATTTTGGGAGCATAGACTTTTTGGTGGATACCGCTATCGATATATTCAACCCCAACAGCTTCCTTTCCGCTAAGGATTACCCTTTTAACATCAGCCCCATTTAACATTGCTGCACCGGCTTCAATTGCCTCAGTGATATATTCCGTTGCATTCCACTGTGCCTGATCAGGAAAATGCCCTGGAGCGCACTTGTCCTGGTAAATGAACTTGTCCAGCTTTCTCCAGGGATAACCAAGGCCAGTTGCACTTTGCATGATTTTTTTCGCAGACGGCCCAATTAGTTCATCCCTTAGAGGAGCAACCGGCAATTCCCTTCTTAATTCATCAAATTCCCCGGACAGGTCAATGCCGTACTGTAGAAAATATTCTTTCGGCGGCTCATAAGCTGTCCCATAATATAAAACAGATGTACCACCGGTTCGAATTCCTCTGACCAGGGTTTTGCCCTTTCCAATATACAGCATTTCCTTATTTTTAAGCATGCTGGGGATATGGATGGAATAGTCCAGCTTCCCTTTTTCCATAATCAGCACTTTCTTTTTCCTTATGGCTAATTCACGTGCCACAGTCGCTCCTGCAGGACCTGTCCCCACAATAATGGCATCCCAGGCGTTCTTTGTGTTCATTTAATCACGACCCCGTTTAGGAAGTTTCAAATGACGAATACAAACCCAACTATACTTAAATTGGGGATATTGTCAATAACCCCCCTAATTTCGCAGCACGTCTAATAACTTATTAGCCCGGAAGCATCGATTTCACTGATGATTCCGGGTAATTTTATTTTAATTTTTAGTCAAATTTGTGTTGATTAATGTTGATTTAATGGTGAAATATACTTATATATTTAATTTTCTTCGATGGGAGTCATGCTCATGTTTCTCAGACAAGCGAAAAATAAAAAGACAGGACGCATTTATTTGTCCATCGTACACGGTTACCGTGACAAGGTGAGCAAGAAATCTCGGACAAAAACAATCAAATCTCTTGGCTACCTTGATGAGTTGGAAAAAGAATACGATGATCCGATAGCCTTCTTCGAGGCCAAGGTTAAACAAATGAATGACCAACAAGCGTCGGACAAATTTGCTATAACCCTTCGTATCCGGAGCGAAGAACGAATTCAGAAGGATGCCACCAATCGCAAAAATCTCGGCTACGCTGCATTGAGCAAGATCTACCATGATCTTGGCATCCATACATTCCTCATCAATAGGCAACGCCATTCCAAAGAAAGTTATGATGCCAACAGTATCATGAAACTCTTGGTGTTCGCACGGCTACTTTACCCAGCTTCCAAAAAGAAAACGTATGAGAACAAGGAAGTGTTTTTCGAAAAAACGGACTTCTCACTGGATGATGTTTACCGATGTCTTTCCTTCTTCAATAAACATAAGGATGCACTCCAGCTATGGATTCATGAACGGATCAAGCAACAATATGATCGGAATACCAGCCTAGTCTATTATGATGTAACCAATTATTACTTCGAAATCGATGAACCGGATGAACTCCGAAAAAAAGGTGTCTCCAAAGAACATCGCCCCGATCCTATTGTGCAGATGGGGTTATTTATGGACACGGATGGGATTCCGATTACATATGGCCTGCATCCTGGGAACATGCTCGACAAACAAACGCTGATTCCGATGCTTGGAAAAATACAACGCGATTTTTCCCTGGGAAGAATCATTGTGGTGGCGGATAAAGGAATGACGACGGGGGACAACATCTGGTATACCCTCTCTGCCAAAAATGGCTATATGCTTAGTTATTCCATCCGTGGCGCAGACAGAAAATTCAAAGACTATGTACTGGACCAGCGAGATTACGTCTCCAAGAATGATGGGTTTAAGATTAAATCCAGACTTTATCCGCGGCAAATCACGGTGACTTCGAGAAACGGGAAGAAGATCAAGAAAACGGTGGATGAAAAGCAAGTTGTATTTTACAGCGAAAAATTTGCTTTAAAAGCCAAGGCGGAACGTGCTCCTGCGTTGGAAAAAGCAAAAAGTCTCATCCGCAATCCTTCCCAATATAGCCGGGCGACCTCCTATGGTGCAGCAAAATATGTAAAAAATCTTACCTTTGATGCGAAAACAGGAGAGATTCTAAAGGGTACCAACCAGCTTCTTTTGAATGAAGAAAAGCTAAGGCAGGAAGAAGAACTTGATGGTTACTATGCGATTGTCACTAGCGAATACAAAGAATCCGACGAACGCATCATTGAAATATATAGAGGTCTTTGGAAAATCGAGGAGTCATTCAAGATCACTAAGAGTGATTTTGAAAGCAGGCCGGTGTTCCTTTCCACCAAGGAACATATCGAAGCACATTTCCTAACCTGCTTCGTTTCGCTCGTGATCGCAAGGATATTGGAGCACCGCTTGAAGGGAAAGTATTCGGTAACTGCCCTATTGGAAAGTTTGAGAAGGGCTTCATGCAGTCATATCCAAGAGAATTATTATCTATTTGATTACGTTAATGAAACGCTGAATGATATAGGCCAAGAATTCGGGATCGAATTTGACAAAAAATGCTTGCCATTAGGAGAAATTAAAAAAATTTTAGGAGAGGTCAAAAAAGGGTAATTAACACAACAACTTTCTGACAAACGAAAACAGCCAAGAATCCAGTAACCATATGGGTTCCAGGCTGTTTTTTCATCTAATTTGCTGCAAAAGTCAAGAAATGACTAATACAAACCCAACTATACTTAAATTGGGGATATTGTCAATAACCCCGTCCTTATCATCCTCCAAATAGTTTACATTTCAGAAAAGGGATACCATAAAATCTGGCGAATATTCTCACAAAAGGAACTAGCCCACACCTACGATGTGGGCTCCATATTTTTCTGAGGACTTCGACAAAACACGACCATTTCTGCACCCCAAAAAACATAGAGAGGAGATTCAAGATGTCAACTATTCTCATAACACTTCTAATCTTAGGTATTTTAGTTTTAATTTTGTATTACACCGGGACCCTGAAAAAATTGCTTAAACGACCAGAAGTAAAAGAAGTGCAGCTGCCATATAAAAAAAGAACATATCTGCTAACCAAGGCTGAACGGTCATTCTACGAGGTTTTGAACTCCATAGCAAAAAAGCAAAACCTTAAAGTATTTACGAAAGTCCGAATTGCCGATTTGCTTTACCTCCCTAAAAAAGTGAATAACCGAACGTCCTATCAAAACCGGATTAATTCAAAACATATTGACTTTGTTATTTGCGATACCGTGCATATCATGCCGCTCATTGCCGTTGAATTGGATGACTCCTCACACCAACAAGCAAAAAGGGTACACCGGGACGAGTTTGTGAACAAGGCTTTTAAGAATGCGGGGCTTCCCCTTCTACGCATACCCGTCAAACAGTCATATAGTGTTATTGAGTTAACGGGGGAGATTGATAGCATTCTGAGCCCTGCACAAAATGAAGTTGCTGCGGCTTCCGAGCAGGTCAAGACAAGGACCTAAACTATAGGGTACAAGCAGAGTAAAGGGTGCTTAAGCATGATTTACTCTGCTCATGGACAATAATTCCCTGGTCGGTCGCTTTCCCTCCGACAGCCTGGAGCCCGATGCACATACCTCACAGGGCAATTATCTATTAAAGGTATTAACTAATTGGCGCCTAACATAATTCCTTGCTTAATGTTTAAGGTATCATACACTATTAGGGCTACGGAACGAATAAAGGAATAAGTTAAATCCTGTGGAAACTGGGACAAAACTTGGATTGGTTTATCGGAACTCCACCCTTGTTATTACTTTTCAACCCAGTAAGACCCGTCGCGTTAAGTTACAGGATATGGTATAATTTTCGTAATAGTGGAGGTGGCATAAATGGCCGTGGATAAGCTCGTTGAGGAAATACGAAAATTAACCCGAAAACAAAAAACCGAGTTGTTTTACAAATTAGGCCTTAAATTAAACCAAGATCTCGAAAATAGTGAACAATTCCAGACTAGAACTCCTGGCACCAGCGGAAAAGACCTTCTAAAATTTGCTGGCAGCATTGATAAATTGGATCTGAATAATATCCAAAAAGCCATCAAAAATGAATGTGGAAGGATAGATCATGATGAGTGGTAAATATCTACTTGACACAAATATAGTTATTGCCCTATTCGCCGAGGATGCCATTGTAATAAATTACTTAAGTAAAGCTGCTCACGTATTTATCCCTTCTATAGTTATTGGAGAACTTTATTATGGAGCTTATAATTCCCACCGTACGGAACAAAATTTATCACAACTAAGGAGTTTTACCCGGGAAAATACTATAATTCCATGCAACGAATTAACTGCTCAATACTATGGTCAAATTAAATACGACTTAAAAAAGAAGGGACGTCCAATTCCAGAGAATGACCTTTGGATTGCTGCACTTGGCAAGCAATATGGTATAACCCTTGTTTCACGAGATACTCATTTTAGTAATATTGATGAGTTGGGGCTTGAGACCTGGTAAACACACAACTTACATAATCTGCAGCACTTTGCCCAAAAGTTATTCGAGATCATGGCTTTCGACCGGTTTTACAACCCGCTTTGTTTCCAGTTACTTCATAACTGCTACGATTACAATTACAGAAATCAGTGCTGAGTTTATGGATAGAACAAAACCGCTAGCGCGGTGGTTTATTTACAATTCAATTCAGATAAGATATTATAAATATGAAATTGACATAGGCAATATCGAAAAAGGTCGAAAATGATTGAAATCCCATAGACGGCCTTGCCAAAGTCAATGTTTTCTAAATCCCTCGGTTTCGTTCTATCCGAATTATCTAAAGTTTGCTGATACCGTTTAAAATTAAATTCGATAAAAAAATGATTCCTGGTGCAATGATAAAAGCACCGGGTTTTTTAGGCTAAACTTCAGATAATTCTCTATGGATAATGCGAAGTAAATACAACTTGATTCTCTTCATAGAATAATCCACTTGACCTTCTCACTTATTAATTAAATTAAAAAATTTAGGATTCTACATATCCCTACAGGAACCGCCCCTCTGGTTCTACCTAAAGATTTCAGTAGTTTATAATACTGGCACAGGGTCCATATTTTCATAGATGTTAAATATATTGTAGAATATCCCCTCAAAATAATTATACACATCATGAAAGTTTAACTTTAGCGCATTATAATCTATTGCAAAACTTGTATTCTCATCCCCAATTTTTTGAGTATCTGTATACTCTTTATTATAGGGATATCTAAAAACCATTGAACTTGGGTCAATACTGTTCAATGACTATACCCCAGTTTGATGGACACGGTAAATGGCTGGTACAATAAAACCAACC
>JADQBQ010000012.1 GCA_016278505.1 Clostridiales bacterium
TGGGTGGGATTCGCACCCACTATATGACACGCCATTTCTCGGACGCACGGTCTGACCCTCACTATGGCAGAAGGGCTTTGCTGTAGCCAGATAATTATAAAAATCTGAAAAAAGGAAATTTTCAAAAGACGTCCAACTAATGTTAGTAAGTCTAGTAACTATAATTAACAGAAGGAGCTGATAGAAATGTCTTATGAATATCTAGAATATTCAGAGAAGAAAAAGTTTGGTATTATCAGTTTAAATCGCCCGGACAAGCGTAATGCCCTTTCCCAGGGCCTTCTACAGGAGCTCGAGGATGTTTTGCATGATATTGGGACACACAAAAAAGTTAAAGTGGTAATAATTAAGGGCGTCGGGAAAATTTTTTCATCGGGACATGACTTGAAAGAGGTTTATGACAGTGATCCCCAGCAGTTATTAAAGCTTTTCCAGACCTGCCACTCAACCATGAAGGCTATCAGGGAAATACCCCAGCCTGTTATTGCACAGGTACACGGTGTGGCCACTGCCGCTGGGTGCCAGCTGGTGGCAGCCTGTGACTTGGCTGTGGCGGCTGAGGACGCTTTATTTGGCACACCCGGGGTGAAGATTGGCCTTTTCTGCAGTACACCCGCTGTGTTTTTGAGCCGTAATGTAGGAAGGAAAAAGGCCATGGAAATGCTATTAACCGGAGAATTCATGCCGGCAAAAGATGCGCTAACCCATGGACTGGTTAACAAACTGGTTCCACCGCAAGAGTTGGAAGAAGCGACTGAAAAAATGGCAGCAACCATAGCCCAGTACAGCCTTTCGGCACTGGGTATAGGTAAAAAAGGTTTTTACCAGCAGCTAAACATGGAAGATTTCCAGGCACTTAATTATGCCAGCGAAGTTATCACCTTAAACTCTACCACAAATGATGCCCGGGAAGGCATTGAGGCCTTTTTAGAAAAGAGAAAACCGAACTGGACAGATAGTTAAATTTTGTTCACGGATCATTGTTTACGCGGGTATAAACAAATTGGATTACCATAAATAATTAAATTTGGTAAGTATAATCACAAATAATTAATCCCCTGCATAATATTATTCACATAATATTTTAGGGGGGTTCTTATGCGGTTAAGTAACTCTTTAAGCTCGTACCGGGAAAATTATGCATACAGTTTAGGCATACAGGCCTATATATATGGATATCCCCTTGTTACAATGGAAAGGACCAGGCAGCTGCAATCGTTAATAGAAGTGCCGCTCGGTCCAGCATATACTGTGTCCAATGTGTTTTTTCATGAATTTATTACGCCGGATTTCAAAGATGTCGTTTCACCTAATGTGGATACCATTTATTCGGCTGCCTGGCTGGATCTCACCCGGACCCCTGTAGTTCTTAATGTTCCGGATACTAATGACAGGTACTATGTAATGCAATTAATGGATGCCTGGACAAATACCTTTTCCTATATAGGTCGCCGCACCACAGGAACGGAGGCCGGAAAATTTGCTATCGTGGGACCGGATTGGAAAGGCACTCTGCCTTCAGGGTTTAAGGAGGTTAAATCCCCCACAGAGACTGTATGGATTATAGGCCGTATCCTGGTAAAAGGTGAGGATGATTTAGATGCTGCTATAGCTATACAAAAGCAATTTACACTGGCATCTCTGGATGGGAAAGAGGAGCCATACATTATAAAGCCTGCCAATAATCTACTTTTAAATAATAAGGTGGAAGACCTTTGTGCTCTGGATTTCTTTAAAACTATGACAGACCTTATGCTTCTAAATCCTACTAGTAATAAAGAAGTCCTTGAAAAACAATTCGAGCATATCGGTATTGATCTGACGTACGGTTTTGATGATAAAAAATTAGATCCAGAAACTATTGTGGCGCTAAAGCGTGCTGCCACTGATGCATTCCAAATAATTGCTAATAGTGCAAAAGAAATAACCTCCCGGCTTAGTAATGGGTGGATGGTATTAACTGGTTTGGGCACTTATGGGGACCAGTTCCTTAAGAGGGCATATATTGCTTTTAGCGCGCTTGCGGCAAACGTGGATGAAGAAGCCACCTGTCCCAGAACTTTTACTGATGATCAAGGGAATCAGCTAAATGGGCAATATGAATACATTTTACATTTTGATAAAGACCAGCTACCCCCGGTAGAAGCTTTCTGGTCAGTAACAATGTATGGCCCGGATTTCTTCCTGGTACCCAATGAAATTAACCGTTATGCCATTGCAGACTACACCCCGGGGCTGGAGTACAATGATGATGGCTCACTTGATATCTATATACAAAAATGTCCGCCCGTAAATAACGAATCGAATTGGCTACCGGCGCCGGACGGAGATTTCAACTTAGTGTTAAGGCTGTATCAACCCGCTGCTAAAGTATTAAATGGCACATATGAAATACCAGGGATAAAACGTGTCGAGTAAACACTTTATATTTATTCTGGGATACAAAGGGGGTCCGCCGGCAGACGGCAGGTCCCTCTTATTTTTTAAGGCGAGCTTTTCTGTAAAGGAAGGGTAATATTACCCTTCCTTTTCCTGTTTCCTAAATTACTCGACAGGTTGAGTAGTGGACATATATGACGTTGGAATGTTATATTGGTTTCTGTGATGTATATTTAAAGGTGTAAAATATTTTAAATGAGGGGGACCTTTTTGTATGAAATTAAGAAAGACACTTTTACTGCTCTTGGTAGCAGTATTTGCTTTAACAGTAGCAGGCTGTGGCCAGGAAAACGCGGCTAACCAAAACAGCAATAAAGAAAAAGTGGCTGTTGTTGAAGGCGAAGCTATTTACAAGCAGGAATTTGACGACCAGATGAAACAGGTTAAAGCTGCCTATAAGCAGCAGGGGCAAGATCTTGAAGCCGAAGAGAATAAGCAAGTTTTGGAAAAGACTGAACAACAGGTGTTGGATCAGATGATTAATAACGTGGTTCTCTTACAGCAGGCCGAAAAAGCCGGGGTAACTGCGTCTGAGCAGGAAGTACAAAGCCAAATGGAAGCGATTAAATCGCAATATAATGAAAGTGAATTTAGCGAAATACTCAAGGCTAACAATTTATCTGAAGCTGATTTAGAGAAAGATATTGTTAACCAGATTACAATAGATAATTATATGCAAGAAGAAATTGAAGAAGAGAAGTTGTCTGTTTCTGAGGATGAGATTAGGAAATCTTATGATCAGGTAATTGAACAGCAGCCGGAAGGTCAAAGACCTGCTTATGAGGACGTAAAGACACAGATAGAAGGAATGTTGATGCAGGAAAAAATGCAAACGGCAAAAAGTGAGCTTTTACAGGGCTTGAAGAAGAATATGGAAATTGAAGTACTTTTATAAGAAGTAGTTTTTAATTATTTGTAACCGGGGGCCGTTTAATATAGGCTCCCGGTTATTTTTATAAGACCTATCACGTCTGGTTAAAATTACATTAACAACAATGAATACTTTCTCGTCAAATTAGACGGTTGTTTTTTTCAGCCCGGTAACTACTAGTTTACTAGCGCCGGGACACCTAGTAACGGCCAAACCACCAGTGCAAACAGGGCCACCATGACCAGTACGATTAGGGTGAATGGTATACCCACCATAAAGAATTGACCGGTGGTAAATTGTTTAGATTGGTAAGCAATGGCGTTGGGTGCCGCGCCAACCAATAGCAAGAATGGTAGAGCAGCCATGGTTAGTGCTGAGTACAATATAAGGTATGGGTTCACTCCCATATATTCCGCAACAACCAGTGCCACCGGTAAAGTGATGGCTATGGCCGCCACATTCATAATAAAGTTGGTCATAATGGCCACCAGGAAGGCAATAGCCAGCACAAAAACCAACCAATGAGCATCTTCAAACATAGCCAGCCAGTTAACGGCCATCCAATGCGCAGCACCGGTCTCCCATAAGGCGTAACCGATGCTCATAGCCCCACCGAAAAGCAGAACTATGTTCCAGGGGACGCCTTTTTCCAGGTCTTCCACAGTAAACAACTTAGTCATGAATAACAATATACCCGCTACCAACATGGGAACCGCCTTGTTCATACTCGCTAAAGCCGGAATAAAGTTTTGCAGTGCCAGGACAGCTACCACAGACAGTGTTAGAAAAATAACAAATATTTCTTTTACGGTTATGGGCCCCATCTGTGATTGAACTTCCTCCACCTTTTCCTGCATACCTTCTATCTTTTGCTTTTCCGGTTTATAGAAAACATAACACAACAAAAACCAAACCAAGAACACAGTTACCCAACCAAAGGGTAGCATCACCTTAGACAATTCAATAAAAGTAACAGTGTTACCGGTAAATTCCTGGAAAAAACCTATCGCCACCGGCGCCCGGGCAGCACCCAGCATTGTAACCATACTGCCGGCACCGGCTGCATAAGCCATGCCGATAAACATTGCTTTACCAAAATTACTGGGCTTATCCTCATTTCCGTACATAGTCATAATGACCAGCATCATTGGATACATTGTAGCCGCTACCGCTGTATGAGCCATTACATGAGTAAGGGCGGCAGTGACAACAAAGACACCGAGTAAAATCTTTCTGGTATCATTACCCACGACAGCGAGCATCTTGAAGGCCAGCCGCGTGGTGATACCGGCTTTGGTAAATGCCAGGCCTATCAACAATGAGCCCAGAATGAATAATACCGAAGGATCCATAAAATTGGCAAATGCGTCTGTTGCCGGGCGAATCAAAAAGGCCGCTTGAAAAACTCCGATCGTAATACTAGTAACACCGATGGGTATCACCTCAAAAACCCACCATGTTCCAGCCAGGAGAAAAAGTCCAATGGCCAACTGCGCTTCCCGGGTTAATTCAAATACCTGACCGGTCGGGTCAATAGCCGGCTGCAGGGCGGGCATAAAATAAAAGAGTGAAAAAAGTGCTATCCCCAAAAAGGCAAAGCCCAATCTACGGCCTTCTGCAGCAATATTTACTGGCTCGATGCCCAAAGGGGCACCGCCATTTGCTTTTGGATTATTACTAATTTTTATTTTATTCATCTCCTATAGTCGTTAGATAATTAATTAGAACATATCTCAAATTAGTGAATTCAATCACTATAATTATGTAAAAAAAATACTGCTTATAATACAATTGTGTACATTGAAACGCCGACTATGCCTCCTTTACATTAAATGATTTGCACTCACGATAACTCTTAGTTTCGATTTTACACTACACCTATATACACTAATTATATTTGCTTTCTTTGGATTTTACAATAAAAAAAGGACGGGCACCTGTGAGCCAGGAGGCAAGGGTACGGTTATCAAAGGGGGCGATATTTTTTGGGGGGACAAATTTGCAGGAAATCAGTCTTAAAATGTAAAAATAGTGAGAATGCCGACAAGTTCGGCTCGGCACTGTATTTCACTGACTGATACACCAGTCGTATATGGAGGATTTATAATGGCAATAGAAAAAGTAAAAGAATATTTTGAGCAATATGACATGGTAGATAAAATACTTGAATTTGATGTTTCAAGTGCAACGGTTGAATTGGCTGCACAGGCAGTGGGTTGTGAACCTAAAAGAATAGCAAAAACATTGTCCTTTAGGGTAGAGGGGAAGGCTATTTTAATTGTAGTTGCCGGTGACGCTAAAATCGATAATTCCAAATACAAAGCACAATTTTCAACAAAGGCAAAAATGCTTACGCCAGACGAGGTAATTGACTTCACAGGACATGCTGTTGGTGGCGTATGTCCTTTCGGTATTAATGATGGTGTCACTGTTTATCTTGACAAGTCCCTAAAACGATTTAAAACTGTATTTCCGGCCTGTGGAAGTAGTAATAGTGCAATTGAATTAACAATGGACGAACTTGAAAAATACTCAAATTATTCTTCATGGATTGATGTCTGTAAAGAATGGCAATAGTTGGAGATCCTTGTTAAAAAGGGAATTTGTAATTGGATATTGAAACTACAAATTAATAATAGTATTGGTGGGATGAACCATTGAACCTGGATAAAGTAAAAAATATCGTCAATATAAAGCTTAACGGTTGGTTTCCCACAGTAGCCGAAGAAGATAAAACATACATAAAAAAGCGTTTGACTTATATTAACATTTTGCGTCTTCGTTTAATTGCTTGGATATTGATAGTTTTCATGACAGTTTTGATTTGTATTCACCTAATTTTTGTTGATAAGGTACAGCTGGAAAGTGTACTTAATATAGCTCCGCACATAATGGCACTAAGGTTAGTATTTATAGGAGTTGCAGCATTGTTTCTGGCTGCTACTGGCAACCTGGACTCCCCGGAATCGATTAGACGCAAACACCAGTTATCTGAATCTGCATACATAATGTTTAATCTTATAGGCTTTGCAATTTTATCCGGTCTAACCCAATCAGTTGGAGCGGGCATAACATCAGCTTATTTAATGGCAGTTTTGGTCTCAGCAACCTTCCTTTATATAAATTGGAAGAAAATTGTCTTGTTTTATTTTACTGCTTGGACCGTAATGACAGCGATGATATGGACCTTTCATGATAGACATTGATAAATTTAAACAGTATAACGATGCATTTGGCCATCAGGCCGGGGATAATGTGCTTATTCGAGTCGCTGAGACTCTAAGTAAAATCTTCAAAAGACATGGAGACATAGTCGCTCGTTACGGTGGTGAAGAATTTGCAATTATCCCCCATACCGACTTTAAAGGTGCTATTCACCTAGCCGACAGTGTGTGTGAATCCATAAAAGAGTTGAATATTAAACACCCTCACTCTTCATGGAACAGATTAACTGTTAGTTGTGGTGTTGCTTGCATGTACCCGAACAACAAAGATACACAGATGGCACTAATCACTTCTGCAGATATGGCCCTTTACGAAGCCAAAAGAGCAGGAGGCAATAGGTATATGTGGGCAAAATCGCAAAATGGCCAACGTATTCTAATTAATACCAAAAACTAAGACCATCTCATATACAAACCACAATAATCCTTGGCGAGAAAGCCAAGGATTATTTTTCGTTTTGCTTTCAACTCTCAACTTCATCTTTGTCAAGGGTAGACCACCCTAGGAGATCCAATCCCATTTATCTGACCCTCACCATCACGGGAGAGTGGTCATCATTGCTACATTTGCCTCTGGGCTTAGGTTAGTTTACAAACCGAGAGATCTGGGGATGGATGAAGCGTATTATCAACTATTAGAGTATTTCAATGGTCAGGGTCAAGAACTCCCCTGGAAGTGCCTAAAAGTATTAAATAAGCAAGTATATGGTTGGATTGAATACGTTGAACAGCTTCCGTGTGTAAATGAGGAACAAGTTCAACGGTATTACACAAGATGCGGCATGTTACTATGCCTATTGTCTATCCTGGGTGGAACCGATTTTCATTATGAAAATATCATTGCCAGTGGTGAACATCCCACTCCAGTAGATTTAGAAATGCTCTTTCAGCCATATATAACTGATGGGACAAAAATTAGTATAGATAGTCAGTATGCTGAAGTTAACCGTACAGGTTTACTACCTCCTCCACAAGAGAATCCATCGAATAAAAGTCCTGATTTAAGCGGCTTGACAGGGGGACGTAACCAGAAGACACCTTTTGAAATCCCTGAGTGGGAAAACATTAATACGGATAAAATGGATTATATAATGACGCATCAAATAATGAAGCCTGGTAAAAACCACAACTATCTAAATAGTCAATTGACAACCCCTTGTGATTATAAAGAAGAATTAATCTCCGGTTTTCAAAAGATGTATGAATTGATCGTAACTCATCGTGATCAAATACTTGCTAAAGAAGGGCCACTTGAAAGCTTTAATGGGAAAAGATGTCGTTTTGTTTTTCGGCCGACGAGACTTTATACCTTTTATTTATACAGGACGTTGTCTTCACATCAATTAAAGGATGGAGTGGATCGAAGTATTGAATTTGATAAATTAAGTAAACGATTTATCACTTCTGATCTAGATAGTGCTTTATGGCCGCTGCTTAGAGAAGAACACCTATCACTGGAGAAAATGGATATTCCATATTTTTCATTTCAAACGAATGGCTCGTCACTTAACATTTCGGAACATCAAGAGCTTGAAAATGTTTTTCAACCTAATGCTATGACCATGGTACATAATTGCATTGAAAATTTAAGCGCCTCTTTCCTTAATCAGCAAATAGCAAGCATAAAAAAAGTTTTAGCAGCTAATTCAATCACCAGTGGTCTAAAGAAAGACCTGCTTGATCAAGCTATTTTAATTGGCGAAAGCGTTCAAAAGAAGTATCTGTCCTCATCAACACCCATTTCGAGCATCGTGGGATTCAATTTATATGCTGGAAGTCTTGGTGTGGCCTTTTTTTATGCAGCGTTGGCCATGATAACGCTGCAACACCAGTTTAGACAACAAGCTCTTGAAGAGATTCACGTGTTTCGTAAAGAGTTCCAGGGGACTCGAGCGGAAAACTATGTAGACCAATATGGAATTGGTGGAACAACAGGGCTGGGGTCCATCGTTTATGCCCTTGTACGAATTTACGACTTCCTGGGTGAACAATTTATCTTGGATGAGGCAAAAAGAATAGCAAAAATGGTAACCGTTGACCGCATTTCAGACGATCAGATATTTGATATCATGAGCGGTTCGGCTGGGGCCATACTTGGTTTAATTCCATTATATAAAGCAACGGGCCAGGAGGAAATATTGAAGCAAACGGTAACATGCGGGAAGCACTTATTGAATCATCGCGTAAAAAGTGACTCAGGGTATAGAGCTTGGGACAACCGGCTGCCAAAAACGTTAGCAGGTAAACTTCCCACTGGTTTTTCTCACGGGGCTGCTGGAATTGCCTATGCACTGGCTCGGCTATTTCAAATAACTAATCAAATTGAATTTAAACATGCTGCTGAAGAAGCAATCGAATATGAAAACAGCATGTATTCCGCAGCACAACGGAACTGGGCTGATTACCGGGTTTCGTTAATGCAAGCGGGGCATTCTCCTTATTACATGGAAACGTGGTGTTATGGTTGGCCAGGGATTGGACTTTCCCGCTTAGGAATCCAATCGATTTGGAAAAGTGCTGTGCTTGAAAGGGATATGGCCATCGCTGTTGAAAATGCAAAAGAATCTAAGATGAAAGAATTGGATCATCTTTGTTGTGGTAATTTCGGCGTTATTGATTTCCTGCTTACTGCGGCAAACCAGCTGCCAAATGAGGAATTATATCATTGTGCCGTAAAACAAGCAGATTTTGTTTTAGCAAGAGCAAAACGGCAAAGCAATTTTAGACTTGATAAACAGGTGTCGGAAAATCAAATGAACCATAGTCTTTTTAGAGGCTTGACAGGGATTGGCTATGAATTATTACGCCTTGCTGCTCCGAAGCAATTACCATCCGTGTTGTTACTTCAATAACGTGTTAGAGCAGTTTTTTTAAGCCAAGCAGCAGGAAAATTTTTCAGGAAAGAGAAATAGTAACTAGATATGAAAGGCGCGTAAATGAACGACGCGTAAATCCAAACCTCTTTCGGGTGCCCCCTTGCGGGGAGAATGGGAATCAGGTGAGAATCCTGAGCGGTCCCGCCACTGTAACCGGGAAGTGCCTGCCAGTGTGCCACGGGTGTTAACAAAAGGGCTTGAAATGAGGTCCTTGTTGCACCGGGAAGGCGGCAGGGGCGTTGCCCGAAAGCCAGGAGACCTGCCCGAAGGAAGTTTCAACCAAGTTTCAACCGGCGATGATGGAAAAGTCCCGGCCCTTTATTAAAAGGGTCGGGGCTTTTTATTTTGATCAAAAAGGAGGATGAGGATATGTACAACAAACCACTGATTGAGGTTTTTCCTGAAAAGTGCAGAGGCTGTCGCCGTTGCGAGGTGACCTGTTCATGGGATGCTTCCCTGGGGACGGTAAATCCCCGGATGGCCGGGATCCGCATCATGAAGTTGGAGGAGGAAGGAAAGGATTACCCCGTGCTAAACCAACAGTGTTTGGATCAGTTTTGCGGCAAGGTTTCGCCGGGGCGGGGGGCGGAGGAAGAGCCTCTCTGTGTATCTACCTGTCTTTTGGGGGCTTTAAAAATAGCGGAGGAGGTGAATAAAAAGGCCACCCGTCGATGATGACGAATGGCAAGTATTTTAAAAACTATGACCAATTAACTCTTTTTCATGCCTTCAATTAATTCCTCAACTTCGGATGCACCTTCCTCATAAAGCTTTGTCTCATCAGGTGATAATTCGTATAATAACCTTAAAAATTCACCGGCGTGCACCCGCTCTTCGTCGGCTATATCTTTGAGAACTTCTTGGGCTAATTTATTATCAGTGGATTCTGCCAGCTGCATGTATAACTGGACAGCTTCATATTCAGCAGCCACCATAAACCGAATAGACCGCACAAGCTCCTGGTCGGTTAGTTTGCGCCCCGCAGCTAAACCGGAAAACGGGTTTCCAAAATCGGGCATTAGACAATGACCTCCTGTAGAAAAATGTTAAGCCTGGTCTATATTTTATGAATTCCTGCAATTAATTATGTTAATTTGTATATTTAATGACCATTTTTTTGATATAATAATTATTTGATGAACAATAAATCCGGCAAGCAAAGGGCAAACCGGATATAGCTATCAAAAGGGGAGGAAAACATGCCAAAAAGAACCGACATTAATAAAATTCTTATTATTGGTTCCGGTCCGATTGTAATTGGACAAGCTTGTGAATTTGACTATTCTGGAACCCAAGCATGTAAAGCCCTGCGAAAGTTAGGTTACCAGATTGTTTTGGTCAATTCAAATCCAGCTACAATTATGACCGACCCTGAAATCGCCGATGTAACCTACATTGAACCACTGAATGTAAAAAGTTTGACTGACATAATAGCTAAGGAACAGCCCGACGCGGTGCTGCCCAATTTAGGCGGTCAGTCGGCCTTAAACTTGTGTTCCGAACTGGACAAGGGCGGTGTTCTGGAACAACATGCAGTTAAAGTAATCGGTGTACAAATTGATGCCATTGAACGTGGTGAAGACCGCATTGCCTTCCATGAAACAATGGACCGGTTAGGCATTGAAATGGCCCGCAGCAAATCAGCCTATAGCGTAGAGGAAGCGGAAAAAATCGCTCAAGAACTTGGCTATCCGGTGGTTATCCGTCCGGCTTACACCATGGGAGGCACCGGCGGTGGCCTGGTTTATAATGTGGAAGAATTAAAAACAATAGTCAATCGTGGCATCGCCGCCAGCATGATTGGACAGGTCCTGGTAGAGGAATCCGTACTTGGTTGGGAAGAACTGGAACTGGAAGTTGTGCGGGACGCCAAAAATCAAATGCTGACAGTTTGCTTCATTGAAAATGTTGATGCCATGGGTGTACATACCGGTGATTCCTTTTGTACAGCACCGATGCTAACCATCAGCCCAGAGCTGCAAGAGCGTTTACAGAAATACGCCTATGCCATTGTGGAAGCAATAGAAGTAATTGGCGGAACCAATGTTCAGTTTGCCCATGACCCCCAAACCGGCCGGGTTGTTATTATTGAAATAAATCCTAGAACTTCCCGTTCGTCCGCATTAGCCTCAAAGGCCACCGGCTTTCCGATCGCTCTTATTTCGGCCATGCTGGCAGCCGGCTTAACCCTGGACGAAATTCCTTACTGGCGGGACGGCACCCTGGATAAATACACACCCTCGGGTGATTATGTAGTAGTCAAGTTTGCCCGCTGGGCCTTTGAAAAATTCCCCAATTCCCAGGACAAACTGGGGACACAAATGCGGGCTGTGGGTGAAGTTATGAGCATCGGCAAAAATTATAAAGAAGCCTTTCACAAAGCAATCCGCTCCCTGGAAACCGGTCGTTACGGGCTGGGTTTCGCCAAAGATTTCAACCGGCGCTCATTGGATGACCTGGTGTCGTTGTTGGCAGAACCATCTAGTGAACGCCAGTTTATAATGTATGAGGCCTTGCGCAAAGGTGCGAGTGTCGATCAGCTTCACAACATAACCCATATTAAGGCCTGGTTTATTGAGCAAATGAGAGAACTTGTTTTACTGGAAGAAAAGATTCTGGAGTATAAAGATAGTCACCTGCCGGACGAACTGCTGGCCCAGGCTAAAAAAGACGGTTTTGCTGACCGTTATCTGGCGATGCTGTTAAATCTACCGGAAGCAGAAATTCGCCGGCGCAGAACCGGCTTAGGGTTAGTGGAAGGATGGGAACCGGTCCCGGTAAGCGGTGTCGAAGACGCGGCTTATTATTTCTCCACCTACAATACCCCTGATCAGACTACAGCTAGTGAGCGGCCGAAGGTGATGATCCTGGGCGGCGGTCCGAATCGTATCGGCCAGGGGATTGAATTTGACTACTGCTGCGTGCATACAGCTTTTGCGCTGCGGGATATGGGCTTTGAGACAGTTATTGTCAACTGTAATCCGGAGACGGTGTCCACCGATTATGACACTTCTGATAAGCTGTACTTTGAACCACTGACAGTAGAAGATGTATTAAGCATATATGAAAAGGAAAAGCCCCTGGGGGTAATAGTTCAGTTCGGGGGGCAAACGCCTTTAAATATCGCCGGCGAACTGGCAAAGGCAGGGGTAACCATCTTTGGCACTTCTCCTGAAACCATAGATCTGGCTGAAGACCGCGACCGCTTCCGTCAAATCATGGAAAAACTTGATATTCCCATGCCGGAATCTGATATGGCGGTTAATTTTGAAGAAGCGCTGGCAATTGCTAGCCGGATTGGTTACCCCTTAATGGTTCGTCCCTCATATGTATTGGGCGGCAGGGGAATGGAAGTTGTTTACGATGAAGCAATGCTTCGCCAGTACCTGGATGCGGCAGTGGAGGTTACTCCGGAACGACCGATTTTGATTGATAAATTCCTGGATAACGCTATTGAAGCAGAAGCTGACGCAATAGCCGACGGAACTGATGCCTTTGTACCGACGGTAATGGAACATATTGAATTGGCCGGCATCCACTCCGGAGATTCAGCCTGTGTGATTCCACCGGTAAATATAGAGGCTAAACATATTGAAACCATTGTGGAATTCACCAGGAAAATAGCGATGGAACTAAATGTTGTAGGCCTGATGAATATGCAGTACGCCATTGCTGATGATAAGGTTTATGTACTGGAAGCCAATCCAAGAGCTTCACGTACCGTTCCTCTGGTGTCGAAAGTATGTAATATCCAAATGGCCCGGATTGCCACACAAATAATGTTGGCAAACCAGACCGGTAAAGAGTCCCCTGTAAAAGAGCTTGTCTCCAAAAGCATTCCTCATTTTGGGGTAAAAGAGGCGGTTTTCCCCTTTAACATGTTCCAGGAAGTAGACCCGTTACTGGGACCGGAAATGCGCTCCACCGGGGAAGTGTTGGGAATTGCCGATTCATTTGAGTTAGCATTTTACAAGGCTCAGGAAGCAACCCAGTCTCCCTTACCCATATCCGGAACTGTTCTGATCAGTGTAAACGATCAGGATAAACAAGCTGCATTGGAAGCGGCTAAAGTATTTAGCGAATCGGACTTTCATATCAAGGCAACGCAAGGAACCCACAATTTCCTTATGGAAAATGGAATCGCATCCGAAGAGATTAAAAAATTAAATCAAGGCCGGCCCAATATAATCGATGGCATTAAAAATAATGAGATTAACCTGGTTATCAACACCCCGTCCGGAAAACGCAGCCAACACGATGACTCTTATATACGCAAGACAGCAATACAATACCAGGTGCCGTATATCACCACTATGGCTGCCGCCCTGGCCAGTGCAAGAGGTATCGCAGTATATAAAGATAATAACGGTCAGGAAGCCGGCAAAAAATCTTTACAAGAGTATCATAGGGATATTAGGGGATCCTTGTAGAACGTTATCAGACCTACATTAAGGTAGATGTAATGACTAAAGCAGCAGTCCAAAATTTGGGCTGCTGCTTTACAGTTTCTGACTAACGGACCAACCAGGATGACTGTTCCTACAATATGTATTTTGGTGTACAGAATAGGTATAGGCACTGTTTTTGCCTGGGAATAATAATTAGGATCTAAAATTTATGATTGAATTTATAGTGAAAATTTGCTAATATTTTCTCGGTTGCAACTTTAATCATGCGCTAAGTTGTTGGTAGCTGGTTATATTATTAGGGGAGATGTTATTAGGGAGCATCCCTGTTGAAGACGTGGAAAAAATGATTGTACAGATGGACAAAGGTAAAGGTCCTGTGGAAGTGGCCCGGGAATGGGTTGAAAATAACCAAGATAAAGTTAACGAAATGTTAAAATAAATAATATTATCCGGAAACACCCGGTTATACGGGTGTTTCTGCTCTTCCTTTGCCATATATGCCTTTGCTCACAATAATTTTTGGGGAGGTTTTGCCATAAACGCCGCAATCGCACCCAGTAAAGGGAAAAGCATCATGATGATTATAATTTGGCTATATCCTCCAAAAACATCATACGCAATGCCAAACGGCAGGGGCCCGAATGCAGAGCCGAGAACAACCATTGTCAAGACAACCCCATTAATACTCCCTAAATGTTTTCTGCCGAAAAAGTTAGGCCAAATAATTCCTAATGTAATTGCTTCAAAGCCCTGAACGATTCCCCTTACGATCCCAAAAAGTATAGCAGTTACTATATTATGGCTTAAGAGAAGAATCAACCCTTTTTATATCTGGAACCTTTGCATTATCCGGCAATAATCCAATATCTTCAGGTTTATTTCGAATAAAGAAATAGGCCATGGGCGCATAAAAAAAGAACAGTAATACAAACCAAATTCTCCATGCGAAAGACCAGTCCCAGGTTTGAATCAACCATGTGTTCAGCGGCGGTAGTATCGTTGAACTGACAATAATTCCAAGCATCATTAAACTAATCGCTCGACCTCTCTTGTCAATAAACCATTGCGGAACAAGAGTCTGGGGTAGAAGGGTCATTGAACCTTGACCCAATAATCTGAGCATAAAAAAACCAATAAATAGCATCAAAGGTCCAGTTACAAAACTATTCCATAGGCAGGCTAAACCAAGCAGGGTAGCAATTACAGTCGTCATTGTTCTTAGTCCATACCGGTCGACGAACCGGCCCACAGTAAATAAAATTAAACCGGATGACAGGGTGGCAAAAGAGTATAAGCCCGAGATTAAGGAGCGGCTCCAACCAAAATCAAGGATATAATAATCGATAATTAAGATATGGTAAAGGTTTGACCCGGTCCGGAAAAAAACATTCCCATCGCCGCAATGATGACAATGAACCAGCCATAAAAGAATGGAGTACTGATGGGAGAAGTGCTTGTTGTCTTTTCTAAACTTTTTTGCAAGAATGTGTTCCTCCGTAAATTATGATCATTGGAAGTATATCATTAATTGGAACACAATAAAAACTGGACAGTAAAAACCCTTTATTTTACCGTATTTATCATAGTGACTTTTGTGTCCCTGGTAAATATTATAGTATATAATTAAGCCTGTACCCGACGATCGTAACCAGCCCATATATATATTTTATAATCTTAGGGAGGGGCTTACTGTGAAAATTTGGGATGCTCATGTACATCTATTTCCGGAAAAATTGCAAACAGCTATATTTCAGTGGTTTAGCCGTAACAACTGGAATATCCCACATACGAATTTAAAGCTAAAAGAATATCCTGAATATTTAAGAACCATGGGCGTGGAAGGTGCTTATTTACTTACTTACGCGCACAAGCCCAACATGTCCATCGAATTAAATAAATGGGTGCAGGATTTTTGCCGGCAGTATGCCTGGTTTATTCCCTTTGCCTGTATACACCCCGGGGACCACAACATAGAGGAGAATATCAGGATAGTTTTAGATGAATGGGATTTTGCCGGTTTTAAATTGCAGCTGCCTGTCCAACAATTTGCAGCCAATGACCCCGGCCTAAATGCTGTCTACGAAGGGGCGCATAAAAGACAAAAGCCGGTCATCATTCATGCCGGAACGGCCCCTTATTCACAAAGCGACCCCCTTATCGGACTGGGACATCTGGAGGATACTATGAACAGGTGGCCCGAGTTAAAAGTAGTTATACCACATTTCGGCTTATACGAAGAGGATACGGCTATTTCCCTGGTTGAAAAATTTCCGAACGTTTATCTCGACACCTCCTGGGCCCTGGGTAATCCAAAAGAGAATCTCCCCACTGATTATCTAGTTTATTATATGGAAAAATACCCGGACAAATTTTTATACGGAAGTGACTTTCCATTTATTGAGCAAACCCCCGAAGAACAACTACGGGTACTTTTAAATATGGGGTTATCAAAGGCTACACTGTCTAAAATACTTTATGAAAACGCACGGCGTCTCGTTCACTTCGCCTAAGATTTTTAGCCAATAATAATTCTTTCTTTTAATAAATGATACTTGGGACCGGCAATTGTTTTACCCTGGAAAAATAACAAAAGTGAAATTATTCCGATCCGGCCTATAAACATGAGTGTGATTATAATGAGCTTCCCCAGGGTACTCAAGTCACCCGTAATGCCCGTGGAAAGTCCGGTTGTACCAAAAGCTGAACAGACTTCAAAAACTATTTCATTGGTTGTGAAAGGTTCAAGTATGGTGAGTAAAAATACTGAACCAACTACGAGCATGGTGGCAATAAAGAAAACTGTAAAAGCCCTGGTTATATTTTCATGATACAGTTCGCGTCTAAAAATCCTTACGTCGCTACGGCCGCGAAAGGATGCTAACATACTAAGAAAGGCTATGGCAAAAGTTGTGGTCCTTATGCCACCACCACAACTGCTGGGGGAAGCACCAATAAACATTAGCATGCTGAAAAATAGTAAAGCCGCATTATGTAAGAACCCTACATCAATAGTACTAAAACCACCGTTACGAGTATTCAGTGAGTGAAACAAAGCAATTGCAATTTTTTCGTGCCAGGGTAAACCAGCCAATGCACTCGAACTTTCGGATATAATAACCATTACAAAACCCATGATCAGCAAAATAAAAAAGGTTACGGTAGTAACTTTTGCATATAAGGAGAAATGAAAGCGACTTTTATTATAAAGAGCTTTAAAGTAAAAATATAATTCCATTAATACAGGAAAGCCAATAGCTCCGGCTAATAATAATAAAGAAATAACGCTTTGAATAAAGTAATCCTGGGTGAAATCTTGTAAACTATTACCAAATAAATCAAAACCGGCATTTGTAAATCCAGATACACTATGGAATATACCAAAGCCTAATGCCCTGTCAAATGGCATGTTATAAAAAAGCCAGAAGTATATTGTAAGGATTACCGTTCCGATTACCTCTAAGACAATAGCAACTTTTAATATAAAGAGCATTAATTTTATCATACCGCTAAAGGAGGTCTGATTTTGGTCAGACTTCATCATCATACGCGTTAAGAGGTTAACTTTTGTGCCTCGAAGTACGTAAAATAATGTGCCTAAAGTCATAATGCCAATACCACCGAATTGAAGCAAGAAGGTAAGTATAACTCTACCACTAAAACTAAAAGTGTCGGGGGTACTAACTACGGTCAGTCCGGTTACGCTAATGGCACTGGTCGCCGTAAATAATGCATCAATTAAATTTAGTTTTATACCTGGGTTGAGCGAAAAGGGTAAGATTAATAGCATTGTTGCTAAAAGATCAAAAAACAAATAGCCGATTACTATTGCCTGAGCCGGCGTTATTGATAAAGGCTTTAGCCTTTTTGCTTTTGAACCAACATTAATCAATTTCAACCCTCCCCCAAAAGACTTTCCCATTTATTCTTCCTTTTAGCCATAATTTAGTTTATTATAATGGTATTGTTTAATGATGGAAAGCAAATGAGATGTAGCTAAATAAAAATTCTAACAAACTTTTTCTTTGGAGTAAAACTGAGGAAGCAGGAGAGCGTCTCCATGCTTCCTCAGTTCCTAAACTTGCCTTAAATACCACAATGTGATAGATTATATTTAATATAATAATGGAGGTGTAATAACTAACATGGCATTTATTGAATACAATCCTACCAGAGGTGGTCTAAGACCTAAATCAGCTAAGCTAACTAAGACACATTTAATTCTCAGTCCTGACTTACATGAAAAGATCGGGGAGAATAATATTTCTATAGCTTATGATCCTGATGACAAAATACTCAAGTTAACACCTGTTAAAAGTGGTGGTCTTAAGGTAACCGATGGAAAGCTACAAAGTAAAGGATTCGTTAATTTCTTTGACATAGATAAAAAAGGGCTATTTGACGCGGAGTGGGATGAAAATGAAGGTGCGATATTTATTAAACTAGGACAATCCAATGGTAAATACCAAGCCTAAAAAGGAATATTTTATGTACAGCCAGTAAAAGTATGCCTCCTTCCTTGGATTGGGCATACTTTTCTTTATCCATAAATCATCTCATTAGTTGATTACCAGTGGAAAGGATGGACCATGATGTTTGTCAAATAACAAAAGAGGGCTATTCCATTGATTTTTGCCGGATGCCTATTACAAATAATAACTGCTACATTTCCCCATCGAGTCCTCTACAATCCACGCAACGCAGTTCGAAATCGCCTACTTTAAACGCTGGGCCACTCAAAATTATAAACCCAGGACAATCCAGATAAATCTCATAATATAACCAGATCGCAAGTCATAGGGGCGGATTTTGGGGGAGGATATAAGGAAAGATATGGCGAAGAAAGTCTCATTATTGTAAATATTTAAAGAAATGTCTAAAATTGTCGTATTGTGGAGGTGTTGCGTGTGGAGGATCAAGATAAAACTAAACAGCAACTAATTAGAGAATTAGTTACACTTCGAAAAGAAGTAATTAAATTAAGACAACCGAAAACCAATATGTACTTGCAAACTTATTAAAATCTTTGTCTGACGATATCCTCGTAACCGATTTGTATGAAAAAATCATTTATGTCAATAAAGCTTTAGAAAAATCGACAGGGTATTCGCGAAATGAACTATTGGGAAACAATCCTGCCTTTCTTAATAATATTAATGATATTACAGAAAAAATTGGAGAAGAAATTTTTGAATGTGTTTCGCAGGGTGAAAAATGGTCAGGAGAAATGCGCCAAAGAACGAGAAGTGGCAATGAAATTCTGGCAGAATTCGATATTTTCCCGGTTTTAGATGAAAACAAGACCATTGCTTGGGCAAGCATTAAGCGTGACATAACAGAACGGAAACGTATGGAAGAAACTTTACGGCAGAGCGAGAAAAAATATCGTCAACTTTTTAATAACACAAATGATGCCATTTTTGTACACGAAATAGGTGAAAGCGGCCTACCAGGGCGATATATTGAAGTAAATACAGGTGCTTGCCGGTTACTGGGATACACTAGAGATGAATTCTTAAATATGTCTCCGCAGGATGTTGCGCTGAAGGGGACAGGTGAGGAAGACAAAACGATACTTAACAAAATCTTAAGAAAAAGTCACATAACCTTTGAAAGGCTTCTTTTATCTAAAGATGGAAGTCATATTCCTGTTGAAATTAGTCCTCATTTGTTTATGTTAGATGATAAGCAGCTTGTGTTGTCTATTGTTAGAGATATTTCCGAGCGTAAGCAGATAGAAGAATTACTGCAGATAAAATCCGCAGCTATGGAAGCCTCTATAGATGGAATGGCAATTCTTAACTCAAATGAGGAGTACATTTATACAAATGAATCTCACCTAAAAATATATGGTTATGACAATGAGGATAAATTGATCGGCAAAACATGGAAAGTCCTTTACAATGAAGATGAAATCAAAAGAATCAAACAAGAAGTTTTTCCGGTTCTTCTGGAGGTGGGAAAATGGAAGGGAGGCACCATTGGCCGTAAGCGTGACGGGTCAACATTTTATCAGGAAGTATCGTTAAGCTTGCTTAACGATGGCGGCATGGTATGCGTTGTGCGGGATACAACCCATCGTATATAATTGGAAACTAGTCTAAGATTTTTAAGCCAACATGATTCCCTAACCGGGTTATTCAACCGTGCTTATTTTGAACAAAAGTTGGAGCAAATAAAAAGGAAAAAGTTATACCGGCTAGGTATACTTCTTTGTGATGTTGACGGTCTTAAGCTGATAAACGATACTTTAGGCCACCAAAAAGGGGATGAAGTATTGATCGCCGTCGCGGAAGCCATAAAAAAGTCTTTTTCCAACAGAGAAGTGATAGCAAGAATTGCAGGGGATGAATTTGCAGTTATTATTCCGGACAATGACCCCACAGTTTTTGAAAATGCCTTACGAAGAATTGAGGATTCTGTTATTGAACAAAATTCTGCAAACCCCGAAATACCAATCAGTCTCTCAGTGGGGTATGCAATCCATGAAAATAAACCCTTTGCAAAGGCTGACTTATTTAAAGAAGCAGATAATAATATGTACCGGAAAAAGCTATACAAGAATAAGAGCTAGGCATAGTACAAACGTACAAACCTTAAGCAAAGCTTTTGAAGCCAGGGATCATATTTCTGAGGGGCACACGGATAGATTGCAGAGTTTAGTAACTGATGTAGCTGTAACTATTGGATTATCAAATAGCAAATTAACTGACCTTCGAATATTCGCTCAATTCCATGATGTCGGTAAAGTAGGAATACCGGATCGAATACTTTTCAAAGAGGGTCCTTTGACTGCTGATGAAATACTTGAAATGCAGCGGCATAGTGAAATTGGTTTTCGCATTGCACAGTCATCTTGGGATCTTGCCCATATTGCAGATTGGATTCTTAAACACCATGAATGGTGGAATGGTGACGGTTACCCCTTTGGCTTAAAAGGGGAAGACATACCTGTAGAATGTAGAATTCTTGCCATTGCCGACGCCTATGACGCGATGACTAATGACCGTCCTTACAGGCAGGCATTATCCCATGATGAGGCTGTTAAAGAATTAAAAAAGAATGCAGGTGTCCAATTTGACTCGAAATTGGTTGAAAATTTTATTAACATTATAGAGGAGAATCAAAGCCGTAACCGGGGATGGAGACAGTTTCTTTTGCATCAATCCTGAGTCATTAAAAGCGAAGAACACTTTGTCATCATCATTTACCCATACAGAACCGCTTTTTGGTACTCCGCTATGTATTTATCAAGCTCCTGGCTGATCCGGAGCACTTCCTTATAGCTTTCATTTTTATTTGATTGGTTAATTAACTTAAAGCGAAGCTCCTCTATTTTTCTCAGCAAGTCCTCACTATTTGGCATATATAGTTCCTTTCGTATGTACTATCTTTGTATGTCTTTGAACCCAAGTCAAAATTTTACTATTTTTGCATGTAAGTGTCAAATGTAAACTTTTTTCGCTAAAATACTTGATAAGCCTGTGGAGAAAATTTTTTAGCAATAATGTGCCAGATTAGCAGTTGTTTCCACTGTGCTGCTGTTTACGGCAGGCCGGAAAATACCTTCAGATAAAAATCCGGACAGCCAATTTCTGGCTCCTTATTGGCGCTTGCTGACCAATAAAGATAGCGCTCTGACCTATCTGGTGGTTTTAATTGAAGGTATCTTGATCATTGGCTCGTTCTCTTCTCTGGACGCATTTATTGAATATCTATATCAATATAACAACCTGTATATCGGTTTAATGATGACTGCTTTCGGAGTGCTGGCAGTCATCGGCGGGCGGATGAGCGACAAGCTGGCAGCCAAAATGGGAGGCAAGCGGGTGTTAAGCCTGGGCTTGTTGTCTGCCACTCTGGCTGACGTAATTTTTTACCTGTACGGCAGCCAGCTGGTTGTACTGGTTATAGGAATCTATTAAAACAAATGGAAGAAAAGTTAGGTGTTGTACCACGTTAAACTTTCAGGTAAACGGCATTATTAAAGAGATCCCCGTTACGATAGGGCAGCAGGTGGAGGCGAAAGTGTTACTATTGAGGTGCAGGCCGGACAGAATGAAATCACAATAAGCGTTGCTGATCACGGCCCCGGCATTGCTGAAGTGGAATTACCATATATCTGGGAGCGGTTTCACCGGGTGGATAAATCACGTTCCCGGGCCCTGGGTGGCACCGGCCTGGGCCTTGCTATAGTCAAACAAATTATAGGGACCCACGGCGGGAGGGTGGGAGTCCGGAGCAAACCGGGATGGGGTTCTGTCTTTAGTTTCACCTTGCCGGCGGTGCCTGAGAACGAATACGATTATTTTTTTTCACTAAACAATTGTATTGATTCCACTGCAAAAACCCCTCACAAACACCAAAATCTATAAATAAAAACAG
>JADQBQ010000048.1 GCA_016278505.1 Clostridiales bacterium
AAACTCTGCACTTTTACGCTGCCGGACTATGTATTTTTATTATGCCATAGATATTCACCCCCCCATTTTTTTAAAATTATTACCGTTTTTGCCATAATGCTCAGATACTATCCTACCCCTAACTTCCATTTGACAACACCGGAAAAGAAGAGCAAAAAAAAGTTGTTCTTAAAAAGTATTAATGCAAGAGATCTCTCAGAATTATATTCATTAAGTTGGATGTTACTTTATGATTGGCCTGATAAGTTCATAATTTACTTGAAAGAGCATAGAGAACTATATTCTGCAAAATGGTCCCCAGGTAAAATCACTAAAGATTTTGGTAAGCTTCTAGAGGTATTGAAGTTAAATTTGAGGTCTGAGGTATTTGCATATTTGTGGGAGACGATTGTCGAATTTCTTTATAGGGAGCTCAGTCGATACCATATACCCCAAATTGAAGAATTGAGGATACAGGATGGTTCGCTAAAAAATTATTATACTCAAGAAGAAGTAATGAGGAAATTAGGGGTTACAAGGGGGGCTTTTAAGAGGTTGGTAAAGATAACCGATATATCATACAGTAACTATAAGTTAAATAAGACATGCCGGTACGTATTGAGTGAAAAAGAATTAAAAAAATTAATTTCGGTACATGATGAAATTAAAAGAAATCTAAGTAAGAAGCATGTTGCATTGGAATTAGGTACAACAGATTCAATAATTAACCAACTCATAGATTATGGTATATTAAACACTTGTCATGGTATTAAGAGTTTTCCAGTTGTTTCATATGAAAGTTTTGAGAATTTCAAGCAGTTCTTTTTTAAAAATGACTGTTTAATAGGTAACGACTACAATTGGGTGACAGTGAAACAAGCAATAAGGCAAAAGGTGAGGCATGGAATGACATATGGGCAGCTTTTCGCTTTTATGAAAGAAGGTAAAATCAGATTTAAAACCGATAGTAGCAGTGAAATGAAAATTAATAGTTTGTTACTCTTAGAAAAAGATTTTTTTGGGATATTTGATGATACTAGCAAATTAAATGGTTAGAGCACATTACAGAAAGAATGCTTAGTAGATGTCTCTTTCCACCTGATGCGTATTTTGGTTAAAACTACGACATATATTTTATAAAACTTTAAAATTTTCTATTAAAATAGTGTTATAATATTGCTCTGATAATTCTATTACATGGGGGGGTATCTTTCAATGTCTTTTAAGGTATTAGTGCACCGAATATCGACAATTAGAAAAGATTTGAAACTACTTTTTATGGTCGCCTTGTTTTCAATAGTGATTATTGATTTATGGCTAATAAATAATTTAAAATAAAGTCTGATTAAAAACTTCCTTCATATGGCTATAGGCCTATGGAGGAAATTTTTAACTTTTGAGGATTATTATATCGTTTAATAGTGTACAAGTTGATGCTCATTTCCTAATTTTTGCTGTACCAATTTTTTTTATGTAAGATCTTGAAACAAGGATTTTTGATTAATCGACATAAATTCCTATTATTCGGCAAGGTGATTTGTGTTTCGTTGAGGAATTTTCGACTATAACCCAAAAAACTGGAAAAGTAAAGATTAAGGTAGGATCAGAAATAGACAATATAAATAAGATCGCTTATGATTTCCTGGTTTTTAAAAGACATACATGGAGGCTACGTCCTCCAATTTGCTAGTAGTGACATGTCTGCTAGAAAGTACTAATTAACTATCGGGGAAGAAGATGGGAAAATTTTATAAGACATTGTAGATTGACTGGTTTTGTCTAAAATTTCTAACATTCTTATTTTGTAATATAATGGGAAGTTGGTTTTAACACGACATGTGAAAAGAAACAAGAGGCGAAGTATATAAGCTAAATACAAAACTGGAGGTTCTTCCATGAGAAGAAAATTTAGGTGTTTTATTACTGCATCGGATATCAAAGACATAAATCAATTTAGGTTGCTTTTTCAAGATATTGATGTAGATGTTTTCGATGTTTTCGATATGCCTATTAGTGACATAAATATGCTGGAAGACGATATTACCAATAAGATAAAGCATTGCGACTTCGTTATTGCACTAATTAAGGAGCAGTCCCCAAATGTTTTTTTTGAAATTGGAATAGCTAAAGGTTTAGGTAAACCTATTTTCTTAGTAGCTAATAACAAAGCCTGCATACCAACAAATCTAAAGAATTTTTTATACATTAACACCTCTTTTAACGATTGGAATCTTATAAAAAAATCATTATCAGAATGGCTCAAGAATACTAAAAAGCAAACAAAAAAGGTTAAAAAATCTAAGGACCTAGCAAGCGTAATAAATGTTGTAAACTTTAAGGAACAAGTAAAAAATATTCGTGAAAATGGCAATGGACAAGAAATGGAAAAAATAACTCAACAAATTTTTAATCATCTAAAAACTCAAATTATTTATAACAAATATGGTGCAGATAAAGGGGCAGATTTTGCAATTTGGATTGAGGAATTGGAAAATTTTATTGGCAATCCGTTTTTAGTTGAATTAAAGTATGGAGACCTTAATCACAATGTAATTACTGAAGTAGAGTCTAAACTAAAAAATTATATTTTTAAGGCGGAAGCAAAAGTTGGAATGCTTTTATACCTTGATAGAGATGGAAAGAGATTTGACAGTAATTTCAAATTAAATCCTCTTATCTTAAGATTTGATTTAGAAGATTTTATTAATGGGGTATCTGATCAGGGACTGTCAAGGTTTATTCTTAATAAACGAAATCAAATGGCACATGGGGGATTGGAATGATGGCAAGATATTCTCACAGACGTATTGAAAATTTTTTGCGATTATCAGACAATGCCCCAAATGCTGATAGGAAAGGGGAACTATTGGAAGATTTAATTCAGTATATTTTTGAGAAGATTCCTTCTGTTACTTTGATTGATAGAAATTTTATGGATGGAGATCGGTCTCAGGAAATTGACTTAGCGTTTATGAATCACCAGTCAAAATCTCCTTTAGATTTTCTTGAAGCAATACTTTTTGTTGAGTGCAAAAATAATGCTAGTTCTCTAAATAGTGCTGATGTTAGATGGTTTATTGATAAGGTTTATGATAGAGGCAGTTCCCACGGCATTATAGTGGCATTAAATGGAATAACCGGCAACCCTCAAGAAAATAATTCCGCACATAGCCAAATCCTTAGAGGTCTTCAAAGTTATAGAATAAAGATTCTTTTAATTACTAGGGAACAGTTGCTCAATCTAAATACAACTGATGATTTAGTTAACCTATTAAGAGAAAAGTTTGTTTCGTTAATGCTTTATAGAACAATTAGCTAAATATGATTTCGCCTGCGTTTGTGTTTACATTTAGCATTTGTCGGATAGGTAGCCACTTAGACATTGACTGCTTGACCGCCGGTGTTAGATAGATTTTGCGTTCTTTATTGCCCTTCCCGACTACAGTTAAGATATCGCTTTCAATTTGATCGACGTTTAGCGCAGCAAGTTCGGACAAGCGCAATGCACAATTAAGGAAGATCGTTATGATGCAGTTGTCACGAGCGGAACTTGAACTGGTTTGGATCAGTAGCCGGACAGAATCTTCTAAGGTGAGGCATCTCACGACACGTTTTGGCAGCTTTGGCGTTTCCAACTTTTCGGCAATGTTATTACAATCAAGTGGGCTTTGGTTTTAAGGTACTTCCAGAACTGCCGAATTGATATGATCTTCCGGCATCGAGTGCCTGCCGATGAGTGAAGTTCTTCCTGATGATATGCGATAAAGCTATACATATCGACAAGTTGGATTGAACGGATAAATTCGATATCTGCAAACGAAAGCTTGTGTCAACGATATTTCTGGATGATGCTACATAACGAAAGAATTGGAGCAGATCTAACCGGTACTCGAGTATAGTGTTTCTACTACGGCCTTTAATGGTAATTAGATAGGCCAGGTATTGTTCTACCAACGGACAAGATTTGTCAGACTGCATATTATCACCCCCTGTGTGAAGCATTGACAGAGGTCGGAAATAATATGCAGTTGGTAACAATAACGGGAAGTTTCAAATTGATTAAAAAACTAAAGGAGTTGAAATTATGTATTATCAAATATTAGTGGAAACTGCTGAAAAAATAGGTAAGTCTAAAACCAATAAGGTAATAACCGATATTGATAGAACTGATAAAAATGAATTAATTAATGATGTTTTAATACCATATTTGAAAAATGAAGAATTCATTGTTAATGGCTATTTATTAAAGAAGCAAGATATCCAAAGATTGAAAATTAGCACTACTGAAAAATCGGCACGTGAGCTTTCTAAATATGAAAATGATCATATGCCATCAGGGCTAATTATGTATGTTTCGCCGGAAGACATATTATCTTATGATAAATATATTACTGATGTAACTAAACAATTGACGTCTGAAGCTAACGATTTTATCAACAGCGGAGAAAATATAATAGAAAAACCCAAAGCCGCTATTGATAAAAATAGAGTTTTTATTGTACATGGACATGATAATGAGGCTAAAGTTGAAATAGCGCGTTTTGTTGAAAAATTGTGATTTGAAGCTATTATATTGCATGAACAAGTTAGCCAAGGAATGACAATAATCGAAAAAATAGAAGAACACTCAAATGTCGGGTTTAGCATTGTTTTATATACGCCATGCGATATAGGATATGTCAAAAATAAGGAATCTGAGAAAATGAGTCGAGCAAGACAAAATGTTATATTTGAACACGGATATATGATAGCAAAACTTGGACGAAATAATGTGTGTGCGTTAGTGAAGGGGGATGTCGAAAAACCAAACGACATTTCAGGAGTTTTATATATTGATATGGATACAAACGGAGGGTGGAAAACTCCATTAGCAAAAGAAATGAAAAGTTCGGGCTATAACGTAGATTTTAATTTAATTATGTAGTTATTACGACCAGATACTATTTTGACTTTATGGCAGAGATGTGAGTTTCCCGGTATGTTTATAACATGTAATCTGCTTACGGACTCGGTGTTTCCCATTATCCATATACCTATTAGGCTAATAATCGGTAGTTTATGTAACTGAATATTTTAGCAATAATGGGAATTTTAAGCCAACATATTCTTATATACAAAGGAAGGTGAATTCGTTGGCACTTGCTGACACTTATAGCAGAATACCTCATGACCTGTCAGGATCGATGAGCAAGAACCGCTTTCGTCAAGAATTATTCTGGGGGATAAGCAAAATGTTCGACCTCTTCGATAGGGAGAATTTTTGTATTGTTTTTGACTACAAGTGCGATGTCGAAATACATCTTAGCAATTCCATAGAATTCTATCAGATTAAAACGCATAAGGTGCAGTCACCCTATAAATTCACTAAACTAAAAAAGATTGATGGGAAGCAGAGCATCATAGCAAAGCTGTATCTTCTTAAAGACGCTTCATCGCCAGATATACCAATCAAGTGCGCGTTGGTTTCCAATGCTTTCTTTCAGATCGGTAAAGCCCCGAAAGCCGACGTTGAGACTTTCAGTTTTACTGATTTGGATGACGCAAGCCAGAAAACGATAAAGAAAGCACTACAGAATGAGCTAAAATGCAGCAATGTCGATTTAAGCAATCTTCACTACATATATACATCTATGAATTTACTTTATCCGCAAAATGACCTTAAAGGCAAGATAACAGGCAGTTTTGAGAAAATCAAAGGTTGTGAACCAATTAAACCAAACGCTCTATATCGGCTTATTGTTGATACTGTGGAGGAAAGAGCATGTTACGAATTGTCAGCTTTTAACTACGATGAGCTGGTGAAGAGAAAAGGCATTTCAAAATCAGATCTCAATAGCATGCTTGATCGACATATGGAAAAAGCTGATGACTCTGTTGAGCAGGTCCGCGCGCTCATTGATCAAAGGCAATCGACAATCAGAGAAAAAAGAAAGCTCAAGACAGCCTTAGCGAAAATTGTTGAGCTCGAATACTCCGCAAAGGAACTCCAGCAAAGCGAAGAAGAGATATCTGGCTATATTGAAGAAATAGCAACTGACGTCACAATAGAGCAGATGGCGGATATTCTTCTCCAGCAATTTGGCTCGAGATTTTCAATCGAATACAGCCAAGAGGAAAAGTACGTTTTTATGCTTTTGATCATCAAGCGTTGGGAGGGCGGGAAATGTGCGTAAGCTTGTTTTTAAGGAATTGTTTCTCTTTTCGAGTATCGAAAAGAAAGCAAGAAAAATTGAGTTTTCGCCCGGGAAGACAATGATCACCTCCAGTTCGACCGATGGTACGGACAGAGGGAAATCTGTTATCATGAAATCGTTGTATCATACCATGGGTGCAGACTGCTTTTTCGAGGATAAATGGGACGATGCTAGCAAGACGTACATACTCTCATTTGCGATCGATGATACCGGATACTATATATTCAGGCATAATAAGCTTTTCAAAGTTTTCGACGCCAATAAAGACCTGCTGTTTAGGGTTGTCTCTCGTCATGAACTGGCAGAGCGATTATATCAGTTATTCCACTTCGCAGTGAAACTCCCCAAGAGAAGTAATAATAAGGATGATGAACCGATCAAAAGGCTGGAAGTTACCCCTCCCGCCTACAATTACCTCCTGTACTTTGTTGATCAGGATAAGCAAAACGGATCGCAATTCGCTTCTTTTCAGAGGCTTAGTGAATATCCTGACTTTAAGGAAAACGTTCTTTATTACCATTTCGGAGCATTCGACGATAATTATTACAGCTCAATCCAACAGCAAGAAAAAATAGTGACCGAAGGCAAAAGATTGTCAAAAGAGCAAGACATGATGCATATGATGCTTGACAGAGTTTACGCAAGCATCAGCAATGTTTCATATTCGAAGGATATTGAACATCTGCGCGCTGACGTAAGCCGAACGAAGGATGAATACAACACGATTGCCCACACACTTAACGATCTTCGTCAAAAGCTAGTTAGCTTTCGCAATGATAAGGCTGATCTGGAATATCATCTGCGTGCATTGAGTCTTCTTGATAAGGAAAACGAAAAGCAGATTGCTTCCTTAAAAGCGCATATTTGCCCTCTTTGTAAATCCAATCTTGATGACACCGTTGATCTTCGTATTAAACGCTACAATACGGGCGACGACATCATTTTGCTCAGTAGTGACATGCAGTACAGCATCGGAGAAATCGATCGAAAAATTGCGGCTCTTGAAGCGGAATACTCAAACTGGCTAACAAAATTGGAAGAATATGAAGCCTCAATGAGCATCAAATCCGCCGAGATAAATGATGTTCTGCGCCACAAAGGATATATTAACATCAAGGAAAAAATCTCAGACGATCTTCACGCCGTGCAAGAATCAATTGCCACGAATGAAGCTGACGCAAAGGAAGTTAAAAAGGGGCTGCGTAAATACAGCGATGCCAAAAAAAAGATCAATGAAAGATACTACACACTTATGCTCAGCGACAAAAATCGGTTTGGGCTTGAAGGTATTAATTCAAAAAGCTTTGAAAATATCAAGCGGACATTTTCGGCTGGCGGTAGTAACAACCCCATCTCCACAATTATTTGGTATGTAAATTTGATCCAGTTAAAGCAAGAGTTCAATCCCGATGCCATCAGTTTTCCTGTCGTATTTGACAGCCCGAATAACGCTGAGACCGACGATGAAAAAAGGAACCAGATTTACAAGTATATTTGCGAACGTATTTTCTCAAACCAACTTATTGTCTCTGGAATTGGATTTACTGAAGGAGCTAGCGGTGTCCATTTTGACAAAGTGATAACTCTCGAAAATGAAAAATATGAATTACTCTGCGAAGAGGATTATATAGAGAATGTTGATCTGCTTCGCGAACTAAATAACGGGTAACTTTGAATAGATGGTATAAATAAAAACTCATTGATGATTTATGGCAGTTTGGATTAAAAGAATACGATGCCCACTTGCATTTTTTATTCAAATTGGTCCGGTTACTTGCATTATTTAATCAAACCACTTTCATCTTTTATTCAAATTTTCTATCCCAATTCAATTAAAATGCGGACTTCACTTGCAACTTTTAATCAAAAGAACATTTACCACTATGCAATAGGCAGGCATTACGACTGCTGAAATAAAGCTTATTCTGTGTTTTAAGTTTAGCGAGATATCGTGATAGCGTTTAACCGCGGGGGGCAAGGCGAACTAAAAAGGAATGAATAAAATGTGAGTGTGCGGTTTTTGTCGAAAAGCAGCGATGGATAGAAAAAGGAATATGCCTTCCTCCTGTAGAATTTAAATACCTGAAAGAGATATCTCTCTTATTCAGGCATATCTTAAATGTAACCGCCATGAGATAATGGATTTGGTTAAAAACGTAACATATAAAGAGTATATGCAAGTAATATCATCTATTCAAGAAAGATATGAAAAGGAAGATAAAAAACCAGACATAGACTATCCTTTTGACTGTAGAGTTATCAATATGCTATGTGAAAAGGATGGTTATAAACTAGTAAGAGGGCCATACAACCCAAAAAACACGCTTTCTATTGGCCTGATCAAAGCGGGAGCTACAAGAATACCTAAAACACATATTCAGTTGTGTATCAGGGATGAAAGAATAATTTCTGATTATATTATTTGTATGTATTAGAAAGGCTGGTGAACTCAATGGGAGCATTTGATAATACTTTGGAATTTATCAAGAATTGCAGTATAGAAGAACTAACAAAAGAATTATCTAAGTATGGCATTGAGTTTAAAGGAAAAAGCAATTTTAACAATTTGCGTAAAAGATGGATAAGCATACAAAAAGCGTTTTAACCTTTGATAACTATATAGTTAAAAAGATTATGTTTGAAGCAAATTCTAATTTTGAACCTGATAAGGAAATTTCCCTGGAGGTAGAGTTTTTTCATGATTTGGATGTCGATTTGAGCGAAAATATAGCCGCTGTTGACTTAGGATGTTGTATTCAAAGAATGTAAAGAATATCATCCTTTTAGTTTAGAAATAGAGTTGATTGGTTTTTTTAAACTCGAAACAACACTTGAACCCGAGCGAATAGAGAAGTTATTGAGGATTAATGCCACGGCTGTTTTATTTCCTTATCTGCGTTCAATTATAAGTAGCATAACTGCGAACTCTGGATTCCAAACATTGGTTTTACCAATTGTTAATATTCATAAAATGTTTGAACAGCAGGAGAAAGAAGAAAGTAATGAGGATTAATAAAATATTCCCCAAATATATGTAAGATTTTTTGTATTGGAAAGAAATTGGAAGAAATCGATCTAACTTATATCCACATGCCCGGCGTAAATTTACTTGATATTTTAAAAAAGGATATTTCGGCCATTTGAGTAGTTCCCGGGGTAGCAGCGGCTTGCCCCGGATTTTTTATTGTTCTTAGAGCTAAAAGCTGGGTTTATTATCGGTGTGATTTTATTAGTTATAACCTATTCAACTTTTGGCCAATTTCTTTTGCCTCATCTATTAAATTATCATGATCTTTGAATTGCCAGAACTTATCTTCCGTTATCTTTGCATCTGCCCCCCAAATATCTTTTACATTACTTATAGGGCATGATTCTCCATGCCCACAGGCCAGGCACGGTACATTACCTTTTAATTCAATAGTAGCCGTTAAATCAATATTCTGGGCAGCAAAAAAACCTTCTAAGAATTCTCTCACAGCAAAGGAGTGGTGCAAGCCGCCGGCAACGATTACACCTTTTTTACCTTTTGTTAGTAGCCTTCTATTATAAAACTATACAACAAACGCCTCTTTACTATCTGTTAAATAATTAACATTATTCGTAAGAGGACTTGCTGGCCTTGATTGGTTTAGTGCCTCTGTTTAAGGTAAAATAGAATATCAATCTAACCTGGGATTGGAGAGATGAACCGTGAAAATAGAACGTCGCCTCTGCTTGCAGGATCTGCCACTTTTCAATGACGTAGAACCTGAGGTTTTTAGTAAAGTTTGCGGTCAGGCTGCCAGCAGACGAAATCTGCGGCGCGGGGATATTTTATTTAATCAAGGAGACATAATCGATACATTATTTCTAATCAAGGCGGGGAGTTTTAAACTGGCGCGGGTGAACGAAGAAGGAAAAGAGGTTATCTTGCACGTGGCCGCCAAAGGCGAAGTGCTGGGAGAGACCGCTCTGTTTCGCAGCGGTACCCACCCGGCTACCGCCATAGCTTTAGAAGACGCTCGAGTATGTGCACTTAACCGCCGGAGTTTGGAAGAAATCATTCGGGAATCACCGGACCTGGCGCTGCAGGTTATTTCCAGTCTGGCCAACAGGTTATACAGCACATGGGAACAGTTTACAGAATTGCGTACCGGGTCAATCCGAGATAAGGTATTAAATTTATTTATTCGCCTGGCTGTTGAGCACGGAGAGGCATCATCCGAGGGAACACTCATCAAAATTAGACTAACCCAACAAGATATTGCTGATTTCATTGGGGCTTCAAGGGTAATGGTCGTTCAGGTGCTCAAAGAGCTTACGGACCAAAAATATATTTACAAGATAGACAAATATTATATGCTTAAAGACCGCTGTTTTTGATTTAATGTAAAATATTTAACAGCACCGTTTCCTTTAAACTGTTATTCTTTAATCAAATAGTTAAAAAGGGAGGTAATAGGAAATGGGATGCAGCTGTTGTGGGACTGGAGATAAACAAAAATTAACGTCGGAAATAAAAGGGGTAATTGAACAAACTGCTTTTGTGCCCATTACAACCTTGACTGCACAAGGAAAACCACACCTGATAGTGGCGGGTAAGGTTAAGGAAATTCGGGAGGATAATACTTTGGTCTTCGGTGTTTATAAAATGGTACAAACTCGTCAAAACCTGGCCGATAACGGAATTATGCAGGTAGCTGTAGTATCCGGAAAAAAAGGGTACCGTTTTAGCGGAAAAGGTTGTGCTGTAGGCGATGAGGTGCTTTTTGCAGTTGATAGTATTGAGACGTTACTATAAAAGCGTACAAGCATAAAAGTTATCGAGCATTTACAACCTATATCAGAAGCCGGTTTTCTTAAGTGAAAAAGGAAACCGGCTTTTCATTGGACAAGGGAGGAATGTCAGAGCTTCTTGGCCTCCTCGATTATATGATCAGCTGTCCTGGCCGCAAGGGCCATGACTGTCTCTGTGGGGTTGCACCCCCCGGAAGTCACAAAAGCTGCTGCGCTGCAGATATACAGGTTGGGAATGTCATGGCTGCGACAAGAGTGGTCAACTACCGAGGTGGAAGGGTCGTTACCCATCCGGCAGGTACCCATTAAATGCCCTGTATCCGGCGTCACAAACGATGGCTGCCCCCCGGCAGCGGTAAGTATTTCATTGGCCTTTTGTACCGCGTGCGCAATTAATTTATTGTCATTACCCCCGTAACTAAAAGTAACCACCGGCCTGGGCATCCCGTATTCATCTTTTTCATTACTCAAGGTGACTGTATTATTCTTATCCGGCAATACCTCACCAACCAGGGTGATCTGAGCGTGGAAATTATAGTCTCGCATGATGTCATACAATTTTTGCCCCCAAATACCGGCCTTGGATACCAAATTTTTAGCCAAACCCAAAGGCCTTGCCCCGTGTGCATTAAAGGTATAACCCCGGACAAAGCCCCTGGAAGCATCTGTTTCGTAAAACTCCTGGGATACCGCCAGCACAGGTGTACCCTTGTAGAGGCGCACCTCATCGTGGAATTTGGCAAAGATATCATGCCCGCTGTGGGTCATTAATTCTTTCCCTACCATACCGCTGCTGTTAGCCAGACCGTCGGGAAACTGAGGGCAGGCTGAATTTAACAAAAGGCGCGGAGTTTCAATACAAAAAGCAGATAGGATAGTTATTTTGGCCTTTTGAAAGTACTCTTTCCCGTCATGAACAAAAGTAACTCCCTCAACCTCACCGCTTTTGTCAACTTTTACATGGGTTACCATACAGTCACTTAGGACTTCAGCCCCGTGGCCGATGGCCTTGGGTATATGGTGAATAAGGGTACTGAACTTGGCGTTGGGCTTGCACCCCTGGTTGCAAAAACCCCTGTTAATACATGGAGGGCGCCCGTCAAAGGGAGCGGACAATATGGCCAGTGGAGCAACCGTACTTCTTATGCCCAACCTTTCACAACCTTCCCGGAAAACCTGGGCATTGGCGCTGATGGGCTCACGCTCCGGGTAAGGGTAGGGTCCCTGGAAAGGACCCCAGGGAAAGTGTTTGGGGCCGGAAACGGCAATATCCTTTTCAATTTTCTCATAGTAAGGCTCTAAATCTTGATAGGTAATGGGCCAATCATCTGCCACGCCATCCAGGGTTTTAACCCTAAAATCAGATTCGTGAAACCGGTAAAACACTCCGGTAAAGTGTACGGTACCGCCCCCAACACCGCGTCCGGAATTATTGTGCCCCATGCCCAGTGGGTCACTACCAGCTACCAGTCTGGTGTCATTCCAGGCCAGGCTCTGCATGGACAGCTCATCACTGGCAAAATCGGTCTGCGGATTCCAGAAAGGGCCCGCTTCAATGACCACTACCTCAAATCCGGCCTTACTAAGCTCGTAAGCCAAAACCCCTCCGGCAGCTCCCGACCCGACTATACAAATATCCGCACCATCACCATATTTTCTTTTATCTAGATGGTTATAACGGTGACCGTCATAGTGATCACAGTTATGTAGGACATAATCATGATTCGTTGGCATCTCTTTTAGCCTCCCACGGGTCAGTAAGTCCTCTTTCTACGCGTACATACCCACGCGGGTATGCAGGTCCGCCGTAACCAATCTCCGACCATACGGTGGGATGGGAATAATACGCACTGACCATGGTAGTGGCCAGCTTTTTAAACAGTGCCTTTTGCGGTATGGTCTGCCATTCTTTCATTGGCGGAGCCAACCCTTTATGTAAAGCCGTTAAGATAGATAACTGTTGCTCAATGCTTATTTCCAGGAAAGGTGGTCCGTATTGTTTTTTTGCCAGCTTGTCAATAGCTTTAAGTCCTTCGCGTATTAACACTTTTTGTTCCGGGGTGCCGGTCTTGCGCTGGTCCTCACCAACCGGGGAAGAAAGGGTATTGTCCATATGGTGTAAAACGTAATCTAATATTTCCTTTCTATGGTCATAAACAATATGCTGCGCTATGGTAAAGATCATTTGAGCTTCGTGATGCTTCAAGAATTTATGTTCAGGGAACGGCCCCAACCGTTTCAAAACGATTTCGCGGGTATGCTCATCCCAGTGATCCTCTTCTTTTAAAATGTCATACCCGGGATATCTTGTCCTGATTTCCTGCATACGGCTACCTCCAGTACAGTGCAATTAAACCCAAAATGCTCATGGCTGCCACCATCATAGGAAGCGTTAGCGGCGGCCCGTTAAGGAAGTTTTGTGATTCTTCATAGCCACCAACCCGTTGCCCAATACCGTTAACGTGTAGAACCGATCCCGTAGCCCCCAATGCTACACCGGCAAAAAGCAAAACCACCAGTATATCGCGTAACACAGGTGTGTTATAAAAAGACAGTAATATCGCAAATATACCTAACACCGGCCCGCCGATTACCGGCCCGTACATGGCCCAGTGCCTAAAATTTTGACGGTAGTGAAATATACTGACCTGCAGTGAGATCATCAAGAAAGCAAGACCGGTAAAAAGCAGTAAAATACGGGTTATTGGCCAACCGTCCCACATAGCAATTTCCTCCAAGATATCTGATTTTTTTTATACTTTCCAAACAGGTGGTAAACTATTTTTCTTATGCGGCCATTATTATATGATTTTTTATTAAATACTTTGCATAAGGCTTCTTTTGGTAATTAAAGCGATTAAGACGGTTAGAATAAAATATAACTTCGCGAACAGGAGTGATTTTGTAAGCGTAAAATACCGCCGGGCGGTATGCCCGCAATGTTTGATATGATAAGACAACTGGGTTTGAAGTCTTTACTGGGAGTGAGAAAAAAAGGGAGGAAACCGGGCACTATCATGACTTTGAAAGTTTCCTGCCGCCGGGCAGCGAGGCACCTGAATTTACAAATGAGTAATTTTATTTAGGGCAGTATTAATCACGTTAAATTGTGGAGGTATTCTAATTGAGTGAGACTGTTGCGCAAATCATGGTAAAGGCTTTGCATCACTGGGGCATCAATAACATATATGGGGTTTCCGGCAATGCTATTTTGCCGCTCATGGATGCCCTGGGTAAACAGGATATTATTAAGTTTTACAGTACCGCCGCCGAGCAGGGAGCTTCTTTTATGGCTTGCGGAGAGGCCAGGGTGACGGGAAGGCCCGGTGTATGCCTGGCCACGGAAGGCCCAGGCGCGTTGAACCTTTTAAACGGCGTGGCCGATGCTTATCGAGACGGTGTGCCTCTGCTTATAATTACAGGGCAGGTTGAGACCGGAAAGATAGCTATGAACGCTAAACAATACTTTGACCAGCAGCAGCTTTTTGCGCCCATCACCGGCTTGACAACTCTTCTCACCAGGCCGGAGTCGGTTATTGAGACCCTTAAAATAGCTTTAGAAAAGGCCATTGGTGATAATACACCCTGCCATGTTTCCATCCCCAAAGACATTTTTTCAAGCCCGGTTAACGTGTATCAAATACCGCCACTAAATATTCCCGGTACACCGACCCTTTCCGGCAATGTTAATGACGTAATAGACTTGTTGTTTAACTCCTGCAAACCTTTGATTATTGCAGGTAGAGCGGTAATCCCCATCAAAGAAAAGGTGTACCAATTGGCCCGGCAAATGGGAGCAGCTGTTATCCCGGGACAGGGTGCCAGAGGAATATTTCAAGGAAGCGATGATTTCATCGTGGGAGGGCTGGGTGAAGCTCATATTCCACCCATTTTAAACCAGGCTGATTGTATTTTGCTTATAGGGGCCAGTCCTTATGAACATAAATTTATTCCCAATTCAAAGGTGATCCAGATTGATACCCGGCCGCAAAATATAGTCCGTCATTTTAAACCTCACGCTGTGACAGGTGATATGGTTCTGGCTCTGGACTTAATAAATGAAGGACTTAAGGATTATCCGTGCAATAAGAACTGGCAGGAAAGGGTGAAGGAACAGCACCAGGAATTTGTTGCCATGATTAAAGCAGAGGCCAATCTTCCTGATCAGCCTATATCTCCACGTACGGTAGTATCAATATTGAATGAGACCGTCCCTGAAAATGCAATCATTACCATTGATTCCGGGGAATTTATGCACTGGTTTGATCGTGGATTTTTACCTAGAAACAACACGGTTATCATTTCTGAATATTGGCGCTGTATGGGCAGCGGCCTACCATTTGGATTGGGAGCCCAGGTGGCTTGCAGTGAAAAAAAGGTTGTCGTTTTAGTAGGTGAAGGTGGGTTTATTATGACTATGCAAGAAATGCTTACCGCCGCCCGTTATGATCTGCCGGTAGTTGTAATAATATTTAATAATAGTAGATACCTGCTGGAAGAGCACCGTATGCAAAAGGCCGGTATGGTTCCCTTTGGTGTGGAGGTTTACGCGCCGGATTTTTCAGTGTATGCCGGGGCATGTGGAGTTAAGGGATTCAAGGTTGAAGATCCAGGAGAAATTCGGAGTGTTTTAAGCCAAGCTATGTCCTATAATGGTCCTGTGCTGGTGGATGTATTAATAAAGGATGACAAGCCGGAATTTATATAATTTTATACCCCCTCGTATTCTTACTTTGCCATATCAGACACGATATGGCCATCAACATTCGTCCAGAGTACTAAAAAATAATGGGGGTTTTACAATTGTCGAAATCAAAAGACCATAAAGAAAGAAAAGTATCTTCTTTGATACCCAAAGAAGATACTCATCCGGGACCGGGCTTGCAAGAGCTTAACGGCAAAGTAGAGGATATTGATGCCCGGAATATGTTAGGGGAAGATGATTAGCCACGATTATGATGTGTTTCCTGACGCAAATCGCACCCACCTTTCGGCAGAGGGGCTATTGTTGCTTAAAATTACATGACTATTAGCCTTAGTTTTCTTCGTTACCGGGTCAGGCCCGCTGGTATGCTGCCGTTCCATTTCCTCCAGTTAAGCATATTTATCTTTAACTACTTCTAATATATGCATTTCTTGTTCTGAGAAAACATCTGGTTCATTTTCTACCGTTGCCAGTGTTGATGAACCTATTGCCGGTGGCAATATATTCTGGCGATGACTTGTACTTTGTATCACAAAATATCCTCTAACTCCCTCAGTGTTTCTGTATTTATCTTCTTTACCAGAGCAAAAAGAAGTTCAACCGCGTGTTGATAGTCATCTAGATGGGCGAGCCCTACGTGGTCGTGAATATACCGTACCGGGATGCCTATAACCACCGAAGGCACACCCTCTCGAAATAAGTGTATTTTACCGGCATCCGTGCCGCCACCGGCCATAACTTCAACTTGGAACGGTATGTTGTTTTCCTGCGCGGTTTTGATCACGAGATCCCTGAAGGGGATATGTGGAATCATGCTGGCATCATAAAAGCCGATAACCGGGCCCTTGCCTAAATATGTTTTGGTAGGAGCTTCATTGTCACTTATGCCCGGAGTATCCGTGGCTACAGTAACATCAACAACCAGGGCCAGGTCCGGCTTTACCACATCTACGCTGGTATTGGCCCCCCTGAGCCCTACCTCTTCCTGTACAGTCATCACACCGTAAACTGTATTGGGGTGCTCACCCCGGCTGATTCTCTGGAACAGCTCCACCAGCATGGCACAACCGGCACGGTCATCAAGGGCTTTGGCCATAAATGTTTTTGAATTTTTACAAAGCATAAACGGACTATAGGGGACTACCGGGTCACCGGGCTTGATGCCAATTTTTTCGGTTTCTTCCTTGCTTGTGGAGCCCACATCTATAAACATTGATTTCATTTTAACCGGCTGCCTTAACTCTTCCGACGTTAAAATATGCGGCGCTTTTGCCCCAATCACGCCTATCACTCTGTCGCCTGAAGTCAGTATTTCCAGCCTTTGGTCAAGAAGGACCTGGTTCCACCAACCGCCCAAAGCCTGAAACTTAATAAAGCCTTCCCCGGTAATTTGAGTAACCATAAACCCTACTTCGTCCATGTGCGACGCCAGCATAATTTTAGGGCCGACACTTGTCCCCTCTTTAATAGCAACCAGACTCCCCAGCTTGTCTGTTTTTATTTCCGAGGACAGGGGTGATAAATAATTTGCCAGAACTTTTCTTATGGGAGACTCAAAGCCGGATACGCCGGGTGTTTCAGTTAAAATTTTCAAAATTTCCAGGGAATGTTCCTTCATACTTAGTTCCTCCTCGTTATGTTAGTGCTGCCTGTACTGCTACAAAAAGAATAGTGGCTATACCAATTACTATTGACGCATAAGGAAGGGTGGTCTGTACATGTTCCAAAATGGGCACATCAGTGATGGCAGAAGTCAATACCGGTGTTTCCCCCAGGGGGGAGACGTTATCCCCAATGGACCCCCCGGCGAGGACAGCCCCCACAGCAAGGGGGATGCTGGCCCCTGTGCCCACCGCCAGGGGCAGCCCAAGGGGCATTATAAGTGCCCAGGTGGCCCAAGAAGATCCAATAAAATATGAAGTGAAACCGCCTATTAAAAATATGGCTGCCGGTATAAACAGGGTGGGAATTGCGGCACCAACGCTCTTAGAGATGAACTCTACAAAGCCAAGGTCCTGAGTGGCACTGGAAAGTGACCAGCTTAAAATCAAAACCACTATTGGCGGCAAAAGCTCTGCCCCGCCGCTTAAGAAATGGCTTTCCAGCTCTGCCATGGGTATCTTTTGCAGGGTGTAATATAAAGCTGTCAAAATCACCGTGGCAAAAGTAGCGATAAAAATAGCTTTTTCAAATTCTGCATTCATAAATGCCTGTAAAAAAGTGCGGCCGTCGCCCTGTCCCGTATACCAGAACAAGAACAGTATGAGGCCCACCAGAACCAGGAGAGGTAAAAGCAGGTTGGTAACCCTGGGCGGAGCCTTTTCTTCAAATTCACATTCTTCATGCGCTACATGCTCTCCATGCACTCCACCTTGAGCCTTTCCCAGCTTTCCGAATCTCCATTTACCAAACCCGAGGCCAAAGAATGTCACCAGGATGCTGAGGATAACCATGCCTATGGAGTAAAAGTTAAAGGGTATGCTCTTAAGGTACAGGGAATAGGGAGAGCCCTCCAGTCCTGCCTGCTGCATGGCAGAACCTGTGACACCGATTATGTAGCCCACGTAGGTTGTGGCAATGGGAATAAGCACAATAAGCTGTGAAGATGTAACGTTGACCACCATGGCCAGCTTTTCCTTTGACCCTTTTACCTTTTCAATCAAAGGTTTTGCTATGGTGCCGGTGGATATGACATGAAAGCAGCAGTCAAGAAAGGTGGCTGGGGAGGCGGCCCAAACAGATAAAAGCGCCCCTCTTTCATCCTTTACATACCTGTCTGCTAAATTAGCAAACCCTTTTATACCGCCTGAGACTTTAAATATTTCCGCTAAGGAGCCAAAAACAAACAGAAAAAGCACTATGTAAGCGCTTTCTTTGGAGGCAAGGGAATCTACAATATATTCCGAGGCTTTGACGGTTCCCCCAAGAAGGCTGGGCACTAATAAGATACTACCCACCCATAAGCCCAGTGTTAAGGAGGGGATTATGCGTTTAGTGAACACGGCAGTAGCAATTGTTACGAGAGGTGGTATTAATGAATACCAATTTTCCATAAAAGTAAAAGCTCCCGACCTCATAATTTTGGTTATGATTTGCGCGGGAGCTGGGTTTTATACGTTGTATTTACCTGGCCATCAAATATAGCACCAGTACAGTGATAAGGCCCACAAGCACAATAACAATTCCCATGCCTCCGAAATCACCGATATTTTTTATGGTGATCCCTTTCTTTTCCGAGTGTTGTTTGACTTTATTATAAACAGTTATTGGGCCGATTACTTTTGTTGCCAGGGAATCACATATATCAGGGGTTCCGCCGCGATCCAACATGCTTTGTACCACCATATCCAACCATTGCTTCTTTTGTACATTATCAAGGGAGTTATATCTATGTTTTAAAAATTCACCAAATTTTTTTCCCCTGGGCTTTAGGTGTTGAAAGTACTGCTTTCGCTCATCACGGTTTAACTGGCGGGTTGTCTTTTTTAGTAAATCGGTTTCAGACTCGTTTAGTTCAAATTTGTCTTTGAGCATCTCTACAAAAAAATTTGCCACCGCCGTCATCCCCTTGCCTCATTTTTCCCCGTTATTACCGCTATAAGTAGTTAAGTGGATTTGTTTGAGCACCGTTTTTTAACATTTCCAAATGAACGTGTGGCCCGGTTGTATTACCTGATGTGCCCACTTTGCCGATAATTTGGCCTTTGCTTACGGTCTGTCCCTTCTGAACGCCAAAGGCCGACATATGTGCATATCGTGTGACTATCCCGTTTCCGTGAGAAATAACTACCATCCGCCCGTAGCCACCCTGCCAATTAGCACTTACTACCCTCCCGGGTGCTGCCGCCCGTATGGGGACGCCGTAGCCGGCGGCAATATCAATACCCCTGTGCTTTCCTCCCCAGCGTGGGCCGAAACGGGACGTAATACTGCCGGAAACAGGCCAAGCCAGTCTGCCCCCCCGGGAGGAGTAAGATAATTTAGTTCCCTGTTTTATAATTCTCGGTACTGATTTCTCAATAATATTTTCATCTAATACGGTTTTCTCAGTGATCTTCCCGTTTTTAGCTATCACCTTGTAGGTCACTTTTTTCAAACCTTCTGTGCCCTGCTGAATAATTTTTCTCGTTCCCATAGGTAAAGAAGCATCCGACCTGTATTGGGTGCCAAAAGGAATTTTCTCCTGCTCTATGGTTTCATAACTGGCAATGACGGTCAATAACGGTGTTGAGCCGGACACTTTTATCTCATCTCCCGGGCGAAGGTTCTCGTCAACCCCCGGGTTTAAGCTTTTTAACCGGTCCACGGTGGTGTTGTTGGCTACAGCCAGGTCCCAAAGGGTATCATTCTCTTCAATAATATGTATCTCAGGTTGGCCTCGTCCTTGTTCCGCCAGGCGCATGGCCTCTTCGACGGTGTTTAGCTTTTCAATATTAACCTTTTGATTAAGGGTTTCCACTTTTTCGGCAAAACTAATCTTACAATTTTCACCTGTGCTATATTTGTTTCGTAACTGTTTAATAAACCTATCAGTTACATCCTTATTCTTGAATCTAAACTGGGGGGTTCCGTTAATATTAACTACTACACCTTCGGTTACGAAGCTCAGTTCGTTATCAAGCACGCTAGCCAGTTTCTTATCATCGTACGCATTTTCGGACTCTCTGACTGTTTTAAACTCCACCTTACCATCCACCATGACATCTTGAGCCAGTTCCTTTGTTTTTCGCGCTGCTAACTTTGCCAGGGCTTCCTGCGCTTGCCCCTTGCTCTGTGCATAGGCAATTGTCTTTCCGTTTACTGTCACAGCACACACTTTACCCACACCGGAACCAAGTATAAAGGCAGCAAAACCTATTATTACCATAGTTCCTACCAATAACGAGGGATAACTGATTCGCTTTTGCTTTCCTTTTCGTGTCATTTTCATCTCCTCTGTGAAGTTTTTTGATTATTATCCGAAAATAAATCGGTTTTTATGGGGGGAATAAGTAATACTATGTAATTTGTTTCAGTTATTTCCTCTTTTTTCTAGTTGGATTAGCACAAGAACAGGGCCGGTATCTTGCTTGAACCGGCCCTTACATTAGGAAAAAAGAGGAGGCGAGAAGGGGTTGGTACACCACCGGAGTACAAATTAAATGAACGAACTTCGGTATATTTTAACTAAATTACTTAACATTCATGTAACGCAAAGTTAAACTTTTTGTGATATTTTTCATGCCTGTTACATGAATTACATTTTTGTGACAAAAAAGGTGTTGACACAAAGGGGTTGCATATTATACTCTAACATTCAAATGATTGTTTAAATGATTTAGGGGGTTGAGTAATGGCAGCAGAAGAGCAATTTGATACTTGTACTTGTTTCTCGCCGGACGAAGAGAAAGTCCATCGCGTGAGGGCACAGGTAAAAGTCACAGAAGGTTTGGGGCAAATTTTTAAAGCCCTGGGTGACGACAATAGAATAAAGATTGCATACGCGCTCTCCCGTGAGGAATTGTGCGTGTGCGACGTAGCTCAAATTATTGATTCCAGTGTTGCCGCCGCCTCACACCACCTTCGCCTTTTAAAAAATTTGGGCTTAGCCAAGAGTAGAAAGCAGGGTAAGATGGTGTATTACAGTCTGCAGGATGCTTGCGTAAAAGCTATTATTGAAGTTGCTTTAGAGCATCACAGGGGGCATTGCGAAGCAGAATAGGTTAAGTCGTAAAGTTTGGAGGAATAACCATGACAAAAACGTGCGGACAGAATTGCAGTTGCCAACATGAACAAGAACATCAAAACCACGATAAAAATGTTGAGGGGCAATCTAAACATGTGGGGGAAACGCTTATTTTGGACGGTTTCCAGTGTGTTGAT
>JADQBQ010000024.1 GCA_016278505.1 Clostridiales bacterium
TGTTTGGCGCCGACAAGAATTAATTATACTCGGTTTGTTGCTGTTTGGCAAGTGGTAATTATTTCCCAGCTTGCTTTTTTGTTAATGCCGGTTTTGTGCCGACAAGAATTAATTATATCAACTTTTGCTGCCCGGTTCAAGTGGAAATTGTTTACCACTTGCTTGCTGTTTTTTTCCACCGCTTTCGGCGGCACAAGATATAGTTTGCCATAAATAACGATCTATTGCAAGTGTTTTTTACCCATAGGGAAGGGGTGCCACTAACCTTGATAGGTAAATGCACCCCGGCTTTAGTTGAGTCGTTTTTTATAACTTATATTAAATCTTAATAATCTCATCGGGATAACTACTAAAACGTTTTAAACCGTTGGCTGTAACAGCAAATGTATTTTCTATGCCTACGGCCCCTTCCCCAGGGAAAACAAACTTTGGCTCAAGGGCAATTACCATTCCTTCTTCCAATGGCATGGTTACTCCTTTAGCTATCACCGGTAATTCGTTTAACTCCAGTCCTACTCCGTGGGCAATAAAGGATACCTGGTCCCCACACCCCATAAAATGCTTCTCAAGTTTGTTATCGCAAGCAATTTGGTAAACCTGCTCATAGATTTCATTACCCGGAACGCCGGGTTTGGCTAAATCTACCACAACTTTCTGCATTTCCAATGCAATACTATGAGCTTGGGATAATTTGCTGTTTAATTCTCCTAATCCATATAGCCTCGTCATATCTACCGCGTAACCATATTTTACTCCTACATAATCAATCAAGACAGTATCATTTTTTTGAATTATACGATCCCCGGTACCAAAGGGAAAAGAAGCATATATCCCAGGACCGCCCAACGGACCGTCAAAAAAGCTTGACACACCTCCACTTGGTCCCGAAAGCAAGCACCCGTAATGAAAGTCCTGGTTAAATCCACGCACTCGCACTAACCCCTGGTGACCTTCTTTTCTCAACCGGGCTTCTAATTGGCCTGCTAATTCCACCTCAGTAATACCCGGGGTTAAAAATTCAGGAACACTTGCAAAGACTTTATCCATCATATCACTGGTTTCTTGAATTAATTCTAATTCAAAGGTTGACTTGATTGCACGCTGCCTTTTAATTAATCCCGAACAATCAACAAGTTCCGTTTGATCAAAGATCTTTTGCAAATTGAAATACATGGATGCAGGAATAACGTCCATTTCAATTCCTAAATTATGAACTGGTTTATAACCGTTATTCTCTATTACACCTGGTACTTGCCTAATACTTTTGACCGGAACCACTTTAGTTAGAGGTGTGGCCTCAGTGGTCCTTTTTAAACTACGCCGCACCATCAACAGAGGCTCACCTTCTACAGGTATAAACAGAAAACTGTTTTGAAAAACTCCTGTAAAATAGACAAGATCTGCAGACTGCATGATTAAAGCTCCTAAAATACCTTTTCCCGCCATATGCACTTGGAATGCAGCAATTCGGCGATTCAACTCCTCAATCGGAACGACTTTGAAACGTGACAATGAACATTCCTCCGTTATAATATAAGGGCGACCGTAAAAGGACGCCCTTCTGATTTTAGTTGAAACTTATACTACTGCCCTTTAAATTCCGGTTTTTTCTTGGCCAAAAAGGCTGCAATACCTTCTTTTTTATCTTCTGTAGCAAACACCAGACCAAAAAGATTAGCCTCGTGAGTCAAAGCTTTCTCCAGATCCATTTCTAAGCCTTCATTCACTGCTTCTTTACTCAACTGAACGGCAACGGGACCGCGGCTGGCAATTCTCTTAGCCATACTAGTACAAAATCCCATCAGATCTTCTTGAGATACTACATGATTAACCAGGCCCATCTTAAAAGCAGCATCTGAATCATACATATCCGCTGTAAACAATATTTCCTTAGCCCTTCCGGGACCCACCAATCTGGTTAACCGCTGAGTACCTCCAAACCCGGCGATAAGGCCTAAATTGACTTCTGGCTGTCCAAATTTAGCAGTTTTCGCCGCAATACGTATATCACAAGCCATTGCCAATTCACAACCGCCGCCAAGGGCAAATCCATTTATGGCGGCTATAACCGGCTTGGTCGAATTCTCAATTTTACTGAGCACTGACTGTCCTAACCGGCCAAATTTTCTGCCCTGTAGCGGAGATAGGCCTTGCATAAAGGCGATATCAGCACCGGCAACAAAAGCCTTGTCTCCTGCTCCTGTGATGATAATTACACGAATATCTTCGTCCTTTTCGAGCTGATCAATACCTGCACCGATTTCGCTGAGGGTTGCTTCATTCAATGCATTGAGAACTTTAGGCCGGTTGATAGTCAAAACACCAATACATTCATTCTTATCAACCGTTATATTATTTAACTCCAAATGATACACCTCCCCCAATGGATGTGTTAAGTTTAATCATATTTGTAAAAACCGCGACCTACTTTACGACCCATCCATCCAGCAGCTACATATTTACGAAGCAAAGGACAAGGACGGTACTTACTGTCCCCGAATCCTTCGTGAAGTACTTCCATGATATAAAGACAGGTATCCAGGCCGATCAGATCAGCTAACGCCAGAGGGCCCATGGGATGATTCATACCTAGTTTCATAACCTGGTCAACGGCCTCCGGTGTAGCTATACCTTCCCAAACACAATATATAGCTTCATTAATCATGGGCAATAGAACCCTGTTACTGACAAATCCCGGAGCATCATTCACTTCCACGGGCACCTTACCCATTTTTTCACTACTTGCCTTTACCACTTCGAAGGTTTCATCCGAGGTAGCCAATCCCCGAATTACTTCAACCAACTTCATTACCGGTACAGGGTTCATGAAATGCATACCGATAACTTTTTCAGGCCTATTGGTTACTGCCGCAACCTCCGTGATGGGCAGTGAAGATGTGTTAGTAGCCAGGATAGCATGCTTAGGAGCTATTTCATCGAGATCCCTAAAGATTTTACCTTTTATATCCATGTTCTCCACGGCTGCTTCCACTACCAGGTCAACATCTTTGGCATCTTGCAAGCTAGTAGACGATTTTAAACGTTGAATAGTATTATTTTTCTCTGCTTCTTCCAGTTTTCCCTTACTCACGTTCTTAGTTAAGTTTTTCTCAATATTCGCCAAACCTTTAGTTACAAATTCTTCCTTGATATCGTTAAGGACAACATCACAACCTGCAGCTGCCGCAACCTGGGCAATACCCGAACCCATTTGTCCGGCGCCAATTACCATAATCTTTTTTATGTCCATCATTATACCTCCAAAACACTATACGATTTTTACAAGAGATTTTCAACAACCAGAGCCGTTCCCTGACCGCCACCAATGCATAATGTAGCCAGTCCGTATTTACTCTGTCTGCGCTTCATTTCAAATAATAAAGTTGTCAGGATGCGGGCCCCACTGGCGCCTATTGGGTGCCCTAAAGCTACGGCACCACCGTTTACATTTACCTTATCAACAGGCAGCTCCAAATCCTTCACCACTGCCATCGCCTGTGCAGCAAAAGCTTCATTGGCCTCAATCAAATCAAGATCCTGAACCCTTAGCCCTGCCTTTTTAAGAGCCTTCCGGCTCGCCGGAATCGGCCCTAAGCCCATATAAGCAGGATCTACACCGGCAGAAGCAGTGGACCTTACGGTAAACATCGGTTTCAAATTAAGTTCTTGTGCCTTTTCTGCCGACATAACCACAAAGGCGGCAGCACCGTCGTTAATACCCGACGCGTTACCGGCAGTTACCGTTCCGTCCTTTTTAAAGGCCGGCCGTAACTTGGCCAACTTTTCCATGTTAGTTCCCCGGCGGGGTCCCTCATCAGTATCAAATATTAACGGATCACCTTTTTTTTGTGGAATTTCAATAGGTAAAATCTCATCTTTAAACCTTCCAGCATCAATAGCCGCTATGGCTTTGTTTTGGCTTTCCATAGCAAAGGCATCTTGATCTTCCCGACTAAACCCGTATTTCGCGGCAATATTTTCGGCAGTAATCCCCATATGTACATCATTAAATGCACACCACAGGCCATCTTTTATCATAGCATCTACAAGTTGGGTGTTTCCCATTCTACACCCCCACCTGGCTTTATCAACCAGGTACGGAGCCAAGCTCATGTTTTCCATCCCGCCGCCAATGATCACGTCTGCTTCTCCGGCCGCTATTAATTGTGAGGCTAGTCCCACTGTTCTTAAACCGGAACCACAGACCTTATTCACCGTCATGGCGGGTACTTCTTGGGGAAGACCAGCCTCAACTAAAGATTGCCTGGCCGGGTTTTGCCCCAGACCGGCCTGCAGAACATTACCTAAAATAACTTCATCCACTGCTTGACCATCTATACCGGCACGGCGGAGAGCCTCAATTATAACCTGCCTTCCCAGTTCAACTGCGGGAACCGAAGACAGGTTACCTCCAAATGTACCTACAGCGGTGCGAACTGCACCGACAATTACTGCTTCACCCAAATTATTTCCCTCCCTTTCTAAACATAGGGAACGACCGCACATTCATCTTTATTAAAACATTTACTAATTAGCTAAAAAAATGCTGCCGAAACCTCCCAAATATAAGAGGTAAAAGGAGGTCAGGGTGCGCAAGCCTTCTTTACCGCGAGAAATCCGGCAGCAATATAATATGTTTTTTATTAGGCAGTAATCTTCTGTAACTCTTCTTTCAGCACGGGTACAACTTCAAACAGGTCACCGACAATCCCGTAATCAGCCACTTTGAAGATGTTGGCCTCCGGGTCTTTGTTTATAGCTACAATGCACTTAGAAGACCCCATGCCGGCCAAATGCTGAATTGCACCGGAAATCCCGCAGGCAATATAAAGAACCGGAGAAACCGTCTTGCCTGTTTGTCCCACCTGCATGCTGTGAGGAACCCACCCCGCGTCCACAGCGGCACGGGAAGCACCTACAGCAGCTCCCAGAACATCAGCTGCTTCTTCCAGTATTTTATAATTTTCCGGCCCCTTCATACCGCGCCCACCGCTGATAATGATGTCAGCTTCTGTGAGCTCTGGACGCTCGGAAACTTGACGAACTATATCCTTGATCTGCTGGCGTATGTCGCCAATATTAGGGTTAACTTTTACTACTTCGCCTTCCTTTTTATTTTCCTCAGCTATATATGAATTCGGTCGCAGTGAAGCCATAATGGGGCGGGATTCAGGACAGGTGGCCTTTACAAAAGCCTTACCAGCATAGATGGGACGGGTGAAAACCAACTGGCCATCTTCCAATTCCATTTCCACACAATCACTCATCAACCCGGTTTCAACTTTCTGGGCAACTTGAGCCGCTAAGTCCCTGCCTAGAATGGTATAACCGTATAAAAATGCGTAGGGCTCATTTTCTTTGACTATTTCTGCAATAACATTAGCATACCCATCAGTAGTATAGTTTTCCAGGCTATCGTCTTCAGCCACATACACCTTATCCACACCATAATTTCCAAGGGTAGGAGCCAATTCGGCAACGCCTTTACCCAACAATACAGCACAGACTTCCTCACCTAATTCATCCGCCACCTTCCGTCCGGCGGTTAAAACTTCAAGGCTGACTTTCTTTATTTGACTGTCCAGTTGTTCTACATATACCCAGATACCTTTTGCCATTAACTTAGACCCTCCTTATGCAATCTGATTTTGCTTAGACTATTTTTGCTTCTTCGTGCAACAATCTGGCTAATTCTTTAGCAGCATCCGGAGCTTCTCCATCAATTACTTTACCTGCCTCGCGCGGCTTAGGCAGTGAAAATGAGAGTGCCTGCACTTTCGCACTTAAAGAATCGAGGCCTAATTCAGTGGCCGTAGTTTTATCCATAGGCTTCTTTTTTGCTTTCATAATGCCTTTCATGGACGGGTAACGGGGTTCATTTAACCCTTTCTGCGCGGTTAAAACAGCCGGTAGGGAAACCTCAAGAACTTCGCTACCACCTTCAATTTCCCGCGTCGCAGTGGCTTTACCATCAGCTACTTCCAGCTTGGTTATGGTATTTACCACTGGTATACCTAGAAGCTCAGCAACCCTGCCGGCCACCTGGGCGGAACCGTCATCAATAGCTCTCCAGCCACCAAGTATAATGTCATACTCCAGACCACTTAGGGCCTTGGCTAAAACTGTCGCTGCAGCATATTCGTCCACTTCATCAGTACCAGGGTCAACCAGCATTGCCTTATCTGCACCCATGGCCAGAGCCTGTCGCAGTGCATCCTGCGCCTTCTGGCCCCCAACACTTACCACGGTAACTTCGCCGCCCTCTTGCTCTTTAATCTTCAATGCCTCTTCAACTGCAAATTCATCGTAAGGGTTAATTATTAAGCTTACACCCTTACTATCAATTCTACCTTCATCGGTCAACTTAATTTTTGCTTCAGTGTCAAATGTCTGCTTGAGGCATACTACAATGTTCATATGCTTCCTCCTTTGCTTAGTAAATTGACCTTTTTAAGTCATTCTAAGAAATATATTGTTGTACTGCTTAACTAAAGAAAAATTCCATAATACTACTTACCAATTCAAATAATCATTATTTTAATAAGTGTGCACCAATAACAACGCGCATCACTTCACTGGTACCTTCGTAAATCTCTGTGATTTTTGCATCACGCATCATACGTTCCACAGGGTATTCTCTGGTATAGCCATAACCACCGAATATCTGCACTGCCTTTGTTGTTACCGACATGGCCGTTTCGGAAGCAAACAACTTACCCATTGCTGCTTCTTTACCATAGGGCATATCATTATCCTTTAAATAAGCAGCCCTGTAAATCATTAGCCTTGCAGCCTCAATTTGCGTATGCATATCAGCCAGCATCCACTGTAATCCCTGGAAAGAACTTATAGGCTTACCGAATTGTTCACGGTTTTTTGCATATTCCAATGCTTGGTCAAATGCACCTTGAGCAATTCCCAATGCTTGGGAACCAATACCTATGCGCCCACCGTCCAGTGTTTTTAAAGCAATTTTGAAACCATCACCGTCTTGGCCGAGCTTGTTCTCTTTGGGAATACGGCAATCTTCAAATACCAATTCATAAGTATATGATGCCCGGATCCCTAGCTTATGTTCTTTCTTACCAAAGGTAAATCCCGGCGTGTCTTTTTCTACGATAAAAGCTGCGGTACCTTTATGCCCCTTACTCCTATCAACGGATGCAATTACCACATAAGTGTCGGCTCTTCCACCATTAGTGATAAAAATTTTAGTACCGTTAAGAATATATTCGTCACCATCTAGTTTGGCACTTAGTTTTACCGACCCGGCATCCGAACCGGCAGAAGGCTCTGTTAAACCAAGGGCACCTACTTTATCTCCATTTGCCAGCGGCTCAAGGTACTTTTTCTTTTGCTCTTCTGTCCCAAAGGCATATATAGGCCAGCAACACAAAGACGTATGCGCGGAAATAGTTACACCTGTAGAACCACACACACGGGAAAGTTCCTCCACTGCAATAGCGTAAGAAAGATTATCCATATCAGATCCGCCATATTCTTCCGGAAAGGGAACCCCCGTAAGGCCCATCTCTGCCATCTTGTCCCACAAACCCCAATCGAACTCTTCTTCCTCATCCATTTGGGCAGCCTTAGGAGCTACCTCTTCCTCGGCAAAATCGCGCACTGTTTTACGTAATAGTTCTTGTTCTTCTGAAAGCTTAAATTCCATGATCCATTCCTCCTCTGGACTATGTTAGAATAATTATTTGTAGGTTCCTTGTTAATTTTTTAAAAGCAAAAAACATACCATACTTTTTCGAAAACTCTGAATATAGGGCATTTTCCCATGGCCGTTAAGACCTTTGACCGAAATTCTTTGCAGCCTAGAACAAATGTGCGGTTATAAATATAGACAGGTATCTTTTTTGCTAGCATGACTTTATCGTTAGTGTCATGCTTATTGATATTACTTTAAAAAGTGTACACACAAATTAATTAATTGTCTACATCAATACACATAGTCAGCAACTGAATATTCACTCATTTATTAATAATATTATAACTTTATAAAATGGTCAAACATAAGAAAACGCATTTAAATCAGTTCCCTTATCCCATGCCAAGCATACCTAACTGGCACTGGCAAGCATGGCGCCTTTTAATACTTACACCTTAGACCTTGGCATACATATGACAAGGTTTACTTTTCTAAACTACAAAAAGCAGCGGCAAATTTGCCGCTGCTTCCCGCAATAATTTAAATTTTACTATTTATTATCCCATTCTTTTTCTCTAAGTTCAATGCGGCGAATCTTTCCGCTAATGGTCTTAGGCAGTTCCGTAACAAATTCAATCTTTCTGGGATACTTATACGGTGCAGTTGTTTTCTTTACAAAATCTTGCAACTCTTTAACTAATTCATCGGAACCGGTATAACTTGGGGCTAATATTACAAAAGCCTTAACAACCTCGCCTCTTACTTCATCAGGACTTGATACCACTGCTGATTCGGCAACTGCCTTGTGTTCGATAAGCGCGCTTTCCACCTCAAAAGGACCAATGCGGTAACCGGAAGTGAGAATGACATCATCAGCACGGCCAACAAACCACAGATATCCACTCTCATCCATAATACCACGGTCACCGGTAACGTAAAAATCACCCCGGTAAGTGGAAGCCGTTTTTTCAGGGTCCTTCCAATATTCAGTAAACAGTCCCACCGGGCGTTCAGGCTTTAACCTAACGGCAAGGTCCCCCTCTTGCCCGCGTGGTAACTCATTAGCTTCATCATCAATTATTCGCAAGTCAAACCCGGGGCTGGGCTTCCCCATGGATCCTGCTTTAACTTCCACGGACGGGAAATTAGCGGCCAAACAAACACTCTCGGTTTGTCCATACCCATCCCTTATTTTTAAGCCGGTATTTTTTTCCCAGTAATCAATAATTTCCGGGTTCAGAGGCTCACCGGCTGCTACTACTGAGCGAAGAGATTTAAAATTGTATTTACTCAAATCTTCCAGCACAAACATTCTGTATGCGGTAGGCGGTCCACATAAAGAGGTAACGGAATACTTTTCCAAAAACTCAAGTGTTTTCTTAACATTAAATCCGGTCGTATGATGTGTAAAAATAGTAGCACCGCAATTCCAGGGTCCGTAAAAACTACTCCAGGCCGCTTTTGCCCAACCGGTATCTGAAAGGTTCCAGTGCAGATCTCCGGGATTTAAATCCAAGAAGTATTTGCCTGTGACAATATGTCCAATAGGATAGGACGCATGGGTGTGTAAAGTCATCTTGGGATGACCGGTTGTACCTGATGTAAAATATAAAATGGCGTCATCAACGGATTTTGTCTTTTCGGTCTCAAATTCAGCTGATGCCTTGGGCACCGCTTCATCGTAAAAGACCCATCCGTCGCGCCCCTCTTCAACAGTCATAAAACATTTTAGCTGCGGGCAATCACTACGAATTTCGTCCACTTTGGGAGCGTTAAGACTGTCAACAATGACGCAAGTGGCTTCCGCCGAGTCAAAACGGTATTTTAGGTCTTTGGGTGTTAACATGACGGTACCCGGGCTAATCACTGCACCCAAACGCAAGCAAGCAAGGTTGATCACCCACCATTCAAGCTGGCGGGACATAACGACCACAACTACGTCCCCTTTTTGGACTCCTTGCTCTTTCAAAACATTGGCCAATTTTTTTGATTCTTCTGCTAGTTGGGCAAATGTTCTTTTTTCTTCCTTGCCGTTATCATCTACCCAAAACAACGCTAGTTTTTCCGGATCCTTTGCCCAATAGTCAAAAACATCTCTGGCAAAATTAAAATATTCCGGTACTTCCCACTTAAATTCTTTGTACGTTTTTTCGTAATCTGTCATTTTTTCTACCTTTAAAAACAATGATTGTCCCTCCTTGGTATGTGTTTAAAATAATAGTGGACGTTACGCTAATAGATCACTTAATTTTACCTGAAAATACACAATTGCAAGAACTGAGCCACTTTTCTAAAAATTTGACCTAATTGTCAAAATTCTTTAAAAACAGAGATATTCAGGGATTAACAGCTCAGACTTAAAATATACACATAAAGCAGGAAACGTAAACTAAACTTTACATCTTTAACTGCCCTAAACCCTTGTCACAAAGTACCGAAATAATAATGTGTAAACGTAGGTTAATATGTTAAGGATCATGACACAAAAATTACCTCTGTACGGTTTTTGTGAATTTTGCATATATTTTGAAAGTGATTTAGCTAAACCGGAGTCTTAAGTCATGTCAATGGATACATCTTTGTCTCTGTTTAGTTCTTTCATTGCTAATTCACGCAGCTTAAATTTTTGTATTTTCCCGCTGGCAGTTGTAGGATACTCATCAACGAAAAAAATACAAGCAGGTATTTTGTAAAAGGAGATCTGGTTCTTACAAAAACCCCTTAACTCATCTTCATTAACAACCTCTCTTTCCTTTACCTGGACAAATGCTACTACTTCCTCACCATATTTTTCACTAGCAATCCCCACCACCTGAACATCTTTAACTTTAGGGTGGGTGTATAAAAATTCTTCTATCTCCCGGGGGTAGATATTTTCCCCACCTCTAATAATCATGTCCTTTAGCCGTCCGGTAATCTTGCAGTACCCATCTACATCCATTACAGCCAAATCACCTGTATGCAGCCAGTTGTCCTTATCCATTGTAGAGGCGGTAGCCTCCGGCATATTATAGTACCCCTTCATCACATGATAACCTCGGGTACACAACTCACCCTGCACCCCGGGCTGAAGATCTTCACCTTTTTCCGGATTTACTATTTTAACTTCCACGTTGGGAAGAGCCCTGCCAACCGTGCTTACCCTCAACTCTATGGGATCAGAGGTCCTAGTCATGGTAATGCCGGGAGAAGCTTCGGTCTGGCCATAAGTAATACAAATCTCACTCGCTCCCATTAAATTCACCACAGACTTCATCACTTCTGTGGGACACGGTGCCCCGGCCATAATCCCCGTACGCAGTGAGGAAGTATCATAATTTTTATTCTTCATTGCTTCCAGTTCAGCAATAAACATAGTGGGCACACCGTGCACCGCCGTACACTTTTCAGCCTCAATAATCTCCAAAACTTTCACAGCTTCAAACTTTTCCACGGGAACCATAGTGGCGCCGGAAACCACACACAGCAGAGTGCCCATAACACAACCAAAACAATGGAAGAATGGCACCGGGATACATAATCGGTCTGCGGGTGAAAATCTCATACACTCTGCTTGACTAACAGCATTACCGATAATATTGGTGTGAGTGAGCATTACACCCTTAGGAAATCCCGTTGTCCCTGAAGTATACTGCATATTAATTACATCGTCCGGCTCTAACACCTGCTCCCGTTGACTCAATTCTTCATCTGTTACTTCGCCGGACATCTCCAGTATATCTATCCAGTTATACATGCCGGGCGATTTTTCTTCACCAATAAAAATAACATTTTTTAATTTCGGCAGTTTTTTACAATTCAGCTGTCCAGGCTGGCAATGGTTAAGTTCCGGGCACAAATCATACATAATTTTTACGTATTCGTCCGACGTTCTAACCCCACCGGTCAATATAATCGTAGTTGAGTCTGATTGTTTAAGTAAGTATTCCAGTTCGAAAGCACGGTAATTAGTGTTCACAGTTACTAACACGGCACCCATTTTTGCGGTGCCGAATTGAGCCAACACCCATTCCGAAACGTTGTTAGCCCAAATAGCAACGTTTTCCCCTTTTTCAACTCCCAGGCTCATAAACCCCTTGGCTACCTGATTACATGTATGACAGAACTCTTTGTAGGTATACCGTAGTCCCCTGTGGTAGTAAACCAGTGCATCATGGTCTGGGTAGTCGCTTGCCATTTGATCAACAACATTTCCTATAGTAACCTTACCCACATCTACAGCAACCAACCACTTCTCCTCCTCCTTCTTAAAGACTTTTAAGCTTCACCATACGGGTCTTTTCCCCACCATTTTCGCAAAGGATTATTCAGCCTGAGCACCCCTCCTTTTCTCTTCTCACAAATAATCCGTCCCGAATCAATCAACTCCACAACTAACTGCTCTACCACTGATTTTGTCAAGCCAAAATGTTCTGCAATACCTTCCTCATTATGAGGTCCTAAAAGAAGTAACTTTATAATAGCCTCCTTTGTATATTGTCTTTGACTACGGTTAAGAGGACCGGTCGAGGAAACATAATTTTTTTCATATCTGCGTGTGCCACCCATTCCATTCTATCCCCCCAAAACAACCACCCTAAATCCAATCATTAACACCTCAATTACCCCAATGCATAGCTGTGCGGTTAATCTAAGAGGTAAATTTACCCACTTTAATAAAGTTTAATTAACGATAAATCTATTACTTGCAAAAAGAGAAACAGAACAAAATTTAATCACCTTAACGGTAGACATTTAGGGATTAACTGTTCTTATTTAAAAGTAATCGGGTGACACTCTTTGATTACAATTATTAACCGATTTTAATTCCGATAACAAATGTTTACGACAGGTTAAGAACTATGTATACTACAAGAACCCCCTCGGACAATTACCAAGGGGGTTCTTTGTAGTTAACATCAAATCAGCCCATACTTCATCAGTTTTTTATAAAGGCCAGGTCTGGATATGCCTAGCGTTTTGGAGGCTTTCGCTTTGTTACCTTTAGTCGCTAATAATGCCTGAAGAATCACTAGTTTTTCCGTATGCTCCATTATCTCTGACAAACATTGTCCCTTGGAAAGCGCATTTCCTAAATTAAAACTGTTAACCGTGTCATCCGATTCACTGTCATATTGTTTATAACCGCTGCCTATAATATTGTGTGGTAAATGAGAGACATTTATAGTGTTGCCCTCAATAATGTTAAAGGCTCTCTCGATAACATTTTCTAACTCCCTTACGTTACCTTGCCAGGAATAGCGAAGAAATGTTGCCTCAACCTCAGATGAAATACCTTTTACATGTAAACCAAACAGTTTATTAAACTTCTTGATAAAGTAATCGACCAGGTCTAAAATATCTTCCCGCCTCTCACGCAAGGGTGGAATATACAGATTAACTACATTGAGTCTGTAATACAGGTCTTCTCTAAACTTTTTATACTTCACCAGATGATCCAAATCCACATTTGTGGAAGCTATTACCCTGACATCTGAAATAGTGGAATCTCCCCCGCCCAACTTTTGAATTTCCTTTTCCTGTATAAATCTTAACAGCTTAGCCTGTAAAGAGAAGGGAAGGTCCCCAATTTCATCCAACAAGACAGTGCCTGCATTTGCTATTTCAAACTTACCAGCCTGACCTCCTTTTCGCCCTCCGGTGAAAGCCCCTTCCTCGTAGCCAAAAAACTCGGATTCCAATAAAGTGTCGGGAATAGCGGCACAATTTACCTTAACAAAAGGCCCTGACCGCCGCAGACTTGCAGAATGAATGGCTTGAGCAAACAACTCTTTTCCTGTCCCACTTTCCCCGGTAATTAGAACGTTGGAATTTCGAGGAGCTATTTTTCTAACTGTCTCCTTCAAGTCAATTAACTGAGCACTGCTTCCTACAATATGGTCAACAGTAAAGTGGGTTCTCTGTTTATGGGCATTATCATTTTTGTCTTGTAATTGGAGTTCCTTGTTTTTATTACTGCGTTCAGAATTGAAAAAACTTACTTTGGCTAAAGCCCCGTTCACCTCGTTTTCCTTGTAGATAGGCAAATAATCAATTAAGACACTCTTCCCGCCAATATTATCAATTTTGCTAAATTCCGGCTTACCGCTCTTGATAGCTTGTATAATTTTTCGCAAACCTCGATGGCGGCAAACCTCTGTCAAAGGATGTCCGATCATATTTTCTTGTGTTTTTCCCAAAGCTTGGGCCAACGAATTATTCACTTGCGTTACTGTTCCCTGAGCGGAAATAACAATCAAACCTTTATATTTATTATCAAAAATTGTGCTTAGCAGATGCTCTGCTGAACAGGGTGTCATTTGTTCTTGCTTGTAAATAAAATTGTTTTCTTCGGGGAAGTGCATACACCATCACCCACTTACTAAATTTTTAGACAACTGAGAATATTTTAACAATAATTATTCACGTTGTACAGACTGGTTACCAAGACATATGTTCAAATAACTACGATTTTCCCACTCTTGCTTCCAATGAGGCCCTGCGTTACACTTGGATACATTTTTGTGTATACGGTGGGCACATCGTATACAGTAAGCTCTATTTTTTTACAAATTTACCATGTAGTTGCAATAAATGTCTATCCTCTAACTTTTTTAATATTACAAGAAGGAAATAATGGAAAATAATCGAATTACTCTATTACTTATCAGTGGTTTAAGAGAGGGGAAATATGTACAGAGAGGCTGTTTCAATTAAAGGCACAAAAAGTGGGTTGGTTATATTATTAGACTCTAATCATGAATTTGAGACTATAAAACACCATCTTCAACACAAAATTGAATCTGCAAATGGTTTTTTTTGCGGCGCCAAAGTAGTGTTTCATGCCGGATCACAACAACTGATTCCTCAACAGCAGCATGAATTAGAATCTATCTGCAAACAATACGGACTTGTACCCAGCACGTCTCCCCTTACTCCCCAAACGGAGACATTGTTTTCCCCTCCCCGAAAAGAAAAAACTGCCTCCGCTCCAGGAGAACCTGCTTTATTATTAAAGCAAACCCTCCGCTCCGGCCGATCCGTTTCCCGGGCTGGCCACATAATAGTTTTAGGCAATGTACACCCCGGGGCAAAATTGGAAGCAGGGGGAAATATAATCATCATGGGCAATTGTTTAGGCACAGTTCATGCGGGTGCCCATGGCAACAAAAATGCGATTATTACCGCCCTGCACATGGCCCCGCAAGTTCTAAGCATAGCCGACATTACATACTTAGGCACTTCGGCCCGTAAAAAGGCTCATGGGCAGGGTAAAGCTATGATCAGGAATGAAAAAATAGTTTTTATCTGGTATAAATAATTAAGCCGGGCCCCCAAGCCCGGCTTTACATTTTTAGCTCTTCCTTTGCTGATAAGATTCCTACAATGGTCTTGGCATCATTTATTCGGCCTTCTTTTATCATTCCCAGTGCTCTTTGTAAAGAAACTTTTTTCATCTCCACAAATTCATCTGCATCCAAGTGCTGTTCTTTAAAGATAAGATCTTTTGCCATAAATAAGTACAACTTTTCACTGGAAAAACCGGGCGTGGAGTAAAAGGCATACAACTCGTTCCAATTACCGGCGACAACCCCCGTTTCCTCCATCAATTCTCTTTGGGCACATTCCAAGGTTTTTTCATTCAGTTCTAATTTCCCGGCCGGCAATTCCATAAGTTCCTGTTGAGCCGGATAGCGGTATTGCCGTACTAACAACACCTCTTGCTTATCAGTTAGTGCCACAATAACAACTGCTCCGGTATGTTCAACGACCTCGCGTTGTCCCTCTTTTCCGTTAGGCAACCGTACCGTATCTACACGAAGGTTAAGTATCTTACCCTTGTATACTAACTTTGATGATAGTTTTTTCTCTTTAAAATCTTTCAAGCTTTAACACGTCCTTTTAAACTTTGGTTTTCATTTCAGATAATGCAAGCCCGGGTAGCCAGGCATAATCTTCCGTATGCAGGTGCAACGCAGCTGAAGCATCAAAAAGCACATTTCCGGTAGGCGGGAATTCATCATCACCTTCCCAGATTACGAAAGTAACCGGGATTTTAGGTAAAACCGTCACTGTCACTGCTGCATCCCCCATATCTGTAACCTCCCCACCCAAACTCTTTCCCGCTTGTATTAATTTAGAGGGATCGTGGCCAAAAATGCCCACCAAAGGCCTAATGACACGATTGGTGAAAGGATTTACGTAGATCATACCACTGGGAAGTTCTTTAAATGATATGTTTTTCCCCTGCACCTGTGCCGGCGAAGCATGGGTTAGATAGTGAAGAAGCAATATTTGGACAATTTGGGGCACATCATCTTTTTTTGACATTCGCACGGTGCCATCAGGATAATGAACAAAATATTCTTTTCCTACAAAGTCAAGAGAGAATACCTCCCGCTCCGGGTCGTATATGGCCATGGAATTGAGGGCCATCTCCTCAGGTTTCTTTTCCGCAAACTCTGTCACAGCCACTTCATGCGCGGGGTTTAGATTAATTAGGGCCACCTTGATACCTCCGTGTTTTTTTAAAGTTCGCAAGTTATCTACTCACATAAATGTTAGAATCACATTCTTCAAGAATTCAGCCTTTCCTGCAATAATATTTGAAAATTAAGAAACTAATTCGATCCTCATTAAATATCACCTTATGTTGAAATTTGCAAAAGGATTTTTTTGCGTATCGAAGAATAAATTAGAATATACTATTATATAACTTCTCAAACGGAGGATATGGGTATGGTCAAAATAGGTATACCCAGTGCTCTTTTTTATTATGTTTATTATCCAAAGTGGGAGTCATTTTTCCAAGCACTGGATATCGAAGTAATTCCATCCGGCAAGACCACCAAACAGTTGTTGGATAACGGAGTACGAGAAGCTCTTGCCGACGCTTGTTTACCGGTTAAAGTCTTTTTTGGTCACGCAATATCTCTTAGAGATAAAGTAGATTATTTATTCGTACCCAGAATAGTGTCGACGAATAAAAAAACTGTTTATTGCCCCAAGTTTCTTGGTATGCCGGACATGATTCGACACGGCTTGCCCGATATGCCACCATTAATTGACGTTCGTGTGGACGTTCGCACGCAAAAATTTGCTATTTGGAGAGCTTATGAATTTTTGGGTAACTTTTTGGGGGTCAAAAAAGGCAAGGTTATCAGCGCCTTCAGATCAGCTAACCAAGTACACCGCCGTTATAAGGAACTAATGGTAGCGGGGCATCATCCTTTAAGTGCTATGGCCGCCCTTAAAGGTAACGTAAATTTGAGCAGTCCTCGACATACAGGGCAGCTCACCTTTGCCTTACTGGGCTACCCGTATAATCTATACGATCCCTTTATAAGCATACAATTGATTGACAAGCTGCAAAAAATGGGGATAAATGTTTTAACACCAGAAAATGTCTCTGCAAAGACATTACAAGAAAAGCCTCCAGTACTCCAGAAAGGTTTATTCTGGACTTTCAGCGAGCAGGTGATGCAGGCAGCAAGACACTTTTTTAGTTCCGGGAAAATTGACGGGGCAATCCATTTAACAGCCTTTGGCTGCGGGCCGGATTCCCTATTAAACAACTTTATTGAACGCGAGGCAACTAAGTATCCCCACATTCCCTTGATGACACTTACCATGGATGAGCATGGCGGCGAGGCAGGCATTACCACCCGCCTGGAGGCATTTATCGACATGGTACAGAGAAAAAAGAGAGGGGTTCGCAATGCCCAATAAAGTTATCAACAAAGTTACATTCCCCCATATGGGTGAGTCTTTCAGAGCATTTAAGATGCTGCTTGAAGATCTGGGCAATGAAGTTATTTTGCCACCTCGTCCCAGCAGGAAAACTTTAGACCTAGGGGTGCAATACGCGCCGGAATTTGCCTGTCTTCCTCTTAAAATATTACTTGGAACGTACATGGAAACTGCGCAAAAAGGAGCTAACCTTATTGTTACCAGTGGAGGCGTGGGGCCTTGCCGTGCCGGGCAGTACGCCCAACTACATAAAGCAATCCTGTCTGAACAAGGTTACGATATGGATATGGTGGTGTTCGAGCCTCCCAAACTATACCCTTTAGATTTTATACGTAATGTTAGAAAGTTGAACGTCGCCCGACTGTCGTACCGTGCCGTATATCAGTGTATAAAAAGGAGCTGGCGAAAATTAAAAGCGCTGGATAGCCTGGAGAAATATACGCATGTCATACGGCCGCGAGAACAGCAAACAGGGGTCACCAGCCGTATTTATAAAGATGTTTTAGCCTGGATAGACCAGGCTAATTCCATCAAAGAAATTAAAGAAGCCGAAAATGCCGGTCTGAATGAATTACAAAAAATTCCTCAAGATCAGTATCGCATTATCGTCAAAGTGGGCCTTGTCGGTGAAATTTATGTTTTATTAGAACCGGCCAGTAACCTAGAGATTGAGGAGACACTGGGCAACTTAGGGGTAGAAGTGGAGAGATCGATGTTTCTCACCGGCTGGACAGTGGATAACACCATTAAAGAAACAACCGAATTACTTAATGCCAAGGACGCAGCTTCTCCTTATTTACCGGAAATGGTAGGAGGGCACGGCAGAGACAGTGTGGGACACACAATACTCTATTCCCAAAGAGGTTTCGATGGAGTGATTCAACTAGCACCTTTTACCTGTATTCCTGAAATTGTGGCCAAAACGGTTTTAAACACTGTAGGTAAAGAATATAACATGCCCATCCTGACCTTTTTCTTAGACGAACAAACAGGAAAGGCCGGTATAGCAACACGTCTGGAAGCCTTTGTGGACTTAATGAAACGCAAACAGAAATTTAGAACTTCAACCGCTAATTCCTAAAACGAAGCAGGAAGTGACAGCTATGAAAGGGTACCTCGGAATTGACGTCGGTTCTGTAAGTACAAATATTGTAATTATAGACGCCCATAACAGAGTACTTAAAGGTTTATACCTTCGGACACGTGGACGCCCCTTGGAAACAATAAAGCAAGGATTACAGCAAATATCTGATTCATTACCACCTAATTTGACTGTCTGTGGTACGGGAACAACAGGCAGCGGCCGTCATCTTGCAGGGGTTATGATTGGTGCCGATGTCATAAAAAATGAGATAACTGCCCACGCGGTGGCCGCCTCTACAGTTGTTCCAGACGTGCAAACAGTGATGGAAATTGGAGGCCAAGACTCTAAAATAATAATTTTACGGCAAGGTGTCGTAACTGACTTCGCCATGAATACCGTGTGCGCTGCCGGGACAGGCTCATTCTTAGATCAACAGGCTTCCCGGCTTAATATTGACATAACGGATTTTGGCACGTTGGCACTCCAATCGTCAAATTCCGTTCGTATCGCGGGACGGTGTACGGTGTTTGCTGAATCAGATATGATCCACAAACAACAAATGGGCCACAACCTTTCTGATATTACAAACGGCCTGTGTGAGGCACTGGTGCGTAACTATCTAAACAATGTGGGCAAGGGAAAAGAAATACTGGCTCCAATCATGTTCCAGGGCGGGGTAGCCGCGAACACCGGCATCAGAGCCGCTTTCAACAAAGCACTACACATGGAAGTAGTGGTCCCGGAACATTATCATATCATGGGTGGCATTGGGGCCGCCCAACTAGCCAAGGAAGAAATTGAGCTAACCAAAAAAACTACCCGGTTTAAGGGCTTTAATATAACATCCCTTGATTACAAAACCAGTAGCTTTGAATGTGATGGATGCCCAAATGCTTGCGAAATTGCCGAAATTCTTGAAAACGGTAAGGTCATTGGGCGATGGGGCTCTCGCTGCAACCGTTGGGATATACTTGAGGTGGAATAAATGAATCCGGAAGTTAAATTTATCATTGGAACAGTAACTCAAATCTTCTTTCTACTTTTCATGATCGGGTCAGGGATTTGGGTAGCTATTGATGCGCGAAAACATGGAAAGCCTGCTAAGGAATACATAACCTGGGGCGTTTTTTCAGGTTGGTTTGTATTTCTGGGACTGATAGTTTACCTACTTTGGCGTAAGCGCTTTTTTTAACCGACATAAAAAAACCCTAACGGGTTTTTTTATGTCTACTTGTAAACAAATGTAAACATCCATTATCTATTCCTTTATCCCTGTAATAAGAAACAGCCGGGATTTGGCATTGTTTCATTGTGTATACTATTAAAATCAGAAAAAAACGCAAACAGGGGTATACTCTACTTGCTATAAAATGAATTTTATGAAATTTAGCACTTATTTAAATTTCAACACACATTCACAATTTCTGGTACAAAAATTGCGTGAGAATTATAAATATGATGACATTTCTTAAAATTTTTATTTCTCAAAATTATCTTCAAGGGAGGTGTCTCCGTGTCGCGTCCCCGTATAAAACAAGGTATGGTTCAGGTCTATACCGGTAATGGTAAAGGAAAAACCACCGCCTCATTGGGTCTGGCTCTGCGGGCAATCGGTCACGGCTATAAAGTATTCATGCTCCAATTTATGAAAGGGAGCAAGGACTATGGAGAATTACAAACTGCAGAAAAATACTTACCTAATTTTATTATTATGCAAAGCGGCCTGGGAACATTTGTAAGCAAAGAAAACCCTTCCCAGCATGACCTAGACATGGCTCACCAAGGATTTAAAACAGCTCAAAAAGTAGTTAATGAGGGGCATTATGATCTTGTAATTTTGGACGAAATAAATATAGCCATGGATTTTAACCTGATACCCATCCAAGATGTGCTTGAATTAGTAAACACTAAACCGCCACATGTGGAATTAATTTTCACCGGACGGTCAGCGCCGGAAGCCATTAGAGAAGCTGCTGATTTGATTAGTGAAATGACATTGGTGAAACACCCCTATTATCTTGGGATCGAAGCCAGACAAGGAATTGAATTTTAGTAAGGACTTGAGCTTAAATAAAGGAAGTGAAACTCCAGATGATCGACATTGACAAGCTGTTGGCCGGAGATCGACGGATGGCAGCGAGGGCAATCAGTATGATTGAGGATGAAGATGAGGACAGACAAAAACTTTTGTCTGAACTTTTTCCACATACCGGTAATGTCCTTACTATTGGCATCACTGGATCTCCCGGAGCTGGAAAAAGTTCATTGACTGATGCTCTTACCAGACAGGCAAGACAGCAGGACCTAAAGGTAGGTATAATTGCTGTAGATCCCACCTCCCCCATTTCAGGCGGGGCACTTTTGGGTGACAGAATAAGAATGCAAGAGCATGCACTTGACCGCGGGGTATTCATACGCAGTATGGGCACCAGGGGCTGCCTGGGAGGCTTAGCCAGAGCTACAAAAGATGCCGTTAAAGTACTGGATGCCTTTGGCTGCAATATTATTTTCATTGAGACAGTGGGCGTGGGTCAGAGTGAATTAGATATAATGCATTATGCTGACACAACTCTGGTAGTACTCACCCCGGGTGCCGGTGACCATGTACAAACTATTAAAGCAGGCATCATGGAGATTGCTAATATTTTTGTTATCAATAAAGCTGACCTGGGTAATACCGGCAAAATGATTACCGACATTGAGCAAATGCTTGACATGAGCTCTCACCATAACGGTTGGCGCCCTCCCATCATCAAAACAGTGACTACGGAAGAAAAAGGATTACCCGAATTGTGGAATATGATTTTAACCCACAAAGAGTACAATGAAACATCCGGTGCACAAAAAGAAAATGAGCGTAAAAGAGTTCAACAGGAAGTTCAAGAACTTTTAGAGGAAAAAATTCAAAACCAATTAAAATTAAAGTTATCTTCCAACGGAAACATGTGGAAATTGGTGGAAAGTATTGTTGAACGCAATATGGATCCCTATGCTGCAGCAAATAAACTATTAAAAGAATTCTTATCTATTTAATTTTTCGAAAGGAGTCTTCTCTATGTCCAGTGATAAGTTAAAAGAAATTAAACAAGGGAAAGAGAACTGGCTTGAAAAAAGATCGCAAATGAAAGACCGTGATTTTAAGTTTGAAACTGTATCCGGCTTACCGGTGAATGATATTTACACGCCGGAAGACATAAAGGACCTGGACTACATGAAAGACTTGGGTTTTCCCGGCCAATACCCGTACACCCGTGGAGTTCAGTCTAATATGTACCGCGGGCGCCTGTGGACAATGCGCCAGTTTGCCGGTTTCGGTACCGCACGGGAATCCAACGAACGTTTCAAATTTCTTCTCAACCGGGGTCAAACGGGTCTCAGTGTAGCCTTTGATATGCCTACAATTATGGGGTACGACAGCGATCACCCCAGGTCCCTGGGCGAAGTAGGTAGGGTCGGTGTAGCCATAGACAGCCTTGCCGATATGGAGACTTTATTTGACGGTATACCCTTAGAACAAGTCAGTACATCCATGACCACCAACGCACCCGCATCAATTTTATGGTGCATGTATATTGCTACCGGAGAAAAACAAGGCGTTGCTTCGGAGAAATTAAGGGGCACTATTCAAAACGACATCTTAAAAGAATACATTGCCCAAAAATCCTGGATTTTCCCACCTAAACCCTCCATGCGTTTAATTACCGATATTTTTAAGTATGCCAAGCAATACGTGCCCAAGTGGAATAGTGTAAGCATCAGTGGCTACCACATCCGTGAAGCCGGTTCTACGGCTGTACAGGAACTGGCCTTTACCCTTGCCGACGGTTTCGCTTACGTAGAGGCAGGAATGGAAGTGGGACTTGACGTTGACGACTTTGCACCAAGACTTTCATTCTTCTTTAATTCACATAATGATTTCTTTGAGGAAATCGCTAAGTACAGGGCCGCCAGAAGAATTTGGGCCCGCCGCATGAAGGAAAAATATGGAGCCAAAGATCCTAAATCCTTACTTTGCCGCTTTCACACTCAGACGGCAGGATGCAGCCTTACGGCCCAACAGCCGGAAAACAATATTGTCCGTACAGCATTCCAGGCTTTAGCAGCGGTCTTAGGTGGCACCCAATCACTGCACACTAACTCTATGGATGAAGTACTGGCCCTGCCAACAGAAAAATCAGTACAAATAGCTCTGCGTACACAACAACTGATTGCCTACGAAACAGGCGCTGCTAACGTGATGGACCCTCTGGCCGGCTCCTACTATATTGAATCTCTTACCGATAAGATGGAAGCAGAGGCGGAAAAATATTTTGAAGAAATTGAAAGGCGCGGCGGGGTGCTTGCTTCCATAGATCAAAATTACTTCCAGCAAGAAATAGCAGATGCCGCTTACAGATTCCAGAAAGACGTGGATAAGAAAGAGAAAATTGTGGTCGGTGTAAATGAGTTTGTTGATGAAGACGAGGAACTGGATATTGAATTACTCAAAATTGATCCGGAACTAGAGCAGGCCCAGGTAGACCACCTTAAAGAGCTTCGCAGTAAACGTGATAATAATCGTGTTAATGATACTCTTGATGCACTCAAGAAAGCGGCTTCCGGTCCGGATAACCTTATCCCGTATATCCTTGACTGTGTTCGTGCCTATACTACTCAGGGTGAAATTATAGACACTATGCGGGAAGTATTTGGTGAGTACAAAGAGAAACCGACGTTTTAGTAGTTAGGTGTTAGTTGGTTAGTTGGTTAGGCGTTAGGGGTTAGTTATAATTAAATGCATGTAAAGGAGGATAAAATATATGGCCAGGAAAATTAGAGTTTTAGTGGCTAAGCCCGGACTGGACGGCCATGACCGTGGCGCACGGGTTATTGCCCGCGGTCTCAGGGACGCCGGTATGGAAGTAGTCTATACGGGACTGCACCAAACTCCCGAACAAGTAGTGGAGGCCGCGATTCAGGAAGACGTAGATGTAGTTGGATTAAGTATTTTAAGCGGTGCACACATGACTCTGTTCCCCAAAATATGTGAATTACTTCGAGAAAATGACTCAGAAGATATAAAGGTAATCGGTGGTGGAACCATGCCCGAAGAAGACGTGAAAGAATTGGTGGAAAAAGGTTGGGCAGCACAAATATTTACCCCGGGCGCCACTCTAGAACAAATTGCCAAGTGGATATACGATAACGTTTAATAAAAAAGAGCGCGCTAAATCAATTACCTTAGCGCGCTCTTTTTTAAATACTTTAGTAAAAAAACTAAAACAACTGCCTTAAAAAAGCAGTTGTTTTAGTTTTTAGCATCCACATCCTTCCGATTTAGGTAAATCAGACTTTGATATTTCATCCAGCGCGTTTAATGCGCTATCCACTTCTTCCGCAGTGTTAAAATATGACCAACTGAATCTTACTAACTTTTTGTCAAAGGTACCTAGTGTTCGGTGAGCATCAGGAGCACAATGCAGTCCCGCCCTGGCAGCAATGCTGTATTGTTTATCCAAAGCCCCTCCCACATCAACAGAATCTTTTCCCTTTAGGGCAAAAGATACTACCGCCGCTTGTTTGCCGGCATCCCTGGGCCCGTAAATTGTTAACCCTTTAATCTGCCCAGCGCCTTGTAAAAACCTTGTTGCTAATTCCATCTCGTGTCTTTTTATCTCTGCTAATCCAGTATTTAATAGCCACTTTATACCGGCATTCAAACCGGCAATTCCCACAGTATTCAAAGTACCACTTTCATATTTTTCCGGCAACACCTCAGGCTGTCCGGGAGTATCAGAATAGGACCCGGTTCCCCCCTCGCGCAATGTATCAAGCTTGACGTTACTGCCCAATAAAAGCACTCCGGTACCCGGCGGTCCCATCAATCCTTTGTGTCCCGGCACAGCCAGTAAATCAATATGCATAAGTTCCATATCAATATTAAATACGCCGGCCGTTTGCGCGGCATCCACAATCAAGGTGATGCCCCTTTGCTTAGCTATTTTACCGATTTCACTTATTGGCATTAGCGTACCTGCTACATTAGATGCGTGTAGTATCACTATCGCCTTTGTATCTTCCTGTAGAGCGCTTTCCAGCTGTTTAAGATCAAAACTGCCATCCATGCCACAGGAAACTTTTGTAACATTTACTCCTTGTTGAGATAATACATGTAAGGGGCGGGTAACCGAATTATGTTCCATAGAACTGGTTACCACGTGATTACCGGGCTTTATTAACCCCTTTATGGCCATGTTCAAAGCATCAGTCGCATTTAGCGTAAATATTACTCTATCCGGTTTATTTAATTTAAACATTGTGCTCAAGAGCTCCCGGGTTTCTTCCACTATTTCATTTGCCGCCATGGACATTTTATGTCCTGACCTACCTGGGTTAGCACCGTTTTCGCGCAAGTATTTCTGCATGGATTCAAGCACCCCTAATGGTTTAGGCCACGACGTGGCTGCGTTATCAAAATAAATCACCGCCAGCACCTCCGTTCAATTACTATTTGGCACTGCGGCAAGGTTTATACAAAATTATTCTGTTATCAAGCCATGCCTTGCCATATTTGCTTTAACGGTTGGAAAGTAGTTTAGGTTGGTGTGAGGTAAAAACTTACTGCTCACGAATTTATTCATAAATACTTCGTTGGCGTTCAATTCAATATAGGTTACGCGGCTTTTAATCTGCTCCAGTTCCATACGCTTGGCTTCCGATACCAGTGCCAAGCGGGCCCCTTCTCCCGCACTGTTACCCAATCTGAACATACGCTCCCGGGGCAGATCGGGATACATCCCTATGGTAATTGCAGATTCAAGATTTAAAAACTGTCCGAATGCCCCTGCGGCGTAAAAAGAACTCAGATCTTCCAGGGTACAGCCAACACTTTCCAGCAAGAGCTCCAGCGCAGCGCTGACAGCACCTTTTGTCCTCATAAGATTGTTAATATCCCTCTGGGTTACAACAATATCCTTGTCCGTCGCGCTTTCTGCGGCTTGAACGACGGTATAATAATCTCCCTTTTTAAATTTACCGGCCCTATCTATAATGCCGGCCAAGAACATTTGTGCCAGACAATCAACTAATCCCGACCCACATATTCCTCTGGCCTGCTTGCCACCTATTACTTTATAACTAACAGAACCCCCAGAATCAATGGTAACCTGCTCCACGGCACCAGGCTCTGCCCTCATTCCTGCCTCAGCCACCCCGCCTTCTAGGGCCGGCCCTGCAGCTCCGGCACAGGCAACCAACCAATCCTGATTACCCATGATCATTTCCCCGTTAGTACCAATGTCCACTAAAAGCCCTATTCCATCCTTTTTATGCATGCCGCTTACCAATACACCCGCAACAGCGTCGCCACCTACGTAGCTGCCTATCCCGGGCAGACAGTAAACCGGTGCGGCTGTATTAATGTTTAAGCCAACTTCTTGAGCAGTCAACAATCCAGGATCATTTACTACCGGTGTATACGGGGCCATACATATGTTGGCAGGGTTAAGTCCTAATAAAAGATGGATCATAGTGGTGTTTCCGGCTAATGCGGCCGCAGCAATTTTCTGTGCATCAATACCGTTACGTTTGCACAGCTCCCGCTGAAGCCCGTTCAACGTTTGCAGTACGGCGTCCTGCAGCCGGTGCAAACCGCGCTCTGCACCGGCTATGTATATCCGGGTTAAAATATCCTCTCCCAAAGTAGATTGCAGGTTATAGTCAGCCTCCGCCTCAACTATGTCTCCGGTGGTTAAGTCCACCAGGTATACTACCGCTGTTGTGGTCCCAACATCCACGGCCAGCCCGTACAAGGGAGTTTCCACATGCCCATCTTCCACATCGATAACATCCCAACCGGTATTTTTCTTCCCCACTGTGACTGTCACTTTCCAATGGCCTGACCTGCATTTACTTGATATGATGTTCATTTTAGCAAGGCAAATGTTCACCGGGGCATCTAATTCGCGCTCCAGAGTCCTTTTCACTTTGTCCACATCGGCTTGATTATTGATAAGACTGGGCTCTTCCAATGTTAAAAGAATCTTTCTGCTCATCGGGGATAGATTTGAATTCCTTATAATTCTATCCCGGAGGATAAAGCTTTTATTGCCACTCAAATAACACACCTCATTATACCGTTTTGTAAAATTCCCACTCCCGTAACCCTTTTTTATTCTCTATCAACTATACCACAATACTACGCCCGACAAAAAACAAAACCGAGATACCTAATCGGTATCCCGGTTTTTTAAAGAGTTTGGCTCGCTCTGCGATCAAAAATAGAAATGATCTTGATCAGCAGTCGAACAAAAGGATTCCTCATCCTGATCTCCAATCTCTTATATTCATCTTTGGCCCGGTTTAACTCTTGGTGAGCCATGCGAAGGGATTTCCGCAAGTCCTCATTCCCTTCCAGTGCTCCTTTTAAATCATTACCTAAAAGGTTCACTTCTTCCCTTAGTTTCTTTTCACCATTTCCGTTTAGCTCCTTCACACGTTCTAACTTTTGCTTTAATTCTACTATTTCGGTCTGTAATTCTGCCACCCGGGTTGCATGTGCATCTTTTAATTCCACTATCTTAGCTTTATTTTCTCTGTCTTTTTCTTTATACTGCTGCAGTTTGGAAAACATGGATTCCAGATTAGCCTGTGTTTTTGATAAATTGTTTTGGAGTCTTGCTGTTTCTTCTTCCTGTTCCCGGGCCCGGCCGACCCACAGCCTGCACTGATGAAGAATGCTTTCGGCCTTAGCCTCTGTCTTGTCCAAATGCTCTTTATACCTGTATATTTCTTTCTTCCTTAAAGAAAGAAGTAAATCTTTTTCTGCCAACTGAGTCAATAGCTGGTCATTATATCCCACATCTTCTACTCTCGCGGCCAATGCAGCAGCCGCTTCCCTGTGCGCTATACTTACCTCCTGTAACTGTCTTTGCATAGCGCTTACTTGATTTTGCCACCTCTGCCTGTCCCTGTGCCATCGTTTTCGCTGCCGCTCCATAGCAGACAAAAACCTCTTCAAAATGTTTTCATAAGCCAAATGAGACTGGGGATCATAACACCATACCCCATCTCCTATCCGTTCAAAATACGGAAACTTTAATAAAATTTGCTTCACATCATTTTCATTGACTGTACCCCAGCATTTTACTACTTCATAAAGTTGGTGGGAAGATAAACCGGTAGGGTGCATTTTCAATCCCTTAATCATTAACTGTTTTAGCGAATAGTTACTGTTTTCCACTTCCCATTCAGTTAATCCCCAATGACCATTGTTAAGCTGGATAAATCTACCGTCGGATATTAGGGAGGCCTCTTCTGCTACAGCCTTCTTCTTTTTCTTTTTTCCGCTAACCTTTTGCATCTCTTTAAGACTTATTGGCTGTTGTTTAGAAAGCAGCATATTATAGAACTGATCATTTTCCCTGTTTCCTTCCAGGTTTAATAACCACCGTGCCTGTTCATCACTAAAGAAACAAGGGTGCTGCTGCAAACATAAAGACACTTTTTCAGTTACCTGTTCCAGATCATAGTCCCTTAACATATATCTGTGTACATACGGGGAAATTTCCTCCACAGTCATAGCATCAAAGAAAAATAATGTCTTTTTCAATACATCCGTGAGAGAATGCACCTCTCCTCCCATTATGTGTCACCTTCCTTAATTGGCATTTAATTACATATCATTTTAGTAGTTCTCTGGAAAAATATGTTTTCCTTCTAAAAAGCAAAATTTGTTAAATTAAAAAGGGAAATTTTTCTGAAATTTGAACTTGTATAGTAAAACGTTTATGCCATATAATTAAGGTAATGGTGAATTTATGCATCGTTGACCCATATTATTGACGGGAGGGATAGGGTGATTGGCAAAGAATTGAACGAAAATATTCAGGCTGGCACCGCCCACATAGAAGGACCAGTATCAGGCCGTTACGTAACAACATTAACTTTGGATGATGAATTAAATAATTTCCGGACACCCGATAAGCAGTTAGATGCTTTGGCCGGTATTGCTGATTCTGTTGACGGTCTCTTGTATATACTACGCAGTGGGCAGACAGTTGTCGGTTATGTTAGCTTCCACGCCCCTGACCCGTATAGCCGGTGGAGCCAACACCCCAAGGTTTTAGAACTGGGCGCGATAGAACTAAGCCCTAAATTTCGAGGTAAAAAATTAGGTATAAAGCTGCTTCAATATGCTTTTTCTAATCCTATCATGGAGGAAAGGGTCGCCATAACCACTGAATACTGCTGGCATTGGGATTTAGACAATACCGGGCTGGACATTTGGTCGTACCAAAAAATGCTAACCAGACTATTTGGTTCTGTAGGCCTCAAATATACCTCTACAGATGATCCGGACATTTGTGAACACGTTGCCAACGTGTTAATGGTCCGGTACGGAAAAAATTTATCCAGTGACGATGTTAATCTATTTGAGAGCTTATTAATCTCCGGAACGCGACAATATTACTAATTAATTGTTCGTGTAGGGAAACAGAAAGACTGCCTGATATCTCCAATCAGGCAGTCTTTAATATCTTTTAACACTTACTTTATGCTGTAATTGGGGGCTTCTTTAGTCACTTGAACATCGTGTGGATGGCTTTCCCGCAGGGAAGCACCGGTTATACGTAGGAATTTAGATTTTGATTTTAATTCGGGGATATCTTTTGCTCCCACATAGCCCATGCCGGACCGCAGCCCACCAATAAGCTGGAATGCAATATCAGCCAGAGGGCCTCTGTAAGGCACTCTTCCTTCCACACCTTCGGGAACAAGTTTCTTTTGCTCTTCCTGGAAATACCGGTCTTTACTACCCTCTTTCATGGCGCCCAGTGACCCCATTCCACGATAAACTTTATAGCTGCGCCCTTGAAATATCTCTATGTCACCAGGGCTTTCTTCTACCCCGGCAAGCAAACTGCCGAGCATAACCACATCCGCCCCTGCAGCCAAGGCCTTTGTTATATCCCCGGAATATTTTATGCCGCCGTCGGCAATTATAGGCACATCATACTTAATAGCTTCGTTGGCACAATCATAAACAGCGGTTATCTGAGGCACACCGGCCCCTGCAACTACACGGGTTGTACAGATCGAACCCGGTCCGATCCCGACTTTAACTGCATCAGCTCCTGCATTAATCAAGTCCCGAGTCCCCTCAGCAGTAGCTACATTCCCTGCTACCACCTGCAGATCCGGGTATTTTTTCTTGATGGTCTGAACCGCATCCAACACTCCCCGAGATTGGCCGTGTGCAGTATCTAATGCCACCACATCGACCTTCATGTTTACCAAAGCCTCCACTCGATCCATAGTGTCATTGCTTACTCCTACAGCAGCTGCTACCATGAGCCGACCGCGGGCATCCTTGGCTGAAAGTGGATACTGCCTTGCCTTTTCGATATCTTTGATGGTAATAAGGCCGCAAAGGTTAAATTCATTATCCACTATAGGTAATTTTTCAACTTTATGGATTTGTAAGATTTCCTTAGCTTGTTCCAATGTAGTACCCAAAGGAGCAGTTATAAGGCCGTCTTGAGTCATCACATTGCCCACCTGCTGGCTGAAATCACGTTCAAAACGCAAATCTCGGTTAGTGAGTATACCCACCAACTTACCTTTTTCAGTTACCGGAACACCGGATATGCGATAGCGCTCCATAAGCACTAATGCTTCACTGACAGGGCTTTCCGGGGACAAGTAGATAGGATCTGATATGACACCGTGCTCGGAACGTTTAACCCTGTCCACCTCGAGGGCTTGTCTTTCTACAGACATATTTTTGTGAATTACCCCGATTCCGCCTTCCCTGGCCATGGCTATCGCCATACGTGCTTCTGTAACAGTATCCATTCCCGCACTTACCAAGGGAATGTTTAATCTTATTTTCCTCGTAAACACCGAAGAAGTATCCACGTCCCTCGGCAATACCTCACTGGCTGCAGGGACCAAAAGTACATCGTCGAACGTTAAACCTTCCCGACCGAATTTTTCCGGGTACATGGCCTGACACTCCCTTCATGAGAACTATATTTAAACAACGATAACTAAATAAATATATTTAAGTATTATAGCATACGTTAAGCAAGCTGTACCATAAAATATTTACCAGCCTATACTCACTTAAAGTGAAATTGCCATTTACCCGCTTTCAGCTGGTTAGCCAGCCAAACCTTTAAAACCTGCCGAAAATAATGTCTGGCAGACGGAAACATGAATATTAGCCCAATACCGGCCGTTAACACACCTGGCGTTATTAATAGTAACCCCCCGACTAAGACCAGTGCTCCGTCCAACAAAGTATCAGCCGGCAATCTACCAGCGGCCAGTTCACTTTGCACCTTATGAAAAACATACAACCCTTGCTTTTTAACCAAAAAAAATCCCAGTGCCCCGAGCCCAATCACAAGTGTCAGGGTTGCCCATACTCCTAACTCCTGACCAATTTTGATTAACAAAAACATCTCTACTAAAGGAATTAATATAAAAACGGCGAGTAATTTTTTTGCCAGCAATTTCTTGGGCCTCCCCGGAATGTACATTAAAATAATTTCAAATAATATTACAAAAAACAAAGTATGTCAAGAGAAACCTGACATATATGCCGTAATTAACATCACATACGCTTATACATAAGGGGCAAAATATATAGCGGAGGTGTTAACATGGCTGATGATATACTGATACAGTCAGCAACACCCGGTTTAAATAACTTGAAGTATGAAGTGGCGAGTGAACTTGGCTATGGTAGCATAGTGGGACAACCCAGGGTAACTCCTCAAAACTTCGGCCCCATCACTCACAATATGAAATATGAACTGGCCGGTGAACTGGGAATTGAAGATGAAATTAAAAACGGTTACTGGGGAAACGTATCATCCCGTGCATGCGGGGCAGTAGGCGGACGTATTGGAGGAAAAATAGGCGGCAATATGGTACGCCAAATGATCCAATACGCCGAACAAAACATGTCTCAATAACCCTAGCCTGGCCTGAAAAAAAGCGCGCTAAAATCACTTCCCTTAGCGCGCACTTTTTTTACACTTTACACCTTAGCAAATCGGTCTTTTCTAATCCTGTCCCATTATAGAACCTAACCCTTTACGCATAAAATGATCCTTTAGATGCGCTATTACATTAGAGGATACTCCAAACTCCTGAGCCATTTCATAATTTGTTCTATCCTTTTCGACGGCTTTAATAAAGGCATCAAAATCTACTCCCACTTCACCAGTCTTCACTTTTAAACTTGGCTCCGTACTCCAAGGTACACGAGATCTAATAAATTCTTCCACGGGCATCACATCCTTTTGCTTTTCACTTATTGTATCCAACCTTCTATTCTTTATTAGCAGTAAATCATTTTACTGTTCGCCCTTTTATGGAAGTAAATATTGCGTCATTCTCATTCCTCATTTGCTGAAATGGGTTCAGCCTCCAAATATACAATCACCGTTTTAGTTAAAACTACCAATTTAACATTAAGGTTGAACTTGCGCCCATCAACCTGTATTGCTCTTCCATCAATGATTTCCGGGATAAGCATATAATCCACATCGTTTATTTCTTGCCCTTTAATTACCTTTAACCAGTCTTCTACACTTTCCTCTGCTGTTAATATTGCTGAACTTTCTTCATAGCCGGTTAATTCTTCCCCCACAAATCCTACTTCAACTTCTATTCCTGTTATTATTTGTCTTTCATTTTTTTCCAGACTCTCTTTCAGTGATTGTAGTTCCCTTTCACTTACCGAAAGTTGCTGTCGCAGTGCCTGGTTGCTTATATGGAGGTTATCAATTTGTTTACCGATCATTATATTGGTGACCGAAGCGCCGACCAGAACCCCAATAATCAATATCATTAAATAACGGCCCATTTGATTACCCTTTATCACCAACCAGTACGAGCAGAAAATAATAACCCACTTGCGTTCCGGCAATGGCGCTAACGACAAAGCATAATTGCTTAATCATAGCTCTTACCTCACCTTCAAAAAGCCCGGACTCTAACACCTCTAAAAATGAAAAAGTACCGCCCAGAGAAGCTGCCACAGCCCATATTTTAATTTCCCTGGCTAATTTAAGCATCGTAGTTACCGGTGGCTCCTTAGCCAGGAGAGCAGCTAAAGAACCAATTAAACTAGCTCCCAACATCATCCCCAGAGCCGTACAAAACACTAAAATTACTTTATGTTGAAAAGCTTCCAATACATATACCCGCCTTTTTTTATTATTGTTGATTACTATGAGCAAGCAAACCATAAAATGCCAGGCATCGGGCAAAAACCTAAAATACTAAAAACATTTACTTTCACTTTACGGGGTAGATTAAATTTGTCTAAATAGAATAAAATGATGCAAATAGCAATATGAAGAAAAAACCAGTCTAATAGAGCTGCAACCCTTGTATTTAACCGCAATCTCTCATTTTTGCTCTATACGTCTCTGGCACGCAATAAATTTTCCAAGTATATTCTAGATGGAAATATTTTAGCAGCAGGAGTGGATCGATAATGGAAAATATCAAGCAAATATTAACAGAACAGTTCCCACGTATGGCAGAAATCTTTTCTGCAGTTGACCTGCTTCAAATTGCCCAAAGTACCCTATTTATAATTTTGATAATTTTTGGTACATACCTTTTATTGAAAATACGCTACAACATCATTATCCGGGCTTTCCGCTTTGCTCGGCTGGATGAAAACAAGAAAGAAACTCTGGTTTCCCTACTTATGTCTTCCACCAGGTATGTTTTATATATTATCTCATCATTGCTAGTAATTACTGTATTTGTGCCCATGAAACAAATTACACCCATCCTGGCCGGAGCCGGGGTAGTAGGCTTAGCTATCGGCTTTGGGGCTCAAAGTCTGGTAAAAGATATTATTACTGGTTTTTTTATTATGTTCGAAGATCAATTCCATGTAGGAGATTTTGTGGAAGTAAATAATTCTGTAACGGGCACGGTGGAAGAAATGGGATTGCGCATGACAACTATACGTGAGTGGTCGGGAAAGAAATTCTATATAGCTAATTCCAACATTGATACCATACGCAACTATAATAGGGAGGAACTCAGAGCAATTGTCGCCGCTACTTTTCCTTACGAGGAAAATCCTGCACACATAAGAATGATATTGGAGGAGGTCTGCCAGGAACTGCAAACAGATTACGCTGACCACTTACTTAAAAATCCAAACGGGCAATTCGTTGAGGAGCCACAAGTTTACGGGGTATCCGACATCAATAATAATGACCGGGGAGGCACATTTATTCTCACGGCTAAAACGTTACCTGCATCTTTATGGACCATTGAAAAAGTGACCAAAGAAATTATCTGGCGTAAATGTAATGAAAACAATGTACAACTGGCCTACCCCCGCAGGGTCTTGGAAAATGCACACATTTCCGAGGAAAAGGAAATATCTACTGAGAAGACAAATTAAAGATTTCTTCACCTTACCCAAGGTGGCTGCAATCATTAAATAACTCTAAAATACCCTTTTCCCACTGAGGGAAGTACACTATGTTAAGCGCCAGGTTATCTTGCTTAAGCCGCCAGTATTGGTTTAAATCCATCCCTAATACACTGCTGATTATGGATTTGACAACACCACCATGCGTCACAATTAATACAGTTTGGTCTGCATGTATTTTGCAAGTTTTTAAAAGTGTCGCCATGCTTCTATCGACTACATCCCCCAGCGACTCACCGCCCGGAACCCGTGTTGCAAGAGGGTCTTGCCACCAACGAGCAGCAGAGCGGGAATATTTTTGCTGGATTTCCTTATAGGTAAGTCCTTCCCAGGCACCAAAATTTATTTCCCCAAACCCGCGCTCCTGTTCAACTTTAAGGTTATGATGGGCGGCAATAATGCTTGCCGTTTCATAGGCACGGTTAAGATTACTGGAATAAATCCCACCAAATTCTACTTTTTGCAGCCTTTCAGCCAGAGCACAGGCCTGTTTCTTTCCTTGTTTTGATAATTCTACATCAGTTTGGCCTTGAAACCTCATCGTGGCGTTCCATTCTGTCTCTCCATGCCTTACCAAATAGACACGGCAATTCATATCTTCGCTCCTTCCAAGACCGTAGCAAATTCTGCGGTGAGCCGCCTGTTTTCTTCTCGTGTTTTTACTGCCAACCTTATATGTTCATTACCAAGACCGTCAAAACTGCTGCAATCTCGCACCAATACTCCTCTTTGCTTCATCAGCTGTGTTAGTTTTGCGCAAGTCAAGCCGGTATTCTCAATATCCACTAACAAAAAATTAGCTTCCCCCGGATATGGTTTAAAACCCGGCAAACCAGCTAAATTATTATATAGGTATTCTCTTTCTACGGTTACTAATTCCCTGGTTTTTTGCATGTGATTAACGTCCTTTAGGGCAGCCACGCCCCCCACCTGGGCAAATAAATTGACGTTCCATGGGTCTTTTGCTGCTGTCATTTCATCAATCAATGCAGAGGGACCGAGCATAGCCCCTAATCTCAATCCAGGCATACCGAAGAATTTAGTTAGGGAATAAAACACAATCAGCCCGGAACTTGTACCCACATGGGGAATGACACTATATCCTTTTACATCTGGCACAAAATCTATGAACGCTTCGTCAACTACCAAATATGCCCCTTTTGATTCACATTCTTTTAAAAGATATAAAATTTCATCTCGTGAATATAAATTCCCCGTAGGGTTGTTGGGATTACAAATAAATACTAAGTCTGCGGGTGATATTGCGGAAACTATTTCATCTACTTCTAGGCTAAAATTTTTCTCGGCTGCTAAGGGTACCTCCTTTATTGTCCCCCCGGCCGTAACCACGGCAAGTCCGTATTCGGTAAAAGTAGGAACAGGTATCACCGCCCGCTTGCAATTCAAAACCCTTACCAGCAGATAAATTAATTCTGATACACCATTACCGAATATAACATTTTTACCCTTAACATGTAAGTAATTGCACAGAGATTTACTAAGATCACGGCAGTGTGGATCGGGATAATTTACTATCATCTCCATATATTTTTGAATAGCATCAAAAACAGCCGGCGGCGGACCCAGAGGGTTTATGTTAGCACTGTAATCCAATATCCGTGCACAATCAAGGCCCAAGTTAGCGGCCTCACCAAAAATATCTCCGCCGTGAATATGCTGTACAGTCATTTGTTCACATCCTCAATAACAAGTATATTGACAATCCAGATAAAACAGCCAAAAACGAAGTTAAAAACATCATGTCCACAGTTGACCTAATGTGATGGGGCAGGACATTCGATGAACTCGACCCCATGTAAGCACGAAAGGACGGCTGCCCACGGTAATAGTTTAATCCCCCAAGCCTAACCTCCAGAGACCCGGCAACCACCGATTCTGGAATCCCGGCGTTGGGACTGGGGTGCTTGCCGGAATCAGCGAGCCATGCCTTCACTGCGCCTTTTATGTCCCGCCCGGTCAGCCATGCCGCACAAAGCATTAACAGCCCCGTTAAACGTGCGGGTATAAAGTTGATTAGATCATCAAACTTGGCCGACGCCCATCCCAAGTCACCATACCGGTCATCCTTGTAACCCAGCATAGAATCCAAAGTGTTTACCGCCCGATATGCCACTGCCCCCGGTGGGCCGGCGATAAAAGCATAAAATAAAGGCGCCACTACAGCGTCCACAGTATTTTCAGCCACAGTTTCCACCGCTGCCCTGGCCATATCTGCACTACTCATGCACGCACTGTCCCTCCCCACCACCATTCCCACCTGCCGCCTGGCCATCCCTAAGTTACCGCGTGCCAGCAGTATGCGGAGCTCGTGGGCAACCTGGGCCAGACCTCGTGCAGCCAGGGAAGTTGAAATCAGCCAAATCCCTGTAATGTATGCCCAAAGGGGATGGATACTTGATAAAAGCTTTAATAACAGCAGGGTTAAAATGTAACTACTTCCTACAACGATGACCACCACCAAAGTCCCTGCAACTCGCAGGCCTCGGGGTGAATAAATAGACTTTCTGACCACAGTTTCCAGCCACGATATAAAGTTACCGATTAATACAACAGGGTGAGGCACAAAACGTGGGTCTCCCACAAGTAAGTCAACAGTGTAGGCTACTAACACTTGAAGGCCCATACTTAAACTTCCCGATTGACAATTTTGTACAAAAGTTCACTGTTAATATTACCGCGGACTAATTCTGCCAGCCTGTCAAAATCCCTCTGCCTTTGAGCCCATGTCGAAATCTGGCTTGCTGAATCCAATGGCTCCCAGCCTTTTAGGCGGCGTAAATTATTAATTAAGCCTCTTCTAAAGGCATCATTGTCAAAAATACCGTGAATATAAGTACCCATTACCCGTCCATCGGTACTTATTGCTCCATCAGGGTCAGCCACAGTTTGTCCCGAACGCTGCCAGATGGTGAAGGCCGGTTTAACACCTTGACCTAATTCAGTACGTCCCATATGTATTTCATACCCCGTAAGGTATCTCTCATCCAAGCCCCGGGTAAGTAACCCCGAGTTCGCCATTCTGGCCTCCACCTGGTTTGTAACTTTTTCCGCATTAAAAACAGTTTTCATGTCCAGTAGACCCAATCCCTCGGTTACCGGTATTAACGATTCAACACGGTCTGGATCTTTTAGGTCCTTGCCCAAAATTTGGAACCCCCCACAAATACCGATTACCGGTGTACCCTGTTCCGTACAGGACATTATTTGCTTGGTTAGGCCTGATTGGTTTAAATAGATTATATCTTCTATGGTGTTTTTACTACCCGGCAAAATAACCAGGTCCGGATTTCCAAGCACGCCTCCCTTACCCACGTAACGCAGGTAGACATCCGGTTCTTCACCCAGGGGATCAAAGTCAGTAAAATTAGATATGTGCTGTAGATGAATCACCGCCACTTCCACTTGATCATTCTTTTTGTTGGTAGCAAAATTAGCCCTATCATTCGGAACGGTATCTTCTTCTTGTATACGCAGTTGTTTGAAATATGGGATAACACCCAGTACAGGCTTACCCGTTTTCTTTTCCAAAAACTCTACAGCCGGTTGGAAAAGAGAAATATCCCCTCTAAACTTGTTCACAATGATGCCGGCAACCCGTTCCCTATCTTCCGGAGACAGTAGTTCCAGAGTCCCTACCACTGAAGCTAGAGCCCCTCCTTTATCGATGTCCGCCACCAGTAAAACGGGCGCATCAGCCAACCTTGCTACTTTCATATTAACAATCTCGTGTTCTTGCAGGTTCACTTCAGCAGGACTGCCGGCACCTTCAATAACGATCATTTCATACTCTTTTTTTAGGCGGTCCAAAGCCCCACAGATAGCTCCCCATGCTTCTTTAACGTATTCCCTGTGATATAAATAAGCAGACTTATTGCCTACAGGTTTACCCATTAAAATTACTTGTGAAGATGCGTGACCGGTCGGCTTAAGGAGTACCGGATTCATATCTACCGTGGGCTCAATTCCAGACGCCTCAGCTTGTACCACTGTTGCCCGCCCCATTTCTCCGCCGTCACGGGTAACAAAGGAATTAAGGGCCATATTCTGAGATTTAAAGGGAGCAACTTTATAGCCATCCCTATAGAAAATTCTACAAAGCGCTGCCACCAGTACACTTTTACCCACATGAGAAGCCGTACCCTGGACCATTATTGTTTTACAACTCATACTTTTTTCTCCCTTTTTTTATTAACATTCATTAACTGAACGCGAAAAGCGGTTTTTTATCCGGCCGGCCTTTTGGGGCCGGCCAGGTTTTAGTGCGCAACCTGCCTTTGCGCCCGCTCATTGCAATTCATCTCGCGCGCCAGGCTAAGGCTCATCCGGACGCTGCAACGGGGTTCCCGCCCCAATCGCCATCCTTGGCTCAAGGGGCGGCCTCGCACGTCCTGTGCTCGGCCCCGCTTCCGCTTACCGGCCTCGCCAAGCCTGGCTGCGCTCGATTCAATGCATTCGCTATGCGCAAAAGGCAGGTTATCTTTAGCTGTTGAGAGCTAAGTGCTAAAGACGGGTTTTGTCGGTAGCTCCTATTTTACCAAACTTTTTATTTCCACGGGCAGCCCGGCAACCGTCAAAAATACCTTGGATGCACGGGTGGCACACAGGCGATTAACCCGGCCGGCTATGTCCCTATATGCTCTGGCCAGCGAGTTATCCGGCACAATTCCCCACCCCACTTCATTGGAAACCAAAACTGCACCTATATTACTTTTGTGTAGGAACTCTAACCAGGAATTAACTTTATTAATTATATACTCTTCTTTATCTTCAAACCCGGCCTGGGGATAAGGCAAATCCCGGTGTAACAGCAGGTTGGAAACCCAAAGCGTAAGGCAGTCCATCAACACTATCTCCGACGGTCCTAAAATATCCTTCAGTTTTTCTTCCGGATGCAGAGGTTCTTCCACAGTACGCCAGTGCTGGGGTCTCTGCTCTCGGTGCTTCTTAACCCTTAAGGCCATTTCTTCGTCTTTAACTTCTGAGGTAGCCACATACACCACTCCCCGTTCCGAATTCTTGGCCAGAGTTTCAGCAAAGGAACTTTTACCGCTACGAGCACCGCCGAGCACTAAAATCATTTCTGCGTTCTTCATCATTGTCACCTCACATATTGAAAAACCCCGGCCTTCACGGCCGAGGTAACGATAACCAAGTATAAGCCATAATCCTTTCTCGCGAAGGTTTACTGGCTCATCCCCATGGCAGGTATCCTGGCTCCCGGGTCATTGCTTTTCCTTCGCCTTCCCAACAAGGTGGCATTTGAAGGATGCTAACCGGTTACAGTGGCGGAGACCGCTCAGGTTTTGCACCTGATTCCCTATCCCCAAAAGGGGCACCCGGAGACATGAGCACTTTATTTCATTTATAAGATTCCCACTTCTATAAGTGATCACCGAAATCCTGCTTTTACGTAAATTTTACATTAACTCGGGATTTTTCATAATGACTTTTTTACCTTGTCCACTAACTCTTCAATAAGATGGGGCAGGGGTTCAGGTTTTACCCCGACAATTTCTACTTCAGCTCGCGTTAAGGGGAGCAATATCTTTCGGGCAGAACTGGAAGCAATCGCTTCGGCCATCCTCGGAGAAAGTTCCCCCATCATGGCATTGGCGTACATAATGCTAACCGGGCCGACAATAATATCGACCCTATGCACATTATATACAATAGCATTCTCACCGCTGGCACCTTCATTAGCCCCGGCCTTCAACATCATAGAAGTGGCTAAGGCATTAGTACCCAAGGCAAGTAAATCTAAGCCCTCCAGGCTCAGCTTACGTAACCTTTCTGTAATATGTTTCCCAATTCCCCCGCCCTGACCGTCAATTACCGCTATACGCATATCCATCTCCCACTTAATATGATCACCGGCTGGCTGAGCTTTGTGCAGAATCTTTGTCCAGTTGGGCTTCCAACTCCACAATTCGTCTGTTTTTATACAAGAGCCGTCTTGCGTATCTGTAATTTTCCTGGTGCAACTTTTGATTTTCTTTCTGTATGCGGGCACCAAATTGTGACTTCTCTTTCTCTATGCGCTCTAAAAGGTTCATTAATACCCTTCTGCTCAGCCGCAGCTGCACAACTTTCTCCTCCAGTTCTTTTACGCGCCGCAAGAGATAATCCGTATCCTGGTATCCTTCCACCAGCATCACCACCTTAGCAGAATGCTAATTTTTAGTATATGCCGGTGGTAGAGCAAATAGACATAAAGAGATTGTACAAATCTTTAAATGCGCTCTTAATTAAAATTTATATTGCTTTTCTATACGTTCCACTGCCTCTTGCAAGTACTCTGATTCCTGAACCAGGCCAATTCGTACATATCCCTCACCGTTAAGACCAAAGGCCACGCCGGGGATTACCAGGATGCCCGTTCTTTCCAACAACTCAAAAGCAAACTCTCTGGAAGACGTTCTGCCTCCCGGTAAAGGTGCCCAAATAAACATAGATGCTTGCGGCTTAGGCATAGACCAACCTATCCTCTCCAGCCCGTCAACTAATATATCTCTCCTTTTTTGATAGGCCAGTGCATTTTGCGCTACACATTCCTGAGGACCTTCTAAGGCTGCGATACCTGCTTCCTGAATAACCTTAAAAACTCCGTAATCTATATTAGACTTTATCCTACCCAAAGCATCAAGTATTTGAGGGTTCCCCACTGCGAATCCAATCCGGCAGCCGGCCATGTTATAAGTCTTGGAGAGCGAATAAAACTCTACGCCCACTTCCTTTGCACCCGGAATCTCCAAGAAACTCATAGGCTTAAAGCCGTCATAAGCGAGTTCACAATAAGCAGCGTCATGACACACGATAATATCATACTTCCTGGCAAAGTCCACCACTTGTTTGTAAAATGATCTGTCGGCAGATACAGCAACCGGGTTATTAGGATAATTAAGCCACATCAGCTTTGCTTTTTGAGCAATATGGGGTGGTATAGCGTCCAGGTCAGGCAGGAATTTATTTTCAGGCAACAGGGGTAAATTATATATTTGCCCTTCCGCCAAATGAATACTACAGGCGTAAATAGGATAGCCAGGATCGGGAACCAAAGCCACGTCACCCGGGTTTACATAGGCTAAAGCCAGGTGGGCCAAACCATCTTGTGATCCCATTAAAGCCAGCACTTCGGCATCAGGATCGACGTAAACATTAAACCTCTTTTTGTACCAGTCGGCAACCGCCTGGTACAAACGCGGCAGCCCTTCCAGTGGATACTTATAATTATTCGGTTTATCCAAAGCTTTGTGCATAGCTTCAACGATATGGAGAGCAGGGGGAAGATCCGGGCTTCCCACACCCAAATTGATCACCGTGGCTCCCTTTGCTTCTACCTTCTTTTTCACCTCTTCCATTTCATTAAATATTGCTGATGTAAGATTTTGAATCCTGCGCGCTACTTCCATAAAAAAAGTCCTCCAAGCCAAAATAATTTATGTATTTTTAAATTTTTGTGAGAGTAATCATCTTACTGAGTAACTAAATGTGATCATCAGAATTAATACAAGTGTCAGCTGCCTGCTAAGTTGTAAATTTCTTTTACAACATGATAAGAAATAGTGGCTGTACCTAAAGTCTCATGGCCTCTTGCATCCGGCCCGTGGTAATCGGAACCGCCGGTCACTAATAATTCATACTGCTTGGCCATATACAGGTAATGGTCAATATCCACCTGACTATGTTGTGGATGATATACTTCTATACCTTGCAGTCCTTCTTCCACCAACCTGGGAATGTAATTATCCAGCTTGGCTAACCCGGGGTGAGCGATAACCGCTACCCCACCGGCATTTCGTATTAACCTTACAGCCTTGGCCGGCGTATACTTAACACGGGGTACGAAGGCCATGCCATCCTGTCCTATGTACTTATCAAAAGCCTCCCCGACGGATCCAACCACCCCTTTGTTAATTAAAACCCTGGCAATATGGGGACGCCCTATTATTCCGTATTTTGCTTGGGAGAACACCTCGTCCTTGCATATCGGAAGGTTTAGTTGCTGCAGTTTTTGCACAATTTTATGGACACGCTCCACTCTCGACTTTTTAAAAAAGCTAAGGTGGTAAGCTAAGTCTTTGTCCATGATATCCATTAAATAACCGAGTATATGAACTTCTTTTCCTTTATACTCGGCACTCAATTCTATGCCGGTTACAACCTCCATGTTGACAGTTTCAGTAGCCTGCAATGCCTCCTGCAGACCGCCAAAGGTGTCATGGTCGGTGATCGCAACAGCTTTAAGATTTAACTTTTTAGCCTTACACACAACATCTCTCGGGTTATCCAGACCATCAGACGCCGTGGTGTGAACATGCAAATCGACCAACATCAGAATTCACCCGTTTCATTTTCTGCGTAAATTAACTTTTAGTACCAAACATTTTTTATAACTCTTAAAAAGTTTTGCCCTAAAATTTTTTCCACATCAGTCTCACAATATCCTCTATTTTTTAACCCCTGGTACAAAGAAGTGAATCTACTCACATCTTCCATCCCCTCTATGGTTTTATCAACACCGTCAAAATCTGAACCGAAACCAAGGCAATCAGCACCGGCTAAATTAACTATATGATCCATGTGATCCAAATACCGTGACAAGCATGGATGGTTAGGGTCAACAAATTGAGGGACAAAAGACAACCCCATCACGCCGCCTTTTGCTGCCAATGCTTCTATCTGCTTATCGTTAAGGTTTCTTGGGTGATTACAAATTGCCTGTGCGTTGGAATGAGAGGCAATTACAGGTTTTGTACTAATCTTCAGCACATCCCAAAAGCCCTTTTCTGATAAATGGGATACATCAATTAACATCCCTAAATCATTCATTTCCTTGACAACCAGTCTGCCAAAGTCCGTTAAGCCCCCGTTGCTGCTTATTTCTCCCACCCCATCTGCCAAATCGTTGCGATAGTTCCAGGTTAGTGTCAAACAGCGCACTCCAAGCCGGTAAAGCATACGTAGCACCGCAATGCTTCCACAAAGCACATCTCCTCCTTCCACACTTAGGACTGCTGCCTGATGCCCTCTTGTGATACAGTCTTTAAGCTCACGTACACACCGCACAGGCTTTATATCAGGGTCACTTTCCAACTCCCTGTAGAATTTGTCGATTTGTTCCAGAGCCATGGCCAATTCCCTGCCTCTGTAGACAGGTGCTACGAAAACAGCAAAAAACTGCACGGTAATGCCAGCCATTTGCATGCGCTCAATATCCACATGTCCCATATTTTTTCTGAGTCTTTGATCTCCCAGTACCGATAATGTGTCACAGTGAGCATCAACTACTACCTTACTTGCTATGATTTGGCATCTTTCTTCTGTCACGACACCCCTCCTCATTAATACAATATTAGTCTATAAATTAAAAAACCTGTTTATTCATAACGAATAAACAGGTTAGTAAATCAATTAATATATATTATAATTTAACGAGGTTCTACAATTAACTTAATAGCCGTCCGTTCTTCACCGTCAATCATAATGTCAGTAAATGCCGGAATACAAATTAAATCAACTCCACTAGGCGCTACAAACCCTCTCGCAATAGCCACTGCTTTAACCGCTTGATTAAGAGCTCCTGCTCCAATGGCCTGCATTTCGGCACCTCCCCTTTCACGAAGTACCCCTGCCAAGGCCCCTGCTACGGAATTTGGGTTGGATTTTGCCGAAACCTTTAAAACCTCCATTTTTTGAACCTCCTTATTAAGCTGGAAAGAACTATTACTTTATTGTTTACGTATATACATTGTATTCGCCAAGGGTCAGAAAATTCCTTTTTTGTATGCGAAAGAAAATTTTAATTTTTTTATTAATATCTTTATTTTGTTTCCTATTGGTAATTTTGAATACGCTTTATATCAACGGCATCACCGGTATCGTCATCAAAATCTATAATCACGGCATTTAACTGGTATAAGCCTCCTGCAACCTCAAATTTTCTTGGCATTTGAGTAGTAAATCTTTCAAGAATAGGGTCTACCTTAAAACCTATAATGGATTCTTTTGCACCTGTCATACCAATGTCTGTTATGTATGCAGTCCCTCCGGACATAATGTATTCGTCTGCTGTTTGTACATGAGTGTGGGTCCCACAAACAGCAGAAACACGTCCATTAAGGTACCATCCCAAGGCAATTTTCTCTGAAGTGGCCTCAGCGTGAAAATCGAATATAATAATCCTTGCCTGACTCGATATCTCCTGCAGTAATTGATCAGCAACCTGAAAAGGACAGTCCAGACTGTCCATAAATACCCGCCCGGAGAGGTTTGCAATGGCAACATTGATACCTTTTTTCACCGGAACAACTTTATATCCCCGCCCGGGAACACCTGTAGGGTAATTGGCAGGTCTGATAATTCTTTCTTCCCGCTCAATATAGTGAGCAGTCTCTTTCTTGTTCCACACATGGTTACCCATGGTAATAAAATCAATACCGTAAGAAAAAATTTCTTCAGCTACATTCCTGGTTATACCCATGCCACCGGCTGCGTTCTCACCGTTAGCCATAACTAAATCCAGACCGAATTCTCTTTTCAGACCGGACACATTGTCTTTTAATGCTTTGCGCCCTGGGCTGCCAACCACGTCTCCAATCATCAAAACTCGCAAGACATAATCCTCCTGTCAAACTAAATAACCTTACTTATCCTTCATGATATTCATTTTGCCCTGTCACCAATATATAAAAGCGGCCAATTAGGCCGCTTTTATATATCAACTTTTATTTGGCATAATCAACCACCCTGGTTTCACGAATGATCATTACCTTTATCTGACCAGGATAGTCGAGCTCATTTTCAATCTCTTTGGAAATTTCTCGTACCAATTTAACAGATGTTAAATCATCCACTTTATCGGGCTTAACCATTATGCGTACTTCTCTTCCTGCTTGAATGGCGTAAGATTTATCCACACCTTCAAATGAACACGCTATTTCTTCCAGCTTCTGCAGCCTCTTGATATATGCCTCTATGGTTTCTCTGCGGGCCCCCGGCCTCGCAGCGGAAATAGCATCAGCTGCTTGCACAAGGATGGCAGCAATTGTGTTCGGTTCCTCATCCCCATGGTGAGCAGCAATGGCATGCAGCACTGCTCCATTTTCACGGTATTTCCTGGCCAGTTCTACACCAATGGCAACGTGAGGTCCTTCCACTTCATGGTCAACAGCCTTCCCAATATCATGCAATAAACCTGCCCGCTTGGCCAAATGCACATCGACACCCAACTCAGCAGCCATCAAACCGGCCAGATAAGATACCTCCATGGAATGTTTTAAAACATTTTGACCATAACTTGTACGAAACTTTAGCCTGCCAAGCAATCTCATAAGTTCTGCATGCACTCCGTGCACACCTGTTTCAAATATAGCTTGTTCACCGGCATCCCGGATTTGTTGTTCCACTTCCTTCTGTGCCTTCTCCACCATTTCTTCGATCCTTGCCGGGTGTATCCGGCCATCCACTATAAGTCTTTCCAGAGCTATTTTAGCGACCTCTCTACGAATAGGATCAAAACCTGACAACACTACCGCTTCCGGTGTATCATCGATGATAAGGTCGATTCCGGTCAGTGTTTCGAAGGCCCGTATATTACGTCCCTCACGCCCTATAATTCTTCCCTTCATTTCGTCATTAGGCAGAGGGATAACAGCCACTGTTGTCTCAGCAACATGATCCGCAGCACATCTTTGGATAGCAGTGGATATAATCTCCCGAGCTTTACTTTCTCCTTCTTCTTTCGCTTTGTTTTCCATCTCTTTAATCATTAATGCGCTTTCGTGCTCCATCTCTCTTTCTAACTCGGAGAATAGAATCTGCTTAGCCTCTTCCGATGTGAGCCCGGATATCCGTTCAAGCTCTGCAACCCGCTTTTCATACAGCGTTTGCAATCTATTCTTAGTTTCTTCAATATCTGATTCTTTCCTGGACAATGCTTCTTCCTTTTTTTCCACTGATTCAACTTTTCTGTCCAGAGACTCTTCCTTTTGCAGCAATCTTCTTTCCAAGCGCTGCAACTCAGATTTGCGTTCCTTATTCTCTTTTTCCATTTCATTGCGGAATTTTATAGATTCTTCTTTGGCTTCTAACATTACTTCGCGCTTTTTTGATTCTGCTTCTTTTTCGGCATCATCAACGATTTTCTTAGCCTGAACTTCAGCTGAATTTATTTTAGCTTCCGCAAGCGACCTGCGCACAAAATAACCGACTCCAAAACCAATAAAAGTCACTATTATTGCCATAATAACTGTATTTACTTCCATCTTCGTATTTCACCCCTTTCTTTATCGATTACGAATTTAATATTTGTTTTAAATGTTATTGCCCCGGTTAACAAAAAAAAGACCGAGGAATACTCGGTAGAAATAGAATATTGGATACTACTTTGTACGGTAACGTATATCACGTCAAAATTACCCCCTGCGCGGAGACTCCATTTTTATGACGTAAAACACAAACGGTTTTGACTCTCATTACTTATCGATGCCCACAATAAAATAATTCTAACGTTTATCAGTAGACATAAATATTGATCTGTTAAATCTTTATATGCAACACTATCAACCTGCTATTAAACAAACCCTTTAACTTGCTGTATTAGATCAAATAATGTCAAATTAAAGGGCACTAATTTTCCAATTACAGCACCCAATCTGATAGCATTACCTATGGTGATTGGGTGACCTTTTACAAAAAATGAGAATCTGCCCGTCCCGAGTAGCTACCAATTCTATTTTCTCCCAGTTATTTATTTTATAGATTTTTTGTCAAAATGTCAAGGTTCTTCGTCCATGGTAGTTTTAGTTATTAAATCCTTATAAACCCTGTACACTATATCATTCGGGAACCCTTGCCTTACCAGGTGACGTGCAATAGACGACCAGGCATTTCCTCTTTCCGTTCTTTTCTTAGCTTGTTCAAAGGCTATATTATACTCTTCATCCTCAGTTATAGATTCTAAAACTTCCGAAGCTATTAAGTCATCTATTCCTTTATTTCTAAGCTCCGCATATAAAAGCCGCTTGCTTTTCTTTTTCTTTTCCAGTCTATACTTCACCCATTGCTCGGCAAAAGAACGGTCATCCACATACTTAAAATCTTTCAGATACTCTGTTATTTGGTTAACAACGTCTTGGGGAAAACCTTTCTGTTTCAAACGTGTGCAAATTTCCGCTTCTGTACGGGGATGGTAAGATACCCATCGTAAAGCCATTTTTTTAGCTTGATCAAGTTCTTTGGCCATTACAAAAACCCAGGCTTAGCCTTTTCCATCTTTTTTAGGACTTGTCTTTTGCTCTTGATCTTGTTTTTCCGTTCCCGCCTGAGCAACATTCATTATGTTTACGCCACCCATATTTAAAGCCTGTCTTGCTTTTTGCTCAATTTCAGCTGCCAATTCCAGGTGTCCCCGTAAAAATTCTTTTACATTTTCCCGTCCTTGCCCCAACCGTTGCTCACCATAAGAAAACCATGCACCGCTTTTTTTAATAATGTTTAACTGTACGGCAACGTCCAGAATACTGCCTTCCTTAGAAATACCGGTACCATACATAATGTCAAACTCTGCCTGTTTAAAGGGAGGCGCTACCTTATTTTTGACTACCTTAACCCTTGTCCTGTTTCCAATAATATCTGAGCCCTGCTTTATAGACTCAATCCTTCTAACATCTAACCTTATTGAGGAATAAAATTTTAATGCTCTGCCACCAGTTGTAGTTTCAGGGTTGCCGAACATTATTCCTACTTTTTCACGCAACTGGTTAATAAAAATTGCTGTACAATGCGACTTGCTGATAATACCCGTAAGTTTGCGCAGTGCCTGAGACATCAGGCGGGCATGTAACCCCACATGCGAATCACCCATTTCCCCTTCAATTTCAGCCCTGGGCACTAAAGCAGCCACGCTGTCCACTACAACCAGGTCCAATGCAGCACTGCGCACCAAGGCCTCGGTTATTTCCAGTGCCTGTTCTCCGGTATCCGGTTGGGAAACCAACAGGTTTTCAATGTCTACACCAATTTTAGCAGCATAAGTGGCATCAAGAGCATGCTCAGCATCAATAAAAGCAGCCATGCCTCCCATCGCCTGGGCTTCTGCAATCATATGCAGGGCAACTGTAGTTTTACCGGAAGACTCAGGACCAAAAATTTCAACAGCTCTTCCCCTGGGAACTCCCCCTACACCCAAAGCTACATCCAAAGCTAGCGAACCAGAAGGGAATACTTCCACATTCCTTCCAAACGCACCTTCACCAAGTTTCATTACGGAACCCTTACCAAACTGTTTTTCAATTTGACCCAGGGCAGCATCAAGTGCCTGTTGTTTTTCTTTATCCAACCTTAATACCTCCAAACCCATAAAACACTTGTTCGAATTAATTTTAATGTTTACCAACTAACATGTCAATAAGATTGTTGCCAAATGTTTCAGGTCAAAATGTTATGGGTCACTGGGCAAGTAAATATAACCTGATCATATTCAGCCCGGCATTGGCGGCACCCCATCGGATTCCCCAACTTTGACCAGGAAATTGAAATTCGCGGCAACAAGTACCGTCCGGAGCTGCCAGTGCAATATAAGTCAAACCTACCGGCTTTTCCGGGTATCCCCCGGATGGCCCCGCATTACCTGTCACCGCCAGCCCCAGTTGTGCCCCAGTGACCCGGCATATTCCTTCCGCCATCAGTATAGCACATTCTTTACTGACGGCTCCGTACAGATCCAAAGATTCAGGCAGCATCCCCAGGAGCTTTTGCTTCGTGGCATCATCATAAGCAACAATACCACCTTTAAGATAGCGGGAACTTCCCTCAACATTTGTTAGCCGCTGAGTTATTAATCCACCGGTGCAAGATTCAGCTACGCCAATAGTAACCTCTTTTTCTATTAAAAGATCGCCTACTGTTTCTTCCAACACCTCATCATTAATACCGAATATGTAACCCGCCAGACGGTTTCTTACCCTCTCCGCCAATTCATTAACCAATGCCCTCGCTTGGTAAACTTCCGGTGCTTTGGCGCTGATACGGACATGAACCTCCCCCGGCTTAGCAATATACGCCACCCCTGGATTTCCCTGTCCCCCTACCTCAGCTAGCCGTTCTTGAACGGCAGACTCAGAAATGCCGGTTAGTTTAAAAATCTTTGCATATGCCACCTGCCCCTTATTTTCCCTTTGAGCCAGATAGGGCCGCACTGAGCCTTCAAATATTGCATGCAGCTCATTTGGCGGACCCGGCAACATAACAACTATAACACCTTGATGTTCCAGCATAATACCCGGAGCAGATCCTTCAGGGTTTGGCAACACTGTCGCACCCTTAGGCACATAGGCCTGCTTGATAACAATTTCCGGCATATTGACTCCCCGGCGCTTAAAGAACTCCTGTAGCGAGTTCAAAGCTTCCTCATTGAGCTTTAATTCTTTGCCCAATAAATTGCATACAGTTTCTTTAGTTAGATCATCAGTTGTCGGACCTAATCCGCCGGTAGTAATGATCATGTTTGATCTTTTAAGTGCCCGGCTGAAAACCTCTTGGAGATTGTTCGAATTATCACCAACTACAGTACGCATAATTACCTCAATGCCCAACGCCGATAATTCGCGGCCTAAATATTGGCCATGAGAATTATCGACCTGACCCAACAACAACTCCGTCCCAGTAATAATAAGTTCAGCGCGCACCACTACCCCTCCGTTTCCAGTCCAGACTACATTAGAAATGATTGTTTCTTAAAGTGGTTAAGGCCAGCATTAGAAGTTTTATCCAATGCTGACCAATAAGTCCAATAACGTTATGCCACTTGCTGTCTCATAATAGAACGAAAATGCTCACCTGATATTCTTTCTTTATCTATTAATATTTCCATAACTTTATCAAATACCTCTTTATTCTTCTCTAAATACTCCCGGACAAACTCTTCCTGCTTGCGAATAATCTTATTGGTCACCTGGAAGCGGGTATCTGACGGAACGGAGTCCCATGATACCACTCCTAACTCAGACATACCTGACTTAATAATCTGCTCTACAACGTTCACAGTTTGTTCAAAGTCATTAGATGCACCGGTACTTCTGTTGCCCAGTATTAATTCCTCGGCCAGTGCACCGGCCAGCATTACCGCAATCTGACTCTCCAAATTTTCGCAGGTGTGAAGATAGTTATCATTATCCGGAGTTTGTCGCATATAGCCCAACGCTTTACCACGTGGAGTAATAGTTACAGCAGAAACCGAACCGGGACGAATACACTCACTTAACAAAGCATGTCCACTTTCGTGAATGGCAACACGGCGTATTTCTTCATGCGAAGGTTTCCGATCAAGTTTTTCACCCATCATCACTTTGTCAACAGCTTCGTGAAAATGCCTGTAACTTATTTCTTTACATTCTTCACGCATAGCTAAAATAGCTGCTTCATTAGCTACACTCTCCAAATGGGCACCGCTAAAACCAAAGGTCTCCTTCGCTACACTGTCTAAACTCACATCCACCCCTAAAGGTTTATTAGCAGTATGCAAATTCAATATTTCTTTTCTACCGTCCCGATCTGGGAGATCAACAGTCACCTGTCTATCAAAACGGCCCGGGCGGAGTAATGCAGGATCAAGCATATCAGACCTGTTAGTAGCTGCCATGACCAAAACACGCACCCTATCATCTATCTTTAATCCGTCCATTTCCACCAGTAATTGGTTAAGAGTTTGATCATATTCATGATGACTGCTGTTTTGTCCACGTTTTCCACCTAAAATATCAATTTCGTCAATAAAAATTACTGCATTAGATTTTTTCTGTTTTAACGCCGTATCTCTTGCTGACTTAAACAATTGCCGCACCCTTTGGGCCCCGACCCCGGCATACATTTCTATAAACTCCGAACCGCTGCAGGAAGCAAAAACTGCATCAGTAAAATTGGCGGCGGCTCTGGCCATCAACGTTTTTCCAGTTCCAGGGGGACCGGTAAGCAGCACTCCCTTAAGTGGCCTAATACCCAACTTTTTTATTTTCTCGTAGCTACGAATAAACTCTAATGCTTCCCGTAGCTCATTAATGGCAGACGCTTGTCCGCCAATATCAGAAAAAGATCCCGCGGGAGTTGAATTCGAAGTCACATTACCAATGTTCTTGCCGACCATTCCCCGGGAACGGGCTAAGAAAAATAATGCCCCACCGGCTGCTGCAAAAAAGACAAGGGGCGTTACGTCATATCCTATTATACCTAAAAAGATAACTGCCGCTAATCCCAAGCCTAAACTAATTTCCTTAATCATAATAGTTACCGCCTCCTCCGGTCACCGGTAAAGAAATCCCCGGAACATCCTCGCGAGAGATAACTCTATACAAATAGTGATCTCCATGAGTCATTTGCAAATAAATTTTTTGGGAGCCAATATAGATTTTGGCACTTCCCCCTGCCTCTATTGCTGACTCGTGAACAACTGAAGCCATCTGTCTGAAATTACCCTTGATAATTGCTTCATGAATAGCAAACTGACTGTTGTAGTAAGCATTTAGGAGTATATCATTGGGGTCATCTACAAGCTCAATGCGGAAAGCACGTTTATTCACAATCTTGCGGATTAATTTATCAATCTCTTGATAGTCCTCCATAAGATTAGTAGTTTTATCTAACTTTAGTTTAACCACCAGTACTTCACCGTCATCATTTACAGAAAAGTCACTTACCACGGTCTGTTCTCCTAATACCTGTTCCAGAGGGTCTTGAAAGCTATACTTGTTATAGGCCCATTGGCCTCCCAAAAGGACTGTCAGCCCAATTAGCAAGGCCAGAAGAACGATAGGTATCTTAAAACCATTCCACTGCATATTACCATCCTTCCCATGTATCACTTAAGGTGACGGTACAATCAAAATAATTGACTGAAGTAATTGACGAAATAACCAACGTACATTTCACTATTATAACATAAAAGTTTTCTTATACTTTAGGTAACTGTTGGCATATCAAGTCAATTACTTTCAACTCAACTACTTTTCCTTGTTCAACAGCGGCCAGGTTTTTTGAAAATAATCTAATCCGGACCATACGGTAAATATAACGGCAACTCCCATGGCAATATTACCAAAAGGTATATTTATCAAATTAAAGGGAAAGTCACGCAGGAACATAGCTACAATAGCAACAATCTGTGTAATGGTTTTTATCTTCCCCAGCGGGCTGGCCGCAATTACAACATTGTCCGATGATGCCACCGATCGAAGGCCGGTCACTGCAAACTCCCTGCCTATAATGAGAATCGCAATCCATCCGGAAAGACGTCCCAGCTCAACCAGCACAACAAGAGCGGCTGAAATGAGTAGTTTGTCAGCCAGGGGATCCAATAACTTACCTAACCTCGTTACCATTTTTTGTTTGCGGGCAATATAACCATCTAGCCCGTCAGTGCAGGCAGCCACGATAAAAACTCCTGCAGCGATAAAATCACCATATGGAAATTTCAAAGATACAACAACTAAAAAAACCGGTACTAGGAAAATCCTGGCCAGGGAAAGCCTATTGGGCAAATTCATAAAACCAACTCTCCTGTAAGATCATATTCATCGGCTTGATTAATTCGCACAGGAACAAGTTCCCCGGGTGCAACAACCCGGTTAGCACTAAAAAAGACCTGTCCGTCTATCTCAGGAGCATCAGCCGCAGTTCTACCATAATATCTACCCTGTATTTCATCAAAACCTTCAACCAGTACTTCCACTTCTTGCCCAATTTTCAACCTGTTATTGGCATCTGATATTTCCTGCTGTAATAACATTGCTTCCTTTTCTCTGGCCTGTTTAATATCTTCAGGGACCTGATCAGGCATCGATGCAGCAGGAGTTCCCTCTTCAGCAGAATATGCAAAAACTCCGGCTCTTTCAAATTTAACTCTTCCCATAAATTCCAGCAGTTCTTGAAAGTCGGCCTCAGTTTCTCCGGGAAAGCCCACAATAAAAGTGGTGCGTAAAGTCAAATTGGGAATGGAGGCTCGAAGCTTATCAATCAAGTGCAAAATATCTTCTTTGCTCCCCCTGCGATTCATTCTGCTTAATATTGCATTGCTGGCATGCTGCAAAGGCAAATCAATGTAATTGCATATTTTACTATCCTCTGCAATTACCTTAATTAAATCTTCCGTAACACTGGTAGGGTAGCTGTATAAAAAACGGAGCCATTTAAGTCCATCCACCGCAGCCGAGCGGCGCAACAATTCCGTCAGCTTATACTCGTCGTAAAGATCCAATCCATATCGGGTTGTTTCTTGGGCCACCATTATAATTTCCTTTACCCCTGTCCGGACCAGTCCTTCCACTTCACTTATAATAGGATCCACAGGCCTACTCCTGAAGGGACCTCTAATATCAGGAATGGCACAATATGAACAGCAATTCACACAACCTTCCGCAACTTTAACATATGCCGTGGGCGAATAATGCAGACGGTCTCTTACACGGTGATCTTGGTGGAACGAATTCTCCGCTCCTACGGCTAAAACTCTTTCCCCGCTCAATACCCTGTCTACCACCTGTGCCACACTAGCCACTTCATTAGTACCCATCACACCATCTATCTCGTCCATCTCCTGCAACAATTCACGCCCGTATCTTTGCGACAGACACCCGGCCACTAAGATATACGGAGGAGCATTTCTTTTCCTTAATCGTGCCAAATTGAGAATGGTATCAATTGATTCCTGTTTGGCAGCATTGATAAAACCACAAGTATTTACAATAATCACATCGGCATTTGCAGCTACGTCTACAATGCTATATCCACTTTGTTTTAAAAAACCCGCTAGCAATTCAGCATCTACTTCGTTTTTCGGACAACCTAAACTTACGATCCCAACTTTAATAACCATAACTCACCTTCATGCTATAATTTTCACAAAATTAGTATACCCCAACATAATCACCATGTCAAAAGAATTGCATAATCAAAATTTTACTGCCGGGGACAACCCCGGCAGTAAACAACGGTCAACTATCACCTTCATTATCAGCCCTAAATGTCTTTTTTAAAGGTTGTCCCTTGGCTCCTAAAACACCCTTGGCAACACCATTAACATTAGCCTTTACCACTCCGGCATCTCCCACATGGATTGAGATACTTGACTCGCCTGCAAATACCTTTTTATCGCCGGCATTAGCAAATCCCTCAAAAACTACCTCTTGGTCTACATTTATTTGCATCCAACACCTACCATTAAAACTTAGCACCAATTTTATTCCCTCGAATTGGGCCGAACCTTTGCCAGCTTTATTCTTATTTTCCGGTGCAGAAGGTTTTTGATCAGGTTTATGTTCATTATCATAAGTTTTATTCAATTCTGATTTATCCTTTACGCCCTGAGAGATATCCTTTTCAGGCTCATTGGCATTGCCTATTATCCCCGAAAAAAAAGCGACCAGACCCGCCACCACAATCACACCCAATAATGCTACCCAAGCATACCGCCGCCGGCCAAACACTTTTTGAGACACGGCCGTCTGGGACGCCAAATCCTCAAGATCTTCACTCTCTTGAGGCAATCCTGCATGCTCACTGTATTGATCAACTAAATCCTCACCGTTTATTCCCAGGAAACGGGCATAATTTCGTAGAAAACCGCGTACATAAACCTTTCCCGGCATAATGTCAAAGTTTTCTTCTTCCAATGCAATCAGGTATTTTTTGCGAATTTTAGTTTGTTGTTCCGCAACTTCCAACGATATCCCTTGACTCTCCCGGGCATTTCGCAGAGTCGTTCCAATTTCCATCCGGTACACCTCCCCGGCAAGATGACTTACTTAATTCAGGTAACCGGTAAACAAAATTAATAATGTTTTCAACGGTCTCGGGGATGTTTTTGGTGTTCAGTGACATATCATATTCATTGCTGGGTTTATCGGGATACCCGTACAAAGGGTCATAGTAATTAATAAGTAAGTATTCTATTACGTCTTCTAAATGTCCCGTTTGTATTCCTTTCTTTAATTCTACAACCTTTTTTGAACCAATGTATTTTGTCAAGCGCTCCACAGAATTTTGCAACTTGATTACACCGTTTCTGCCTTGTGTAACATATATTTCCTTTATCCTTGCCACCCTTTTTTTAATAGGAGCGTAAAGAAGGACACTGTATCCTTCTTTCATGCAGCTCATCACCGATTGTGGGACCATAAGGTTACCAAGACGCCTACTTTCACATTCAACCAAAAATACGCCGAATCCTCTAGCTTTTTTAAATTCTTCAACAATCAAAGCCTCAAACATTTTTTGGCTCGGAGATGGTGGCATGCCTATTTTTCCAAAAACTGAACCCCGGTGTGAAGAAAGTCCTTCCAGATCCAAAACAGGCATATTGTTTTCTGCAAGGACCTCAAGGATTTCTGTTTTACCCACTCCCGTCAGTCCGTGTAATACTATTGCCTTTAACGACAACGACTCCCGTTCAAGATACTCCCTTACATGACTGCGGTGAGCTTTAAACCCTCCAACTACTCTATACACCTGCAGCCCCATAAAACTTAAAATATTCGCCATAAATAAACTCCTGTCGCCACCTCGCCAACAAAATAACACAATGGGTTTTCCCTGGGATAATTGTCGCACAGAATCTACTATGTAGGGCAACTTGGGGGATACTATGGTCATGGCTAGGTTTTTGGCTTCCTGCACACCCTTTTGCTTATAAGTTTTACCTACCAGTGACCTTTCCACATTATCCAACAACGGTATATTTATTGCCCTCGGAACAGTAGCTGTAGCGTATTCCCCCGGGGAACGCACATCCAAAATAATTCTGTCCTTTATATTTATCGCCTCTTCAAAGCTAATGTCCTTGAACATTAAGTACTACCTCCATAAGTTTGACCGGTGCTTATATTTTTAGTTTTCCCTAACTCCGGTCAAAACCACACACTTAGAAAAGGCCTTCGACAATTTACCAGTTTTTCCTCCTTTGAATCGCGGAATAAAACCTAATTTAATTTTGGGTAAACCCTTTAATCTTTTGATCGTATTGCTCCTTGGTAATCAGAACTGTTCTGGGCTTACTTCCTTCGTATCCTCCGATAATCCCTTTTCGTTCCATTATGTCTATTAAACGGGCCGCACGGGCATACCCCACATGAAGGCGGCGCTGCAGCATGGATATAGATGCGTGTCCTGTCTCTGTTATGACCCCTACTGCTTGGGGGAAAAGTTCATCCTCCACCTCTTCTTCCGGCATATTATCGGAAGCCAAAAACTTTTCCACATATTCAGGCACTCCTTGTTTTTTCAGGTAGCCTACCAGGTTGTCCACATCTGTATCAAAAAGAAAAGCCCCTTGTACTCTAACGGGCTTTACAACACCCACCGGGTAAAATAACATATCCCCTTTTCCTAATAGTTTCTCTGCTCCCCCCATATCTAATATAGTGCGCGAATCAATTTGTGACGAAACCGCAAAAGATATCCGAGAGGGAATATTGGCTTTGATCAGCCCGGTTATTACATCAACTGAGGGGCGCTGCGTGGCAATTACCAGATGCATTCCTGCCGCCCTGGACATTTGTGCCAGCCTTGACACAGCATCTTCCACATCTGCCGGGGCGACCATCATCAAATCAGCTAATTCATCAATAATGATTACTATTAGAGGTAAAGGGGGTTCTCCATTAATCTTTTCCCTTTTCAGCCTGTTATAACGGTAAATATCCCTAACTCCGGCCTCGGCAAAAAGCTCATACCGATTTTCCATTTCTTTTACCGCCCAGCGGAGGGAAATAGCCGCCTTTTTGGGATCGGTTACTACGGGTGATACAAGATGTGCAATCCCATTGTAAGTTGTTAACTCCACCATCTTAGGGTCTATAATTAAAAACTTTACTTCATGGGGAGCGGCTTTATAAAGAATACTGGCAATAATAGTGTTTAAACAGACACTTTTTCCCGCGCCGGTGGCACCGGCTATTAACAGATGAGGCATTTTTGCCAGATCGGCAACTACAGGCATACCGGCTACGTCCTTCCCCAGCGCTAAACTAAGTTTGGACAATGCGCCGGAAAAATCCATGGATTCTATTAGTTCCCGCAAATATACCCTGGCGATTTTCTTATTGGGAACCTCAATTCCCACTGCGGATTTGCCCGGAATGGGAGCTTCGATTCTAACATCAGGGGCTGCCATGCTTAAAGCAATATCATCCGCCAACCCTACAATCCTACTTACTTTAACCCCTGGCGGGGGATGGATTTCATAGCGGGTTATCCCCGGCCCCCTTACCACCTTACTTACCTTGCTTTTGATCCCAAAACTGCCTAACGTGTCTTCAAGTTTCCGCACATTACCGCTGATATTCTTTTCCCCTTTGCCGTGTCTAGCCTGGGGTTGCTTGCTCAATAAACTTAGAGGAGGCAATAAATAATCTTTGGAGGTTTTCACATCATAGTCCTCTAAGTCACCGGACAAACGATTATCTCCCTGATTTATTAGTGGAGCAAATTTCCTGAATACCAATACCTGATCACTACGTACTTGATCACTTTCCTCCCCATCATCAGAGTCTAAGGCTGCTGCCTGTTCACCATAGCAATCAACTGGTTCGTTATCATCACAACCCAAAATTACAGGCTCATCTTTCTTTTTAGATATATGGCTGACTTCTTTCTCTTGGTATAGGAACTGTGATATCTTAGCACCTGAACTGGATAACCATTTGATCATACTTTTACTACCGCCCGTTACAATGCTGACCAGAGAACGATTGGTGACCATCAATGTTCCCATAACCCCTAAAGTTAATAGGATTATATAAGTTCCTAATTGCCCGAAGGACTTTTGCAATACGTAACTGGCAACACCTCCGATTAATCCTCCGCCGTCTCCTCCAATCCCAGCCTTTAAAGCATAATCCAGGGGAATGGGTAAGTGCATAATAATTAATCCCGCTAACAGTAATACTAAAAAACCGTATACCTTAAAAGAATATGTTGCCTGCTTTTTGGTTCGAAGCAAGCTATAGCCTGCTATTCCAAGTGTCAAGGGGAACAAATACCGGCCCTCACCGGTTAAAAATATTAGAACTTGGCGCGTAAAACTTCCTACTATGCCCAGAGAAGGATACATTAAGCACAGCAATAATAATACCGAAGCGGCTATCAGCGATATACCCCTAATTTCAACCTTTAATTTTTTTTGCGGCTGATTGGAACTCTTCATATTCTTTAACCACTCCAATCACCTATATTATACTATATAATACCACTTATTCCCTTTTGGAAGTAAATAAAAAAACCGCAATACCTGCGGTTTTTCTACCATGTATCCGCGTCACAGATCTCCTGATCTTTCTATTTGGTGGTCCCTAGAAAATTTACCGAAACGCCGGGAATCATATTGGGATCCATGTAATCGTTCGGATCTGTGCTTAAAAGCTTTACCAGTTTACCCTGTCCAAAACCTTTATCCTCCACTACAGCGGGAATTCCGTTCAGCTCCACCTCTCTTACCACAGGGTGTTTCATATCTTCTATTCCTTCAAGTACAAGTTCTAATTGCATAGGCGTGTACAAAATCATTGTACTTGCCCCCCACCGGACTGATGCGACTCAATCCGTCCTTTAATAATATTTACAGCCTGGCTCAGGCCGCCCACCCCATCTATAAGGCCGGTATCTACTGCTTCTTGTCCAATTAGGACTGTACCAATGTCCCGGGCCAACTCACCCGTGCGAAACATTAATTCTCGGAACTTATCCTCGGTAATTTTGGAGTGCTGCGTGACAAACCGTACCACTCTGTCCTGCATTTTATCCAGGTATTCATATGTCTGCGGAACACCTATAACTAAACCGTTTAAGCGAATGGGGTGTATAGTCATGGAAGCAGTAGGAGCAATCAGGGAAACGTTGGTAGCAGTGGCAATGGGAACACCGATGGAATGTCCTCCTCCCAGTACCACTGAAACTGTATGCTTGGACATACTGGATAACATTTCGGCAATGGCCAGGCCCGCTTCCACATCCCCCCCCACGGTATTGAGTATTACCACTACACCTTCTACTTCCCGTGCCTGCTCTAAAGCCACCAGTTGTGGGATCAGGTGTTCATATTTTGTTGTTTTATTTTGGGGCGGAAGCACCAAGTGGCCCTCAATTTGTCCTACAATGCTAAGACAGTGAATATTGCTGCGAACTTCAGGAACATTGTTGGCACCAAATTCCTTAACAGACTCCATGGTTGCCTTTGATTTACCGGATACCCGCTGTCGGTTCGGATCGTTAGGTTTTTCCGTACGCTCCGGATCTTCGGGTGGTTTATTGGGATCTTGATCTGGATTAGGATGATTGGGTTCAAAGGGGAACAAACCTGGCTCCCACATATACTCATGCGACATTGTATCCTCTCCTCAATACATATCAATATTTTTCTCTCTTTATTATGCTTAAAATTAAAAAAAATAAACAAAAAAAAAGGGACAGGCTACTTTTTTGTTTTACAAAAAAGTAGCCTGTCCCTTTTTTAAATCTATTATACTTCCATAATTATAGGTAAGATCATTGGCCTTCTCCTGGTTTTTTCATAAAGAAACTTCCCTAATGCATCCCGAACTTGAGATTTTATAGCTGACCATTCAGACATTTTTTTGCTTTGGCATTTTTCCAGGGCATCTTGGACCCGATCCTTAGCATTCTCCATTAGTGTCTCGGATTCTCGCACATAAACAAACCCTCTAGAAACAATATCCGGGCCTGCCAGTATTTCACCGCTTTTACGGCTGATGGTAACCACCACAATTAAAATCCCATCCTGGGATAATTGTTTTCTGTCGCGCAGTACGATGTTACCGACATCCCCCACGCCGAGGCCGTCAACCAATACTCTCCCGGCATTCACTCTGCCGGCAATTCTGCCGGAACGTTTAGTGAATTCCAGTACATGACCGTTTTCAGCCACAAAAATATTGTCAGCGGGAATTCCTGTTTCCTGTGCTAACTGGGCATGTTTGATAAGCATCCGATATTCCCCGTGTACAGGCATAAAAAATTTGGGCTTAACCAGGTTTAACATTAGCTTAAGCTCCTCTTGGCTAGGATGCCCGCTAACATGAATACCGGATACCGATTCATAAATAACCTGCCCACCGTGTTTAAAAAGCTGATCAATAACCCGTGCAACAACCTTCTCATTACCCGGTATAGGCGTGGCAGAAATAATGATAGTATCTCCCGGCATAATTTCGACTTGCCTGTGATCACCTGAGGCCATTCTCGTTAAGGCACTCATAGGCTCTCCCTGGCTACCGGTACTTAAAATAACTATTTTATTTTTAGGTAAACGTTTTATTTCGTCCAAGTCAACCAGCACACCTTTGGGGATATGCAGGTAGCCTAATTCATGCGCAATACTTACCACGTTCGCCATACTCCTACCTACCACCGCAACCTTACGGTCATAGCTATAAGCGGTTGTGATAGCCTGTTGGATACGGTGCACGTTAGAAGCAAAAGTAGCAACCAGAATCCTTTCCTGTGCTTGTCTGAAGGTATTATCGAATGTATACCCTACCGCCCGCTCGGACATTGTATACCCCGGGCGCTCAACATTGGTACTGTCACTCAATAGTGCCAGTACGCCTCTCTCACCAAGCTGTGCCAACCTGGTGAAATCCGTTACCTCACCATCCACCGGGGTTTGATCCATTTTAAAATCCCCAGTATGGACAATGATCCCTACAGGTGTATGAATAGCCAGCGCCACAGCGTCAGGAATACTGTGAGACACCCGAATAAACTCAACTTTGAAAGGGCCTACTTGCACCGTATCTCTCGGCTTTACAACATTTAAGCGAACATCTGCCTGAAGATTTCGCTCTCTCAACTTGGCCCGTAATATACCCAAGGTGAGCTTTGTACCGTATACAGGAACATTTATTTCTTTTAACACATATGGTAAGGCCCCAATATGATCTTCATGGCCGTGGGTTAAAACAATACCTTTAATCTTATCCTTATTTTCTAAAAGATAAGAAATATCAGGAATAACCACGTCAATGCCAAGCAAATCTTCTTCCGGGAACATTAAACCGCAGTCAATCAACACAATATTTTCCCCGAATCTCACCGCCATCATATTCTTACCAATCTCCCCCAATCCCCCTAAAGGAATCAAGGACAATTTAGAATCACGTGCCAATTCCACACCTCCAATACCCTTATATAAGATAGAATACAAACTACGCGTGTTTAAAAAGGTGAGAGACAGGAGAAGGCAGGAAAATATTTATTTGGAATGCGGTAGGAAGCCGCTCATAAACTCTAAAGGTTATTATACTTGATACTGGTTTAGATAACAACCCGTGCACAACCATTTATAACTAGCATATCCGAATTATGGTGCAATAATACCATTATATAAATTCCAGCTAATAGTACTGGTTTTTATCTTGCAGGCCAGGCTAACATTCAGAAACCAAACCAGACAGAAAAAGCCGCTCCCGATTGGATTCTTTCTTCTGGGAGCAGCTTTCTCACTCTACACTCTAACATGAGCGTTAGAAAGATCTTTTGAACAACCACTTATAACAGACCTTGTTCAGCTAAAATCTTTTTAATGGTCTCCTTTTCTTCAGCATTGGTTTCTACCAGCGGCAATCTTGGTGAGCCTACCCGCCACCCTGTCATGTTCAAAGCAAATTTAACGGCAACAGGGTTTGTGGCCACAAACATGGCCTTAAACACCGGAAACAATTCAAGGTGCATTTTAGTAGCCATTGTAGTATTGCCGGAAGTGAAAGCATTTATCATATCTTTCATTTTAGGACCGACTATATGAGCCGCTACACTGACAACTCCCTTTCCTCCCAGGGCCATTAAAGGCAGAGTCATGGAGTCATCACCACTATAAATGGCAAAGTTATCGGGTAAATTGCGGCGAAGCTCACTAACCTGATCCAGACTTCCCGAAGCTTCCTTGATGGCTACTATATTTTCCACTCCGGCTAATCTGCTTACTGTTTCAGGTAATATATTTACCGCTGTGCGACCGGGAATATTATACAGCATCACCGGTAGATCAGTGCTCTCAGCAACTGCTTTAAAGTGCTGATATAAACCTTCCTGTGAGGGTTTATTGTAAAATGGGCCGACCAACATAACCCCATCCACCCCGGCCTTTTCCGCCGCTAGGGTTAAAACTATGCTTTCCGCAGTATTGTTGCCGCCGGTACCGGCAATTACCACCGCTTCTCCGCCTACTTCCTCCACAACTACCTTAAAAAGTTCTACCTTTTCGTCCTTAGTTAAAGTTGGTGATTCGCCTGTTGTACCGGCCACCACAACCCCTTCAGAACCTGTTTCCACCAAATACCGAGCGAGTTTCCTGGCTTGTTCATAATCTACGGAAAGGTCCTTGTCTAACGGGGTCACCATGGCCGTTAAAAGTCGACCGAAATCAATGGTCAATTCTTTCACCTTCCTTCCCCAAACTACAGCATTACCGGGATCATAAAAACTGCCTGTGCAATGCCCTTACGGCCTTTTCCATATCTTCCCGTTTGACCAACACCCACACTGTGGTATGGGAGTCATTACATTGTAATATTTGAATATCCTCTTTGGCAAGGGCTTCAACAATATCTGCAATCACACCGGGCACTCCGGTCATTGCCGCACCTACACAAGAAACCTTGGCACACCCATGCATTATTTTAGGTTTGAAGTCAATATTTTCTAATACCTTAACCGTTGTATTCACTGCTTCATCTTTAACTGTGAATAATAACTTTTCCGGTAAGACATTTACGAAATCCACACTTATGCCCGCTAGGGCAACTCCCCTAAATAGCCGTGCTTGCCCCTTAAGCCCATCCGCCCCGCTTGCCATCGCCACATTAAACTGTGAGATACCGGATATTTGTGTGATCCCGGTGATAATACGGTCCCTGGTAATATCTATGGCTCCCCGGTATACCTCACTACTACTGGTCACCAGAGTACCGGGGCCATTAGAGAACGTTGAGCGCACCCTTAAAGGAATATTTTTTTGGGATGCTATTTCCACAGCACGGGGGTGCACCACTTTAGCCCCTTCATGGGCTAAATGGCAAATTTCATCGTAGGTAATTGAATCCAGTGGTCTGGCTTCTTCTACTATCCTGGGATCAGCCGTCATAATCCCCTCAACATCGGTATAAATATCTACATAAACAGCATCCAGGGCGACACCCAACGCTGCCGCGGAAGTATCACTGCCCCCGCGTCCAAGAGTGGTTACCTCTCCGTCCTCGGTCATGCCCTGGAAACCGGCCACCACCACTATCTTGCCTTCCTGTGCATGCTTAATTGTCGTCTGTGGCTTAACTTTCAATATTCGTGCCTCACCGTAACTGGCGTCGGTAACAATCCCGGCTTGAGCTCCGGTAAGAAACACGCATTGGTGTCCCTTGGCCTGCAATATTGCGGCAAGAATTACACCGGAAATAATTTCTCCGCAGGACATTAAAAGGTCCAGTTCTCTCTGCGGAACATTTCTAAAAGCCTGCCGGGCTAGACCCAGCAAACTATCGGTGGCGTATGGTTCTCCCTCTCTGCCGATGGCAGAAACTACGACCACTGGCATATAGCCTTCTTCTTTTGATGCAATAATCCTGTCGGCAACCTTTTCTCTTAATTCTTGTGAAATCAACGAGGTACCACCGAATTTTTGCACCAGAAATTTCATAGGCTATCTCTCCCGTGCACAACCGTATTCGGCTACCAATTCCGCTATCTGTACGGCATTTGTAGCAGCACCTTTACGAATCTGGTCTGCGGCGACCCAAATATTCAGCCCTTTTTCTATGGTATTATCCTCCCTGATTCTACCAACAAAAACCTCATCCTTATTTGAAGTATCAACAGGCATAGGGTATTTATTAGTAGCCGGGTCATCTTCTACAATGATGTTAGGAAAAGCTGCTAAAACTTTTTTCGCTTCCCCAGCAGTCAATTTTTGGCATGTTTCTATATTCATGGATTCTGAATGACTCCGGAAGACCGGCACCCTTACTGTGGTAGCGGTAATGGCCATACTTTCATCGTGCATTATTTTACGGGTTTCTTTCACCATTTTCCATTCTTCCTTAGTATAATCCAGTTCCTGAAACACATCGATATGTGGAATAAGGTTGAAGGCAATTTGGTACTGAAACTTATTAGGCTTCACTGCTCCGCCTGACAGAACGGCCTGAGTCTGTTCACTCAACTCGGCAATGCCCTCGGCACCTGCCCCACTGACTGCCTGGTAAGTAGAAACTACAACTCTTTTAATTCCGGCAGCATCGTGTATAGCCTTAAGAGGAACCGCCATAATAATAGTGGAACAATTGGGGTTAGCAATTATCCCTTGATGCCATTTCACATCCTCGGGATTAACTTCCGGAACCACCAACGGAACTTTGGGATCCAGCCGGAAGTTACTGCTGTTATCAATTACCACCGCCCCCCTCTCCACAGCTGCGGGGCCAAACTCTTTACTTGCCGAGCCACCCGCAAAAAGGGCGATATCCATATCATTAAATGAATCCGACGTAGTCTCTTCCACCACATATTGCTTACCGTTGCAAGTCATCTCCTTGCCGGCGGAACGAGCTGTAGCACAAAGTCGCAACTCCCCCAAGGGGAAGTTGCGCTCTTCCAAAACCTTCAGGATCTCTTGCCCTACCGCCCCGGAAGCGCCTACTACTACAACGTTATATTGCTTCAAAATACTACCCCTCCTATTTAACTTTCCTTGCTTTATGTCCGGACCGGCCAAATTGTGAACCTTAATGAATTAATATTTTTCTAATACCGGCTGGATTTGCTTACCCTGCAGCGCAAGTTCAATTGAATCCACTAACAAATCCGTCTTTGCTTTAAGTGAATTAGGCTTACCCGTTGGGTTATCTTGCCCAAAAGGAACCACATAAACATTTTTAGCATTAAGTATTGTTCCCAGGTTTCTCGCATTAAGGCCCAGTCCGTCATTTGTAGACACTGCCAGTACAACAGGCCGCCCATTTCTTAAATGGGCCTTCACGGCCATAAGTACCGGCGTATCGGAAATGGCATTGGCCAGTTTAGCCAGCGTATTTCCTGTACACGGTGCAATTACCATCACATCAACCAGTTTTTGCGGTCCCACAGGCTCTGCTCCCACAATAGTATTAATTATAGGAATATCAGTTATATCCTGCAATGCTTTTTTCCAGCTTTCTGCTGTGCCAAACCTGGTATCTGTTTGATCCACGGCAGGACTGATCACTGGATAAATGACAGCCCCTTCGTCAGCCAATTTTTTAAATTGAGGCATCATTTCAGCCATAGTACAATGCGAGCCGGTTAAAGCCAAACCAATACTAACACCTTTAAATCGCAACGACAAACACCTCCCACCAAAACCAGGTTCAGCGGAGGGTAAGTTCGTCGGCAAGTAAACGAGGGACTACTTTAGCCAATATTCGGCCTGCGGTTATTGGGGCTACTTTACCGGGCAGCCCGGGTGCCAGCTCAGCTTGAATACCCAGCTTTTTAGCTGCATTAAAATCTGTGCCGCCCGGAGCAGAAGCAATATCAATAATCAATACCCCAGTTGGCAAACACCTGAGTATAGTTTCGTTAAGAACGAGAGCCGGAACGGTATTAAAAATAACGTCCACTTCTTCAGAAAAAATATCTGATTGCGAATAACGGGCGGTTTCAAGACCCATTTCCTCCGCCCTCGCCAGCTGAGAGACGTTTCTTGCCACCACCGTAGTTTTAGCACCCAATGCCTGTAAAACCCGGGCCAATGTAATACCAGTACGGCCAAAGCCCATTACCCATGCCCTGCTCCCATGGATAGTGATGGGCATATTATCCATGGCCAACTGTACAGCCCCTTCTGCCGACGGAATGGAGTTTAATATGGCCACTTCATTAATCTCCATCACTTCTATTAACCGCAAACCCATTTTTTCAATTAATTTCTTGAGGGGAGACTTGCCAACTCCTACAAAAACGGGACTACCCTGCGGAAGTTTGGCCAGTAGTTCTTCGGTAAGATACATAGATGTTTCTACATAGGCCGAAAAAAGTTTCATCTCTTCATTAACCCCGGGGACCGGCAATATTAACGAGTCCACGTTGTCCATAGCTTCAGCCATGTCCTTACACCGTATAATGTTCTTTCCGTTAACAGGTAGTCCGGCTGCTTTTACAAGGACATCGAGTTCGGCCAAGTGTTGGGCTAAAATAACTTCTCTGGCATCGCCACCCATAATTGCCACTTTAACTCCGCTTAGGGTAAGTTGCATGCGGTTAACCCTCCTAAAACCTTGCTGATAACCTAATATATGAGTTTGCTCATCAGGAGGTGCTTGTCATTGCCTGAAGTTAAACTAGTCTTCAAATATCAAATTTTCCAAGCCATATACCAAACCCTTGACACTCATCACTTTTCTAACGGCCATCAAAACACCGGGCATAAATGATTCCCTTGCTATAGAATCATGTCTTATTTTGAGAGTCTGCCCCAATCCCCCCAGAATCACTTCCTGGTGAGCAACCAAGCCCGGCAAACGTACACTGTGGATTCTAATACCTCCGTCAAATTCAGCTCCCCTGGCACCGGATAGGTTCTCCACCTCGGTGGGCAGCCCCTGGTGAAAATCACCCCGCTGCTCAGCCAATATTTCCGCTGTTTTAATGGCCGTTCCAGAGGGAGCATCAACTTTTTGGTCATGGTGTTCCTCAATTATCTCCACATGCGGAAAATACTTCACGGCTTCTTTAGCAAATTTAATCATTAAAAGCGCCCCGATGGCAAAATTAGGAGCAATAACACCACCAACTTGCTGTTCTCCTGCAAGTTTACGCAAATCATCAATATCGGATGGGCTAAGCCCTGTGGTTCCTATAACAGGACAGACTCCACACTCCAGAATTATACGGGCATTGCCGGCCACTACCTGAGGTGCGGTGAAATCTACCACCACATCAGGCTCTAAATTATTCAGCACTGTACGCAAATCTTCCTGAACGGTGATTCCTGCGGCACCTATGCCTGCTAAACTGCCAATATCTTCACCAACACCATAGGTGTCGACCACACCTGCCAGTTCCACATCGTCCGCCTGCCAAACAGTCTTAACCACTTCTTTGCCCATACGTCCTACGGCGCCCGATACTACAACTCTTATCATCAATTCACCGGGCCTTTATTTTCCGGTTGCACCCAAATTAAGAAACCGGAAAACAAAAGCCGGCCAGCCCCCTTTCCTGGTAAATTACTAGTAAATTTCTAACAGTATTATGCTCTTTATTCTCTTATAAGAATAAAAGGTTGTCAAGGAAAAACCAGTCAGAGCCCAAAAGCAGCCATAAGCGGCACAAAAAAGACACCAACCGGTGTCTTAATTTTTTAACCACCATCCCCTTGGATATTCATTGGCACTGCTTTCTCTAGCCTCAGGTACAACCCCACCTGTCACTTTTTTTGACATATACATGTATTCAGCAGATGGGCACCCGGAACTACCGGTTAAATAATAATACTTGGTATGTAGATAATTGGCTTCTTTGTACTTATCTTCAGTTGCCAAGTCACCGCCTCCCAATCAACTAATAGTCTTCCAGCCATGCCCCACCACATTTACATTCACTTTTCCGCCGTCAGGAAAGTCCTGCCGCTCCACCAACCCATTAAACATAAAATAATCTCGACCCTTTAAGGACTGTACGACGCCGCTGGGAACTTCAAATTCAGAACGTTTACCCTTTAAAGATTCCGAAGGATTGAACGGTTCATTCAATCTCAATTCCCGAGCAAAATCTTCGTATAAATTCCACATTAAAGAACCCAACTGATCATCAGCATAGTGAATGGGCAGTCCTATATCACAGCAGGCCTCCTGCCTTGAAATCATATGATTATGCGCGTAAAGCTTTTCCGTAAGATTGCTGATAATGCTTTGTATTTTTGCCTCTGACATAGGGTTTTGCCTCAAATTTAACAATCGATAAGCCATAGAACGGATTAACATCCAATTGCGGTGCACATTTCCCAAAGCAAGAGGATGGATTTTTTCTGCCAATAATCGGAATGCTTTGGAAAGCTCCTCTTGTTGTACAACTCCGGCCTTTTCTTTAACCAAGGTTAAGTATGAATAAACATCTTCAATGCTTACCGGTAACCGCCCTGCAGAGTTACCGGGGTCCTGTGGATTAAAGGCATTGGTAACGCTGGGGTCGATTGGTCCTAATTCCCCCATTTTGCCCATCACAATTTCATCTGCACCAAGACAGATTAAAGTCCCGGCACTGTAGGCTCTAAATGGTACCAGCACGCTGAAATGATTTGTGTATTCACGTACTAGATGCACCAAGCGCCAGGGTGTTAACACATCCCCACCCCGAGTATACAAAAACAGATCGACTGGTAATCCTTTTTGAGCTAACTCCAAATGGCGGTACAATACCTGGACCACATCAGGGGCAATCCTGGTATTAATATTTTCCCGGTCACCGGTAATATAGCAGACTAGAAAGGAACCCCGCAAATTTGATATTTTTTGCATTAAATTTATACGCTGTTCACCTTCCATGTGTTCCTCCGGGCTATTAATTTGAATTATATTATAACCATTGTCATGATACAAAATTCTTAACATTAAAAAAGTGCACTAAACCAGTTCCTTTATACCCATTATGGGCACACCTAGAACGAGTATAGGCAGGCAAACATGGCGCGCACTTTTTAATTAACTCTTGGCATATATGGCAGGTAGGCTTTCTTAAAATACAAAAAAACTCAGCGGGTAGCTCCCACTGAAGGTATTTGACCCATTATAATATAGTTATTTGTAGAATACAGTTAAATCACATGGAATACCTGCGGTAGTCCAAATTGGTCTGATCCAATTCAACAATAATAACCTCTGCGCCAATTTTTTTTACCGCCCGCCAAGGGATAACCAAGTTTTGCTTATCTACCCAGAAATTTACTAAATTTGACCTAAGAGGAATAATTATGGATTCTACATACCCTGAGTCAACATCAATGGTTATATCTGACTCCCCTACCACTCCGAGCCTGGCCCCATCGAAAATGTTGACTATCTCTTTGCCGGCTAATTCAGCCATTCTCATCTGTAGACCTCCTGTTTTAGACCCATTTAAGACCATATTTTAAAAACGCTTACGCATCTTAACTACATTCAAAACAAAAGGTTGTACAATGGCCAGAATGATAGATACTGTAGCAAGAGGTTCCAAGCTAACACTACCCAGGCTAATACTTTCAGGAATATTAGCTTCTAAAAATGTAAGTAGAAGAACCATGGATAGGTAAATCCCGCCTGCCATGCCGACAAGATTTGTCAGGGCACTGGAAAGAGGACTGCTTTTACTCTCCCCAATTGCATCCCAGTTCTTATCACGATAATTGATTAACCGGACCCTTTCTCTTATGGATATTCCCACCAAACCCAGTGCGGCCACCATTACAATCAATGTACTTATAGACATTGTCCCACCCCCGTTAAAATTCTATTGGGGATTAATCAAAATTATTCCAAAAAACTATATCTTAAGGTTTTTAAAACTGTGTCCCAGTCCCCCGTTCCTTGCTGCCAATAACGGGCAATCATCATCAGTAATGTGGTAGGTTACAAACATGCCCTGAGCAAAAGGTTCTTTCTTTTGAAATGTAAAAGGTTTGTTACCCGCATTTTTTACCTTTACTATTATCAACCCGTCATTATCCACGTTGGAGTAATAATCAGAATCTATCCAACCCTGCTCATTGCATAATTCAATGTCATGTTTTATCCCGTAGCTGGAACGGATATTGACTAATAAAACTTCATTTTTGGGCATATATACCTTGATCCCGGTATGAAATGAATACCTCTCTCCCGGCTGTAGTGTAATCTCTTCCAGGGGCCAAATATCATATCCCCCGGAACCGGGCGTGGCCCGCCGGGGTAAGTTGGCTACCTTGCCTTCAAAACCCTTAGCCGGCTCAAACCCGCGCACCTTTTTACCCTTTCGCTGTACAATCGCCAGTTCTTGCAGTGCATTAAGGGCCTCTTCAGGCAGCTCTGTCAATATTTTTTTTAATTCCCATTCTTTCATTAACATCAACCTTTTCGCAATTCCTCACCCATTGGTGAACTCCATTGATTATTGTAACTTGGCCGATATTTTCTACTTCGATTTTAACTCCTTAATTAATTCAGGGTCTTCCCACGGTCCTACACTGGCCAGGCAAAATTTTTCCGGGATCAGAAAAGTGCTGGCCACCTCTTTTATCTCCTCATTGCCGATACTGTTGATACGTCTGACTAGCTCCTCGGGTGGAATTACCTTATCCAGATACATTTTTGATTTTCCCAACCTGCTCATTCTACTGCTTACATGCTCCAAGCTTAATAACAAATTGCCTCGAAGCTGGTCCTTGGCCCGCTGCAGTTCCACATCCGTTATCCCGTGCTTCTGAATATCTCTAATCTCTTTAAAGACCAAATTCATAGCTTTTCCCACATTCACCTGGCTCAATCCTAAGTAAATACAGAATACACCCCCGTCATGGTATGAACTATGATACGAAAAAACTGCATAAACAAGGCCTCGATCTTCTCTGATTTGTTGAAACAGGCGGGAACTAAGGCCGCCTCCCAAAACAGTGTTAATCAATTGGAGTACGTAAATATTAGGATCACTTAAGGAAAGCCCCGGCACACCGGCGCAAATATGTACCTGTTCGGTGTCTTTCTTACGAAAAGAGGCATCACTATAAGGCACCGGCGGTTCCAGTGTACGAGGGCTCGTTTTGGTTTCCAGGTGCCCTAATGTTCCGTTAATTTTTTCTACCACTCTTTGGTGTTCCACATTACCTGCAACGGCCACGAATATGTTGGATGCAATATAATGTTCCTGGTAGAATTCTATTATTTGATCCCGCGTTAAGTTTGCTATCACATCCTCGGTGCCAATTATGGGCCTGCCCAGAGGATGGTCCCGCCACAAGGTTCGGGCAAAGACATCATGCACTTGCTCATCCGGAGTATCTTCATACATTTTAATTTCCTCCAGAATTACATTGCGTTCCCTATCCATATCTTCCGGAGCAAAGCGCGAATTCAACAACATATCACTTAATAGATCAACAGCAAATTCCAAAAACTCATCCAAGACCCGCACGTAGTAACAAGTATATTCTTTCGTGGTAAAAGCATTTAACTGCCCGCCCACTGCATCCAACGACTCAGCTATTTGTTTGGCTGTACGGGTTTTAGTCCCTTTAAACATTAAATGTTCTATAAAATGTGTAATGCCCTGCACTTCTGGAGATTCATCCCGTGATCCCACATTCACCCAGAAACCTACTGCAACTGAATGCACATGGGGTACCTTTTCGCTGAGAATATGTAAACCATTAGATAAAACGGTTTCATTATGCACATGGTAACCCCCTTAGTATATCTTTCAAAGTCCTTATCATTTCAAGGTTCATTGTAACTTTTCTTCTTCATAATACAAGTGTATTCCTGTATTTTATTTTTTGCTGCTGATAAGTCCATTTAAAAATGGCACGGAAGCGAATGGAATCAAAGAAGAGTTTTTCTTAACCGGCGTTTCCGTTACTAAATTTGCATACCCTACCACTTTTCCTTCGTTCAATACCAAGACCTGCCCCAGTTTGCTACCGGCCTTTATTGGCGCCGTCATATTCGGCTTGCCAACAAATTTCTTTTCCAGGTGTACATCTTCGTTCTGTTGGCGCAAAAAAACAACGGAGCGGTCAGCGACAAGTGGGAGGCGGTTAATATCCTCTTCAGGCACTGTTATTCTTTTTATTATTTCCCCTTTCTCTATCACAGTCACCGGGTTAAAACTATTAAAACCATATTCTAAAATTTTAATGGAATCCTGGTACCGGTTACTGCTATGCAAAACAACAGCTATTAAGCACCTTCCGTCCCTGGTGGCTGATGCCACCAAACATTGTCCCGCTTCATTTGTAGTACCTGTTTTAACTCCCGTAGTACCGGGATAACTCCAAAGCAGCTTGTTTGTATTGGTTAACTCATGTGTCCACTGGTGCGGTCCATGGATGACGGCATAACGGGTTCCCACAAGCTTACCAAAAGTAGGATTTGCTAGCGCATATCTGGTAATAAGTGCCAGATCATGGGCTGATGTAACATGTCCCCGGACAGGCAACCCATTGGTATTAATAAAATTTGTACTTTCAGCTCCCAGAAAATTAAGCCTGTTATTAACCAATTGCACAAACAAGTCTTCCGACCCTGCTAAATGCTCAGCTATAGCAACACAGGCATCATTCCCTGACCTGACTAAGGCCCCGGTCAATAATTGCTCTAAGGTTAATTGCTCTCCGGCTGTTAAATGCATACTGGATTCGCCGACCCGAGCAGCCCTTTCGCTGACCGTTACTACACTTTGTAAGTCTCCCATCTCCAGTGCCAACAGAGCCGTTGCTATTTTAGTTGTGCTGGCAGGAGGTACAGGATTAAATGCATTTTTCTTATACAATATTTGCCCGGTATGCGCGTCCATAAGTATAGCTGAGTGCGCGGTAATTTCCAAGTTGTCAGCAGCTAGGGCGATATGGCATGGAAACAAAAGGGAGAAGGCTAGCACAATCATAACGGATGTAAAATGCCGCATAATTTTCACCATCTTATTAGGATATACAACTCAAGTATTTATCCTTCCCCTATTTAACATAATTATTAGCTGCTTTTTCCCTGCCGGCCATCCTGCAGCATTTCGCTCACAGTGACCAAGGTGAAGTCCTGTTTCCGCAGTTCATCGATAATTTGCGGCATTGCATGTACCGTGGGAGCTGTAGGGTGCATTAACACAATAGCACCATTATGGGCATTATTATTTATCTTATTAACTATTGCTTCCGGTTTAGGGTGTTTCCAATCAACTGTATCAATACTCCATAAAATGGTGGTGTATCCTGCCTCTTCTGCCGCTTGTAGAACCGCGGGCCCTCTCTCGCCGTAGGGCGGAGCATATAATGCAGGCTTTTCACCTGTAATCTCTTTTATTACTTGCTCACACTTTAAGATATCCTCTAAATTATCGTCCTTGGACAAACGGTCCGGATGTGGATGGGAATAACCATGGCTACCTATCTCGTGCCCTGCTTCAAATATTTGCTTGGTTAAGCCGGGAAACTTTTCTACCCATATACCTCCCATAAAAAAAGTTATTTGAACATCCTTTTCTTCAAGTATGGCCAACATCCGAGGCAAAAATTCCTCTCCCCAAAACACGTTGCAAGTAAGGGCAATTTCCTTTTTTTCAGAACTACCCTGGTAAATGGGCTGCCCTTCGCGGTCACTGAGAGATGTTGTAAACTGGGGAGATGGTGAATTAGACACCCCCACCGTCAAAGCAATAAAAAGAAGGACAATCACGCCCAAGATCAATACCATGCCTCGTTTTTCAACAAAGAATACCCGCAAGCATAAACACCTTCCCGCAAATATTTTAAGCTACATAGATAATATGCATCGCCTTACAAGATTATAATAGCAATTGGGGACGGTTCTTGCTTGCTCAAAAAAAGGCCAGGCACCTTTTTAAGTTTTCCGGGCAATTAAAAAACCCCTACTTAGTAGGGGTTTTTTAATTATCTCGCTGCTGTTTAATGCGTGGGCGTTGGCCCGGTGTTCTTCTAGTATCGTTACGAAATGGCTTTTTATCTCCGTTTCCTGCTTCGCCTTTATCATCCTTCGGCGGCTCAGGTAAGGCGTCTTTTCTGGAGAGTTTTAGTCGTCCCTGATTATCATAACCAATTGCCTTTACAATGACTTCTTCGCCTTCTTTAACCACATCTTCTACTTTGTTAACCCTTTCGTGTGCCAGTTGGGATATATGGACTAAGCCATCTTTTCCCGGTAACCCCAGTACTCCAGGCACAACTTCCACAAAACACCCGAAGTCCGTAACCCTAACCACTTTACCTGTATATATCTGGCCCGGTTTAACTTCCTGGGTAAGTTTCTCCACAATAGCTTTAGCATAATCACCCGCCTTGGGATCCACCGCAGCAATAAATACCCGTCCGTCATCTTCAATATCAATATCCACACCGGTTTCTTCGATGATTTTCTTGATTGTTTTACCACCCGGCCCAATTACATCTCGTATTTTATCGGGATGCACAAAGGTTTGAATAATCCGGGGAGCATAAGGTGACAGTTCATTGCGGGGTGTGGGAATCACTTTTAGCATTTCGCCCAAAATATGCATACGACCATGGTGAGCCTGGGACAATGCATTACTGAGCACATCCCTGTCAATACCTGCTATCTTGATGTCCATTTGCAGTGCCGTTACTCCTTTACTTGTTCCGGCTACCTTAAAGTCCATATCCCCTAAGTGGTCCTCCATACCCTGGATGTCTGTAAGCACGGCAAAATTGTCGTCTTCCTTAATCAGGCCCATAGCTACTCCGGCAACAGGAGCCTTAATGGAAACACCGGCATCCATAAGTCCTAAGGTACTACCACATACACTGCCCATCGATGTTGAGCCGTTACTGGCCACCACTTCAGAAACAATACGTATGGTGTAAGGGAACTTTTCCTCCGATGGAACCACCGGCTCCAATGCCCTTTCTGCCAGAGCACCATGGCCAATTTCCCTACGACTGGTTGTTCTCATGGGACGGGTTTCACCAACACTATAAGGGGGGAAATTATAGTGATGCATATAACGCTTTTTCTCATCTATCCCCAGCCCGTCCAATCTTTGTTCCTCAGAAATAGCACCAAGGGTAACACTGGATAAAACCTGAGTTTCACCTCTGGTAAACAAACCTGATCCATGGGTCCTAGGTAATAGTCCCACCTCAACTGATATGGGACGCACTTCATTTAAAGCCCGACCGTCAATACGTATCCTGTCCACAAGGATAGATCTACGAATAACTTTCTTTTCCACACTGTCTATAATCTTTTCAATTTCGTCCTCAGATTCCGGATACTCCTCAATAAAGAATTCCATTATTTCGGATTTTACAGCATCCATGAATTCGTCTCTTGCTTTTTTGAGGTATTGTTTGACAATACATTCCTGTACTGCAGCCTTTATTTTCTCTGTGGCCTTTTCAGTGACAGCTCGTTCAAAATCATCTGCGGTTTCGGCTACCGGAATTTCCATTTTAGGAAAGGCTAGTCCCATCTCTATTGCTTCCTGACGAAATTCTTCGATAAAGCGAACCATCTCTTTGATTTGCTCGTGCCCGTAAATAATAGCCTCAAGCATTATTTCCTCAGGGACTTCATCCGCCCCTGCCTCTACCATCATTACAGCGTCAGCAGTTCCCGCCACAACTAAGTGCATATCAGTCTTTTCAGACTGCTCCAACGTGGGGTTAACTACGAATTTACCGTCTACCCGTCCAATTACTACCCCGGCAATGGGACCATTAAAGGGAATGCTGGAAATACTCAGCGCCGCAGATGCTCCTAACATAGCCATCATTTCAGGAGCGTTATCTTGATCAACTGACATAACCGTAGATATCACATGGACATCATTCCTCAGGTTTTTCGGAAACAACGGGCGCAGAGGCCTGTCTATTAAACGCGCTGACAGGGTAGCCTTCTCACTAGGTCTTCCTTCCCGCTTAATAAAACCCCCGGGAATTTTACCTACAGCATACATGCGCTCCTCATAATCTACCGTTAGTGGTAAGAAATCGATACCTACTCTGGGCCTTTTAGACATTGTAGCGGCAACTAAAACTGCGGTTTCTCCATAACACGCAAATACTGAACCATTAGCTTGTTTGGCCAACCTGCCTGTTTCTAAACTCAGAGTTCGGCCGCCAACTTCTAATTCTTTTTTTAATACTTTTCTTTCTACCATATAAGGTATCACCAACCTGGCAACTTTTATTTTTTAAGCTAAAAAATCATTAACATTTTTCCTTATTTATCCTTTAATATAAGCAAAAAAATATATTACCAATCACATTTATAGTATTTCATGCCTCTCCAATAAACATACATCACCCCCCATAAATTAACCTACTGATACACCAAGAAGCGGGTTATACCCCGCTTCAATTTATTTGCGCAATCCAAGCTTTTGAATTATGGAACGGTAACGTTCAAAATTACCGTTCTTTAGGTAATTTAGAAGCGCTCTGCGCTGTCCAACCATTTTCAACAGGCCACGCCTGGAATGATGGTCCTTTTTGTGGATCTTTAAGTGCTCGGTAAGCTCGGTAATACGAGTTGTAAGTATTGCAATTTGAACTTCCGGTGAGCCGGTATCATTTTCATGGACCTTAAATTGATCAATTAATGTTTGTTTCTTTTCTAACGTCAAAGCCATTATGTTCACCTCCTTTTTGCTGCAATCGCTATTAGCCACGTTAACCGTCGGAGACAAACGAATTCCCTAGCTAATAGTTCCTCCGGGAAAAATAATCATTTCCCAATTATGGTTATTACCAAGCGTCCGCCTGGAATATCTTTAGCCACAATGTCAAACATCCTACCCGACTTAGCAAAAAACCCCCGAAAACGAGTGGCCGTAGGGACACGCCCGGGAATGCCGGCGGCTGCTTCAATAATATCTTCGGATAAAATTCTTTCCTGCCTCATATCCCGTAATCTTTTACGGGCGTGCTCCGTAATTATAACCCGCATGACCGCATCACCATTAGTAAACTTTCGATTGTGTGGTCCGCTCATCATCTTCCTCTGCCAAAAAGGCATACAAGGCATCTTGAAATGCAGTCAGGCCGACATCTTCCATGTTATATTGCCCATACATGCTTTCCAATTCAGTTTTTAGTTTTTGGAATTCGTCACTTAGACAAATCAAGGCTATTTGATTTAACCATTTCTTGATGTCCTCATCAGGTAAATCAAATTTCGGTACACCCATTGGCAAAACGTCTCCTTTCCTTATAAATCGGGACGTTTACCGCGTTTATTGTAGCATAATAGAAAACAGAAGTAAACTTTCTTTAAAAAATTATATTAATCCCTAACATGTTTTATTCTTAATCCGAAGATTGCGCCCTGGCCAGCAAAATATCCTGTTTGATCTGATCAACAAGTTCATTTACAGAAGCAAACCTTTTTTCCGACCTAATATGCCTGGTGAAAAAAACCTTAATTTTTTTACCATATAAATCCCCAAAAAAGTCCAATAAGTGCACTTCAATATTTTGCTTATTGTCAACACCGTGGAAAGTAGGCTTAGTCCCAATATTAGCCACACCTAAGAAATTGTCATTGTCAACCTGCACCTTCACAGAATAAACACCCTTGGGGGGAATCACAATGCGGTCATCAATGGCCAGATTCGCCGTAGGAAAGCCTAATGTTCTGCCTCTTCTTTCGCCCAGTACCACATTACCCTCAAACCGGGGACAGTACCCTAGAAATTTACGTGCTTCAGCTATATTACCGTTACGAATGTGCTGGCGTATTAATGTACTGCTTACCGCTTCTTCGTCTACCGACACGGAAGGTGTTATATGTACGTTAAAACCGTGTTTTTGCCCTAATTCTTGCAACAGGCTGGGTGTTCCCTGCCCTTTGTAGCCAAAGGAATAATTATAACCTACAAAAACCCAACGGGCCTGCAGCGCATCACATAATATACGGCTAACAAACTCCTCCGGTAACATGGCGGAAAATTCCCTGGTAAAAGATGCACGAACCATGGCCTCTACCCCCATAGCCGCAATCATATCCTGCTTGGCTTCTTGGCTGAGCAGCATGGGCGGGACACTTTCCGGTCTCAATACAGCCATAGGATGCGGGTAAAATGTAAAGACAAGAGGCGTACCTCCTATCTCCCCGGCCTTGGCCACCATTTGCCCTATCAACTGTTGATGGCCTAAATGCACCCCGTCAAAATTACCCAGTGCCATTACCACGTTATGATATTTATGCCTAACTTCTTCCAAATTTTGATAAACTTTCACCTGGCCTTGACCCCCAACTTTTTTTCATACCAGTACCTTAACAGGCTGAATATTGATAGTATCTACCTGTTTATTTTTGTGTAAAGTCTTACCTATAGCTATTACTCCCTGGGGACCCTGCATGCACACCAATTGATTTCCCTGCAACTGCATTTCAGTACCTGTTTCGAAGAAAATACTATTTCCATTTTTCACAGCGTTTGCTAATTCGTCTTCCACCTTAACTGTAGGTAAGTTACTTAAAGCTTGGTCAAGAGACACTAAGACTTCGCCTAATTCTCCATGGTGCTTCTTTTCCATTAACTCTTCCAAAGTAAAGGTGTCTAAGATCCCGAAGGAACCGACTCGAACTCGTAATAGAAATGACATATGTGCGCAACAGCCAAGGTTTTCACCCAGGTCAGAGCACAAAGTTCTTACGTATGTACCTGCAGAACAGCCTATGTCCATGATTACTTTGGGGTTAGAAGTACCTATATCAAAGGCATTTACAATGCGTGCAAAAAAGATATCGACCCTTCTTTTTTTTCTTTCTACTTCCAGTCCGGCCCGGGCTAGCTCGTAAAGCTTTTTTCCCTTATGTTTGATAGCAGATGTCATAGGCGGAATCTGCTCTATCTCACCCTTGAATTTCTGCAAACCATCCCGGACTTCATCTAATGACAATGACGAACAATCTTGCTCTTTAATCACCTGACCAAAACTGTCCAACGTGGAAGTTGCAGTACCAAAGGAAACCTCAGCCCGGTACTCCTTCGTATGGTCCATAAACTGTATTATTTTGGTAGCTTTGCCGCAACATATCGTTAAAACTCCGGCAGCGCCCGGATCCAGTGTACCGGTATGCCCAACTTTCCGCTGCCCGATTAACCTTCTAATAAATTGCACCACATCATGGGAAGTCATGCCCGGGGGCTTTAATACATTAATTATTCCATCCATTATTATTCCATCCATTATTTTTTATCAACTATTCTTCGCCAATTAATATCAACTACCATCAGCTGCTTGCAATAAGTTAATTGCCTCGCTTAAAACTTCATTGCAAATATCTTCGTACGTCCCCCTTAAGGTGGAACCTGATGCCCTTACATGACCGCCACCACCAAAGTCAGAGGCTAACCTGTTGACATCAACTTCGCCTTTCGAGCGAAACCCCACTTTAAAAACCCCGGGTTCCAATTCTCGGAATAAGATCGCTATTTTAACCCCCTTTATGGAACGAGGGTAATTAATAATGCCTTCCGCGTGCTCATCACAGGCCCCTGCTTCCGCCAAATCTTTTCTAAACACAGAGATCCATGCAACTCTTTTGCATTTGGTAAACTGCATTGTCTGCAATGCCGCCCGGAGCAATAGTATAGCAGGGAGAGATTTTTGGTCATATATGAACTCATTTAACTTAGCCGGTTCTATCCCACATTGCATTAAATCAGCCACCCTGCGATGGGTAGTCGGTGTGGTGTTCTCATATCTAAAAGAACCGGTGTCAGTAATTATTGCGGTGTACAGGCATGCAGCCACATCTGTTGTAATATTTGCACCTAAATAAAGTAACATATCATAGACTATTTCTCCTGTAGCTGCTGCTTGAAAGTCTACATATGTATATTCAGCTTCAATAGTGTTGCCGGGATGGTGATCAATATTGACCGTTATTAGTTCTCTTTGCAGCATCTTGTAGTACGGGCCCAAGCGGTCCGGTGAGGAACAATCTAACATCATAAAAACATCAAAGTCTTGATTAAACTCTCTCTGACCCGTATGGAGACAATCTATTCCCGGTAAAAAAGTTAGGTTATCTGGCACTGGGTCAAAACTCACCATGGTGACTTGTTTACCCATTTGCTCCAAAACCTTTCCCAGTGCCAGCATTGAACCTAAGGAATCTCCATCAGGCATTATATGGCCGCACAAAAGGAAGCTGTGCCAAGATCTTATCACACTGGTAATAGAATCAAGATTATTCATCCTCAGACTCACCTTTATCTTTGACTTTGTTTATAAGGTTGAGCACCTTGATCCCCCTGTCCATGGATTGATCCTTAATAAAACTTATTTCCGGCACATGACGCAGCCTGATACGCTTTCCTAACTCAGAACGTATAAAGCCTTTAGCCTTTTTGAGCCCTTCAATAGTTGCATTTTGTTCCTTTTCTTCTCCCAGTACACTAACATATATCTTAGCATACCGTAAATCACCCGTTACTTCCACCCTGGTGATTGTTATAAACCCAATACGGGGGTCTTTCATTTCATCCCTAACTACGTCAGAAATTTCCTGTTTGATTGCTTCGGCCAAGCGCTCTGGACGATGAGCCATATGGGTCACCCCCTTAAATACGAATCAGAGTTTCCTGAATCACTTATTAAGCTAATTCACGCTTCACTTCTTCCATGGTGAAAGCCTCTATCATGTCACCTTCCTGGAGGTCATTAAACTTTTCCAATGTCAGACCGCACTCATAGTTTTGCACAACTTCTTTAGCGTCATCCTTAAATCGCTTTAATGAATCTAACTTTCCTTCAAAAACTACTACACCGTCACGAATAAGACGAACACCTGCATCACGTACCAATTTCCCTTCGGTAACATAACAACCTGCAATAGTCCCTACTTTTGATACTTTGAAAGTCTGACGTACTTCAGCACGCCCCAAAACAACTTCCTTATACTCAGGATCCAAAAGGCCACTCATGGCCGCCTTCACATCTTCAATGGCTTCATATATAACCCTGTACAACCTTACGTCTACCTTTTCAATTTCTGCAGCCTTTCTGGCATTGGCATCAGGTCTAACATTAAAGCCTATGACAATGGCATTGGATGCCGATGCTAACATAATATCAGTTTCATTAACAGCTCCAACCCCGCCATGGATAATATTCACTTTTACCTCGCTGGTAGAAAGTTTTTCCAGGGATGCCTTTAAAGCCTCGGCTGAACCTTGCACATCAGCTTTGGTAATGATGGAAAGTTCCTTCACCTGACCTTCCTTTATCTGATTAAAAAGATCATCGAGGGACACTTTTGAAGTTGTTGCTCTCAGTTCTTCTTCCCGCCTCCGAGCTTGGCGTTTGTCAGAAATCTGGCGGGCCTTCCGATCATCCTCCAGCGCTAAGAATCCGTCACCTGCTTCAGGTACTTCAGAAAACCCTAATACCTGGACCGGAGTTGAAGGTCCTGCCTTTTCCAACCTGTTTCCGATATGATCCATCATAGCTCGCACTTTACCGAAAGCTGTGCCGGCGACAAGTGTATCTCCAACTTTTAATGTTCCGTTCTGCACCAATATAGTGGCAACCGGTCCACGCCCTTTGTCTAATTCTGCTTCTATAACGACTCCCCTTGCTTCCCGGTTCGGGTTAGCCTTAAGTTCTTGCATTTCTGAAACCAGGATAATCATTTCTAAAAGATCATCAAGCCCTTCACGGTTGATGGCTGAAACCGGAACTGTAATAGTCTCGCCGCCCCAGTCTTCGGGCACCATCTCATACTCAGTGAGATTCTGCTTTACCCGATCGGGTTGGGCGTTTTCTTTATCGATTTTGTTAATAGCAACAATAATCGGCACTTCAGCGGCTTTAGCATGGTTTATTGCCTCCACTGTTTGTGGCATTACCCCATCATCTGCTGCCACCACCAGAATTGCTACATCCGTAACCTGTGCCCCACGAGCACGCATGGCGGTGAATGCTTCGTGACCTGGTGTATCAACAAAGGTTATCTTCTGCCCTTTACGTTCCACCTGGTATGCCCCTATATGTTGGGTAATCCCTCCGGCCTCGCTTGCTGTAACCTTGGTCTCCCTGATGGCGTCTAAAAGCGAAGTTTTACCATGGTCAACGTGCCCCATAACAGTAACCACACAGGGCCTGGACTCCAAATCTCCTTCGTTTTCTTCCGGTTCTTTCATTAAGACTGCTTCTTCGTCTTCTTTATGCTCTACATTAATTTGCACATTAAATTCTTCGCCTACTATTACGGCAGTCTCAGCATCGATCTCCTGATTTATGGTAGCCATTACTCCCATGGACATTAGCTTCTTAATAATCTCAGACGCACTAACACTCATCTTTTCTGCTAATTCTTTAACGGTTGCAGAATCTGTGATGCTAATAATCCTTTTTTCCCTGGGAAGCTGCCGTCTATCTTTAGTGCCACCCCTGGGTTTACCCTTCTTGCGTCCGGGTCGGGGAAGAACTTTACCTTCATTGAATTCTTTGCGGTCATTGTATTTGTTTTTATTATTCTTGGCGGACTCTCTATAGGCCTGTTTTTCAGCCTGTTTGGCCCTTTCCTGAGCCCTTACTTTTTCCTGGGCCTTGGCCACTTCCGGCTTTGCTTTTTCAGCAGCCTTTATTTTATCTATAGGGGGCTTGCCTTTACCCCGCGGCTTATTATTGAACTTCCCACCTTGAGCTGGGCGCCCGTACTTACTACCGCCTGGCTTAGCGCCTGCGGAACGATCCTGACCCTGTCCCGCACCTTGCCTGGGAGCAGAGCTTCCCTGCGGTTTATTGTACGGCCTACCGCCGCCCTTTGCTGGGGCCGGCTTTTCCGAAAATTTGCGGTCCGGTGGCCTGGACGGAACTTTATCTACGATGCCTGGACCCTGGTCACGGTTACCTCTTTTATCATTGCGGTGCTGGTCTTGTCTTTTGGGACCTTTGGCCTGGTTGTCATAGCGTTTGTCAGCCGGGGGTTTGCTACTGCGGTGCTGTTGCCTGGCACCTTCTTTACCCCTTTTTTGTGCAGCGTTACCGGATAACCGGTCTACTTCATCTGGCTCAAGGGTACTCATATGAGACTTTACGTTGATACCCATATCTGTAGCTTTTTGTATTATTTCTTTACTTTCCACATTGAGCTCTTTAGCGAGCTCATGTACGCGTTTTTTAGCCATTGAATCACCTCCGAGATTTTTAGCCACCCATAATATGGCTTTCTCCCCTTTCCAAAGCCCGCAGCATTCCTCGGGCAAAGTGTTTATCAGTAACCGCTACTACCGAGCGCGGCGGCTTTTGCAACACCTGACCCCAAAAAGATTTAGAACCGTAAAAAGCTAATGGAATTCCATGTTCCTGCACTTCACCTGTAAAATACTCCTTGGTCCGGTGAGACGCATCTTCAGCTACCAGAACCAAATTAACCTTACCTTTAGTTAAGGCCTTGTTCACTGCAGTATCGCCGCTCTCTATGCGCCGAGCCTTTATACACAAACCTAAAAGTTGTTGTAAACTGTCACTCATGTTCTTCCCCAAGCTCCTTTAATAACGCATCATAGACTTCCCGGGGAATGGAAGTCTTAAAGGCTTTTTCCAGACGGCGGCCCTTTTGAGCCTTTTGGAAGCATGATTGTGATTGACAAATATAGGCACCTCTACCTGAACGCTTCCCTTTGAAATCAATTTCTATGCTGTCCTCTGGCGTTCGCACAACTCTAATCAATTCTTTTTTAGGTCGCATTTCCTGGCATCCCACACACATGCGCTGCGGCACCTTTTTCTTCTTGGGCACAATACCCCCCTCCTAAACACCTTTATCCTCGCTTTCTTGCTCTTCCTCATTAAACAGGTCTTTAAATTCCTCGGGAAACAGTTCGGCCATTTGGCTTTCACTCTTGATATCTATCTTCCACCCTGTCAACTTAGCTGCCAGTCTGGCATTTTGTCCCTCTTTACCTATTGCCAAGGAAAGTTGATAATCCGGAACGATTACCCTTGCTATTTTTTCATCTTCCCATATTTCAACGCCCACTGCTTTGGCCGGACTTAAGGAACTGGCAATATACCTGGAAGGGTCGGAATCCCATTTAATGATGTCAATTTTTTCCCCCCGCAACTCGTTGACTATCGCCTGGACTCTCATACCTTTCGGCCCCACACAGGCTCCAACCGAATCAACATTCTCATCCCGTGAAAACACTGCTATCTTTGACCTTTGTCCTGCTTCTCTGGCCACTGCCATTAGTTCGACAGTACCATCCTGCAGTTCTGGAACCTCTAATTCAAATAATCGTTTTAGTAAGCCGGGATGCGTGCGTGAAACAAAGATTTGTGGGCCCTTGGTGGTCTTTTTCACTTCTATAATATATGTTTTGACTCTGTTACCATGTGTGTATTCCTCCCCGGGTATTTGTTCCGCCGGGGCCAAAATGGCCTCGGTCTTTCCTAACTCAATTAATACATTTTTTTGTTCAATTCTTTGCACAATGCCGGTAACGATGTCACCTTCCCGGTTTGCAAACTCCTCGTAAATTATGTTTCGCTCGGCCTCCCTAATGCGCTGGACCACTACCTGCTTGGCGGTTTGAGCGGCAATACGCCCAAAGTTACCGGGGGTTACCTCATTTTCCACAACATCCCCCGCTTCATACCGGGGATCAATTTCATGAGCTTCTTCAATTGCTATTTCCATACGGGGGTCTTCCACCGTTTCAACCACCGTACGCTGGGTATAAACCTTGTAATCACCTGTTTCTCGGTCAATATGCACGCGGGCGTTTTGCGAAGAACCAAAATTCCTTCTATATGCAGACAAAAGCGCTGCTTCAATAGCTTCCAAAAGAATATCGAGATCGATTCCCTTTTCTCTCTCCAAGTCTTGTAAAGCATCTAAAAACTCAGTGCTCATGAACTATTAGCCTCCCGAATTATCGAACTCAGGGACCAGTTTCGCTTTAGCCACTTGCTCAAAGGGAATAAGCACATCCTGGCCACCCACCTCTAACTTGACATCTTCACTTTCAACACCCTTTAAAAGGCCGTTAAAACGGCGCTGACCCTTTACCGGAGCAAAGGTGCTGAGACTTATATGCTGCCCATTAAATCTTTCAAAATCCGGTAACCTCTTCAGCGGCCGCTCAATACCCGGAGACGATACCTCCAGTGTATAAGCATTATTAATAGGATCATGCGCGTCTAGAACCGGGTCTACAGCATTCGATATCAGCTGGCAATCGTCAAGATTAATTCCTTCTGCCTTATCAATGAAAAGTCGCAAAAACCAGCGACCACCTTCTTTAATATACTCAACATCTACCAATTCCATATCGTTTGCCTCAACAACGGGAGCAAGCAATTCTTCGACTGTTGCGGTGATGCTTTTACTCACCTCAATAATACCCTCCCTTATTAAGTTTCACATTACACTCTTTTAACAGCCTTTATAAGACGAAGGAGTGGGTGCAACCCACTCCTTAAGTAAAATAAAAAAGCCTTGGCTACAGAATACATAAACACCATTCTTACCCAAACAAAAGTAAGTATATCATAGAAGCCCCTTACTGGCAAGAAGCGGGCCCGGGGGGATATTTCATAGTATATTTTGATCTTAAAATCCATGTAGTATTCTTACTTTTAAACATCCTTCTCCAACATATCACATACTTTATAAATGATATCTTGCTGCGGCACCATAACTGTCTCTCCCGTCTGCCTTTCGGTAACTTCGGCTTGCCCTGATTTAACACCCTTGGACCCAACAGTGATGCGTAGCGGGTAACCCACCAGGTCGGCATCCTTAAACTTTACTCCGGCTCTCTCGGGACGATCATCTATCAACGCTTCCACTCCGGCCTGCAGTAATTTATTATATATCTCTTCCGCCATTTTAACTTGTGCCTCATCTTTAGTACTCACAGGGATAACGACAACCTGGAATGGTGCTATGGAGGCCGGCCATATGATGCCCTGCTGATCATGGTTCTGTTCCACGGAAGCCGCCATGGTCCTGGTTACACCTATTCCATAACATCCCATAATAATATACTGTTCCTGGCCTTTGTCATCCAAATATACAGCGCCCAGCGCTCTACTATATTTATCTCCCAGTTTAAAGATCTGTCCCACCTCAATGCCCTGGGCCTCATCCAACGCAGAGCCACAGCGAGGACAGGGTTCACCGGCTTGAACCATACGAATATCAGTAAGTGTGTCCACCTTAAAATCACGCCCGGGGTTTACATTCACCAAATGGTAACCCGTCTTATTGGCACCGGCAATGGCGTTGACCATGTTATTAACCTCCGGATCAGCTACTATGCGCATATCCAGCCCCACCGGGCCGGCATATCCTACCTGGGCACCTGTAACATCCTGAATGGTAGCTGCATCAGCCAGCTCCAACTGCAAACAGCCCAAAGTATTATACAATTTCACTTCATTAACTTCACGGTCTCCACGTACCAGTGCGGCTACAAGGCCGTCTTCTGTTTTATAAATCAGAGTCTTGATTGTTTTCTCGCGGCCTTCTCCCAGAAAAACAGCAACATCTTTTATAGTCGTTTGAGAAGGAGTATACACCTCTCTTTTTGACTCCGGTTCCTCCCGGGAGCTTTCCTGGTCATAAAGCGCATTTGCCCGCTCCACGTTAGCAGCATAATCACAATTACTACTACTGCAATATACTACGGTGGCTTCTCCGGATGCAGCTAAAACCATAAATTCATGCGTATCACTGCCGCCAATGGCACCGGAATCGGCCTCTACCACCCGGTATTTAAGACCACACCGGTCATACACCCGGCTGTATGCCTCGTACATCTTTTGGTAACTGGTATGCAGACCTTCCTCGTCCATGTCGAAGGAATATAAATCCTTCATTATAAACTCCCTGCCGCGCATTAAGCCAAATCTTGGCCTGCGCTCATCCCGGTACTTGTTTTGAATTTGAAATAATAAAAGCGGTAATTGTTTATATGAGCTTACCTCTCCCCGGACAAGGGCAGTAATTATTTCCTCGTGGGTAGGCCCCAGGCAAAAATCCCGGCCGTGCCGGTCTTTAAGCCTGAATAATTCAGGACCGTAAACATCCCAGCGGCTTGATTCCTGCCAGAGTTCAGCAGGCTGAATGATGGGCATCAATATCTCTTGACCACCCTGACGTGCCATTTCTTCCCGTACTATCTTTTCAATCTTCTTTAGAACTCGCAAAGCAAGCGGCAAATATGTATACACCCCGGCCGCTGTCTTGCGAATGAACCCCGCCCTAACCAGCAACTGGTGACTAACAACCTCGGCTTCAGCCGGAACCTCTCTTAAAGTAGGTATCAACAACTGTGAAACACGCATCTTATTACCCCCCCCCGACTACTCTTTCATTTGGTTATATATGGCATACACTTCGGCAACCAGCTCATCTGCAAGATTGTCTGCCGCGATTTTGCGTATAATCTGCCCCTTTTTAAACAGCAGACCTTCCCCCTTGCCGCCGGCAATCCCAATGTCTGCATGCCGGGCTTCTCCCGGACCGTTCACGGCACACCCCATTACGGCTACCTGTAATGGTAAATCGATTCCTTTAAGCTTGTCCTCCACCTCTTCAGCAATGGAAATTAGATCTATTTCCGTCCTCCCGCATGTAGGACAAGAGATTAATTCTATCCCTTTTTTACGCAGTCCAAGGGTCTTTAAAATATCATATCCCACTTGCACCTCATGGATGGGGTGCCCGGTTAAGGACACTCTTATGGTATCCCCAATACCTTCCGCTAAAAGTATTCCGATACCTACTGCAGATTTCACAGTACCTGCCCGTAATGTACCCGCCTCGGTAACTCCCACATGGAGCGGATAGTCCACCTTATGGGCTAAAATACGATAGGCATCAGCCATCAAGGGGACATTAGAGGCCTTAAGGGAAATTTTAATATCGTTAAATTGCAGACGCTCCAAAATACGTACATGGCGCAGGGCACTCTCCACCATTGCTTCAGCAGTTATTCCTCCGTGTAGTTGCAGCAGTTCTTTTTCCAGAGAACCGGCATTAACACCAATCCTGATCGGTATATTTTTTTTGCCGGCATCGGCCACCACTGCGGCAACCTTTTCCTCTCCGCCTATATTGCCAGGATTTATTCGCAGGCCGTGCACCCCTTTTTCCAGGGCTTCCAAGGCCAGCTGATAATTAAAATGAATATCGGCAATAAGTGGTATGGATATTTGATCCATGATAGATTGCAGCGAATTTACCGCCGTGTGGTCGGGAACAGCAACTCTAATTATTTCACATCCTGCCGACTCCAGCTCTTTTATTTGTTGGACGGTGTCGGCCACATCCCGGGTATCGGTATTGGTCATAGACTGTACCGAAATGGGAGCATTTCCCCCCACCTTTACAGAACCTACATTAACTTCTTTGGCGCTTCTACGATTAATCATAAATAACTCCTTATGGAAGCGGCGCATTATTCCCAAACAGCTGCAGCACATCATTATAAGTGATAAATACTATAAACAGCAGAAGAACGCCAAACCCCACTAAGTGGATAAAATTCTCCTTCTCCGGAGCCACAGGTTTACCCCTAATTACTTCCCACAGTAAAAATACTATTCTGCTGCCGTCTAAGGCCGGTATAGGAAATAGGTTAAATAAACCTAGATTTATACTTAAAAAAGCAGCCAATTGAAGCAGATAGATAAAGCCAAGTTCCGCCGCCCTATTGATCTCATATACCACTCGTACAGGTCCGCCTAAATCAGCTGGCGCATCCCCAAAAATCATTTTGCCAATAAAGTCAAATATTAAAAAGGTTACCTGAACCGTATATTTGACCCCCTGTACAACTGCAGAGAAAGGATTCTGTCGTTCAAAATGTGGCTTGGGCTGAATCCCTATCCATCCCTGTCCATCCTCACGGGCCTCAGGAACAACATCCAGCGTGACTTTGGCATCATTTCTCTCCACCGCCACTTCGAGCCTTTCACCCGGGCTGCTGCTTATTATTTCCACAACCCGCTCCCACTGCTTCACCGTCTGCCCTTCTATGGCCACTATTTTATCGCCCGCCTGAAAGCCGGCCTCGGCCGCAGGTTTATCCGTCAACACCTCTTCTATTTCCGTACTGGACACGGGAACTCCCTGAAAAATAAAAATGCTTGCCAACAGCAAGGCGGCCAGCACAAAGTTCATTAACGGGCCTGCAAAAATGACACTGATTCGCTGCCAGACAGATTTCTCACCGAAGCCGCTACCGTCCTCAACCTCTTCATCTTCCGGGTCCATTCCGGCCATACGAACAAATCCCCCCAACGGAAATACCCGCAGGTTGTAATCAGTGTCTGCCCTAGAAAAACCAACGAGTTTAGGACCAAAGCCCAAACTAAATTCATAGACTTTGATTCCCACCAGTTTAGCAATAGCAAAATGACCTAGCTCGTGAAAAAAAATTAGCATTCCGAAGACAAGTATTGATGCCCAAAAGGTTGTCATTAAAGGCCCCACCCTCTTTTAGAATCATTTTTTTTATTGTGCATAAGATGTACTCATTTCTCTTGCCCATCTATCCGCCTCAAAAATTTGATCAAAAGACGGCTTTTGTATCACTGTATGTTTCTCCATGGCCTTAGCTACAATGCTAGGGATACTCATAAACCCTATCCGTCCGGCAACAAATTGTTCCACTGCAATTTCGTTAGCGGCATTCAATACTGCCGGCATGGTTCCTCCTATCCTGCCTGCTTCGTAGGCCAAATGCAAACAGGGGAAACGCCCGTAATCAGGAGCCTCAAAGGAAAGGTCGCCTATGGGCCAGGAAAGCCTGGGCGCAGAACCTTTAACCCGTTGAGGGTGTGTAAGAGCATATTGAATAGGAAGACGCATATCCGGAACACCCAATTGGGCGATTGTCGAGCCATCAACAAATTCAACCATGGAATGAATGATACTTTGCGGGTGAATGGTCACTTCAATATTTTCATAATCCAGGCCAAAAAGCCATCGGGCCTCTATAATTTCCAGTCCTTTATTCATCAATGTAGCTGAATCTATGGTTATTTTACCGCCCATATCCCAGTTGGGATGTTTAAGCGCCTGTCCGGGGGTTACTTGCTTTAATAAATCCATATCAAACGTTCTGAAAGGGCCGCCCGATGCCGTCAAGATAATCTTGGACACCCTTTCTGTATTTTCTCCCTGCAGGCACTGCCATATAGCCGAATGCTCACTGTCCACCGGAAGCAGACGGGTGCCTTGTGTACGGGCCAAATCCATAACCAAGGGACCGGCCGCTACCAGTGTTTCTTTATTGGCCAGGGCTATATCCTTGCCGGCCTTAATTGCCTTGACGGTAGGGAGTAGTCCCACAGCCCCGGAAACCGCTGTCAGAACAGTATCCACACCGGTCAAAGTAGCAACCGCAACCAGCCCGTCAATACCCCAAACCACTTCCGTATTCCACTCCAGGCCCAGATTATGCTTGAGCCAGTGTGCATCTTCTTCCTTCGCTAAGGATACAACCTCCGGGGCCAGCTTTTTAACCTGCTGTAATGCCAGTTCTCTATTACTACCGGCCGCCAAACCTGCAACTTCAATTTCCGAACCCAGATCGTCAACAACCTCCAGCGCCTGTTTACCTATGGACCCGGTACTTCCTAATATTGCAATTCGCTTCATAATAAACTCCTAAATGATTTCTTCACACTATAATCTCTTTACATTTTATATGCATCGGTACCGGCCTTTACAGCTGCCTGAATAGCGATTACCGCGATGGGACCTACTATTAATCCCAACACCCCTAAAGTTTGCAGTCCCACATACATAGCCACCAGTACCGCCAGCGGGTGCAACCCCAGGGTACCTGCCACCACCTTGGCCTCCAGCAAGGCTCGTATCACCATCACAATAACGTATAATCCTAAAAGCTTAAATCCCAAAGCCGGAGCCCCGGCAACAAAGGCCCATACGGCCCATGGAATATATACCGCACCCGGTCCAAACACTGGTATCAAGTCAAAAAAACCAACCAGTAAACCCAAAGTGACGGAATATTGGGTACCAATTAGGCTTAACCCTAAAATACTGATCACACTAGTAATCAGAATAAGAATAATCTGAGCCTTTATATAAGCCAAAAACGCCTGAGCTACCTGTTTACTGACCACCAGGGACCGTTCTCCCCAGGGAGCCGGTATAATCTTAACCCATGAACTCATCATCAAGGCCCGGTCGCGGCTTAAAAAGTATGTGGCCACAATACTAATTATTACAACAATAATAGCACCCGGGAGTCCTGCCACCAAGGTTAACAGAGCATTAGCCAGTGAACCGGCGACGTCCTGCAAGGTCACACCCAGGGAACTCATCATTCTTTCAAAATTTAACACCTGCTCCATCTGACTTGTTACCTGTTCGGGTAAAGTCAGGTAAAAAAGCTGTCCCCTGGCAACTACATCTTTCAAAAAGATTTCAATTGCATCTACATATGCCGGCACAGCAGCAGAAAGAGCCGTCAGCTCAGCTACCAGATGCAAAATGATAAGAGTTAAAACTGTACCCAGCCCACCAAAAGCTAAAACCATGGCAATTAACACTGCTAAAGACCTGGAAAGCTTTGTGTACCGTTGTACCAAGTCGACCACCGGCTCAATTAATACACTCATTATCAGTGCTATGATAAATGGCACTAAAACCAACAATACATATTTAAGCCAACCCAAAACTTGCGGCACCACATATTTGGCAGCGGCATACAAAGCTAAAAAGGTTAACGCCGCCAAGAGTGCAACTAAAAAATGCTCTTTATATCGACGCACTCACAGACACCTCAACTTATTATAAACGAACCTACATAGTAGTATACCAGGGGCGCCCCAAACAGCATGCTATCAAACCTATCCAATATCCCCCCGTGACCAGGTATCAGATTTCCGGCATCCTTCACCCCTGCCTCGCGCTTGATTGCCGACTCCACCAGGTCTCCCACCTGGCCGGCAATAGCCACCAACCCCCCCAGTACAAGTATCATAGATGTTGGCAGAGAGGGGTCAAAGGTGGTAAACAAATAGGCTGCCAATAAGCTGCCCAGGACTCCGAAAAATGCCCCTTCACGGGTTTTTCCGGGACTGATCTTGCGGGCCAGAGGAACCCGTCCCAATTTTTTACCGCCAAAATAGGCAGCCGTGTCATTGGCCCAAATACAGGCCAACAAAAATGTCAGCCAGAACCAGCCGTGAGGCAAATTACGCAATAAATATATGTAAGTTATCAGTCCTATATAAACAGTACTGAAAAAAGTTACGGAGATTGATACCAGAGCATCTTTCTCCGGGGAAAACAATATAATTAAAAGATAAACTAGTATAAGAGCAGTAAGAGATAACAACGAATATGTACTATTATAGGCATACGCCGCAAACAATAGTATCGCGCTGCCCATAAAAGCAGGCCAGTGCTTGGGTTCTAATCCGCGGCGGGAAACCATTTTCATCATTTCACTTAATCCAACCCAATATATAAGTGCTGTCATTAAAAAGAGGTATAACCCACCATACCATACTACAATTATAATCAGTGGAACTCCCAAAAGTGCACTCGCCAACCGCTTCCATAACACTACATTTCACCAACCCACCGTTATGAATGTATAAGACCGCCAAAACGTCTTTCCCGGTGCTGAAAATCTATAATTGCCTGCAGAAGTGTAACTTTCTTAAAATCCGGCCACATTACAGACGTTAACCAAAATTCCGTATAAGCCAATTGCCATAATAAAAAATTGCTTACTCTAAAATCCCCTGCGGGGCGAATAAGAAGGTCAGGGTCAGGCAGCCCTACAGTGTACAGATGATCAGCTAGTGTTTCCTCGTTAATGCTCTCAGGATCTAATTTTCCTTCTTTGACTTTCTTGGCTATTTTCCGTGCAGCATCAACTAATTCCAGCCGGCCACCGTAATTAAGTGCTATATTTAAGACCAGTCCTTTGTTGCCACTTGTTTTATTCACCGAGGCTTGCAAAGCCATTCCTGCACTTTCAGGTAAGCGGTCAATTCTTCCGATAGGATTAATGCGCACATTATTCTCATGCAGTTCACGCATTTCATTGTATAAATATTCCACCAACAGGTCCATCAGCACATTCACTTCTTCCTGCGGGCGTTTCCAATTTTCCGAGGAAAAAGCATAGACGGTAAGTACTTTTATATGCAGCTCTACACATAGCCTCACTATTTCCCGCAGGGATTCCACCCCGGCCCTGTGCCCTTCTGCTCTGGGCATACCTTTTTGCATGGCCCAACGGCCGTTCCCATCCATAATAATAGCTATATGGCAGGGTAAGCCTGAATGATCCAGCTTTTTTTTAAGTTCATTTTCCTTTTCCTTTATATCAGGGACAGCGAAATTGCTTTCCTTCACTCTGGAGCCCCCTTCTCTTTATTGACACTTAGTAAACAACCCCCTCTGTTTCAGGAGGGGGTTAGGGTATTACTCTTCAATAATCGCCCCAATGGGACATTCATCGATACATGTACCGCACGCTTCGCACTTATCCGCGTCAATGCTGTACTGATCTCCCTCTACAATTGCTTCGGTCGGGCAGGACTCTAAACAGGTTCCGCAAGCTTCACACTCACTAGTAATTTTGTAGGCCATTTCTTCGAACTGGCACCTCCTTTCACCATTTATTCCCTGGCAACTGTTAAGACTCCCCTTCCAGGGGAAGTTTGTAGAAACCGCAATACCCTTGGCCTACCCTGAGATTGATCACCCGGAGCTTTAGTATAAATAATTTTTACATCCCAACCAATTTCATTACAATGAACGATTGCTTCGTCCAAGGTTAGGGCCAAAACATCTGGCTGTTTCACTATAAAACCCTCTTAAACCGTCATGATTTCCTTTTCTTTACTGGCAAGCAACTGATCAATTTCTTTTACATACTTGTCTGTCAATTTTTGCACATCATTCTGCAAATTTCTTAATCCATCCTCTGAAATATCTCCGTTTTTCTCCTGAGCTTTAAGTTTATCATTAACATCACGGCGAATATTTCTTACTGCTACCCGACCCTCTTCAGCCTTTTTCTTGACCACTTTAACCAGCTCGGTGCGGCGTTCCTCAGTAAGCTGTGGAATGGCAAGTCTGATTACATTTCCGTCATTAGTAGGCGTAATTCCTAAATCCGATTTCAAAATTGCACGCTCAACATCAGCCATAACATTTTTATCCCACGGCTGAATCACCAACAGCCTGGGCTCAGGAGCGGAAACATTGGAAAGCTGGGTAAGTGGAGTAGGTGTTCCATAATAATCAACGGTAACCTTATCCACTAGAGCCGGTGTGGCACGCCCTGCCCGCAAAGTAGCCAGTTCTTTTTTCATTACCTCTACGGATTTCTTCATGTTATTTTCAGCTTCCGTCAGAAGAGGATTAGCCAACTAAATCACCTCCAACATAAGTACCCACGTTTTCCCCGGCAATAACTCGTTTGATGTTTCCCTGCTCAGTAAGGTTAAAAACGATTAAGGGAATTCGGTTATCCATGCAAAGAGAGGTGGCCGTAGCATCCATTACTTTTAGTCCTTTATTCAAAACATCAATGTAACTAAGCTCTCCAAATTTCTTTGCACCGGGATTTTCGAGGGGATCGGAATCATAAACTCCATCAACTCTTTTGGCCATCAGTATTACTTCGGCCTCTATTTCAGCCGCCCGTAAAGCGGCAGTGGTGTCAGTGGAGAAATACGGGTTTCCGGTACCGCCGCCAAAAATAACCACCCGCCCCTTTTGCAGGTGTCTTATGGCACGGCGCCTTATGTACGGCTCAGCCACTTCTCTCATTTCAATAGCAGTCTGGACCCTGGTATCTACTCCCTGCTTGGCCAGGGCGTCCTGCAAAGCCAGAGAATTTATCACGGTGGCCAACATACCCATGTAATCGGCTGTAGCACGATCCATGCCCTTGGCACTACCGGCAACTCCACGCCAGATATTCCCCCCACCGACAACAACTGCGACTTCCACCTTCAACTCGGCCAATTCCTTAATCTGCCCGGCAATAGAATTAGCCACATCCGGATCGACTCCGTGACCCTGCAATCCAGCCAGGGCCTCACCGCTAAGTTTTAATATCACGCGCTTATACTTAGGAGACACCATATGGAGCTTATTGACCTCCAGTCGATTACTGATTCTACACTGCTCTTGGAAATCCTTTCAATGAAGACCTAATTAAACCGAAAAATTAACAGACAAATTACTACTTATTAACTGCAGCCATCACTTCATCGGCAAAGTCGTCTTTCTTCTTCTCTTTACCTTCACCCAACTCATAACGCGTGAAACGCCTGATGGATATATTTTCACCGATCTTAGCAATCTTTTCATTTACCAATTGCTCCACTGTCATGTCGGTATCCTTGATGAAAGGTTGTTCCAACAGACAAGTCTCTTTAAAGTACTTATCTATGCGGCCCTCAACCATTTTATCAATAATCTTTTCAGGCTTACCTTCGTTTTGGGCCTGTACCCGCAAAATTTTCTTTTCCTTTTCTACCATTTCCTGAGGCACTTCATTGCGTGATACATATTGAGGGTTTGCTGCCGCTACTTGCATAGCCACATCACGCACAAATTGCTTAAATTCATCCGTTTTACCTACAAAATCAGTTTCACAATTAACTTCAACTAAAACTCCGATCCGGCCATTACCGTGAATATAGGAATCAACCAATCCTTCTGCGGTCACCCTACCTGCCTTTTTGGCTGCCTGGGCCAAACCTTTTTCCCGCAAGAAATCTTTTGCCTTTTCCATATCTCCAGCGGTTTCCTGCAGGGCTTTTTTGCAGTCCATCATACCGCAACCGGTACTTTCCCGTAATTCTTTAACCATACTTGCTGTAATTTCTGGCATAGTTCAAACCTCCCTAATACCACCATTTTCCTTTATAATTAAATATTATATCCAAAAATTAATTTTACCAAAACTCACATGCAGAAAAAAGGCAGGGGCTGCCCAAGGCCGCTCCCCCACCGTTTTTGTACTATTCGGCAACTGCAACCTGCTCTCCTTGTTTGCCTTCCAACACAGCGTCAGCCATTTTGGAGGTCAATAACCTGACAGCCCGGATTGCATCATCATTACCGGGAATAACATAGTCAATCTCATCAGGGTCACAGTTTGTATCCACAATCGCGATAATAGGGATCCCCAACTTGCGACCTTCTGCAACTGCGATACGCTCTTTACGCGGATCTATAACGAATATAGCTGCAGGCAGCTTCTTCATCATTTTAATGCCACCTAAAAACTTATGCAGCCTTTCTTTCTCATGCAACAATTCGGCTACTTCCTTTTTGGGTAGCAGCGCCATTGTCCCTTCCTCTTCCATACGTTCCAACTCATGCAAACGATCAATACGCTTACGAATGGTCTGGAAGTTTGTTAGCATTCCGCCCAGCCAGCGCTGGTTTACAAAAAACATACCGCATCGCTCTGCCTCTTCCTTTACAGAGTGCATGGCTTGTTTTTTGGTTCCCACAAAAAGAACAGATTCACCTTCCGCCGCGAGGCGCCTTACAAAGTTATAAGCCTCGTCCACCTTTTTAACGGTTTTCTGCAGATCAATAATATAGATACCGTTACGGTCAGTGAAAATGTAGGAAGCCATTTTAGGATTCCAACGCCGGGTTTGGTGTCCGAAATGCACACCTGCCTCCAGCAGTTGCTTCATGGTTATGACAGCCACATGCACACCTCCTCCCTGGTTTTTCCTCCGCCACCTTCACATTTACAGGAACCCCGCCGCAAGGCGCGGCACCCCCCGTAAAATCCGGCAGCGTGTGTATTTTACACCGGATTGATTCTAACACAATCTTTGCCAGGGTGCAAGAAAAAGATAAATAAAAAAACCACAGCCTGAGCTGTGGTTTTTGCGCCTAATGATGTTTCATCCGATCCAGCTCTTCCAACAGCCGGTCATTCAATACTTTAATAAAGGTACCTTTCATACCCAGGGATTTTGATTCAATAACCCCGGCACTTTCAAACTTGCGCAGAGCATTAACAATAACCGACCTGGTTATTCCCACCCGGTCAGCAATCTTACTGGCCACCAGAAGGCCTTCATCGCCCTCCAGTTGATCAAAAATATGCTGCACAGCATCAAGTTCAGAGTACGATAATGTTCCCAGAGCTATTTGCACTGCGGCCCGCTTACGGGCTTCTTCTTCCATTCTGTCGGCCCGGGCCCTCAAAATCTCCATACCTACTACAGTGGAACCATACTCACCCAGAACCAGATCCTCATCGTTAAAGTTTTTATCAAACTTTGCCAATACCAGAGTTCCCAAACGGGAACCGGCACCCACAATGGGCACAACAGTGGTCACCTTATTATTAAACTTACAAGGTGTTTGGTGGTGAAATGCACATGCATTTCCTGCCTGACAGAAGTTAGCGTGAGTCTCATTAATACTTAAAAGGTATTCATTATAATCCTGAGGAAAACCTGCCGGGGATTCCACAAATTCCTGCATTACCTCGCAGGTAAAACCTTTCAAATAATTGTAGCCTAATGGCTTACCACGTCGGTCAATAATATATACACTGCACTCAATGTTATCACTGAGAATAGCAGCAATCTCCTTATAATCCACTGGATAACCCGCGGACTTTTGTAATAATTTATTGATGGAACGTGTTTTTTCCAGCAAATCGCGCATACTAGTATCACCCTTTTTATTCTAGAGAATATAGCGACTAAGGTCTTGATTCATTACAACTTCGCTGAGTTTATTGTTTACATACTCTTTATTAATCGCAAATGACTGTCCACTCAGCTCGGGAGCTTCAAAAGAAAGGTCCTCTAATAATTTTTCCATAATTGTCTGTAAACGCCTAGCGCCTATGTTTTCAGTCTGCTCATTAACAGTATACGCGATTTTTGCTATTTCGACAAGAGAATTTTGTGAAAACTTGATCTCAAGCCCTTCTGTGGCCAGCAATGCGGTATATTGTTTGATTAATGCATTTTGGGGTTCGACTAAAATCTGCAAAAAATGTTCCTCAGTGAGACTTTGCAATTCTACTCTGATGGGAAACCTTCCCTGCAGCTCAGGAATCAAATCAGAAGGTTTTGACATATGAAAAGCGCCGGCCGCAATAAAAAGAATGTGATCAGTCTTCACCGGCCCGTATTTAGTTACCACAGTAGAACCTTCCACCACAGGAAGGATATCACGCTGCACACCACCCCGAGAAACATCTGCCCCGGCACCTGAATCATTGACTGCTATTTTATCAATTTCATCCAGAAATATTATTCCTTGTTCTTCCACTTTGGTCACGGCTTCTGCTTTAACCTCATCCATGTCGATCAGGTTTTGTGCCTCTTGCTGGGCCAGAATTTTCCTGCCCTCACTTACTGTAACCCTTCTTTTGCGTTTCTTTTTAGGCATCAGACCTCCAAGCATATCCTGCATATTTATTCCCATTTCCTCATATCCGGAACCGTTAAATACTTCTAACATAGAAGGTGAGCCTTCCTCAACCTCTACTTCCACATATTCCTTTTCTAATTCTCCACGGGCCAGCTTTTCCCTTACACTTTCCCGCTCAAAATTAACACGCTGCTTCATTTGCTGATCAGACGTATCTTCATCCTGGTTTTGCCACCCACTGAAAATCATTTCCAGAGGGTTTTTGGCGGCAGATTTGTCTCCCGGCATAGGTGCCAGAAGTTCCACCAACCTTTCTTCCGCCAATTTGATGGCCTTTTCCTCTACTTTACTCATTTTCTCCTGCTTAATCATGCGCACCGCAGTTTCCACCAGGTCACGCACCATCGACTCCACATCTCTTCCTACATACCCCACTTCTGTAAACTTGGTTGCCTCCACTTTCACAAAGGGTGCATGAACAAGCTTCGCCAGCCTACGGGCAATCTCGGTTTTTCCCACGCCGGTGGGGCCGATCATCAGTATGTTTTTGGGCAGCACCTCCTCCTGTAGGTCATGGGGGAGGTTGCTGCGGCGGTATCTGTTACGCAGCGCAATGGCTACCGCCTTTTTAGCTTCTTTTTGACCGATAATATACTTATTGAGCTCTTCTACAATCTCTCTTGGAGTCATTATATACACCTCATCAATTAAGCGCCTGTCGCGCCTATAATTCTTCCACCGTTATCCAGTCATTGGTGTAAACACATATATCCGCGGCTACCTGCAAAGCTTCCCTAACTATATCCGGCGCCGGCAGGTCAGTGTTTTTGACCAGCACCCGGGCGGCTGCAAGGGCGTAAGAACCGCCGGAGCCAACGGCCACAATTCCGTCATCCGGTTCGATAACTTCTCCGCTCCCGCTAATCACAAGCAGGTAGTTTTCGTTAGCCACAATGAGTAAAGCCTCCAGGCGCCGCAGCATTTTATCTAAACGCCACTCCTTGGCCAACTCCACTGCCGCCCGCTGCAAATTGCCGTGGTAGGCCTCCAGTTTCCCCTCAAACTTTTCAAAAAGAGTGAAGGCATCGGCAACCGATCCCGCAAAACCGGCCAACACACTATCTTTATAAAGACGTCTTACCTTTTTGGCCCTATGCTTTAAAATGGTATTTTCGCCGAAAGTCACCTGACCATCACCGGCCACAGCCACTTTATTGTCTTTTTTAACCGCTACAATGGTAGTTCCGTGAAACATATAAAAGCCCCCTTCCTCCAGCCGAACATACTAAGCCCTTGGGTGTGCCTTTTTATATTCTTGCCGGAGCCTCTCCCGCGTAACATGGGTATATATTTGAGTGGTGGACAGGCGCACGTGGCCCAACAACTCCTGAACAGCCCTTAAGTCCGCCCCGTTATCCAACAGGTGGGTGGCAAAACTGTGTCTCAAAGTATGAGGGCTTATGCCTCTCTGGGCACTCATTTTTTTTACGTACCCGGATAGTACATTCCTAACCCCGCGATCAGTCAGCCTACCACCACGGTAATTTAGAAAAAGAGCTGCGTCAATACTGGACGAGCCTTTTGATTTTTGTAATTTATGCCGTACCTCCAGATAATCTTCCAAAGCAGCCCGGGCGTAGGAGCCAAATGGTACTATTCTCTCCTTACTACCTTTACCCAACACCTTGACTGTTTGGGCATCGAAGTCAACATCAGACATATCCAGGCCAACTAACTCCCCTACCCTTATCCCAGCTGCATATAGTATTTCCAATATAGCCAAGTCCCGCAAACCTAAAGGCTTGTCCCGGTCAGGCATTTCCATCAGCATACGTGCTTCATCTGCATATAAAAAGCCTGGTAATTTACGTCCTTGCTTGGGTAAAGACAGGCGCCGGGCAGGATTTTGATCAAAACTTCCCGCACGGTTCAAAAAGCGATAAAATGTTCTCCAGGCGGCAAGCCTGCGGGCCATAGTAGCACGCGATAGTCCCCTGGCCCGCAAGTGGCCCAGATACTGGCGCAATAGGGTATAATCAAGCTCCCCGGGGCTTAATTCCAAGTCTTTCTTTTGCAAAAGCTCCGTGAAAAAAGATATCCCGTCCCATAGATCTCTTTGGTAACTATCAAGGGTGCGGGGTGAATAATTCCTTTCCACTTCCAGGTAAGTCATAAATGAGTCCATATAATTATACATTTGTACCATTTCCTATCCAAACTGTTTTAATCCCCCACTTGCTCCTCCCATGCTTCCAATGATACTCCCAATGCTGTTAAAGCTCTGTCCGCGATCATCTTATTGCGCTGTTTTTTATCACGAATTTTCTTCCCTAAAGCAGGCAGCAAACCGAAAGTTATGTTCATGGGCTGAAAATGTTTGGAGTTAGCGGTAGTAATATATTGGGCCAGCGCGCCATGAGCTGTTTCCGGGGGGAAAACTACCGCACTTTTGCCCTGGGCCAGCCTAGATGCATTCAAACCTGCAACCAATCCGGAAGCAGCAGATTCCACATAACCCTCTACTCCGGTCATTTGACCGGCCAGCAGCAGGTCTTTTTGCCTCCGGCACTGGTAAGTGGGCTCTAACAGGCTGGGAGAATTAATATATGTATTTCGATGCATCACACCGAACCTTACAAATTCCGCATTTTCCAAGCCGGGAATCAATTTAAAAACTCTCTCTTGCTCTCCCCACTTAAGATGAGTTTGAAAACCCACCATGTTATAAAGAGTCCCCTGGGCATTATCCTGGCGAAGCTGCACCACAGCATATGGCTGCTTACCGATGCGCGGATCGATAAGACCCACAGGTTTTAATGGCCCAAACCGAATAGTGTCCGGACCCCGGGCGGCCATAACTTCAATGGGCATGCACCCTTCGAAGTTCACTTCTTTTTCAAATCCTTTTTTCGGGGCTCTTTCCGCTGCCAGCATGGCATATACAAAATGCTCATATTCTTCTTTATTCATAGGGCAGTTAAGATATGCCGCCTCCCCTTTATTATAGCGGGATGACCAAAAAGCCACATCTTTATTGATTGATTCCAAGGTCACTATGGGTGCTACTGCATCATAAAAATAAAGATATTCCTCTCCGGTGATTGTTCTCAAACCGGCTGCCATATTATCTGAGGTTAGAGGTCCGGTGGCCAGCACAACTAACCCGTCAGGAATAGTAGAAATTTCTTCCCTGTGAATGACCACCTGCGGGTGCTGGGACAATTTTTCTGTCACAGCCTCCGCAAACCCGTCCCTGTCTACAGCCAAAGCACCCCCTGCAGGTACCCTGTTGCTGTCAGCGCAGTCCATAATCAGGGAATCCATGCGGCGCATCTCCTCTTTTAACAGACCCACAGCATTCTCCAGGGCTGCCGCCCGCAGCGAATTACTGCAAACCAATTCTGCAAAATTACCGGTGTGGTGAGCCGGCGTCTTTTTTTGCGGTCGCATTTCGTACAGGTGAACCTCAACTCCCCGCGTAGCGGCCTGCCATGCTGCTTCTGAGCCGGCAAGGCCTGCCCCCACCACCTTCACAACTTTTGTTTCCATTTAAACACTCCATTTTACCGAATCATTTTGCCAGGAATTTTTTGCTTTTCCCTGTGACTTCTTTTTACTAGTCTTAGTTTTTTTGTTTTCATCTTGCACCTTACACTGCTTATTAATACACCGGTAAGTTTCATTACCCCGCTTGGTCTTTTTAACCATCATGCTCCCACAGTCCGGACATTTTCGTGCCGTAGGCTCATCCCAGGTTACAAATTCACAATTAGGGTAATTATTACATCCGTAGAATTTACGCCCCTTTTTGCTGCGCCTGATCACCATTTCACCACTGCATTCCGGACATTCTACACCGGTGGGCTCCAGTAAAGGTTTTGTATACCTGCATTCAGGAAAACCGGGACAGGCTAAAAACTTACCGTACCGCCCCATCTTAATTACCAAATTCTTGCCGCATTCTTCGCATATTTCATCGGTTACTTCATCAGCTATTTCTACTTTTCCAATTTCTTCATCTGCCTTTTCCAGGTCTTTTTGGAACGGGCGGTAGAAAGTCTCTAAAATCTTAACCCAATCTAATTCGCCCTCTTCGACATTGTCTAAATTATCTTCCATGGCCGCGGTAAATTCCACATCGAGTACATTAGGAAAGTATTCTTGCAATAATTCAACAACCAGGGTCCCAAGTTCAGTGGGGAAGAACTTTTTCTCTTCCCTGACCACATAGCCACGCTTAAGAATGGTATCTACAATGGGGGCATAGGTGCTGGGCCGCCCAATACCCTTTTCTTCTAATATCTTGACCAGGGTGGCGTCAGTATACCGGGGGGGTGGCTGCGTAAAATGCTGCTCCGGGACAAGGGAAATCAACTTGAGCTTATCCTTCTCTGTTAATTCCGGCAGCAACTTGTTGTCATCGTTATCCTTGGGCTTATCAGTTGCCTCGGTATATACTTTCATAAAACCCGGGAATTTAACCACAGAGCCGGTTGCCCGGAAGGTATAGTTTCCTGCCGTAATATCAACGCTTGTGGTATCAATAATCGCAGCGCTCATCAGGCTGGCCACAAACCGTTCCCATATTAAGCGATACAAGCGTAATTGATCCCTACTCAGAAATTGTTTTAAAAAAGCCGGATCCTTGTAAACAGATGTAGGCCTAATGGCCTCGTGGGCATCCTGTATTTTTCCTTTTTTTGCCTTTTCCTTACGTTTTTCTTTGGGCACATATTCTTCACCGAAATTCTCGCCAATGTAAGCTTGCGCTTCTTCTTTTGCCGTCGGTGATACCCTGGTGGAATCAGTACGAATATAAGTAACCAATCCCGCCGGGCCTTCTTTACCTAAATCAATACCCTCATAAAGCTGCTGTGCTACCATCATTGTTTTTCTCGCCGTAAAATTCAATTTACGGTAAGCTTCTTGCTGCAAACTACTGGTTGTAAAAGGAGCAGCGGGGTTCCGCTTTCTTTCCTTTTTGGTAACCTTGTCAACAATATAGTCTGCCTGGTCCAGATCTTTGGTGATTTGCTCCATTTTTCCTTGATTGGGTACTTCCGCCTTTTTGCCTTTAATTTTATGCAGCTTGGCCTCAAAAGACTTACGGCCTTTGAACAGCTTGGAAGTAAGCGTCCAGTATTCCTGAGGCTCAAACTTACGGATTTCTTCTTCCCTATCGTTGATAAGCTTCATAGCAACCGATTGTACACGGCCGGCACTAAGACCCTTTTTGATTTTTCGCCAGAGAAGGGGGCTTAGATTATACCCCACCAAACGGTCTAAAATACGCCTGGCCTGCTGGGCATTAACCCGGTTTTGGTCAATGGGACGGGGGTCTTTGACAGCCTGCTTGACGGCCTGCTTGGTAATTTCGTTAAACTCAATGCGGCATGCCCCGTCCTCATCCATATTTAGAGCATTGGCCAAATGCCAGGCAATGGCTTCACCTTCCCGGTCAGGGTCAGCAGCTAAAAGAACCTTATCGACCTTTTTAACCGCCGACTTTAATTCCTTGATAATCTCCCCTTTTCCACGGATGGTAATATATTTGGGTTTAAAATGATCGTCAGTATCAACACCAAACTGGCTCTTGGGGAGATCACGCACGTGTCCCATGGAGGCTTTTATAGTATAATTCTTGCCTAAAAATTTGGTTAAACTCTTAGCTTTTGCCGGAGATTCCACGATAACTAGTGTCTTACCCAAGGAGGTCACCCCATTTTGTGGTAACCGGTACAATCAGGCAATATTATCACCCGGAGCACCGTTTTTTTAATTTATCTAACCCTATCTTGTACTATTACTATTATTTATGTCTTTCTTTCCTCGATATACGTCAGCCCTTTATATCTTTTGCCTAATTATGATAATGTTACTCCTGCACAAACATTTTTCCGGGTAACTGCTTAATAGCACCTTTTATTTCTAAGTACATTAACAGCGAAAGAACCTCTCCGGGATTCGATCTCGAACGCTTAATAATCTCGTCTAAGTGCATCGGTTCGGAACACAATATGTTAAAAATCTTATTTTCGTCGGTAGAAAGCTTGATACCTACCATAGTGTCGGAAGTGTCATCTTCCACCGGGAAAAGAGTGTATAAACCCATTTCCTCTAAAATATCTGCCGCGCTTTCCACCAACTTGGCCCCCTGTTTAATTAACCCGTTAGATCCTTTACTCATGCGGCTGGAAATATTACCCGGCACAGCAAGAACGTCCCGGTCCTGCTCAAGGGCCACATCCGCGGTGATCAGGGCACCGCTCCGCTCTGCAGCTTCCACCACCACTATACAACGTGAAAGACCGCTGATAACGCGATTACGTACAGGGAAATGCCAAGCCTCAGGGGAGGATTGCGGGGGAAATTCACTGATCACGGCACCGCTCTCAATTATTTGCTGCATTATAATTTTGTTTTCAGGCGGATAAACTACGTCCACTCCACATCCCAGAACAGCAACAGTATATCCTCCTGCCCGCACAGCACCTTCATGGGCAGCGGTATCTACACCTCTAGCCATGCCGCTGATCACGGTTACACCTGACCTGGCCAGGTCATAGCCTAACTGTCCGGCCACTTTTCGGCCATACGCTGTGGATTTACGAGAACCCACCAGGGCTACTCCGGGAGCAGTTTCCCTTAGTTCACCCCGCACAAATATACCAGGGGGAGGGTCAAAGATAGTACGCAGAGACTGAGGATACTTATCATCATGATAACATACAAATTCAATACCCTCACTCACTAATTGGTCATATTCACGCTCGATGTCGGTATTCGCGCGCCTTTCCAAAAGCCTCTTCGCTGCCGGAGACTTTAGGCGCAGTACATTAGTCAACTCACTGTCCTTTGCATACCAGGCATCTTTTAAAGACCCCAAGTTACTCACCAATGACCATACTCTGGCAGCAGATCCTGGCAATAAAAGCTGCCAGGCCAACCAATACAATCTGTCATGCATAAAGATATCTCCCCCGCCATCTGACCCATGAATGTATCATTCAATGAAACACCAAACACTGTCTAAGTTTTCTGGATCCTATTGGAATTTCCTGCTATAGATTTATATTTGGGTGCGGACACTGTTTTTCCCAGTTCACCTAAATCCTGCTTTTTAGTTAGCATTCCCTCCCAGGGATCATCTTTTAAACCGTGCAGTCTATTCTTGATGCTGCTCATCACATAGGCCGAGGAAGAGGCCAGGCCGGGCACTTCCTCCCACCTTAAAGGGGTGGAAACAGGTGCCCCGGGCAAAGGGCGCAGGCTGTAAGGAAAGGCCATTGTTTTCCCCCTGCCGTTTTGCAAATAATCAAGATATACTTTACCATAACGCTTGGCAACACTTCTTTCTATGGTAGCCTTTTCCGGATAAGCCTTGACCACAGACGCGGCAATAATCTTCATACACTCTGTCACTTCATTAAAGCTTAACACCGGGCGAATGGGAACAAAAATGTGCAAGCCGCTGGAGCCTGACGTTTTAACAAATGAAGTTAAATCATAATACATAAAGGCTTTTTTCACTAACATAGCCACTTGGACAACATCCGAAAAGTCCGTTCCCTCAGCCGGGTCCAGGTCCATAACTGCTAAATCCGGGAAATCCAAGTTACCTATAGTACTCAACCAGGCATGCATTTCAATGCAGCCCTGATTGGCAAGCCAGATCAAGATGGCGCTGTCATTGCAAATAATGTAATTGACAATTTTTCTCGTATGCTTGACTGAAAAGCTTTCTACCCAATCAGGTGCGTATGACGGGCATTCCTTTTGATAAAAGAAAAAATCTTCAATACCGTCCGGGTATCTTTTCATGACCAGGGGACGATTTTTAAGATAGGGCAAAATATGAGCAGCCATATCACTATAATATTTGATCAGGTGAGCTTTCTTAAGACCGGCGTCCGGCCAAAACTCCTTATCCAGATTGGAAAGTTTTATTTCCCTACCGTCCACGATCACATTACTTTCTTTCACATAGCCACCTCCTTTTATGTTCATATTTTTTGCAAACATACCTGGTCGTAACCTCGGAAAAGCAAAAAACCGCCCCTGCGGGCGGAGAAAATAATTCCTGTATTCCTATAATGCTGTACATGCAGTAGGGAGCTTATCACTGCGCAATCCTTTATATACAGGATGGCGTAAAAGCCCTTCCGCAGTTAAGGCCAAATAATTAACACTACAAACAAGTCTCGGTTTAACCCATAAGGCACCTTTACTTTCGGTAGGTGCAATTTCGAGTACAGGCTCTTTGACCTGTAGCCCTGCCAGTAGCTCTAAAATATATCGTTCTTCTTTTTGATCAAACCCCGTACCCACCTTCCCCTGGTAAATCATCTCGGAACCTCTATAGCCCCCCAAAAACAAAGCGCCTAATTCCCGGCCACCCTTACCATGCCGATAACCGCAGATAACAAGGTCTGCTTCCCTGGTGTTTCTAATCTTCTTCCAGTGCCCGGAACGCTTCCCGGGCAAATACGGGCTTCTAAGACCCTTAGCCATCACGCCTTCCAGGCCTTTGACCGCACAGGCGGCGGCAAAGCCCTTTCCCTTTTCCAAAACGTAGTCAGAAATTAAAAGGTGGTCTTGTACCCTCACACCGTCCTTTAATATTTCTTTCCTCTCTACTAAGAAACTGGCCACTTTTGATTGACCACCATAATATAAAATATCAAAAGCCATAAAAACTGCCGGCCACAAAGCCGCCGCGCGCCGAATCTTTGCCTTATCCTTAAGCCGGCCGCGGGATTGCAGGCTGTTAAAAGAAGGCATTCCATCTTCAAGTACAATAATCTCCCCGTCCAACACAGCAGGTTTTTGCCTTACTGCAGATTCCAGGCCCGTAAGTTCAGGAAAGGCATCCGTAATGTCCTTACCATTACGTGATAACAACCGCACCTCCTCATTTAAATAACAAAGGCACCGGTAACCGTCCCATTTTATTTCAAAAAGATAATCCTCACTGTCAAAAGGTTCTGCAGGTACCGCCAACATGGGCTTTAAGAGGGGCATGTTTAAAATTGTCATCGCATAAAAACCTTAGCCGCCCGCCGCTCTTTTCTTTCCGGCCTGCTTTCTGCTGTCCTTGCCCTCAACCTTACGCCCCTTGCCATTTTCCCCCTCTTTAGCTATATCAATACTGGCCTTTAAAGCAGACATCAAATCAACAACCTTATCAGTTTCCGGCCTGGCCGGCACAGCAACAGCCTCACCGGCTATCTTGGCCTGTATTAATTCCATTAGGCTCTTCCTGTATTCATTGCTATACTTTTGCGGTTCAAATTCCCCTGATAGGCTGTCAATCAAATTTACAGCCATTCTTACTTCATTATCATGAAGTTTAACTTTATAATCAAGTTCCGGCAGCTGTTCACTATGCCTCACCTCATCCGGGTAATGCATGGTGCTCATCACCACCGCATTATCTGTTACCCGCAGCGCGGCAAGGGATTCTTTACTCCTGATAATAACCCGGGCCACAGCCACCTTACCTGTATCTGCCATAGCCCTTTTCAAAAGTTCATAAACCTTTTCGCCGCCGTCCCCGGGAGCGAGGTAGTAGGGGTGGTCATAATAAACAGGGTCAATATCAGCCAGATTCACAAAGTCCATTATATCAATACTCTTAGTACCCTCACCCGGCAGGTTCTCAAAGTCTTCATCCTTGAGCACCACGTATTTTCCCTTTTCGTATTGATACCCCTTAACCAGTTCACCCGCTTTTACTTCCTCGTCGCAATAAGGACAATACTTACGATACTGGACAGGATTTTTACATTTATCGTGCAGGTAATTAAAGCGTACATCTTTCTTTTCCGTCGCCGCGTACATTTTCACGGGAACATATACCAGGCCAAAACTGACCGCACCCTTCCACAAAGGCCGCAACCATGATCACCCCTTTTAAGATCTCGAGCTATGATAGAACCAAACAGCTACCGGCAGAAGCAGGGTAACCAGAGAAATTATGAAGGTTCCCACCGCTCCCCGGCGATTTTTATTTCTCCACGCCCACAGGCCATAACTGGCACAGTAAACAGCGATGGCCATAACACCAAACATCACCAATACCAGTAGCATATTACCTCTCCCTTACCGGAGAACTTTCACGTAAAAGCCCAATTCTCCGGATATTAATATTAAAGTTAACGTTCACCTCCGCCTGCGGAAAAACTTTTAGCCAGTCGTATTGTTCCCATTCGGGCCAGGTTAAAAACTTTTTCCTCACCTCTTCCCCAAAGCCAAATACATCCGCGCTAAATTCCTCTTGTGTCTTTCTAAGTAGTCCATCCGCATCCTGCTGCAGTATTTGGGCAAAGGCATTCTCCACCTCATTGATTGCACCCGGCCGTTCATAGGCTATGTTACTCTGGATGGATAGAAATTCTGCATCCAAAGAAATCTCGACATTAATCACAGGGACATGCTCTTCTAAAGATATTTCCACTGCCGGTTTCCTTTCCGCACGAGCCTCCAGTAAAATATATTTTCCAGGTACATGGGGATCCGGAACAGAAAATATCCCCTGGTTGAAATTACCCTTGATCATCTCCATGATAGTGGTTTCATCCCCTTTAAGTTCCCCCACCATACGGCCACCCTTAAATACAGCAGCTCCCATTAAGTCAATTTTGTTCCCCCCCTCCCGGGGAACTTCCCCGGCTAAATAATTACCTACACCTTCCTTTTTTCCTGCCTGGTCATTCTGTCTATTACCACCTAACGCAGCCAAAATAGCAACGGGCTGCCTAGCCTCTGACTTTGCTGCATTGTAAAATTGGTGCACTTGGCTGGAAACAGGAAACAGGCCGGTGTATTTACTGGTCCCCACCAATAGCTCTATATACTTGGCCGGGTTATCCTCCAAGATGGGCTGGGTATTTTTAACCAGTTCTCTGGCCTTTCCCCGACTTATGACTATAAAGGTGTTCCGCCTGAATTGGCGGTAGCGTACCAAAGGCGCCAAATAACGGCCCATGCCCTCCTTGGCCAATTCACTGGAAAATATGATGGCCTTGGTATGTTTAAGTGACGGTCGCCTCTCCACAAAGGTACCCAGTAAGTCCAAACCGGCCAGAATAGTGGGGGTTTCCACGGACACCACCATGGTTGACTCGGCACCACCACCGCCCCCTCCATCGCCACCACCGGCAATGTTTTTCGGTACGGCAATTTGGGCCGTGAGATTAAGCTTGCTCTCCTCACCCTTATCCACACCCAGCGCCAGAATGAAAGCAGATTCATCAACCTCCCGGTATCCCCAACAGCCAGGGATAAGCAGCAGCACCAGGAATAACATCGGCAGTCTAAGAAGTTTCGTCACCGGGATTCATCCCCTTTCTGCGCCATGTAGCTACGCCCAGTAAAATTATCGGCAGGCCAAAAGTAGGAACCCAACCCCACGTTCTTATTATCTTCTCATCAACCATTAAAGCGGTGCTAACATTGGATGGAATAAAAGCCACTGATATAGTTATTATAGCTAGTGGCAGTATAAACGGGCGGTAATAAGGTAGTTTCAATAACCCAGTGGTAAGTGACAACATGGCGTATATACCTATGGTTATTTTTAACAGCGCCGCCAGTGCCCACATGGGTAAAAATATAGGCTCCAGCCTTTGTAAAAACCGGCCGAAATAAATCAGTCTGGCCATTTCAAAAGTAGGTAAAGGTATTTCTTTGGCCACGGGTACCGGAAAGGTTAACAGGTAAGTAACAACGGTAATGATCAGAATAACGCCCGCAATTATTAGACTGTAGGAGCCCAACTTCCACATGTTCCAGTTTTGATTTAGATTAATGTTGGGATAAATAATAGCTAACAAAAAGATTTCACTAGTGAGAGATATTTTCATGATGCCACTTCCCATCACCTCGGCCAAGCCCGGGCCTAAAAGAGGTGCCATGTTATTTAAACTCCAATAAGGGTAAGTTGATATAATGACTAAACCAAGTAAAATGCCGATAAAAATAAATGAAATCCGGGTACTGCGAGCTATAGCCTCCAGACCCAGGTAACATGCCGCTACCGCTCCCAAAAGTAACCCTGACATAGCCACGCTGATTGGAAGTTGAGGAATAGAAACTGTCAGTGCACGCTCTGCAAATTGACGCAGCACCATCGTCTCTACTGCAAGCAGGAAGCTAAGGTAACCCAGGGCGAACAATATGTTCAAGTAGGGCCCCACCAGCTCCTCTCCTATTTCAATAATGCTTTTGCCGGGGTACTTGTCCATTAGAAAGGCAAGAGGCAAAAAAGTCAGCAGGCTTAAAAGTACCGCCACCAAAATTACCATCCAGGCTGCTGATAGCCCCAGATTAACCATAAATGCCGGGTAAGTAAGAAATACCTTGGCCGATATAAATACCACAGCCAGGCTTACCGCCTCGATGGGACCTATACGCTCTTTATTGATAGTCATCAGCATTGCCACCTTTTTTTCTGTTAATCCAGCGCCGGCTTATAGGTGGCTGGCTCTTGATCTTACGGGGAGCAATGGACCCCGGGCGTTCCTCTTGCTGCCATATTGGCTTTCTCCATATAACATCTCCACCCTCAGCTTTCACACCCAGCGGGGATAAAAAGGGAACGCCGAAGGATTTTAAGCTGGACAGGTGGTTTAAATGAATAAAAAAACCCAGCACAATACCGAAGAAACCAAACAGACCACCGAGAACAATGTACACAAACCGCACAGCCCTTATGGAAAAAGCAAGGGTATAATTTGGCACAGTGAAGGAACCAATAGCTGTGACAGCCACAATGACAATTAATATAGGGCTTACTACTTTGGCTGCCACGGCCGCCTGCCCCAGTATAAGGGCCCCCACAATACCAAGAGTGGGCCCTATTACGCCTGGAACTCTGATTCCAGCTTCCCTAATCAATTCAAAGGATATCTCCATAATTAAAACTTCCACTATAGTTGGAAAAGGTACCTGCTCCCGCGCACCTGCAATGGCCATTAATAAGTCAGTGGGTATCATTTCATGGTGATACGCGTTTACAGCCACATAAATACCGGGCAAAAAGGTGGCCAAGAACACACCAACTAAGCGCAGCATACGCAGCAGAGAACCATAAGGCCACCTTAAGTAAGCATCTTCCGCACTCTGCAGTATCCCGAAAAGGTTCATGGGAAAAACAAGCACATGCGGTGACCCATCCATTAAAACAGCTACTTTACCTTCAATAATATGGTTTATCACCCTGTCCGGCCGTTCGGTGCTAAGCACCTGGGGGGCAAGGGCATATGTCTTATCCTCTATAAATTGTTCCAGAATACCGCTGGTACCCACATAATCAGTTTCCAGCATCTCAATGCGCCTCTTTGCCTCTTGTACCAGATCCTGGTTTACCACTCCGTCCAGATACATTATGCCGCAATTGATACGGTCCTTGTTGCCCACCTTAAATATTTCCGTCACCAGGTCAGGGGAATGAAATGCTTTACGAATAAGGGCGGTATTAACCCGAAAGGTTTCGTTAAATGCCTCATGCGGTCCCCGTACCACCATTTCCACTTCCGGTTTACCCACATTGCGGTGCTCCCACCCCTTCGTTTCCATCACCAGGGCTTTATCTACACCTTCAATTAAAATTACCGTATCGCCGTTTAACACCCCGTCGATGGTTGCCCGCATGAGTTCAAATATCTCAACCTGATTGCCCGGAAGCAGCCTCTCGCGCACCACGTCTTCAAGATTACCCTCTTGTGCATCTAACCGCAGCCGGCTGAGAAGCATCAGAGGCTGCAGCACAGAATCATTCTGAATCGCTTTGTCAGTCATGCCGTCAATGTAAATAGCAATAGCCCGCACTGGGTTATCGATGCCAATGGAAAATTCTCTAAATACCACATCATTGTTTTTAGGTACGTGGAAAACTCTCTTTAAATAAGCCACATCCTGATCCAAATGGCCAGACACTTTTAGTTTGCCCGGATCAATCACCGGTTCCGGTTTTTCTTGCGCAGCGCCTTTTTCGATATTATCTTTATGATTTTGCGCACCGGAGCCGGGTCGTACCGGCTTACGCATACCTCTGGACCTGCCCCTGCTTTTTACGGTACGTTCTTTTTCTTTAGATGCACCCGGTTCATTCTGGTTTGTTTGAGCAGGTCCACCATCCTTATAATCCCCGGTATCTTCGCCTGGGCCTGCAGTTTTATTACCTGTATCCGCGAGCTCGAATGACATTCCCCGGGGTTCTTGAAAGGTTAAAGTTTCTTTTAACCTCTGCCAGACTGAAATGGGCCCCGCCTCCTTTTTGAAAACCAAAGAATAACAGCAGTTATTATCTTTTGCCAGCATTGGGTTAATTATGTTAATCAGAAACCAAAAAGAAATCAAATTGCAGGAAGGTTATTGGAGAAATCAGGTTAAATTAAAGTATTATATAGAAAAATTACCGGACAAGGTGTGATTTATATTTTAGATAATGAATTACTGGTGATGTACGGTGACAGTCCCAAAACCATGATTAAAACCATGTTAGATAAAACGGAGTTTTTAAAAGAGGTCCCTAAAAACAATCTCATTGGAATCAAACCCAATTTAGTACTGGCCAAGCCCTCAGCATCAGGTGCAACCACCGACCCCGAACTAGTTTCCGGTCTAATAGAATTTTTGCAAGCAAGGAATTATAACAATATTAAAATACTCGAAAGTTCCTGGGTTGGCGACAAGACCTCACAGGCCTTCCGAATATGCGGCTATGAAGAATTAGCACAACGGTACAACATACAGCTGGTGGACCTGAAAAAAGATGAGTATGTTCACTTTGCATTTGGTGATTTCGATTTAAAAGTAAGTAAGAGTGTAACAGAAGTGGACTACCTGATAAATGTGCCTGTATTAAAGGCCCACTGCCAAACCAAACTTACATGTGCCTTAAAAAACCTTAAGGGATGCATTCCGGACAGTGAAAAACGCAGGTTTCATACCCAGGGATTACACAAACCCATAGCCTACCTGAACAAAGCCATCAAGACTAATCTAGTGATAGTGGACGGAATTATTGGAGACCTTACCTTTGAGGAAGGCGGTAACCCCGTGCAAATGAACAGGGTCATTATCGGAAAGGATCCAGTTCTAATGGATTCTTATGCCTGTGAACTTCTTGGCTATACCCGGTCAGACATTGAATACATTTATCTAGCAGAAAAAATGGGGGTGGGCAAAGGGGATTTGGCCCAGGCCAGAGTATATGAATTAAACAAAGACAGCAAGCCTAAACAAAAGATGGAGCCAACTGAAAAAGTGCAGCAATTAGCCCGGTGGATAGAAGAAGATAATGCATGCTCAGCCTGTTACGGAAGCCTCATTCATGCCTTAGAGAGGCTGCGGGAAAAAGGTAAGCTGGACAAGTTAGAAAAGCAAATTGCCATTGGGCAAGGCTATAAAAACAAGCCTGTAAAGACAATCGGCATAGGCAACTGTACTCAAAGCGCCATACACCATGTTCCCGGTTGCCCGCCCAAGGCCAGTGACGTAGTTAAAGAATTGGAAAACATACTCGGGGAGTGAAGCTCCGAGAGAAACGTTTTCCAAATAAACCTCTTTTAAAAAATATGTCGAAAAGGAGAGATTGGAGTGCCCATTGTACAAATCGATATGTTGGACGGCCGAACCACAGAACAAAAAAGAAAGATGGCACAAGAGGTTACCGAAGCGATAGCAAAAAACTGTGACTGCCCGGCTGAAGCTGTTATCATTGTGCTTAGAGAGTCGCCTGGAGAACATATTGCCAAAGCCGGCAAACTGATGAGCGACAAGTAGCAACCACGGGGACAGTTCTCTTGGCTAGTTCAGATACGAATAGTTGGTTCCTTTTTTTGATTGCATGCCTTCTGTAATAACAAAAGCTAACATATGCTACCCCATTTACTGCTGGTTTCTTTTTACTAAAAAAATTTGTCGAAAGACTTGCATCTTGCAAGAAATACCTTTATTATTTACAGAACTAGTCTAAAAATGTAGAATAATAGGTCCCAATAGACACTACCGACAAAAGACCATTGACAAACAATAGACAAACCCTGAGCGGTCATGTGAAAATTACATGATCGCTTTTTGGTACCTAAGAAGCGATAAAGGTTCATTAGATTGGGCGATGCATGCTAAATTATTTTAGATTTAAAAAAGGAAATTAACTATGAGAGTAAGCATTAAACAGAAAATGATGATTGCTTTTCTGGTATTAAGCATTATCCCAATCACAATTTTTGGTTTTTTTTCATATCAGATAGCAGAAGAGATATTGTTGCAAAAGCTAAAGGATGAAAGCCTTACAACAGTGGAGAATGCAAACAAATTCTTCATCAAACAATTCATCAATTCATTAGAAAATGCCGTTAATGTATTTTCTAATGAACCCGCCCTGAAAAAAGTTATTTTTACGCCTAACTCAATAGAGGAACCTTTAAATGAATGGTCTGCATACCTCAAATTGAACACGGATATATGGTATATTTACATGGGTACTGAAAAAGGTGACATGTATATGTCTCCCAGCTGGAAACCTCCAACCGGTTACGATCCACGCATTCGGCCTTGGTATCAGGAAGCTATTGCGCAAAAAGATAAGATCGTATGGACAAAGCCCTATGTTGATCTTGTTTCCAATAGGCAAGTGGTCAGTGTTGTAAAGGCTATCATAAGTGAGGATAATTTAATAGGTGTATTTGCTATTGATACTTCTTTGTATCAGATATCCAATATTATTAGAGAAATAAAACTCGGAGCTAATGGATATGCAATGCTTTTAGATGAACAAGGTTATGTAATTGCACACCCCAACACCGAAGATATAGGAACCCATATGGGGAATGCCGCATGGTTTAAAAGACTTAAAGGCCACTCGAAGGGGACAATGTATTTTGATCGCTTAGGTCATGACCTTTTTATTAGTTATACAACTGTACCCAGGACTGGCTGGAAATTGGTTGCTTTTATACCTAGGACAGCACTACAAAGTGACATCTCTCCGATTAAAGAAAGGGCTTTAAACGTTGGGATAACAAGTTTACTTATAGCTATCCTAATTAGCATTTTTATTTCCAACGGCCTAGCAAGTAAAATCAATAGATTAATACACGCAATGACCGAGGTTGAAAATAATAATTTAAAGATTAGAATTAGTTACAACCCAACAGATGAAATTGAATTTCATAAACTCAGCGATAAATTTAATAACATGGTTTACACTTTAGGGCAACTTAGTGAGGAACGCAATCAAAAAGAAAGAAACCTAAAATATTTAAGCAGGCACGATTCCTTAACAGGACTATTCAACCGGGCATATTTCGAAAATAAAATGCACCGTTTGATTGAAGAATTACGTTTTCCAATAGGTATCGTTGTATGTGATATCGATGGACTTAAGTTAATCAATGATACCATGGGACATAGTGCCGGAGATAAAATGTTGATTACCGCATCTATAGTTATTAAGCGCTCTTTTCGTGAGAAAGACACCATGTGCCGTATTGGGGGCGATGAATTTGCGATTATAATGCCTAATACGGATGAGCAGGGGGTCGAATTGGCAATCCAACGATTAAAGACCATAGTTAAAAACCATAACCTGAAAAACCCCAAATTGCCGATAAGTATTTCCACCGGCTTCTCCATTGGATATAACAGGTCTAAAAAAGTAAGTGCGCTCTTTAAAGAAGCGGATAATAACATGTATAGAGAAAAATTGCATCAAAGGTTAAGTGCCCGTAGTGCTATAGTCCAAACGTTAATGAAGGCATTAGAGGCCAGAGATTTTATAACCGAAGGCCATGCAGACCGCTTGCAAGATTTAGTGATTGATCTTGGATTAGAGGCTGGACTTAATGAGCACAGAATTTCGGACATGCGTCTTCTGGCCCAGTTCCATGACATTGGCAAAGTTGGCATACCTGACAGGATACTATTTAAACCCGGTCCCTTAGATGAAAGTGAAGTCATTGAAATGCAGCGGCACTGCGAAATTGGTTTTCGGATTGCTCAGTCATCCCCTGATCTTGTCCCCATCGCCGATTGGGTTTTAAAACATCACGAATCCTGGAACGGAGATGGATATCCTTTGGGCCTCAAAGGAAAACAAATACCCATCGAATGCCGTATTCTGGCAATTGCCGATTCCTATGACGCTATGACCAATGACCGTCCATACCGCAAAGGTATATCCCCTGATCAGGCGACATTTGAACTGAAAAGATGTGCAGGTATACAGTTTGATCCGGAGTTGGTAAAAAAGTTTATAAAAATATTAGAGGCACGAGACTTAATTAATATATTATAATCTTATCAAGGACATACCATCAGGGGGGAAAAATGAAATACAACAGAAAACCACAGCATAAGCCGGCGGGATTTGCCGGTATTCATTACGGCTTGGCCATACTGGTCATGGGCATGCTTGTTGTCGCCGGAGCTCTGGGACTGGCTCGTTTCGGGTATGGTATGATTCTACCGGCTATGCAGCAGCACCTTGGACTGACTCATGACCAAACAGGAATTATAGCCTCTGCCAACATGTTGGGCTACCTGGTCAGCGCGCTGGGCGCGGGAATGCTGGCGGCCAGGTTCGGGCCCCGGGTGGTGGTGGCCGCCGGGCTTCTCTGGACCGGTATCACCCTGGTCGTAACCGGCTTTGTGCAGGGCCCCAATACCGCCGCGCTAATACGTTTTCTTACCGGTGTGGGCAGCGCCGGTGGAAATGTGGCCATGATGGGACTGATTGCGGCCTGGTTTGCACCCTCCCGTCGGGGGATGGCTGCGGGATTCATGGTGGGTGGCTCGGGAATAGCCATTGCCTTTACCGGCTGGCTGATCCCTTACGTTAATTCAGTGTTTTCACAGGACGGCTGGCGTTACAGCTGGTTTATCCTGGGTGCCATTGTCATGGCCCTGGGTGTTGCTACCTGGCAAGTTCTGCGCAACAGCCCGGAAGAAAAAAAATTAGACCCCATAGGAGAGGCTCCGGTAATTGCCGTAAAAAAAGAGCAGGCACCTACCGGCTCAAGTATCAAAGATTTAGTCAGCATACCTTCTGTTCCTTGCCTGGCAGCGCAATATTTTTGTTACGGCTTTTCTTACATAATAATGGCCACCTTCCTGGTCAGTTATCTAATCGACGAGGTAAACTGCACGCAGGAACTAGCCGGTAGCATTTGGAGTACAGTAGGTTTTTTAAGCATCGGCAGCAGTGTTATCTGGGGAATGCTATCGGACAAACTGGGTCGCAGGGAAATTTTAGTCACCTTGTTTTGTTGCCAGACCCTTGCCTATTCTTTACTGTTGTTTAAATTCTCCCAGGGATGGTTGTTATGGTTGCCCGCAATAATTTTCGGGCTGACGGCCTGGGGTGTGCCCAGCCTAACGGCTTCCTGCAGCGGCGATATCAGTGACGCCAAAAGGGCGCCTGCAGTCATTGGTTTTGTTACCTTCATATTCGGCTTTGGCCAGGTGCTGGGCCCCCTGCTATCGGGCTACATAAAGGAATATACTTTATCTTTTCATGGAGCCTTTTTACTGGCCGCCGTGATGGCCCTTTTAGGGGCACTTTTCAGTTTAAGAATTGTGCTTCCCAAGGAAAGCCAATAACACGACTTTGCTCAATGAATGGAAAGTCACTCCCGTATAAACCGAAATGTGGTATAACTACCTTTAATTCAGGCCACCTGTGCAGAACGTCCTTCAGATGTACCAACCCGATCAATGGATCACTTTGTGAATATGGGGCCGTTCCGGCATGAATGATAACCGACTTTTGTCTTTTATGTGCTTTTTCGTAGATCTCGGACCCATTTATTTAATATCTTATTCGTGCCCGGGGACTGCCCCAATTTAATATGACAAGAAAACCCACTGACCTGATTTTAACCTGGTCAGTGGGTTTTCTTCCCTTGCTCGTCGAGTGACAGTTATAGACTGGGGGTGATACCTTCGCTGCACTTTGGAAATACTCGAAGGTTCTACTGTTTTAACCACTAAACAAACTTCTTGCTAACTTTTTCGCCACTGTAGCTAAAAAGCACTTTTTTGCTGTCCAATACTGTTTCCAAATATACCGGTCTTCCCCATAGTTTGTAGACATGGGGCAGGGTGCGTTCGAGGTAGTAGACGTCTAGCTCTGCACCTTCGTAGGCATGGTGCAGGTAGAGTTCGCCCCTTTTGCCGTAGTCTCCGTCTTGGACAACAATGTATGGAAAACCTGAGTTTACCATACTTGCTACTAAGCTATCCCTTACCTTTTGCCAGTCTTTTTCTACTATTTTCCACTCGTAACCCACTTTTTTGTACAGGTAGATGTCTTCCTGTTCTACAAATTCTTCTGTAAGACAGTTACGCAAGAAGGAGATGTCGTTATCTAATTCTCTGATTTCAAAGATTTTTTCCCGGCCTTCTCCACCGGGGCGGCCGTATTTGATCCTGTCTTCTTCGCCGGGTTCATCCCAACGTTTTTCAATATACTCAAATAGTTTTAAACCCAGGAAGTAGGGGTTTAGGCGCACTTTTGAGGATTGGATAACACCGGAATGCAGTTTGGCGAATTCCAGGGATTCTTCCTCAGTCAAATCCATATCACGCATAATTCTCAGGTGCCAGTATGTGGCCCAGCCTTCATTCATTATTTTGGTCTGCATTTGAGGCCAGAAGTAGAACATCTCCTCCCGAATGATAGAGATAATGTCCCGCTGCCAGTCCTCTAAATCCCTGCCGTATTCCATAATGAACAATAATAAATCCTTTTCGGGCTTTTTGGGAAACTTCTTGGCCTTTTGAGTATCATCTTTGCTTTCCTGTCCCTCCCCGAGATGATCCAGTTTCCATAGATCGTCATAGGGCGATTCTTGTTCACTGTGAGTATGCCCGCAGTTGCCACCCTCGCAGCCTTTATCTTTGCAGCTATCTTTTCCGCAGCCCTTTCCACAACCTTCACCACCGCAGCACCCGCCGCTTTCCGACTTTTCAATGGCCGGTTCATTTTTACCGATATCCCGGTACGGGTCTATATGTTCCTGAATAGATATTACCGAATCCAAAAAAGACTCCACTTTTTCCCTACCGTGGGCAAATTCATATTGCCTTATTCTCTGCGCGGCCACGGACATGGATTCCACCATCTGGCGGGAAGTGCGCTGGAAATAGTAATTATTTTTAAAGAAATCACAGTGGGCCAGCACATGCGCCATCACCATTTTATTCTGGATGAGGGAATTACCCTCCAACAAAAAAGCATAGCACGGGTCGGAGTTAATTACCATTTCATATATTCGGCTGAGGTTATAGTCATACTGAGTTTTCATTTTATGGTAAGCCTTCCCGAAGCTCCAGTGCGAAAAACGGGTAGGCATACCGTATGCACCAAAGGTATACAGGATATCTGCCGGACAGATTTCAAAGTACATATCATAAAAGTCTAAGTTATAGCCCTTGGCGATGGCTGTGATTTGCTCTAAGGCTTTTTCCAGTTCATACTTTTCATTTATACTCACGGTGTCACCTCCCGGTTGCCGTTTTTAAGGGGTCCGGGTTAAAGAAACTTTTCAGGGCGGGGAATACACCACTTTTGTCCCTGATGGAGACGGTGGTGAAATTTTGTTCTTCAATTTTTTTAAAGGCGGATTTTAATGTACTGCTGTAATAATATGGCCCTTCAATTTCACCGTAACCAATTAAATTACACACTTTTAGTAAATCCTTCACTAATCGAACGCATTTTTCGTTGTCAGAAGAAAGGTTGTCACCGTCGGAGAAATGGAAACCATAGATATTGTAGTCTTCAGGGTTAAACCTTTCTTCGATCACTTTCAGCGCCAATTCGTATACCGAAGAACAGCGGGTACCACCGCTGGCCCCCTTGGTGAAGAATTCCTCCTCGCTGGTTTCTTTGGCAGTAACGTGGTGGGATAAAAAGACAATTTTAACATTTTGGTATTTGGTACGTAAAAACCGCACCATCCAGAAAAAGAAACTGCGGGCGATATATTTCTCCCAAGGGCCCATGGACCCGCTGGTATCCATCATGGCCAACACCACGGCACTACTTTCATACTTATAAACCTGCTCCCAGGTTTTAAACCGGAGGTCTTCCCTGGTTATTTTACCCAGGCCCTGCTTACCTTCTTCTATCGCCCTTCTTTTTAAAGCCTGAAATATGGTGCGCTTGCGGTCTATATTACTCTGGATACCCACTTTGCGCACATCACGGAATTCCACAGACTCCGAGGCCAGCTCAGGTTTTTTCTTTTGTTTGAGGTTGGGCAGCCCCAGGTCTTCAAATATCATTTCTGCCAGTTCATCAATGGTTATTTCCGCTTCGTAATAGTCAACCCCGGGCTCTTCTCCTGCCCCCTGCCCCTGGCCGGGACCCTTACCTGCTTTCTTTTTGGAATCACTTCCCAGTACATCGCCCACTTTACTTTCTCCGTCCCCCTGGCCGCCGTGCTGCTGTTTATTGTGGTTAAAGCGAAAATGGAATTCATCCAGTGAGCGGATGGGCACCTTGATTACTTTTTTTCCGTCTGAAAGAATAATACTTTCTTCACTGACAATATCGGCCAAATTCTTTTTTATGGCTTCTTTAACTTTTTCCCGGTGGCGCTGACGGTCTATTTCCCCTTTACGGTGCAGGGACCAGTCTTCCCGGGAAACTGTATATCTGCCGGACATGTTATTTCCCTCCTGTACCAACCCCCAAACACCTTTATCTATTCAGAAGGCTCCCTACATACTTGAGTAGTTCATTTGCACAGATAGGACAGTAGCCATATTCATCCATTAGCTTGGCGCTGACCTCATTTACTCGTCTCAATTGCTCCGCATCCGGGGTCTTTGTAGATGTGGTTATTTTGACTACATCTTTAAGGTCGGCAAACAGTTTTTTCTCTACTGCTTCGCGCAGGCGCTCATGGGACTTGTAATTAAATTTCCTGGACTTTCGGGCATAGCTGGAAAGGCGGATCAGTATTTCCTCGCGGAAGGTCTTTTTAGCGCTTTCAGAGATTCCTATTTGCTCCTCTATGGAACGCATTAGCTTTTCATCAGGGTTAACTTCTTCATCGGTAATGGGATCACGCATCTTGACACCGTTACAATATGCTTCTACATTATCCAGATAATTATCGAAGAGCACTTTGGCAGACTCTTCAAAGGAGTATACAAAGGCCTTTTGCACTTCTTTTTTGGCCAACTCGTCAAATTCCTGGCGGGCCACTGAAATGAAGTTTAAGAGGCGGTCCCTCTCCTCCTGAGTGATAGAAGGATGCTGGCCCAACCCGTCCTTTAATCCCCGCAAAACATCCAGGGGGTTAATGCATTTGGTAGTGGTCTTGATCAGCGATGAGCTGAGCCGGTTAATAACGTAACGAGGATCTACACCGCTCATACCTTCATCGTGATACTCGGACTGCAGCTCGCTTACATCCTTTTGCTTAAAGCCTTCTACATCTTCACCGTCGTATAATTTCATCTTTTTGACCAGGTCCATGCCTTGTTTTTTACTTTCCTTCATCCGGCTTAAAACGGAAAAGATACTGGCCACCTTCAGCGCGTGGGGCGCGATGTGAATGTCTTTAAGGTCACTTTGTTTAATCAACTTTTCATAGATTTTGATTTCATCGGAGACCTTTAGATTGTAGGGGATTTTCATCACTATAATCCGGGACTGCAAAGCTTCATTCTTTTTGTTGCTGATAAAGGCTTTATATTCATTTTCGTTGGTGTGCGCGACAATCATTTCATCTGCATAAATTAACGCAAAACGGCCCGCCTTAAAGTTCCCTTCTTGGGATAGACTAAGCAGGTTCCAGAGGAATTTTTCGTCGCATTTGAGCATTTCTTGGAACTCCATAATCCCTCTATTGGCTATATTTAGCTCCCCATCAAAACGGTAGGCCCTGGGGTCCGACTCAGCACCGAATTCGGCTATGGTACTGAAGTCAATGCTGCCGGTAAGATCAGCTATATCCTGGGACTTGGGATCTGACGGGGTAAAGGTTCCAATACCGGTCCTGTCTTCCTCGGAAAGTGTGATGCGCTCTACTTCCACATCCTCTATATTGCCGTTATATTTATTTTGCACCATCATGCGGCATGAGGGGCATAATTCGCCTTCAATATAAACACCGTACTCATCCTGGAATTCTTGCCGCAGCTCCCGCGGGATCAGGTGCAGTGGCTCTTCATGCATGGGGCAGCCCTTGATCCCGAATACCGCCCCCCGGTCGGTCTTGCTGTACTGTTCTAAACCTTTTTTCAACATATGCACCAACGTGGACTTACCGCCGCTTACAGGCCCCATTAACAGTAGTATTCTTTTACGTACATCCAGTCTTCGGGCTGCCGGGTGGAAATATTCCTCCACCAGCGTTTCTAAAGTCTTATCTAAACCGAACAGTTCTGTTTCAAAGAATTTGTAGTGTTTGACTCCCTGCTTCGTTTCTATAACCCCTGCATCCTTAATCATTTGATATATACGCGAATGGGCTAACTGACATACCCAGGGACGTTCTTTCACGAACTGCAGGTAATCTTTAAAGGTACCCTTCCAGTCCTGCTCCTTTTCCAGCTGACGATGAGCCTGTAGACGTTCTACAAATTCCAAATATCTCACCCCTTACTAAAAAATGTACTTCCTTTACGGTGGTAATCTATACTATTCGCCTGAGCCTTTATTGATGAACAAGTAATTTATTATATGCTTTACTGGGTAAAAAAGGGATCCATTATTACGGTTAAATTTGAACGTTGTCCATTGTTTTTACACATTTGCAAGGAAGTCAGACTTTGGGCAAGAATTGAACGTAATCATTTTTCTTTACGCCTATTGCAAATTAAATATATAATGTAAATACGGTATTTACGAAAAGGGGGAAGTCTATGACTATTGGTGAAAAAATTAGGGATTTGCGTTTGAGAAATGAACTTACATTAAAGAGTTGGCAAATAATGATGGTATTTCACTATCTTACTCGGGGGATATAGAAAAAATCGAACCAATCCCTCAATTGAGACTTTGAGAAACATTTCTAAGGCATTAAAAGGGAGGAAGTAGAATGACTAAGGAAGACTTCCAAGATAAAGTATTGAAGCAGCTCCAAGTTCTTGCTAGGGCACAGGACAAAATGAGTGTTGATGTAAATAACATTCAACGGGATTTGAGCTCAACTAAACAGGATTTAGCTTCAGTAAAACAGGATTCAGCTTTAGTAAAACAGGATTTAAGTTCAATAAAATCAGGCCAAAACGAATTATTTAACCTGGCAAAAGGTATTGAGCACCGTGTGGAAGAAAACACGGCTAAATTAAATGCTATTGATGAGAGTGTCAACTATTTACAAGGAATAGTAAACCGTATAGAAAAATCCTATGATGAGCAAAAATCATTTACTGAGAATGTCTTAGAAAAAGTATCGGACGTTGAAGATAATGTTATGTACGCGGTAAGCTTGATAAATGAGCATAATAAGGATATTTTTATCCTAAAGAATAAGTTAAGCAAGTAGACCAACAAGCATAACGGGTAATTACCATAGGTAGAACATCCCGGCAAAGCTGGAACCGTTACGGTGAAGACCTGTTCCTCGGAATACCACTCCAATATTACCTTAAACCTTCGTTGCACTGGTTTTATCCCCTTTTGTTCTGTAGACGTTCTACAAATTCATTATCTCACCCCTTACTAAAAAATGTGCTTCCTTTACGGTATCTATACTATTCGCCTGTACCTTTGTTGATGAACAAGTAATTTATTATATGCTTTACTGGGTAAAAAACGATCCATTTTTACCCAGTAAATTTGAAGGTTATTCCATATTTCATCATGGCAATTATTTCACGTTATAAAAATATGCACTAAACGGAGAATAATAGGTACATTCTGCAAGGAAATCAGTAATTAAGCAAGAATATTTAAAGGTTAGCAGAATTTGCAAACAAAAGGAGATGTATTTATGAGTGAACAGCAGAATCAACTTTCCGGTACGCACATAATCGCTGTGGGCAGTGGTAAAGGTGGCGTGGGAAAATCAACAGTAACGGCCGGGTTGGCCTTTGCTTTAAGAGACCAGGGCTTTTCAGTGGGTATACTTGATGCTGACATTTACGGTTTCAGTATCCCTCGCATTACTGGTGTAATGGGGATAATGCCGGAGATTAAAGATGAAAAGATAGTGATTCCCGTGGAGAAAGATGGTGTGAAGATTATTTCCATGGGCAGCTTGGTGGATGAAAACCAGGCCCTGGCTTGGCGTGGGCCGATGCTGCAGGGTATTTTGCAGCAGTTTGTGAATGAAGTGGAATGGGGAAATTTGGATTATCTGCTGGTGGACTTGCCGCCGGGAACGGGAGATGTGGCTATTTCGGTAATCAATTTATTGCCGGGGGCTTCCTTTATTCTGGTTACCACTCCGCAGGAAACGTCTTACCGGGTAGCGGCAAGACTAGGTATGCTGACCCGGCAAGCTAAGATGCAGGTGCTGGGTGTTATTGAGAATATGGCTTATTTTGAGTGTGATAAGTGTAATGAGAAACATTACATTTTCGGCGAGAGCGGAGAAGATTTGACGGCCATAGCTACCGGCTTCGGGGGGCGTGTGCTGGGACAAATTCCACTGCGTAAGTCAATGCGGGAGGCGGCTGATAATGGGCGCCTGTCGGAGGTAAGTAAGAGTGAGGATGCGCGGGAGTTTAGTGAGATTGCTAAGAAGCTGCCGGAGTTGGCTGTAAAGGCTGAGGAAGCAAGGGCCAAAGAGCCGAAGCCTGAACCGTCGGAGCAGTGCGGGGATTCTGGTTGTGCTCCGAGTGGTGGGTGAGGGAGCTGCTAAAGGAAGCCGGAGGCTTCCTTATTAGGCGTTAGGGGTTAGTTGGTTAAGCGTTAGCGCGTGGCGGTAGTTGTGAGTTGGTGGGCGTGATTTTAGCTCTAATTAGGAGCTGGTAGAACGGTTTTTTGACAGGATTGACGCGATTTTTGGGATTTTGTTTGGTGGATATTTAGTTTGCAGCTATTTGATACTCGGATGGTTGCTTTATTAGAGTGATGATTTTAATGAAAAAGAGATTGTTAAGCGAATAGAGTTGATGGCTTTAGCTGTGAGTGACGGTCGTTTTTTTGCTGGCTTGGGATATCAGCAGGATGGATTGTTTTTTTTACGAAAACAAATGTTAATTCTAGTTTGTGTATATGGTTTATGTGAGTTATGACGGGATCAATGGGATAAGAGGGATAAAAGGCTTTGCATGTGGGGCTTTGAGGCAAACAATTTTTTTAGACAGGATTAACAGGATCAACAGGATTTTTTAAATAATAAAAACTCAATCGAAAGTCTTTATCATCTAAACAGAGCTTTAGACAAATCCAATATATTAAAACAAATAATTATAAAATGTTTTTTAAGACCCCAAAGCACTACCCTAAAGCATCCTGCGTATCCTGTAATCCTGTCTAAATGTTTTTTGGGTGGAGCTACCGGCTCCCAACATTACAACTCTCTTTCAACTGTTTTTTGGGGTAATTCCTTGGGGTCGCTAGCCACGGGGACAATTCCATCGGCCTTTTCTCTTCGGGGGCCGCCCGAACCGTCCCCATGGCTGCCCTGTAACATTTAGTTGGTTAGGAAAAGATTAAGAAAGACCATTTGGGAAAGTTGGTTTTAGTGGTGGATACTTTCCCCACCTGTTTTCATTTTTTTCTAACGCCTATCGCCTAACGCCTAACCCCTAATCTCTCCAGCATCTTTCCATTCGCTTCCTCTTCAAAGCTATCATCCAGCGGTACGATGGTGGAGTCCATGCCTTTGCGCTCTAGGGCCAGGCTGATCATGTGGTCCGTCAATGCGGGGTTTTTGGGCAGTAGGGGGCCGTGGAGATAGGAGCAGAAGGCGTTTTTATATCTGGCTCCCTCTTGGTGGTCGGTGCCGTTGTTACCGTTTCCGGACAGTACTTGGCCAAGGGGGGCTACTCCGTTTAGGAAGGTCTTGCCGCCGTGGTTTTCAAAGCCGGTGACCTTTATCTTTTTTCCGGCCAGTTCTATTTCTACTGCCACATTACCAATTAATCTTTTGCTGCCGGAATGTGTGTGCAGATCCAATATACCCAGGCCGGGAATTTTCCTGCCGTCGGGCATTTGGTAATACTGGCCCAGCAGTTGATAGCCACCACAGATGGCCAATACCACCAGCCCGTCTTCTATGGCTCGCTTGAGGCTGTCTACCTGCCGGCTGAGGTCTGCAGCCAGAAGTGTCTGTTCTCTGTCCGAGCCTCCACCGATAAAGAGAAAGTCGAAGTTTTCGAAATCAATTTTATCACCCAGGTTAGCCTGATAAACTTGTACCGGAATGTGGCGCCAGGAACACCTGCGGGTAAAAGCCAGTACGTTACCCCGGTCGCCGTATAGGTTTAAAAGATCAGGATACAGATGGCATACTTTCAGCATCGCCTTCAACCCTCTTTGCTTTCTTGGCCAGAATAGCTTCCACCGGCCAGAGTGCGGTGTAGGTAGCCAATAAAAATGTCATTTTACCGCCGCCGGATACCGCAGCGTCTATAGCACGCTCGGTATTATTATGAATGGAGATCTTTTCCGCAGGTACCCCGGCATACTTTAGCCTAACTGCCATTTCCGCCGCTCTTTTCCCGGTACAGATAAAATTGTTAAACCGGGGCTGGTTTTCTTCCAATACCTCAAAGTCAACATCCCAGAGCCAGGAGATATCCCGGCCGTCCGCGGCATTGTCATTGATGGCCACCAATACATCCTGCAAGGTATCCTGGTTTAATAAAGCGGCCAGAGCCTGATTAAACCCAGTGGGGTTTTTAACCAGATTAAGCAGCACCGGTTTCCCCTGGTAATCAAAACGGTCCATGCGCCCCACAGCCGGAGCGTAACTAACCAAGGCATGAGCTGCCGTGTCCGGGTCAACATTGAAGGTTATAGCTGTGCTCACCGCGGCCAGGGCATTGTAAAAGTTATATACTCCCCGGGCGGGGATCTTGAGCCCGAAATTTCTTGTTTGCCAATCTATTTCACCCTGAAATAAATCTCCCGTCTGCCGCATACTGTGAGCTCTAAAATGCGGCTGTGGCCGCTCAAATCCACACCCGTGACACTTAAAATCACCTAATTGGCTGTAATTATAAGCTTTGTAATTTAGTAAAGCCCCGCACAGAGGGCAAAATTTGGCTTCCCTCGTTTCAGCACCGACGTGGGTAGTTTCCGAACCAGGGTCCAGGCCGTAATACTGGGCCTTAAGACCTGATTTTTGCTCTAACTGGGCCACCAGCGGGTCATCCGCGTTGAGTACTAATTTGGTACCGTTTAAATTATTTAAAGCCTGTGCCACCATCCCCACGGTGGTATCCAGTTCGCCGTAACGGTCCAACTGGTCCCGGAAGAAGTTGGTCACCACTACTGTATCAGGATGAACCCGGGCTGCAACAGTCGGAAAAGCGGCCTCGTCCACCTCTAACACGGCATAGTCACAATCAAGCTTACCCCACAGATTGGCAGAGCGAATAAAGGCAGTGGTCACTCCGGTGATTAAATTAGCGCCCTCACTGTTTACCAGTACCTTATAGCCGCTGGAATTTATTATTTGCGCCAGCATGTTATTGGTGGTGGTCTTACCATTGGTCCCTGTAACCATAACCGTGCCCAAACGTGACTGGCCGGCAAACCACCGCAGTATGCCGGGATATATTTTTAAAGCTACCATACCAGGTAAAGATGATCCCTTACCCTTTCCTAGCGTTAAACTGAGCCGCTGGGCAGCTCTAGCTGTCCACAGGGCCAGCAGCACCATTATCCAACGCACTACCCGCTTACCTCCGGATTCCAGTAATACATGACCCCGTCTTGGAGCTCCCCATTTAATTCTCCCTGGCTGAAAAGATAATCCAAATGAGCTTGAATCTCTGATAAACCCATAAATATGTTCCATCCTTTTAGCGCAGGGTAGATAATATCGGTAATCTGGTAGCTGCTTTTCCGCTGGGTATGTAATGCTTTTTTTATTTTTTCAAACTGCATCTGATGATGCGCATAACCCTCTTTGATCACCCGTTTACAATCATTGAAAACCCCTCCATGCCCGGGCCAAACCAGCTTAATGTCCATTTTTTCCGCCGCCTGCAGCCCGGCTATGTATTGCTCTAAAACGGGCAGCCGGTGGGAAGGATTGTCCGGGTCCGGCTCCATAATAGGATTAGGAGTAATGTGGGGTAGCAAAAAGTCGCCGGAAAAAAAGTATCCATATTGGCAGTCAAAAAGGCATAAGTGCCCGGGAGCATGGCCTGGTATATGCATTACCTGCAGCTTATCGCTCGCGAAATCCAAGCTTTCCCCGCCGTGTAGAGGCTCTACTTTTTTGCTGTCCAGATTGGGACGTGATAGTTTATCCGTGTCTCCTTCTATCTCCGCCATTTTATCCGCGGGTAGTCCAGACTGCATGATAAGCGGCATGCGTTCCTTAACGTGGTCGCTGGCGCCGGTTATCCTCCGTATTTCATAAGGATGCGCATAAATAGCCGCTCCTGATTCATGGCTGATCCAGGCGGCAAGACCGCAGTGGTCCGGGTGCGAGTGTGTTAAGAGCACCCTTTTTATTTGGGCCAGGTCAACCCCCAGAGATTTCAGACCTTCCCGCAGTTTCTTTTTTCCTTCCGGGGTGTCGGGGCCTATATCGATCAAGGTGATGGGATCGCTTTTTATTAAGTAAACGTTAACCGGCCCCACAGGATAAGGTGTGGGTATAGACAGCTGGTATACTGGTAGCATGGGTACACTCCCTCTGTTCGGCCTTTTTGTATATTTAACCAACATTTCCAGTATACCACGCACATAGGGCTGCTACAACTTTGGAGTGATAAATGATATTAGGGCATTTCTAATGGGTATTCTTTTTGACAGGATTACAGGATTGCATGATTGCAGGATAAAGATTTAAAACAATTAAGAAGAGATTTTAAAGGGGATTCCTTTTGGGTCTTTTATTTGACGGGATTAACGGGATTAGACGGGATAGGGATAGGTAAAGGCGTAGTTGTATTTCAATAATATGAACAATATGCCTAACTGTGTCATTTTAATTATAGAAATTATGCAAATAATGTAATGGCTGTCTAATATGCTTTGTGTCTATTGCACGAATATAAATCCTTTCCAATATCATTACTTTATCGCAACGGCTAAATATAAATGTTTTAAAAAATCCTATGAATCCCGTTAATCTCGTCAAAAAACTGACCCCAAAGCCTCACATGCAAAGTTTTTCAAAATCCTGCCATCCTGTTATCCCGTCTAAAAATTCCTTTATCTTTTTGCTTAAAAAAAAGCCAGCGCAAGGCTGGCTGTTATATACCTCATCCGCCTCCGTTATAGCCGGCGGAAACCATGGTGCCGTCTTTTACGATTACCGGCACCTTGGTGGCGCCAAACTTCTCCTTTACCGTTTGCTTGGCCTTCTTGTCCTTGACAACGTTGACTTCAGTAAATTCAATGCCCTGAGCCCGATAGTCCTCAATTGCCTTCTTACAATACGGACAGCCTGTTTTGGTGTAAATAATCACTTCTGACAATTAAAGCACCTCCTGTGTTTTGCTTTAAGAGATAATCTATCTTACCCCCGGCACCACAAAGGTACTTACATGATACTCCAGGAGATCATTTTGATCTTTATATTGGGCCAGGAACATCCAGTGTCCTTTCTCTTTAAAAGTGAGGCTTAAATTACCACTGTCACCGGTGGTTGCACTGTAGGGATAATCATCCCCTTCATAAAGGTGATAAGTAATTTTTACGTCTATGTTGGGTAACGGCCGGCCATTAAATAACACTTGTAAGGATATATTGTCCCCTAGATGAAACTCCTTTAGTTCTGAAGGTACAATTTCCAATCCCCGCCCGGTGGCGACGCCATGTCCGTGGACATGATGGCCAACGGGCACAAGCAAACCGGCTCGCTGGATATAAGAAGTCCCTTGATGGGTGCCGACATTATTTTCTACCAGCACATAATACAGGCCTTCCTCGCCGGCCGGAAAGCTTACGATCTGGTATAAGCCCTTTCCGTAACTAACCTCGCCCTTAAATTCTTCTCCCACCGGGGGTATCACAACTGCCTGCCAGTTTAGTGGATTCCCGGTACCGTCTTTTTGCATTTTGTTTCCCCAAAGGGCCTTAATCTCTACTTGTCCCCCGGAATGAAAGTGAAGATGGCTGGGTTCTAACCACACCGTGTACCCGCTTTCTATCTCGGCAAAATCACTCTCGGTAAAGACACTCTCACCCATAACAATCCCTCCTCCTTATGGCATTCCTTCCTCATCCGGTTGTTTCCTTGGTTTCCCTATTTTACCTTAAAGGGGCCGTGCTTAGCAAATATTATATGGAGATCTCGTTTACAAAGAGTAGAGGCAACCCTTTAAGGTCGCCTCTATTCGTGTATTTTATAACGTTTAAGCTTTTTGTATAATCCGGCCCTGGATATGCCAAGTAATTTTGCCGCTCGCATCTTATTGCCGTTAGCCGCGCTGAGGGCCTCTAAAATGGCTTCCTTCTCAGCTTCCTCTACCAGCTCGGGCAATCCACCGGAAGTAACCCGCTGGTTTTTATTCAGGCTAATTTTCTGCAAATACATGGGTAAATGACTTCTTAGGATGATAGCACCGTCTATAACATTGAATGCCCTTTCCACTACATTTTCCAGCTCTCTTATATTACCTGGCCAATCATGATTATTAAATATAGTAGCCACATCGGGGGCTACGCCTTCTACCGTCTGGCCAAATTGTTTATTAAACTTTTTAATAAAGTAATCCACCAGTGAATCCAAATCATCTAAGCGCTCCCGCAGGGGCGGAATACTCAGGGATACCACGTTAATCCGGTAATAAAGATCTTCTCGGAAGTTACCCTCGGTAATTAGCTCTTCCAAATTTCTATTGGTGGCAGTGACTACCCGTACATCCACTCTACGGGGCCGGTTGTCCCCCAGCCGCTCAATTTCCTTCTCCTGCAGTACTCTTAAGAGTTTGGCCTGCATATGAAAGGACATGTCACCTATTTCATCGAGGAAAATAGTACCTCCGTTAGCCAATTCAAATTTCCCTACCTGTCCCCCTTTGCGGGCACCTGTAAAGGCACCTTCCTGATAGCCGAATAATTCAGACTCCAACAAATTTTCGGGTACCGCCGCGCAATTAACCTTTACAAAAGGCCCTTTGCGACGCATGCTTTCTGTGTGTAGGGCATGGGCAAAGAGTTCTTTTCCGGTCCCGCTTTCCCCAATGATCAAGACGGTGGAAGTACTGTGAGCAACCCGCCGGGCGGTATCTTTAACAAAGGTGATTTCCTTGCTGCTGCCCACAATATGGTCAAAGGAATGTTTAGTGCGGTGTACTCTTTCCAGTTCATCTTTATAATAATCCAATTGGCTTTTCAAATTTCTGATTTTCTTGGTGAGGGCAAAAAAGTCATCTATATTACCGAAAACAATACTACCCAGGGCGCCCACAATTTGTCCTTCTTTGACTATGGGAACCCGGTTGGCAATTATCTCTTTGCCGTTTAATGTGGTCAGGTAGCCGTACTCCGGCTCACCGGTTTCCATAGCCTGAGGGAAAATGGGATTGCCATATACTTCTTTTACATTCTTGCCGATAATATCTTCCGGGGTGCGGTTGAGGAAAGAAGCAAAGGACTTATTACACATGGTTATTCGGTAATCCCGGTTAACTGCTATAATGCCGTCGCTGGACAGGTCCAGTATGGTTTCCAACAGATTTTTTAATTCCCGGATACGTTCATTATCATCACTTAGTTCATCAATTATATTTTGCAATTCTGTAATATCCTGAAAAACCGCCACCGCTCCTATAATTTCATCACCGGAATAAATGGGCGTTCTGTTGGTAAGATAGGTGCCGTTTTTCAGCGACAGCCGGCGTCCTAATTGCGGCTTACCGTCAACCACCACTTCCAGCAAGCCTGTGGTGGGAAAGAATTCTTTCACATGATGTCCTAAAACCTGATCAGCAGGCATTTCCAGGAAGTTTTCCACCTGCCTGTTTAAATATACAATTTTCCCCGCTTGGTCAATAGCTAAAACAGCGTTGGCGGTTGAATCTATGATCGTTTCCAGCACCAGGTTTTTATCTATGGACTTATTTAATGGACGATGCATGGCTACACCTCGCTACTATGTCTACTTGTAGTGTAAATAACGTTGACACCATCTCTAAGTTTCGACATAAAACGATAAAACCCTGCTGGATGGTGAAAGTTTCTTGTGAATTATATAATAAACTAAACGGGGCACCCTCTACGGGGGTCCCGTTTAGTTTAACCGCTGCCACGAGGCTCTCTGTGCTCAATACCTACGTCTATTTTTTCTGCGGGTGCACTTTCATCATCCATCCCGGTGAAATTTTGATAAATGATCCCGTCATCCCCAACCTCGTAGGGAATATCATCCACCTCTTCCACCGGTCCATTTTGCTCGGTCTCCATGTCTTGCGGGCCATAGTACGAACCTGCTTCCGACTCCGGGGTATCCTCCTGCCAGTGAGCCACTGACTGCCAGCTATCTTCACCGTCAAAACCCACGTCACCCGTCCTGTCATTATAAGTTCGTGCAAAGGGCGGGGCAAGAACGTCCTCTTCCACCGGACGTATTGAATTCCTCGGATTCGATTCCCTGATTTCTTTACATTCTTTACATATGGTGGTAAATGGTATTACTTCCAATCTCTCCAGGGGAATTTCCTGGCCACAGGTATCACAAAAACCATACTTACCATTTTTCATGCGCAACAGTGCATCGTCAATGGCCTCCAGGTTAATGTAGTCAGCTTCCCGCAGTGCCATATCCTTGCTGCGCTCAAACACTTCACTTCCTATATCACCGGGGTGCTGGTCGTAGCTGGAGAGTTCACTAATGGAATCCTCCAGGGCCATCTCCAGGCCCCCCTCCTCTATTGCAGATACACTATCCCGCAACCTTTGTTTCTCCTGTACTAGTTTTTGCTTGAAATATTGCAACTTTTCCTGGTTCAATTTTCCACCATCCCATACTGAATTGATTATCTGGTACCCAGCTGCAGCTGCACTATTTCCACTAAATCAGCTATAAATCCCCCGATTAAAGGCAAATTTAATGCTACTAGTTGCCGCAATGTAAGGATTAAAATGGCACCCAAAATTGCAAATCCAACTGCGATGCCCAGCCCGCGGGCTACCCCGCTGATAAAGTTTACATAAAGCAGTCTCCACGGATTCTCCAGCAGGCGCACATACTCTGCTAACTTCATCCGCTCCATATTCTGGGCCAGTTCTTTAATTCTTTTTTCCAAGGCATTTAGATCATGATCATGCTTTTGGTCGTCCATACTGCCCCTCCCCATATGTTGTCCCTGATCTTAAAAAAAAATAAGCGTGGTGCTTACGCCCCCCGCTTAAATAGCACATATTTATTGTCGTCAACCGGGACGTCATTATTAAAACGGCTGCCGGCTTGCACACTAAGCCTTCGCAGCTTGTCGTCCGCCCTTTCTTTCCCTTAATCGCATTTCTATCCACACAGGGCTGGCGACAAAAATGGAAGAATATGCTCCGCTGATAACTCCTATCAGCATGGCCAGAACAAAGTTTTGTATGGTGGAACCACCGAGAAGGAAAAGAGCCACCAAAACAAATACCACCGTCAGCACGGTATTTATGGAGCGCACCAAAGTCTGCCACAGACTCCTATTGACCAGTTCTTCTATGGCTTCTTTCCTCTGGGCTAGGCGCAGATTTTCCCTGACCCGGTCAAAAATAATGATGGTGTCGTTAATGGAATAACCGATGATGGTAAGCATGGCTGCTACAAAGGCACTGTTAACTTCAATCTGCAGTAGTGAAAACATGCCCAGCACAACTAATACATCGTGGATAATGGCAACGATGGCTGCTATACCTTGTTTAAGTTCAAAGCGGATGGAAATGTAGACCAAAATCAAACCGGCTGCAATTACCAGCGCCAATAAAGCATCTCTTACTAGTTCACCGCTGATCACCGGGCCTACCCTAACATTCCTGAGCAAATCCAGGTCTCCTGCATCCTGTCGTAAAGAAGATATAAGACTAGCGCTTTGTTCTTCGGTGAGTTCTTTGGTACGAATGATAAAATCAGTTTCGCCGCTTTTTTGTATACCTTTGGCAGAACCCAGCTCCTGTCCGGTCACTACTTGGCGAACTTGCTTAATGGAAGTAGGCTCTTTGAACCTTACCTCTACTAAACTGCCCCCAGTGAAGTCAATGCCCAAATTAAGACCCTGCAGCATAAGGGATATCAATCCAGGCACAATCACAGCCAGGGATACTATATACCAAATCTTACGTAACTTTACAAAGTGAAATGACATTAAAGATCCCCCTTATGCTCCGTACATCTTAGTATTTTTAACCAGGTAGCCGCCTGCAACCAAATGCAGCATCCAACGGGTCATGGTAATGGCAGTGAACATGCTGGCCAAAATACCAATGCTCAAGGTAACGGCAAACCCGCGAAAGACTGCCGTACCGAAATAGTATAAAACAGCTGCTACTAGCAGCGTGGTTACATTAGCATCAAAAACAGCCACAAAACCTCTCTTGAATCCCGCGTCAATAGCAGGACGCAGTCCTTTCCCGCTCCTTATTTCTTCCTTGATACGCTCGAAGATAATCACGTTGGCATCTACCGCAATGCCCAGGGATAATAAGAAACCGGCAATCCCTGGCAGCGTCATTACGGCATGAATGCCTATAAACACTCCCAGCACCAATAATGTATATATAATTAGTGCTAAATTTGCCAAAAGCCCAGGCACACGGTAATAGACAGCCATAAAAACAAGTATGGCCACCAACCCCACAATACCTGCCTTAACCGAGCTGTTTAAGGAATCCTCTCCCAGCTGAGGGCCTACAGAACGTTTCTCCAGCACTTGCAACTTAACAGGCAGCGCCCCTGAGCGAAGCAATATTGCCATCCGGTGGGCTTCTTCTAGGCTGGAATACCCTGTTATTTCAGCTTTGCCGCTGGGGATAGGTTCATTCACTACAGGTTCCTGGAGTAAATTGCCGTCCAAGTAGATACCTATTTTTCTACCTACATTTTGCGTAGTGATGGCTGCAAACTTCTTGGTGCCTTCTGGCGTAAATGTTAGATTTACTGTTGTTCTTCCGCTGGTTGGGTCTCTGCTTTCTTGAGCATCCTTAAGCTCTCCACCGGTTAATGCTGTTTCTCCGTCCGGCGTTTTAAACTCCAGATAAGCCGGTTTAATCATGTCTGCAACAGCCTGCTCCGGATCATCTATCCCTGCCAATTCTACAATCAGGCGCTTGTCCCCCTGCACTTGTATTACCGGCTCGGCCACCCCCAGCTCATTAACCCTCTGTTCAATAATTCCTTTCGCCTTGCGCATGGAGTCAGAGGTGACTTCTGTTTCAGCAGTTTCCTCGGCTTCCAGAACTACGTGCACACCTCCACGCAGGTCAAGGCCTAAAGTAATATTTTCTTGCACCCAGGGCAACTGTTCATTATCCTGGAACATTTTCAATGGTGCAACTGCAGAAATCCCGGCTGCCGCCACCACTAGCACAATGAGCAAAAGAATCAGTAACCTGCTCCATCTCATCTCCGCTTTTCCCCCCAGTGCATTATTTACAGTAACTTGGCTTCATTAATGACAAGTTCGAAACTACAATCTAAAAAATTTGCTGCCCTGCGGCAAAGAACCATGCGGCTCAAAAAAATTTCAAAATATTCCATGACCGTGGAAATTTCAATATCAATGGTCAGGTCCATGGTAATAAACCTGGTGTCGCTGTCCACATATAAGAAAGCCTGCTCTGCAGCGTAATTCACCCGGTCATGGATATCAAAAGTGGCAAAATCCTGATTTCTTACCCTGGACCTGTGCACATCAGATTTATCCGCCAGTATCAAGGCAGCCGATACATTGCTCACCGGCTGGCCATATTGCTCTTCGTGGTTGGCGATGGCGGAAATAACGGTAGAGAGCTCATCCGGCTCCATTCCCATTTGCAAAAGTATCGGTGCGCATAACGTAGCTCCTGAGATGCCGTGATCATTTCTACTGACTACATTGCCAATGTCGTGCAAATAACCGGCTATGGCAGCTAATTCAGCATCCCGTTCGGAGTGATCCAGTTTAAGTAAAACTTTTTTGGCCAAGCCGGAAACAAGGTTGATATGCCGATAGCTATGATCGGTAAAGCCCATAACACCCAAATATTCATTACCCTTGGTAATAAAACTGGATAAGACTGGATTATTTTTAACATCTTCTAGTGCGACCAAAGCTTCATCCCCTTGTACGTGTATGTGATTGTCAAATTTTTGCCTGTCAAGATAAAAGAGTAGACTTCGGCCTACTCCTCTGTATTACTACTCCTTGTCTTCCTCTTTTTCACTGCTGGACCGAACCTGCGATATAGCATTTTTTAATATTTCAACTCTTACATTATCAGCCAGGCGAACAATTAAGGAATCTTCTTTAACTTTTACCACTGTGGCATAAATTCCACCAATGGTCACCACAGCATCATTTACTTTGAGATTCCCCACCATTTCCTGGTGCTGTTTTTGCTTTTTCTGCTGCGGCCTGATTAGTAAGAACCAAAGCAACGCAAACAACCCCACAATATAAAGAATGCCAATAATATTACTGTCCATATCTTTTACCTCCTTTCCCGCAAATATTTTATTTATTCGTGATTATAAACTATTTCCCTTTTTATAGCATTAAATTTATTCTTCTTGCAAGAATAACTCCAGGAATTCCCTCTTGTAGGTTTCAAATGTACCGTCTTGAATAGACCGGCGTATTTTTCCCATCAGGGCGGCCAGAAAATGCAAATTATGTATAGTGGTAAGCCTGATGCCTAAAACCTCGTTGGCTTTAATCAAATGCCTTATATATGCCCGGGTGTAATTTCGGCAGGTGTAGCAGTCACAATATGCATCTAAAGGATTGAAGTCACCGGCGTAGGCGGCATTACGCACCACCAGTTTTCCGGTATGGGTGAACACCGTGCCGTTGCGGGCAATCCTGGTGGGTAATACACAATCGAACATATCCACCCCTCTGCTTACTGCCTCCAATAAACAGTCCGGGGACCCCACACCCATCAGATAGCGCGGCCGGTCAGGCGGAAGGCGGGGTACTGTATAGTCTAAAACCTCATACATAAGAGGCTTGGGCTCTCCCACACTGAGTCCCCCGATGCCATAGCCGGGAAAATCTAATTCCACCAGCTCGGAAGCACTTTTTTCTCGTAAATCCCGGAAAACACCACCCTGTACGATGCCAAAAACCACTTGATATCGGTGGTGATGAAATTCCTTACAGCGCGCCGCCCAGCGGGAAGTCCTTTGCACCGCTTTTTCGGCCTCGTCCTTACTGCAGGGATACGGGGAACATTCATCAAAGGCCATGGCTATATCAGAGCCCAATGCCATCTGGATGTCCATGGCCTTCTCCGGGCTGATAAAGTGTTTGGAGCCGTCTATATGGCTGCGAAAGGTGACTCCGTCTTCTCCCACGTGACGAAGCGGGCCCAAACTGAATACCTGAAAGCCCCCGCTGTCAGTGAGAATAGGGCCGTGCCAATTCATGAACCGGTGCAGCCCACCGGCCCTTTTGATTAATTCTTCCCCGGGTCGTAAATAAAGGTGATAGGTATTACTCAATATGATCCTGCCGCCAATACCGTAAACCTCTTCCGGCGTCATTGTCTTTACTGTGGCCTGAGTGCCCACCGGCATAAAAACAGGGGTTTCAACCCTGCCGTGGGCGGTTTTCAACATACCCAGGCGAGCGGCTGTGTTTTTATCATTTTGCAAAACCTTAAATTGCAGTGACATAGACCCCCCTAAATAATAAGCATGGCATCACCGAAACTAAAAAAGCGGTACTCTAATTTCACTGCCGTTTCATATGCGTCTAAAACCTTTTTTCTTCCGGCAAAGGCCGAGATCATCATCAGCAGCGTACTGCGCGGCAAATGAAAATTAGTCACTAATCCGTCTATGGCCTTAAACCGGTAGCCGGGATAAATAAAGATGTCTGTCCATCCCGAGCCGGGGGCAATGGCCCCGTTTTCACCGGCGGCAGACTCCAGGCAGCGTGTTGTGGTAGTTCCCACAGCGATAATACGGCCACCTTCCTGCCTGGATTTGGCTATGGTTTCAGCGGCATGCCGGGTAATTTCGAAATATTCAGCGTGCATGTGGTGTTCTTCGATATTTTCCACCTGTACAGGACGAAAGGTCCCCAGACCTACATGCAGCAGCAGAGAAACAACATTTATTCCTTTTGCTTTGATCGCTGTTAAGAGGTCACCGGTAAAATGTAGGCCGGCAGTAGGGGCAGCTACAGAGCCCGGCTGACTGGCAAAGACCGTTTGATAGCGACTGGGGTCCTGCGGCTGTTGTTTTATATAGGGCGGCAGGGGCAAAGCCCCTATTTGCTCTATTATTTCCGTTAACGCCTCTTTAAATAACGATCCTTCTAATAAAGGCCCTTCTAAATCAAATTCCAACACCCGGCCCCCGGCGGGTGTATGATCAATAATACGGGCGGATAAATTTTTATCAAACAGCAGGCGCTCTCCCATGCGAGCTTTTTTGCCAGGCCGCACCAATACCTCCCACCGCCTTGAAGATAGGGGTTTCAGCAACAGAACTTCAATGGAAGCGCCTGTTCTTTCCCTTTTTGCCTGCAAGCGTGCGGAAATGACCCTGCTTTCATTGACTACCAGAGTATCCCCCGGCGCTAAATAGTCCATGATATCACGAAATTGCTTGTGTTCAACCAGCGATTCATCTCGCCTGATAACCATTAGGCGGGACTGATCCCGGCTGGGGGCCGGTGACTGAGCAATCAATTCTTCGGGCAAATAATAATCAAACTGTGATAGTTTCAATGCACATTACACCTTGTCTAATTAGAGTCCGTAATCACCGGCGATGGAGACACCTGTGTAATAGTATTGCAATATTTCACGGTAGTTATAACCTTTTTCGGCCATCCCTCTGGCACCCCATTGGGATAGGCCCAGGCCATGGCCCCAACCGTCGCCTGTGATGGTTATCTCTTTCAGGTGTCCCGTCTGGTCCACATTCTTCTCGATGTCAAACAGCGCGCTTTTAAGGCCTAAAGCGCCGCGGACATTGTTGGCATTTTTCACGTCCACAACCTTAGGGCTGCCATCTTCACCGGTGCCGGTAATACGCATGGCTTTTACCCGCTTGCTGGAAGCAGTCATGGCCAATACTTTTAAATCCGCTACTGTTTGGAATTGATAACCTTGGGCAGATAACTGATTAATTAACTGCTGATGGGAATAGGTGACTTGCCAGTTATAATGTTTATTTCCCCCACCACTGTCCAGTGGGTCGGCCTTGGTCCGAATGTAAGGCAGCGCCGCGCTCCAAATGTCTTCACTGTTTTCCGTATACCCCCCGCTGGAAGCGTGGAAAAAAGCCGGAATGGGTCTGCCTCTGAAAATGAGTACTTCTCCCCGGGTAGCATCAATGGCCCTGCTTGTACGTGGATCTTCCGCCTCATATCCCTTGTAAATCTGGCTGTTTTGGGTAGACAGAATATCAAACCCGTGTGATGAATAATTACCGAGATTGGAGATTAAATAACTTCTGGCTGCCACTGCCTGAGCCTTAATGGCTTCTGCAGGGAATTGTGACTGTATTTCCGCGGGAACTACACCATACAGGTATTCTTCAATACCCAACTGGTTAATTACCAGGAGCCCGTCTCCGGTGCGGCGGAACTCAAAATCACCCCGGTAGGCTCGGAAGGGCTGCCTAGTTCCAATCCTAATTTCACTTAAGTTCATCACACCGGCCGGTGAAAGTGCCGCGGTTATATTTTCTCCCTGGGCCCACAACTCGTCCAGTCCGTCATCTAAGTAACTTACGCTGCCGGCTGCACTCTGTACGGCCAATTCCGCGGCATCCTTTTGGATTAAAGAACCATTGCCCGACATAATGTGCACCCGATGCTTCTCAGCCTTCAGACTTAATGGACCTACGAAACTGCCTACCGGTTTATTGTCTGCCCATACATTAATGCCATTCGCAGAGGGCTTAACCTGCCAAACTTCACCTTCCCGGGGAACTCCGACAACATCTCCGGAATAATTATCAATAAGGCGGTATTTGCCATGTACCGTGAAGGAACTGTCGTTTATCATCTGGGCAATGCCAACCCGCACCGATTGTGGTGTCACCTGCACATTACCCTCTGCCGGGTGAGCCGTGGCCAACACTAAAATAATCAAGGACAGCACTGCCGGAAGGGCCCAAAAAATTTTATTGCCAGTTCTATGCAAAGTCTCTGTAGATGAAGCTGTAGGCATAAAATAAACCTCCCCGGTAACTTTCTGATAAAAAAAGCGCGCCAAATCAGTTCCCTTATACCCATTCTGGGCATACACGTTCCGGGCACAAGCATGGCTCGCGCTTTTTAATACTTTACACCTTAGCCCCTGCCATATATATGGCAGGTATATTTTGCTAAAGCATAAAAATACGCACCTGAGGAAGTTCGACAATAGTCAATCAGTTTCCTGCCTAAAACCAATTTAATGATGAAAACCAGTTGGATATAACTAGCGCCGAAAAGCAAATTCATTAAAAGTGATAAAATGATGCTTACCAGCATCAGGCATCACCCTTTTGATGTGGCTGTTTATGTGGTTTATAGAAACGATCCTTTTCGCTGTAAATGCAGCCACAATAGTTTTGCCTGTACATTTCCATTTCCCGGGACTCTCGAGTGGCCTCTTTAAAGCCGGTGCGAAAGTCCTGGTAATAAAATTCGACACCTTTTTCTTTGCCGGCTGCCTCACCCATTTCTTTGATTAAATCATGCTTTTGAAAGGGGCTTACTAAAAGGGTGGTGCTAAAGGCATCAAACTTACCCCGCTTGGCCACTGCCGCTGCCTGTGTAAGACGCATGGAATAGCAAAATCGGCAGCGCACAGACTCCCGGTGCACTACCTGGCGCAGAAAATCCTCCAGGGCATAACTTTCATCAAAAATTACTTTAAGGTCAATATCGCTGGCATACTGCTCCAAGGTATCACGTCTTTTTTTCCATTCCGTATAAGGGTGTATATTGGGATTGTAAAAGTATCCGTATACTTCTATATCTTGCTCCCTTAATGCTTTTATGGGGTATATGGAGCAGGGGCCACAGCAGGTATGTAGTAGCAAGCGCATTGGGGCTACCCCCTTAAAGTTATAAAGTATGCTTCATTTATATGTTTACCTATTGATCCTGGTTTAACCCGCTAAAGAGGTTTTGCTTTTTATTTATCTCTATGCCCAGGTGTCGGAAGGCTAAGGGCGTGGCTACCCTGCCTCTCGGGGTGCGCGATAAAAGACCCAGCTGAATGAGGTAGGGCTCGTAAACATCTTCCAATGTACCAGCTTCTTCTCCCACCGATACCGCCAGGGTGTCCAAGCCCACCGGCCCCCCGTCAAATTTGCCGGTAAGGGCGTGTAAAATATGGCGGTCGATACTGTCCAGGCCCAGGGGGTCCACTTCAAAAAAGTCCAAAGCCTTTAGGGCCGTGTCTTTAGTAATGTCTCCGCTGGCCTTTACCTGGGCGTAGTCCCGCACACGCTTTAAGAGGCGGTTGGCCACCCGGGGCGTGCCCCTTGACCGCCGTGAAATTTCTTCGGCCCCGGCGGAGTCAATATCTACATTTAAAATGCGGGCTGCCCTGGTGATTATCTGCATCAAATCCTGCCAGTTATAGTATTCCAGCCTACTAATGACACCAAAACGGTCACGCAGGGGTGATGTTAAAAGGCCTGCCCTTGTGGTGGCACCAATAAGCGTAAATTGAGGTAGATCCAGTCTAATGGACCTGGCACCGGGCCCCTTGCCTATAATAATGTCCAGTGAAAAATCCTCCATGGCCGGATAAAGTATTTCTTCCACTGTCCTGCTCAGCCGGTGTACCTCGTCTATAAATAATATGTCTCCTGCTTCCAAATTGGTCAATATGGCGGCTAAATCGCCCGGTCGCTCCACGGCCGGGCCGGAGGTAACCCTTACATTTACTCCCATCTCATTGGCAATAATGTGGGCCATAGTTGTTTTTCCTAATCCGGGGGGGCCTAAAAGCAAAACATGGTCCAGAGCTTCTTCCCGCCCTTTGGCAGCCCGAATGAATATATCAATGGTTTCCTTTACTTTGTTCTGGCCTATGTATTCTTTTAAACTGCGGGGGCGAAGACTTATATCGGTATCTATATCTTCTTCCCGCATTACAGCGGATATTAATCTACCGTCTTCACCCAATTAAAACATCCTCTCATTTGTTGTTTCTATACATGGTCTAAGAACTTTAAGCTGTGTTTAATTATTTCCTCCAGTACTACGTTCATGCCCTTTTGATCCTGTACCCTGGCCACTGCGTTTTTAGCTTCTGCCTGGCGATAACCTAGGCTGATCAGTGCGGATACAGCTTCTTCCCCTGCACTGGACACGCCATCCAACCTCTTTTCTTGCAGAGGCTCAGGTGGCCCCAGCTTGTCCTTTAATTCTAAAACGATGCGCCGGGCAGTTTTTTTGCCCACTCCCGGGGCCTTAGAAAGCAGTGTTATATTCTCTTCCGCTACGGCACTTCGAAAAGCTGCCGGGGAGACGCTGGATAACATAGCTAAAGCTCCTTTAGGGCCAACTCCGCTTACACTGATCAGATTACGAAATAGAGAGAGCTCTTCCTGGGAAGCAAACCCGTATAATTGCATTTCATCATCTTTTATTAAGAGGCGGGTGAAGAGTTTCACCGCTTCACCTGAAGCAGGCATAAGGCTAATAGTAGAGCTCGGGGCCCACACCCTGTAGCCTACTCCTCCCACATCCAAGATAATTCCCCCTGGCTCTACACACACCAGTTGGCCACTTAAAAATGCTATCATAGAATTGCCCCCCAACCTGTACGGTGATGTGCGTGACAGATACTGATAGCCAGCGCGTCGGCCACATCGTCCGGGCGAGGTATTTCAGGCAGGTTAAGTATAGTTTTGACCATAAACTGTACTTGTCCTTTATCTGCGCTGCCATTACCCACAACTGCCTGTTTTACTTGAAGAGGAGTATACTCATAAACCTCAAGTCCCCAGTGGGCCGCTGCCAATAAAATAACACCGCGGGCCTGACCTACTGCCATGGCAGTGCTGGTATTCTTGTTAAAGAAAAGGGCCTCCACGCTAAAATGCTCCGGTTTATAAGACCGGAGAACATCCGTGATGCCGGCATAAAGCAGCCTCAATCTCTCCGCCAGGGGCAGCTTGGAAGAAGTTCTTATACAATTATAATCAACTGGACGAAATTTGTTACCCTGGTAATGAACTACTCCATACCCAGTAATCGCAGTCCCCGGGTCTATTCCTAATATTAACATTTCTTCACACTCCCCATTAAATGGTAGCACATTGCCTTTGGTCAAGCAACTAATTAACTAAGCTTAAGTGGGCAAAATAAATCCCGCCGCTGCATTATTTTTTAATTAATGCGCGGCAGGACCGTCATTCATTTCGTCGATACTGTCCAAAGCTGTATTTAATAACTGCTCGCTGGAAAATTCGAATTGTTTACGAAGCTCAAGTTTTGTGGGACTGGCCTGGACGGCAAAATCCATTGCCTGCTCAAGTTTTTTGCTAAAGCCGAGTGGCAAACTACTTAAGGGCATGTCTTGTTCTACCCTCAACACTTTTTCGTTGTATCCCAGTGGACCCTCGTAAACTGCCAGCATCTGTTCATGAACACCTAAATGCCTGTACTGGCGATGACGGTCACACAGGTCTTCCACTGATCTGCTTAATACTACAATTCCTCCACTAAGCACATGGATTTCCCAACCGGCATCAGGCGAGTAGATATCTTTGACTTGCTTTTCTGACAAGCCCCTTAATTCTTTAGTTGCTGGACCTTGAAACTCAGTCATGGTATCCCCGCACGCATAATTTGTCTCTATGCGCACAATGGTACCGGGCTTTATTATCGTTTCATCCACACTCTCCTGGCCTACGAGTTGCTGCCATACAGCTGATACCGGTTTTTCTGCCGGCGGAATCAAATATGTTACCGAGAAGTATGTAATACTTGCTACGGCTAAAACCAGGGTTGCAGCCGCACAAATGTACCATAAGCGTTTAATCATGCCAACCTCCTTACTATTTAAATAAAATGTTTTTCAACATTCATTTAAATAGTGTTACCGGTTTAGGCATTTTTTATACTATTATACTAAATTTAGGCCTCGTAATTTGTATACACTTCCTGTACATCATCGTGATCTTCCAACAGGTCGATCAAAGTATCCATATGATCTGCATTTTTGCCGGTGAGGCTGACGGTGTTTTGCGGCACCATAGCTGCCTGGGACGCCTCAATGGGAATTGATTGTTGCTTCAAGTATTCTTGTATTGCATCCAATTTATCAGGTGCACAAGTTATTTCATAAACTTCTTCTTCCGCCCTAAAATCATCAGCACCTGCCTCCAGGGAGATTAGTATCAGGTCATCCTCGTTAAAGCCAATGTCCTTAGGTAGAATAATAATCCCTTGTTTTTCAAACATCCACGACACACATCCGGTCTCTCCCAAGTTTCCACCATATTTGGAGAATAAATGCCTTATTTCACCTGCGGTACGGTTTCTGTTATCAGTGAAAATATCCAATAATACCGCCACACCACCGGGGCCGTATCCCTCATACGTTACTTCTTCATAATTAACCCCTTCCAGTTCACCGGTACCACGCAGTATGGCACGTTGAATATTATCATTGGGAATATTGGCGTCCTTAGCCTTTTGGACTGCGTTCTTTAATGCCAAGTTGGCTTCCGGGTCACCACCGCCACTCCTAGCGGCAACAATAATGTCTTTGGCCAGTTTAGTGAACACTTTACCCCTTTGGGCATCTACCTTGGCCTTTTTCCTTTTAATAGTTGCCCATTTGGAATGTCCCGACACGGTTAACCGCCTCCTTTCTCAGGCTATTATTTTACCATAACATCTACCGGCCCATAAAGAATGCCTGGCCTAAAAGCCAAGCATTCGGAATCTTATTTAATGTCCCAAAGTGGAGGAGTTACTGGCAGCTGCTTCTTGTGCAAACTTCTTTGCGCCAATTCGTCAACCTTATTTTTAACCCTCTCCGAAGCCTTACCGCTTTTTATGTATTCGTCCAATTCACCGTAACTAAAACCCATTTCCTCTTCATCGTTCTGTCCCAGCCACAAACCGGCAGAAGGTTCCTTAGTGATTACCGGCTCAGGCACATTCAATGCTTTTGCCAACTCTGTAACTTCTTCCTTGATCAGATTGGCAATGGGTAACAAATCAGCTCCACCGTCACCGTATTTGGTAAAGTAACCAACTGTTAACTCGCTCTTATTACCTGTGCCCGCAACCAGAGACTCCCTTCTGGCAGCAAAAAAGTAAAGAGTGGTCATACGCAAACGTGGCTTAATGTTAGCAATGGACATATCTCTTTGGGCAGGGTCATAAGGCTTATCATCCAATAATTGAACCAATTCATCGAAAGGTTCATTTAAATTAATAATTTTATAGGGAATATCAAAATGTTCCGCAACTAAGCGGGCATGTTCTTCATCCTCAGGGTTACTGTGACAAGGCATAATTACGCCAAAAGTGTTATCGGGATACGCTCTCTTACATAACGCTGCAGTAACGGCAGAGTCAATACCGCCACTTAAACCGACAACAAATCCCGACGCATTTCTGTCTGCAGCTTCACTTTGCAGCCATTCGACAAGTTTCTCTACCAACCCCTTCATGCGAAATCCATCCCCCCCTATTTTAAAAAGCGTATCCATATTTTTTATATCCTAGCACAATAAATATATTAACATAACCATAGTAAATAAAGCAAACCCAAGACATCCACAGGCAGTGCCACGGGGACGGTTCTGGTGGCAGGTGGAATAGCAAGAGATGGGTGCTGTCAAGCAAGATGGACAAAGTGCTCTGTGCTTATTGACCTATTTGTGGTAAGAGAGGTGTAATTTTTGGGGGTACATTTAGGTGCTGGGATTGGTGGGCTCGCTTAGCCACGGGGACGTTCCATCGGCCTTTTCCCTTCGGGGCCACTCTCTAGCTGGAGGTTGGAAATAGGAAATTGGAGGTTAGAGGTGCGACGATGAACCTTTTTCTTATTACAATAGACATGTTGTTTTACTAAACCTTATCGCATATACAAATAAGTTAACGATTGGTGCCTGGCACCTTTCGTTAACTTATTGAAGAAACAAAGCCCTTCGGATGTGATCCGAAGGGCTTTGTAAAATAGCTCTGGCGACGACC
>JADQBQ010000001.1 GCA_016278505.1 Clostridiales bacterium
CCTGTGCTCGGCCCCGCTTCCGCTTATCGACTTCGCTAAGCCTGGCAGCTGCTCGTTTCAATTCATTCGCTATGCGCAAAAGACAGGATGTCATCAGTTTACAACTATTACCATATAATATAATAGTTGTTTTATTATCGGTTCACTATTCCTCTACACCTAACACGGCCATAAAAGCCTCTTGCGGGATTTCCACGTTTCCCACCTGCTTCATCCGCTTTTTGCCTTCCTTTTGCTTTTCCAGTAGTTTGCGCTTGCGGGTAACATCCCCCCCGTAGCACTTGGCCAGAACATCCTTGCGCCTTGCCTTGATGGTTTCTCTGGCAATTATTTTATTCCCGATAGCCGCCTGCAAGGGGATATCGAACATCTGCCTGGGGATTAATTTGCGCAATTTCTCCACCAGCACCCTGCCGCGGTGGTAGGCCTTTTCCTGATGAACAATGGAAGAAAGAGCATCCATAGGCTCACCGTTGACCAGCACATCCATCTTGGTCAGGTCTGACTCCTTGTACCCAACAACCTCATAATCCAGGGAAGCATAGCCACGGGTACGAGATTTTATCTGGTCAAAAAAATCAAAAATAATTTCACTCAGGGGAAGGTCGTAAGTTATCAGAACACGGTTAACACCTAAATACTCCATGTTTTTAAATGTACCCCGCCGATCCTGGCATAGCTCCATCACCGGGCCCACAAACTCCTCCGGAACCATGACTGTGGCCTTAACATACGGCTCTGTCATTTTTTCTATATTTCCTGCAGGAGGCATATTGGTCGGGTTTTCAATGTGCAGCACGCTGCCATCCGTTGTATGCACCTCATATACAACACTGGGGGCAGTGGTGATCAGGTTAATTCCGTACTCCCGTTCCAGGCGCTCTTGCATAATCTCCATGTGCAAAAGCCCCAGAAAACCGCACCTGAACCCAAAGCCCAGAGCCTCGGAGGTTTCAGGCTCGTACACCAAAGACGCGTCATTTAACTGCAGGCGATCAAGGGCGTCACGTAAATCCTCATAATCCCCTGTTTCCACAGGATATAATCCACAGTACACCATGGGCGTAGCCTTGCGATAACCCGGCAGAGGTTTATCACAAGGCCTTTGGGCCTCCGTGATGGTATCGCCCACCCGAGTCTCCTTAACGATTTTCATGCTCGCCGCTACAAAACCAACTTCCCCGGCATATAACTCCTTTGTTTTGGTGGCTGCAGGGAGAAAAACCCCCAGCTCATTAACCTCAAACTCCTTACCAGTCTGCATCATCTTAATCTTCATGCCGTTTTTAAGGGTCCCCTCGACTACCCGTATGTAGGCAATAACACCCTTATAGCTGTCGTAATGTGAATCAAAGATCAACGCCTTCAAAGGAGCGGTATCATCCCCTTTCGGAGGTGGTACCTTTTGCACAATTTGTTCCAGTATTTCTGCCACTCCGGTACCCATTTTAGCCGACGCCATAATAGCATCGGAACAGTCCAGCCCTATCACATCTTCTATTTCCTGTTTCACTCTCTCCGGTTCTGCCGCCGGCAGGTCTATTTTATTTATAACCGGGATTATCTCCAGGTCATGATCCAACGCCAAGTAAACATTAGCCAAGGTTTGGGCTTCAATACCTTGCGCAGCGTCCACTATCAGCAGCGCCCCTTCACAGGCGGCAAGACTCCGGGACACTTCATAATTAAAGTCCACATGCCCTGGGGTATCAATCAAATTCAAAACATATTTACTACCGTCTTTGGCCCGATAATCCAAGCGAACAGCCTGCATTTTTATCGTAATTCCACGTTCACGCTCCAAGTCCATTTTGTCTAACACCTGCTCAGACATTTCCCTTGCCGTGAGGGCCCCGGTATTTTCCAACAGCCTGTCTGCCAATGTTGATTTTCCATGGTCTATATGGGCAATAATACAAAAGTTACGGATTCGCTCTTGTCTTCTTTCCATCTTGGTCCCTCCTAAATCCGGCTCAACTCACCATATTATAACACCAAGGACCAAAGTACGGAAGTTGGATTTAGAAGTGAGATTGGGAAGTTACAAAAGGTTATTTTAACTTTGTTTTTTTAATTCATTGTATTCTTCAATCAGCTGTTCACAAATATCACCGGCTAATTCTTTTATCCCGGCCAATTTTACCACCATTTGCTCTTTGATAGCATCAACGTTGGGCTGAGACAATTCTACTTCTTCGCCCATAAAGGACATTTCTTCACTTTCCCTTTCTATCGACATTATTTGAAGATGCCTTTTTGGATTGACCAGAGTGTTGTAATTGACCACCGTAGTTTGCACGCCGTAGCTCAAAAAGCCCAGAAAAACTCCCAAGCTGATTACTATAGCTATCCTGGTTGTGATCATTTCATACTCCCTCCTACACCCAAGCATTTCCTTTTATCCACTGCCTTTATTCGCTCTGCTTATTTTCATAGATTTCTCGGATAAGCGGTCCCAGCACTTTCCCTAACAACCTTGCTGAATGCACGGCTTCTTCTGTAGAGTTGCTCACACTACCGATTTCCAGCAAAAGAGCACGGGGGTGTAAAAACTGGTTATAGCGCCCGTCTTTAACCATCACTCCCAAACACAAGCCCGGATATTGCTTGTTTATTTCCGAGGCTAACTTTTTAGCAAACTGGTAATTGTTTTGCCATCCCGGGAACTCGGCCCTGGCATCAGAGCCCACTATTATTAATATGGGAGCTAAAATTTCTCCGTCAATATTAACTATACTTTCCTCACGGGACTTACCTGCATCCCTGTGCACATCAAATGCCGCAACAATTTGTGGGTTTTCCTCCAACAACTTTTCCAACACTGCTTTGGACTTAGCATAAGAATACTGGTAAACATCGTCATTAATGGCATCGGAACGCGCTACACGAATACCCATTTTTTTTTCCAGCTCTTCTTCAAGGGCGGCGGCAGCCTGGACCACACCACCTTTTTTTCCCTGTAATCGATCCATGCCGTCAGTAAGTGCATATGTTTCACCGGTATGAGTATTATAGACGGCTATCAGGCATTCTTCCGACAATGTCGGTACCTGGGCTTGCCGGGACTCCTCAGGCTCGGGAGAAGGAGGATTCGGTGGGGCAGGTGCTGCTTTCATTACCGGAACAGAAGAAGATTCTACTTCCACCGGCACCGGCAGTTCTTTTTCCAGTAAAGCTATAGGACTTTGCCTGTCCAACCTAAAAACGCGTGAGAGACGTAAAACAAGGATATCAGCCAATTGAATGCTTGACTGGTTATTCAATTCATCATTTAATTCTATCGAAACAGGCAAAAGAGGCATTGCTGAACACATCAAGTTGAGGGCATTTTCCCCTTTTTGTCCTAAAATGAGCAATGGGAATTTGGGAATAGCCTGCTGGATATTGTTTAGCTTTAACAGGCCGATCCCTGTGGAAAAAATTAAAAAAACAATCAGACATATAATTAAGCCCTTTCCACGGCTCCGACCCGGAAGACGCCTGCGGTAATAATACGAAGCGGGATACATACCATCTCTCCTTACCCTTTACCAAGGTATTTGTACATCCTATGCCCGCAGGGTTTTAATTATGAAATTGCATTGCCCTGCCTTGTAAATAAGGCAGGGCAATGCATCTATCTTACTACTGTTGGTACTATTGCATCTATTATGCCAATTACAAAAGCGGCGATTAATGCTCCCACAAGGCTTACACTAAGCAGCGAGGGGATAATAAACTGGGCCAAATAAATAACGACGGCACCGGTAATAAATCCTACCAGGCCTCTACTCTGCGGCGATACCTTATCACCAAGTAAACTTTCAGCGAGATAACCGATAACTGCAATTACCACCGCAGCTATTAATGCGCCCGTCAAGCCTCCACTTACTACAAATCCAGGAGCAATCCAGCTTACTAACATTAATACAAGTGCAGAAACAACAAACCTAATGGCAAACCCAATCCAGTTTGACAAATTTTTCACCCCCTCCCTTGCTAACGTATTTTTAGAATAAACAAAAAAAACCCCATGTATACCGACCACTCTTGCATTTTTTTTTCCCGCATGGTAAAATTCAGTCTGTTAAGGAGGTGATTTGTCGTGCCTAATACAAAGTCAGCAGCTAAAAGAATACGCATTACAGAAAAGCGTACAGTGCGGAACAGAACAGTAAAATCAACAGTAAAAACCGCAATTCGTCGTTTTGAAGAGGCTCTTACCGCCAACGATCAAGACGGAGCCCAGCAAAAACTCAAAAAGGCGCAAGCGCTTATAGATAAAGCAGTAAATAAAGGTGTATGGCATAAAAATAAAGCGGCTCGCAAAAAGTCCCGCTTGGTTAAAAAGTTAAAAAAACTGGCCGGCTAAATAAATACCACCCATGGGAGGGTGGTATTTATTTTTATTCACTTGATACAGGAATCCAGTAACAACATTTCTATGGCGGGATAAAATTCCTGCTTGCCTGTTTTAACATGTTCATCAACCTGTAACATGCCACGCAGAAGGCTTACTAATTCCTCCGTTTTAAAATTCTTGCTTTGAGCAAGGGCATTTTTACATACAAAATTGGGCACCTTCATCTGCTTACTTATCTCTGCAAAGGAACATCCAATGCCTGACAATTCACCCGCCTGCAGAACCAACCGCACCTGCCGAGCCAACATACCCAGAATGGCCTGGGGCGATTCTTTCCGCAAAAGAAGGTATCGTATACCATCTAAAGCTTTAACATAATTTTGAGTTCCCAGCGCATCCACCACTGCGAATATGTTCTCTTCACCCCGGTCAGTAACAATAAAAGAGACATCATCTTCATTAATTGACTCGCCTGTACCCTTATAAGAAATAAGCTTTTCCATTTCATTCTTAATATCATACATATCGGAACAACGGACGGCAAGCAATTCCGCTGCCGGCCGGGAAACATCCTTGCCCCCGCGTCTGCCTAACTGCGTAATCCATTTAATAATTTCAGGTGTTTTTAGTTTGGAAAACTCTAAGGCCCCACCATACCCGGATATTTCTTTAAACGCTTTTTTTCTTCGATCCACACTATCCCCAGTTTCAAAAATGAGGCAGGTAGTGCTTAAAGGTGCTGCTATATATTCCAGTAGTGGTGAGTTTTTTTGCTGTTTTTTGCCTTTTTTCTTGGCACCACCTCGTGGTGACGACGCAAAGAAGCGAGCCCGCCTGACCACCACAAGGCGTCTTTCACCCATCATGGGAGGGGAGGAAGCTATTGCGGCAACATCTTCCTCGGATGCTTCCTGGCCGTCCAGTAAGTCAAAATTAAATTCAGCCGTCTCCGGTGCCACTAACACCTTTTTATACTGGTATATGGCCTGTTCCCTCAGATACCCCTCGGGCCCATAAAAAAGGTTTACCGGGGCTATTTTACCACTTTTAAGGTTGTTTAACAGCTGTATATAATATCGCAATGTCTACACTCTCCAACCCTGATTATCTTCGCACAGCCTGTAAGACCCCGACCTCGCATAAGGAAAGGGGACACACCTGCTAAAGCTTGGGTATTTCTCTGGGGACAGGAATGTCCCCAACTAATGGGATTAACAGGCTGTAAGCTCGAAATAAGTGCGACTAAGGTTCAGATGGGGAAAAACCCCACCTGAACCAAGTCTTCTTTATAACTTGCTTTTTACCGATGACACCTTGGAATCCATGGATATTTCTTTATCCCTGCGGTCGTCAATGCGAACGGTGGTGACCACCCTGCCGATACCTTCATTAAAAGGTTGCTCGTGCATAAGCTTGATCACTTCCAATAGATGATTCAGGTCACCCTCTAAGATGGTACCCATGGGAGTAAGCTGGTATTTGACTTCCTTTTCCTTTTCCAACACCTTTAAGCACCCGGAAACATAATTGCTTAACCCGGGAGAAGAAGTGCCGATGGGGACAACGGTTACTTCCACTATTGCCATTTATTATTCCTACCTTTCTTCCTTTTTTCTCTAGTTTAACATGTTTCTTTCATCCAGCCAACTTATATACAACGCAAAAAGGACACACTTAAAACCGGTACTTAAAAGTACCGGTTTTAGACAATTGTTGTGCTTCATATAGCATAAAAGGGGCAGGTTTTCTTTGGAAAACCTGCCCAGGTTGTTGCTAACCTGCCTTTTGCACCCGCTCATTCATTTCATCTCGCAGGCCAAGCTAAAGCTCAGTCTCACGCTCCAGCGGGATTCCCAAATTAATAAGCCCCCCTCTTTAAGACCAGCTGTTTTCGCAATGGCATAGATAAAAGTTAGTATTTCGAAAACAGTCGTTATGCCATTGCCGTCCGCCGTCCTGGCTCAGGGGGCGGCCTCGCACGTCCTGTGCTCGGTCCCGCTTCCGCTTATCGACTTCGCTAAGCCTGGCAGCTGCTCGATTCAATTCATTCGCTATGTGCAAAAGGCAGGTTTGTCATAGTTTATAAAACTTCAAAACACCGCTTGTAAATCCACTCGTAGCCTTTGAGATCCAGATCCCTGGGGTTACCCACGGTCTGAGGGTCATCCATGGCTGCTTTAGCCAAAGCAGGGATTTCTTCTTCTTTTACTCCCAAATCAGCAATATTAGGGATATCAATGTCTTCTGCCAATTCATAGACTGCTTCGATACCTGCCAGACAGGCTTCCCTGTCGGTCATACCGGAAATGTCTTCACCCATGGCAACGGCAATGCGCTTAAATTTCTCAGGTTCACCATACCAGTTATACTCCATAACCGGGCCCAGAGTTGCACCTACTGCAGGCCCATGGTGTATCTCGGGATGAATGCCGCCTAGAGTTTGAGTCATGGCGTGAACCGCACCGGCACTATCACTACCGTAGGAGATTCCTGCCAGGTGGGCTGCCATGGCCATGTAGTAGCGTGCTTCCACATCCTGACCGTTAGCCACTGCGCGGCGCAGGTATTGGGCACAGTATTCAATAGCCAGCAGCGCTGCCGCATCAGTGTGCGGCTGTGCATAGTGACAGGTATAACACTCTATAGCGTGACAGAGAGCATCCATACCGGTACCAGCGGTTATATGGGGTGGCATAGATGTATGAAGCAGGGGGTCTACAATGGCAATATGTGCTGCCAGAAGGGGACCGCCTACGTTAAATTTAAACTTACGCGCCGGGTCAGTAATAACCGCCCACATGGTCACTTCGCTGCCTGTACCTGCAGTGGTGGGGACAGTAATCAGCGGGGCAATCCTATTTTCCAGGTCGCGTTCTGCTGCTTCCCAGTACAGGATATTGCCCTCGTGAGTAACTTCAACCCCTACGCTTTTAGCGGTATCCATGGAACTTCCCCCGCCAAGCCCAATCAGGCCGTCGCAGCCATTATCTTTATAGGCCTTGGTCCCGGCGCCAACGGTTTCAATGGGAGGATTGGCAATAACCTTATCAAAAACTGCGTAAGGGATGCCTGCTTCTTCCAGCGGTGCAGTAACCTTGTCCAAAAGACCTGCATTTACAACCCCGGCGTCGGTTACGATTAATGGTTTTTTGACACCCAGTTCCTTAATGGATTCCGGCAGTTGACTGATGGCGCCTACACCGTGCTTCATAACTGTGGGGATTTCAAAACTTCTCACCTTGTAATAATTGTCCATCATAAACATATTCCTCCAATTCTCAAATTATTGATCTTTCTGGTGCCTTATCCTGCAAATCCTGTAATCCTGTCTAATGTCTTTGTTCTTTTTTGTTGTTAATCTCTATCCCGCGAATCCCATTAATCCCGTCAAAATTGCCTTTACGGTTTTTAAGGCCGGCACTAAAAACTAAAGCTATCGCTATTATGCAAGCCCAGTCTCTTTAATGTTTCATCAGTAGGTGTTCCCTTTTCATCCCACCCGCGCACTTTATAATAATCGGAACGCAGGCATTTAATGTCATCCTCAGTGATTCTGTGGCCTTTCTGTGGGCCGCTGGGAAGAGGTTCATTTACAAATCTTGAAGGGAGACGGTCCTGGGTATAATCGATACCCTCCCTCATGTTAAATAACCTGGTAAGATTCCATATCCTCTCGCCTACCTCGTCAAACAGGCTTTCGTCTACGCTGCGTCCGGTTGCTGCGGTGAGCAGTTCAGCATACGTAGCAGGTTGTACACCGAAACCGCCAAAGTCGCACTTAACCAAAGCGTCAGTTCCGGCCAGGTAATCCTGCAATTGCACCACAATCTCAGCTTTACCCTCCAAGCCTAGTGGCTCTACCGGTTTGCCGTTCCACTTTTCTCCCCCGGCCTCATAAGCTACCGGGAAACCTCTCTGATGACATCCTCCCCGGTCGGCTGTCATCAGGGCCAAGCCCATGCCGGGCACCCCTCTAGGACCCCATGCCGGGGATTCCAGGCCCTTTACGTGTACAGCAAATTCTTCAGCGCCGCAGTCCAGTTTTTCAGCGGCTCTTTTAACGCCTTCCGCTAATAGCTGCCCCAAGAAACCTTCCCGGGAGGCAATTGCCTTGATCAAATATTCAGCGGCATCAACACTGCCAAATTCTATTTTTACATCCTGTGGTGATTCAATCAAACCTTTTTCACATGCTTCCATGGCAAACCCTATTGACGAACCGGCAGACATACTATCCAGTCCCAGCCGATCGCATAGTTTGACCAAATATGCTACCGCTTTAATATCATCAATGGCCAGGTTAGAGCCCATGAGCCCTGCCGATTCATATTCTACTATATCAGAAACCGTCCCGGCATATTTGCCGCTCCGGACAACTCCCATCTTGCTGCACCGTATGGGGCATCCCATACAGGCGGCACTCTTCAGCCAGAGATGCTTGGACTGGCCGCTGTCGCTTAACTTATTTGCATTTTCATAGGTGCCGTCCTTATAATTCCTGTGTGGAAGAAGCCCTGTTTCATTGGCAAAGGGGACTGCAGAAGCAGTGCCTGTCTCCACCAGTGCCTGCACATCCGGACTGGCTTCCAGGTCCGTATTAGCCTTTTTAACAGCACTTTTGAATGCCTCTGTATTTTCTACGGCAACCGGCTGACTCCCACGCAGGGCTACTGCCTTCAGGTTTTTGGAACCCATTACAGCCCCGGCTCCGCCGCGGCCTGCCTGGCGGTTATATTCACAGTTAATCAGAGCATATCTTACTTTATTCTCTCCCGCCGGGCCGATACTTACTACTTTTACCGTGTCATCATCCAATTCTTTCTTTATAGCTGCGTTAACTTCCAGGGCATCCTGACCCCAAAGCTGAGATGCGGGTTTTATTTCTACATTACCGTCATCTATCCAAAGATATGCGGGGCGGGCTGCCTTACCGGTGATAACTAGGCCGTCATAGCCGGCATATTTAATTTCCGGTCCGAAATGCCCCCCGAAATAGGAATCCAAAAAGGTACCCGTTAACGGAGATTTGGTAACCGCACAAGCCCTCATTGACGGGGCTGTGGTTCCGGTTAACGGACCGGGCAGGAGCATTAAAAGGTTCTCCGGGGCAAAGGGGTCCGTTCCGGCGGGCAGAAGGTCATATAAAAGTTTAGCCCCGAACCCCTTGCCGCCAACATATTGCTGGGTCATCCAATCGGGAAGAGCGATTTCTTGTACTTTTTCTTTGCTTAAGTTAACAAATAAAAACTTTCCCATATACCCTTTAGCCATTGTCAATGTCACCCCTTACTTTGACCAATTCCAGTGCTCCTGTGGGACATTCTTTTACACAGGCAGGAGACCCGCCGCAAAGATCACACTTCATTACCATTTTTTCTTGCTTATTAAAATAAATGGCACCCCAATAACAGTATTTAGCGCAAAGCCCGCATCCCGTACATTTATCTCTATTGATGATTATTGCACCAGTTTTTTCATCCCGGCCTACGGCATCAACAGGGCAAACAGTTTGGCAGTAAGGGTTCCGGCACTGCCGGCATACCACAGGCTCGTGAATTAGACCTTCATTGATGTGCCGTATTTTCAACAATGCCAGGCGAGGGTTATACCCTCCGGTTTGTCTTTCCGAACACGCCAATTGACAAATCGAACAACCGGTACAAAGATCAAAATTCGCTCTAATTACAGTACGAATAGGTTATCCCTCCCTGGATGATATTTTAAAATGCCTATACTTACAATTCTCATAATATTTTACCTTATTTTGATCAACTAGTCAATTAAAAATAAAAGCAACTATGAACATAATGAAAGGCCGCGGATTTCCGCGACCTTTATTATCTTAGATTTTGTTCTTTATGTCTAGCCGGAATAAGCTTCTTTCAGAGCCTTTTGAGCATCTTCACCGTCTACGGTCTTAACTCCTTCAAGCCAGGGGTTAACCGTATCAAGGTTATTAGCAACCCATTCTTCAGCTACTGCTTGCGGGTCACGGCCTTTCTTATCAAATTCCATAATCCAGCCACTTTGTGTTTCACTTTCAACCTTGAACTGTGACAGGAACTTGGTAACATTGGGGTCATCTTCAGACAGTCCCTTACGGGCTAATGTATCAACACGTTCATTTTCGCCCCAAATCTTTTCAGGGTCCTCCAGGTACTTTAAGTCCAATTCAACGTTCATCCAGTGGGGAGCCCAGGCACTGTGAACGATCCAGTCGCCTGCTTCTTGTGCTTTTTTAACTTCAGCAAGCATTGCAGAGGTACTGCTCTCCAGTACAGTCCAGTCTCCCAGGCCATAGGTGTCATTTTCCACAGCACGCATCATTACTTCATTTCCATCATTACCGGGCTCAATTCCGTAATACTCACGATCAAACTTATCAGCAAACTTATCAAGGTCACCAATGGAATGAACGCCTGCTTCCCAAACATAACTGGGAACTGCCGGACCATAGTCACATTCTGCAATATTAGTACCCAAATCTTCAATAGCTCCACTTTCCAGGTGCTTGTCCAACATAGGAGCCATGGTTACCATCCAGCCACCGGCGAAAACGTCCACATCACCAGTGGACAGGCCCTGGATTAGAATAGGTACAGTAAAGGTTGTAGCCTCCACGTTATAACCTAAGTTGTCCAAAATTTCTTTTAGAATATAGGTCTTTTGGGTAACTCCCGGCCACTCAACAAAACCAAACTTAAGGTTCTTTTGCACTTTCATTTCCGTGCCTTCATTCTGCTGCGGCTCTTCTTGCTGATCACCGCATGCAGCCAGGATCCCCCCCACGGCAGCCAACATCACTACTACTAAGGCTAAAGCAATACTCCGTTTCACCTTAATGGTCATTCCCTCCTCTTAATTTGTACAACTATTATTTGATAAATACCCCTTGTCAATTCTTACCTTACAGGTTACAAGCCAGCAACTTCTGCTTGAAAAACCCCCTTTCAATCATGTATATAATTTTTTAATTAACCAGTCAGTCAATAAAGTTGACACTTAAATTCCAGCTACCAAATTAGAATTCTTATACTAGTTTAGCTGGAAACTATAGCTGGCTAAACACCGCCAACCGTGAAAACTTTGGCAACATTACCAAGTTGTCACCTTTTTAACTTCTTACATTTTACTTGTTCTTGGTTCTAATGTCTACCCCATTTTCGATTTTTTTAGAAATTGTTCGCTAAGTTAGGTTATCTTATACCCCGCCACAAGTAGGACAGTCCGGAGTCCTTTCCACATCTACATTAAAAAATTGCATGGATAACCCATCATAGGTTAAGATTCTTCCGGTGAGAAGTTCCCCCAACCCTATCGAATACTTTATTACTTCGGTAGCAATGATAGAACCGATTACCCCGGGCACAGTACCTAAAACCCCCTCTTCCCGGCAGGTAGGTGCATTGCTGTCCGGCTCGCTGGGAAATATACAGCGCAGGCACGGGGTGGATCCGGGGATTACAGTCATGGCTTGCCCCACAAACCCTAACACCCCCCCGTACATATACGCAATACCATAGCGCACACATGCATCGTTAATAAGAAAACGAGTAGGGAAACTGTCGGTTCCGTCCGCCACAGCGTCATATCCTCTGATTTTATCCAAATAGTTTTTTTCGGTTAATCTTTCCCGATACTCTATTACTTCAATACCCGGGTTGAGCTTTTTCAACTTTTCTGCTGCAGACTCAACCTTGGGCCTGTTTACATCCCCGGTCCAGTGAATGATCTGGCGTTGAAGGTTGGAATAATCCACATCATCGGCATCCATGATTCCTAATGTGCCGACCCCGGCCGCAGCCAAGTAAAAGGCAATAGGTGAGCCCAGTCCTCCGGCACCTACCACCAACACCTTTGAATTTAATAATTTTTGTTGCCCCTTAGCCCCTATACCGTTAAGTAAAATGTTTCTATCATAACGAAGGAGTTGGTGTTCATCTAACATCTCCTCACCTCCATACAAAAGCGGCGAGCTAAAAGCTCACCGTTTATCTCAAATACAACGTTTCCAGCAAATCCGCCACACCCCCTGCATCACCAGGTGCAAAGCACGGAACTGTTTCACCGTCCGTTTGCTTAATAACGCTTGACTCCTCCACCAGCGCTACCATATCTTCTGCAGCGGCAGCCGGGCTTGACTCTTGCTGGTGGCGCCGCACCTCGATTTTAGGTGTGTTTTCAGATTTAAATCCTTCTGTAATAATAATATCCATTTCGGGCATTAAGCTGGAAACATCATCCAAACTTGGATTATCGCATTTTTTATAAACAAAAAATCCACATTTTCCCGCCAGTGATACAGCATCTGCCCCTGCCCGGGAGTGCTGCCAGGTGTCTTTTCCGGGCTTATCAAATTCCACATCCCCGTGATGATGTTTTACCGTCCCCACCCGGTAGCCACGGGCTTTAAGTTCCCGCACCAATTTGGTTAAAAAAGTGGTTTTACCTGAATTTGACCACCCTACCACTGAAATTACCGGTGGTCCCTTTGATGCTTGCAAAATCAGTCCACCACCTGTATGCTGTCTCCTACCTTTACCGGACCACCCTGCAGCACTTTAATAAATATACCTTCTCTGGGCATCACGCAGTCTCCCGCCTGCTCGTAAATGGCGCACCGGTTATGACACTTCTTGCCTATTTGGGTTACTTCACCTACACACTCTGAACCTATATTTATTTTAGTACCAACCGGCAGCGAGACAAGGTTAATCCCCTCGGTAGTCAAATTTTCGGCAAAATCTCCGGGCCCTACATCCAGGCCCTGTTCGACCATCTTTTGAATACTTTCCATGGCCAGCAGGCTTACCTGGCGGTGCCACGGTCCCCCGTGTGCATCTCCTTCCAGGCCAAAATCCAGAATCAAAACACCTGCACCCACATTCTTTTTGCGCATCCCTTTTTCAGGACTGGTACATACCGCTTTAATTACTCCCAATGTTGTTCCTCCCCCTCTCTGAGGTATTTCCCGCTTTTACCGCCTGTCTTTTGCACCAGGCGAGCATTATTTATAGTCATGCCTTTATCTGCTGATTTACACATGTCATAGATGGTCAGGGCAGCAACGGATACCGCTGTCAGGGCCTCCATTTCAACTCCGGTTTTACCTGTAGTACGCACCCTGGCTTCTATCTCAACGGCATCAGGCTCCCGGAACTTAAAATCAACATTGACCCCGGTTAAAGCTATGGGATGGGCCATGGGAATAAGGCGTCCGGTTTCTTTGGCTCCCATAATTCCGGCTACCCTGGCTACATTTAAAACATCACCTTTAGCAAAACGACCTTGCTTAACCAGGCGTAGGGTTTCTGGCTGCATTAAAACCTCTGCCCGGGCCACCGCCTCTCTTGCAGTGTCACCCTTGGCACTGATATCAACCATCCGCGCCCGGCCCTGGCTGTCAAAATGATTTAAATCGGGTAACCCCGGTATTGCACCGCTCATTTTACTGCTCCCGCTCAAAAGCTATCAACCCCCAATCTGTGACATTAGCTTCGTTTTATCCTTCCATCCACCGGCCATATTATGCCTGTTGGGCTTAACCTTCGCTGCTTTAACAAACTGCCTGCTCAGCTCCAACAAAGAAGCTCCGCTTCGAAGAGGAGTTTTAATATCTAATTCCCGTTCACTGTACAAACACGGCCTGATACTCCCTGTTGCCGTGAGACGCAGGCGGTTGCAGGCAGTACAAAAATGGTTGCTGATGGCCGTTATAAATCCTATAGTTCCCGGAGCGTTTCCTATTCTGTAATAACTGGCCGGTCCGGCACCAGTTGGTTTATTAACCGGCTGGAGTTTACCCAACCCGGCTTCAACAGCGGTACTAACCTCCTGAGCACTGACAAAACCACTCTTTACCCAGGAATCTGACTGGCCGATAGGCATAAGTTCAATAAAACGCATATGCAGTGGGTAATCCACAGCCAGCTTAGCTAAATCTATAATTTCATCATCATTGACTCCCCTGACCACCACGGCATTTAATTTTACAGGATGCAAACCAAGTTTTAATGCAGTTTCAATACCGTTTTTTACGTCCTGCAGCCGTCCCACCCGGGTAATCTCCTTAAAGCGCCTGTGGTTTAAGGTGTCAAGACTGATATTCACCCGTCTTAGACCCGCCTCTCTAAGTTGAGGCCCCAGCTGCTCCAGTAACATTCCATTGGTGGTGATGGCAATATCATCTATAGTTTCAACGTCTGCCACTGATCTTATTAGTTTCACAACCCCCTTGCGCACAAGGGGCTCTCCGCCCGTCAGCCGCACTTTTCTTATGCCTACACCTGCGGCTGCCTGCACCAGCGTTTCCATTTCTTCTATGGTTAAAATTTCTTCATGTGGTATATGATTGACACCTTCTGCGGGCATACAATAAACGCAGCGCAAATTACAGCGGTCTGTTACAGAAATTCTTAGATAATTAATGTTTCGTTGACAAGCATCCAGCATATCTTTTCACCTTCTTTACTAGAACGTATCCGACCCTTATGCTTTACAATGCATAACGCTTGGAAAAAATAAAGTTATTCGCCAAACCAATTCTGAAAGCTTTTTTCCATCGCTGATTTTAGATCATCATTAAAAGAGCGATAGCATTCCACCAATTCAGTTGCCTCTAATGTCAAAACAGTTCCACCACCACTTTCTCCGCCGGTCTGGCTCAACACAAGGGATATTCCCCACTGTTTTTCAAAAGCTTTTATTTTGCCCCAGGCTGCACGATAGGACATATCCATCAATTTTGCCGCCTGTGAGATGGAACCATAGTTATGAATCAAGGATAATAATTCAAACAGCCCATCACCGAATACTACCCCGTCTTTTTCCAGCCAAACTTTATAGCCGGGTTTAAGACCTTTAAACAAAGCGGAGTTTCTATCATGAGGGGCTAAAGCACGATGCATACCCTCACCCCCTGCAAAACGATATACAAAGACTAGCCGCCACCCACCGGCGGAAACAAAGACACACGGTCACCATCATTAAGCTTATAATCCAGCTCCTGGTGTTTACCGTTAACTAATTTAGTGAATACCTGCTCTTTAGGAATGCTTAAATGATCTAATAATGATCGCAAATCCCAGTTATCTTGGACCTCCACAGAAAAAGGTTCTCCAAACCTTTTTTGATCCAAAAATTTTTCCAGTCCACTGAAAACCCGTACTTCCACCTGCATATATTCACCCCGCAACAGCGCTACAGTCATACTCTTTTTCGAACTCACACCAGTAAACAGTTGCATGCTGCAAAAACACAGCATGCAACCATAATTATACTAGAAATTAAATACTTCGTCCAATTCCTCATCCTTGATATCAAATTTAGTCTTGTGGGGCTCTAATACTTCCGTAGTAAAGAACTCAGGTAAGCGGTCGTCAGCCTTGGTAAAACCGGCCTTGGCATTAAACTCCCGCTCTACTTTAAGAATCTGCTGCCCCAAAGCTATTACATCATCCGGGGTTAACTCAGTACCATACTGGGCATTAATCATTTCCACGATGGTAGGAACCCCTTCCGGGTTATCCAGCACAGCAAAGGCTACAAACAAGCACAGCCCGGTAGCGTCCACTGCTGCTGTAGCCACCTGAAGGTTACGGGAAAGCTCCACCTGACCGTCGCTCTTGTTAGGGTCAACGTGACCACCCACTTTAAGTATATTGGCGGTTACAGCATAACCGGCAGTATGATCGGCACCCATAGGAGTTGTAGCATAGGTAACACCGTTACCTTTACAGGAACGCGGGTCATAAGCGGGAATCCCTTGCCCCTTTACGGCAGGCACCCTTGTTATTCCAAAGGCTTTACCGGCCACAGCAGAACCACCGCCGATAATGCGACCCAGTGGAGTACCTTTTTCCACTTCTTCCAGAGCCTTAATGGCTGCCTCGCCGTCTCCGAAAGCAATAACCCCTGCTTCAGCCAGTACGCCGAGGGTACATCCAGCCTCGATAGTATCCAGGCCTACATCGTTACAAATATAGTTAAGCTTGGCCACTACATCAAGATCACTTATTTCCAAGTTCGGTCCAAAACACCAAGCTGTTTCATACTCAATAGGTGCACAAACTTTGCCGTCCGGCATGGGATAAACATTGGAGCAACGCATTACGCATCCGGGGTGACAGGCATGAGTTGCTTTACCGCCCCGCTCTTTGGCCACCTCAGCCAGTTTTTCACCGCCAACATCGTTCGCCTTATCAAAGCGACCTTTGCTAAAGTTACGCACAGGCAGTGCACCGGCTTCATTAATAATGTTCATTAAGACGTTAGTCCCGTAAGCCGGAAGTCCCTGACCACATACCGGGTGATCTAACAGTATTTTGGTAAACTTCTTGGCTGCTACTTTGAAAGCGTCACTGTCCTGAACAGGGGCATCAAAGGTTTTATTGCAATCTATAACAATGGCCTTTAAGCCCTTTGAGCCCATCACAGCACCAAGTCCGCCGCGACCGGCATAGCGACTGCTGTTTCCTTCGGTATCGTTATTAGTTAATCCCGCTGAAGGCATAAGCATTTCACCGGCAGGTCCAATGGTTATAACCGCTACTTTATCATTGAAGCGCTCGCGGCAGATTTTTGTTACATCATAGGTACCTTTACCGGCCAGGTCATCTGCTGCTACTAACTCAGCTCCCTCTTCACTAAGCTTAAGCATATAACTTCCCTTTTCCGACGGCTTGCCTTCAATAACAATAGCCTTTATACCCATACTACCCAATTTTTGAGAAGAGATGCCACCGGCATTTGATTCCTTGATACCACCTGTGAGCGGGCTCTTCCCCCCTACTGAAAGACGTCCGGAAGAAGGTGCATTAGTTCCGGAAAGTAGTCCCGGAGCAATAACCAGCTTATTGAATTCACCCAGAGGCTCACATGTGGGAGGAACATCGTCCAACACCATTTGAGAAGTTAGGCCGCGCCCACCTAATGCTGCATATTTTTCCGGCACATCCTCAAACTTTACTTCCTTTGTGGTCATATTGACTCTTAAAATCTTTGGCACTTTATTACCTCCTTATAAAAATTAACCAGGTAACATAATATTTCTTAACCAACTTACTTATTATAAAACTACTATACTTAAATTTTTTTCCCTGCTTATTTCTTATATTTAAAATAGCAAGATTTATGCCACTTTTAGAAAAGTTTTGGAATAGGCTAAAGAACAACACGTTTAGCTTGTGTCCAACCACGACACAATGACCTTGCCCCAAAACGGGACAAGTGTTCCATTTAGGGGCAAGGTCATCTGCCGGACGTAAAAGAGAGGTTAGGAAAAATAATTTTACCAACCTAAAAGAGAGGCAAAGCCTCTCCTTTAGGTTCAAACAGAAGGGTTATATTATTACTTACATAGCCTGGCGGTATATTTCCATTACGTCATCAAATGTTGCAATTCTGGGGTTGGTAAAGCTGCAGGCATCTTTCATAGCGTTTTCGGTCATTACTTTAAAGTCTTCTTCCTTAACATCTAACTCTTTCAGGCCCGAGGGGATGCCTACATCGACGGATAGCTGCTTAATAGCCTCAATTGCCTTATCAGCGGCAGCACGTACGCTCAAGCCCTCGGTGTTTTCACCCAAAAATTCTGCTATATCGGCAAAACGCTCAGGGCAGGCAATAATATTAAATTTACTTACATGAGGAAGCAGAATGGCGTTACAAACACCGTGGGGGAGGTTATAATAACCACCCAGCTGGTGAGCCATAGCATGTACATAGCCTAAGCTGGCGTTATTAAACGCCATACCGGCCAGAAATTCGGCATAAGCCATTTTGTCTCTGGCCTCAATGTTGCCGCCGTTGGCCACCGCGTTACGCAGGTTTTCCGAGATCAACTTGATAGCCATAACGGCTGCCGAATCCGTCACAGGAGTTGCTGCCACAGATACATAGGCCTCTACAGCATGAGTAAGAGCATCCATACCTGTTGCCGCGGTGAGCCCTGCAGGCATGCCCACCATCAGCAGGGGGTCGTTAATGGCAACATTTGGGGTTACCCGCCAGTCCACAATAGCCATCTTAACTTTACGGTCGGTGTCAGTAATAATACAGAAACGAGTCATTTCGCTGCCGGTCCCGGCGGTGGTATTAATAGCGATAAATGGCGGCATTGCCTTTGAAGACTGGTCAATCCCTTCAAAATCCCTAATATCACCACCATTGGTAGCAACAATGCCAACACCTTTGGCACAGTCGTGTGAACTACCGCCACCCAGGGATATAATCATGTCACACCCATTGTCCTGGAAAACCTTTAAACCGTCAGCAACATTCTTGTCAGTGGGGTTGGGCTCTGCACCGGAAAAGATAACTGCTTGCGCGCCGACTGCTTCCACCTTGGCTTTAATATCATCAGCCATGCCGCCGCTTTGTCCCAAAAAGCCATCGGTAACGATAAGGACTTTGCTGCCACCAAGAGTTTTCACCTGATTGCCAACCTCATTAGCCGCTCCAACTCCCATCAGGTTAACAGTGGGAATGAAGTAACCAAAAACCTGTTCTTGTACTGCCATTTTGAAAATACCTCCCTAAATTAATGTATTTTGAAAACTTTACTGTCTGACTATTTAGAAAAGCAAGCAGCGTGCCAGAGCCTTGTAGTCCTTGAGGTGCATGGATTGAACAAAAATTCACAACATTTGTGGAATTAATGCCCGTGCTTAACTAACAAAAATCTGAAAAATCTAGTTTTATCGTACAATAATTACACAACTGCCTGTTCCATTCCGGGACAGGTGCACCACATAGGGACAAGCACGCATATTCACAAGTTTATGGCATAAAAAAACGCGCTAAATCAGTCCCTTTAGCGCATTTTTTAATGCTTTTGCAGAGGTTTTTTCATTTTATGCTTAGACCGTATTCCTTTAGTTTTCGATAAATAGTGTTTCTTCCCATTCCCAGGGAACGGGCGGCATTGCTTATGTTGCCCTGGTAATAATCTAGGGTTTCCTGAATAACCGTTTTTTCTACTTCTTCCATGGAAGGGGGATGAGGTCCGGTAACGCCGTTATGACTCATCTTGCTTTTTATCCAAGACTCCAGCTGTCTTGCCAAGCTGTAAGCTGTAAGCAATTCATCGTCTGCTAGTTCATCCAGGTATTCCTTTTTACTCAGCATTTCTTCCAGCCTATAAACCATAGTTCTGTAGTTGGGCCGAAAACCGCCCGCCGGTATCCCTGCGACACGGATCAACTCTTCCCCGTTTCTAGCTTCATTTTTTATTTTGTCAGAAAGAGATACCGGTGTTATCATGCTGCCTTCCACCAGGGCAGTAGCCTGGTCAATAGCGTTTATTAACTCTCTTATATTCCCCGGCCACGCATACTTTTTGAGCATCTCCATGGCTTCAGGGGATATTTGAAGCGCTCTTTCCCCTGCTGCCTGCTTTAAAAAATAATTAACAAGCATGGGGATATCCTCTTTCCTTTCCTTTAAGGGGGGAATTACCAGGCGGACTACATCCAGGCGGTAAAATAGATCTTCACGGAATTCCTTATTTTCTACTGCCTTTTGCAAGTCAACATTTGTTGCTGCCAGAAGCCTTACATCAGTTGTGACGGTTTTTTCACCACCTACCCGGAGAAATTCTCCCGTTTCCAAAACACGCAGTAATTTCACCTGGATGGCCAGACTTGCCTCACCTATTTCATCGAGAAATAATGTACCTTTATTAGCTATTTCAAATATTCCTTTGCGCTGCCCCGAGGCTCCGGTAAAAGCACCTTTCTCATGACCGAAAAGTTCACTTTCCAGTAGGCTTTCCTGCAGAGCACCACAATTTATAGGGATAAAGGCATTTTCCGACCGCTGACTGCACGCATGTATAAACCTCGCCAGCACCTCTTTGCCGGTACCGGTTGCCCCCTGGATTAATACGTTAATATTCTTTTTGGCTATTTTATGTGCCACTGTAGCCAAACGCTTCATACTTGGCGTGGAACCAACCTGAAAACCCTGCTGCTGCGCTATATCCATCCATTCCGCCCATTCCGCACCGTTTTGTGAAGCCTGGCGTCCAAATTCCAAAGCCTTTTCGATCAAGTTTTCCAGCTCATCTATGTCTTCGAAAGGCTTCTCTACATAATCAAATGCACCCAGTTGGATAGCCTTAACAGCAGTACGGGTTGTACTGTAGCCGGTCATGATAACTACTTCGCATTGGGGCTGGATGGATTTAATCTGTTCCAAAACCTCCAGCCCGTTTGTATCGGGCAACTTGACGTCAACCATGGCCAGCTGAAAATCCTCGTTTTCTATTAAAACATTAAAATCCTTACCGTTTTGAGCCACACACACATTGTACCCTTTCCGTTCCAGCAAACGTTTAAAAAAATTACCCACTTCGTATTCATCATCTATAATCAAAATGCCGGGCTGATTATCCATACCATCCCACCTTTAGCTTTTCAACTTACTTTTCTTCTGCCGGCAGCACTAAAGAAAAACTGCTTCCTTTACCGGGCTCGCTCGTTACTTCAATCGTTCCACCATGGGCCTCTGCTATGCCTAAACTTACGGATAATCCCAGTCCGGTTCCATTACTAGCCTCTTTGGTCGTAAAAAAAGGGTTAAATATTTTCTCCATACACTCAGGGCTAATACCTTCGCCATTGTCAACCACAGTAGTGTGAATAGCCCTTGCTCCTCTTATTTCGGTTACTCCCGTATAAACATCGATTTTTTTAATGTCTCCGCTTCCTTCCAGCGCATCCCGTGCGTTGAGCAGGAAATTGATTAAAACCTGGTCCAACTGGTGCCCGTTAGCCTGCACTGTAGGTAACTGCTCACCCATATTAGTTTCTATCTGTACATTATTCCTGTTTATTTGGTATTCAACTAAACTTAAGACTCTTTCCACCACTTCATTAATACTGATAGAGGACATGGGGCGTTCGTCCTGGCGGGAAAAAGTAAGGAGATTTTGAATAATTTTCTTGCACCGCAGTCCACAACTGATAATGTCACTCACATAGTCTGTCTGGGGGTGGTCATCCTCCAGGTCCCGAAGCAGCATTTGAGCATTTCCCAATATGGCTGTCATGGGGCTGTTTAATTCATGAGCTACCCCCGCGGCCATTTCCCCGATGGCCGCCAACTTACCGGAATGCATTAGCTGAGCCTCCATTTTGCACTGTTCGGTAACATCCTTGATATGATTGATTACTGCATAAATCTCTTCATTTTCGTTGAACACCGGGTAATAAAACACATCATAAATCATTCCTGTGGACGTTTGCATGCGCGTGTAAGCGGGCCGGCGCGTGCTGCAGACTTCATCCATTAAGCAAGGCTCACACTTGGACTCCCGGTGCCACAGTTGGCAGTAACACTTTTCGCTCTCACTTTGATTACTAATACCGGGCAGCTTATCCAGCCGATTATTACAGCGTAATATATTATTGCTTAAATCTACAAGAAAGATAGGGTCGGTGACTGCCTTAAATGTCTCTTCCCACTCATTCTTGCCCCGCAAAACCTGCTCATATAATCTTGCATTTTCCATACACATGGCCAACTGCCCGGCCAGTTGGTCAACAAACTTGACTTCATCGCGGCCATACACATTTTCAGTTTTACTTCCCATGATTAATACTCCGGTTACATTACCCTTTGCAATCAACGGACAGGCAACCATGGCCCGTAACCCCATTCGCTTTATAGGAGGATAGGTTAATTGACTGCCGTCCCCCTTCAGACAGTAGACCCTACTCTCTCTGTAGTTCACAGCCTCCCACATAAGAGACTCCTTGGAAATGGGCTCTCCGACACAAACATAACCTGGAATCATGGCACTCATATAGAGATTCTCCTTTTTCAGAACCGCAAGCCCCCAAAAGTCGCAGTGAATAGCCTGTGGGAGTTTCTCGTGCACACGTACAATAATATCTTCCAGAGACATGTCAATGTTAATATCTTGAATAATCTGATATATAATTTCCAGCCGGTGGTTTTGTTTAATGATTTCCTCGCTTCTTTTTTTAGCTTCCAGATAATAGTTTAACTTAGACGAATCCACGCCGGTTAAGTTTTCTATTATTTTTATCTTTTCATTATGAAGCCTTTCGGACATATCTATCACCCCGCATCAAAGCGCTTTCATAAAAATCTCTCTTATATCTGTTTCACTGGCATCCCTGGGATTAGTTACTATACAGGCATCATTGAGTGCATTTTTACTCAGCGTATCTACCAATTCAGGCTTTAATCCCATGGCAGAAAGCCCGTGACTGATTCCTATGTCCCGCACCAGACGCCTCACCGCCCTGATTGCCCTCTCCGCTCCCTGCCACTTACTCAGCCCTACAACGTCTTCACCAAAACCGCCTGCAATTTGACAATACTTATCCGCACAAGCTATAAGGTTAAACTCCATTACATGGGGCAGCAAAACGGCATTCGTTTCCCCGTGATGCATGTCTAAAAGCCCGTCTACCTGGTGAGTCATGGCATGAGTTGCCCCTAAAATAGCATTGGAGAATGCTAAACCTGCCTGCAGACTGGCCATGGCTATTGCCGACTTAGCCTCAATATTTGTACTGCACGCAACCGATTCCCGCAGATTATTGGCAATCAGCCGCATGGCGTTCACTGCTTGTACATCAGTTAACGGAGTTGAGGCCAGGGATACATAAGATTCAATGGCATGACTTAAGGCGTCTACACCTGTGGCTGCAGTCAACCTTGCATCTTTAGTCTGCAGCAGATAAGGATCAATAAGGGCAATGTCCGGAACTAACGATTTAGAGATAATGGTCATTTTAATCTTCCGCATCCGGTCGACTATAATGGCAAACTGAGATACTTCAGAACCCGAACCTCCTGTAGTGGGAACCATCACCATAGGAGGGAGGGGCTTACTAATCTTGTTCACACCCTCATAATCATGAATAGACCCGCCGTTGCTGGCCAGGATAGCAACAGCCTTACATACGTCTATAGCACTGCCGCCACCGATTCCCATAACAGCATCACACCCGGCATCCAGGTAAACTTGTGCACACGCGGCAACCTCATTGTCTTTGGGGTTACTGGTAATTTTATGACATACCTCGTATTCCAGGCCCACTTGATCCAAATAAGTAAGTGCTTTTTCTACCCAACCGGCGTCCATCACTCCCTGGTCTGTAACTACAAAAATTTTTTTTGCTCCCAGGCGTAGTGCGCTGTCACCTACCTGGCTGATAGCACCCAGTCCAAAGATGATTTCCGGCGCTACAAATTTGCTTATAATCAAAATAACACCCCATTAAAACGATTCTCCGGTAAATTTGTGTTTTATACTTGATTTTTTGACTTAGTTATATTGTAGCAAAAACTTTGCCCACACGGGGTGTAAATAAATTGTATTTGGCTTACATTTTGCAAAAACAAAAAAAACCGTTACAATACAATAGGAATTTATACCACAAAAAAACAAAAGGCAAAAAATTAGACAGGATTACAGGATTTGCAGGATAAGGGATTTAAAAAGTGTTAAAAGGTTATTGTTAAAAGGCTAAGATATAAGAGTTAACCTTAAATTCAATTATTCTTAAAATAAATCCTAAAAATAACTTTTATTGACCACTCATTGTATATAAAGGAATAATATTGAGATGCAAGCAAGGCAAAATCCCAATAATCCTGTAATCCTGTCAAAGAAAAAAAAGACCCTAAAGGAATACCCTAAAATGTTTTGCTAGCAAAAAATAAAAATTAAATTTTCATCAAACTACAACAAGGAGTGGGGACATTGCTAAATTCATTAACCAGAGAGAAAAAGAACCGTGTCATTGTAACTGTGCTGGGACCGGATAAGGTGGGGATAATAGCCGGGGTAGCCCAAATACTATCAAACAATAAAGTTAATATCCTTGACATCAGCCAAACCATCCTGCAGGAATTTTTGGCCATGGTACTTATCGCTGACATGGAGGCCAGTGAAATTGATTTACTTACCTTAAAGCAGGAATTAAACACTTTGGGTGCAAAGATAGGAGTACGTATTGACGCCCAGCATGAAGACGCCTTCAGTTATATGCACAGGATATAGGGGGAAATAGATATGCTTACCATGCAGGAAATAATGGAAACCATCAACATGGTGCAAGAGGAAAAACTTGATATCAGAACCATTACTATGGGCATCAGCCTGCGGGATTGCTGTGACCCGGACCCAAAAAAAGCCGGACAAAAAATTTACGACAAAATTACCCGCCTGGCTGAAAACCTGGTTCCGATAGGAGAAGATATAGCCAGAGAATTCGGGATTCCCATTGTCAATAAGCGCATCTCGGTAACTCCCATTTCACTGGTAGGTGACTGTGCCCACACCGAAGATTATGTAGTCTTTGCCGAAGCAATGGACCGTGCTGCTGAAGAAGTAGGAGTTAACTTTATAGGGGGGTTCTCTGCTCTAGTCCACAAAGGAATGACCGGCGGTGATACAAAGCTTATTCAATCCATACCCCGGGCTTTGGCCGAAACCGAAAGAGTTTGCGCCTCAGTCAATGTAGCTACCACCAAGGCGGGGATTAATATGGACGCGGTATACCTGATGGGAAAGGTAATCCGGGAAACTGCTGAAAAAACCCGGGAGAGAGACGGCCTGGGGTGTGCTAAGCTGGTTACTTTTGCCAATGTTCCTGAGGACAATCCCTTCATGGCCGGAGCCTTCCACGGCGTGGGGGAACCGGAATCAGTCATTAACGTGGGAGTTAGCGGCCCCGGTGTTGTTAGCCGGGCGGTAAGCAGGGTAAAAGAATCGGATTTCGGCACCCTGGCCGAGACCATTAAAAAAACAGCATTTAAAATAACTCGCATGGGGGAACTGGTGGGCCGTACTGCGGCATCCCGCCTGGGGCTGCCCTTTGGCATTGTGGATATTTCGCTGGCCCCTACCCCTGCGGTAGGCGACAGTGTAGCTGAAATACTGGAATCAATGGGTCTGGAACGGTGCGGCACTCACGGTACCACCGCTGCCCTGGCCCTTTTAAACGATGCAGTTAAAAAGGGAGGAGCCATGGCATCCTCTTACGTGGGCGGCCTGTCCGGCGCCTTCATTCCGGTTAGTGAGGACGCAGGAATGATCAGGGCCGTGGAAGAAGGGGCCTTAAACCTGGAAAAACTGGAAGCCATGACCTGCGTCTGTTCTGTGGGGTTGGATATGATTGCCGTTCCCGGTGACACCTCCGCTGAAACCCTGGCTGCCATTATTGCCGATGAGGCGGCCATTGGAGTAATAAATCAAAAGACCACCGCGGTACGCATCATTCCCGCTCCGGGGAAAGAGGTTGGAGAGCGCGTGGAGTACGGGGGCTTACTGGGCAGCGCACCGGTCATGCCGGTACACCGTTTTTCCTCTACAGAATTTGTGCGGCGGGGTGGGAGAATTCCGGCCCCTGTGCACAGTTTGAGTAATTAAAAAAATCATTTAGGAGTATACATAGGGGTTAGCCTTAACCAACCCTTGAGTTTACCGAATTTAAGATATTCATTGTACAAATCAACCTCTTTCCTCAAAAAACCTCCGTAGATTTTACGCAGACGGTCGTTGGTTGTATTTTGCTTAAATGCTGTGGCGTGTAGTTCGAACATAAATTGCATTCCAGTAAGAATTTGCCTGTACATAAGTACATCTTCCAGTAATTCGGCATTCTTATTGGTCTTTACACTTTTGGGCGGTCTTTCAGGCAAGGGCAGCCCAAAATGATCCATTTCCTTTTCCAAGACATTAATTTGCTTTTCTAACGTTCCTTTAATTTCATTCCCTAATTCAAAAGAAAAATCTTTATCATGGGCATAGTTCTGGTAAATTTGACTGATTTCTAAACTGTCATACCTACTGGTGAGGTGATCCCACAGGTGATAAGCCTCCCCCGAGTCCAAACGTTCCATAGTGCCTGGAGGTGACTCGGGATATAACGGTGGGGTACCAACCCATCCCTTTAATTTAGCGTATTTTATAGTGTCGTCGTATAATTTGAGCTCGTCCATAAGATATTTCCTGGCAATATTGCGGATATGTTCACTAGTAACGGAAGTTCTCAAAGCTCTTAATTGCATAGAGATGTTTTCCTGAATCTGTGTCATCATTAAAGAAGAGATAAAGTGGTCGGTATAAGCCTCGGTGTTTCTCTGAGTACGTACACTTTGTGGTGGTCGGCGGGGCAGGGATATCTGGTATTGGTTCATCAGGTTTTCCAGCTCGTCCATCTGCTTTTTTGCCATCTCATATAAGTTGTGTTCCAGCAAAAGACTAAAATCTTTATCGTGAATATAGTTTTGGAAAATCCTTATTTGTTCAATGGTTCCATATCGGCTTTGCAGCAAATCCCAGAGATTGTAAGCTTCCTGAGCATCCAGCGGCTTTGGTTTTTTGTTTTTATGTGTAATAAATCGTAAAATATTATCGCCTCCTTATTTTTGCTATTTTGCGTATGTTTCCAATCAAATATGTGAAAAAAGAGAGGGACTCCCACTTATTTAAGCAGGAGTTCCTCTCTTTACTTGATGAAAAAAGTTTGACATTTAGCTACTACGTTAACTAGTTTGTCGATTACATTTTTCAAACTTCCATTAGTAATATTACCATCGCAATCGGCTTCCTGTTCTGCAATAAATTTGACAACTTTCTCAACTTCCTGTAATAGTATTGACTTTTTAATAACCTGACCTCTCCCAATTCCATAAGGCAATAAGGTTTTCAATCCTTATCTTGCTTTTAAAGTATAAGGATTGAAAACGATATGTTAATTATAGAAATATTTAAGCAAAGTATATCAGTAATGATAACAAAAATATACATACTTTCGCTGCAAACAGCTCCTGCAGCTTAACTATCGGTTAAAGTTACCAGAGTCACCTCCGGGCGGCAGAATAAGCGAAGGGGTAAGCCGCTGGTTCCCAAACCTCTGTTAATGTAAAGGTAGGAGCCATTTTTTTCAAACAAACCCGCGTCATACTTGGGGAATTTGCCCTGCCCCGGAACCCAAAGTGCCCCTACCCAGGGGATACGAACTTGCCCCCCATGGGTGTGACCGGCAAGAATCAAATCCACTCCCCTGCCAGCATAGGTATCGAACACCCTGGGATAGTGAGATAGTAATATTACCGGGCCTTTTGCACGCAATTTACTCAAATCCACATTTACTCTACCATTTAACCCTACTCCAATCAAAGTTAAAGAACCATTCCCCGTAGAGAAACTTAATCCTGTACCATTATCTAATACATGCACGTTACCTGCTACCAGCTTTTCTTTCAATTGCTCGTACAGTCCACTGGCCCGCTCGTGGTTTCCCGGCACGTAATATACCGGGGCCAGCTCTGCGGCCTTTTCCAGTAGTTCCAAACCCGGCTCCAACTTTCTCCTTCTATAATCGATCAAATCACCTGTAAAAACTATTATATCGATCCTCTTGTTCCTTAGCAGATTAAAAATTTTCTTCTGTCCATTACCAAAACGGGCGCTGTGCAAATCCGACAAATGTAAAATAGTAACCCCTTGCAGAGAAGGAGGCAGGTTTTTAACAGGTACATTAATCTTGGTTAATTGTGGGAAGAAGCTATACCACATAAACCCAACTCCAATCAGTAAGAGGCATAAAAATAATAATAATTTATTCATATTCATCTCCAAAGCAACAAACGAATTAATTTTACTTCATATTGCCATAATATTCATATAGGTGATTTGCGTTACTGTTATTTTTGCAATATGGAAACGGAAGATATGCCCAATACTAAAAAATGACTTACATTGATTACTATAACACACTGAAAGGAGACTATAAATGTACCAGACAATAATAATAGGTATGGGCCCGGCAGGGCTTACAGCAGCAGTTTACGCAGCAAGAAAAAAATGAAGGTACTTATGTTGGGCAAGGAATACGGGGGCCAGGCCTCATGGACCAGTGAAATTGAAAATTACATGGGCTTTCAATATATAAGCGGCCCGGAGCTGATGAACCGTTTTGAAGAACATGTAAAAGAATACCGAGTGGAAAGAGATCTGGCAGAAGTAGAGAAAGTCACGCAGTCCGGCAGTGTTTTCACTGTTACGTGTAAGGATGGCACGGAATACCGGTCTCAAACAGTAATTATAGCTGCAGGAAAATCTCCGCGCAGGCTTGATGTGCCGGGAGAAAAACGTTTCACAGGGAGGGGAATAAGCTACTGCGCAGTGTGCGATGCCCCTCTTTTCGGAGGAAAGAAGGTAGCCGTGATCGGCGGGGGAAATTCGGCGCTGGAAGCTGCCTATGACTTAACAAACATAGCTGAACATGTTTATGTAGTATCCCTAGAGGAATGGACGGCCGACGAGGTTCTGGTGGATAAAGTAGAGAGTGCCGAAAACATGACCAAGTTGATAGGCTGGAATACCACCGGCATTGACGGTGGAACCATGGTTAAAGGGGTTACTTTGCAATCAGTCACTGACCCGTCACAGGAAAAGAAATTAGAAGTGGAAGGGGTGTTCATAGAAATAGGAACGATTCCTAACAGTGGAATAGTAAAAGGCCTGCTGGAAATGAATAAAAACAAGGAAGTTATTGTAAACTGCGATTGTACTACTTCTGTTCCGGGGGCTTTTGCAGCTGGAGACATAACAAACATCCCGGAAAAACAAATTATCGTTGCTGCCGGTGAAGGTGCCAAGGCCACTCTTAGCGCATACAAATACCTGTTAAGACTGGATTCCGAGCCCAAAGCATATTTTCACCATATTGACAAAACGGCTAATGAACACCAGGGTCAAGGGTTGCCGTTACATTAAGAAAGGGGTTACAAAACATGCTGGATGATTATACCAGATTTAAAGCCAATGACGAAATAGCATTACTCACTGCCATTTCCATGACGGAGGTAACCGCCAAGAAAGCGGAGTTATACCAGGGACTAGCTACAAACGCGGAAGTGAAAAATTTCTTTGAGCGGCGGGCAGCACTAATGAGGAAAGTAAACGACGGTATCAGAAAACATTTGGACAAACTGGGGAGGACTTGATAAAATGCACGATCTTGATATATTGTCATTCTGAGTGCAGCGAAGAATTTGAGTATTTTTGCGGCTTTTAAGATTCTTCATTTCACTTTGTTTCATTCAGAATGACACGAATCTGGACTTTTTCAGCAGTCCCGGACGGGTCCTCTTGTTTCCTTGTTTAAAAGGATTGTTTGGGTCTTGGCTTATGGGTCTTTTTTCTTTGACAGGATTACAGGATTTGCAGGATGCTTTAGGGTAGTGCTTTGGGGTCTTAAAAAACATTTTTAAATTATTTGTTTTAATATTTTGGACTGGTCCATAAGCTCTGTTTAGGTAATAAAGACTTTCGATTGTATTTTTGTATTTTTTTACAATCCTGTATATCCTGTTAATCCTGTCTAAACTCCCATGAACCATATACACAAACTAGAATGAAAATATGTTTCCAAAAATAAACATCTTGGGTCGTCTTTGGGGCCAACCAACTTTTGACAGGATTTACAGGATTGATAGGATTGATAGGATAAGCAATGAAGTTTATCTGGCAATGGAATTATTAATAAATACTTTCATTTTGATTCATCTCATAAATATAAATCATTTTTTTTCATTGTTTTCAATTAATAGTGCTCTTTTAGAACCATGATGTATCTACGCTCTTAAGTAATGATCCTGCTCAAAAACAATCCTGCAAATCCTGTTAATCCTGTCAAAAAACGACCCTAAAGGAATACCCCAAATGTTTTCCCAAAAGGAATACCTAAGATCTTCTTATATCAAAGAACCGTAAGAACGCATGCAAAAATCCTATATATCCCGGGTATTTTCGTAAAAAAAATTGTTTACCCCAAAGCCTCACATGCAAAGCCTTTTACCCCGCTTATCCCGTCAAAACATTTATTTTCGTAAAAAAACTGGCCACCACCACCGGACGGTTTTCCTTGTTATCCTTCATCCCCCTCATCCTTCCATGCCAAACAGTCCAAGAATTCTTGATGTATCAAACCATTGGAGGCCACAATGTCTACATACTCATCAAGGTATAGTGACTGCCCGGCCAGGTTACTTACTTGGCCTCCGGCTTCTTCCACCAGCACCATCCCGGCGGCCACGTCCCAGGGGCGGAGAGATACCTCCCAAAAGCCTGTAAGCCTGCCGCAGGCTACGTAGGCCAATTCCAGGGCGGCGGAGCCCAGTGCCCGCAGGTTACTACAGCTGTCAATTACCCTTTTTAAATTTACTTGATACAGGCGAGGGCGCTTTTTGATGTTGCCCGGATATCCGGTTACCAGTAAGCTGTGTTCCATGCAACTAACGGATTTATCCACGGTAAAAGGCCGGCCGTTTAATTTAGCACCGCCTCCGCGCACAGCTGTATAGGTTTCCTGCCGGAAGGGATCGTGAATAACGCCTAGGACAGGCACCCCTTGGTGGGCCAGGGCGATGGAAACACAACAAAACTGCAGCCCAAATACAAAGTTGGTGGTGCCGTCAAGGGGGTCCACATACCAGGTTAAGATATCGGCAGGCACAAGCGGCCTATCTCCCTGCTGTTCTTCCCCTACTATGGAATGGGCAGGAAAATGGGAACTAATAGCCTGCAATATTATTTCCTCCGCCTGCCGGTCCACCTCTGTTACCAGGTCTGATACGCAAGATTTGCTTTCAGTAACCGTATGGCAGCTTATTTTATCTTTGATTAGGTGCCCGGCTTCTTGGGCAGCACGCACTGCTACCTGCAGTTCATCTTGATACCGGTATACCATTGTGTCACCACCTGTTCTGTTTAATAAAAGCACACCGGCAATTTGCCGTTGTGCTTTTAATTGGTTTACTCTCGAATTTGTCCTTCCCCGAAGACAACATACTTAATGGTAGTAAGTTCCTTTAACCCCATCGGGCCGCGAGCGTGTAGTTTCTGCGTACTAATGCCGATCTCGGCCCCAAAACCGAACATGCCGCCGTCTGTGAAACGGGTGGAGGCATTAATGTATACTGCCGCGGCGTCAACTTCCCGTTGAAACCTGCGCCCTTTAGAATAACTGTCAGTAACAATACATTCTGAATGCCCGGTACCGTATTTATAAATGTGATCCATGGCTTCATCAATATCGTCAACTACTTTAACGGCTATAATAAAATCCAGGAATTCAGCGGCGTAATCATTTTCAGTGGCGGGATTCACCCAGGAAACAATTTCACGAGTCTTTTCGCAACCGCGAACTTCCACACCACTTTCCTTAAGTCGCTGCAATGTTCCCGGCAAAAAATCGACAGCAACATCTTTATGCACAAGTAAAGACTCTATGGCATTACATACCCCGGGACGCTGGCATTTGGCATTAATTGTTATATTCTGTGCCATATCCAGATTTGCCTCACTGTCCACATACACATGGCAGTTCCCTACCCCGGTTTCAATCACCGGCACGGTGGCATTTTGCACCACAGTTTGGATCAGGCCCGCTCCGCCCCTAGGAATAAGAACATCCAGATATTGATTTAATTTTAACATTACATTTACCGCTGCACGGTCAGTGTTCTCAATAAGCTGAACAGCACCTTCCGGTATGCCTGCAGTTTGAGCAGCGCCGGCAATTACGCGCGCCACGGCACAGTTAGAGTTAACTGCTTCCGACCCTCCCCGCAGAACAACGGCATTGCCTGATTTCAGGCAAAGGCCTGCAGCATCCACAGTTACATTGGGCCTGGCCTCATAAATAATGCCAACAACTCCCATGGGTACCCGAGTACGCCCCACTTGTAAGCCGTTGGGCCTTGTCCACATGGCATCCATTTCCCCCACCGGGTCGGCAAGCGAACTAAGCATCTCCAGTCCCCGGGCCATATCTTCCACCCGTTCTCTTGTGAGCAGCAACCTGTCGATAAGGGATCTGGAAAGACCCTTTTCCCGACCTGCCTCTACGTCCTTGGTGTTTTGTTCCAATATGTATTCACATTGCTTGCGCAGGGCACCGGCCATAGCCAATAAAGCATTATTCTTTACATCAGTGGGAATATAAGCTAACTTTCTGGCTGCTTCCTTGGCTGCTTTGGCTTTTGCAGTTATTTCTTTTTCCATCACATTATCCCTCCCTATATATCCAGCACCAGGTTATTGCGATGTATTATCTCATCAAAGTCTTTATATCCCAGCACACGTGCTATTTCACCGGTATGTAAACCTTTTATGGCATCTACTTCCAGGGCCGAATAATTGACAATACCCCTGGCAATCTCCCGGTTTTCAAATAACACACGCACCGAATTGCCTATGCCGAATTCACCTTCCACCCCTGTTACACCGGACGGTAGAAGACTTTTTCCATTCTCCATCATAGCCCGTGCAGCACCCTGGTCGACGTGTATTTGCCCTTGGACGGCCGAGCCATAGGCTATCCAACGTTTTTTATTTCTGAGCCTTACCGAGGGCCAAAAAGCCGTTCCCACCATTTCTCCGGCCAGAATTCTGCGCAATACATCATCTTCGCCGGCACGGGCAATCACGGTTACCATACCTGAATGCATGGCCATCCTGGCCGCATGAATTTTAGTGGCCATACCCCCGGTACCACGCTCTGTGCCTACCCCTCCGGCCAAATTCTCAATCTCCGGTGTAATCTCGGTAACATGGTGTATTAAACGGGCTCCCTCGTCTATTTTGGGGTTTCCTGTGTACAAGCCGTCAATATCGGAAAGTAAGATCAATAAATCAGCGTCCATCAGACCGGCTACCAGAGCTGCCAGATTATCGTTATCACCTAATTTGATTTCATCAACCGCTATAGTATCGTTTTCGTTAATTACCGGGATTACTCCCATCTGTAAAAGGGCCAGGAGCGTATTACGGGCATTCAAGAAACGTCTCCGGTCTGCAAAATCTTCCCCGGTGAGAAGTACCTGTCCCACCGTCATACCATACTCAGAGAAAAACTTTTCATACATGTGCAAAAGCAGGCCCTGGCCGATAGCGGCCACCGCCTGTTTTTCCGGTATGGTACGGGGTCGCCTGGTGAGTCCCAGCTTTCCTACTCCGGCCCCTATAGCCCCGGAACTCACCAAAACAACTTCTAATCCTTGGTTATATAAGTCCGTGAGTTGCCTGGCCAGTTTTTCAAGCTGAGAAAGGTTAAGTCTCCCGGTATCGTGAGTGATGGAACTGGTTCCTACCTTAACAACCAGTCGCCTTACTTCTGATAAATCTCTTTTCTCCACTGTCATTACTAAAATACTCCAATTGTTTAGTACTACAACGTAGCTTAAAAATTAGCGGAGCCATGGGGACGGTTCGAGCGTCCCCGAAGCGCAGCGAGGGCCGAAGGGAAGACGATGGAACTGTCCCCGTGGCATAGCGGGGATACCCCGATAGCAACTTTTCGTTGTAGTGTTAGACTGTTTCATTAATATAACATAATTTACCCTGTTTTTCCACACGTTCTGTGTTCGCAAAAAGTGGTGCCATATCACTTATCGCTCTACAAAATCAAATTCCAAATCCCCAATTCTTATGGCACAGCCTTCTGTTGCCCCCGCCCGGCGAAGAGCATCTTCCAGGCCCATAACCTTCATGATCCGCTGTAGGCGGTAGACTGCTTCCTCGTTTTCCATGTTGGTCATAGCCACATGTTTTTCTATTTCCTTTCCCCGTACTACAAACACGCCGTCTTCCTGCTCGATGGTAAACCTGGGCCGGTACCGATGGATAACCTCTTTTTCAGTTTCCACCTCTGCGGCGGGAGGCTCATCCGGCAATTCTTGCAGCATTTCTGCCATCTTCCGTACCAAAGTGTCAAGCCCGTCACCTGTCACCGCGGATACCGGGAATAACTCGTAGCTCCCTTTCAACTCTTCTCGCAGCAAATGTAAATTGTCTTCGGCTCCGCTAATATCTGTTTTATTGGCGGCAACCACCTGGGGTCTTTTAGCCAGCTCAGGGCTATAGCGCCGAAGTTCATTATTGATTTTCACAAAGTCATCCAGCGGATCTCTTCCCTCACTGCCCGAAACATCGATCACATGCACCAACAGCCGGGTTCGCTCGGTATGACGCAAAAACCTGTGACCTAGGCCCGCCCCAGTGTGGGCCCCTTCAATTAAGCCCGGCACATCAGCCACAACGAAACTAAAATCACCGCTTTTGACTACCCCCAGGTTGGGGTGCAGCGTGGTAAAATGATAATCTGCTATTTTGGGCTTAGCAGCTGAAATGTGTGAAATAATAGTGGACTTACCCACATTCGGAAATCCTATCAGAGCTATATCTGCAAGCAGCTTTAGCTCTAATTCCAACTGACGTTCAACCCCGGGTTCGCCGTTTTCAGCAATATAGGGTGCTTTATTCTTGGCCGAAGCAAATCTGGCATTTCCCCTTCCACCACGGCCCCCGGCAGCCACTATTACTTCCTGTCCGTCTTCCACCAGGTCAGCCAATAATTCGCCTGTAGCGGCATCTTTAATCAAGGTGCCTTTGGGAACTCCAATGATTAAATTCTCACCTGAACGCCCATGCATACCCTTTCCCTGGCCGTGTTGGCCACGGTCACCTGTATAATGGCGTTTGTATTTAAAGTCAACCAATGTACGCAGGCTCTCGTCAGCTCGAAGAATTACGCTGCCTCCCCTGCCTCCGTCACCGCCCGAAGGACCGCCTTCGGGCACATATTTTTCACGGCGAAAGGCCACGCACCCGTTTCCGCCGTCGCCACCTTTAATATTAATTTTCGCATAATCATAAAACATATAATTCCTCACCTTTTTATAACGTTAGAAAATTTTTTGACAAGAGTATCTCCAACGTACACATGCCGGATTCCTTATCCATTGCCCGGTTAAGCTGACCTCCGTACTTTGACAGCTGCTCATTTATTGTGTCCAGGGCTGCATTCATTGCTTCATACCCGGGTGCTGCCTTAAAACTCAATGTACAAACGCAGTTTTCCCCTTTATCACATATATCAATCATAACACGCGGACTGTTTTCCATAGACTCGTTATCATTCTCATGATCTAAAAACCGAAAAATCTGGTCAAGACATTCATATACAGCTTGTCCAGCCACCGTACCCGGAACCGAACACCCATTTAAGTCTGACTGAACATTATATTGCATTCGTGCTTCAACGCCCGCCGCCATCTCCTCACCAAGTAGAAAAGCTGCTGCTATTTCCGGCACCTTTAGATGGACCACTTCACTCAATCTCTGCAAATTCCAGGTCACTTCCCGTATGTACTCCCCTGCCCGCTCCTTTTTATCAAGTTGCAGATAGCCTGATATAACCTGAAGGTGATTTAAAAAATCATGTCGCATCACAGAGACTACTTTCAGTATCTCTTCGGCTTTCATGACATCCTCCTTCGTTACAATACTATTAAACCCGCCGGGCACCAAAAAGCACGCGAATATATTTTCTTAGCGCGTGCCTTTAAATGCTCAAACTTTTAACTTGACATATTTTAACAATAGCAATTGCATTTAAAAAAGCCAGCAAAGCTGGCTTAACTTGTTAACAAAGCTGTACACTTAACCTGTCTTTTGCGCCCACTCATTCATTTCATCTCGCGCGCCAGGCTAAAGCTCAGTCTCACGCTCCAGCGGGGTTCCCGCCCCATTCGCCGTCCTGGCTCAAGGGGCGGCCTCGCACGTCCTGTGCTCGGCCCCGCTTATTACCCAACTTTGGTCTAATTCTAGACTTTGTTTTGCAATGGCTAAAGTAAAGTTCGGCTTTAAGAAATGTGTCAGGTTGCCATTGCCGTCCGACTTTGCTAAGCCTGGCTGCTGCTCGATTCAATTCATTCGCTCTGCGCAAAAGACAGGTTTTAGATCAATCTCATCCAACAAAGTCGGCTTTTTTTACTAACCGGAAACCACTAATTCTTCAACCTCTTTTATATTAACTATGGTTTTACTTTTGCCTTTCTTGACAAATGTCACCAGGCCATCAACCTTGGCAAAAAGGGTATCATCTCCACCTTTACCAACATTACGACCGGGATGGATCTTAGTGCCACGCTGGCGTACCAAGATGCTGCCGGCAGATACCATTTGACCGTCTTGACGTTTAACCCCTAAAAACTTAGGATTAGAATCACGACCGTTCCTGGAACTACCTACTCCCTTCTTATGCGCCATGTCCTCACCTCCTGTTCAAAAGCCGGTTTTATCTATGCTTTAATTTTCTATGCTTCAATTTTTTCTACTTCAATTTCGCTGAACGGCTGCCGATGACCTTTTTTGCGACGGTAGTTTTTCTTAGCCTTGTATTTAAATACAATAATCTTTTTACCCCTACCGTGACGCTTAACTTTAAATTTAACCTTGGCTCCTTCAACAACCGGCGAGCCAACGGTCAATTGCCCGTCCTTGCTTACCGCCAAAACCCTGTCAATTTCAATTGATTCACCTGGCTCATTATCCAGCATTTCCACAAACAGGGTATCGCCCTCGGCAACCCGGTATTGTTTACCACCGGTTTCAATGATTGCATACATACCCACTAACCCCCTTTTTAATTAGGACTCGCCGAAAGCAGGTAGGATTATCCCTTTACATAACCCGTTCCGAGCGGTTTCGTGGGAATTGGTAACCCACACTAGCCTATTTTACCTTTATCAGTACTGGGTGTCAAGAAAAGCGTTGTTCCAAATTAACTATAAATGAAGTACTTCATTTATAGCACTTCATTTAAGCTACCACTTCTAAGTCCCTCTAAGTCCAGGGTTACATAGTGAAATCCCATAGCTTGTAGCCCTTTAACTACGTCAGCAGCAGTTTCCTGTTCCATTAAATCCTTAAATTTACCCCGGGGTACTTCAACACGCACCAATTCGCCATGATGCCTTAGACGGACATCCCCGCACCCCATATTATACAGTAATTCCTCACCTTTTTCTATTTGCTTGAGCTTTTGCACTGTTATTGCTTGATTGTAAGGAATACGGGAACAGAGGCAGGGAGACGACGGCTTGTCCCAAACTATAAGTCCCTTCTGCCGGGACAGAAGGCGAATATCCTCTTTACTTAGTCCCACATCCTGCAGGGGGCTTTTTACTCCCATCTCTGCGGTAGCCTGCATGCCGGGACGGAAATCACTCAAGTCATCGGCATTGGCACCGTCCATTATCGCGGCAATACCCATTTCAGCGGCCATTTCCTTAAGTCTGCTCATCATTATCAGTTTACAAATATAACAGCGCTCAGGCGGGTTGGCCATAAATTCCTTATCCTTAAGTAGTGATTCATCTCGTAAAAGTTTGTGTTTAACTTTAAGATCAACAGCTAACTCTTTGGCCTGATCTATATCTCTACGCGAGTGAATGCATGCATCAAAGGTTACGGCCAAAACACTTTTGCCTAAAATTTGTTGTGCCATATAAAGCAGGAATGTGCTGTCCACACCCCCGGAGAAAGCTACTATAGCGCTGTCAATTTTCTCTAGTGACACCTCTAGTTTTTTAAGTTTCTCTTCCGGCGTCAAGGAAACACCCCCGGATCCTAGGAAGTCAATGATACACCCGATCTTATTTTAACACCCGGGCCTTTGCATATGTTCTGTGTACCTTGCTTACTTCCACCGGCACGGTTTCACCGACCATGGAACCCGCGCCCTCTATATCCAAAATATAGCCGTTCATACGGGCAATACCATCGGACAGGTTACTAATATGCGGTTCTTCCACCCGTACTTCCAGCACTTGCCCAGGTCTTACCGGCAGGGTTGCAGCCTGTATATCTGCCTGGTTATGCAGGGGTCTTATGCTTACCGACTCTATATGCTGTCCCAGCGAACCCCTAATGTACACTGTTTTACCGGTTTTAGTTTCCAGTTCCCGCAGGTTTGCCCCGCCGCTTCCTATAAGTCGCGCAGCCACCATGGGGTTGGCCTCTACCAAGATGGTGTCCGCGGTAGTACGACGTGCCAACTGTAATATTTGATGCTTAAAATTAATGCCCAATGTTTCTTCGGAAAGCACTTTACCGCGCCCCTCGCAATAAGAGCAGGGCTTTTGCATTATCTCTGAAAGGCTTGGACGAACCTTCTTTCGGGTCATTTCCACCAAACCCAACTGTGTAATCCCTAAAATATTGGTCTTGGTTTTATCTCTTTTTATCTCCTCTTCCAGTTTTTCCAACACTTTCTGGCGGTGCTCCTCCTGGACCATATCTATAAAGTCTACTATAATTATGCCACCCAGATTGCGCAGCCGCAGCTGCCGAGCTATTTCAGCTGACGCTTCCAGGTTAGTTTTCAATACCGTATCTTCCAAGTTTGTACTGCCCACATATTTTCCGGTATTAATATCTATGGCAGTCAGAGCTTCTGCCTGATCAATAACCAGATAACCACCACATTTAAGCCATACTTTGCGTTTCAAAACCTTTTCTAATTCTTTCTCTATACCCATGGCCTCAAACAAATTTTCCCGGTCTTCCAGTACAACCTTAACTTTTAAACCCGGATTGACTATATCTAACAAATCTAACGCCTTTTCATATTCAGACCGAGAATTAATTATCATACGGTCAACATCTTCTGTAAAAATATCACGCAGTATTCGCTGTACCAATTCCAAATCCCGGTGTAGTAAATTGGGCACCGGCCCGCTTGAGGAACGGTTTATAATTTTTTTCCACAACCGCTCCAACATGTTTATGTCTTGTATAAAATCTTCATCTTCTACACCTTCCGCGGCGGTGCGAACAATAACCCCCATGCCTTCGGGCTTTACTTTTGACGCCAGCGCCCGCCAACGGTCCCGTTCCTTCTCATCTTCTATGCGCCTGGAAATACCTATATAGTCCACAGTGGGCATTAACACAAGGTAACGTCCAGGTAAAGTAATCTGGGTTGTTACCCGTGCCCCCTTGGTACCAATAGGCTCTTTGACAATTTGGACAATAATATCCTGACCCTGTTTTACCACATCGCAGATATTGGTACCCAGGTCAGAGCGCCCCAACTCCTCTTCTTTACCACTGTATGCATCTTCCACGTAGAGAAAAGCATTCTTTTCCAATCCTATATCCACAAAAGCCGCCTGCATGCCGGGCAGAACATTCTCCACCCGCCCTTTAAAAATGTTCCCAACCACTCTCTGGCTCAAAGCCCTTTCAATAAACATTTCCACCAAGTTTTTATTTTCCAGGACAGCAACTCTGCTTTCTTCTTCTCCAACACTGATTACAATTTCTTTATACATATTATCTCTCCCGTAAACCCGCCAAATCTAAAACTCCGCGAACAATGTACGTTCGCCCGCAGCATAAAGGCCGGTGCGGGTTATCCTAAATTCTTCCACGTTTAGGGGTAGATATCCTTTCACCAGGGCACGTAAAACTTCTTCAGGGCGAACATTTTCCCGGCTCCCTGTTTTTAGCGTCATATAAATGAAAAGCCTATCTTCTTTTGAGTCACCGCTCAACTTCACTATGCCGGGCCGGATATCTTTCGCCTTGGTTCCCTTTTTAGTTTTTTTGTCGATAATTACTTCCTGCTGTTCCATAAATGCTTTAATGGAGGAAATTAGGCTCTTTTCGTTTATGTCAGCCGGGCGGATGGTGACCGCAGCGTAGGTAGCTTGTTCCACCATCCCCATTAGAGAGGGGGCTGCCCCTTTTACCTCCCTGGCCTCAAGTATCTCCAGCCCGTACGGTAAACAGGTATTTAGCCTTTCAACCAAAACCGGTGCCTGCATGGGACTTTCCAATTCCAGGTCCATATATTCATCCTCTCCCTGGACACCCACCGGCAGGGGTGCGGCAAAACTGATACGGGGATGAGGATTGAATCCTTGCGTAAATGCCAGAGGCAGCCTCGCGCGCCGGGAACCTCTTTCCATGGTACGCAGAAGGTCCAAGTGGGAGATGTAACGCATGGGACCAACTTTCTTATAGCAAATCCTGTACAGGTTCAACACTTTTCCCTCCTACCAGCTGCGTATTGATTTCCAGGGAAGGGCAAATGCCGCAGCCAGGACACTTACCTCCCCGGCAATCTACTGTGGGCACGCCGTCTAAGGCCCTTTTATGCTCTAGCGTTAGATATTTTTTACTGACACCTGCATCAAGGTGGTCCCAGGGTAATACATCTTCATGGCTATAACGCCTTAACGCATAATCTCCGGGCTTGATGCCAAAACACTCAAAAGCCTTCTCCCATTTGGAAAAGTCAAAGCACTCGGACCAGCCGTCAAAGCGACATCCCAGGGCCCAGGCACGTTCCAAAACCGGGGCCAAATCCCTGTTACCCCGGGCCAGGTCTGCTTCAAGCATACTAACTTGACCCTCGTGCCAATTAAAGGTAAGACCTTTGCCTTTGATCCTCTGCTTGAGAAATCTTTGCTTTTCTTGTAATTCTATTAAGGAATCTTGAGGTTCCCACTGAAAGGGAGTGTGCGACTTGGGGACAAAGGAAGAAGCACTTACAGTTACCCTCAACCTTCCCTTGGAACGGCTTATGTTCCGCCCGGCTTCTAAAACCCGCCTGGCCAGGCTTACAATCCCTTCTAAGTCTGCCTCTGTTTCAGAGGGAAGGCCAATCATGAAGTATAACTTAACCGAAGACCATCCGGCCTTAAAAGCTGATGTAACGGCTTCCATAAGATTCTCTTCGGTTACACCCTTGTTGATAACGTCCCGCAGACGCTGGGTGCCGGCTTCCGGTGCAAAGGTAAGGCTTGACCGGCGTACTCGCTGCACTTCCTTGGCCAGCTCCACCGAAAAAGCATCCGCCCGTAAAGAAGGAAGGGCCACATTGATTCTTTCTGAACTGTACCGGTCCACCAAGCCGCCTATCACTTCACTGATCCCTGAATAATCGCTGCTGCTGAGTGAGGTAAGTGATATCTCATCCCACCCTGTACTGCGGACCAGTTCTTCCGCCTGGGCCAGCAAATTTTCCGGATCTTTCTCTCTAACCGGGCGGTAGATGGTCCCCGCCTGGCAAAAACGGCATCCCCTGGTACATCCCCGCATTACCTCCAACATCATGCGGTCATGTACCACATCTGTATGCGGGACTATAGGACGGGTAGGAAAAGGCACATCATTAACGTCGACTACCACCCGTTTTTTTACCACCGGCGGGACATGGCTATCACTTTTAAATTCTTTTACCGTCCCGTCCTGTTTATATTCAAATTGATAAAAGGCAGGCACGTATATCCCTTCCACACCCGCCAATGCAGACAGAGTGTCTCTTCGGGAACACTGCTGCTGCTTTTGGGCAAGGTAAACGTCCAACACCGCGTTTATAACTTCCTCTCCTTCACCCAGGACAAACGCGTCAATGAAAGGGGCTAAGGGTTCCGGGTTAAAACCACATGGCCCGCCGGCAATCACCAGGGGGTTGTCCCCCTTCCTATCACTACTGCGCATGGGGATGCCTGCCATATCCAGCATGTTTAAAATGTTAGTAAAGCTCATTTCATATTGAAGGGTAAAGCCCACTACATCAAATTCTGCCAGCGGCCTGCGCGATTCTAAGCTAAAAAGCGGCAGGCCGGCTGCTCTCATTTTCTCCTCCATGTCTACCCAGGGGGCAAAGACCCGTTCCATTAGTGCATCCGGTCGATCGTTTACAACTTTGTAAAGTATCTGCATGCCCAGGTGGCTCATTCCCACTTCATAAACATCGGGAAAAGCAAAGGCCATTTTCACCTCTGCCTGATCCCATTTTTTACTTATTGAATTCCATTCACCGCCTACATAACGAGAAGGTTTTTCAACTGTTGCTAAGATCCTCTCCAGCAGCTGCTCCACGTGTATATCCTCCTGCAAAATCTAAAGTGTGACTGCGGAAAAATATTCCTTCTCAATCATAATCTGTGTCCCGCAGAGTTGTCAAATCCCACGGGGTAATATAATTAACTCAGTTTTCTATCAACTCTCTTTCATCTGCCCGGCCGGCACATCCATACCACCCTCCAATATTTTTTCCACAATTTCAGATTCAGTAACCCTTGCCTTAACTTGCCCGATGGAATCTACTACCATAACCAAATGGTACTTTTGGGGTAAGAAACTACGCACTATTTTACCCAGAGTAACATGCTCCAGGACTACCATAACCCTGGCAGGAAGGAGCCCGTCCTCCTCCAGCTCATCCTTTTTCCGAACCAAATGGTTTATAAAGAGATATGGGGCCCTGTTTTTTTCTCTGCCGGCGGCATAAAATAAAAAGAGCGCCGTCAGGGAAACATCAACGCCCGTGACACCGAGATAGATCCCCAAAAAGCCACACAGGATCAAGAACACCGCCCACTTTTGGCCTTGCGCGGCGGCGATTCTGGTTGCTTCACTCAATCCTTTTTTGCGGGCCAGGAAGGCTCTGTACACTCTCCCCCCATCCAGAGGAAGAGCGGGCAGCAGGTTAAAACAGGCCACCAAAAGATTGCACTGGATAAAAAAAGGACCCAGATTACTGTCCCAAAGATTATGGTTTTTGAGGGCAATGGCGAACAATATCATTATAAAGTTTGCTGCCGGTCCTGCAACTGCTACACGAATTTCCGTACCGGGATCCAAAGACAACTCTTGTCCCATTCGGGCCACACCACCAAAAGGTAATAGCTCCACTTGAGAGACTGTTATGCCTAGTTTTCTCGCCACCGCCACATGGGCAAATTCGTGGATAAAAACAATGGCAAAGGCAATCAGACCCTTTACCAATACACCGGCGACAAAAAAAAGGGCAAGCAAAGCCAGGAAAAAAGGATTGAGGTATATATCAGTACCCATCAACCGCAAAAACTTCACAGTTCATTACCCCCGTTTATTTGCCCATCTGCAAACGGTCCAAAGGATTAACTAAATCATCCTTTTCACGCATTTCAAAATGAAGCCCCCCCTGGGGTACGTCACTTTTAACCCCCACTTCACCTATTTCCTCTCCCGCCGAAACCCACTTTCCTTTATTAACTAAAATATTCTGCAGCCCGGCGTACATAGTGTAGCATCCGCCCCCGTGATTTATAAGAATATATTTCCCCAGCCGCGTATCCTCTTGTACGAGAACGACTTGCCCGTCCATCACCGCGCGTACAGGAGTTCCCTGTTCCGCCTGTATATCTACCCCGGGGTGGAATCTTTTTAAACCGTCAATGGGGTTTTCTGACCAGCCAAATTCGCACACAACCTTTCCCGACACCGGTACCCACATTCCTTCAGCCACCACAGGCTGAACCGGACCGGCATTAGGCCAGTTATGAAACATAGGATTATCCCAATTAACTATTTGACTGGCAACTCTAACCGCACCCTGCATTAGAGGTTCAAAGTTCCATTCGGCCGTCAGTAAGTAACGTACAGTTTCCCGAGCCTGCTGCCCCACCGGCAGTGGCGCCTCTCGAACAGCAAGTATTAACGCCAGCAGGCAAACGGTAACTACTGTACGGGTAACAAGCCCCCGCCGTCCCTTTTTCCCACCGGGCCCTTTTTGTTTATCTGTGTAATAGGACTGGTAATAACTGGGCCAATCTGAATAATTATCTGTCTTGTTAACCCTTTTTTTAATTCGGGGCCATTTTAGTTTAAACATTATTTCCTACCCTCCTCCTGAAAATATTTCCATATAGTATATTTAAGGAGGAGGGTAAATATGACAGGCCCCATCTCACATCTTTACCGCTCGGTACCTAAGTTTTCCTTTAATTCCTTAACATTAGCATCAATGCCTTCTTCAACGTGCCTGTGTAAAATAAAATCAACATTATCTTTAAGCATAACCACGGCTACCCGTTCTTCTTTTTGATAGTTTTCAGCTTCCACTTCGATCATAAAAGTACCCGGATCCATTTCGGCAAAGGCATAACTGCCGTCTGTCCCGCTGGTAGTTGCAGAAACCAGCCTTCCGGTATTTATTTCTTTGACCTTTACCGCCGCCCCTTTGACTGGGCTACCTTTAGGGAACTCAACAACTGTCCCCTCTAATACCACTGAACTTAAATATGTAACTACGAGAGTCATATCACCTATAACCGAAACCCTGTCTCCCCTGAAACTAACTTTATTTACATTTACTTTATGGCGGACTGACTTAATATCCCGCACACTGTCTACGTTCCTCAATTTCATAAAAGTAGTGGTTTCCACGTCCTTATTTATCCTTCTTATGGCCGGCTTTTCATTCTCCGGTATGATGTGATGCTTAACATCTCCAACAATAAAAGCCCTTATCACTGCATCCACACGCAATACCGACTCTTCCACCAGCCGAGAACGAAGCGATTGCACACGGGCATACACCTGCGGGCTATCCATTACCCTAGGTACGGCCACCGAACCGTACCAGTTAAACTCCTTTGTTACTTCCTGGCGTATTTTTTTGGCACCGGCCATAACAGCTACCCCCTGTTCAAATCAAAAACCACATGCTTTATACTGTGTTATTTTCTTCTTGGAGATACCTGATAAAAGTAAAAAAGGGGCCAGGCTACTTTTTTAAAAGTAGCCTGGCCCCTTTTGCTGTTAAAACAAAATCTTTTCCCTGCGTATACAGACATTTAAAACCAAACCCAGGGCGATCATATTGGTAATCATATTACTTCCCCCATAGCTAAATAACGGCAGGGGCAGCCCTGTAACCGGCATAATGCCCAGGGTCATACCGGCATTGATAAAAATGTGAAAGCTAAACATGCTTACAACTCCTACTGCCAGCAACATGCCAAAGGTATCCTTCGCTTCCCGTGATATCAGCAAAACCCGGTACAGCAGTGTGAAGTATAGACACAATAAAAGCAACGCACCAAGAAAACCAAGCTGTTCGGAGAGCACGGAGAAAATAAAGTCTGATTCCGGAATGGGTAGAAACTGCCCCAAGCTTTGTGTCCCCCTTAACAAACCTTTTCCGGTTAAGCCGCTGGAACCAATAGCAATTTGGGATTGTATCATGTGATAACCTGCACCTTGAAAATCCTTCCATGGATCTAAAAAAATCGTCAATCTCGCCAACTGGTATTCATGTAGTGGGAGCCATGTACCGAACTTTAGATGGGCCCAAACCGAGCCTATTCCTAACGTTAACCCGGAACCAACTATTCCCGCCAGCAAAACAGGACGTGCACCTGCTGCATAAAGCATACCAAATAATATAGCCATGAACACAAGGGATGTCCCTAAGTCCGGCTGGAGTAAGATCAAGGACATTGGTACTCCCACATAAACAAAACAGGGTATGAGATCCCGAAGGTGATTTAATTTTCCTTCCCGGGACGATAAAAAACTGGCTAAACAAATAATTAACAAAACTTTGGCAAACTCCGAAGGCTGAAAAGAAAAAGGTCCTAGCTCAATCCAACGCTGGGCGCCCAAGGCTTCATACCCCATAATCAGAACAGAGCCAAGCATAATGAGGTTTAAAATATATATTTTCCTGGTATGCTTCTTTAGCTCGTTATACGGAAAATAAATAACCGCTGCCACAAGCACAATACCCAACATAATCCAAGTGGCCTGTCTTTTTACCAAGTATAGGTTCAAAATACTAAGCCTGTCCCAAAGACTGGCCTGCCACAGGTATTCCATTGTATTCTGTTGAATGCCACGCTGCTCTAAAATTTCTCTTATCCAGGCAGCACTGGTTCCGGCTGTTCCAACTATTAAAAGGCCGTATACAAGTATACATAATAGAACTGCAATCAGTACAAAATCAACCTTTTTTACAAACCGTTTTAGAAACACTGTACTGCCCCTCTCCTAATAAGCACCGGGAAACATTTAAGTCCAGGTTAAATTATATACCACTCCAAACCGCAAAAAAACCCCCTAAAAAAAGCGTACAAAATCAATTCCCTTAGAGTGCGCTTATTAATACTTCACACCTTAGCAAAACCAGAGGAGGGAAATCGCCAGGCGATTTCCCTCCAAATTATTAACAAAGCATTGTTTCCTACCTTTCTCTTCACCCGCATCTCGCTATGGGCAAAAGACAGGTTTATCATAATTCTCGAGGGGAATCGCTTACTGGGCTGCTCCCTTTACGCCCCTCTTCATTTTCTTTACGGGTATATTGGCCACCAGTGCAACCTGATTTTCGTTATTGCTGTCAAGATTTACTTCCAATGTATGTTCATCTATTTCCATATATTTAGATATAACCTCTATCAAATCGTTCTTAAGCACTTGCAGAAATTCCGGAGAGACACTGGACCGGTCATGCACCAACACTAACCGCAGCCTTTCTTTAGCTACGTTACCGCTAGACCCGGCATCTTTCCCAAAAATTTTATTAATAAAATCGAGCACCACGCTATCCCTCCTTCCGGAATTACTTCTTACCGAATACCTTCCACAGCCGTGAAAAAAAGCCTTGCTCATCTAGATCTAAGAAAGCCACTTCTTCCCCTTTCAGTCGGCTCACCACGTTCCGAAATGCGTGACCTGATAAGGAAGCATTGTCCATAACTACCGGTTCACCCTTATTGGTAGTTACCACTATCATTTCGTCCTCCGGAATAACACCAATCAAATCAACAGCTAAAATATCAATAATGTCGTCTATGCTCATCATATCCCCGGCCCGAACCATTTTGGGACGCAGCCGATTAACTATGAGCATGGGATCTCTTAATTCAGCCGCCTCTAAAAGCCCTATTATCCGGTCCGCATCACGCACCGCCGATACTTCAGGAGTGGTTACTACAATGGACCTTTCAGCACCGGCAATAGCATTTCTAAAGCCCTGTTCTATACCTGCCGGACAATCAATAATAACAAATTCAAATTCTTCCTGCAAATCAAGGCAAAGCTTCTGCATCTCTTCCGGATTGACAGAGGTTTTATCCTTTGTTTGTGCAGCAGGTAAAAGAAAAAGCTGGTCAAATCTTTTATCCTTGATCAGAGCCTGCTTCAACCTGCAATTTTCAACGGTGACATCGGTTATATCATAAACGATACGGTTTTCCAGCCCTAAAACCACATCTAAATTGCGTAGCCCTATGTCAGCATCCACCAGGCAAACTTTATGTCCCCGCCCGGCTAAACCGGCACCGATATTGGCTGTTGTGGTGGTTTTGCCAACACCACCTTTGCCGGAAGTAACAACAATTACTTCTCCCATTGTTTCAGTTTCCTCCTTATAAGCAAATTATGTCAAGTAGCTTTACCCTGACGGTGGTTTCCGGTTTGATACAATTCAATGGTAACAACCCCGTCTTTTATCCGGGCCACTTCAGGCCACTGGGATAGATCTTCTTCACCGTCCGGAGCCCTGGTTATGTGATTAGCAATACGAAGCTGCGTAGGATGTAAACGAAAGCCGATAACAATGCAATCATCATCACCTGATGCTCCGGCATGCACAACACCACGCAACACGCCCATAACAATAATATTTCCGGCCGCTACAATTTCCGCACCGGGATTAACATCACCAAGCACAACAATGTTACCGTTATAACTAATGTTCTGGCCGGAACGAACTGTTCTTTGAATTAATATAGTATTGTCATCTACAAATTCTTCCATCTCGTCCAGACCTACACCGGGAAATTTTACCAGAGAACTGCTATTACTATCTTCAGTCAAGGGAATTCTCCTCCTGCAAATACAACTGCATTAAAGTTTCTACAACCAATAACCAAATCCTGCTAATAAAAGCAAAAAAAAAGGGCAAAAATTCATGCCCTTTTCTTCTCACGGCTGTTCCTCTGCCTGCATATCCTCTTGCTGCAGTACCTCCGGCCCGTTAGCAAGCCCGTCTGTGGATTGTTCCGAAGAAGGTGGATCATTTCCTGGCTCACCCTCCGTACCGGGTTCTGTGATCGAAGTCTGAGAAGCGGAATCAGGCGGTGAACCTTCTTCAATTTGAGGCGTACTCTCTCCGGTACCCGGTTGTGCTTGTTGGGCTTGACTGTCGGGAAAAGTTGCTTCCTGCTCAACGATGTTTTCCTGCGGGGGTGGGTTACTTTGTATGCCGGCATTGTTCGTTTTATTCAGATTCTGTTTGCCGAATTCCTCTCCTCTGGTTATCTGCACATAAGCGTCCATTATTTCCCGTGTAATGGGACCGGCGCTGTCACTCCCATGGCCACCGTACTCTACCACTGCTGCCACCGCTATTTCGGGCTTTTCATATGGTGTATAGGTAACAAACTGGGAATGGGTATCATGGTTAAGCACCTCTGCTGAGCCTGTCTTTGCTGCAACTGTCAGCGGAAAGTCTCTGAATGACCAGTACGCTGTACCACCCGGCTCGGTAACCATCCGCATTCCTTCTTGAACAATTTTGATAGTCTCAGGGGATACATTGACCTGTCTACGAACCTTAGGTCCAAAGGACTTTTTAGTCTCTCCGTCAGGGCCGGTTATCTTCTTTACAATGTAAGGTCTTAGCAGTTCTCCACCGTTAGCTATTGTGGCCACATAATTCGCCATCTGGAGCGGGGTATACCAGTTATATCCTTGGCCTATGGACATATTTAAAGTATCAAAGGCCTGCCATTCCAGATCAAATGAATGTGCAGCCAAAAGGGATTCAATCTCATTATCCCGTTCTTTTTTTAATCTTTGCACCTTCTCTTCATTGTTCGCCTGTTTAGCCTGGGCTATAAGTTGATCGTACTTGTCGGTAACCTTTTGAAACTCTTTATCATACCGCATCAATACAGCTTTAGATGTATTATACTTATACTCAGGAGTGGGTACTACACCGGCCTGCTCACCGGGAAGCTCTATACCTGTTTTTTGCCCTAACCCGTATTCATGAGCATAACGAGCAATTTCCTTATGCCCCACGGCCCTACCAAACTTAAAGAAATAAGTATTACAGGAAACCTTGATAGCCTCACGCAGGTTTACCCTACCGTGCCCACCCGGTTTCCAATCGTTATACCGCCGTCCCAAAATGTAATAACCGGGATCTGAAATAGAATAGCTTGGGTCAACCACATCATTTTCCAGAATGGCAGTAGCAGTGACCATTTTAAATATTGAACCCGGTGCGTAACTGCCCAGGGCACGGTTAGACAAGGCCCGGGTTTGCTGCATTTTTTCCCACTCTTTCACTGATAGCATGTCTACAAATACGGAAGGGTCATAAGACGGGTAACTGGCCATGGCCAACACGGCGCCGGTTCTTACATCCAAAACCACTACCGCCCCGCCTTTGGCCTCTTTAAAGCCATTTTTTTGAGCCCTTTTGATCCCGCTTGCCAGCGCCTCTTCGGCAGCCTTTTGCAGGCGATAGTCAATGGTTAACGTAAGATTATCCCCCGGCACAGGCTCTTTAACCCCTCGATAATCAACCGGGCGGCCATAGGCATCAACCTCAATCTGACGCGCTCCCTTTTCACCTCTTAAATAACTTTCAAATGCATTTTCTAGGCCCGCCTGTCCATACAAGTCTCCCATGCGGTACCCTTCGTGTTCTTTAAGCTGCTCTTCTTTTATTTCTCGCACATATCCCAGCACATGAGTTAACAATTCCCCTTGCGGGTAATTACGGATAGGCTCTTCTTCCACTATCACACCCGGCAATTCCATTTGACGCTCGCGTACTTGAACAACCGTTTCCCAGGAAACGTCAATGGCAACCTTTACGGGCTCAAAGGGACGGGCCTGCTTTTCTAAAGACTTTTTTATCTCATCAGTCCACCAGGAGACATCCCGGCCCACATTTTTGTCCCGGGCTAATATATTAGCTACCAATTTTTCAACCTGTCGTTGTTTCTGTTCACTGACACCCAAAAAGGAAAGGGACAATGTATATACAGGCTGGTTATCCACCAGCAGTTCACCGTTACGATCCCTTATTTCTCCCCTGGGTGCTGTAATTGGAATAATACGTATCAGGTTATTCTGGGCTAAACCCTGATACCTTTGGGTTTGCACGAGCTGAAGAAATGCCAGGCGCCCGGCCAGGGTAACAAATATGAATCCAATAATAATTATCAATATTAATGATTTTTTATTTGCAATTTTACGTTTCATCAGCAGGCTGTCCCCTTCTGACTATATGATGGAGGTGATAGTTATTAAACTTTCGCCTCGCTGCTCAGCAATCCTTTTTGCACTGAACGGTAATAACGCCCATAAAAAACAATACCTAACAGGGCATTATAAGTTGATGTGGGTATTATTATTTGCCAGGCAGCAATCCCGGGGGCCAGACCTAAACCGGTCATGGATAAAAGTATATATGATACCAACTGCCCGAGAAATGAAGTTAACCAGATCACGCCGAAAACAATAACAGGATTCTCTTTAAACAGACGGGACTCGGCAAAACCAGATGCGTATCCTACAGCTAAACCGGACACAACACCTACTCCCCAAAGATTCCCGGAAATAAGGTCTTTAAGTAAACCCGCCGCAAAACCAGAAAAAGCCCCCTCCCTTGTCCCGCGGAGGAAGCCGTTTATTGCTATCAAAATTAACACCAGGTCGGGTTTTTTGCCCCAGACCTGGATGTATTCTGTCAACGCAACCTGAATCACCAGGGCCAACAACATTAAAACACCGAGAATAAAAAATCGCAAGGCGTGACCCCCTAGTTATTTAATTATCATCACTTCTTCCAGTCTGTTAAAATCCACGAAGGGTTTAATGGTAGCCACTTTAAAAAGGCCTGACGCAACCTTATTCACATCCACCACCGCACCAATAGCTATGCCCTTGGAATAAAGACTTCCTTGCCCGGAAGTAACCACTGTCGCTCCCTCTTTAACCATTATATTTGCGGGTATATGATTCATACGCAGATAAATGGAACCGGAAGCGATGCCCTCTACTATTCCGGGTGCTCTCGTTTTCTGTATTAACGCTCCCACACCGCTGCGGGGATCGGTTACTAAAAGTACTTCCGATGTATTTGATGATACATTAATTATTCTACCAACTAGGCCCGTGGGTGTAATAACAGTCATGTTGGGCTTAAGGCCGTATTCCATTCCTTTGTTTATTACCACGGTACCAAACCAGTTATCAGGGTGACGGGCTATTATTGACGCTACAACAGAATCGTACATCTGTCCTTCATTTTGCTGCCAATTTAATAAACGTTTTAACCTTTTATTTTCCTGCCTTATTTCCTCGTCCTGACGAGCATTGGCCTCCAGGCGACTAACTTTTTCTCTTAGTTGCTCATTTTGCCGGGAGGCCTCCAACAAAGCAGCAGGATAAGAAGCCCACCCCTGAACTTTTTGCCCGGTAAAGTTCATTAACTGGTAGACCGGGGCTAAGCTGTCCCGTAAGAAACCTTCCACCGCATTTAATTCCTTTTCTTTTCCGGCATTTTGTACCGTAAAAACTACCAACAGCAGAATAGCAATGGTTAATAGAGCGTTTTTAATCGTAAACGAACGCAAGGCAACTCACACCTTTTTTTAAGCCAATTTCTTGGGTTGGATAAGCACCTTGCGAAGCACATCTATGTTCTCCAGCACGCGCCCGGTGCCGTAAGCAACTGAAAGCAGGGGATCGTCGGCTAAATGTACCGGCATACCGGTTTGCTCACTGACCAACCTGTCTAACCCCCGCAGTAAAGAGCCACCGCCTGCCATCACTATTCCCCGGTCCATTATATCCGCCGCTAACTCCGGCGGGGTATGTTCCAAAGTGCTTGTAATAGCCTCAAGTATATTCGAGACAGGTTCGGAAAGCGCGTTATATATTTCTTCCGAGGTTATTTCTACTGTCTTGGGCAACCCGCTTACCAGGTCACGACCCCTGACCTCAAAGTTATCCAGTGATTCATCTTTATAGGCAGTCCCTATCACTATTTTAATCTCTTCTGAGGTACGTTCCCCAATCATTAAGTTATAGGCCTTTTTTACGTGTTGAATTATAGCTTCATCCATTTCATCGCCGGCAATGCGTATCGACCGGCTGATTACTATGCCGCCTAAAGATATCACTGCAACTTCGGTGGTACCACCGCCTATATCCACGATCATGTTACCGGTAGGTTCATGAACCGGGAGTCCCGCCCCAATGGCTGCTGCCATTGGTTCCTCAATCAAGTATGCTTCCCGGGCCCCGGCCTGTAAGGCAGCTTCCCTTACCGCCCGCTCCTCAACGGCAGTAACCCCTGAAGGAACAGAAACCACTACGCGTGGGCGTACTAAAAAGCACCTCGCCCGCAGGGCCTTGTTTATAAAATACTTTATCATACTTTGCGTTACATCAAAATCGGCAATGACACCGTCTTTCATGGGACGAATGGCTATAATGTTGCCCGGCGTGCGGCCGATCATTTGTTTAGCCTCTTCTCCCACTGCTAAAACCTGTCCACTGTCTCTTTGTATCGCTACTACAGACGGTTCACGCAAAACTATTCCTTTGGCTTTAACGTAAACGAGGGAATTTGCAGTTCCCAAATCTATACCCATGTCCTTGGAAAATAGACCGAAACGCATTTTACGGCCCCTTCCTTATTAATTTTAGTAAAGTTTTTCAACAACTAGATAAGTCCTTTAGCTTTAAAACTTGCAAATTTATTATCACCTATTATTATATGGTCTAATACGTCAATCCCCAGTAACTTGCCGGCCTCCACCAGGCGATCTGTAACTTCATGATCCTCCCGGCTTGGTTCCGGGTCCCCGCTGGGATGATTATGCACTAATATAATCGAAGCCGCACTGCGGCGAATCGCAGGTTTGAAAAGCTCCCGAGGATGTACCGATGACGTATTAAGTGTACCAATGGAAATCAATTCTTTGGCCATCACTTGATTTTTAACGTTTAGCAATAAGGCAAAAAAATGCTCCTTATCTAAATAACGCATTTCCTCCATCACCATTCCGGCCGCGTCCTCGGGCGAGCGTATGGAAACACGGTCCCCCGCTACAGTTACCGCCACACGGCGGCCTAGTTCCAAAGCTGCACGCAATTGCGCGGCCTTAGCCATACCTATTCCTTTAATAGAATTCAATTCTTCCACTGAAACCTGTAGAAGATTGCGAAGGTTTTCGTGTTTAGTTAAAAGCATGGCTGCCAAATCTATGGCACTCATTTCAGGAGTCCCTGTACGCAGCATAATAGCAAGCAATTCAATATCCGAAACGGCCCCCGGACCTTCCTGCAGCAGGCGTTCCCTGGGCCTCAGTGCGGTGGGCATGTCCTTTATGGTACCATGATAAGCTTTATCCTCATTCATATTTTTTCTCCCAAAAGCCGGTGACTGAAATCCCAAATTGGCCCATAACTTCTACCAGTCTGGCCACGGGCAGTCCCACCACATTGAAATAACATCCTTCTATCTTGCTTACGAATACAGCCCCCAGGCCTTGAATTCCATAGGCACCTGCCTTGTCCAAAGGCTCACCTGTAGCTACATAGGCCTCAATTTCATCAGGTTCCGCCTGCCGGAAGTGTACAACCGTACACTCGTGCGTGGAAACAAATCTACCGGTGACAGCATCAATGACTGCCAGGCCGGTAAAAACTTTGTGCGCCCGGCCCTGCAAGCAGTCCAGCATACGAAAGGCATCTTTGTGATCAATTGGCTTTCCTAATACCCGATCACAGAGGGCAACCACCGTATCAGAGCCAACCACAAGACCACCTTCAACTTCACGGGCCACCGCACGGGCTTTGCGCAAAGCCAGGGTTTCCACCAAGATCCCCGGAGCAATGTCCTTTTCTACACTCTCGTCAACACCAGCTACTTTTACATCAAACGGTATATTTAGCTGCCTGAACAGCTCCTGCCTGCGCGGTGATGAAGAAGCTAAAATAATGCTGTTCACGCTTAACCTCCACAACTAGATTCGCCTATAAATTACCAAGCCCAGTATCATTCCCAGGGCTGTAAGCGGTCCCAGTGTGATACTAAACCCAAATGTTAAGGAAGCAAAATGAAGGTCCAACACTGCAGGCGGAGTTAGCCCAAACGAAGCAGTCGAGTGTATGTAAGGCACCATGCTTAAAGATTGAGTGATGGCACTGCCTACCAGCGCTCCCGCAATCAAAAGCAGTAAAAGTATCCAGGGACTTCTTGCAGACCTAATCACTATATACCCACGCCCTATCGTTACAAAAATTATGGTACCCTTTACAAACATTATACATACCACTGTTACCTATTAACAGTCTATCATTCCGGCCAATTTGTGACAAGCTGTATCCTTAATTTTACATCAAAATTGAATAAGTGATCTTTTACCGCTTATTCAGTACGCGCAATGATCTGCTTCCCCTGCTATACCACATGGTAATTTTAAAGATATAAGGAATGGACAAGTAAGCAAGTCACCTATATAATTAGCATGCAAATTTTTTTCATGCTATTAGTTAACTTAATAACACTTATCAGTGGAGGTTCAACGTGACTGGCAAAGATAATACACAGGAGAAATCTTTTTGGCTACCGCTGTTTGTTATTGTTATAGGTGCCTTCTCAGCCATTCTTAACAATAGTTCCGTAAACGTAGCCATACCGGAACTAATGAGCATTTTCGGAGTATCTGAAAGTAAAATACAGTGGGTACTCACAGCATACATGCTAACATCAGGAGTAGTGATTCCCATTACCGGCTTTCTGGGTGACAAATTTGGCACCAAACGACTCTTCATTACTGCATTGGGTATATTTACCGCCGGGTCTGTTTTATGTGCAACGGCCTGGAACACCAATTCTCTTATCGCCTTTCGAGTCTTGCAGGGTATAGGTGGCGGTGCCATAATGCCGGTAAGTATGGCTATTATTTACCGAATCGTACCCCGGGATAAAATAGGAATGGCCCTGGGTTTTTGGGGCATGGCGGCAATTATGGGACCTGCTATTGGACCTACATTAGGGGGATATTTAATTGAACATTCCAGCTGGCGGTTCCTATTTGTAAGTAACGTACCGGTAGGTGTCCTCGGTGTCATTTTATGTTCAATTATACTTGAGGAAACGCCCAAGGCTAGGGGCAGTAAATTTGATTTCTGGGGTTTTTTACTTTCCACAACCGGCCTATTTGCCCTACTGCTGGCTTTGAGCGAAGCGCCCGGTAAAGGGTGGGATTCTTTTTTCATAGTAATGCTGCTGACTTTCTCCTTTTTTTCTCTGCTTTTATTTATTCTCGTGGAGCTGAGCATTGACCAGCCTATGCTGGATTTACGGCTTTTAAGAAATACCACTTTCACTTTAAGTATTATTACTACAGCATTCCTTACCGTAGGACTTTTCGGGGGCATATTCCTAATCCCCTTATTTACTCAAAACCTTATGGGGTTGACGGCTTTAAAAACCGGGCTCATCCTTATGCCTGCGGCACTGATCACAGGCGCACTAAATCCGGTGAGCGGCTTTTTGTTTGACCGTTTCGGAGTTAAGCCCCTTGGAATTACAGGCATTACTATTTTAGGAATAACTACCTGGGAACTTCAAAATTTATCCTTGGATACTTCAGCCCATTATATAACGGCTTTGATGATGGTTAGGTCTGTTGGCATAGGGTTGGCCATGATGCCGGTAAACGCCGCAGGCATGAATGTGGTATCTAAACACTTGGTAGGAAGGGCTTCTTCCTTAATGAATGTTTTTAGGCAAGTATCTGCTTCTTTCGGAGTAGCCATTTTAACGGTAATAATCCAAAACAGGCAAAACTTTCACTATACACACCTGTCCGAGACCGTAACGTCTTCCTCCCCCGCTGTACAGCAGGTAGTGCAAAAGGTCCAGGGCTTATCCGGTGGCAATTTGCAGGAGGGCACGGGCACGGCGATTATGCTACTCATGGGAGCGGCACAGAAAAAGGCAATGGTGCTGGCCATAGACGATACCTTTTTAGTAGCCAGCCTTTTTGCCTTTGCAGCCATTCCCCCTTTGTTCTTTTTTAAAGAAAAGAGTAAAAAAGAGCCATCTCCCGGCGGACAAGTAACAGGCAGCAGGACCGGTGAATAAGGCGGTAAATTACTGGACATTGGTAACTATCATGGATATAATTTAGCATGCTACTTATTTTAGATGCGGAGAGATTACAGTGAAAAATGCGTCATTAACACGCAATATCTACCATGCTTTTAGAACAATACAAAATCACTTTTTAAAATTCGCAGAAGCACATGACGTTACTCCTGCGCAGCTCGGAGCTCTGGAAAAACTCTGGCGGGAAGATGAGTTAACTGTTACTGAATTGGGAGAAAGATTAGGACTTAAAACAAGTACCGTAACGGCTCTTGCTGACCGGATGGAAAGGGACGGTTTAATCCGTAGAAAAAGGAATGATAAAGATCGTAGAGTTGTAAGATTATACCTAACGGAAAAAGGTAAATTCCTTAAAGGCAAAATCCCCAACTTCAATGAACATGTTTTAAGTTTGATTAGTGTACAAATGAATAAAGAGGAAATTAAAGCTTTAGAAGCTCTACTAAAAACATTCATTGGGATTTTAAACGAAGATAAAGACAAAATAGAAGACCACCAAAGTCATTAGGTTACTTTACATATGAATGTTAATTAGTTAGATGATCAAAGGAGGCACCCTCTTGCTTAAAAATATCCCCCTTAAGTGGCGTATTTTAGCCGCACTACTGATACCGGTGATAATGGGTCCTATTGACGCCAGTGTGGTTTACATTGCATTTCCCCGACTGTCAGAAGTTTTTGGGGTTGGAGCTGGCCTGGTAGGATGGGTCAGTATGTCGTATTTATTGGTTCTAAGTAGTTTCATGCTTAGTTTTGGCCGGCTGGGAGACATATACGGCTTCAAACGTATCTTTCTGGCCGGCACCGCTTTGTTTACAATTTCATCGGTGTTATGTGGCATGTCCTGGAGTATTGGAGCATTAATCACGTTAAGAGCGGTACAGGCCATCGGTGCCGGTATGACCATGGCCCTTTCCCCGGCCATTATCACCGCCACATTCCCTCCCCACGAGAGAGGAAGGGCACTGGGTATGCTGGGCATGGTGGTCGCCCTGGGGTTGGCCATAGGCCCCAGCCTGGGCGGGCTTTTACTGGACTTATGGAGCTGGCGTGCATTATTCCTTATAAACCTTCCTATTGGGGTAATTGCCTTTATCTCCTGCTTAAAAATAGTGCCTGAAATTGAAAAACAACAAAAGCAAAAGTTTGACTGGCCAGGAGCCTTTTTAGTACTTACAGGCCTGGCATCTCTTCTGTTCTTTATTAGCCGCGGTCAGGACTACGGATGGTCCCCCTTGATTCTGTCATTTGGGGCCTTTGCTTTGATCGCGGGCACTCTATTCATCCTACAGGAAAAGAAGGCAGCACAGCCCATGTTGGACCTGGGACTCTTCAGCAGTTATGTGTTCAGTGCAGGAAACATCGCTGCTCTGTTTCACTTTATGACACAGTACATTATTATCTTTATAACCCCTTTTTATCTTGGACAGCAGTTAGGTTATTCCGCATCCAAAATGGGCGCCACTATGACGGCTTTTCCCCTTACCGTTCTTATTGTGGCTCCTATAAGTGGAATATTATCGGATAAAATTGGCAACCGGTTTCTATCAACAGCAGGGGCTGTATTCTGTGCCCTGGGGGCCCTAAGTCTTTCCTATGCCGGCCCGGCAATTTCCACCCTCGATATCGCCTGGCGTTTGAGCCTGTTTGGCCTGGGAACCGGCATGTTTCAATCACCCAACAGCAACGCCATAATGGGTTCTGTGCCTAAAATGCGCCTGGGAATTGCCGGGGGAGTTCTAGCCACCGCCAGAAACGTGGGCATGGTGCTGGGCATCGCAGCAGGAAGCGGTGTCCTGGCTATGAGGCAGGCAGCCTACCTTGCAGCCGGCGCCAGTCTGCCCCGCTTGTATGCCATGCAGGATGCTTACCTTACTGCTGCCGCCTTTTCCTTACTCAGCTTTACCGCCTGTCTTTTTGCTAAGACACAAAAAAAACCCTCAGAAAGAGGGCTGACCAAAGATGGAATACAAAAGAATAGAGCCTAAGCGGGAAGCCCATACTATAGGCAACACATATCCGCGGAGGAATCCTTATGGTGCAAATTGGCGATTTCCACATAGGTAAAGCTGCAACATCCTCTCCACCCGCATTAAGCATTACAGAAGCTTCTTTGCTGTGGGATTTTACTGCTGCAAGGTATAAATGCATTGAAGAGACACAGATATATCATAACTTTGCCCACGATAAGGATCTGCAGGCACTGATGAAACACGGGCTGGAAAAGACTTTGGAAACTCAAGTTAATAACCTTGAACAGCAACTTAACAAATTCAGTATTCCGCTGCCGGAAAGGCCCCCTAAATCCTTTAAGAATCAGGAAAAAAACAGCATATATCTCAGCGACAAATTTTTATTCAAACAAGTATTCCAAGGCTGTCAAAATCATATCGATTACCTGGCCCGCATTAGCCGGTGTATGATTACAAATGACTCACTCCGCAGCATGTTTTTGGCTTTCCTGCAAGATGAAGCATCTCTTTTCGATAAACTATGCAAATTTGGTAAGTTGAAAGGCTGGATAGCGCCTTCTCCACTTTATAACCCACATTGAATTACCATCTTAACTCTGGTACCAGGTATTCCCTTGCTTCGGCCACCATGTAAAACGAACCGGTGATACAAACGAGGTCACCTGAACCGGCAGCTTCAATTCCCTGGGTAACCGCTGCTTTTATTTCCTCCACCACCCTAACCTCAGGTACCAGCGGGCGTATTTCCTCGGCCAGCTGCTGCCAATCTCCGGCCCGCGGGCTGTTGGGCTTAGTAATTATGGCCATGCGTGCCCGGGGGGCAAGCTCTGCCACCACCCGGCCGCGCTCCTTATCCCCCAACATACCCATCACCAGCACCACCTGGCGCGTGGGAAAATAATCATCCAATGCCTGCCGGAGGCTTTTAGCGCCCTCATAATTGTGAGCCGCGTCAATCAATACCATAGGCTTTTCCTGTATTATTTCCATACGCGCGGGCCATCGGGTTAACATCAAACCCTGCCTTATAGCATCGCCGGATATTTGGTAGCCGGCATCGCCAAGGATTTCCAGCACGGCTATAGCAGTTGCAGTATTCTCCAACTGGTGACGTCCAAGCAGTGGAATCAAAATATTTTCGTAAAATGCTCGCCTTCCCTTTATGTTAAGACGCTGTCCTTGCAAAGAAATATTCCCCACCGGCTCCCAGGTAACATCATGTCCCACCGACACAAGGGGTGATTTGTGCTGTTCACATGCCTTGCGAATCACCTTTAGCACAGCAGGGTTTTGCGAGGCTGTAACCACGGGTACTCTGTCTTTAATGATTCCTACTTTTACCCGGGCTATTTCAGTTACAGTTTGTCCCAGATAATCCATATGATCCATCGCCACATTGGTGATCACTGAAACCAGGGGTTTGTTGATTACATTGGTGGAATCTATGGCTCCGCCTAGCCCTACCTCCAGGGCAAGAAGGTCTACCTGCTGTTCCAGAAAATAGCAAAATGCTAAGGCAGTGCTGACTTCAAATTCCGTGGGATGCTCAAACCCTTCTTTGACCATGGCCTCCAAGTGGGGACGCAGCCTTTCTATCAAGTTTGCAATATCACCGCCGGTAATTTCCTCACCGTTTATACGGTACCTCTCGGTATACGAATGAAGGTGGGGCGATGTAAAAGTACCCACACGGTACCCCCCAACCGCCAGGGCAGCAGCAATCATGGCCCCGGTTGAACCTTTTCCGTTCGTCCCACCAATGTGTACAATATTCAACTTTTCCTGAGGATTGCCCAGCCTGCGCATAAGCTCGGAAATTCGACTCAGCCCAAAATTCATACCAAACTTTGTTAAATTCCGAAGATAATCCATTGCCTCTTCAAACTTCAAAACCCTCTCCCCTTCTCGATTACAGTTACTTACACTTAAATTATATTCTATTCTCTGCAAAGAAAATCCTACGTGGAAAATCCGTGCTCATTTTTAATATGATTGGCATAATAATATGCTTAAACAGAATTATGCGCTTAAATTGTTAAATTACCTATTACTTGTTACAGTATGGAACAATTTACAACTTATGATATACTTTTTTTACGAAAATAAATTTTCATACTAGTTTGTGTATATGGTTCATGGGAGTTTTGACAGCATGCAATTCCATAGTTGCTCAACTTCTAAGGAGGAGACTATTTTGGACACCGTTTTAAGAGGGGCTGCTTTAATCGACGGCACCGGTGGTGATGTAATAGAAGATTCAATTATTAGTTTCAGAAATGGAACCATTACTCATGTGGGCACAGCAGCAGATTACAAGGTAGCCGGTCACACCGATATTTATGACCTCTCCGGCAAATATATTATCCCCGGGCTTATTGATGTACACATTCACCTTGATCTGCACGGCATGGCCGACACATACAGGGAAAACCTTGTGGAAAATAAGCTACGTGCCATTCGCTCCGCCATGGAAATGGAATTAACTGTTCTTGCCGGATTTACCACTGTAAGGAATATGGGGTCCACAAATTACATTGACGTTGCGGTAAAAAGGGCAATAGAAGAAAACCTGATTAAAGGTCCTAGAATACTAACCAGCGGCAAAATTATTTGCATGAAATCTGCCGGCATTGAATATTTTCAGGGTATGTACCGTGAGGCCGACGGAGTTGATGAAAACCGCAAAGCGGCACGGGAACAACTTAAAGAGGGGGTTAATTTTTTAAAAGTTATGGCCACCGGGGCCATCATGAATCCCGGCGGCGTGCCTGGAGCACCACAACTGAATACGGAGGAAATCCGCGCAGTGGTAGAAGAAGGCATTAAGCTGTCCAAGTATACCGCTGCCCACGCGCACGGGGCACAAGGCATAAAAAACGCCATCCGGGCCGGTGTGAGAACCATCGAACACGGAACCCTGGCGGACGACGAGGCCATTGAAATGATGGTGGCTGATCAAATTTATATGGTTCCTACTCTAACTTCCAACTACTTAATGTTGCAACACGGAGAAGAGGAAGGCGTCCCGAGCTTTATGATGGAAAAGGCCGAAGAAGTATCAGAGATTAGAGTGCAAACAGCGAAGAAAGCCATTACCGCCGGCGTCAAAACAGCCATGGGAACAGATGCCGGTACCCCCTATAATTACCATGGAAAGAACAGCCTTGAACTGGTACGGTTCGTAGAAGAAAACCTGATGACCGAAATGGAGGCCCTTTGTGCTGCCACGCAAACGGCGGCACAAACAATTGGCCTGGAAGACATGATAGGAACTTTAGAAACCGGAAAAGCAGCAGATATTGTAGTACTTGAAAAAAACCCACTGACGGATATAAAGTGTCTGCTTAATGGAGAAAACATATATAAAGTCTTTAAAGAAGGGGTTTTAATAAAATAAAGAATATACAGATAAATAGGAGAGATAAATAATTGCTGGAAACTAAAAAGATTTTGTTTATTTGCGATCAAAGTGACATTCCCATCATCGAAAGCAGCTTTGCCAATGAACCAGGTTACAACATAACGCTGGAAACTTCAGAAAAAATATTCAACATTGGTGTAAAAGAATATCTTCGGGAAACCATTCATCTAATCAACAGTAACCCTGATATGTTTGACGCCGTTATTGGCACTCACGATTCATCAGCAGTGTTTGCCGCTGTTATTTGTGAACAAACCGGTAAGATATTTGCTTCGATAAATAGTATTATTAATTGTCAAAACAAGTATATTTCGAGAACCATCCAATCAAGATGCGTTCCGGAATGTACTCCGGATTTCTGCTTAGATCGAGATTATCTCCAAGGTAATAGCAATATCGCTCCTGTTTTTGTTAAGCCTGCCCGTTCAAACGTATCCTTTTCCAGCCAACAGATTAATTCTCCTGACACCTTGCTGGAGTTGATTGCACTAAATACCGAAAAGATTATCGATTACAATGGGTATTTCGTTGATGCACTGGCCATCAGCACCGCTGAACAAAACCAACAAAACTTGGAGACATTAAACCGCTTTCTTTGCGAAGAAGTAATTAAAGGTGACCAAGTTACAGTTGACGGCTATGTGTTTAATGATGACGTAAAAATATTTGGGGTGACTAAAGCCCATTTTTTTGAGGATGGCATTAGCTTCAAACACCATGAGTTTCCGTACGACTTAAATCCGGCCATGCAGTCTAAAATACACTCCACGGTAATAAATTTAATCCCGGCACTTGCTCTTAATAACACTTTTTTCAACGTGGAACTAAGAATCGATGAAGCACTGGGGAAAATCTATATCATAGAAGTTAACAGCCGTATCGCCTTTCAGTTTGCAAAAACTATAAAAGCTGTAAAGGGTTTTGACCCCCTTCTTTGGCTTTGTGACGTTGCCACCGGCAGAAAACCCACAGTAGATAAAGACATTAAACTTGCCTTTAAATACTGTTACAACTTTGAACTTCGCAAGTTTAAAGACAAAAAGATTATTAAAACTCCCATTAAGGCCAACTTGGAAGAAATAAAGATATTATATCCAGAAGTAGAGATTAGAAACATCGTACGGGAAAACACATATCTTTCCGATTACAAACAGAATCCTGCCAGCTACAGGTATTGTATTTTAGACATCCCCGGCAATAACCGGGAAGAAATAATGAATAAATTTGAACAGGTTAAACCAATGTTAGGTTATCAATTCGAGGATATTTAAGGAAAGTACTTTGTGTATATGGTTTATGTGGGGTTGATAGGAAAACATTTTGGGGTATTTCTTTGGGGTATTTTTTCTGACAGGATTAACAGGATCAACAGGATTTTTAGCTTTGCTTGTTTTACTTCATTATTTCTTTGCATACAATATTTATTTGCATTAATTTGTCTTGGCGGTTTTGTTATATTTTAATATTCTAAGCTTAAACTTATAACCAAATGGCTATTTTAATCGCTATCTTTAAATCTCTTATCCTGCTTATCCTGTAATCCTGTCTAATGTGTTTGCCTTTTCCTTTGTCTTTGTTCTTAATCGGGTTTTTAATTACTCACCTAAAACAGCCAGACGTTCCCTTAATGTTCCTGCTTTACCAGAGAGTTCAGTTTCTTTACCTTTTTCCTTTTCCACGATATCAGCCGGTGCCTTGGCTAAGAATTTGTCATTATTCAGTTTCCCCTGCACCTTGGCCAGATCCTTTTCCACATTGGAAAGTTCTTTTTTTAGGCGGGCAATCTCTTTATCAACATCTATCAGCCCTTTTAGCGGCACGTATATGTCCGCTCCTTTGGCCACTGCCGCTGCCGCCTGCTCCGGCTTATCATTCAGGGAAGAACAAATATCAATAATTGCAGTCCCGAGGTCTTCAATGTAATGCCGGCCTTCTTCCAGTGCTTGCCTAACACTGCTTTCCGGTGAAACTATAATGGCCTGCGCCTTTTTACCCGGTGTTACATTCATTTCACTTCTTACCTGCCTTATACCGCGGGTAACCTCCATGACCGAGTTCATTTTCTCCTCCGAGGCGGTATCTATCATTTCTTCGCGACAGCAGGGCCACGGCGCCAGCATTATTGACTCTCCTTTATGGGGCAGTTGCTGCCAGATTTCCTCGGTAATAAAGGGCATAAAGGGATGCAGCAGTTCCATGGCCCCCCGCAGTACACCGGTTAGCACATACTGAGCAGTCTTCCTGTCCATATTACTTGTTTTTCCATACAAACGGGGCTTGACCAGCTCAATATACCAGTCACAAACCTCGCTCCAGGTAAATTCGTACAATATCCTGGCTGCCTCACCCAGTTCGTATTTTTCCATGTGGCGGGTAACTTCTTTGATAACATGCTGGTACCTGCTGAGAATCCACCTGTCTGCCAGTATATAATCTACGGTTTCAGGGACATAGTCCAGGTCATAGTCCTGTAAATTCATTAAAGCAAAACGGGAAGCATTCCAAATTTTATTGGCAAAATTCCTGGCCCCGTCCAAACGCTCAAAGTGAAAACGCAGATCATTTCCGGGTGTGTTGCCGGTAATTAGCATAAACCGTAGGCTATCTGCCCCGTGACTTTCAATTACTTCAATGGGGTCAACCCCGTTACCCAGCGACTTACTCATTTTACGTCCCATTGCATCCAAAACCAAACCATGGATAAATACGTCTTTGAAGGGAACTTCATTCATATTAGCAAGGCCGCTGAAAATCATTCTGGCTACCCAGAAGAAAATGATATCTCGCCCGGTCACCAGTACCGAAGTGGGATAGTAATAAGCTAAGTCCATTGTTTTGTCCGGCCATCCAAGCGTGCTAAAGGGCCACAAGGCGGAGCTGAACCAGGTGTCCAGCACATCCGGATCCTGCTCTAAATTACCGGAACCACAGGTTCCACACTTTTCTACATCTTGGCGAGATACTGTCATTTCTCCACAGTCAGTGCAGTACCACACGGGAATACGGTGCCCCCACCAGAGCTGCCGGCTAATACACCAATCGCGGATATTTTCCATCCAATTCAAATATATACGAGTGAACCTCTCGGGCACGAACTTTAAGCGTTCCTCCTGAGTCGCCTTGATAGCGGGCTCGGCAAGTGGTTTCATGCGTACAAACCATTGCATGGAAAGCATTGGCTCAATAACCTGGCTACACCGGTAGCAGTGTCCCACGGCATGGGAATGGTCTTCAGTTTTCACCAACAAATGCAAAGCTTCAATGTCTTTAACCACTTGTTTACGACATTCCCAACGGTCCATGCCTTTATATTTAGCCCCTGCCTCCACTGTCATCTTGGCATTTTTATTAATTACTGCCAGTTCCGGCAGATTATGACGTTTTCCAATCTCAAAGTCATTGGGATCATGAGCGGGTGTTATCTTGACCGCCCCGGTACCGAACTCAGGATCCACGTACTCGTCAGCTATAACCGGTACTTCGCGGTTCATCAGGGGTAAAACAAGAGTTTTTCCGATCAGATGTTGATAGCGCTCGTCATCCGGATGAACTGCCACTGCCACATCGCCAAGCATTGTCTCCGGGCGGGTGGTGGCAATCACAATAGATTCATTTTCACTGCCTTTCACCGGGTATTTCATATAATAAAGATGTCCCGGTTTATCAAGGTGCTCTACTTCTATATCACTAATGGTGGTCTGACAATGGCAGCACCAATTGGTAATAAAGTAATCACGGTAAATAAGTCCTTCTTCATAGAGGCGGACAAACACTTCCCGGACAGCCTTGGAACATCCCTCATCCATGGTAAAGCGCTCACGGTCCCAGTCACACGAGGAACCCAGGCGCCGGAGCTGGTTTGTAATACGGCCGCCATAGTTTTCCTTCCATTCCCATACGCGGTCCAGAAACTGCTCACGGCCCAGTTCATGCTTAGTAATGCCTTCCTTAGATAACTGTTGTTCAACTTTGGCTTGGGTAGCAATGCCCGCATGGTCGGTCCCGGGAAGCCAAAGGGCATTATAGCCCTGCATCCGTCTCCACCGGGTTAAGATATCCTGCAGGGTGCTGTCCAGGGCATGTCCCATATGTAATTGACCGGTGACATTTGGAGGTGGCATGACTATGCAAAAAGGTTTGCGCTCAGGATCCACCTGGGAGCGAAAATACTTTTGCTGTTCCCAATAATCATACCATTTATCCTCTACTTTTTCCGGATTATAGGTCTTAGGCATGTTAAATTCCGGCATCTTAATGATTCTCCTCTCCAAAAAATAAAAAAACTCCTCCCGTGCAAGGACGGAGGAGCCGCGGTACCACCTTACTTTCGGCAATATGTCACTGCCGACGCTTTACTGCTGTAACGGGCATACCCGGCTAGAGTCTACTCAAAATAGATATTAAAGATTCACCCTAAAATTTCAACTCTGCGGCTCCGGAGCGACGTATACAGAATCCGAACAGGAAACCTTTCAGCCTGAGAGTTTCCTTCTCTGGGACCGGTAAGCCTGTACCCTCTCCTTCAAAGCCTTTATCTCATTAGATCTTACTTATATATTAAGGTTTTCACCGCCGCATGTCAACGTTCTTCTAACTTTTACAATAGTATCAGCGCCCGGTGCGCCTGACAAAACGCGTCTTATTTAAAGGCAGATTAACACCGATTACTCCCCCCAAAGATCCGGCCAAGATCAAAACCGGCAGACGTGCCCAGATAACGGGCTCTCGCAAAGCATTTAAATCTCCACCGGCCATCATAAGTAAAAACAGGATTCCATATACAAAGCCAATTATCGCACCGTGCAGACACCCCTGCCTGCGTACATTTAAACCACCAATACTCCCCCCCAATAGCGCCCCTGCCAACAAGGATAAATTTATCACACCTGACAGGTTATATGTGGGATGTGGCGATAGCGTTACCCACAGTGCAAGTATTACCCCCACAAACAAAGTCACCGTTACTGCCCACATCAGCCCCGCCACCAAGGCAGACATTTGGATTTGGTAACGCGCTCCCCCTGTTTCAGGGCGTGACCAATATAGGAAAGTTAATCTGTTACGCATGGCTTTTTACCCCCTTTTAACTTTATACCCATATTATGCCAAAAGGGCAAGTTTATGACTATAAACTTAGTTAGCATGAAAATATTACCGCTAAAATAAATATATTATGATCAAGAATACTTGGTTCGAGCTTACAGACTGTGCGAAGATTAACGTTAAGGGGGCAGATTTTGCGTGTTAAAGAAAAAACTTTTATTAGTTCTACTGGTGGTACTATGTTTAATTACAGGCATTATAGGAATAAAGAAGTTATTAACTCCGGGAAAGGAGACCCTTAAAGTGACTCTGGGCCAACAGGAAAAATCTCTGGCTATGACTCCTCATCTATTAGCCATGGAAAAAAAGTTCTTCCAGGAGTTTTGGGCTAAGGTGGAAGCCAAAACATACAGCGGGGATGTAACACCTCAAGAAGCCCTGGCCCGGGGGGAAGTGGATATTGTAATAATGAGCCTGGCCGATTTCCTTTACTATAGGTTTGGGAATGCTGATCTTATCGCTTTTGCTGCGGCAACCACGGGAGAGCCTTCCTTTATAATGGCGCAGGAGAAAATGCCTGACTTCAGTTGGCATGATATGAAGGATAAGTCGGTTATCGGTGCACTGCCGGAAAGTACTGCCGGAATCCTATTGGAAGCAGTACTACGAGAAAATGATTTAGCTCCTTACCGCAGTGTCAATGTCATCTACAATGTTCCCACGGACCTCAAGGCAGGAGCATTCAAGGCGGGCAGCAGCACCTATTTGCAGACCTGTGAGCCCATGGTTTCCCTGTTTGAAGCAGATGGCACCGCCGCTGTGGTTGGCTCTCTGGCCCACAAAAATCTTCCTGCCTTGGTCTACGTAACAAACAGGCAAAATATTATGCAGCACCCGGAAAAAATACAACGCTTTACTAACGGAATCTACAAAGCATTTTTATGGATGAAGTATCACCCGGAAAAGATAGCCGGATCTTTGAAACAAGATTTTAAAGACTTTGAACAGGACATATTGCCTACCGCCGTCAACCGTTATCTAAACAATAAAATATGGCCGAAAACCCCCCAAATTAGTGAACCAGCAGTTGCAGAATTCCAAAACATGATGCTTACCGCCGGCGAATTGCCCCAATCCTTAGATTGCGCTGAAGCGATTGAACAAAAGTTTGGCAAAACAGCTCTGGAGAAAGTGGAATACATCCCCCCGGGACAGCAAAAAAAAGGCCTTAAAAAATTATGGCCCTTTTAGAGAAACAGCACCGTGCCTCAAATGATGTCCTTACGGTGCTGTGCCAGGGGAATCAGGGGTACGGGCTTCTTAGTTCTTCCGCAAAAAGGGATATGTTTGTTTAAAATAGAATATTACATTTGTTGCTTTCATGTTTACTGAGTAAACATGGGAAGGAGATGACCATGGATTATTCGGCATTAATATGAAAAGGGTAATAGAAGTGGAGATAAATCAATGATTAGAAAATATACAAAATCAGATGACAATGAAATTATTGAAACTTGGTACGAGGCATCTGTTGTTGCACATAGCTTTATTCCTGAGGATTTCTGGGCATCAGAAAAAGAGAATATTAGAAAAAAATACCTACCAATAGCCGAAACTTATGTTGCAGAGAAAAACGGTAGAGTGGTTGGTTTTATTTCTTTGATAGACAATTTGATCGGGGCATTATTTGTTCTACCGCCCTATCAAAGAAAAGGTATTGGTTCCGCACTTGTAGAAACGGTGAAAACTTTAAGAAAAGAACTTTTCGTTGAGGTTTATAAGGATAACGTTAATGCCCAACAATTTTACAGCAACTGTGGATTCTCTTTTGTTAACAAAAAGATACAATCTGAAACAGGTCACACGTTATTAGAAATGAAAATTGAAACAACCTACCCCTAATCATTATCTTCATTAAATAAAGGGGCTATCCTGTCTATACGGTTTGTCCAAATACCACCGGTATAGTTAGGAGGAATTTGTTTTAGATTCTTTGCTGTATCGAATCCTTCAGACCATTTTCCGTCGCCGGCTACAATGACAAAAACTGAATTAACATTGTCCATTCTTTCAATAAAACGGTGTGGCCAACCCCATAATATACGAGCGTATTTTTGAGGTAGATGGAAATACGCGTTTTTCATTGAGTGAGGCACATATCCTGTCCATCCCATAAGCATATACGGGATTCCCCTCCTTGTTTGTCATTACTTTTTATATGAATTAAGAATGAACGATCAGGAAAATAATTCAGCACTTCAGCTAATGACGGCATAAGACCTATTCCCATGACTCATCTTTTGTAGATGCTTTGACTACTGCAAGAAAAACATCATCAACGTGAATCATTTACCTTACCCCTACCACCATTTTTCTTGAACCTTCGGCAAAACGGGCCGGGATTCTTCTGAACTGTCCCCATTGCAGGTCCTGGCTCATGCCATTAGTTCGCATTGTTTAATCAGAAAACTCGACACAATGTGTCCGGTCGCCGATATGTCTTCTGTTGTTTTGTATCCCGGTTAGGTACTGTTTGTGCTTCTCAGGCATGTGGTCCGGTACAGTGATCACTTGGCCTTCTTGACCGCGAACCCGGATATGAGAGGCAATGCGGTGATTGTGGTAAAACACTTCAACGGTTTTGCCGGTAATGCGTATATCTACTTGATGGCGAATGTATTCATATGGCACCGAGTAGTGATTTTTATCTGCAAATATGTGATAATCGTACTGTACGGACGCCGTTGACCAGGTGGCAAGTTCGTACTGGGAGGTAGGTAACGGTAGTAGCAGCGCTTTTTCTTCTTCAAGGAAAGCGCTCTGCCTGCTTCCCGGCTTCTTTTGAAAAGGCTTCTGATTAAATTCTTCCAATTTCAGGAGGATGGCGCTGTTAAGTTCTCGTATGGAAAAGAACTGCTGGTGGCGCAGGGAGGCGATGATCCAGGCGGAAATGATACCTACAGTGCCTTCTGCATTAGGCATAATCCTTGGGGTGTTTTACCCGGGCCGGAATCACTGCGGTCCCGTAATGCTCTGCCATCTCATGATAGGTCTTATTAATCTTGGGATTCTGTCGGGATGATATATCCACACCGGTTTTTAAATTGTCTGGCACCAGGATCCTGGTAACGCCACCAAAGTAATTGAAAGCATTGACATGAGCGTGGATCCAGCTTTCCATATCCATGGACAGAAAGGCTTCTACATAGGCATGCTGGCTGCAAGACAGGGTGGCCACGAAGACGTACGCTGGAATGAGCTCGCCTGTTATGTTATCTACGATAAAGCAATTCTTCCCAGCCCAGTCTACTATTTCCTCATTATATAGCAGGTGGATCTCTCCATGACCAAGGTGGGCCTATTTGATGCACATGGTGGTCCTATTTGAGTGCACGAGTGGGGCTATCCCGAAATATTACTCAAAATATTCAATTCTTGCTGCAATTATTCTCTTGCAACTACTCCCCGAAGGAAAACAGTCATCTTTTCAAGTTCAGCGACAGCCTCACTATGTGTATATATTGGCATAATTATCCTCCATCCCTTGTTATTACTATTTCAACCCTGTCAGACTCGTCGCGTTAAGTTACAGGATATGGTATAATTTTCGTAATAGTGGAGGTGGCAAAAATGGCTGTGGATAAGCTCGTTGAGGAAATAAGAAAATTAAGCCGAAAACAACTAACTATTATGCTTATAACTCCTGATGATAGCCTCAATAATTTTTTCCTCCTCATCCCACCCGTTAACTTCAACCAAATGATAAAACCTATCGGATTTAGATAACTTATCAAAATCCTCATTAAGTTTTTCTAATACCTCGTTCTGGTAGTCATCAGGCAACCTTAATCTCAATTCAATATGGTCATTCTTAAAAATTACTGTTAAACGGTGTTACACCATTTGTCTGGTCAGAGACAAGTTCCCTTAAAGAAGCCTCAACTGTCCCCATAGAATATTCGTTGTAAACTTGTTCCAGCTTGCCATCGGAAAATCTGGCTACACCAGCGGCATATTCAATTGCCTGACCAATAAGGTCCCTTGGTTTGTAATCATCTCTTTTAACCTCCAGTATGATGGCATCACCTGTGGCTAAATCAATACCCAGAAAATCAAGGTATCCTTCTGAACCTGAACCCGATACATTTACTTCTTGTCCGATCAATTCATAATTAAGCTTTTCAAATAACAGCTGGTAGTTCTCCTTGAGCCATTTATGCATCCAGTCCACTTCTGCTAACTGGCAACTTGATAATGACTGAGCATTAAAGGTCTCCAGAATTATAGGCTCCTTTGTTACCATCAATAAACCCATCAAATCCCCACTCCTATTTATTCATCAGAATTTCCGATTACACTTTCCTGCATAACGTTAAAAAGACCAAACTCAATTTCGTCAATACATCGTTTCCACGGGTCTGGTAAGGTAAAAGGTGCAGCTTACCAAATGGAAACTCCCTGCTAGGAATATATGGCATATAAGCAACTTGTAGGTACTTCATTATGACCTCCCTAACACTAGAATTATCTGAGTTTCTTTTTATAAGGTCTTTACACGGTTGAATAACTCCAACCAGCAAGATACCCCACTTCCTTCGTAATTTATCCTTAAAGCTGTGTATAAATTATGCTACCCCTATCGGTCATTGTATTTTATTTACCTACTGGTTTTCAATGTTCCATATCTTTTCAACTTAGAAAATTGAACTTCAGGATAGACATTAGCAAACCCAGTCATGGAAGGTAATCCTCCCGAACCGGGGCAAACACTTCTAACGCCAGAGAATCTTCAATGATCCTGGCAGAATGTTCTACATTCCCGGGGATAACCCAACTGTCCCCTGGATTAACCTCGTGTTCCTCACCAGCAATAGCCAAAATGATTTTCCCTGAAACCAGGTACCCTGTTTGTTCCTGCGGATGGCTATGATTGGGCAAAGTATTACCTTTTTCCAATAAGAATTCGGTCATCAAGGTCTTTTCACCGTGAACAAGTGTCTTTCTTTTAACGCCCTCAACAACTGCTATGTATCCCCGGTCATTTTTAGTGGCAAACATGAATAATCTAGCTCCTTCCTATTACTATTACACCGTCAAGTTCAGACTCCATTGTTTAGTGAGTGCTGGTGCATTCATATTTTTTAATATTTTCATTTTACTTCCACACACATCTTCTCTTGCCTGTTGTTTGGGAGGGATATGTCATAAAAAAAAGAATTGGCGAATAATGTAAGATGCAACAAAAGAATAAGAATCTATTCTTTGATTAAGGCATTAATTGCACCTATCAGAGTTTCTTTATCAATGGCCCCTTTGTATGCTGTGACAATGTTGCCGTCAGAATCAATAAAAACTGTGGTCGGAATGGAAGAAATTCTATAGGCATAGGCAGCATGCTGTTCGTTATCGAAATATACGGGGAAATCAAAGCCCTCGTCTTGAACATACTCTTGGCCCTTGGCCTGAGTTTCCCGCTGGCCATCCACCAAATCTACCATCATAAACATAACCTCATCTGAAACGTCTGCATAGACTTCGTTAAAATACGGCATTTCAGCCCTGCACGGCGGGCACCACGATGCCCAAAAGTTCAGCACAACAGGCTTTCCGTCAAAGTCAGACAACCTTACCTCATTTCCTTGCATATCAAAGACAGTAAAGTCAGGAGCCGGATTTTTTTCATCCTCAGGTTCAGTAATGTCCTCTTCGATCTGGCTCTCATTACTTAATTTGTAGCTTTCCGTCAAAGCAGCATAGGCAAAATAGGCAACGCCAAGAAGTGCTGCAAAAATAACAATACCCAATATCGTTTTGCTTTTTGAATTCATAAGTACCCCCTAAAATGTGAGCTTGGAAAGTAACTGTCCCATAATTCCTGTCAGCATTAGAAGCCCCATTATAACAAGCAGACCACCTGCAATCATATTGATAATACGATAGTTTTGCTTAATGAAATCAAAGGTAGATTTTAACCGCTCAATTAAAACGGCACTGGCAATAAAAGGTATACCGAGTCCCAGTGAAAAGCTTAAAAGCATAAAGGTTCCTTTCAGGCTTTCACCACTGGAAGCTGCAAGCATTAAAGCTGAACCTAAAAATGCTCCCACGCAGGGAGTCCAGCCAATAGAAAATATGACACCGAATAACACAGATGATAGAAACCCTACTTGAGCCGTCTTCACTGTAATTTGCCGGTTCACATTAATAAAAGGAACCCTTATCATCTCCATAAAATTCAGACCAAAAAGTATCACAATAGTGCCCGATATAACATTTACAAAATTGCTGTATTCCCTTAAAAATCCGCCGACCGCTCCCGCAAATGCTCCAAGTGATACGAACACGAGGGTAAAACCAAAAACAAACCCTAGAGAATTGGTGACTGTGGCCTTTTTTTTACCCTCATTATTTTGCCCTGCAAAATACGAAATGTAAATGGGCAGCATGGGCAGCAGACAAGGAGAAATGAAGGTAATAATCCCTTCCAGAAATGTAATCAGGTAATCCATGGTGCCATCCTTTACCTATAGTTTTTAACAAGAAAAGACCACCTCAAAAGCGGTGGTCTTGCCAGAGAAGACGATCCCTCTAGTTTAAGACATCGCTGTCCATTGTTCAATCACTTTCAAAACTTCCTCCCGCCCCGCACCGGTTTGGGCGGAGAAGGGAATTAGTATGTCGTTACTACTCAGATCCAAAGTCTTTCTCACAACTGCCAAGTGTTTTTGCACTCTGCCCCGGCTGATTTTATCAGCTTTAGTAGCGACAATAGCATGAGGTAAGCCGTAAAAACGAAGCCACTGGCACATCTGTACATCCTGTGCTGTGGGTTGGTGCCGGATATCGACTAAAATAATTGCACCTCGCAATTGCTCTCGCCCGGATAGATAACTTTCTATCATTGGTCCCCATTTGACCCTTATCTTTTCCGGCACTTTGGCATAACCATAGCCGGGTAAATCCACCAGGTGGAAATCACCGTTAATTATGTAAAAGTTTATCAACTGGGTGCGCCCGGGCGTATTGCTAATGCGGGCAATTTTTTTGCGGTTGGTAATTTTGTTTAGAAGTGATGACTTGCCTACATTGGAACGCCCGGCGAGGGCCACCTCAGGGTGGCCCTCATCCGGGCAATTTTCCAAACCTGTGCTACTTTTTACGAATTCCGCAGAGACTATTTTCATGGATGAATCTCGCGGCCTCCCTCGTCGGTATCAACTATCGGATCATTATATGACATTTCTACCGGTACTTCCGGCGGGGCGTCTGCCTCTGTATTTCCAAACTTACTCTCGTCCAGCAGCCCTAACTTGATAACTTGATCCATATTTTCTACCAAGATACATTCTACTTGTTTCTTGATGTTTTTAGGGACTTCGTCCAAATCCTTTTTATTATCTTGTGGCAATATGACTGTCTTTATACCTGCCCGGTGTGCAGCCAATACTTTTTCCTTAAAGCCACCGATAGGCAGTACTCTACCGCGCAGAGTCACCTCACCGGTCATGGCTAAATCATTTCTTACCCTGCGGCCGGTAAGCGCCGATGCCAGGGCCAGAGCCAGGGTGATACCTGCAGACGGCCCGTCTTTGGGGATGGCGCCTTCAGGAACGTGTACGTGGACATCAAACTTTTCAAAAACGGCATGGTCGATACCAAGCTGGTCAGCTCTGCTGCGTACATAGCTAAAGGCCGCCTGGGCGGACTCTTTCATCACGTCCCCCAGTTTACCGGTAAGGGTTAGCTTCCCGTTGCCTTTATATTTACCCACTTCCACAGCCAGAGTATCTCCACCAACTGCAGTCCATGCCAAGCCGGTAGCAATACCCACTTGCGCCTCTTTTTCGGCTGTACCATAACGGTACCTGGGTGTACCAAGCATTTGAGGCAGGTTCTGCACCGTTGCCTTCACTTTTTTGGCCTTTTTAGACACTATTTGCTTGGCGGCTTTGCGGCAAATGCCTGCTATCTCACGCTCCAGGTTTCTTACGCCACTTTCCCGCGTATATTCCTGGATAATTTTGCGTACGGTGTTCTCTGATATATTAATCATCTGGTCAGTTAAACCATGTTCTTTAATTTGTTTGGGCATCAAGTGCCGCATGGCAATCTGTACCTTTTCTTCTTCGGTATACCCGGCAATCTCTATGATTTCCATCCTGTCCAAAAGCGGACGGGGAATGTTAGCCCCTACGTTAGCCGTGGTAACAAACATCACGTTACTTAGATCATACGGCACTTCAATATAATGATCACTGAAAGTACTGTTTTGCTCAGGATCCAATACCTCCAGCAGCGCCGAAGAGGGATCGCCCCTGAAATCCATGCTCATTTTATCAACTTCATCCAGCAGAAATACAGGGTTTTTGGAACCTGCAGTACGTATACCCTGGATAATACGTCCGGGCATGGCTCCTACATAGGTGCGCCTGTGTCCACGAATTTCTGCCTCATCCCTCACTCCGCCAAGGGAAAGGCGCACAAACTTGCGGTCTAAAGACCTGGCGATAGAACGGCCCAGAGATGTTTTACCGACTCCGGGAGGCCCTACCAAACAAAGTATGGGGCCCTTCATTTTCTTGGAAAGCTTACGAATAGCAAGGTATTCCAAAATACGATCTTTTACCTTGTTTAAACCATAATGATCTTCTTCGAGAATTTTTTCAGCATGGTTGATATCCAGACGGTCTCTGGTTCCCTTGGACCAGGGCAAGGCCAGAAGCCAATCCAGATAATTGCGAACTACTGCTGCCTCGGCAGCCATGGGCGGCATTTTCTCCAACCGCTCAACTTCCTTGATGGCCTTTTCATTTACTTCCTTGGGTAATTTAGCCTTGGCGATTTTTTCCCGGTATTCTTCACCTTCGGCCGCCTTATCATCTTTTTCACCCAATTCCTTCTGAATGGCCTTCATTTGTTCACGGAGATAGTATTCTTTTTGTGTTTTTTCCATCTGCTTACGAACACGAACATTTATTTTACGTTCCAATTCCACTATCTCTAATTCCTTAGAAACAATAGCGCACAGTTTTTCCAGTCTGTCAACTATATCCGTTGCTTCCAGGATTCCCTGCTTCTCTTCAATCCGCAGGTTGAGATGAGAGGCTACAATGTCCGCAAGCCGTCCCGGCTCTTCCAAATTGATCACTGAAGCTACCGTTTCCGGCGGAATACGCTTGGATATCTTTACATATTGTTCAAACTGGTTAACTAAGTTACGCATAAGCGCTTCAATTTCCGGATTTTTCTCAAAATCTTCCGTATATTGTTCTAACTTAACTTTGAAGTACGGGCTTTCTTCCGTATATTCATCAATACTGGCCCGCGCAATCCCTTCAACCAACACCCTAATGGTTCCACCAGGAAGTTTCAACAATTGCTTAACTTCCGCTACGGTACCGATATCATAAATGTCATTAGGCCCTGGATCATCTGTCTGAGCATCTTTCTGAGTGGACAAAAAGATCATTTTGTCCTGAATCATTGCCTCTTCTATGGCCTGTACCGATTTTTCCCTGCCCACATCTAAGTGGATGACCATGTAAGGAAAAACCAAGATTCCCCTAAGTGGTAATAAAGGTAAAACCCGTTCGACGGGATTCATAGATGCACCTCCTATTATTACGTTCATTACTACTACACATCGTTCGGGCAGATATTAAAATACATAAGTTATTTTATCATAATTGATGGTCATGCGGCCATAACAATAAGTGCCATGTGCGGAATGTTGCTTAGTTTTATACTTCCACCCAGCATATAACAAACCCTCTTTATAATAAAAGAGGGTTTGTTGATTTTTAAAGTTTTTTTAAATCTTACACGTCGGTGGAAAGAGAGGGGGCGGGAACAAAGTTTCCGGCCGTTACCACATCGAGGGCTGGACGCACATCTTCTATCTTATCTTTGGTTACTACCAAGGCGCCTTTAATCACTGCTTCAAGTTTTTCCACCGGGATCACTTCCACGCCTTCTATTTTTTCCAGCAGGGCCTGGTAATTTTCTTTAGGTATGTATACCCTAGTAGCACCCGCCTGCCGCGCGGCCTCTACCTTGGCGATAACTCCCCCCACAGGCATAACAAAACCTCGTATGGAGACTTCACCTGTCATAGCCACATTGTTATCAACCGGAATGTCTTCTATTGCTGAATAGACCGCCGTAGCAATAGCTACTCCGGCAGACGGCCCGTCTACCGGAGTTCCACCCGGGAAATTCACATGCAGGTCATAATCCCGTGGATCAACACCCATAGTTCGCCTTAAAACTGTTAGTACATTTTCCACGGAACCTTTGGCCATACTCTTGCGCCGGATGGTTTTTGTCCTGTCACCTAACTCTTCTTCCTCTACAACACCGGTTACAATTAGTTTTCCCTGCCCGCGGGCTGCCGGTATAGCCCCCACCTCAATTTCCAACAATGCTCCCATATTCGGTCCATAAACTGCCAGGCCATTCACCAAGCCAATTTGAGGACAGGCCGATACTTTTTTGTCCGGCCTGGGCACATATCTACCGCTATGAATTACCCACTCAATATCATCCACATTAATGTCATTTCTATCCTCGGTCATGGCAATTCCAGCTGCTATTTGGATAATATTAACGGCCTCTCTGCCACTGGTGGCATATTTTTTAATTAATTCCATACCTTTTTCATCAAGGGGGAAACCAACCTTTTGGGCGGCTTTTTCAGCGATCAATTCTATTTCCTCCGGCAATAATTGGCGGAAATAGATTTCCAGACAGCGCGATCTTATGGCCGGGGGGATTTCTTCCGGTGTCCTTGTAGTGGCACCAACCAGGCGGAAATCTGCCGGCAGTCCGTTTTGAAATATATCGTGAATATGCCTGGGAATATTAGTATCTTCTGAACTGTAATAGGCACTTTCCAGAAGTACTTTTCTGTCCTCCATTATTTTTAACATTTTATTGATCTGAATGGGGTGTAACTCACCGATCTCGTCAATAAAAAGCATGCCTCCGTGAGCCTTGGTGGCGGCACCTGGTTTAGGCTGAGGAATCCCCGCCATACCCATGGCCCCTGCGCCCTGGTAAATGGGGTCATGCACGGAACCAATCAGCGGGTCGGCTATTCCTCTTTCGTCAAACCTCGCTGTTGTAGCATCTACTTCTATGAATTTGGCATCAGGCTTAAAGGGTGAACCATCATTCTTTTTAGCTTCTTCCAATACAAGACGGGCAGCAGCAGTTTTACCTATTCCCGGCGGACCATATATCAATACGTGCTGCGGGTTAGGCCCACATAGCGAGGCCCGCATGGCTTTAAGTCCCTCATCTTGCCCAATAATTTCATCGAAACTGGTAGGACGCGTTCTTTCCGCGAGCGGCTCAGTTAGCGAAATAGTGCGCATATGCCGTAGTTTTTCAAGTTCCTTACGGGATTCCCTTTCCAGTGCAGACTTGTTTCCTTGTTGAGTCTTTAAAAGGTTCCAAAAATAAAGTCCAATTATGACGGCAAAAAATACCTGGATAAAAGTTACAAACCCGGCAAGTCCGCCGGACAAGTCTCCCATGGCAAAATCCTCCTCGCGATTATTGTCGAAAAAAATGATATAAAGTATTGCTTGTCACACATTTTTTGTTTATAGTATTTGTAACATTTCCATTTTTTATCCCTTTCAGACCATTCGGGCTTTATTTTTAACCAGTTAACAATTCCATATGAATTTTCAGAATAGCCACTAAAGGATGTATACAGGCCGTTAGTACAACAAATTTAGTGGTTCGCAGAGTTTCCATTAACAATGGTATAATTAACTATTATGCTAATTGTAAAGGAAATTGTTTAAATAATAGTTTAATTCATACTGGGAGGTGATAAAAGACTCTAGATCAATTGGGAAAAGGAGTTATAAAGATTTCTCAAAAATTATAGGGAGGGATTAGTTTGTCAGAACAGAACAAGGTTTATAACATCAACGAAACGGCTTCCATCGCCGACCCCGGTCCGTTAGGATTAGCATGTTTTGCACTTACCACTTTTTGTCTCAGTCTTGTTAACGCTGGAATTGTGGCTGCACAGGCTGAAATGTTTGTGCTTATGCTGGCTCTGGTTTACGGTGGAACAGTGCAAATTTTTGCCGGCATGTGGGAATTTAAAAAGAATAATGTTTTTGGAGCTACAGCTTTCTCTTCATACGGTTCCTTCTGGGTAGCTTTTGCGCTTTATGTCCTTGGAGCTTCCTCCTTTGGGTGGTTTGAGGCATACACTCCCGCAGTAGCCATGTTCCTTATCGCATGGACCATTTTTACGGCATACATGTGGATAGGAACCTTTGCTTTAAATAACGGTCTTCTTGTTGTATTTACATTACTTTTAATTACTTTCATATTGCTTGACATAGGACACGTTGGAAATCCTGTTTTTAATAAGTTCGGCGGCTATTTTGGGCTTGCCACTGCATTTGCTGCCTGGTACTGCTCCGCAGCAGGAATCTTAAATACGGTTTTCAAGAGAACGGTTCTCCCTATGGGACCAAGGCAATAATATAATTATTTTACAAGAAAAGCGCGCTAAATCAATTCACTTAGCGCGCTTTTAAGTACTTTTATTTTTCCTTGACCTTTCCCATTTATATGGCAAGGTATACTTTCCTAAAGTGTAAAAAAGAACCGGATTCACATGAATCCGGTTCTTTTTTCTTTTGTAAACACATGTATGCATCGCAAACACCGGTTAACTGGTTTCTTTTTGCTGGTCAGATCCTTTAACTATACCCAGTATCACTCTATAAGGACCCGGTGTGCCTGGAGGAACAAAGGCTATCCGGTCTCCGGGCCTAACCATTCCCTGGTCCAATGTTTGGGCCGTACCGTTAATAAATACAGCTTCTATTTTATCCAAAGGTAGATCCAACTTTTGTGCTAATTCAACAGCTGAACACTCTGTGTCCAACTGTAGACGTAATGGGAACGGCCATTCTCTCTCCTCAAACAACTCTTTTAAAAACGAAAAAGCTCTTACTTCCACCTCATTATTGTCCACAAATAATCACTCCCGAAAGAATATATTTACTCCATAGCGCTCACTTTTGACATTATGGGTACTTCTACCTTTTTACCGGCTTGATTGATTAAACTGAATAGCTCATCTTTGGTACGGGGAGGGGAGACATGTTCCACCAGCCAACCCTTTTTTCTTAATTCTTTGTAAACATCCAGCATCCAGGGAGATGTAAGGTCGTTCTCTTGCAGTACACTTTGATTTGAAAAGACCTTTTCAGGTCTTCCCTCACATGTAATTTGCCCCTGGTTCATAATCAATACCCGATCTGCCCAAGAATAAGCAAAATCCACGTCGTGGGTAGATATAATTATGGTTATTCCTTCTTTGTTAATGCTATCAAACAACTCTGTCGTCTGAACAATCAGCTTAGGATCCAGCCCGGCAGTGGGTTCGTCCAATATAAGTACCCGGGGATGCATTGCTAGAATACCTGCTATAGAAACCCGCTTTTTTTGCCCGTAGCTTAAAAAGTGTACAGGCCTGTGTTTAAATTCGTTTACACTGGTTGCTTCCATGGCAGCGTCTACTCTTTGCATTACTTCTTGTTTAGACAGACCTAGATTTAAAGGTCCAAAGGAAATCTCCTGCAGCACGTTAGAAGAAAAAATTTGGCTGTCCGGGTCCTGAAAAACAACACCCACACTTCGCCTCAACTGCATCAGAGAACGGCTGTCATAGCGGACCTCTTTGCCGTCAAATATCACTTTTCCTTTTTCGGGCCGCAGAATTCCGTTCAGGTGCAAAAACAACGTAGACTTGCCTGCACCGTTAGCTCCTAAAACAGCTATCTTGTGACCCTTTTCAATGTCCAGATTAATACCCCTCAGAGCTGTTGTTCCATCCGGGTAGCCAAACTGTAAATCTTTGGCTCCAATTATGTAATCAATCAAAACAAATTACCCCCGTGCAGCTGAGATAGTATTATAAATGCGATATCCGTTACTCCAATAAACATTATGTTCCTTTTGGATACAGTATACTCTGGTTCCAAGACACTTAAATCCCCTTTATAACACCGGGACATCAACGTCACAGATAAATTATCAGCCTGCCGATACGCCTTCACAAAAAGGTTGGTTACCAGCTGGCTAATGGACGAATAGCCACGTGACAAAGAACTATAGCCCAAGCGAGATGACTGCGCTGTGTACATCTGTCCTGCTGTATCCATAAGCACAAAAATAAACCGGTATATAAGGCTCATCAACTCAATAATCACAGTTGGAACGTGCAGTCTCTTTAAGACCAGTATAATCTCAACCATGGGAGTAGTCAAAGATAAAAAATATAGGCACGATACTGCCGACAAAGATTTTATAAACAAGTTACCGGCCAAGATCAAACTGCCGGCAGTAACCCCCAGGGTAAAAGCCCCCACGGTGAAAGAGTACAAAAAATATGCTTCTGTTCCACCCACGGAAACCGCCACGGTAATGACGCCAATTACCAGGAAGGTCATGGGGACAATCATTAGTTTGAGATAAAATCCCACGGGTATCCCTGCGCGTATAACCACAACTCCGGCCATGGTCAAAATAACGGTCAGGGAAGTAATCATGTCCGATGCACTTAAGCAAATAATTAAAGTAACCATAGAGAAGGCAAATTTTTCTGCCGGGTGAGAGGTGCTTAACCCGTTATTGTATGCATATCTGTCTATGGGTAACATGGGAAAAAATCAATCCTCTCTCTTTCTCCGCCCTTTAAAATATCCCAAACAATAGCCAATAAACCCCGCGCCCAAGGCTCCTTGCACAACAAAGAGTAAGCTTTCAATCTCTCCGCTGGGCGGCTCCCAGATGCTTTCCAACCATGGTGTATAACCTGGTGAGATTTCATTTATTACTGCTTCTGCTTTACCATCCGCCCCGCCAAAGTCCGCTCCTTTGCTGGTAAATAGGGGTATAACGGCTAAGGCCACCACCAGTGCCAGTAAAAGCATGTTTTTCATTACAAATTTGTTGCCCCGGCCAGTTTGTGCCCGGCTCATAATTTCGCCTCCCTGGAACTGATATTAAACTGTAACTGGTTCAGTTCTTCTTTGGCATAAGCAGACACCAAATTAAGCACCAGCACAGTAAGAAGCCCCTCACTGACAGCCAGCGGAATTTGAGTAACTGCAAATACAGATGCAAATTTAGTAAATGACATCATTACCCCACCTTGCCCGGCAGGAAAAGCGAGGGCTAACTGAGCAGAGGTAATAATATAAGTGAATAAATTCCCCAGGCCGGCACCCAAAAAAACCGAAAGCCATTGAGGCGCCCCAAGCTTCTGGGCTCCCTTAAAAACTCCGTAGGCCACCATAGGTCCGGCCACAGCCATGGCAAAAGCATTGGCACCCAATGTGGATAGGCCGCCATGGGCCAATAGCAATGCCTGAAATAATAGCACAATGGTACCCAGTATAGTCATAACGGTGGGCCCGAACATAATGGCTCCTAATCCTACCCCGGTAAGGTGAGAGGAACTTCCCGTAACAGAGGGGATCTTAAGAGCAGAAAGTACAAACACAAATGCTCCTACCAAGCCCAGAAGCATCTTCAGCCGGGGGTTATAAGCATTCATTTTATTGATTGACCGCATGCCGATGACCAGAAAAGGCAGCGTAACCAGTGCCCAAAAGGCCGCCCAACCTGCCGGAAGAAACCCCTCCATAATGTGCATGGCATAGGCTGGCTTCGGTATAGTTAACAGCAAAGCAAACAAGTATCCACACAACAGAGAAGTTCGCTTAATTGTCTTCAATTGAATAACCACCTTCCCGATTCATTTACAGATTAAGTAGCGATCTTATTGGACAGAAAAAACAGAATTTCCCGCCATGAATAAACAGGTCCATTATTTTTTTGCTTTATAATAACCACAGGTATCTTTAAAGCAAGGGCAGCGGACAGCTTATTATCAGTTCCGCCGGCCTTTCCACTATCTTTTGTAACTACCACTGAAGCTCGGTACATCTTAAACAGGGCTTTATTTACCTGTTTTGAAAATGGGCCCTGCATGGCAACTATATCCTTGGGCTTTATACCCATATCCTGACACTTCCTGATCACCCTGTGTTCGGGTAAAACCCGTACCACCAAACGCACACCAAAGTCATTTTTTACCCGTAAAAAGGGTTCCACCCCGTTACTGCCGGTAGTAAGAAATATACACTTGCCCAACAGAGCAGCCTTTTCAGCCGCCTGCTCTGCTGAATATACGTAATTGACCAGATCATTCTTCTGAACCTCAGTTTCTTCCCGGCCTACACGGTAATAAGGAATGCCGTAATTGTCACATACCGCAACATAAGGGTCTGGTATTTGCCGATGGCTGTCTGATGAAAAGGGATGCCTGGCATCCACTAACCCCCGGACATTGTTCTTTTGAAACCATGCCGAAAGTTCAAGGAATGGCATTTCATCCAACACCATAGCACCGTCCTCCAACGCCAGTTCTTTGCCGTATTCACTGGCCGGGATTACTCCCACTTGTTGTCCTTTATCAACCAAGTGGCGAACGAGTTTACGTCCATCACCGGTACCACCCAATATGATTATCAATATCGTTTCACCTGCCAAATATGATCAAAGAAAAACCCCGGATTACCGGGGATAATTGTTAACCCAAAATTAGGCCACATCTAACCACCCCCTAACAATACATATTAGTGGTAAGCTAGACAGGCCTAACCCGCTGCAAAGAAATATTGTATCCAAGTTGGTATCACCCTTTTGAATACCTTATCTAAAACAACGAAAAACTAGGTCCAGGTTTTCAGCTGAGACTTCTCGAGCCACAGCACCTGTCACATTTTTTATTTTTAAGACTAAAACAAAGAAAGATACCCTGGAACATAACACCCGCAGCAACAGGGAGTATGAGATTGAAAAAGAATAATTAAAAACACCCCGCTCACCAAAGAGCCGGGGTGTTTACATACTTAAATTACCCGCGCTGCCCTCTCCTTGGGAGGTTACTATGCACATAACTTTCAGGCAGGTTTCCTGACTTATGAGTCATTGTATGCTTCCGCCTTCCCGTCCGCTTAGCAACCGAACAGTGGCACTCTGGAAGATACTCATCATTTACAGTGGCCGGACCGCCCAGGACTCACACCTGGTTCCCTATTATCCCCTGCAAGGGGCACCTAAAGATTAATTCAATTAAGCTACCGATATTTGATTTAATTTTAACATAAAATTCACACTTTGTCCATGATAAAGGTAAAAGACCCACAAATTTACTTTGTGGGTCTTTTAAGCCGCTGTTATGCTGATTCTTCTTTCTTTTTCTTGCGGTCAACAGAAATAATAATTGGTTTATCTTTCTTTTCAATAGCATCCTGGGTGATAGCACACTTGGCTATATCATCCCGTGAGGGCAGGTCGTACATAATATCCAACATCACTTCTTCTAAGATGGCCCTTAAGCCGCGGGCACCGGTGGCACGCCGCATAGCCTCTCGAGCTACTGCCCCAAGTGCATCCTGTTGGAATTCCAATCCCACACCATCAAGTTCAAACAGTTTTTCATACTGTTTAACCAAAGCATTTCTGGGCTCTGTGAGAATGCGAACCAAGGCCTCCTCATCCAGCGCCTCAATGGTAACAATAACCGGTAAACGCCCGACAAACTCAGGAATGAGACCATATTTTAATAAGTCTTCCGGTAGTATACGCTTGAGAATTTGTCCTATATTTTGTTCCTGCTTGGGCTTAATTTCCGCCCCAAAACCCATTGCCTTCTTCCCAATACGGTTTTCGATAAGTTTTTCGATCCCGTCAAAGGCGCCACCACAAATAAACAAAATATTGGTGGTATCAAGCTGGATAAACTCCTGGTGAGGATGCTTGCGTCCACCTTGAGGCGGCACACTGGCAACCGTACCTTCAAGTATTTTCAGCAACGCCTGCTGAACACCTTCACCGGAAACATCCCGGGTTATTGAAGGGTTTTCAGACTTACGGGCAATTTTATCAATCTCATCAATATAAATAATACCCTTCTCAGCCTTTTCAACATCATAATCGGCTGCCTGGATAAGTTTGAGCAGTATATTTTCTACATCCTCACCCACGTACCCGGCTTCAGTCAGTGATGTTGCATCAGCAATGGCAAAGGGAACATTCAGCAATCGTGCCAAGGTTTGTGCAAGTAATGTTTTACCACAGCCGGTAGGGCCCATCATTACAATGTTGCTTTTTTGGAGCTCTACATCATCAATTTTTCCACCCAGGTTAATTCTCTTGTAATGATTATATACCGCTACCGCCAAATTTTTCTTGGCATCCTCCTGGCCAATTACATACTGGTCAAGAATGTCTTTAATTTCCTGCGGCTTCGGAATATCACCAAGTTCCAGCCCAACATCTTCCCCTAACTCTTCCTCAATAATCTCGTTGCAGAGTTCAATACACTCATCACAAATATATACTCCCGGCCCGGCAACTAGTTTCTTCACCTGGTCTTGCAGCTTTCCACAAAAGGAACACTTTAATTGACCTTTTTCATTAAACATAAAATTCCACCTCTTTTAGCTTTGCTTACGCACCTGGAATACCTCATCCACGATGCCGTATTGCTTCGCATCTTCGGCTGACATGAAGAAATCCCTTTCCGTATCCCGGGCCACAGTCTCCAACGGCTGACCGGTGTGCTTAGACAGCAGATCGTTTAGAATAGACTTCATACGCAATATTTCCTTGGCATGAATGTCAATATCGGTTGCCTGCCCTTGAACACCCCCCAAAGGCTGATGAATCATAATGCGGGCATATGGCAGTGCAAAGCGTTTACCCTTTTCTCCAGCCGCCAGCAGGAAAGAACCCATACTTGCAGCCTGACCCATACATATGGTGGAAACCGGTGGTTTTATATATTGCATTGTATCATAAATGGCCATCCCAGCAGTTACAATTCCACCTGGGGAATTGAGATAAAGGTGTACGTCCTTTTCCGGGTCCTCAGCCTCCAGGAACAGAAGCTGGGCGATAACTAAATTGGCAACGTTATCGTCAATGGGACCGCCGATGAAAATAATCCTGTCCTTCAACAGCCGGGAATATATGTCGTAGGCACGCTCTCCCCTATTACTCTGTTCAACAACAATGGGTACTAAATTTGACACATAAATTCCCTCCTTTTATTCATAATTAAATTTATTCCTTGGCCTCTTCCTTTGTGCCCGGTACAATAATAGCGTTTTTCAACAAAAAGTCAACAGTTTTCTCCCTGGCAATTCCACCCTTTAAATAATCCAACTGATTTTGTGACTCCAGGATCTTTTTCAGGGTTTTAGAATCTTGTTGGTATTGTCCTGCCATTTCCTCTATTTTCTTTTCCATATCTTCATCATTTACTTCAATTTGTTCTTGCCTGGCGATGGTATCTAAAACCAGAGCAGTTTTTTCCGACCTTTCAGCTTCAGGGCGTAAGTTTTCCTCAAGCTGCTCCATATTAGATTCAGTATACTTCAGATAATCTTCGATGGAAAGGCCCTGAGACATAAGGCGCTGCTCCATATCCTTTTTCATTTGGTCAACCTGACTATCTACCATTTCTGCAGGGATTTCGACCGTAGCATTATCTACCGCTTTGGTAATAACTTCGGTACGCATTTCTTGTTTTGCCCTGTCTTGTGCTGCTTGCTTTAAATTATTCAACACATCCGCCCTTAATTCCTCCAAGGTATCGAACTCACTTACATCCTTGGCCAATTCATCGTCAAGAGCAGACAACTCCTTGCGTTTCAAGCCTTTCAGCGTCACTGTAAACTCTGTTTCCTTACCAGCAAGATCTTTGTTTTGGTAATCCTCGGGGAAGGTAACTGAAATTACCTTGGTTTCGCCGACTGCCATTCCTTCCAGCTGCTCCTCAAAACCTGGGATAAAGGAACCTGAACCGATTTCCAGTGCGTAATCAGATGCCTGGCCACCTTCAAATTCCTCACCATCCACACGCCCGGTGAAATCAATGGTAGCCATGTCCCCATTTTTAATGTTTCCTTCATCTAGTGTGACAAGTTGGGCATGTTTATTACGCAACTTTTCCAATTCCTCATCCACTTCTTCTTCGCCAATCTCAACTGGAACCTGTGTAACTTCCAGTTCCTTATAGTCACCCAATTCCACTTCAGGTTTAACTTTAACTGTAGCCTTAAACTTTACCGGTTCTCCCTCTTCCACGTGCAACAGTTCTACTTCGGGCTGTTCAATCGGTTCTACACCGGTCTCTTCAAGTGCTTCCACATAGGCATCAGGTATCACAAGTTCAACTGCTTCATTATATAAGGCAGCTTTTCCAACATAATTTTCCACTACACGCCGAGGTGCTTTGCCACGCCTAAAACCCGGTACGTTAACCTGTTTAACCAACTTCTTGTAAGCCTGGCTTAAAGCCTGGTCAAATTTTTCCGCATCTACCTCCACTTCCATAACAACGGTGTTTTTTTCTATCCTGTCCGCGGTAGCCTTCATTTGCTCTGCTCCCCCTTGAATTATGTAATTTACAGCATAGTGTAACCATTTCCTAATTAATCTTCCTGCTCAATATTCTACAGTTAGAGGATATTTCCTCCAGGCATTGGTCTTTTTATTATCAAATGAATTTATCTACTTTAAAATGTGTCCACGCATTTAAAAACCAATACCCCGGGAAACAGCCAATTTATTCGATTGAACCAGTATTTTAACATGTTTTGATACACAAGGCAACAATCTCAAGGTATAATTGGTTATCAAAGAGATCAATTAATAATGAGAAATCCACTTTCAATAAATACAAAATTTTGAAATTTTCTTGACCACCTATGACAAGTGTGTCATAATCTTGATAACTGTATGTTAGTACAGACAACATTCTCAAGAATAAACTATCTTTATTTTTAAGGAGGTTATCAAATATGGATGTTCTTGCGCCAATGGTAGGGAAAGTGGTTTCTGTTGATGTCAAAGTCGGTGACCAAGTAAAAGCAAACGATGAGGTTGCGACCCTTGAGGCCATGAAAATGTATATTTCCATATATGCCCCCGGTGACGGTACGGTTAAGGAAATAAAAGTAAGAGCTGGTGACGCCGTAACTAACGAAACTGTAATTATGACCATCGAGTAAACTCGTTCAGCTAAAGCTGAATACCGGAGCTTAAAAGGAAAGGGGACACACCTCCTGCGGAGGAATGTCCCCAACTGGTGGGATTGAATCCCACCTGAAGAAAAAAGTGCGAAACTTCCAAGCTACCGTGATCGATTGTTTACACATATGGAAACAACGCAAAACTTCCGCGCTTTAAGCGTTACGGAAGTTTTTTTCGTAATTGCCGCAAAATTCGGCACGTGACTACTTGTTACACACGCAACAAATCAATTTTGTCTACGGTCAATAACATTAAGATACTTAAGAATAATCGCTTTTAAGTTTTCCAAACAGTGTTTTTGTTGGTTTCAATATAAAATTCTGAACAATTAGAATTCTAGGCATGTTTTTTGCACAAGAAACTCCTAAAGGGTATGCGAACTAGTGTATTCTGAACATTTCAACCTTTCGAATACTTTGGAATTCCCCAAAATCAGGAGGGAGCGAAACCAATGCGGGAAACAGTAGTTATCAGTGCAGCTCGCACACCGTTCGGCAAACTGGGTGGTGCGCTTAAACCCTTAAATGCTGTTCAACTGGGTGGCATAGCCATGCAGGAGGCGGTTAACAGGGCGGAAATAGACGGATCCGAGATAGAAAATGTGATTTTCGGGCAGGTTCTTCAAGGCGGGTGCGGGCAAGTGCCTTCACGCCAGGCATCCAGAATGGCCGGCTTACCTTGGGACATACCGTCTGAAACTATAAACAAAGTTTGTGCTTCCGGCTTAAGAGCCGTCTCTATGGCGGATCAAGCCATTCGAGCCGGAGATGCCGATTTAATGCTTGCCGGCGGTATGGAAAGCATGAGCAACGCTCCTTACTTTGTTAATGCTCGCTGGAACCTTCGTATGTTTGACACCAAATTTAAAGACTTAATGGTAAACGACGGCCTTTGGTGCGCCTTTTATGACCGCCATATGGCTATTCACGGCGGCGAAGTGGCAATTGAATACGGTGTTAGTCGCGAGGAGCAGGATGAGTGGGCATTAAGAAGTCAACAGAAAGCTGTAGAAGCTATTGATGTCGGCAGGCTTAAGGATGAAATTGTTGACGTTAGTATTCCCCAAAAAAAAGGAGACCCCAAGATTTGTGACACAGATGAAGGGCCGCGCCGGGACGCCAGTCTAGAGGCATTAAAAAAACTGCCTCCTGTTTTCGATAAGAATAACACAGTTACAGCGGGTAATGCCCCCGGGGTTAATGACGGGGCCGGTGCCATGGTGCTTATGTCTAAAGAAAAAGCTCAGAAACTCGGGAAAGAGCCCATGGCTACCATATTAGGCCATGCATCCGTTTCTCAGGAAGCTAAATACATCGCTACCGTACCGGGCCTTGCCATTAACAAGCTTCTCATGCAAAAAGGCCTAACCATTGATCAAATTGATCTTCTAGAAGTCAATGAAGCCTTTGCCGCGGTTACACTTGTAAGCAGTAAGATTGCCGGTTACCCCCTGGGTAAAACCAACGTTAACGGCGGGGCCGTGGCCTTCGGACATCCCATCGGGGCCAGCGGGGCACGTGTGCTAATGACATTGATTTACGAACTCCGGCGGCGTGGCGGCGGTTTAGGTATAGCTGCCATATGCAGCGGGGCCGCACAAGGTGATGCCATGTTAATTAAAGTTGAATAATATTCAATTTAAAGTGAAAAGGAGTTAAAAACATATGCCTTATCAATTAACTGATGAACAGCAAATGATGCGCGACATGGTCAGAAAACTAGCCCAAAATGAAATAGCTCCCCGGGCCGTAGAAATAGACCAAACACATAAACATCCTCATGAGAACTTGAAGAAAATGGGTGAACTTGGCCTAATGGGAGTTCCCATTCCCGAAGAATACGGTGGAGCAGGGTGCGACTTTCTTTCCTATATTATCACCATCGAAGAAATTTCTCAGGCCTGTGCCTCCACCGGGGTAATCCTTGCTGTGCATACCTCAGTGGGTACTTTCCCTATACTTTACTTTGGCACCGAAGAACAAAAGCAAAAATACGTGCCCAAGTTGGCTGCGGGCGAATACCTAGGTGCTTTTGCTCTCACAGAGCCTGGAGCAGGATCTGATCCTGTTAACATGAAGACCACGGCTAAGCTCGAAGGAGACCATTACATTGTAAACGGTAACAAAATATTCATTACTAACGGCGGAGAAGCCGATGTGTACTGCACCTTTGTGGTAACCGATAAGAGTAAGGGCCATAAGGGCATTACTGCCCTGTTGGTGGATAAGAATACCCCCGGTTTCTCGATTGGTAAAACAGAAGAAAAAATGGGCCTCCACGGTGACCAAACCACCGAGTTGATTTTCGAAGACGCCAAGGTCCCCAAAGAAAACCTCCTGGGCAAGGAAGGGGAGGGCTTTAAAGTAGCCATGTCCTTATTAGACGGCGGACGTATCGGAATCGGCGCCCAGGGGCTGGGCATTGCACAGGCCGCCTTGGACGCTGCCACCGCCTATGCAAAAGAGCGGGTACAATTTGGCAAGCCCATTGCCAAGCAGCAGGCCATCCAGTTTATGCTGGCTGACATGGCCACCGAAGTTGAAGCTGCGCGTCTTCTGGTATACCGCGCCGCGCGGATGCGGGAAATGGGACTGCCCTATGCCAAAGAAGCATCGATGGCTAAAAGATATGCAACCGATACCGCCATGAAAGTAACCACAGACGCAGTACAGATTTTCGGCGGCTACGGTTACTGCAAAGAATATCCGGTAGAACGTTATATGCGCGACGCAAAAATTACTCAAATTTACGAAGGTACAAACCAAATTCAACGTATTGTAATTGCCAAACACGTATTAGCTGACTAAATAATAACCTAATGAACGGGGCGCAAAAGACAGGTTAACAAACACTACCTTATCCGCACAAGGGCCGCTATTTTCACAGGATCAAACCTTGACAAACCTGTCTTTTGCGCTTAGCGAATGAGTTGAATCGAGCAGTTGCCAGGCTTGGCTCAGCCGGTAAGCGGAAGCGGGACCGAGCACAGGACGTGCGAGGCCGCCCCTTGAGCCAGGACGGCGAATGGGGCGGGAATCCCGCTGGAGCGTCCGGCTGAGCCTTAGCCTGGCCTGCGAGATGAACCGAATGAGCGGGCGCAAAAGACAGGTTAACAAACACTACCTTATCCGCACAAGGGCCGGTAATTAATTTACCGGCCCCAACAAAAAATTTTATTTTCAGAAAAGACAGAAGATCAAACATTTTTTCGACAACGCCCCCGCACAAAAATAATGGCGGGATGCGTTCAGATAGAGCACATTGAAAAGGAGGCAAAAAAATTGGCAGACTTTAAGAGCAAGAAAATGACAGTGCCCGAAGCAGTGCGCGAGTTAATTAAAGACGGGGATATGATGACCTTTAGCGGCTTCACAATCTGGCGTCGCCCCATGGCCATGGTGCACGAAATAGTTCGCCAAGGAAAAAAAGACCTGCATCTTGTAGAGGTAAACTCAGGAACTCACGGTGAAGTGCTTATCGGTGCCGGGTGTGTTAAGGTTTGGGAATCTTGTTTTATGGGTCATGAGCTTTTTGGCAAAATAGGTGCCAACTTAAACCGTAAGCTTAAGAATGGTGAAATTATTGTAGAGGACTACAGCCATGTGCAGATGGTTATGAGACTGGCCGCCGGCTCAATGGGACTACCATTCCTTCCTACCTACTGTGCCCTGGGAACCGACATTCTTAATCCTGAATATGATGTGCTCGGCAAGAAAGGTATGCGGGACGGCAGTAACCCTCGCATTCCTACTGAAAAATTCAATTACCAGGAAGATCCGTTCTACGGTGAGCGGGCAGTTTTAAACGTACCCGCAGCAAGGCCTAACGTTTGTATTGCCCACGTTCAACAAGTTGGAGACGAAGGTACAGTCAAAGTGATGGGGCAGCGCTATTCGGATAATGAGGCCATGAAAGCCGCGGACAAGCTCATCGTAGTAGCAGAAGAAATTGTTCCGGAAGAGGTAATTCGTCAGGATCCAACCGCAAACTTAATTCCTCACTACCTGGTTGATGCCATTGTCGAACAACCGTGGGGTGCCCATCCTACCGGCTGCTTTGGATACTACGAAGTTGACGGTGCATTTATCCGCGACTTTTATTCTAAAACCAAAACTCAAGAAGGATTCGACGCCTGGGCAGAAGAGTGGATACTGGGCTGCGGAGATTACAATGAATACCTGTATAAACTCGGTTTCAACCGCTTGGACAGCCTGCGGGCGAATGCCGCTATGAACTATAGCTTACGCGTCAAAAGGGGGGCAAGATAAATGGAATGGAAAAATAATTTTGATTTAGCAAAACCCAGTGACTTTAAAACCTTGGACCTGCTGGCGGTATCCGGCGCCCGTGAAGTAAATGACCGGGAAATAGTATTTGCAGGAACCGGGCTTCCCATGCTTGCTGTATCTCTTGCTCAAAAGACCAATGCACCCAAAGCATCCATTGTTTACGAGGCCGGTTCCATGGACGGCCGCCCTGCACACCTACCGGCATCCGTAGGGGATGCTCGGTGTGAACATAAGGCTTCTGTATCCAGCGGCCTTATGGATGTTTTCAGTCAACTCCAGAAAGGGGCTGTGGATCTTGCCTTTTTAGGCGGGGCAGAGATTGATAAGTACGGCAACGTAAATACCACTGCCGTTGGAGATTACATGGATCCTAACGCCAGCAGCAGGTTGGCCGGTAGTGGTGGCAACCCTGACATCAATTCCATGGCACGCCGTACAGTATTTATTATGGTGCAGGAAAAACGGCGTTTTAAAGAGGAAGTAGATTACATTACTTCCCCAGGCTGGCGGGTAAAAGATTGGCCCTCCGGTAAATGGAAAAGCCGCCAGGAAGTGTACGGTAGCGCATATCGCGGCGGGCCGGTTGCGGTAATTACTAACATGGCGGTATTCCGCTTTGATGAGCAAACCGGCCTGATGTATCTGGATACAGTACATCCCGGCACAACTATTGAAGACATTAAGGCCAATGTTGGCTTTGACATTGACGTCTCCCGCTGCCGCGGTGAAACACCATTGCCAACCTATCACGAATTATACTTACTGTACAATGTTATCGACCCTGAAGGGATATTCGTTGCTTAACCTGTTTTGCAAAGGGGGTAGGTTTTCACCTACCCCCTTTTAAATCCTTGGCCTGCGGTTCAATAGATTCAAAGTCAAAGTTTACATATACATCGTTAATTTTATCCGCTAAATCGTTCACAGCGCCGTCTTCGTACTCTAACACGTCTAAAGATTCGTGTAATATTTTTTTTGCCCGTTTCAACTCTTCCAGCATGTCAGCAGCCAATTCAAAATTTGCTTTCACATGGGAATCATCATTGCGCAGCTCAGACACTACACCTTCTATCAATTCTCCAATGCTTTCTACTTTCTTATAGGCTTCTTCCAGACAGTCGGATATTTGTCCTGCTTCCATGACATCTCTGGTTTCAAATCCTGAATACCATCTTGCTTCATTAAGGAATTCCTCGGTCTCTGCAGCCAGCTGTTCCGCTTTTTCATAAACATAGCTGCGGTCTTCTTTTTCCACGCCAAACCTCTCCTTATCATTATGTAATACTACAATAATAGCCGGGCCAAAGCGCGACTATACATAAAATGCGTATACTTATTAGGAATCAGTTGATGGCATTATTTTTAACGACATATTATCATAGCAAAAGAGATCTGAGTATCTGAAAGAGTAAAAAAAGGAAAGTAACAAGGCATAATCCGTAGCCAACAGCCCACTCCCCAACAGAATCTTCACTTTCCAACCACACCTGCACTACATCCAGGAAGTTCGCCCTTTCCGTCGCTTCGCCTCTCACTTTTACCCCGTATCGCCGATTGGAACCTACAGATAACTGCATGAGCCACTCCTCCGATCTACCCACTTTATAACTAAAATTGTTTTAACATACGTGATAGAATTAGTTTTTTAAGCAACTAATTGCCTGTAAACAGAAAACATGTTCTCGAAACTTATGTTTGGTTTATTTTAACCGTACAACTGTTCCCTGTCAAGGACTTTATCCAAAAAAGATTATCTCTTTCCTATATTTAACAATAAAATCATTGGCCTGACAGCTTATTAATTAGAGAAAATGTGTCAATACTATAGTCACTAAAACAATTGTAAGGAGTGATAGTTTTGTTAACCCTTAATGAATATCTTATGAAGGCCAGTGACCGTTTGCCGGAAGAAGCACTTCGAGTAATGAGGGCTTTAGGTGAAGAAGGCAGTATGAACAAAGAGGGCCTTTCACTTACAGCCAAAGTAAAAAGGGCTGTATTGGACCACGTTGTCATGCAACTTTACGCGCTGGGGTTGATTGAGGTGGAAACAGAGGGTAAAAGCAAAATATGCAGTCTTACACCTTTGGGCGATGACTTTTTGCAATTAGTAGCTAAAGCCGGGTAAATAACCCGGCTTTTTTCTTGATAAACCAGTTAATGGCTAAACTGGACACGTAAAAACATAATAATGTGAAAATTTTTAATATAAAAACTTAACCCTTTTGCATTGCAAACAAATAACTATCATGGCTATAATACCGTAAAAGATAATCCGTGATGGTGAAAAGGTTTTCTTACCGCTTAGCGGTTCAAGGAGGTTGTTGCCGGATGGCACAAAAAATAAGTTATCAGTCACATCTTGGTTTGATCGTGATTGAAGGGCCAGTCAGTGATAATGAGATAGAGAAGCTTACCATGAATGAAAAATTAACTAACTTTAGACCTCCTAAAAAACAGCAAAAGGCTTTAATAGAAATCAGCAATTTACCTATGGGCATGATATATATTGCCCGCCACGAGAAGGAGATCATCGGTTACATCACCTTTCACGAACCAGATAAGTACACCAGATGGTCCAAGCACTCTGGAATAATAGAAATGGGCGGTATAGAAGTAAGCGAGGACTGGCGGCGTTGTAAAATAGGTGAAAGTCTTCTCAAGCTGGGATTCTCTAATCCTATGCTTGATAAATATATTGCTATCACCATGGAGTTTTGTTGGCATTGGGATGTAAACCAAACGGGGTTAAGTGTGTGGGATTACCAAAGGATGCTTACCAAACTTTTTGGCTGTGTGGGCCTGGAACAGGTACCCACTGATGATCCCGATATTTTGGAGCATCCGGCAAATGTACTTATGGCCAGGTTCGGTAAGGACGTGTCCAAAGATGACCGTATGCTGTTCGAACAGATGACCTTTGAGAGTAAGATGAAATCAATGATTGGATAACAAAAAGCCCTCCGCACAGCGAAGGGCTTTTTTATTTTTTATAAGACCTTACTCAGAAATAACTTTGTACGATCGTGCTGGGCATTTTTAAAAATTTGTTCCGGTGTCCCTTCTTCCACAATCATTCCTTCGTCCATAAAAATAGCCCTGTCCCCCACTTCCCGGGCAAAACCCATTTCGTGGGTGACCACAATCATGGTCATCCCTTCCTTGGCCAAATCCTTCATAACAGCCAGCACATCACCTACCATTTCGGGGTCTAAGGCGGACGTGCATTCATCAAACAACATAACCTTGGGCCGCATGGCTAAAGCCCTGGCAATGGCTACCCGCTGTTGCTGTCCTCCGGAAAGCTGCTGCGGATAAGCGTGAGCCTTATCATTAAGTCCTACCTTATCTAAAAGTTTGTCCGCCTCTTCTCTGGCCTGCTTTTCATTAAGCCCGCGTACTTTCATCGGTGCCATGGTTATATTCTGTAAGGCAGTTTTGTTAGGAAATAAATTAAACTGTTGAAAAACCATGCCCACTTCTTGCCTCATACGGTTGATATTTGTTTTAGGGTCCATAAGGTTTACCCCTTCAATAAGAACATCACCTGAAGTAGGCTCCTCCAATAAGTTTATGCACCTGAGAAAAGTACTTTTGCCTGAGCCGCTGGGTCCAATCACAACGACTACCTCCTGGGAGGCTATCCGGCAATTAATGTTCTTCAAAACTTCCAAATCACCAAAACGCTTATAGAGATTTTTGACTTCAATCACCGGTCCTAAGCCTCCTTTCCAGGTAATCTACAAAGCGGGAAAAACTAAGAGTCATAGCTAGATATATGAAAGCAACTGCCAAATAAATGGCAAATGCCTCGTAGGTCGCCCCCACAATCAACTGGCCCCGCCGGAATAGTTCTTCAAAACCGATTATAGAAACGAGCGCAGTATCCTTTAAAAGAGCAATAAATTCATTTCCCAGGGGCGGTATCATTCTTTTAAAGGCCTGGGGCAGAATAATAAAACGCATCGCCTGGTGAGAAGTCATTCCTAATGAACGCGCAGCCTCCATTTGCCCCTTGTTTATAGATTGAACACCGGCTCGAAAAATTTCTCCGATATATGCACCGCTGTTTAAGCTGAGCGCAATCAAAACGGCGGCAAAAACAGGTATGTTTTTGAAAAAAGGGCTTATCCCCAATGCCGCAACCAAATAGCCTTGTACATCTTTCAGTATGTCAGGGATACCGAAATATATGATCACCAACTGTACTAAGAGAGGAGTACCGCGAAAAAAGTCAATATAACACGTAGCAAAAAAGGATAAAATTCGTGACTTAGACAGGCGGGATAAGCCTGCTACCAGTCCCAAAACGCATCCTATTGATATTGACAAAAGGGTGATCAGGATGGTCATGCCCGCCCCCATCAAAAGTACCGGGAAACTATTAATTACTACTTCCATGAGCTCACCTCTACCAGCCGAAACAGGAAAATATGCGTAACACCCAAGTGCTACGCATATCTATAATTTCGGTTTTTTATTATCAGCATATTTATTGTTCTGTAGGCTCTCCCGGCAAATATTCCGGCGGCTCTTCTCCGAACCATTCCTTATAAATTTCATCATATTTGCCATTTTCCTTTAAAGTTTTCAGAGCACTGTTAACCTTTTCCAGTATCTCCGGCTTGTCCTTGGGTATGGCAATACCGTAATGTTCACTGGTACGCAAATCACCTACCAGCTTAACATCGTCATTGCCCCGCTTAATAAAGTAAGCGTTAACAGGAAAATCATTAACAATAGCGTCAATGTTACCGTTTCTCAGAGCCATAAACGCCTCGTTAATGGTGTTATATTCAGTTACATTAGCGTTGGGCACGGTATTGGCCTCCATAGCGCCGGTGGTGGAGATTTGGGCACCTATATGTTTGCCGTCCAAATCTTCAAAACCCTTAATATCTTCATTAGAAGCCGCAACCATTACACTTTGACCGGAACGGTAGTAAGGCACGGAGAAATTAACTTTTTCCTTACGCTGGTCAGTAATGGTCATGGCGGAAATGGACATATCAACGCTGGAGCTCTCCAAAGCAGGTACAATACCGTCAAAATTCATGCTGCGAATCTCACAATTCCAGTCGTTAACCTCTGCAATAGCCTTAACCAGGTCCATGTCAAATCCTACATAATCGCCCGAATTGGGGTCCTGGAATTCAAAAGGTGCATAAGCTGTATCCGAGGCTACCAAAATTGTTTCCTGACTAGCCTGATCTTCCTCGCCCGAAGATTCACCGGCAACCGGCTCATCCTCACCACCGCCACAACCGGCGACGGCAATTAACGCAAAAATAGAAATTACAATAAGTCCAAACCTTAACCACTTTTTCATCATAATACCCCCCTTGTATAAAAGTTTAGAAATATTAGTGTGCCTGGATGGTCCTGTTACATACACCTCCCAGTACCCAATCAAATCCTATAACACTTTCGCCTAAAACCGTCAAATTCCTGCCTCTTATATATAAAATGTTCGTTCCAAAGTATTTTTTACCCCCCGTTGACAGTTCCCGAGGGCCGTGAGAAAATACCTACATCTTTGAGGAAGGAATCACAAATAATGGATTACTTGCGCATCAGGCAGATAAAGGCAGATTTTGCCCTTTTATTTGTCGCTTTTTCTTGGGGCCTTACCTTCGTGGTTATTCAGGATGCCTTGAGCGACATAGGGCCATATTATTTTCTAACCCTGCGCTTCTCTTTTGCTCTCTTTTTTCTGGCACTTATTTACTGGAGGCATTTTAAATATATTAATACGAAAACCGTTAAGACAGGCATATTTATAGGGCTTATACTTTTCGGGGGATACGCCTTTCAAACCGTGGGTCTGAAGTATACCGGCCCGGCTACCGCCGGTTTTATTACCGGCCTGGCTGTAGTTCTAGTGCCCATCATATCTGCATTATACTTAAAAAAAATGCCCGGTCCCTTCGTAATCTCCGGTGTGGCATGTGCCGCCCTGGGACTTGCTTTTTTAACCCTAAAAGGCGGCAACTACAGCCTAAATTATGGCGATGCACTTATCTTTCTCTGCGCGGTATGTTTTGCATCCCATATTATTGCCGTGGGGCGCTACGCCGGGCATTATGACCCGGTTTTATTGGCCATGCTCCAAATAGGTGTGGTAGCCCTGGTCAGTTTCATAGTAGCCCTTGGTACTGAAAACATGCCCTCGCATTTTACAAGACAGGTATGGATAGGCTTTATAGTATGCTCAATTCCGGCCACATCCCTGGCGTATCTGATTCAAAACAGCGTGCAAAGGTATACATCGCCCACGCATACCGCCATAATTTTTACCATGGAGCCTGTTTTTTCCGCCATCACAGCTCACTTGCTGGCACGGGAATTCCTAAACTGGCAGCAGGCGGCCGGGTGCATGTTAATTCTCACCGGCATGTTGGTGGCAGAACTTAAAGCAGCCCGTGAAGAAACCAACACCGGTCAACAGGCATAGCCATCATTTTTGATATGAAAACACCTTGGGTATTCCTTTAGGGTCGTTTTTTGACAGGATTAACAGGATTGACAGGATTTTTTGCTTTGTTTATATGCCAATATTATTCCTTTGCCTACAGATTCTTATATTAGAAGCTTTTTTTGGGGTTTTATTTTTTATAATAATTCTAAAAAATTTGGTTAGATCTATGTCAGCAACTGACCCTCTTAACACCCCTTCTATATCCCCTATCCTGCAAATCCTGTAATCCTGTCTAATGTTTTTTGCCTTTTCTTTTTGTTTTTAATCTCTATCCCACGAATCCCGTTGATCCCGTCAAATAGAAAAAGGGGTTATTCACCCCTTTATAATAACTCAGTACTGTAATCAATCAATTCCACGCCACCGTGGAATTCGATAAAATGAATTACCGCCGATAATACTTTATGTACATGTGAGGATTCGTTACTTACCGTGGAGATACCTATAGTTGAAAGCTGCCATGAATCCTGTTTTCCCACCTCGGCGACTGATATATTAAACTTTGACTTCAGCCTATCCAATAAGCTTTTCAAAACTCTTCTTTTACCTTTCAAAGACGATGCTTCCCCGATCATAATTTCAACCGTCAACACACCTATCACCAATATAAAGCTCCTCCCCCTGCTGTCTTTAAATAAAGCTATGATATAAATTTTTATCTATAGCGGTTAAATTATCCTCTTTTTTACGCACAACATAAAGAAAGCCTCTATGGATAAAATATATTTGAACTCTAACAAAAAAGGGGGAGTTAACAAATGAATAATGGACCGCTGTTAACCGTTCTGGGCACTATTGAATCCGGAACAGGCCTGGCTTTGCGGGAAAGAAATCCCTATTTGGGATGGGGCCTTACAGGTTTGGGTTTGGCCAAAACAATGTACGGGATACTTGATATGGCCAAGGAACCCCACGAGCGTTAGAGTTCGCAGGGGAAGGGATTGCATCCCTTCCCCTCAAATTATTGACAAAGTTGTGTAGTTGACCTGTCTTTTGCGCCCGCTCATTAAATTCATCTCGCAGGCCAGGCTAAGGCTCAGTCTCACGCTCCAGCGGGATTCCCGCCCCATTCGCCGTCCTGGCTCAGGGGGCGGCCTCGCACGTCCTGTGCTCGGTCCCGCTTCCGCTTATCGACTTCGCTAAGCCTGGCAACTGCTCGATTCAATTCATTCACTATGCGCAAAAGACAGGTTTGTCATCAGTCTCAGAGGAAGATCCTCTTTTATAAATTTACAACCCGTCCGGGATCAACCAGGTGTTTTCTAAACCACCCCTTAGCTTCATCGAGTCCGAGAGCAAGACCCATTAATTCCGTAAAATAAAAGCAAGGCATTTGGTTTTCCCCTTTTTCTTGCCTCATCTCTAAATTACTCTGACACATGGGGCACGATGTTACAATTGCCTCGGCCCCGGCCTCCCGGGCAGCATTTATAATCCTGGACACGATCTCCTCTACTACATTGGTATTGGTGAGGCTCAAGCTGGCGCCGCAGCATTCAGTTTTATAGGACCACTTAAGCGCTTGAGCACCCAAGGTTTCTGTTAAATCATCAAGCATGGTTGGGTTTTCTACTCTGTCAAAACCCTGCACCTCGGGGGGACGTACCATTAAACAACCGTAATAGCAAACAACTTTAAGACCTTCTAATGGTTTTACCACTTTTGAAGCAATGGCCTGAAGGCCTATTTTGCCAACCACAGCCTCCACCAGGGACATTATCTTAATATTGTCCTGATACTTAAAACCCACGGTTTCCTCTATTTCCTTCCGCGCCGCCTCATCATTACGCATAACGTAGTCAGCTTTCCTCAGACGTGCGAAACAGGCAGCACAGGGCACTGTTACATCTACCCCATTTTTTTGGGCCAGGGCTATGTTTCTTGCCGGCAGTGCGGAAGCCAGCGCATGATTGAGGTTATGTGCTGAGGTAGAGCCACAACAGCTCCAATCCTCCAACTCCAACAACTCCAAATCAAGGGCTGCACATACAGAGCGGGAAGAGAGATCATATTCCTTAGCAGTAGACTCAAGGGAACAGCCTGGATAATAGGACAGTTTCATTGCTACTTACCCCCTTCCCGGGAAATTTCCGACCTGGTAAATATGTCTCGGACTTCTTTTTTGTTTTTTATGCCACGGGGGATTAGCGGCAGCTTACCTTTTTTAAACATCTGCAATCCAAGGTCTAAATCCGTAAAAAGCTGTCCTGACTTCAACTTATATTTGGCCATCAATGTAGCCTCGTGTACACGTCCCCTGGCCCTTACTTCTTGCAAAAATATACGATGAAAAGACTCTGTATGTTTGGCCCGGCTAAGGTTATTTTCAGTAGCCATGACCCGAAGGGCATCCATAACTTCAGAAATCCTGATACCGTTGGGGCAACGTACACCACAGGTTTCACACGCGGAACAGAGCCAAATAGCTGAACTCGTCAAAACTCGGTCTTTCAAGCCAAAGCTGATCATACGTAATATTTGATTAGGGTGATAATCCATATGATGAGATACGGGACACCCTGTAGCACATTTCTGGCACTGGTAGCAAAGCTCTATCGGCTGCCCGCTTTTTTCACGTACTTCCGCCGAAAAATTAGGGTCAGTCTGCAGGGTTTCTGTACCGGCTAATATTTTCATTTTCCCTTTCATCTCCCTAACCTCCCTAGCGCGGTTCTAATTCATTTTCTTGATACGTGGTCTGGGGCAACGGCTCATCCAGGTTACAACCAGGAACATAGGAAAAAATATCTTGAACTTTTTTGCCTGCCGTTCCAAATAACAGAGTTAAGGGCAGATTATTGGGACAGGCACTTTCACATTGCCCACAGCCAACACAACTAAGCCCCATATGGTTTACCCTTGTAATGTGGAACAAAAAGGTATCAGTTGGCATTTCAATAACACTCTTTTGCTCTGCCCATTTTAGATAGTCTACGGGCTCGTGTTTAAATACAGGTGATACAAACACACACTCCTGGCAAAAACATATGGGACAGGCACGGCGGCAGTTATAACAGCCCAAACAGCCGGCTAACTCATCTGCCATACCTGACATTGTTGCAGTACGCGATGCAAATTCGTCAAATTTATTGGATTTATATGCTTCTCTTTCTTCTCGGATGCGGTTTATAGTATCTGTTCTGCTGCTGTCGTCGCCGCACTCCTTAAGGCCAAGACCATTTATTTTATCGGCTATCTGCTCTTCCGCCTCAATAACCAGGTGTTCAACCGGGTTTAAACCTGCCCAGCCAATGGATATTTGGGCATGCTCTGTGGTAATGTGTCCGCACATGGTACACGAAGAACGGACATCTTGCCCCTCCACAGCAGTTTCACCACCGGCGGCAGAATTCAGCCAGGATTCCAATTGCCATTTACCGTCCACTACAAATTGTCGGTATGCTAAAGGATCAAAGGTACCTAAACAATCCATCCCTATAATCACCAGATTATCCAATGAAGCCTGATGCAATTTCACCAATTCAACCAGAGCCCTCGCTTCACATGACCGTAAAACAACGCCTATCTTTTCTCCCGGATCAGCCGTGGTTAATTTGGAAACGATTTTAGCAGCATTGGTCATAGCTACAGGCGCTAAAGGATTAATGCCTTTTAAGCCCTCAATTTTTTTAACCAGAGTCATTATCACAGCGGTTTTTGATTTTACCTCCTGAGGCACAAGCAGAGCGTCAATCACACCGTTCTCCATTAGCCCCTGGAAAAAGGAGATTAAGGCTTCATTAATATTTTGTGTCCCTGTCTCCAATGTAAAGTTTTTCATGGGGAACCCTACACCTCCTGAGTTAAATTTCCCACGGGTTGCGGTGGGGGTTGGGACCTAATTCCTTGAGCTTTTTCACAAATTCGTCTACCGTTTGGGCGAACAGTTTTCCCTCCGATGCGCTGATAAAGCGAAACCACACACGATCAGGGTCAAGACCGAATGTTTCTAATGTGGATCTTACGATAGCTATACGGCGGCGTGCCTTGTAATTGCCACTACCATAGTGACAGTCACCGGAGTGTCACCCGCCCACCAGTACTCCATCAGCCCCGTCAATGATGGGTCTTAAGATATATAATGGATCAACTGCTCCCGAACACATTACCCGCACCAACCGTATATTGGGAGAGTACTGGGCCCTGGATGTGCCGGCAAGGTCTGCACCGGCATAACTACACCAATTGCAAACAAGGCCAATAATACGGGGCTCAAAATCTTGCTGGCTCTGCTGCCTTACTTCATCAGTGAACTCCTCTACGGGAAGTCTTTCATTATCTTTTAAGGCTACGCTCATGGAATGATCAGCTCCTTTTTGCTTGTTTTTTTCTAAAACATGGCAGCCTTCATCAGGGCCAACATCTGTCCTTTTTCAAATCCCTTCTGCTGGCTTGCGCCACTGGGACAAGCAACTACGCAGGCACCACAGCCCTGGCAGAGCACACCCGTTACCCCAGCCACTCCTGTATCTTCGTCAATATAGCGGGCATCATAGCTGCATGATTTCACACAGAGACCGCACCCAATACACGTCTCTTCGTCCACGGTGGCGGTCATAGCCACATTTTGCAGGCGATCCTTGGACAGCAGGGTAACAGCCCTCATGGCGGCAGCATTAGCCTGAGCAATTGATTCACTAACCAGCTTGGGAGAGTGAGCCAAACCGCATAGATACAGACCGTCAGCGGCAAAGTCCACCGGGCGTAATTTCATGTGCGCCTCTAAAAGGAACCCTTCGTCATTTAAGGATGCCTTAAACAATTGGCTCAACTTTTCGTTGTCGGCACCCGGCATAACACCCGTACTAAGAGCCAACACATCGGCATCAATGGACAGTGTATAACCTAAAATATGATCTTTAATTTTCACTTCTACCCCGTTTTCCCCGGCTATTACCTCCGGTTTTGCTTCGGGTTCATATCTGATAAAGATAACTCCTTTTTGCCGGGCTTCAGTATAATACTTTTCCTTGGTTCCATATACCCTTATGTCCCTGTAAAGAACGTACACATTAGCCGCAGGGTTAGTTTCCTTTATTTTTAAAGCATTTTTGACAGCCTGTGTACAGCATATTCTACTGCAATACGGTCTCTCTTCACTTCTAGAACCCACACACTGGATCATAACCACGTTTTTTATGCCGGTCATTTCACCACGGCTGATTTTCCCCTCCAGTTCAGTCTGGGTCACCACTTTGGGGTTCTCACCATAATGGTACTCCGATGGCTTCACTTCTCCCGCCCCGGTGGCCAACACGGTACAGCCGTGTACAATTTCTTGCATTTTTCCGGCAGTATTAATTTTTGTCCTATAACTACCAGGGTAACCGCCCACTTCAACAACTTCACTGCCTGTTAAAACATTAATCCCGGCATGATCGGTAACCTTATTTTTCATGTCTTCCAGGATGGTTCCGGGCTCCTGGCCGTCAATGGAATAATGCAGTTCCTTTAAATTGCCGCCTAATTCGGTGGTTTTTTCCACCAGGTAAACATCAAAACCTTGTTCCGCCAGCGAAATGGACGCTGACATTCCGGCGGCCCCGCCTCCTACTACCAGCGCTTTGCGGTTAATATCCGTAAAAGTGGTATAAATAGGACTCAATGTACGAGACTTGGCCACTGACATGCGGATCAGGTCTTTTGCTTTCTCTGTAGCCTTGTCACATTCATCCTTGTGCACCCAAGAAGAATGCTCCCTTATGTTCACATGCTCGTATAAATAAGGGTTAAGTCCCGCCTCGCTGATTGCATTTTGGAATAAAGGAGCATGCGTCCTGGGAGTACATGAGGCAACCACAACGCGATTTAACTTCTGGCTTTTAATTCGTTTTTTAATTTTTTCCAGGCTGTCCTGGGCACAAGCAAAGAGGAACTCACTGGCATGGGCCACATCTTTCAGTGTCTTGGCATACTTGGCTACTTCTGGAACGTTAATTACGCTGCCAATATTTATACCGCAATTGCAAACAAATACCCCCACCCTGGGTGGTTCCTCAGAAACATCCCTCTCCGGTATATCAGGCTTTGTTTCCGTACAAGTGCCCCTTACATCGCTCAAAAGGCGTGAAACATATGCCGCAGCCGCGCTGGACTCTGCCACTGTTTCCGGGATATCTTTGGGACCGGCAAAGGTTCCGGCCACAAAAACTCCCTCGTGGGAAGTGGTACACATCTCTCCCTCAGTTTTACAAAAACCGAATTCGTCCAGGCCAACACCGGCCACACGGGCTAATTCCACTGTGCCTTCAGAAGGCTGAATACCTACCGATAGAACCACCATGTCGAACTCTTCTTCTTGTAAACTACCGTCCGGCATACTATACCGTAATAAAAGATTATTACTCTGCTGCAGTTCCTTAACGGAAGAAACCATACACTTCACATATTGAATACCGTACTCATCCTGTCCTCGCTTGTAATACTGCTCAAACCCTTTACCGTAAGCTCGTACGTCCATGCAGAATATAGAAGTTTGAAGCCCCGGCGCGTGCTCCTGAGCCACCATAGCCTCTTTGGTAGCATACATACAGCAAACGCCGGAACAATAATTCCTTTCCTTCCCCGGCTCCCGTGAGCCCACGCACTGAATAAAGGCAATCTTTTTAGGCTCCTTCTCGTCAGATGGCCTTATCAAATGCCCCTGATTTGGGCCGGAGGCACTCAAGAGTCTCTCAAACTGCAGACTGGTGACCACATTGTCATATACCCCGAAACCAAACTCACCCCTAAGACCGGCGTCAAATATATCAAATCCCGGGGATAGAATCACCGCACCCACGGCTAGACTTTTAACTTCTTCCTGCATATTATGATCAATTGCATTGCGCCCGCATTTTTCTTCACACTGACCGCACTCAATACAATTTTCCTTGTCAATCACATAGGCATTGGGAAAGGCCTGGGCGTAAGGCTTGTAAATAGCTTTACATTCGTCCAAACCCTGGTTAAATTTATTGGTTACCGTTTGTGGGCATACAGTCTCACATCTGCCGCAGCTAACGCATAAGTCAACATCCACGTAACGGGGATGTGTTTTTATACTGGCCTGGAAATTGCCGGGCTCACCTTCCAAGCCAATTAGTTCGGACATAGTCATCACTTCAATGTTCATGTGTCCACCCACATCCACTACTTTGGGAGAAAGGATACACATGGAACAGTCATTGGTAGGGAAAGTTTTGTCCAACATGGGCATAGTTCCGGCGATACTGGGTTTACGCTCTATAAGATATACTTTAAATCCGGCCTCTGCCAGGTCCAGGGATGACTGCATACCACTGATACCTGATCCGATGACTAAAACGGCTCCCTTTTTCTTTGCAGGCATTTCGCGTACTACTGCACCCTTATTTGCATTCTTTTTATTCGAACTCACTTTATTCACCTCCCAATTACACCAGTGCAGCCCTTAAGGCTGCCAGCATCTGTGATTTTTCAAAGCCTTTCTGCTGCGTGGCACCGTTAGGACAGGCCACCACGCATGCACCGCAGCCCTGGCAAAGTACATCAGTTACCTTAACCACCTTATTGATGGGATCAATTTCCCGGGCATTATAACTACACGACTCCACGCACACTCCACAGCCTACACAGCGTTTCTTATTCACCGTAGCGGTAATGCCCACGTTTTCCAATTTATCCTTGGAAAGCAGTGTGGCCGCCCGCATAGCTGCTGCATTGGCCTGCTGCACTGATTCCCCCACCAGTTTCGGGGCATGAGCCAGCCCACACAGGTAGAGCCCTTCGGCAGAGAAGTCAACCGGGCGTAACTTCATATGAGCTTCTAAAAGAAACCCGTCAGCGTCCAGCGGCACTTTGAACAGCTGGCTGAGCCTCTGGTTTTCTTGGTTGGGCACGATGCCGGTGCTGAGCACCAGTAAGTGCGGTTCAATGGTTATAAGCTCGCCTAACACATGTTCTTTAACAGTTACGGAAAGGTTGTCATCCTTGTCGCTTACTTTAGGCTTTTCTTGTTCATCATAACGGATAAAGATTATACCTTTTTGTCTGGCCCTGGTGTAATATTTCTCCATCAGCCCATAGGACCGAATGTCACGGTAAAGTATATATATGTTGGCCCTGGGATTGATCTCCTTAAGCTTGAGCGCATTTTTGAGTGCCTGCTGACAGCATATTCGGCTGCAGTAAGGCCTGTTTTGATCTCTTGAGCCTACGCACTGTATCATCACTATACTTTCCAGGTCTATGCCGTCTCCCGCTGCCAGTTTTTCTTCTAATTCAACTTGGGTTACCACCTGCGGGTGCCGGCCATAAAGATACTCTTCGGTTCTTGCGGCACCTGCACCGGTAGCTAATATGCTCCCGCCGTGCTCAAGCTCTTCAATTTTATCGCTTACTTTAATTGTTGTTCGATAGTTTCCAGGGTAGCCGTCCGAATCTTGTATTTCAGCCCCGGTATATACGGTGATTCTGTTATTATTGGTCACCTGATCAATTAAATTATTAAGCTCTAGTTGAGGATCTTGACCTTCTAAAGTGTATTGAATATGTTTCATGTGCCCGCCCAGCTGCTGTTCTTTCTCAACCAGGCAGACGTCAAAGCCCTGTTCCGCCAGTGAAAGGGACGCGGACATTCCCGCCGCTCCTCCTCCTATTACCAGAGAGGTATGGTTAACTTCGGTAAATGTCGGTGTCACCGGTTTTAAAAGGGCAACCTTGGCTATGGCCATCCGTACCAGGTCCTTTGCTTTTTGGGTTGCCCCAGGCTTATTGTCACGGTGTACCCAGGAAGAGTGTTCTCTAATATTTACGTGTTCATAAAGGTAAGGATTGAGACCGGCCTCTCTCAAAGCGCTCTGGAAAAGCGGGGCATGAGTACGGGGGGTGCATGATGCCACCACTACCCGCGTAAGATCCTGCTCTGAAATTATTTCTTTAATTTTCTCTACGCTGTCCTGAGAACATGTAAACAAGAATTCCTGAGCATAGACCACGTTTTGTATGCTATTTGCGTATTCCACCACTCCGGGAACGTTAACCACGCTGCCAATGTTGATACCACAATTACAGACGAACACTCCTATGCGAGGTTTTCCCTTGCCAACATTTTTCTCGGGCGGGTATTCCTTAACTTTGGTTAGTGTCCCACGGGCCTCAGACAGCATGCGTGAGGCATATCCTGCAGCGGCACTGGCATCGACTACGGTTTCCGGGATGTCTTTGGGGCCTGCAAATACTCCGCTGGCAAATATACCCTGCTGTGTAGTCATGGCCTTGGAGAACTCCTGGGTTTTACAGAAACCGAATTCATTTAGCTCCACTCCAGCAGCTTTGGCCAGTTCCTTTGAGCCGCATGAAGCTTTAAAGCCCACTGAAAGAACCACCATGTCAAATTCTTCCCAGTATACATTTCCTTCCTCGTCGCTATACCTGATAGCCAGGTTATCTGAACCGTCAGGTGCCGGGTTTACGCTAAATATACGGCTCTTTACAAAACGTACACCTTGTTCGTCCCTGGCACGTGTATAGTATTTTTCAAAGTCTTTTCCATAAGAGCGCATATCCATCAGAAATATGGTTGTTTCCAGATCGCCGGGGCTATGTTCTTTAGCAATTACCGCCTCTTTAATGGCATACATGCAGCAGACAGAGGAACAGTAATCGTGATCTATCTTGACATTTCTTGAACCTACACATTGTATCCAGGCTATTTTGCTCGGCTCCTTTCCGTCGGAAGGACGTACCATGTGTCCCTGGTACGGGCCGGAGGCGGATAGTATACGTTCGAATTCTATACTGGTGAGTACATTAGGAGATTGTTTATAGCCAAAGTAGTCCAGCTCGGAGGGGTCATATATGTCTGCGCCCGGATTTAATATGATCGCTCCTACTTCTATTTCCTCTTCTTTGTCTTTGGTGGTATGCTCAATGGCGCTGGCCTGGCATACTTTTACACACTCTCCGCACTCGGAGCACACTCCGCAGTTAAGGCAGCGATCTGCTTCGCTATGGGCCTTCTCTTCCGTTATGCCATGGGCCGCTTCCTGGAAGTTTTTGATTCGTTCCTTAGGTTCGACCAGGGTGGTTTCAACTCTTGGAATTTGGGTGTTGCCGGATTTGTGTAACGGAAAGTCCGCCACTTTCACACCGGCATTATTTTCTACGGTCGAAACTTCTTCACCGCGCAAGAAACGGTCAATACTAAAGGCGGCTTTCTTACCCGCACCGATAGCATCTATGACGGTGGCGGGGCCGGTCACCACATCGCCGGCGGCAAACACCCCGGCAATACTGGTGACACCGGTTTCCCCCGATGCCACAACCGTGTTTTTCTTAGATACATCTATACCAGTGTCTAGACCTGAGAGGTCAGGTTTCTGGCCTACGGCTAAAATAACATTGTCAACAGGTATCACAAACTCACTACCCTCTACCGGAACCGGGCGGCGGCGTCCACCTGAGTCTGCTTCTCCTAATTCATTGAGCATACACTCCAGCCCGGCAACCTTACCGCTGTCCTCTGTTATGGTCTTAGGACTGGTAAGCATCTGAAACTTAATGCCTTCCTCCAAGGCCTCATCAATTTCCTCCCGGGCAGCCGTAATCTCAGCCTCAGAGCGGCGGTAAACGATGGTGACTTCCTTCGCTCCCAGGCGTAACGCCGTCCTGGCCGCATCCATGGCAGTGTTACCACCGCCGATTACAGCAACTCGCTTACCTATTTCTACCTTTTCACCCAGATTGGCATTCCTGAGCAGGTCAACACCGGAAATTACACCATCCAGCTCTTCTCCGGGCAAATTTAAGGATACACCTTGATGAGCCCCCAGCGCCAGAAATACAGCTTTATATCCCTGCTGTTTTAATTCCTCTAGAGTAAAGTCCACCCCTAGCTTGCTGTTCAATTTAATTTCAATACCCTGTTTTTTCAGTAGGCCAATTTCCAGCTCCAGCACTTCTTTAGGAAGTCGGTATTCCGGAATCCCTACACGGAGCATCCCCCCGGCAGCGGACAAGGCTTCAAACACAGTAACCTGGTAGCCAAGTTTAGCCAGCTGATAAGCGTTGGATAATCCTGCGGGTCCGGAACCGATTATAGCAACTTTTTCCTCTTTTGGTGAGTGGGTTTCAGGCAGGGGTAATAGTGCAGGATCACTGTAAGCTTGGTCCGCGGCAAATCTCTTTAACTCTCTTATGTTAACCGGGCTATCCACACTTCCCCTGTGACATTGGGACTCACAGGGATGCGTACAGACCCTGCCGCATACGGCCGGCAAGGGGTTATTTTCGTAAATTAAGCTCCAGGAGTCTATGTATTTACCCATTTTAATCAATTGCACATATCCCTGGACGTTTACACCGGCGGGACAAGCGTCTCTGCAGGGCGGAGTGCCTTTCTTTTCAATGGCATATGCGGATGGCATGGCCTGGGCGTAAAGCTTATAAACAGCTTTTCGGTTACCCAGTTCGCCGTCAAATTCACTGGGAAGTTCCACTGGGCAGGCGGTGGCACATTCCCCACAGCCGGTACATTTATCTAAATCAACGTATCTTGCTTTTTCGTCCAACTTAACCCTAAAATTTCCAGGCTCACCATTAACTTCTTTCACTTTTGCACCGGTAATAATATCAATGTTTAAATGCCTTCCTACATCTACCAGCTTAGGGGAGACAATACACATGGCGCAATCGTTGGTGGGAAATGTTTTGTCCAACCTGGACATGGTTCCCCCAATGGCAGGTTTCTCCTCCACCAGGTGCACCTTTAGCCCGGACTCAGCCAAATCCAAGGCGGACTGCATTCCGCTTATGCCGCCGCCAACGACCATAACCGAGCCTTTCACACCCTCATGTTCACTAATAGTCACAGGAAATTCCTCCTTAATTATAGCCAGCGAAATTGATTGCAAAAAAAAGACGCAACTTTAGCAGCCCCATGATTATAATATCTTCTAAGCTTCACAGGCTTAATAAAGCTTTAACATGGAATAGACATTTACGCCTCAAGGTTTTTTCTACTATACTAGCGAAATATTACGCAACCATTATTTTTTGCCATTATATTTTAACCTATGTCAATTAGTCAATATCTTTTATATAAATTTTCGAGACAATGTACATTTCAATTTTTAGAATTGTGTATAATGCAATTTATAATGCAATCTTCGACACACTTTCTAAATAATTTCGAAAATTTGTCCGTAAATATATTGACAGAAATATTTGCCTGCGCTTATAATAGGAACAATATTTCAATAAATAGTCCATAAAAAAACTGAAAACCCGAATTTACCGGGCTTCCAGTTAATTAATTAATATTAATTATTATCATTTCACTTTTTTTACATCATACCGGCTTCCTCGTCGAGAAAGTCCAGGAAAGGCCGTTCAAATTGCGGCATAGCGTTTACCACCAGTTCCACCAGACCGCCGTAATGCACATTAAATTTGGCGGTAGTTTCATAGTAATCCAAAATATCTCTTATCGCCCCTTTACAGTTAGAGCAGGGGGCACAAACATATTTAGGTGTTTCAGGGTCTTCAATGGTATCCTGGAAAGCATTCAGGATTTGCTTGAACTTCATCCTGCTGGCTATCTTATTTCTGAACTCAGGAAAATTAAAGGAGTTCATAATGGCAAATCCACTGCCGCCGCCACAGCAGTAATTTTGGGCTCCGTTAGGAGTCATCTCCCTGAATTGCGGGCATATGGTATTAATAATTTCCCGCTGCGGCATGATAAGACCCATCATACGGGCCATATTACAAGGGTCATGCAAGGTAACGGGGAAGTTATTCCGCGAGGGGTCCTGCTTGATTGCTTTCTTTCTAATCAGATCCTGCAGTAGTGGAAGAAAGCTTTCCCGGGGAATATTATCTTCACCGGCCACATTACGGTCCATGCTTACTGTTGCCGCCTTGTGGGCATGTCCACACTCACCAATCACGATTTTTCTGACACCAAGATCTCTGGCGGCTTTAAATTGCTGAATTCCAATTTTCTTGGCCTGGGCATCATCGTAGAAAAGGCCGTAGTTTACGTTATCGTATCCGATCATCTCGCTGCTGAGGGTCCAGTTTAGGCCTGCTTCTTCAAAGATGATAGCAAAGGCTGCCGGATTTTCGGGCCAGGCCAAAAACTCACCGGCATTATGAGTTAAAAGGATATCCGCTCCTTTTTTGTCCATGGGGATTTTATATTCTTTACCGGTCTTATCGTACATATCTTCTTCAATAAATTCAATTACGTCTAATAAAGCTGCCTTATTCAGACCGGTGCTAGATCCAATTTTTAACTGGTTAACTGTTCCTTTTTCGTGTAGTGGTTTGGGAGCAATCCCCATTTCCATACTAAAGATCTTTCTGATTTCCCTGGCTAAGAGCCCGTTATCAAGGCCCAAAGGACAAGTTTGGGCACAGCGCCGGCAAAGGTTGCAACGGTAGGCCAACTCTCCCAGTCGCAGGATGGTCTCAATGTTTAAATCAATGTCTCCGCCGATGAAGCGGTTTACCAGGCTATCTCCGTTTTTATGTTTTCTGTATATTTTACGTAGTACTTCGGAACGAAAGATGGGCCTGTATATTTCTGTTTCACCACTGGATTTAAAGGTGTGGCAGGCCTCTGAACAAGTGTTACACTTGGCACAGTATTCGAAGGAAAGCGCCAGGGGCTGTAGATAACCCCGGTTGGTTTGGTCAGAAAAAAGTTTGTCCAGGCCACTAAGAAATTTTTTGATCATTTCTTGTTCTTCTTCTTTTGTTTTGGGCCTTGCCAGGGTGTCATTGCCCACAAACCCGTCCAGGCTGGTACAGAAGTCTTCTTTCCATGTGTCTTTAACGGGTTTAAATTCAGGTTCCATACCCGGCTTGTCATATGGGGCGGGCAGAGGCATCAATTTTTCCGGCCGGACTAGGACGTCCGATGTTTTGCCCATATCTTGAGGTTTTATATTATCCATACAGTGTGTCCACCTCTCCGATTACTCTCTTACTGTTATTTTTTTTCCGGGGCAGCAGTACCGTGGTGATGAATGTGGGGTGCCGACCACATTGTGCTGGGCTTGTAACTCAGATTTTCTTTAACTTTTGCTTCCATCTTGGAGTTCCTTAAGTTGGGTTCATTTTCCCATAATACTTTATGAAAGGCGAAGTATTTGCCTACATAGTGACTCATTTTGGTCTGGGGAATATAGATCATTAAAGCGCCCAGTAGGACAATGTGTACAGTTAAAGCAGCATTGGTCGTAATGGGCGAGAAAGTTATCAGCCCTTTAAATATCTCGCGGCCGTAATTAAAGGCCGGGTCCACGCTCCATACTACCAGCCCTGATAGCGCTACAGCAAAAAGAAAAAGTAGGTTAAAGTATTCCTGCGGGGTTGTATATTTACTGAATACATTATTGACTATTCTTTTGATGACCAGTCCGCCGGAACCAATTGTCAACAAGGCTACACCTGCGAGTCCTGCATATAAGGTGAGATAATAAATAATTGCGGCCACTGGGCTGGTGTTAACGGCAACTATCGGTGTCCCCGTTAATTCCACGATTGCTCCAGCCAGCAGCAGAACAGTCCACAGTCCCAACAAGTAAATCCCCAAATGAAGTGAGTAGCTTAGGTACCACTGCCTCTTTTGATTGACAAAAAGGTTTTTGATAAAGAGCATCTCTTTTAGCATTTCTTTCATTTCACCCATATGAGAAACTTTTCTGGGCTTTGTCCAGTACTCCAATTCCTCGTAATAGGACCCGCCGTAATGACCCCTTTCACCCGGCTCCTTGGGCACAGGATAGAGTTCCCATCGTCCATGTAGGGGCATTTTAGCGTATTGGCATGCCCGGTAAATGGACAGGCCGATAAAAGCCCCTATAGACACGTAAATAAATAGTAATAGTGCCAAGTTCACAATTCCTCCTTTTAATATTATAATTATATTAGATAGAGTTGCAAAAGAAATGTCTCATTTTGCAACTTTTACTATTATACTAGCGAAATTTTGCGCATTGATTATTTTTCTGTCATTATATTCGAAAATACTATGGCTCGTCAACCATTTACCTTAACAATCAGCCACTTCTAAAAGTTAGGTTTATAATTAATAGAAAGGTAAAGCCTCCAAATAGCACGCTAAAATCATTTTACTTATAGCGCGCTTGTCAATATTTTAAAGTATCACAAAAATATCCCACCGTGGCCACTCAAATAGCCTCGGTGGGATATTTTAATACTAATTATAATTAATAAATTAACCGCTGATTTTATAACGGTAGTCAGGAATAAGAATAGGAGAAACTCTTTCATTTAATCCAAGCTTGTCTAATTCTTGGTTATACTCAGCAGCATGCTCCAGGTTAAGTTTGCCAACTTTAACATTCTTGATCTTCTCAGCGGCATTCATACCGGCACGACGGCCAAATACCAAAATGTCCAGCAAAGAGTTACCCATCAAGCGGTTACGCCCGTGTACTCCACCGGCACACTCACCTGCGATATAAAGGCCTTCAATTTCAGTTTCAGCTTTATCGTTAATTAATACACCGCCATTCTGGTAATGCAGAGTGGGGTAAATAATAATGGGAGTCTCATCCATCTTAATACCGAAGTTATCAAACATACGGAACATGGCCGGGAGTTCTTCTTGTACAGTACCCTTACCATGGATAATATCAATCATCGGTGAATCCAACCATACACCGGAACCACTGGGCACTGTTAAGCCTTTACCGCGCTCACGACATTCACGGATAATGGCTGAGGAAACAGCGTCCCTTGTTTCCAGCGGGTAAAAGAACTGTTCACCTTCAATGTTTACCAGCTGAGCACCCAAACCACGCACTTTCTCTGTTACCAACTGTCCCACAACCTGTTCGGGAAAGGCAACACCGGTGGGGTGAAACTGGGTAGCATTCAAAAATGCCAACTTGGCACCTGCCCGGTAACTCATGATAATACCGTCTGCTGTAGCACCATAGTGGTTTGTGGTAGGCGACTCATTAATGTGCAGGCGCCCTGATCCGCCGGTAGCCATAATAACAGCCTTAGCCCTGACTATATAATACTTTTCAGTTTCCATATTATACAGTATTGCACCTGCTACTTGTCCCTGATCATCTTTCAAAAGCTCTACAGCCGGGGCAAATTCAAGCACCTTAACACCCCTGTTACGAGCCTCATCCCGCAATGTACGCATTATTTCGGCACCGGTATAGTCATGGGCGAAGTGCATACGCCTGCGTGAAGTACCGCCGCCGTGAATGGTATTCATTGTGCCATCCGGGAACTTGGAGAACATTGCACCAAAATTCTCAAGCCACTCAATACAAATGGGAGCGTCGCTTACCAACGCGCTAACCAATTCGGGAATGTTTAAAAAGCCACCACCGCCCATAACATCCAGATAATGGATAGGGGGTGAGTCGTTTTCCTTGTCGGCAGCCTGAATACCGCCTTCTGCCATCATTGTATTGGCATCACCATGACGCAGCTTGGTAGCCATCAGAACGTCAGCCCCGCCCTCAGCTGCCATAATGGCCGCGGAAGTACCGGCGCCGCCGCCGCCGATAACCAATACATCTACATCAAAATCTATTTTTTCCAGATCTACGTCCGCCGGGTCAACCCAGGAACGACTCTCCAGTATATCAACGTGCTCATGGGGCAGTGCATCACCCTTGTTTGGTCCAAGCTGCACCGGCCTCATTGCCCCGTCCATATAGTCCGGGTGAAAACCACGCAGTAATTTATTCTTTTCTTCTACATTTATACGGGGAAAGGTTTCGCTCATGCGCTTTTCCCTGGTTTGCTCAACAACCTTTATTAACTCCAGCATTTCCGCTGTGTACATTTTGTCACCATCCTTTTCTCATTATCACGAGCAGCCACAATTCATACGGGCAGCTTTATTGCTCCATATCGCGATCATCGTAAATCTTGGTAAGCTCTTCTTGACTCTTACCCATCAGATCGTTCAATTCGCCATCGAACTTACCGGACTTTATTTCCTCCACCCGCTTAGCCAGGTGCTCAGCTTTGGGAATAATGTGGCGCCCGTAAAGCCTGCGGCACAAAATACCTACATTGTAATGAACAATCTCGGCAGGACAACGGGAAACACACAGCCCGCACATAATGCAGTCAAAGGACATGTGAGCCGCTTTTTCTACGTCACCGCGCTGAGCCGCAGCTATATAGTCCATAACATCAAGGCCCTGTGGGCAAATCTTGGTGCACTGGTTACAGCCCAAGCAGCGAGTTACTTCCGGATAGTGCGTAAGAATGGTGGATAGCTCAGGAGTAAGTTCTTGTAAGTCATAAGTTGACCGGTTAGCAGGATAGAACGGAATCTGGGCTAAATACATTCCTTCTTCCGCTTGCAACTGGCAAGCCAGTCCACTCCGCAGGCGAAAATCACCGGGCTTCCTATACACAGTACCACAAGCACCACAGAAACCGCCCCGGCAGCCACAACCCCTGACAAACTGGTAACCGGCAAATTCCATGGCTTTCATAATGGTTACCCCGGCAGGAACTTCATACTGCTTGTTCATAATATAAATGTTGACCATTTTTTCTTCAGGCATACGCTTGCCTCCTTATCATGCAATAGTTGCAATTTAACCTTGTAACAACGGCTTAGGATCGACATAATTCTTTTCTAATCCCAGCTTCTCAACAGGCACGTCGAGAGCCACACCTAAAAGCTGAGTAAAATACAACACCGGTATTTTATCAAAACTACTGTCTTCTTCGGCTATTTTTTCTTGTATCCAATCGAGGTTAAATTGACAGAGTGGACAACTGGTGATAATAACTTGGGCACCCTTCGCTTTCGCGCCCTCAAGGATTTCCCGCACTTTCTTAACCACCAAATCATATGTTTTCATTACCTGGTAAGACCCACAACATGTGGTCTTATACTTAAAGTCAACTGCCTCTGCTCCCATAGCACTAACTAAATCTTCCATGACTGTGGGATTTTCCGATTCCTCATCAAATTGCATCTCCGCAGCCGGGCGGGAAAGCATACACCCGTAGTAACTCGCCACTTTGATACCTTTCAACTTATTGTTGACCTTTTTCTGCAGGGTATCAAACCCAACATCATCCCGCAGCAGTTCCAAAGGATGAACAAGCTTTGTTTCGCCTGCATATTCCTCTTCTAAGAACTGGGTTAATTTTGTGCGAGTTTCTTCATCATTCTTAATAGCATGATTAACACGCTTAAGCACGTTATAGCAAAAAGAACATACTGTAACCAGGCGACCGTCATCTTCTTTGGATGCATTGATTAAAATACGGGCTGCCGCTACCTTACCCATGTAGTTATCTTGGGCCAGCGGATACACCGTCCCGCAGCAGGTCCATTCAGGCAGTTCGGCTACTTCCAACCCTAAAGCGGCCAGTGTTGCCCGTGTGGAGTCATCCAACCCCGTGGCCTTGGTCTTTAATGTACATCCCGGGAAATACGGAATGGCCATTTTATCCCTCCTTTATGCGCTAAGTTTGCGAAATCCACTGGTCAAGGCCATTTGGGGAACTTCTGTTAGCAGTTCCAGTGGAATATCTTCCAGAACCAGAACCTCATTTCCTTGACGCAGGTTTACTACTCGCAGTGCCTCCATTACGCGGGCAATATCAATACCGCGCGGGCAGCGGGCAGTGCAAGTAAGACATGTAGTGCACATCCAAATTGACGGAGATTCCAGCACCTTGTCTTTCCCCAGTTGAAGCAGGCGCATTACCTGTCTGGGCAGTTCTTCCATCGCACCAATCCCTGTACAGCTCGCACTGCAGGTCCCACACTGCATGCAGAGGTTGGGATTTTGTTCACTAATTTCTTTAATCTTGGATGTGAAACCATCCTTGACCATAGCATCTACCCCTTTATTAGCTAATTGGTTCCTTAGAAAAATTAAGATATGCCTGGCTGACTAAAAGACAATTCAGGCGTAGCCATAAACTGATACCTTTGGCTTCACCGCATATGCTCCCCCCCTTAAGCCACTCAACATTCTTAAACTATTGCAAAAATGATACCAGGATAATAATACTTTTCACAAGGCTCAAAAGCCGCCCCGAGAAAATCAATTAGCACTTGCTAATATTTTTTGGTACCAAAGACAAAAATTGTACACACCCATGTTCTAATTTTTAGATTGTGGAATTTTTTAAAACTTTAAAATTAATGTAATATCTAAATATATTCTCCGGCGGTTTACATTTCCCTGCTAAATTTCCGTCAAAATTGTCGACTAAACGACAGAATGTTTATTATCTAACATTAAGAAAAAAACCTCCAGGTAATCTGGAGGTTTTTCCTAACATCATAACAGGCCTTGAAGGGCCGACTTTAAGTATATCATGATCACGCCAAAGATGAACAATACCAGCACAGCCCCTTGAATGAGTAAAATAAGTAAGGCTATACGGCGTTGGGAAGGGGTCATGGGAAGCCACGTCTTCTCCATAATGCGGCGCATTACCCTGTTGTAAATTGAGCTTTTTTCATGCAGCCGGAGGTACTGCGCAATACTCCGCATCCAAAGCAGGTGATCCCGGGACAAGCGGTCAATATGTTTGGAATCTATGTCTTCCGAAAGGCGATAAACTTCCTTCAGTATTAACCGGGAACCACCTTCCCGTGGTTGAATTTCAAAAATAACACGTCTGTCCTCTGCCTGAAATGCCCACTCAATCCTGTGATCTTCCCTGCATTCATCAATCATTATCCGGTCATTGGAATCCTGGCCGGTTACATCATCCACCAGTTCCAACCCATACACGGTATCTCCTGCAAGGAAGTTATCATTCAACTTTTCCACCCTTTTAACTTCGAAATAAGGAGTTAAGTCCAATAACAGCTTAACATTGTGAAGGAAATCAAATATCTTCTCCGGTTTCAGGTTAAGGTCAGCGCCCCGTTCAAATTCGTACGTTTGCATGAAAAACCCCTCCCTACGAGAGAGCTACTGTATTTTTACCGTTAACAGCGGCACATCTAAAACTTTTTGCAGCTTTTCCGGCAGGTTTCCCGATTTGTACTTTTCCAACCCGCGTAATCGCTTACCTCCGACAACCACAATATCGTAGTAGTTATCTTGCGTTTCACCAACAATTTCCTCCAGAGGCACACCGTGGCGACTCTTGGTATTGTATTTCAAGTCTTTTACCTGTGCCTGTTTGCCAAAATAGGCAAGAATCTCGGCACACTGATCCTGCAGCATATTATCCACGTACGCCACATATTCCCTGCGACCGGTAGCATAAATCTCATGATGGAACTGTTTCAAATACGGGTTTTCGACATGTAAGGCAGTAATCTGTGCATTAACTGCTGCCGCTAAAAAAATAGCATATTCCTGTGCCTTCTGAGAATGTTCCTCTCCGTCGAGGCAAACCAAAATTTGCTTTATCAAATCACTGCCTCCGTTCATCGCTAAGTTTAGGTTAAAAAACCACAGGGGGAGGCACCCCTCCCCTGTGGTTAATTATTCACCACTCCTGAACTGGTTATCCACCTACAACAGTCAGCAGTTCGGCACCAATCAGGTAAACGGCAATTAATCCAAGGACCGCCTTAGCCAAAGCAGCACCGAAGCCAATAGCAAAGGCTGTGCCGCCGGCCTTCTTCAGGTCATCAATAGAAATCATGAGTCCAATACCGGCAAAACCAACGGCGAAGAACCATTTATACATATTATTAATAGCCCAGAATGCGGAACCTTCAACATCAGGCCCGCCAAAAAAGCCGGTATTAGCACTGTTTAATCCAACAAAGATAAAGAAACCAATTATAAATACAGGGAACTTATCCTTAAATAGTTGCCACTTATCAATATTTACTTCTGGTGCATTATTTGCATCGGCGGCAGCAACATCTCCTCCACGGCCGGCTGCATTAGCAGCTTGCCCTCTGATAACATAGAACCACAAAGAAAACAGCACAATAACCGGAATGAACATAATCCGTGCAGCGTTAATTAAAACCGCGGTATCCCGCGCACCCGCACCGTACCACTCTGCAGAGGCAATCAGCTGAGCCGTATTCAGGATAGCCAGCGCTACCCAGGCACCGAATTGTGATTGCGCAAGACCAAGAGCCATACCTATATACGGGAAGATAAACAGCATTACAGTACCAAAGAGCAAAATTGTACCGATAGCATAAGCTAAGTCACGGGGCTTGGACCGTACAACAGGTGCCGTAGCAATAATGGCAGACACACCACAGATTCCGGTTCCTGCTGCCATAATACCTCCCAGGCCGTCAGGTGCACCAAATTTTTTGGACACCACCATTACTGTCGCCGCAGTACCGAAAATAAATATGCTGGTCAGCAGCAGCCCCACACCGCCTACCTTAATTACATCCGACCATACATAGTGAACACCAAGAAGAATAATACCGGGTTTAATAATGGGACGGGCGGCCATAATTCCGCGCATCCAAGACTTCGGCACCCCTACCGTATTACGTATTAAGATTCCACCTAACAGCAAAATAGCAACATACTTGAACTGGGCACTTACATATAAAAACGTAGCCCAACCTACACCATCCTTGTGCAATACTTTTAAAGTATGACTAAAGTTCATAGCCAGGTATGCAAATATAATACAAACTATAAGGCCTGGAATGGCTTGTTTCCAATCAGGAGATATTAAACCTTTTGCTTTTTCTCCCATGATGACTTCCCCCCTCAGAAATTTAAGAAATAATTAATTAAATCCAATACAAGGTGCTTTTAAAAAATTGTGTAACCTGCTCCGGAAAAGCCCAGCAAATCAAGAAAGCTACCACTGCCAGTAAAATAGCCATGATATCTTCAGCTCTTTCCGCGGAAAAGGTATCGTCGGCCTTTGCACTGAGATCAATATCCGGGTTTCTGTTTTCCTGTGCCATGATGTCCCCCCCTTTCATTAATTTTTCAAATTAGTAAAGCAGTTAGTTGATTAGAAATGATACTTACAAGAATTAATAGTTTGGATAAATATTTATAATACTATTTGCATTAATCTTATCTTTTTCAAGGGCAAATTCAATACATATAGTTCATTGTGAAGGTTTTGAGTCCCCGCCTGGACAATTATTATACTTCCGGTGACCTTTTTCGTTCATTCTGCTGATACTTTATATTCTCATCAATGAACATTACCGTTTTTTTAAGAAATTTTTAATACACTGTAGATAGGTGATTATGATGCCTCAAAACAAATTCAATAAATGGCTATTAGTACTCTTGTCAAGCATTTTCTTGCTCCCCCTGCTTCATCTTTTTGATTCGTATACCATACCCCAAAGGGTTCATAAACTGACCCGGGATACCGAAATCTTAAGTTCCAGTTATGATTTATATCTGGACATTTCTGCAATGATTTCAAATACCCGTGCTTATGTTTTATACTCTGAGGAAAAATATGTTGAAAGATTTCACATTATAAGCACCCGGCTCACAAAAAAAGAGATCAACCTTTATAATATGGTTGACTCTTCAGAAAAAGAAATCATCAGTGAATTAATGATATCGAGCAAGAAATATGTTTCCCTTGTAGAAGAAGACATTATCACCGCTGTACAACAAGGCGATAAAAAGACTATAGAGCTGCTAAAGAACCGGCATGAGTTTTTAAGCTCTGAACTTAAGGAGAAGATCAGTTCCGTCCGGCAGCTTCGCCAAGAAGAACTGGATAAAGACTTATCTACCATTATTTCCCTTCAGGCCACAAAGAGAACACTTTCTATCATCACCATATTCACTTCTTTACTGCTTTTGTTGATCGGGACACGTAAGTTCCTTTGGCCACTACTAACTGAATTCAGCCGTATGGACCAATTGACAACCCAACTTAAGAACCCGGTAGTTATCACAACTTCCAAAGGATACGTTACAAAGATCAATAAAGCAGCACAAGACCTTCTATCAACACCGGCAGAAGAAGTAGAGGGTAAGACGTTAAATGAAGCAGTAAGCAATTTCCCCTACACCCAGAGCATAATACAACCACTCTTTAACGTTATTCTGGACGGAGAAGATATTAACGCTTACCAAACATTTTACAGCCGATCAGGACACAAAACCCTATTGACGGTAGATTATATACCATTTTCCTTGTATAACAGACCGGCCGGAGCAGCAATGATTGCCCAGCCAAGTGAGATACGGCGCGACAAGAGCTTTTTATTTGAGGCCATTGAGTCAGAGCGGAAAAAGATTTCCATTGAAATACATGATTGGATCGGACGCAATATGTCCCCTATCATACATTCACTGGATTATATTTTAAATGTCGGAGCTGAGAGTATTCCGCCACATACCAATGACCAGCTAGTTCAATTGAGAAAACACTGTCAAAATGCCGCCAATGATATGAGAAGCATCATGAACGACATTCATCCTTACTTAATAGATAAAGTTGGGCTTCTGTCCGCTCTGGAATCCTACGCCCGCAATTTCGAACAAACGCATGGCGTCAAAATCTATTTATTTTACCAGGACCGCCCGCTGGACTTAAGCAAGACGGCTCAGATTGTAATTTACCGGATAGCCCAAGAGTCGTTAACCAATGTAACCAAGCACAGTAATGCCAACGAAGTAGATATTTTCTTTACCCAGGAAGACCATTTATTAAAGATAGAAATTGTCGATAACGGCGATATTCCCCACTCTGAGGGAGGCGGCAAAGGGTTATGGGGTATGAAAGAACGAGCGAATTTAATCGGCGGTGATTTAGTTTACGGGTTTACGGAGAGCGGTTTTGCCGTAACTCTTACCATCCCGCTCTTAAAGGAGGGACAAACCGGTGGACAAGATTGAGGGAATAAAAATTATGCTGGTGGAAGATCACCATATTGTCAGGGAAGGCCTACGGCGCCTCATCGAAATGGAGCCCGGCATGCTGGTGGTAGCGGAAGCGGGCTCGTGCAAAGAAGCCATGGCCAACCTGCAAAAGGATACCGATATCATCCTTTTGGATATTAAGCTTCCGGATGGAGACGGCCTTGGGCTTTGTGAACATATTTCCCCGAAAATCCCCGGCGTGAAATATATCGCCCTCACCACATACGATGACCCATTGTTTGTAAAAAAAGCAATGGAACACGGGGTGAATGGCTTTATTCCCAAGCATGCATCTTTTGATGAAATTAAATCGGCAATCACAATCACCCTCAGGGACGGCCGCTACCTTTATCCCGGCCTGGATACAAGTAAATTGTTTAACCTGTCTGAAACAGGATTAAACAACATGGAAATTAAGATTTTACAATTAATTGCCACCGGGGAAAACCAAAAAGACATCGCCGAAAAATTATTTATTAGCCTTTCCACGCTGCGCAGAAGACTTAAGGGAATATGTACCAAACTGGGGGTAAAAACGACTGAAGAAGCAGTTGCATCCGCGGCCAAAAAAGGATTAATACATTAGAATTTCTCTAACTTTGGATTTAGCAACCTCTTACAGGGAGGCAGCTTATGAAGGACATACTAGGAGCCAAAAAAACAGTGCCTTTGGTTATAGCCATATTCATTTTAAGCTTCATTACTTTATTTCTTATTGTAGAATTTCGATTTTTAAACCGGACCATCCAGGAATATGAGGCAGGGATCCAGAAGATAGCCGTCAATAAAACCAACGGTTTTATTGACGAACTCAAGCTATTTACCGAAAATTGGGCCCAAAAGATAGAACTACAAAAAAACACAGCCGCTATCAAAAATATTGCTGACTCAGATAACAGAATTAGAAATGTATACCTGCTTGACAGTCGTGGTCACCTAATTAAGGCACTTAACGGTAAAGAAAATTATCGTTTTACCAACAATGATTTAGTCAAACAAACGCAACAAAGTAACAAGTCCTACATATCCACCGGCAGTACGGCTAATACTACCGGCCATTTGCTGGTGGCAGCCCCGCTCAACATAGGAGAAAAAGAGTTTTCTTTAATTATAGAGTTTTCTATTAACCAATTTAAACAAGAAATCTTTCAAGAATTTTTACAGCCCAATTATAAGGTAGCCCTGTTTGACAATGCAGGCATAGCATTGGTATGGCCTTTTGACTCCAACGAACTGGGCAGGTTTCATCCCCAAAACGTAAAGAAATTTACCAGTGGAAATATAATATATACAATCAAAAAAACCGCTATCGCGGGAACGTCGCTGCAGCTATTCTTTTTTGCCAAAGATAATAACTTTGACACTTACCGCATAGTAACCATAATGTTCCTTTTATTTGCGCTTTACTTTTGTATTTATCAGTTTTTAGTAGAATTCTGGCAGGCTAACAGTGCCAAATCCTACTTTGACAACATAGATTTTGACATTCTCAATCACCTAAAAGAGGGCATCATGATTACTAATAAATTTAATAGAATCATCTTTGCCAATAAAGCTGCACACGATTTCTTTCCGGAAAAAGAAATTACCTTTAAAAAGACAAATCTAAAAGAAATATTAGGACATGTTGGGGCAAACAACAAGAAATTCACTCTCAAGAAATCAGATAAATCTTTAGAAATAATACGCTCCCCTATCTTCAAAAACGGCAAAATACTGGGATCACTGGCTGTAATCAGTGAGAGCGTGGCCAAAGAACGATTATGCGCTCTGATGTTTTCCAAACTAATAGAAATTCTGGAGGACGGAGTAATATTTGTCACCCAAGAAAATAAAATCGATACCGCCAACATGATGGCCCAATACTATTTGGGCAAAGTAGAAAATGGGATGAATATAAACGACATTAACTCGGAACTGGCTGAATCCATCCACGAACACAACGGAGCTTCTGTCCGAAGAATTACACTGCCTGCAATTAACCTTGTTTGTGAAATTATACCTGTTTACAATGAATCCGGCATGCAGGCAGGCACACTGGTCTTTTTGAAAAACCCTAGTAAATTTGAATGATTTTGACTTGTTTTAGACTTAATGAAAGAAGGGTTCAAACTGCTGCAAGAAATTTTACTGCTGGCTAATGGTTATCCCAACCTTGAGCAATCACAAAAGGCTGCTTTTTCCCTCGCCCAAACTGCGCGCCGGGAAATAACCGCCTTATATATCATTAACAGCGCCTGGGATGATATTTTGGGTGATGAATGGATCAGTGATGGTAAAACGCTTAAAGAATTTAAGTTTTATTTCGAAGCAGGATTAAGGAGAAGGGCAGAGACCGCCTTGGAGGATATTAGGAGTAAAGGAACCGAAAACAACATTAAAGTACACGTTACAATCCAAAAGGGAAACCCGGAAAAATTAATCCTTTCGGCCTGTACAAAGCTGGGCACGGAAGGGGTCTTTATCTTACCGCTCCTACCTAAAAGTGCCGGCGAAAGAATAAAGGTTAACGCCAAGAAACTGGTAAATAAAACCTCCTGCCCTATACTTTTGGTGCCGGAGTTAAAAAAGCACCAGGATAATAATTAGTATCATGGCAGACAGAGCAAGTGCAGCATAATCCTCCAACCGCTCTGTTTCAAACAAGGAATGCTGCCCCCGGTCATCCATTTCTTCCGCATCTTCATGAAATTTCTTTTTGTCCATGTAAATAGTTTCCCTCCTCTCTCAACAACCACCTAAGGTGTCTCCGAAATAAATAACAGCACTACAATCAATGCTCCGATGGCCTTCACCACAGCGGCTATAGAACCGACCACAAATGGTTTTCCGCCTGCTCTGCGCAATTCCGTTATAGATATCTGCATTCCCAGGCCGGCCAGGCCAATGGCAAAAAACCAGCTATAAAGATTGCGGACAAATAACAATTCGTCGGACACCGGCGAAGTATCCCCAAATAATCCAAAAGTAGTGAGAAAAACCATAATCAAAAAACCTATTACAAATACAGGAAACTTACTCCAAAGGCTGGTATTCAAATGATACTCTTCATCCTCTTCTGTTCCCCGCGAATTATAGACGGCCAACAAAAGAACAATAAAAGGCAAAAATATAACTCTTACAATATTATAGATTTCGCCGGTTTTAAGGCTGACAGATGCCTGACCTATGGTTCCTGGATCAAAAACCAGTGAGGCAGCTAAAACCTGTCCTGAATTCAAAATGCCGGTACCGGCCCAAACACCGAACTGATGCGGGCTAAGACCGATAAGTGTACCTATGGTGGGAAAAGTAAGCAAAAAGATTAAGCCCAGCGAAAGAATAGTAGCAATAGAATAAGCAACATCTGATGTTTTTGCCCTAACAGCGGGTGCTACAGCAACAATAGCCGAAACGCCACAGACTGCCGTCCCTGCAGCCAAAACTGAAACCGAAGCCAAGCTCATACCTTTTTTTTGTCCCAGGTAAAGGGTTAAAGATAATGTTAAAAATACAAAGATTAAAATAATAAAAATAGCTTTCATCCCTAAACTGGCAAGGTCCACAATGCTATACAGTGAACCAAGCAAAACAACCCCCACTTTTATGAACAGGCGAGAAGTTTTTACACCGTTTACAGCCCATTCAGGAATACCAACAGTATTCCTGATCAACATGCCCAGGAAAATGGAAATAAGCACATAGTTCAAGTGCAACACATCTACGAGGATTTTACTTAAAAAGGCATTTTCCCTGAAATAAGTCTCTAAGCCATGCCACTGGGGAAAGCCTAAATCAGCCCCACCCCTGGCAAATACAGCAATGGACAGCATCAGCAGAATACCGGGAACAATTTTAAATGGTTGATTTAACACGCTTTACCTCTCCGAATTAAAATCTGACCTCTTATTAGTATCTTGTCATATAATATCAAAAAGTTACCTGACTATTAAACCTAACTTCCCCATTTTCGGATAAATTCCCACAATTCCTTCTCCTCTTCTTCTTCATTCATATCCGGTTTATTTTCCTGTTCCTCACAATATTCCATTATGGGATGTGTCGGAGGGTAACCTTTAGTGGCGCCCAGTAATAGCAACAACACTTCTATAAACCGTTTCATAGCAGGATCTCCTTTCAACCCTTTGGTAATAAGTTCTACATGGGGATATCCTTCTTCCTGCCGCAGGCACACTAATCACTTTTTATAGTAATGAACATATTATGGAATGGTGCCTTTCTTTTAAGCCTTTAGAACTATACTTGCCCATCAAACTCCTTAGCTGTGCAGAAGTTAGCACATTAAATAATAATAGGTTTGATTTAAATAATTGATTACACTATTATAAAAAACAGGGTTTGTCCAGCCCTCAGACATCCAGTTTTTAACTTAAAAGGAGGCTACTTAATGAAAAAAGCAGTTGCAATGAAATTTTCTATGTTGACCGTACTGCTGTTTATAGCAACTCTAATCCCAGTAGGAACAGCCCATGCTTATCTCTATGATTCGGGCACTTCGGCTAGTTCTGATTACTATTCCCAGTATTATGGGGACAGTAATGCAGGTGAGACTGTGAATACTAATCCGGATTCCACAACCGATAATCAATCAGAGGCCGTTAATAACGAGTCCAATACCGGGACCTCTGGCAACACCTACTCGGACTATTATTCAAATCGTTCCGATTATTACTCACGTTATTATGACAACAGCACAAGCAATCCTGACCCTTCAGGCGATACAGGGAATAACGACACTACTGACCCTACAGACGAGACAGGGAATAGTGATTCCGGCACAACAACACCAAGTCAGCCGGATTCCAATACTGGCAATTCAGATAGTTACTCAAACTATTATGATCGCAGCAGCTGGTATGACCGTTATTACAATAACAATAATTCCGGCACAACCACACCCGGTAACGGGTCAGACAATACCCCTGCCCCCTCAACTCCTGGCGAGACAAATGACCCCGGAGATGTAGGATCCCTTACTGCGAATGAAAAATTAATGCTTGACCTGGTTAACCAGGAAAGGGAACAAGCAGGACTGAACACTTTTAGCGTTAACTCCGAACTGGTTAGGCTGGCTCGCATGAAAAGCCAGGATATGTACGAAAACAATTACTTCAGCCATACATCACCCACTTATGGCACAGCTTATGACATGGAAAAAGACGCCGGTTTTAATGCCAGGGTAATGGGTGCGGAAAACATTGCTAAAGCAGCAACTGTAAGTAGGGCACACACACTTTTCATGAACAGTGACGGCCACCGTGCAAATATAATGGACTCCAGGCACGACATGATCGGCATTGGGATCGTTAACACCCCTAACGGTGTATATGTAACCCAATTATTTGCAGGGAACTAAAGAGTAAGGGGACACACCTTCTGCTGAGGAATGTCCCAACTGGCTAGGAAGACTTTAAGAGATGGACATTTTTATGTCCATCTCTTATTTTGTTACAAAGCGCCTGAAACAAAAAACACCCGGCTTGACTTCAATAAACTGCCTCTTTAATGAGTTATTCAGTTGTACTTTAGTAGTATACTCCAGACTCCTATTCCTTCTGGTTTTACAAGCCTTACCTGAACCTTTTCGTAATTTAACACAGTACACCCCCTCATAAGGACTCCAACGCCACAACATACGGTTTTCACCACCTTAAGCATTTCTCCAACCCCAAAGTTCTACAAAAAACTTATGGTTATTCTTGTCTTTTTGTAACACATCAGCCTCAATAACCATATTATGGATTATGCAAAGCCCAATTATATAATTCTCAAGGAGGTATTTTAAATGGCTGATGATGTTAGCGTCCAGCAGCTTGACCAAATGGAAGTAGTATGTATTGAAACTTTTAAAGTCTACGATTTTTGCTTCCAAAGTGAACGCAGGGAGAATAATTGCTTCCCCTTGGAGGACTTTAGAGTAAACGCATCTACTTGCCCAATTGAGCCCGACGAAATTGTGTCTTCTACGTGCGAAATCACAAATGCAAGTTGTTCTGAAATGGCTCGCTCTGAGCCGGATGAAGATGGAAGGGCACAAGTGACCCTCGGCATCACCATCAACGCAACAGCTACCATTGCCGATGCAGAAGGTAACACCTGCTTCCAAGAAGAAGAATTTGCTTTCACCAAAACTGTAGTCCTTTGCGCTCCGGTCGGAACTCAAATTAACTGCTTTATACCCAGTTTTTCTTGCGGCCCCTGTATGCTTATGGGCACCCAGGTTTGCTGCACATTCGATCTTTGCATCGTAATACAGTCCCTGGCCCTGGTTAAGCTACTGGTACCCAGTTTCGGCTTTTGCACTCCCACGGTTTGTGAGCAAGTATCACCCGGACCTCCCTTTGTATGCCCACCGGAACTCTTCCCGCCGCAGTGTCCAAATAATGGTAACAACGGTTAACCTGAACTTCATAGTGACAGGGGCAGAAATACTTCTGCCCCTGTCACTTCTGCCGGTGCCCCACCGGCAGTTTGTTTTTTCACGTAAAAGCATAGACTTTCATACCGTCTTTAGTTGTTCCTGTGTCTTGGTAACCAGCGGATACAAATGGCATTCCCTCCGCGTCAATGGGGATTAAGCCCCACGATTTACTTACATTGGGCCTTTGATAATTTAAAGGATTCGCGTGAGGAGTTTTAAAACAAAATATCCCTTCCTTAACTTGTTTAAACTGCCGCTGAACAGCATTAGATAACTTTTTAGCTACATCATTGCAATCCTTATCCACAAAGGAATCTACCTCATCCTTACTGTAGCCACAATTTTCATTGCTCGCATCCGTCGACGGACTTTGCATATTTGTTTTTTTGCGACTGCTCCTCGCCTGCTTTTTAGGGTATAGTACCGGACCGTTACACGCTGTAAATTGCCGAAAAATCGTTTTTGACACCAATTACCCCCCCCTCTTTAAGTGAGTAAGCTACAACGTATACCACTTTAATTATTCACTTCCTTCATAATACTAACTATCATTGGTTTTTGTTAATAAAACGCAAACTTTTTCGCACATACTGACACACCTTTTTAAAATTCGGCATAAATTATTTCATATACAACCAAAAAGTGTAGCATGAAGGAGGTTTTTTATTAAAATGGCAGATAATGTTAGTGCGGAAGGACTAAAAAGGATGGAAATAGTTTGCATTGAAACTTTTAAAGTCTACGATTTTTGTTTCCAAAGTGAACGCAGGGAGAATAACTGCTTCCCTCTGGCAGGCTTTAGATCAGACTCTGCAAGCTGCAAGATTGAACCGGACGAAATTGTTTCTTCTACATGTGAAATCACGGGTGCAGGCTGTTCCGAAATTGGGCGCTCAGAACCTGATGAAGACGGGCGGGCCCAGGTAACCCTCGGTATTACTGTCACCGCGACGGCTACAATCACGGACGAAGCCGGCAACACCTGCACCCAAGCCGGAGAATTTGGCTTTACAAAGACGGTGGTCCTTTGCGCTCCCACCGGAACCCAAATTAATTGCTTTATACCAAACTTCTCCTGCGGCCCCTGTATGCTCATGGGCACCCAGGTATGCTGTGCATTTGACCTTTGTATTGTAATACAGTCCCTTGCCCTGGTTAAACTACTGGTGCCCAGCTGTGGCTTCTGTACCCCCACTGTATGTGAGCAGGTATCGCCCGGTCCCCCGTTTGTATGTCCGCCGGAGCTATTCCCGCCACAGTGCCCGGATGATAAACGCAACTGCAACCGCTAATAGAAAAAGGAACAGAAATACCTGTCCCTTGGGAGGTGCACCCGCTGTTAACAACAATTTCCTTTGACTTACCTCAAGTACGGGGTGGGAAAGAATGTATAAACAAGTTGCTGAAGAAATATGGTGTTCATGCGGTAAGCATTCATAATAATAGATTGCATGTGACATACGAATTGTCGCAAGTTTCATCATATACCATTCATAATTATGTACAGGAAAGCAAACCCTTTCTGCGTGACGGAGGTTGATGTAAAAAATATATCCCCGGCGGGGATAAAACAAAAGGTTAGTTGCCGGAATCAACTGGAACCGGCAGAGCTGCAGGTAGCGAAATCAAGCTACCTGCAGCTTTGATGTGTATAGGAAAATTATTTACTTCAGCCCTTAATCCTTTTTTCGATTGAATTCAGTTGTTCCTTTAAAGACTTAAGTTGATCGGTTACATCATTGCTGTTATTTGTTGACTGTGCACCCTGGTTATTCCACCGGCGACCCCGGCCTGAACGGCAGCCGAAAAAGCGATCAGTAAATCCCGGTTCGGAACTACCTGAACAAAAACCGGCAGCGCGTCCTGTTTTAGGACCTTGCCCTAATGGTCCCCTGCGGTCTCCTCTTGCCATATAAATCACCCCCCTTATAAGGTCTGGCCTTTTGTGATGCTTAAATAATCAATTGTGGTCATATGTTCATTATAACCTCCCTCTGTACCCATGTCAATTGTATTCCTGAATTCACCCTAGCTTAGAAAGTATAATCTTAGCTGAAAAAAGTCTATATATTTGCAAGAGGTCATAGCAACATGACACAAGAATATAGATATTACAATATTTATAATAAAAATATTTCTCCCCTAGCAGGAATTTTCTCTATATTAAAAGAATTGTGAAAATTAGTTCGAGCAATAAATACGAAAGGGGGGAAAAAGCCGCGCTATGACGCACACCCTGCAAGGTGTCTACCTTTTAGAGTGATTTGCCCACTAAAAGGAGGAATGTTATTATGCTTCATCAAGAAACTACAGGGATTCAGGTCTGTGACTCAGCGCAAGCAACTGAAGGAAATAAGGCCACCGGTGAGTTAACACTATTCTACAGTTGGATGGAAAGTTATTCCGGGCACCAGGTAATGACCACCCATATTAAACTTGTGCCGGGCACTAAGGGAACAGTTGTGCTCAAGCAATCAGAAGAAGACCTTGGATGCATGGATGGAATGTCGAGTCAGTGTTCAACTAACAGATATGAAGTGGGTATAGACGAGTTAATATCGTTTATCAAAGCCCGGGGTAATAGGATTGACTAACTTTTGTTTAATTACTGAATTAGGGTTGGAAAGAGTGGAGAGGAAAAGTTTTTTTTAACGGGGTTTGAGGATCCCGGCTATTGTAGCCGGGATCCTTCGCTTTATCTTTACACAGCCTGTAAGCTCGAAATAAGGGCGGCTAAGGTTCAAGTGGGGTCAAGACCCCACTTGAACCAAGTCTTCTTTACTACTGGACTACTTTTTAACTTGCCGCTTCAGGAAGTATCCTTCAGCATCAATCTTATCCCGCAATAATGTTAAATCTTCTTCTGTGGGTAATTTCATTTCCTTAACGTCCGAGGGAATAATTAATTCAAAACCTACCAGGTCTTGAATTTCTTCCGTTGTAACCCCCGGCATAACTTCCAGAAGCTTCATTCTCCTGGTTTCCTCGTCAAAACCAAACAGGGCCTGGTTAGTTATAACTCTGTAAGGACCGGAACCCATTACCCCTGCTTTATCCCTGTAATCCGGTGAACCGTCTCCATAGCCAATACTGGTCACAAAGTCTAACTGTTTTACAAATCTCCTTTTTTCCAGAGCCATAATAGCAATTGTCTTTTCACAGTTGGCTGCCATAGCGCCTGCTCCACCACTGCCGGGGAAGCGAACCTGAGGTTGCCTGTAATCCTCACCCTGAATGGTTGAGCAGATATTTCCATACATATCAATTTGAGCGCCACCGATAAAGGCAAAATCAGAGTAGCCTCTTTGTGTCAACTCAAAAACACCACAAAGTCCCTTCAGATAAGTAGCTTTACGAGCTGCCCTGGTATCCCCTACCGATAATGGCATACCCATTTCCAGCATCGGTGCCAATGAACCTGCCTCGTATATCATTAAAAGATTAGGAGCATGTGTATACTGAGCATGCATCGCGGCAATAATTGGCAGGCCGGTTCCAACAAACACAATAGACTCGTCCTGCAAAACTCTGGAGCCAGTATAAGCAATCATTTCCATTGGAGTAACTTCAGCCATTTCGTTACCTCCTTAATAATCAAATTAGTCAATTAACCACTAGTCTAAAATAATTGGTTGTCCGCCATCCATTTCTTTAACTTTCTTAAGGGTTTCACTATCAATTTTCTCGATAAATTCTTCATGATTGGCGCAACCAAAGATATACTCATCATAGTATTGCTTGAGCTTAGTCTTGTCCCCTGTCTTACGGAATTCTTCAGAAGCTGCCCTGAACATCTTAATATGATCCATATCGAACCAGTGGAAACCATAGCAAGCACCAGGATAGGCACCATAAGGCACTTCTACCAGGGAATCTACAGCCGGGTGCGGAATTTCCGTCAGGTTCGGATAATTTCTTATATTCTCATCAGGAATAATCTTTTCCGCTGTAACAATGCTGTACGTACCGGCCATCGCTAATTCTGAGCAAGTACACTGTGCACCCATTAACCTGCTATTACCATACATATCAGCAGCGGTTACGTGTATAAGGGAGACATCAGGATGGCAGGCCGGGACCAGGTAAACATTCCTGCCCGTATAAGGACATTCCATCATTGTACCTTTGTTAATCAGCTCCATATCCGCACCACCATGGTCTCTTACCGGAATAAACGGAATACCCATGGCTGCGGCTTTGAAGCGAACAGACATGCCATAGTTTGTATAGTCATCAAGCTCAATCATACCATTACTGGTCATATAGCGAAGAAGGGGAGCAATACCAATAATCTCATAGCCCCACCAGGCTAACTCTGCACGTTTGATAGAAACTCTGTCCGGATCTAAAATCATAGCGCCGGCCAAGAGCTCAGCGCAAATGGAGTTGGACTGCATGGATAAAGTCAAGTCCTTCACCCCGTGCCTTATCACTTCATGCACGGCAGCCACAGGAACGCGAGTATTCACAAAACCACCGAGCCCGAGGTTCATTCCATCTTTGATATGCTTTTGAACAGCATCTTTCAGGGTTGTCCGCTTGTCCTTCAGCCCCTTAGGCTTGGAAACCATAATCTTGCGTGCTTCATCGGGTGTGGGTCCCCAAAATTCTAATGGTTTCTCGTCATACTTAACCTGGGAAATGTTTTTAATTGAAGAACCTATTTTTTTCATTCTGTTACCTCCTTTGAAAAAGTTCTTCTACCCCCTACACTGGTTCAACGTGCCGGAACTATGTTTCTAATACTTGCAATTTACATTCCCTTTTAAGTCTGAAAATTAATTTTTTTAAAAATTCGACCCACCCCCCGTCTTTAAAAGCACAGAATTTTACAAAAATCGTATTAGGTAACTAGATTTATACATTAATGCACTTTCATTACAATAATTCCGGTGTCACAATTCCGACAATTTCTCCAATTATTTGACTAACGTTTACACAAGTTTGTTTGTTTGAACAACTATTTGTCATCTATTTTATCAATAAACCAGTCAGTGTGTAAAATAATTTAGACACTTTCTAATTATTACTATAATCCCTATCAGGTCGAAACAAGTACCGGGTCTTAGGCGTATTAACTCTAAAACATTGGGAGATTAATAAGCAAAGTACTTATAAACAGCTCAGGAAGGAATATTCAATGCATGATGCCGTAAATGTATTTTGGAAAACCATAACAATCTTTGTCGTTTTGGTTATACTGGCACGCGTGTTAGGCAAAAAGCTTCTATCCCAAATGACGTTTTCCGAGTTTGTCATCGGCATCACCATGGGGACAATAGCCGGTGCCTTTGTGGTTGAACAAGTGAAGGGACCATGGGTGCTGTTAAGCCCTGCAATATTAACTATTGTTACTTTAGGACTTACCTATCTAAATTTAAAGTGTATAACATTGCGCAAACTGGTTGAAGGTGACCCGGTGACAGTAATCGAAAATGGTAAAATACTGGAAAACAAAATGCAAAAAACCCGGTATAACCTTAGCCAATTGGAGATGCAATTACGTGAAAAAGGTATTTTTGATATTTCTGAGGTTGAATTTGCAGTTTTAGAACCACACGGGCAGCTTAGTGTCCTTAAGAAATCACAAAATCTCCCTGTCACAATGAAAGACATTGGTAAACCTACACCATATAAAGGGTTATCCACTGACATTATCATGGACGGGGATGTAATCGAAAAAAACTTAAAGCGGCACAAATTGGACTTTGCCTGGCTTTATAGAGAGCTTTACTACCGGGGCATTAACGACATTAAGAAGGTTACACTTGCCACTCTCCAACCTGACGGTACACTTTATACGGATGTTACAGAGGATAATCAAGAAAAAAGGGGATAGGCACCATCTTTAAATTCAAAAGAAGGTGCCTATCCCCTTTTGGGTATACTTTCCTCATTCCCTACCGGGTCATTGGTACTTTTTCTTTTCTTTATTTTCATACATTAGTGAATCAGCTTCGTTAAGCACCTCTTCCAAGTCTCTGGTATCCCCGGGCAGCCATAACACGCTTCCCAAGCTGTATCCCACTGTGAAAGGGGTAAGTGAATCTATTAATTCACTCTGCTTTAGGCCTTCTTTTATTTTAGCATCCAGTATTACCGCTTCCTGTTCACCTGCCCTTGAAATCACCACAATGAATTCATCGCCACCCAGCCTTGCCACAATGTCATTCTCGCTTACTGCAGACATCATAATCGACGCAAATTCCTTTAGAACCTTATCGCCCATCCAGTGACCATGCTTATCATTAACCTCTTTAAAGTTATCCAGATCCAGATATAAAAATTCTACTTGGTAATTTTCTTTTTTACCTCGGCTAAGTTCTTTACCTGCCAACTCCCTGAATCCCCGGCGATTCAACAGGCCTGTTAACGGGTCTTTTAAAGAGTTCTCCTGCATGATTTCCAGCGCTGATCGCATCTTGTCAAAAACTAAATCAAAAGGATATTCAAGCCCCCTTAATACAATACCCCAGTAAATTAAAATGAAAGACCCCAATTTGAACAAGTGGCCAACAAAGTTCATAACTCCATACACATCGTTATACAAAGTAAAAGAAAATTCCGCTAATACAGTTAACAGCGAGGATAACACCATGATTTTAAAAAGCATATTATTCATCCTGCCGCTTCTCATCTTTAAGTGTACCACGCCGGCCATAAGAATTACGCAAACAACGATTTCACTAGCCACCTTAAACCTGCTAAGGCCAAGACCCGCTACATAACAATCAGGGAATAATCCCGCTTTGAGCATAAGAAAAAGTACACCTGTGGCAACACAATAAGTGCCCCATACCAGCCACCGAGGCTTTAGTTTTTTGATCACGAAAAAAGGTGCAACCAACAGAGTAATTGCTTCCATGTACCTTGCTGCCACCCATAACTGGGTGGACAGGTTTGGCCCCATGCCCCCACAGATACCGCCATAGGTAACAGCGTGCATGAAGTCAACCGTGGCTATAAAGGGATATGCTATGCCAAGAAAAAGCAGGTAGTCATGGCCGGAGTATTTATAAGTCCTGGTTGCCAGAACATAAATAATACCCACTACAACAATACTAAACCCCTCCACCAGGGTATGGAAAAGTAAGTAATGGTAATGGGCAATAACCGCCAACAAGGATACAAAGACTCCCCCCAATAAAACCAATTCCCAATCCTTTCTCACTTGGGATTTACTTTTGACAAGATTCAATATAACCCTCCTGCCTACGCCATGTATTTTAAACTTGAAAAAGTTCGCGTACAATTTACAGGCAATTTATGGCATATTATATGTAACAACCTTCCAGAATGTGAATAGGTACAAACATTGGTGCCATAACGCATACTTGCAATGGTTATGAGAAACTCTATCCATAACACCAGTTAAAAATTAATATCCAGGAGGTGGAGCAATGGATCACAAAGAACGCGAAGAACAAAAGACTTTCCTGGCCGAACTTGTTAAAGAAGAGTCCCCGATAGGACTGTGGGACTTACATGCCAAGGGGGACAACTTAAGGGAAAATCCTTATAAAACTCCGCCGAACAACCTAACAACCAAAGAGAAGGACGTTAACGTTAAGGGGTAATAGTAAAGAAAAAAGCCCCCGGTTGATTGGCCCAAACCAGGAGCTGTCACACTAAAGTTGAAAGAACCAATAATACCAATTTTCATGGTATTATTGGTTCTTTTTAAAACGTACAAAAAAAGTAGTCCCTTTTGAACCGGTTTCCAGGTTTATGACCGCCTTATGCCTGGTGGCAATGCTGTAACAGGTAGCTAACCCCAGTCCGGTGCCGTTGTCCTTAGTTGTAAAGAAAGGGGTGCCTACCTTGTCCAAAATTCCCGGCTCTATTCCTGTCCCCTGATCTTGCACGGACATAATAATATCTTCTCCGTCCATGAAAGTCCTAATGGTTAGACATTTGCCCGCAGGCATTGCTTCCAGCCCGTTTCGAGTCAAATTTAATATCAACTGGCGAATCTCTTTTTCATCGAGTAATAAGTTGGAAATACCTTTTAGGTCGGTTTCAATATAATTTTCCGAAGCCATGGCATCTGCATATATAAGGGGATACAGAGCAGTAATAATGGAATTTAAGTTAACTTTTTTCAAATCCACCGGCTTATTCTTAGCCAGTGTTAAAAATTCAGTTATAATGCTATTTGCCCTGTCCAACTCGTCGATCATAAGCTTGTAATAACTATGATAAGGTAAACATTCCTGTTTTGTGCTGAGCATCTGCAAAAAACCACGCACAGTGGTCATGGGATTCCTTATTTCATGTGCAATACCGGCAGCCATTTGACCAATTAAGTTAAGCCTTTCCAGCCAGGCCATTTTCCTTTCCAACTGCTTGCGTTCTGTAATGTCATTGATTGTTGACAGTATATACTTAGTTCCATTGAGTTCAATTAAATCTGAAGAGAAGAGGCCCACCCTCGTCTCACCTGACTTTATTTTAAAAGTGGATTCCCAATTTCGAACAGTCCCTTGTTCCTGTAGCATCTGCATAAATTGAGCTCTGTCCTTGGAATCAAGCCAAATACTTAAATTCGTTGTCGTGCACCCTATAACTTTTTGACGCGAGTAACCGGTGGTCTGTATAAAGCTTTCATTTACATCTAACAAGCAACCGTTATCGAGGGTACTTATGGTCATTGGAATGGGATTACCGTTAAATGCTTTGGCAAACCGTTCTTCCGATAAACGAAGTGCCTTTTCTGCCTCTTTTTGCTCCGTGATATCTCGAATGGACTCAATAGCTCCCACTAAATTTCCGTCCGCGTCATATAAGGGAGAAGCGTTTCCCCATAAATATGCCCCTTTGCCGTCAAACAAAGAAGGTACAAAAAACTCAGTAAAAAGCGTGATTCCTCTCTGCCTAACAAAATCATATTGCTTTTCAACCTGCTCATCCCGGGAAAAAACGAGGTCAATCAAAATCGGTCTTTGCTCACCGTAAAAAGGCACCGCATAAAGATAATCACCTTTACCGACTATTTCCTCCTTCCTCTTTCCGGTCATTTGCTCAATAGCCCTATTCCAGGCAATAACTTTTTTATCTTTGTCTATTACAAATGTTGCATCAGGAAGAAACTCTATTATATTTAAAAGTTTTTGGTGCGAATTTCGCAGTTCGTCCTCCGCGCGTTTCCGTTCCGTTATATCTCTAAAATTTTCTACAATGCCTATTTTTCTGCCTTCCGCTGTCCAAAAAGGAGCGGCGGTGACATTACAAGGTATCTTTTCACCGTTTTTACATACCTTTTCCACGTCACACTTTACGCGCTCTTCACCGTTGCGAACTCTGAGCAAGGGACAGTTAGGCGTGTGACACTGTGATCCGGGGAAAACCTCATAACACTTTTTTCCCACAGCTTGATCACGGCTCATACCTGATAATTCAATAAAACTTTCAGTTACCCGAATTATGTTAAAATTCATGTCCACAACCCGTATGCCGTCAATAGTATAATTAACTATCTGGTTCAATTCCTCACATGCGTATTTAGCGCAATCCTCAGCCTGTTTATATTCCGTAATATCATTAAAAATTAATATTATACCTTCGTGCTGCCCGCTAATCTCTAACGCCCGACTTATTTTAACATTAAAGTGCAAAACATCCTTCTCGCCGTTAACTTTTGCCAAAAATTCACTTACAGGCTCTTTACTTACAACGAAAGAATTAACTCCCTCAGCCAGCCATGGGGGTAAACCATCCCCTTTGGAAATCTTAAACATCCTTAAACCAGCCTGGTTTATACTATCAATCTTTTGATTTTTATCCAATACCATTACAGGCTGGGGCAAACTTTCGAATATTGCCAAGTATTTGTTATCCGGTACTGATTTAGCCCGGTCACTAGCTGAAGCAAGATCGTGTAACGGCTTCATAAAATCCTCCCACTTAAATGAAAATGGTAATCAGATAAGATTAAGCAATAATCAATTATTTTATTGCCATTTCAACAAAAACTGACTTAGTCCTGCATAAACCTTGAATCCCAAATAGTGTTATTGGAAAAAAAATTATTGACCGAATACCACTCCATGTGTATAATAATTCTTGTCACCATTCCTCGATAGCTCAACGGTAGAGCATCCGGCTGTTAACCGGAGGGCTGTAGGTTCGAATCCTACTCGGGGAGCCAGAGAATAATTAAGCGGCCCCATGGTCAAGCGGTTCAAGACACCGCCCTTTCACGGCGGTAACCCGGGTTCGAATCCCGGTGGGGTCACCACGGGCGATTAGCTCAGTTGGGAGAGCGCCTGCCTTACAAGCAGGATGTCGGCGGTTCAAGCCCGTCATCGCCCACCAAATCAATTATAACAAAAAAAGCCGCCCGTTAAGGCGGCTTTTTTTGTTATAATTAGTTAATGTAAATCGCTAGGGGTGTTGACACTGCCGGAAACATTAATAACATTGGCGTTATTGGTTAATTTAGTGGGTTTTACCATAATGGGATATGATAAATACGCAGCACGCAGGAACCAGTGGCGCATACCGGAAAAAAGGTTGATGGTAACAGCCTTAGTGGGCGGTTCACTTGGTATTCTATTAGGCATGAAAATATTTCACCATAAGATACGGCACAGGATGTTCGCAATGGGTATTCCTGTAATTTTTATCTTACAATTGCTATTGGTTTTTTGGGCATACAAGTCGTAACAACCGGGAGGTCATAAATGAAATCCATCCTTCAAAAATCCCATTTTATTATGCTTTTTATTATTTTGGTGTTTGCAGTATCAGCTTATATTTCTACACAATTTGATTCACACAGCACAGAATGGGTTTTAGCCAGGACAGTAGCTTATGGCTCAGTACTCTTGGCCGGCATTATTTCCCTGCTAAAGCCTGAACTTCTTTTTCAAAGGAGGCGCTTTAGAAACAGAAAGGCTGAGCGACAATACTACCTATTTAACAGAATCCTTGGAGGTATTTGGCTATTGCTGGCGGTACAGGCTATCTATGAAATGTGGCGTTAGTTTTGTCGGTGCAGGTGGTTCCATTTTTTGTCATCTTGCGCGATATTTTTTTTACATACCGGTCATCAATCTCCATATTTTTCCTCTCCCTTTTGAGATAATAGGGCAAAGGAAAAATAAGGGAGAGATAATATTGTCTTTTTTATTTGCTAAGCATATCGAACAAAAATTTCTTTTCGGTAGCCTTACCAAAACTTTGCGTACCGAGCTGCCCGCCGACATGGAACTAGTTTTTCTTTGTATAGGAATTGATCGTTCCACCGGCGATTGTTTTGGCCCCATGACCGGTACACTTCTGAGTCAAATGAAAGTACCCAATGTGGTAGGAACTTTAGAAGAACCGGTTCATGCAAAAAACTTGGAGGCCGTACACAAAAACATAAATAATAAAGACACTTATATCATCGCTATAGATTCATCCCTGGGAAACTTAAAAAATCTAGGGTATATAACGGTAAAAAACGGCCCCCTCCTTCCTGGCTACGCTATGTACAGAAGCCTTCCTCCCGTAGGCAACATGTCGATAACCTTAAATGTAAATATAAACGGAATACACAATTACCTTCTTTTACAAAACTCCAGCCTAAACTTAGTTTGGAAAGGAGCAAACGTATTAGCAAAATCTATTGCAACAGCCCTTTATATGAAAAAAAAACACCGACGTAATACTTGCATCACAGATAAAACACCGGGTTAAAACCTATTGCAGTAAATCAAGTAATAAGTAATTATCCGGAACATTTATTCTGAACATTGACAAATACGTTAACAAGCCGGGGGTCAAACTGTTTTCCTGCACATTTCTTAAGTTCAGCTATAGCCCTATCATGCGAGAGGGCTTTACGATAGGGGCGTTTACTGGTCATAGCATCATAGGCATCTGCAATCCCTAAGATCCGGCATTCCAGTGGAATATCTTCCCCCTTTAACCCCAAAGGGTATCCGCTACCGTCCCAGAATTCATGGTGCTTGAGAATCCAATCAGCTATAGGCGCTAAATCCGGCGCTGATTGTGCTATACGATGACCAATTTCACTGTGACGCTGCATGACGGCATATTCCTTATCTGTAAGCGGACTTGGTTTAAATAAAATATGATCAGGAATACCCACTTTTCCTATATCATGAAATTGAGCTAAAAGCTGCAAATCACTCATTCTACTTTCCGCCAACCCGAGAGATAGCGCCAACGAAACCACTAATTCCTCTAAGCGGTCAGTATGGCCTTCTGTAATAAAATCTCTTGCCTCCAAAGCTTTCATAAGTGTCTGTACTACTGCCTGGCGGGAACTTTGACCATGATGCAGCTTTTCCCTGTACATGGCGTTATCGGCATCCTTGAAAAGTTCACTCATATTCACTTCCGCGTCACTACTTACACTCAAACCAACTGATAGATTCAACCCAAAGCTCTGGTCTTCGGCATTATATCCTTTGATAGCTGCCCTAATCCTGTTTGCCGCATTCTCTACTACTTGACTATCGCTGCAAGGTAAAAGTGCAGCAAACTCATCACCACCAATGCGCGCAACAACGTCGCTCTCACGAAAACAACTTTTTATGGTATCTGCTGCAACCTTTAAGAGCATATCACCACTGTCATGTCCCAAAGTATCATTTACTAACTTAAGACCATCAACATCACACACAATTATCCCAACCGGAGCATGACGACCGTCTTCAAGACGTTTCATTTCTTGTTCAAAGTAAGTTCTATTATATAACCCGGTAAGGGTGTCGTACAAGCTTAAGCGCCTTAATTGCTCTTCTGTCTCTTTTCGTTCAGTGATGTCCCTAATGGATTGAATAGCCCCTACATTACTTCCGTAATCATCATAAAAAATTGATGCTGCCATCCACAAAAAAGCACTTTTACCTTGGAAGAACGAGGGGACATATGCTTCACCAAACAATGTATTTCCTTTTCTTTCTATGTTATTATAATACCTTTCAATTTCCTTATCATCCGCCTTAATAAGATCAACCAACATGGGTTTAGGCTCCCCATAGAAGGGGACAGCGTACAAATAATCCCCCTTACCGACAATCTTTTCCTTAGAAATGCCGGTCATTTCTTCAATGGCCCGGTTCCAGGCAAATACCTTGTTCTTTTCATCAATAACAAAAGTTGCATCTGGTAGAAACTCTATAATATCAAATAATTTTCTATTGGCTAATTGAAGAGAGATTCTATTCTTCTCCAACTCATCAAACTGATGCCTCAGTTCCTCCTCAATGGCCGTGAGCTCTTCATTAGTGGCAATCAATTCCTCATTATATGTTCCCAATTCTTCATTTTTATTATGCAATGCCACCTCAGCGTTCTTGCGACACCGTATAGAATGAAGTAGAATTATAATGATCACTGTAAGACCAATTATGCTGGCAATAACACCAAGCATGAAACTCTTATTATTATTATAAAATAATGCATTCTGTGCTTGCTTGCTTTCTGTATACCCCTTTGTTAGATTGGGTTTACCGGGGGTGGGATCTGCAAAGAAAGCCCACTTCTCAGAAGTATGCATTCTACCGTAAGAAATGTTGCTTACTTGTTTATCATATTCTATTGTATCAAGAACCGTTTTTTTATCCTTCGACCGCAGAATCACATTTTCCCCGCTTGGAGACAGTTTGAAACTAAGATGCAATGGGCCGATATCGGAGGTTGCGTCTGCCCAAAGAATAGTTGTTTGTTTTGGAGGAATAGTTGTTAAGTTAGGAAAATCAACTGGAATCTTATACCTCAGTGGATCCTCTTTTAAATCTGAAATATAAAAGCCACCAATATTTACAGGTTCATCTTCTAAATTAGTGATTTCAATCCAACTGCTGTAAACGCCTCTTTCGTCAGAAATCACATTTTCGTTTAAGACCATAAACTCAGTAATTTTTATGTTCGGGGTCATGCTTCCTTCTGCCCAGGCAAAAGGTACAAATATTATTAGCAGGATTAACACGAAAAACATATTTCTCACTAACACAAAAAACGTCCCCTCTTGGCGTATGGCGTAACAGATTTACCTAACAAGAAGCATAACATTAATCACTACTATGTGGAGCACAGATATTCCTGCCCAAATACCAAAATTTGTTGGCATTAACTGGAGCAAGGAAACGGACCAGATGGGACCAGATGGGGTCAGGCTTGAATTATTCACTTATTTTCCCCTCAATAATTTTCTGACATAATTTATTCCCTCACTCACACCAGACTTTATTTTCGATATCATTGATAACGGTAAGTTAAGCTCTTGCGCAATAATGTATTTGTATACGTATAACTCGAAGGAGAACTGTTTTTATACTTGCAATTTTTTGGATATATTTTCTTTTCTAATACTAAATATTTTTCTGCATTATTGCCTTATACCATATATATGGTATAAGGCTCCTGGATAATGGATCCGTGCTTTTCGTGCCATTTTTATCACCTGGTTTTTATACCTGGATTAGTGAATTATTCAAGCCTGACCCCTTGACAGTCTGCCCGACCGGGAAAGCCGTTCTAATATCACGATGAAGGACAGACCCTGTGCTCTGTGCCCATCCTATATTCAAACTTTATCGCCCTATTCACCATCTCAATATCAAAATCCTTATATCCTTGGCTTTCTCCCCATACTACCATGTGCTCATGTTCCGGATGTTTTTGATTAGCTATGATTTCAAGGAACTCTTCATACCCGTACTTCCCACCCACATCTTCAGGTGGCGTGTTCCCTTCACCTTCAAGGCAGATAGGATGATTTTTATCATAATCGTCAATAACTCTTTCCAATTCAATATAATGCTGCCAGTTATCCCCGAAATCATAATTGTATTTTATTTTAGTCGCAATGTATTCTGATAGCTTTATACCGCTTTCGAGTTCCATCGGTACATCATTTTCGTATTCAAATGCCTCTTCGTCACAAACTAGATTAAGAATTGGCTTATAGCCTTCTTTATGATATCCGGAGTGGTTGATAAAAAAGTCATTATTAAATGTTTCATCACCAAATATATAAAATTCGTGCAAGTGGTAACCCTGCCACCCGAATGCTGCCTGTAAAACCTTGTGCAGCTTATTAAATGATATATCTACAGGCATCACTATTCTGCGCCACACATTATACTTTTCAAGATCCAGGGTTACTTTTAGCTGTACAGCTTTACAGGAGAAAATAGGTTTGCCGGCAAAAGCCTCAAGGTCTTTATACATCTCCTCACCGGGCCTTACATATTTTTTAGACCCGTCACTGACTGTGAACCTGCTTATCGTGATACTTAATGCGCTTTGATTAATAGACCCCTCTAGTATAAAATTCTGGAAAGAATGTACCAGGTCACAGGCCTTGTTCATCCTTGCAACCAATGATTTATCCTTCGTTTTTGTGAAAGTGATTTCCGTGGAATGATTGATGAACTGCTTTATAATGTCATCCTTAATGCCCTCATCCTGGAAGGTATCCCGGATGGCTTGTACTATATGTTCATCTAATCTTTTAAAGTCCGCTGCTTTTAGCCCATGAAGGACTATAATATATCTGTTTTTGTCATTCACAAGCACCACAGCTTTCCTGCGGTTCACTGTTATCAAGTTAGCATGCCAGGAAAATAAAGGCTCTTCGCCTACAGCAGCGGCCGGCTTTATATTCAGTTGCTCTAAAAGTTTTTTCGTACATTGAATTAACATGGTATGCAGCTCCCTAAGATATTTTAAACTCTGTGCAGTAATGGTGCTTGTTTGTCAGCCCCTTTACAAAGTCATACTATTTATTAAACAGACTAGCCCAAGGGATTGTCCCTATGGAAGGTAGAAGGTACTTGTTCTTCTAATTAACTTCCACAGCACTTTTTATACTTTTTCCCACTTCCACATGGACAAGGCTTATTACGCCCTACTTTTGAACTTATAACTCTCTGTATATTCTGGTTTTGGTCGATCACCTTTTTACCGAATTTTTTCATATTGGAATAACGGGTCTTCAACAAACCTAAATCATTATTGATGTGTTCACGAAAGCATTTAATAACCTGCTTCATCTCACCGCTGTCAACATTGCTAAATTCAATTGTATAACCCCAGCTATCCAGAGGCATCCTTATGGCAAAATTAGGCTCCTGTGTTTCCCCATCGTCAACTATATCTATAAAGGTCAAAAGAACGTCATTGCATCTACAATCCGGGTTTATACAATACTGATCGTCAACAAAATATTTTTTGTCCTGATATTCAAACGAAAAATTTTCCCTATCTCTTTCACCGAAGATCTCTGAATACCCAAAACCAGAACCATCCTCAAAATCCACATTGCCAAACCACTCCCAAGGGTTTTCTTCCCCATACGCGTTTGCTTCTTCTATACGTTTCCTTATGGTCCCCTTAATACCTTCATTAAGATCACCCATAAACTCCGCTATCAATTCTTCGCAATTCAACACCTTGTTTGCTATAGTTTTTCCATTAACTTGCCAAGTTTCTGTATTGAGACTGATAGAAAACAGCTTGTATTTAAATTGTTTATTTTCGTCTATCTCAACAAAATCAAGAGCTACGTCAACACAGTTGCAGTTGGGATTAATGCAATACAAATCAAAAACAACTGCCATAATGCCATTATTAAACTTGATGGTTATCATATTATCTTTATTTTCCTCTTTTGCAAATTCGCAATAAGGTTTCAACTTCAACTACATCTCCTCCTCAAATACGGTGATGAAACCATTTCAAATTATTTTGTTTTCCGCCATTTCGATGCGGTAGCGGGATAATTCTCTGTTATAAATTTTTAACACGCAGGGATTCAATTTCATATACATTCCCTCAAAGTTGTTCTTAATATATAGTTGCCATTAAAGTGATATTAAGGTAAATATAGTCATTTTATTTGAATTATTCCCATGCGTCCGGCTAAGTTAAATTGGGAATGATTCTTTCTACTTTCAACACCTTTGGTGGCCATTATGACCAACTTTATTATGAATGTGGCGGCCATAGCCATCATTTTACCGGTGGCACTGGTTGTTGCGGAATATATGGGAGTGAACCCATACCTTATATTGTACTCAGCACTAACCATGGCTGCTCTACCATTCTTGCTATTGGTTGGCGCGGCACCCAACGCCATTGCTTACCAATCTAAACAATTTACCACCGGTCAATTCTTTATGGTGGGTATACCATTCACCCTAATCGTACTGGTCATGGTGGCCCTGTTTGCACTGGTGGTTTGGCCGTTACTAGGTGTCCCGGCGCTAGTAAACTAGTAGTTACCGGGCTGATAAAAAACACTCCCTTTTTTGTTTTGCTGGGAGTGTTTTTTTGTCAGATCTTTTTGTCTGCTAGTGGCACATTGAATCTTACCAGGAATGTGGAGCCTTCTGTTCATGTCTTCACGTTAAATTGCATTATGCCGGGCAACTACGCTATAACATACTGACAGGCCTAGAACTGTACCTCATCAAAGTGTTTAGGACTAATAACACTCTTTGCGTTAAAAACTTCGGGAAAATGTCGAATTATCAGGCTGGAATCGTATATTTATTATTTAAATAGTTAACCATTTCCTATTGCCATCCTTTACAGACATCAATCCATGAAGAATAATTTGAGTATTTTTCGAGTTCTGCTATTGTTAATTCAATTGCACTATTACTACTTCCACAAGCCGGGAATACTGTTTTGAATCGTTTTAGGGATTCATCAAGGTAAACAGTGACACCATCATTAATACCAAAAGGACATACGCCACCAACGGCATGTCCTGTGAAATCAATTACCTCGTCTGGCGTAAGCATTTTTGCCTTTGTTGAAAATTGTGCTTTGTATTTTGAAATAACTCGAAGGAGAACTGTTTTTATTTTTCTGCATTATTGCCTCTTACCATTTACATGGTATAAGGCTCCTGGATAATGGATCCGTGCTTTTCGTGCCATTTTTATCACCTGGTTTTTATACCTGGATTAGTGAATTATTCAAGCCTGCCCCCTAGACCTGGAACTCCCCATGGTTGCTTCGAAAAACGCCCGGACAAAATAATGTCCGGGCAAAAAAAACACAAAGGCCTACGCTAACCGCAGCCCCTTGTGAATATCCGCGCAAACCGCAGACTATACTTTTTATATATATTAACACTCATCAAATAATGTAACAAGGAAAACCCTTCGACAAATTTAAAAATAAAGGCCATTTATGGTAGATCTTGCAAGCCATACCTTTTCCCAAAAACTTATTCTATTTGCTTTGTTATTTAAGCAGTTAAATTCATTTCTTTTATTTTCATCATTCTGTAAAATGAAAAACAACATCTGCTGATCCAAAGTATTTATTTTTCAATTTATAACTTGAGGCATCACATTAGAGCGACAATATTCCCGGTCAAATATAACACCAGCAACAACGTAGTACTGTTGTGGATCTTTGAAGGATTCTATTCCTGATTCATCCAAAAAAAGGCTAAACATCAAAACACCCAAGAAAATTATGTCAATCAAAAACAATTTATAAAATATTCTCTCATCTTTAGCCAAAATCCTCTTGAAATTTTAAAATAAAATCCCGGGCCTAAAAAACACCCGTGATAATCCTCACTCCGCCCCCAGCGCCTTAAAAACCGCATCCTTCGTAAAACTCCATGCCACCTATCTTTTTCAGTTGCTCTTTCACCCTTCTTCGCCCCACCAGGACGTATTACAGAATTTCCTCCATTTCTTCTTTGCCCAATTCACCGTTGGGATAAATCAGCTTTTTCTTGGTTACCTTAATCATCCAGTTTATGTAATATTTCTTGAATGCGTTTCTTTATTCCAAGAATGAACCTTGTTCCGTCTTTTAAAAGCTCCTCAGCATCCCTGCTACTTACCATGTAAAACTCGTCGTAATCACTTTCTTCCCGTAAATCCTTGGCGTTTTTAATAATTTTGCCAAAGTCTCTGGGCAGAAGACCGGTCTTTACAAAGTGTTGATTAAAAAGAGATATAATTCCCGAATGCTTTTTTGAATCCAAACCTTTTAAGGCCAGAATTGCCCTTGCCGCATGAAATATTCCATAATAAATGCGGGATACTGCATCAGCATACATACCTTCTTTGATCAGTACTTTGGCAGCATCTATTTTACTTTCCGCCATTTCTATGCGGTAGCGGGATAAATCTCTGTAGTTTACGTTGTCCATAACGTAACTCCTTCTTTTTTAATGTTGCTGACAAAAGGGACATTTAATTTCACAAGCTTATCAAATTCATCTTTATTGTAAATTTTTAAAGAAATATCTATCCCGTAATCTAATTCGGCATCAATTACATAATCATAGAGTTTATTGCGGTCAATATTTTGGCGATCCCTTACAATAATGAGTATATCTATATCTGAGTCATAATGAGAATCTCCACGCGCTTTGGAACCAAAAAGGTCGATGGAAACAATTTGATCAGGGTATAAATGGGTTACCTGCTGTATGAATTCTTTTAAAACCTTTTCTTCATTTTCGGACAATGCTAACCTTTCCACAGAAAACCACCTCACTTCCTACATTAAACCCACACCTATATCTTGACCATCAATCCTTAAATTTCTGAATTTTTTAACACGCAGAGATTCAATTTTCATATACATTCCCTCAAAGTTATTCTTAATATATAGTATTGCCATTAAAGTGAAATTGAGGTAAACATAGTCATTTTATTTGAATCTTTCCCACGCGACCGGCTAAGTCAAATTGGGAATGGTTCTTTCTAATTTCAACACCTTCCCCATTCCCTCCTTCCACCATTTAGGAAAGAACCTATACCCAGTGCCGAAAGGCTATACTGGGCTATGGTTGCTGCCATTTTTTCAGTGGCTTCTTCCAGCTCTTCCGGTGGAGTTTGTTAACCAGTCCATGGGTTAAGTCATCTTTTGCCGGCATGAATTCTCCGGTTAATAGTATTTCCATGGCCTTTTTCTTCCTACATTACCTGAGCGATCACAGGCACACCAAGCCTAAAGTTAATATCTTCAAGGCGATAGAAATAGGAATATGAAAAAACCCACCGTTTTTAATCACGATGGGAATGCTTCTCACTTAACTTCAATATTTAACAACTCTTATACCCTCTATAGCTTAAATATATCAAGGGCTTAGCCTTTTCAAGATCTTTTAAGGACTTAATTGTTAACTCCAAGTCACCAGTTCCAAGGTGATTAATATCAGAAACATCTCTGGCAAATCCCTGTTCCAAATCAACTCTGGATGGGTTAACGTTCAGGTAAACGGTCAATTTACTTGAATTAATCACTATACAGGCAAAGTTTTTACGGCATTTGAATGCATAGTAACGCTGCAGTTCTTTCTTTTTAACATCACTACCTAGTAACATTATATATAACTCCAAGGCACTAAAAACCTCACGCAGCGGTTTTGGCGCTTGGGCTATTAATTTATTCTCGTTATGATTAGAACTTTTAGAACATTGTTCTGAATCCTGAGAAAAACCAAGCTCTATAAGTTTATTATAAATTCGCTTCCCATTTTTTGCCTGCTTATAAGTAGGTGTACCTTCACTATTTGCTATTTCACCTAAACTAAGCAAAAGCCCATTATCCCACGGCTGTAAATACCCGTTCGCCTTTGCCCAATGGGACATTTCAAACCACGTAGAACCATCAATGGTTCGTGCCCAGGCTATAGTATCTTGCACGTTCTTTTGCTTCTTGAGCCCGGGTTCCTTTGTAGCTGTAAGTTGGTTTTGATATTGAGCAATAGGATATACTGGCGTATCTAACGGATTTTCAAAGGGTTCTTCCTTACTTTTTTCCTCACTTTCTTCCTTCCCCAGCCATTGGCGGCGCAATTTAGCAGCCAGCCTAATGACCTTTTCTTTTAATTTTTGTTCTACATCATCAATTCCATGCTCTGAGCCTGAATCCTGACTGTCAGGCGTAATTCCCAGCTGGTGAATCCTTTCCAAAACCGGTTCTATTGCTGTGTCCGGATTGCGAAAAAATTGACTGCCACGGATTCGTACAAAGGTCCACCCTAACCGCTCTAAGATTGCCTGCCGGCCCATATCCTCTTCCAGCTTCTCAATTGGGTGATAACGATCACCGTCACATTCCACAGCCAACCTTTGACCGTTACCTTCTACCACCAGGTCAATTCGGTAATGTCCTACCTTCCACTGAGGGACCACTTTATAACCGGCGGCGATAAGACGCTGCATAACTTCCTTTTCAAAAACTGATTCGGTTTTCTCCTCTGCTTTTTCCAGCTCCCGAATGGTTGCCTGCGGGTCTTCCGCGTGTTCAATCAGCATTCTCCGCAAGTCACCAGGCTTAAGGTCCGTACGTGGATCTAGAGAATGCACCACCCACATCTGGTCACCCGCCCTGCTGGCAGCAACATTAAACCGTTTCTTCCACATATCCTGATTTCCGGGCCCGCGCATACTTAAAGGACCCTTTTCCCCCGGTGCATCCACCACAGATAAGAACATTACATCACGTTCATCACCCTGAAAGTGGGCTGAGTTTCCGGAGACTATGCGGCGTTTTGTGTATTCGTCTTCCGGCAAATGAAGCCGAAGTAAGCGGTCAATTTCCGTTGCCTGCCCACCTTCGTTCCCCAGCAAGGTAACCACTCCAAAGGTCTTATCCTTATACTCGGGCTGTTTTGTAGCCGCGACGAGTAGAGAGGCTACTGTCAAAGCCTCTTTTTTATTGACCTTATTCTCTGTGAAAGCCCCTTCAACTCTATAGGAAATAACATGCGGCTTGAGTGAGATCCCGCTAGGATCCCGCAAGGCTTGAATAGCACCATTATAAGAGATTTTATTGCTAAATTGTATAATTTCCGGTACACAGCGAAAATGCTCCACTAAACGGATAGTACCACCAAAGGACTCTTGAGCAATATCGTATACCGACCTTTGACCATCATATAGAACATTATTTGGAATCCCCTGTAAATGCTCATCAATCAAATGTTGTACTACGTCCAATTTCTGTCCTACGGCAACAGGACTAACCTGTTCATGGTCGCCTACAATAACCACCTGCTTAGCAAGATAAAAGGCAAGCAGTCCCATTACATCACATTGGCTTGCCTCATCAATGATCGCCACATCGAAACGCGCATTACGGGGATCAAAGTTCTCGGCCACCCGGGTAAGAGGCATAATCCACACAGGTACTGCATCACGACATTCGCCTGTCTTCTGCCTTGCCTCAGCCCTAAGTCGCGGTACCATTTTCCCTGTCCCGGCACCAATTTTTTTCATGATATGAAGATAACCTACTAAAGCTTGTTGCTGAGATAATGTAGTCCGCTGCAGCTGTGCTCCCCAGGCCTTAAACCTTATAAGTTCGTTGGTTATGTTTCTAAGCTCAGTACTTAGCTGCTCAATTTTTTGCTGCAGGCTAGATAGAGAAATTTTACCCCGTTTCTCCAGTTCATCATGCAGCTGACGCCATATCCAGGCAGCTCCAGCATCTCCCGGAACCTCTCCTTTGCCGTGGGGACCGTGCCTTTCTCGTATAGCAGCTGCCCATGCCGGTGCTGTTTTATTAAGCTGCTCCAGCAACTGCTTTCGTAATGTTAAATCAGTATGGCGGTTATGTAGATCTACCAGGCGCTCAAAGGCAGCTTTATACACCTGTGCATCCCGGTTTTTGATTGCCCCGGCCAAAGTGTTGGTGACTTGCGCGGAATTACCTCTTCACCGCTAATCCCGACAGCATTGTTAAGCTTTTCAAACCGGGATTTAATTTGGTTGAAACGGATGTACTTGGCACGATGTTGTAAAATGCCCTGAAGAGAGCCCTGCACTGATTCTTTCAACCTTAATAGTTCACCATAAGAATTTAGATTGGGAGGCTGTTCATTAAGAAATGACTCCCAATCGAAACCTAAGGATTTTAGTCTCTCTTCCAGTGGACCCCACGTAGAATCATTTGTCACGACAGAAAATGGTCCAGATGGGGTCAGGCTTGAATTATTCACTTATTTTCCCCTCAATAATTTTCTGACATAATTTATTCCCTCACTCACACCAGACTTTATTTTCGATATCATTGATAACGGTAAGTTAAGCTCTTGCGCAACAATGTATTTGTATACGTATAACTCGAATGAGAATTGTTTTTATACTTGGAAACTTATGGATATATTTTCTTTTCTAAAGTTCTTTACTAAATACTAAATATTTTTCTGCATTATTGCCTCTTACCATTTACATGGTATAAGGCTCCTGGATAATGGATCCGTGCTTTTAGTGCCATTTTTACCACCTGGTTCTTATACTGGATTAGTGAATTATTCAAGCCTGACCCCATCAACCCATTTAACAATTTTAGCACCGATTGGGCATCGGTATACCACTGGTGCTATTCTACTTCCACACTGGTTATAAAAGAAGATTTAGTTGACTCAATTAATAGAAGTGAATATTCCTTACGACCGTAATCCTGCAAAAAAAGCATCATTAAAAGTGAATGGCCACCAAATGGTGGCCATGGGACCGCTAAGGGTCAAGGGTTTAAATCGGGGCGCTTGGCCCTAAGTGACTATAACTTATTATCATGTATTATATTACAAACCCAAACAAAAATGCAAAGTTCATTTAAAAAAATCAAACCTGTTTAGTAAACAGATCCCTTACGGCATCGTCAATTTTATCCATTAAATCTTTTGAAACTCTTGAATATTTAAGTTCTATCTATTAACCATTTCAAAAATATTTTCGCTCTTTTATAACCTTTTTTTACAGTGATTCCAACTTGGGTTAATGCCGTTTTTTAAAAAATCTAAGGCACCTTCTTTGTCTTCAAAAAGCAACTACTCTCACTCCAGCAGCAATGAGCCTTTTATATTAAACGTTTGGTAGCTATGGTTATGACCGAGTTAAGCTGGAAATCAAAATAGATTCCTGATAGTTTCAGCATAGATTCATCATTGGAATTCCAATTTCATAAAATGTAGTTTGTAGTTTGATTTAAATTTCCATAACATGTTAAAATACATACAATAAGTGAGCCATCTATATTCCCTTACTGGAGGAATTAAAATGCAAAATGCAAATTCTATATTACTGGAAATAGAAAGAAACATGCCTGTAATAAAGGATTTTGGAGTAAAAAAAATAGGACTATTTGGGTCCTTCGCACGAGGGGAACAAACTGATAGCAGTGATATAGATATTGTGATTGAATTTCGTAAAAACCAAAAAACATTTGACAACTACATGGACTTGAAGTTTTTCTTGGAAGACCTATTGGATCGAAAAGTAGGCCTGATAATATCTGAAGCAATTAAACCTCATTTAAAAGCAAGTATTACGAGGAGTATCCGATATGCCCAGGGATTTTAAGGCGTATCTTAGTGATATTATTGGCTCAATCAACAAAATTGAGCAGTACACGGAACCAAGCTTACAGGGGCGGGGTGGGGGCAGACAAACATGACCGTACGTGCGGTGCCGTGAGCGAAGCTGGCGCCCGGTCAATGAGGTCAGGAGGTGCGCCCGGCACGGTTTTTGTCGGGTGCACTTCCTGACCGTTCCGCTTGAAGACCCGTTAGGATGGCCCGAAAGCCTGGACCCAAAAGCTGGCCCCACTCCGGGCCGGACAGAAGAATACAACACCAGAGCTCGGCTGGTGTGAGGCCGACAAAACCAGTGAAAAAGATGTACGTCATAGCACCCTGCCAAGCGTACTCCGGCCCGGACCCATAAAAATAACCCACAAAGCTACTCGGGCCGGTGTACGCCGGTAAAACTATCGGAATGCTCCCGGCTGCCACTGCAGCCGCAAGGTTAGGGCCGCAGCCGCGGCCACATGTAAGCTAATGGCGTGAAACCACCGGGCCGGCAGCTGCCTGCCTGGGCATTCTCCAAAGAATAAGGGATGCTTGTTGGACCATCCGGCATCATGTAGAATAAGTTATAGGAGGTGTTAAACTTGGCAACAAATGATAAATTGGTGGAGAAACTAGCAACTTTACCCCCTGAAGAACTTGAAAAGGTTTTAGAAGCCTTAAAAATTCGTTTAGAAAAGAACCAACAGCTTAAAGTAGCAGAAGTGATTATCGATAAGTATAAACCTGCGTTAAAGGAGCTAGCTAAGTGACGTGGCCGGAGCTTAGTACTGTGTTGGAAATCCAAGAGAGACTTATTAAAGCCACAGGTGGCAACTATGGCCTCAGAGATAAAGGACTATTCAAAGTGCCTTATACTCACCACTAGCAACCTTTGGAGGAGAAGATCTATACCTCAATCTTTTTACCAAAATTGAGTGTTAATCCACAAAATTGCCCAAAACCATCCGTTTGTCGATGGCAATAAAAGAACAGCATTTGTGGTAGGGATAACCACTCTAGAACTTAACGGTTATAAATTCAATGCTAAAGCGGTTTGGGTTTTGAGCCTTTTTCCATAAACTACAAAACCCCGCCATCCCTTACGGGACGCGGGGCTAAGCTGGAGCCGGCGAGGGGACTTGAACCCCTGGCCTACGCATTACGAGTGCGTTGCTCTACCACTGAGCTACGCCGGCTTATATTTGTCTGACGAGAATATATTTTATCATGTTTTTAGCCGTACAGCAACACCTTACCGGACCAACACCTTGCCCTCAGCATCAATTGCAATCCCTTCTAAATTAAGAAGCATACGCTTCCATCCAATTCCACTGCCAAAACCACCTAGAAAACCGTCTCTTTTAATCACTCTATGACAGGGAACCAAAAAAAGTGTCCGGTTGGTGCTCATTGCACTTCCCACGGCACGATAAGCCTTGGGATTGCCGGCCAGGGCTGCTACTTCCCCGTAAGACATTACTTCGCCATAGGGAATATCACGCACTACCTGCAGCACACGAGTCCGGAACGGTGAAATAGAAGAATAATCAACAGGAAAGCTTCCAAAATCAGGGCAGTTACCGCTAAAGTAGTCCCTTAACGCAACCCCCAAACCGTAGGCCGGCTCCCCCGGATGTGGTGGCAGCATTAGTGCCCCTATGCTCTCACCACGGGTATATCTTTCCAGCTCTACAAGCGCCTCCGGCGGGTTATTACAGGGTAAAGTTAGTCCGTTTATGCCTTTGTCCGTCCAGAAAAAGGCTACGTACCCGTCCTGTGTTTCTTCTACGTAAACTTTTTTTGCACACATGACTCTACTACTTTACCCTCCCCCCGGGAAGACCAAATAAATATGGCCAGTCCGGCAATAATAATACTTCCTCCCAGCAGTTGTAATGCAGTGGGCACCTGGTGGAAAATTAGATAGGCCAGTACCGTGGCTCCAATGGGCTCACCTAGAATGGTGACAGAAACTACCGCGGCCTTAACATATTTAAGGGCCCAGTTAAATACGGTGTGCCCGCCAATGGTAGGCACCAGTGCCAGGGCCAAAAAGTAGATCCAGGTCCAGGCCGGGTAAGGTCCAAGCCGGTTTCCCAGCAGCAGGGCAGACAAAAATAAAACTAAACTTGCCATCCCATAAACCACAAATATGTAAGGCAACAATGATAAATGAGTTCTTAGACCTCTGCCGATCAACACATATCCGGCCACAAAAATTGCGCCGGAAAAGGCCAGTAGATCACCGTACAAGGCCTGCCCCCCTACCTGAAAATCACTCACACCTATAATAATACTTCCCAATACGGCCAAACAGGCACCCGCGAGACCGATAGGCCGAATGCCTTCTCGATAAAAAACATAACCGCCCGTTATGACAAAGAGCGGGTGCATGGTTACCAGCACGGTGGAACTGGCAATGGAAGTGTAGTTCAAAGAAGCAATCCATACAGCAAAATGGAGGGCCAACATAACTCCTGAGAAAGAGGCCAGTATAATATCTTTTTTACCCATTTGACGCAGTTCACCGGTACCCCGGGCAAAAGTAAACGGTGCCAGTATCAATACCGTAAAACTCAAGCGATAAAAGGCTATGATTAACGGCGGGGCTTCGGCCAACTTGGTAAAAATTGACGAAAAACCTGCTCCCGTAACGCCTAACAGTACTGCAAGGTATGGGTTTATAATTGGCTGATCTGTCTTTTGCTTAATAGACAATGACGGCCTCCTCTCATTGCGCAGGAGGCGTTAAAAGTGCAGCCTTCCAATTACGCTTTAAACAAGTCCGTGGACAGATAGCGCTCTCCGGTATCCGGCAGCAGTACCACCACAAGCCTATCCCTGTTTTCCTCCCTACCCGCAATTTCTAACGCTGCATGCAGGGCTGCTCCGGAAGATATTCCCACCAAAAGACCTTCTTCCCTGGCCAGACGGCGGGCAGTATCTATTGCGGACTGTTCTGATACCTTTACGATTTCATCCAATAATTCCGCAGCAAGTACTTTCGGAACAAATCCCGCACCTATCCCCTGCAGTCCATGCGGACCAGGTTGCTCTCCGGATAAAACTGCGGATGTCTCCGGCTCCACAGCGACAACTTTTACGGAGTGTTTCTTTTCCTTAAGAAAACTTCCTACCCCCGTAACTGTCCCGCCGGTACCCACTCCGGCTACGAAAATATCTACCCTGCCGCCGGTGTCTTCCCAAATCTCCCTAGCTGTGGTCTTCCTGTGTATCTGCGGGTTCGCCTCATTTTCAAACTGGCCTGCAAGGAAAGCGTTGGGAATTTCGGAAGCTAATTCTTTCGCCTTTTCAATGGCACCCGGGATGCCTTTATTTCCAGGTGTCAACACCACTTCAGCACCGTAGGCCTTTAAAAGGTTGCGGCGTTCCTCGCTCATGGTCTCGGGCATAGTCAAAATAAGGCGGTACCCGCGTACCGCACAAACCACCGCCAGACCTATACCTGTATTGCCGCTGGTGGGTTCAATAACTACACTCCGGGAAGTTAAAATTCCCTTCTCTTCCGCATCCTTGATCATTGCATAGCCAACCCGGTCTTTTACACTCCCACCGGGATTAAAGTATTCTAACTTGGCAGCAACTAATCCCGGCAAACCCTCGGATATACGTTTTAATTTTAATAAAGGAGTAGAACCCATTAAGTCAGTCAGGTTGTCATACACGCTAACAGCCTCCTTAATACTTCTTAATTTACCACTACCAGGTAAGGGTGTCAACATACGCTATTGAATGGTCATAAGGTGTAATATTATGAAGTTTACCACAAAATAACCGGGGATTAACAAAAGAGAGAACTCTGGTTAGAGTTCTCTCTTTTAAATATAGAAGCTTTTATTTATATCTTTACTACATCATCCCGGGCATGCCGCCCATGCCGCCCATTCCAGGCATGCCGCCACCGGCGCCGCCGCCGTCACCCTCTTCTTCTTTGTCAGCAATCAGAGTCTCGGTGGTGAGCATCATGGCTGCAATGCTGGCTGCGTTTTGCAGAGCAGAGCGGGTTACCTTAGTGGGGTCAACAATACCGGCGTCTATCATATTCACATATTCACCGTTAAGAGCATTGAATCCCCAGCCAGGCTCCAGGCCTTTTACCTTTTCTACTATTACAGAGCCTTCCATACCGGCATTGGTAGCAATTTGGCGCAGAGGCTCTTCCAGGGCGCGATAGATAATATCGATACCCACTTTTTCATCCATAGTGTCATGACTTAGACCTTCCAAAGCCTGAACAGCCTGTACGTAGGCCACGCCACCACCGGAGACAATGCCTTCTTCCACGGCAGCCCTGGTGGCATTTAGTGCGTCTTCAATACGCAGCTTTTTCTCTTTCAGTTCTGTTTCGGTAGCAGCACCGACCTGGACTACAGCTACGCCGCCGGCCAACTTGGCAAGACGCTCCTGCAGCTTTTCACGGTCAAAGTCCGAAGTGGTTTCTTCAATTTGTTTTTTGATTTGTCCCACACGGGCATTAATATCATCGGCATTACCACCGCCGCCGACAACAACAGTCTCTTCTTTCTTAACCCGAACCTTGGAAGCCCGGCCAAGCATGGACATATCTGCTTTGTCCAACTTCAGGCCAACTTCTTCAGTGATTACAGTACCACCGGTCAGGATAGCGATATCCTGCAGCATTGCCTTACGGCGGTCACCGAATCCGGGAGCCTTAACACCTACGCAGGTAAATGTGCCGCGCAGTTTATTAAGAACCAGTGTAGCCAGAGCTTCACCTTCTACATCCTCTGCAATGAGCAGTAAAGGTTTGCCCTGTTGCACCACTTTTTCCAGGAGCGGCAGGATGTCCTGTACATTGGTCACCTTTTTATCGGTGATCAATATGTAGGGATCATCCAGGTCTGCTTCCATTTTATCAGTATCGGTAATCATATAAGGAGAAATATAACCGCGGTCGAAGTTCATACCTTCAACAACTTCCAGGGTTGTACCGATACCCTTGGACTCTTCTACAGTGATAACCCCGTCTTTACCTACTTTTTCCATAGCATCGGAAATAAGCTCACCGATGGAATCATCATTGGCCGAGATAGATGCAACCTGAGCAATAGCTTCCTTGCTCTCCACCTGAACTGCTTTATCCTTGATGGCTTCCACAGCTTTTTCTACAGCCTTCATAATACCCTTCTTCATAATCATGGGGTTGGCACCGGCGGCGACGTTTCTGGAACCTTCGCGTACGATGGCCTGAGCCAACAAAGTAGCGGTGGTGGTTCCGTCACCGGCCACATCATTAGTCTTAGTGGCAACTTCTTTTACCAACTGAGCACCCATATTTTCAAATGGATCTTCCAACTCTATTTCACGGGCGATGGTTACGCCGTCGTTAGTAATCGTAGGAGAACCAAATTTCTTCTCTAAAACAACATTGCGACCCTTGGGTCCTAAAGTAACCTTTACGGCTTCGGCCAAGGAGTCTACGCCTCTTTGTAAGGCTCTGCGTGCTTGTTCACGGAAAATAATTTCTTTACCTGCCATTCTTCTTACCCCCTTTGATTTTTACTTTTTACTCGACTACACCAAGTACGTCCATTTCGCGAAGAATTAAATACTCTTCCTCGTTGATTTTAATTTCGTTACCTGCATACTTAGAAAATAAAATCTTTTCACCAACTTTAACATCCATGGGTACGCGCTGACCACTGTCTAGGACACGGCCGGAGCCTACTGCCACTACTTCACCCTCCTGCGGTTTTTCTTTAGCAGTATCCGGCAAAACAATACCGCTCTTAGTTTTTTCTTCAGTGGGTGTGGGCTTAACCACTAACCGATCGCCCAAAGGTCTAATCATCTAAACCCCTCCTTTTATTAATTTAAATTGTTGTTGTTTTATTGTTAGCACTCACTGAGGGCGAGTGCTAATACCCAAGTAATATAATATAGAACGAGTTAATCAAAAGCAAACGACTTGTATAAACAATATTTCCTGAAATGGCTTAATTGTTCAAATTAAGTCCGTTTTACTTTCAATTTCTCCTTCTATATCTTTATTGTTCCATGTCACATATTTCAATTAAGATTACTAGTAATATTTTCCCACTGCTTTATCCTTTTTATACTACCTTTCCCAGTTTTTTTTAACGAGCACATTCACCTCCTCGCCCGGTGAGTATTTCCAGACCATGGGGCAGCGCATGCATAATTGCCTCCAAACATTCCTTTACCGCTTTAGGACTGCCGGGAAGGTTAATAATTAATGTGCGGTGGCGTATACCTGCTACCGCCCGGCTTAACATAGCCCGGGAAGTTTTTTGCAGACTTTCCATCCGCATCACCTCGGCAATACCGGGAACTACCCGCTCTATGACTCCCAATGTGGCCTCCGGGGTGTTATCTCGAGGGCCCAGACCTGTTCCACCGGTGGTCAACACTAAATCAAGGCTCTCCTGGTCACAAAAACTAATCAGCGTTTCCTGGATGGTGTCCAAGTCATCCGGGATAATTCGGTAGGATGTCACTTTCCACCCCTGACTCCCAATCACTTCCCTTATAGCACCGGCGCTTTTGTCCTCCCGTTCTCCCCGAGATCCCTTGTCACTCATGGTAATAATACCCACTCTATACAATTCTATACACCTCCTTGGTTTGCCCATTATAAAATCAATGGTACAATAATAATCAGTGCTACAATAAACAAAAATATGTTGAGTTAAGTGAGGATCTATGAAACAAGTAGAAAAAATTAACCTGATAAAAATGGATGATTCCCAACATTATGGCACAGAAGATATTGTTATCAAGGAAGCAGCTTACACGCTTTTTGTTAATAATGAAGAAGTGGTAACGCAGCTTTGTTCTCCATCTAATATAGAAGAACTGGCCACGGGATTCCTCTGTGCCGAAGGATTCCTTTCGCAACGGGAAGACCTGTTGGGCCTGACTGTAAACCACCAGGACGGGCTGATCTGGGCAGAAACCTCATCTCCACGCCCAACGGGATTTTTACAACGTTCCATCACGTCCTGCTGCGGGCGGGGGAGAGCTTCTTTTTACTTCCGTAATGATACCGATAATATAGGTCCGGTGCAAGGAGAAATTAAAGTTTCGGCTGAACAGCTTTGGTCTCTGGGTCATAAAATGGAAGCAAGCGGTGAGCTTTTTCGAGCCACCGGAGGTACGCATGGCGCTGCATTGTGCCTGCCGGGCAATATTATCTGCTTTTTTGAGGATGTAGGCAGACATAATGCCGTGGATAAGATATTTGGGTACTGTCTATTAAACGATATAGCCAGGCATGATAAACTACTGGTGTTCACCGGCCGGGTATCGTCAGAAATTCTGCTCAAGGTAGCCCGCATGGACATACCCCTTCTTGCTTCCCGCTCGGCGCCGACGGATCTCGCGCTACAATTGGCGGGGGAGCTTGGGGTCACTGTGGTGGGGTTTATGCGGAGTAACCGGTTGAATTTGTATACGTTTCCGGAACGGATTGTTGGAGTAGAGTAGGATTTTAAGAATGGGCAATTCTTTGACAGGGCCCCAGGCATTCCTGAGACTGCTGAAAAAGTCCAGATTTATGTCATTCTGAATGAAACGAAGTGAGTGAGAAATCTTGAGAATTGCTTGAGTACTTAGATTCCCCTAACGCCTCCTACCCATTCCAACATCCAATTGTCCCCCAAGCTTTTACTATCAAACTAAACAGCTATCTAACTTTTATTTTTTTTCGAATCAAAGAAGGTATTCCAGTAAAGAGATAGAATTATCTGATGTTTCAATTAATTACACTTGTGAAATTTGTAGCATAAAAAAAATTAAGTATTAGCGTATTTACATTGCGGGTAAAGGAGTGTGTTATGCAGACAATTAATGTTACCGACGTTATCAGGAAAAACAGCACTTTTATCTCCATGATTAATAGGGATAGCTGCCAGGACGTAAAAAAGTGCTATCAGTGTGGAAAGTGTTCGGCAGGATGTCCGCTTGCACCGTTTATGGATGTTTTACCTAACCAGGTAATTAGAAAGGTACAGCTGGGCATGAGGAATGAAGTTCTTAATTGTGAATCTATCTGGTTATGTGCCTATTGCTCAACCTGTTCAGTTCGCTGTCCACGTAACATTGAGCTGGCTGAAGTAATGGATTCTTTGCGTATACTGGCTCAAAGAGAAAATATACGCCCCAAAGGCAGGGCAAAAAAAGTTTCAATATTTAACAAAGGCTTTTTAAGGTCACTGAAAAAGTACGGGCGCTTACACGAATTCACCACTATGCTCGGCTTTAATATTAAGAGCGGAAAGCCCTTTAACAATGCGGAAACCGGACTTTTTATGCTTACTAATGGAAAGCTAAAGCTGTCAGTATCATCACCCCGGGGAATGGATGAAATTAACCGTATTTTTGAAAAGACCGAGGAACTGGAGGAAAAAAGGCCATGAAATATTCATATTACCCGGGATGCTGCCACCATACCAGTGCCAAGGAGTACGATATATCATCCAGGGTGGTATGTGATACCTTGGGCATCCAGTTAAGTGACGTACCGGATTGGAGTTGCTGCGGCTCAACCGCAGCTCACAGCACCAGTCACTTGTTAGCCACGTCTTTGGCGGCCAGAAACCTGTCCCTGGCAGAAAAGGAGGGTGAGGACGTTGTAGCCTCCTGTGCCGCCTGCTACCAGCGTCTGGCCATGGCCGACCACCATCTAAAAACAAATAAAGACCTTCTACAAGAGGTCAACCAAATACTTGACCGGCCTTACGGGAGCAGCATAAAGGTACGGTCCATGCTGGACGTCATTTACAGCGCCAAGTCCACTTTGGCGGCCGGCGTAAAAAAACCGCTGCACGGTTTAAAGGTGGCTGCTTATTACGGCTGTCTTTTGGTCAGACCCCTTTCCGTTAGGGTAGATGACGCGGAATACCCGCAGACAATGGATGAGCTCATGGAAACGGCCGGGGCCCAGGCTGTGGAATGGGGATTTAAAACCGAGTGCTGTGGGGCTTCTTTGGCTATTTCTAACGAGGATATAGTATTAGAACTGGTTTTTAAAATACTGGAGGCGGCCCGGGACGCCGGTGCCAATTGTATCGTCACTGCCTGCCCCCTATGTCACTTTAACCTCGATGTACGGCAGGAAAAACTGAATAAATCCAGGGGTCAGAGTTTTAACTTGCCCGTGTTTTACTTTACTCAGTTAATTGGACTGAGTTTGGGAATTGACCAGCGGGACCTCAGCCTGGGTACACACTTTCTAGATCCCTCCAGGCTGATCAAAACATTCGATAGTTTTAACGGGGGCGATAGGGTATGAAAAGAATAGGAGTTTTCATCTGCTGGTGCGGCTCGAATATAGGCGGTGTGGTCGATGTACCCGGGGTTGCCGCTGAAATAGCAGGGATATCCGGGGTTTTATGCAGCACTGATTATAAATATATGTGCTCGGAGCCCGGCCAGGATAAGATTATTAAGGCTATTAAGGATGACCATCTGGACCGCATTGTGGTGGCATCATGCTCACCGCGCTTACACGAAACCACTTTCCGCAAAGTATTGGAACGGGCGGGACTAAACCCGTACATGCTGGAAATGGCCAACATCCGGGAGCATTGTTCTTGGGTACATGCAAGCGACAAGGAAGCAGCCACCCAGAAGGCCATTGCTCTGATAAAAAGGGCCGTGGCCAAGGTATCACAACTAGAGCCCCTGTTTGCCTCCCATATACCTGTAACCAAAAGGACACTGGTGGTAGGAGGGGGCATTGCAGGTATGCAGGCCGCCCTTGATATTGCAGATGCAGGACAAGAAGTATTGCTGCTGGAAAGAGAGCCTACCATAGGCGGGAAAATGGCCATGCTGGATAAAACCTTTCCCACCCTGGACTGCTCGGCCTGAATAAGCACGCCTAAAATGGTTGCTGCGGCGCAGCATCCTCAAATTAAACTGCTAACCTATTGTGAATTGGACGAAGTTAATGGCTATATAGGAAATTTTACGGTAAGCATCCGGCAAAAATCCCGCTATGTAGATCACGATAAATGTACCGGATGTGGTACCTGTTGGGAAAAATGTCCTTCAAAAATTACCAGCGAATACGATCAGGGCCTGGGCACCCGCAAGGCCATATACGTTAACTTTCCCCAGGCAGTGCCCAATAAGCCGGTGATTGATGCCGCAAATTGCCGTATGCTAAACTCCGGCAAGTGTGGTATTTGCCAGAAGGTTTGCCCCACACAAGCCGTGGACTTTGAACAGGAAGACAGTATATTTCCGGAATCGGTGGGGGCCATAGTGGTGGCCACAGGGTTTGACCTTTTGGCATGGGATAAGGTTTATGGCGAATACGGTTACGGCAAGTACCCGGATGTGATTACCGGCCTACAATTCGAGCGTATGTCCAATGCCTCAGGTCCTACCGGCGGTAAAATAGTAAGGCCTTCCGACGGAAAGGAACCCAAAAATGTGGTGTTTATAAAATGCGTAGGATCAAGGGATGAATCCAAGGGGAAAGAGTATTGTTCCAGAACCTGCTGCATGTACACGGCCAAACACGCCCACCAGGTTTTGGAAAAAATATCTGATTCCCAGGCCTTTGTTTTCTACATGGACGTTAGAACTCCCGGCAAAGCCTACGAGGAATTCTACCAGCGCTCTGTTCAGGAAGGCGCACAATATATAAGGGGGCGGGTTTCTAAGATTTACCTTAAGGGTAACCGGCTGATAGTAAAGGCTGCCGACACCCTTTTGGGCCGCCCCGTGGAAGTAGAGGCCGACATGGTGGTACTGGCAACTGCCATGATACCCAGCGAAGGTCACGCAGAACTGGCCCAAACGGTGGGCATCACTGTTGACAAAGACGGCTTTTTCCAGGAAGCCCATCCCAAGCTTAGACCGGTGGAAACCAACACCGCAGGGGTATTCCTAGCAGGAAATTGCCAGGGGCCCAAGGATATTCCCGACACAGTTGCCCAGTCCGGCAGTGCCGCCTCAAAGGTCTTAGCACTCATGTCCCAGGATGAATTATCAATGGACCCCATGATTTCCAACATTGATGAAGAATTCTGTTCCGGCTGTCTCAGCTGCCAGGCTGTATGCCCCTATCGGGCCATACAGCCTGAGACGGTAACCTACAGGCAGGGGGGGCAAACTATGGAACGCACCGTAGCCGCAGTGAACAGCGGTCTCTGTCAGGGGTGCGGTGCTTGTACCGTGGTTTGTCGTTCCGGTGCAGCAAATCTGAAGGGATTTAGTAACGAACAATTGCTTGCAGAGGTGAATGCAATATGTCGATAATCCAAGGTAAAAACAAACAGTGGCAGCCGCTTATCGTTGGTTTTTGTTGCAACTGGTGCAGCTATGCCGGGGCTGATCTGGCCGGAGTAAGTAGGATGCCGTACCCCCCCAGCATTAGGATCATAAGGGTGCCCTGTTCCGGCAGAATCAATCCCCAATTCGTAATCAGGGCTTTTCAACGCGGAGCTGACGGCGTACTGGTTTCCGGGTGACATCCCGGAAACTGCCACTATGGTAGTGGCAATTATCACGCCCGCAGGCGATTTCAGGTATTTAAAAAACTTATGGAGTTTGTGGGGATGGAGCCGGAAAGAATCAGTCTGAGTTGGATCAGCGGCTCAGAAGGAGCTAAATTTAGCCAGACCGTTACTGAAATCACGGAAAAGATAAATTCACTGGGACCGAATAAGAAAATGAGGGATAACCAATGAACCAGTCATTTAACAGTTTAACTGAGGAACTAAGAAGTGTGGCGCAGGAGTTGTTAAGAGAAGGGAAAGTAAATATGTTTATTGGGTTCGGACAGGGAACATTAACCGCCCGGACCACCCCGTTATTCATATCGAAACCTGACGCGGCAGCAGCATTGACTTGGTCGCCCTTTTGCTCCAATAACCTGGCCGGCTACCTGCTTGATTACCGGGAAACCAACGAAACAATCGGTGTTTTGGTTAAAGGTTGTGACTCCCGGTCCATAATCAGACTGTTGCAGGACAACCAATTTCCCCGGTCAAGATTAGTGGTAATAGGCATCCCTTGCGCAGGTCTTCTGGATTCGGAAAAAGTTACCCTGGAACTGGGCCCTCAGACCGAGATTGGGGATGTTACTGACGAGGATGATAATTTCCTGGTCAGTACCACCACGGGCCAACACCGTTTTGCCAAAAAAGATTACCTGCTCCCCAAATGTTTGGAGTGTATTGATTCCAACCCGGTAATATGTGATCATTTTACCGGTAAAAAAATAAATATAGGAGAAGTAAACGAAAGATTTGTAGAAATCAAATCCCTGGAAGCATTATCCCCCCAGGAAAGAAGCCGGTATTGGGACGGGTACTTCCAGAACTGTCTGCGGTGTTACGCGTGCCGAAATGTTTGCCCGGCCTGCAACTGCCGGGAGTGCATATTCGATCAGGCCGGACCTGATTGGGTATCAAAAAGGAATAACCTCAGCGAAAATACCGCCTTTCAGATTATAAGGGCCTTGCATGTGGCCGGGCGCTGTGTGGATTGCGGGGAGTGCGACCGGGTATGCCCGGTTAATATACCCTTACGCCATCTCAACCAGAAGGTCCTTAAAGACATTGATGAACTTTTTGATGCCCCCATGCCGGGCACGGATTTGGAGCAGCAGCCGGTACTAGGACATTATTGTGCCGATGATCCGGATGAGTTTAAATAAAAGGTGGTGTTCTCATGCCAGTAAAGTTTTTAACCGCAGACAAGTTGCAAATCTTTATTGACCGGCTTTTGGCAAGCAGTACTGTTTTCTCCCCCTCCAATCAGCCGGGTAATGTTATTAGGTATACGCAGGCCAATAAACCGGAAGATATTTGCATAGATTACGTCAACAGTGATATTTCCCCCAAAGAGCTATTCTTTCCCCAAACTGAAGAACTGTTTTCTTTTGACCAGACCGATGAGGGGATTGATCTTCGGGTCCAAACGGGCTATAAGCCAAAAGTAATATTCGGTATGCGGGCATGTGATGTAAAAGCTCTTCTAACCTTGGACCCCGTTTTTAACAGCCAATGGCCGGACCCGCACTACGCAAAAAACAGAAATGAAACTATAATCATCTGCCTGGCCTGTGATAAGGCTCTATCTACTTGCTTTTGTAATACATTTGGAATCGATCCCGTGGCACCCGAGGGTGCCGATCTGGTCTTAATCAGTTACGGAAGCGGCTATATCATTGAAGAGTGCTCTTACACGGGGCGGGAGTTAAGAGAACTGTATCAGGATCTTCTCACACAAGAGTATGTTCACCTAGAGAAGATTAAAGAAGAAAAACGAAAGCAGTTAAGCGAACAATTTGTGCACCATGTCTCCCCTTCCAAGGCAAAAGAAACCATGGATAACAACTTTGAGCTGCCTTACTGGGATGAAATTTCCCGCAAGTGCCTGGGGTGCGGAATATGCACCTATGTTTGTCCCACCTGTCATTGCTTTGACATTTTCGATTATGCACCGGAAGAAACCACAGGGTCCAGGTGCCGCTGCTGGGACTCTTGTATGTACGGGGACTTCACCAAAATGGCCGGAGGTCACAACCCCAGGCCCACCAAAAAAGAACGGGTTCGCAACCGTTTTATGCACAAGATAAAATATCACCTGGACCGTTATGGTATAGAGGGCTGCGTGGGCTGTGGGAGATGTATTGTTAAATGTCCGGTGAATATGGATATAACCAGTATTATCACCGATCTCGGGGAGGTGAAATAAATGGCGGACAGCCCTCTAATACCTTTTATTGCCACCATAACAGACATAGTGGACGAAACAAGCGACGTTAAAACCTTTCAGATGGTATTTGACGATCCGGCCGTAATGGAGGCTTTTAATAATAAACCGGGACAGGTAGCTCAGCTATCTGTGTTTGGAACCGGGGAGGCCACCATTAGCATCACTTCGTCACCTACCCGAAATGGAATACTGGAGTTCAGCGTGAAAAATGTTGGGCAATTAACAACCGCCCTCCACCAACTGGAAATAGGATCAAAGGTAGGTATCCGGGGGCCGTACGGTAATCACTTCCCTTATCACAGCATGCAGGGAAAAGACCTTTTATTTATCGGCGGGGGAATAGGACTGGCCCCCTTACGTTCACTTATTGACTTTGTTCTGGATGCATCAAACCGTGATCAGTACGGCAAAGTTACTATTCTTTACGGGGCACGTTCCATGGACGATTTGTGTTTTAAACGGGACCTTTTTGAGAGGTGGTGCCGGTTACCTGACACAGAAGTACTTACCACCATAGACAGGCCTGAAGATGCATGGACCGGCCATGTTGGTTTTGTTCCCGCTTACCTGGAGGAGATCAACCCTACACCGGAAAACAAAATCGCCATCACCTGCGGCCCACCTATAATGATCAAGTTTGTCCTCCAGGCGCTGGAAAAGATGGGTTATACCGATGAGCAAGTAATAACCACCCTGGAATTAAAGATGAAGTGCGGCATAGGAAAGTGCGGCCGCTGTAATATAGGAGATAAGTTTGTTTGTGTGGATGGACCGGTGTTTTCCCTGGACCAGATAAAAGCAATGCCGCCGGAGTATTGACGCAAGTGGGGACGGTTCTTGCTTGCTAGGAAGGGAAAGTTGGTTAGAGGTTAGTTAGTTAGAAAAACCTTGGACAGGACAAATAAGGATTAGGGCTGCGGGTAGATCTTTTGGGTCTTTTTTTTCGACGGGATTAACGGGATGAAACGGGATTTTTTGATTGTGCATTTTCCTATCCGGCTTTTTTTAAGGCATTTTATTTTAGGAAGTTAGTTGAAACCACCTAACTTCTAACCAACAAATTAATCATTAATCCTGTAATCCTGTCTAAAGGCCTTTAAATCTTTGACAGGATTACAGGATAAGGAGGATTAAAAGAGCTATGGTATTTCTTTGGGGTCTTCTGAATTCTGTTTAAAAAAATCTCTAATCCTGAGATTAAGAATGAATTGGATCATGTAGACCTAGGTAGCAAGTGGGGACGGTTCTTGCTTGCTAGGAAAGGAAAGTTGGTTAGGGGTTAGTTGGTTAGAAAAACCTTGGACAGGACAAATAAGGATTAGGGCTGCGGGTAGATCTTTTGGGTCTTTTTTTTCGACGGGATTAACGGGATGAAACGGGATTTTTTGATTGTGCATTTTCCTATCCGGCTTTTTTTAAGGCATTTTATTTTAGGAAGTTAGTTAGGGGTTAGGAAAAGAAAAATCGAAACCACCTAACTTCTAACCAACAAATTAATCATTAATCCTGTAATCCTGTCTAAAGGCCTTTAAATCTTTGACAGGATTACAGGATAAAGGAGGATTAAAAGCTATAGGTATTCTTTGGGGTCATTTGAATTCTGTTTTTAGAATAATCAATTTCTAATCCTAAGTTAGGAATAAATTGGGATCATGTAGAATTAAAATACTTCTAAGCTAAAGGCAAAATCCCGTCAAATCCCGTTAATCCCGTCAAAAAGCCCTTAATCTCTTTTAATCTTTTAAATTCTGCTTCTTAAAAAATCAATCCCTAATCCTGATTTTAAAAACGAATTAAGACCACTGGACCCCACTGCTTCTAACCTGAAAGAAAAATCCTGCAAATCCTGTAATCCTGTCTAAAAAAGTTTTGGTCTTTTAATCTTTCCTCCAAACCACTTTCCCGCAGTCTCTCAAATCATAGCCTCCCAGGCTCTCTACCTCCTGCCGGAACTCCGGCATTTGCATTACTTCCAGCAGGCGCTGAATATACGGGGTATCATAAAATTCACCGGGAATGCACAGGTCATAACGCTCCTCCACCACCGGTATAAAGTCCAGGTCGAGCGCCCTTGCCGCTGCCAGTATGCCCATAGCCGCATCAGCCGAGCCCGAGGCCACCGCTGCTGCCACTGACATGTGCGTATAATCTTCACGCTCATATCCTTGAATGGTACCCGGGTCTATATTCTTTTCCTTTAATTTAAAATCCAGTAATATTCGGGTGCCTGCGCCACGCTGGCGGTTAATGTAACCAATGTCTTCCCTGACAAGATCTTCTACACCCTTTATATTTTTGGGATTTCCCTTAGCCACAATAAGCCCCTGCTGCCTATGTACTAAGTTTATCAGTACTATGGGCCGCCCTTTCAACAGGCGTTCAATATATGAGATATTATATTCTCCCGTTTCCTCGTCTAAAAGGTGGGTGCCTGCCAGGTGCGCCTCTTGGCGCTTTAAAGCCGTGAGTCCGCCCAGACTGCCTACATGGGCTGATGAAAGAGTGGCTTCCGGGTGATTTTTACGCAAGAAATTAGCCAGCACATCAAGTGCTATATCATGACTGCCGATAGCCACCGTTGTCTCCCGTACTTCAACCAGCGGGCGCAGCAGTTCTACCTCTACGTTATCGCCGGCGTTGTACCCTTCAGACAACCGCGGTATTCTGAGCATACCATCAGCCCGCACCATGGACATGATCACTCCCGCGCCGCGGGAAATAGGGGTAGCTACAATCTTATCTCCCACCTGCCCCATTTTAATCCGCACAAATTCTTCAGTACCCATGGAAGAAACAATTTTCCGGGAAACCGCAACGGACACTTTTTGCGGTTCCGGTAGGCTGCAGGCAAGTTTCCGAAAAACTAAGGGCTTTAAGAACAGATCCGCGGCCAATACTGCAGAAACAGGATACCCCGGAATCCCGATTACCGGCTTGCCACGCACCTCGCCCAGTACCACCGGCTTGCCGGGCTTGATAGCCACACCGTGTGTAAGCACGGTACCCAATTCCCTGATTAATTCAGCGGTAAAGTCTTCACGCCCCGCTGAGGAACCCGCATTCATGATCACTATGTCGGATTCGTGTAGGGCCTGCAAGAGCCTCTCTTTGAGCGTTTCATAATTATCCTCCGTTATTTTCCACCTTACTGGTTCCGCCCCCCAGCCGGCAAGCATGGAGCCCAGCACTCTGGTATTGTACTCTACTATGTCACCGGGCTTTAGGTCTTCTCCAGGCTGCACCAGTTCGGTACCGGTGGGAAGCAGAGCAACCTTGGGCCTGGGGTGAACTTTGATATCTGGAATCCCCCCGGCCAGCACTCCACCGATATCCACAGGGCGCAGCAGGTGATTGGCGGGCAGTATCATTTCGGTGGCCACAATGTCCTCACCAATGACACGAACGTGCTGCCAGGGAACCGCGGCGGCAGTTATTTCAAATATTTCTTCGCCGGTAAAATGCACGTCTTCGATCATTATCACCGCATCACACTCACCCGGCAGGGGGTCACCGGTATCCACTACTTGCACCCTGTCCCCCAGCTTTAGTTCCTTGGGTTCGGCCTCGGATGCACCAAAGGTATCTGCTGCCATAACCGCTACTCCGTCCATGGCAGAGGCGTGATAATGTGGAGAAGAGTTTCTTGCATATATTGGAACTGCCGTTACCCGCCCCACAGCATCTTCCGTGGGTATGCTTTCCGCCGGCCCCGGCTCTAGTGCCCCGGTTTCGTTAAGGTGTGCCATGTACCCCTGAAGGGCTTCCTCCAGTGGCTTGTCCTCCAGGTAAACATCGCGTTTCATATAGGTGCGTCCTCCTTTGGTTTAGGCGATAGGGGTTAGGGTATTTAAAGATTAAAACCTTTTTTTGACAGGATTACAGGATGGCAGGATTAGTGATAGAAAAAAATTAAAGACTAAAAATCTTTTGACGGGATTAACGAGATTTGACGGGATTTTGCTTTTGATTGGAAGCATTTTGGGTTTATTGGTCATGATTCATTTCTAAACTCTGGATTAGGGATGGATTTTAAAAAATAATTTTAAAGACCCTAAGGAATACCCATGGTCTTAATCGTCTTTTATCCTGTAATCCTGTCAAAGGTTTAAAGATTTTTTCTTTTTCTAACCTCTAACCAACTTTTTAAAACAGTTTCACCGCCACATATTCCCCTGCTTCCACGCCTTCTTTGTCGGCCGGGATCATGGCCAGGCCGTGGGCTTTTACCATGGTGGCGATAAGTCCTGATTTGCCTAAAATAGGCTCGGCACTTAATTCTCCCCGCTCACCTTCTACCAGTTTAACCCTTATGTAATCTTCCCTTCCAGCCGCGGAGCGCATATTGCGGGTAAGCTTGGCCCGTACGGCAAACTCCAGTAGGTTTTTACGGTATTCTCCATAACGTACCAGAGGCGCAACTAATAGTTCAAAAACCACCATGGCCGAAACCGGGTGCCCGGGAAGTCCAAAGACCGGCTTATTTTCAACCACGGCACCCACTGTAGGCTTGCCGGGCTTTATTGATATACCGTGAAACAATATTCCGGGCCGGCCTAAGGACTCAATCACTTTAGAAGCTACATCCCTGGTTCCTACCGAACTTCCACCGGATAATATGACCAAATCACACTCACTCACCGCCCCCGCCAGCGTATCTCTCAACTCACTAAAATCATCTCGGACCACGCCGTACAGCACGGGCTCACCGCCGCATGCACTAACCTGCCCGTAAAGGGCATAAGAATTTATATCCCTGACCTGTCCGGGACCCGGTTTAACCTCCACCGGCACTACCTCGTCTCCGGTGGAGATAATCCCTACCCGTACCGCATTTAAAGCTTCAACTTCCGACACCCCTACTGCGGCAAGCATACCAAGGTCCTGCGGGCGAATAATGTGTCCTGCTTGTAAAACAGTATGCCCGCGCGGCACATCCTCCCCGCGCAGAACCACATTTTCTCCGGGCCCTACCGGCCTGGTAACCCCAATGGTATCTTCATCAAGGGATTCTGTATACTCTATCATAACCACTGCATCCGCACCGGGCGGCAGCATGCCCCCGGTGGGTATTCTAAAGGCCTGACCGGTACCAAGCTCTCCCCGGGCATCTTTACCCATAAAGATTTCCCCTGTGATATCCAGATACGCCGGAAGGCTTTCGGATGCTCCGAATGTGTCCTTGGCCTTTACCGCAAATCCATCCATGGTTGAACGGTCAAATCCGGGCACATCATCCTTAGCCGGTACAGCTTTCCCCAAGCGCTTGCCCAGCGAATCCAGTAATGGCACCCTGCGAACATTATTCCCGGGCCTAATGTGGTTCTCCACTGTTTTCCTGGCTTCGGCAACTGTACGTGCCTGAAAAAGCTCAGTCATCAGAAACACCCCAACTCACAGCTGTGAATTTTAATTTTTAATTCGTCACAAAGCTTTCCTATTTCGCGCACAGAAACACCGCAATCTTCCGCCAGCTTACGGGCGGAATTGCAGCTGATGCGACCTTCGCCGGCCACTTCCTGCAGTTTCCTTTTCAATTTCCCGTTATCCATAAATATACCCCCTTTCTCCGAATTTACTTTCTACATGTAATACTCCCATCCTGCTTAAGCAAAATAATTTAGTTTAAACCCTTTACGACAAGGGAGGTATGTTATTTAATATAAGAAACGAAAAAATTCGAAAACCAAGGAGATTACAAAAATGCTGTACGAAAGTACCAGAGGGAAATACCTTTCTATAACATCGGCTGAAGCAATTAAAGCAGGCATTGCCCCGGACGGGGGCCTATTTGTCCCGGCAACCCGTCCCGGCATTGATTTGGAAAAGCTGCACAAAATGACATCTATGAATTACAACGAAAGAGCCTTTGTAGTGCTGCAGCATTTCCTAACAGATTATAGTGACGACGAAATTAAAGATTGTATTAATAATGCCTACAACATGGATAAGTTTGACTCACCTGAAATCGCCCCGGTAAAAGAACTTTCCCAGGGCATTTATACCCTGGAATTGTGGCACGGCCCCACCTGCGCCTTTAAGGATATGGCACTTCAGATTCTACCGCACCTGCTTACCCGCGCGGCTTCTAAAACAGGAGAGAAATCGGAAATCGTAATCCTGGTTGCTACTTCCGGCGATACTGGCAAGGCTGCGCTGGAAGGGTTTAAAGACGTTCCTGGAACCCGTATTGTAGTTTTCTATCCGCAAGAAGGTGTGAGTGAAATACAAAAACTGCAAATGATTACGCAGGAGGGAAAGAATGTTAATGTTATCGCCGTAGATGGAAATTTTGACGATACCCAAACCGGTGTAAAAGAAATTTTCGGTGACCAGGGCATTAACAGAGAGTTGCAAACCAACGGTTATCGCTTTTCTTCCGCTAATTCCATCAACTGGGGCAGACTGGTACCCCAGATAGTTTATTATTTTTCGGCTTATTTTGATTTACTCAGCCAGGGTAAAATTGAAAGAGGGGAAGCAATCAACTTTGTGGTTCCCACCGGCAATTTCGGCAATATTTTAGCAGGCTATTATGCCCGTGCAATGGGCCTTCCTATTCACAAACTGGTTTGCGCGGCCAATGAAAACAACGTTCTTACCGAATTTATCCGCACCGGCATATACGACCGTAACCGGGCTTTTAAAAGAACCATTTCACCTTCCATGGATATACTTATATCCAGCAACTTAGAGCGTTTGCTGTATGAAATTACCGAACACAATGCCGAAGCAGTTAACGAGTGGATGGAAACATTGAAAGAAAAAGGCTGGTACGAAGTGGAACCCGGCATACGAGACGCCATAGACAATATATTTTGGTCGGAGTACGCCACCGACAGGGAAACAATGCAAACCATCAAGGATACTTTTAACCAACATAATTACCTTATGGACACCCATACCGCTGTAGGAAAAAATGTATATGATAAATATGTTCTGGCCACTCAAGATAAGACCAAAACCGTTATTGTCTCTACCGCCAGCCCCTTTAAATTCAACGCCAGTGTGGCCCGGGCCGTTCTGAAAGAGGAAGAAATTGCAGGGAAAAGCGAGTTTGAACTACTGGACGTGCTGGCCCAGGCCAGCGGCATAGCCATACCTGAAGGGCTGAAGAACCTGGACCAAAAACCACTCCTGCACACCGACACGGTCCCCAAAGAAGAAATGCCCGGTGCAGTGAAGGAAGGTTTGGGGCTATAAGAGCGTAAGGATTAAAGAATAAAAGACTAAAACCTCTTTGGACAGGATTACAGGATTGGCAGGATTTTTCCTTCAGTGTAGAAAGCATTGGGATCTGTGACCTTAATTTATTTTATAAATTAGGTTAGGATTGATTTTTGAAAACAAATTTAAAAGAATAAGAGCTTTTGACGGGATTAACGGGATTTGATGGGATTTTACCTTTAGCTTAGAAGTATTTTAATTCTACATGATCCTAATTTATTCCTAAAATTAAGATTACAAATCGATTATTTTAAAAAAGAATTCAAATAACCCCAAAGAACTACCTATAGCTTTTAATCCTCTTTTATCCTGTAATCCTGTCAAAGGTTTAAAGGCTTTAAAGACTTTTAAACAGGATTACTGGATTGGCAGGATTGTTGGATTACGGGTTCTTTTTTAATGTCTTTACTTCAAGGTATAGGATTTTGTTTATATTATTTAAAATAACTAAAAAACCGACATATAAAATGAATAGCTTAAAAAACATGAATAAGTAAAACGCACAATCAAAAAATCCCGTCTCATCCCGTTAATCCCGTCGAAAAAAAGAACCCACAGCCTTAACCTAACCAACAAACCAACTATCCCTACTTATTAGCTTCTTCTTCCCTCAGCTTCCGGCGTAATATTTTACCGACAATGGTCTTTGGAAGTTCCGCTCTGAATTCCACCTGCCGCGGTAGTTTATACTTGGCCAGCTTATCGCGGCAGTAATCTATAACTTCTTCTGCAGTAACTGTTTGGCCCTCTTTTAACACCACATATGCTTTTACTGTCTCACCGCGATAAGGGTCAGGTATGCCGGTGACTACAGCTTCCCTTACCTTGGGGTGTTCGAAAAGCACCTCTTCGATTTCCCTGGGATAGATATTAAACCCTCCGGCTACGATCATATCCTTTTTGCGGTCCACTATATAGAAATAGCCGTCTTCGTCCATTTTACCGATATCTCCGGTGTAAACCCACCCGTTGCGCAGCGAATGCGCAGTCTCTTCCGGCATATTCCAATAACCTTTCATACACTGCGGTCCCCTTGCGATCAACTCCCCTTCTTCACCGGTTGATAATTCTTTTTCGCCGGTCTCCACGTCTACAATTTTAACTTCCGTATCCGGGAAAGGCAGCCCTATGCTCCCTGTCCTGCGTTCTCCCAAGAAGGGATTACAGTTAGTAATGGGAGAGGTTTCAGACAAACCATAGCCTTCTACCAGGTATCCACCGGTAAGTTCCTCAAATTTATTGGCCACCTCCACCGGCAGGGGTGCCGATCCACTGATGCATCCCTTTATGGAATCGACCCCATAATCCCGTGCATGAGGAAAATTATTCACCGCGATATACATAGTAGGCACCCCGGGGAATATAGTGGGCCGATAGCTCTTTATGGTCTGCATCACCTTTTCAATCTCAAACCGAGGTAAAATGACCATGGTAGCAGCGTTTACCACCGGAAAATTTAGACCGCAGGTTAATCCGTAGACGTGGAAAAAGGGCAGTACTGATAATACCGTTTCCTGACCGTATTCGCAATTGGTAATCCATTCCGTCATCTGCAAGGCATTAGCTGCAATGTTGCGATGGGTTAACATGGCTCCTTTAGAAACTCCGGTGGTCCCCCCGGTGTATTGAAAAACAGCTACATCATTTACCACATCTATATCCACTTTTTCGGTTAGAGGCGGATTCTCCTGCAATAGCTGTTCCGCATGCAGGCATCGTTCATCAGCCGTACCGGCAGGCTGACCTAGACTGAACAGGATCACATGTTCTAAGGGCGTGACATCTCTTACGGATTTGATTACCGGGTAAAGGGCATCGTACGCTATAATAACTTCTGCGCCGGAATCACTTAATATATGTTCCAATTCACGCTCCACATACATGGGGTTTACTTGTACAACGATGGCACCCAGTTTCTGAATGGCGTAAAAACCCACTATATAATGAGGGCTGTTTGGGGTCATCAGCGCCACGCGGTCTCCTTTATTAACTCCCAGTTTGCGTAGGGCTGTGGCAAATGCGCTGACCATGCCTGCCAGCACCCTGTAGGTTATTTCCACTCCTTCAAAAATAATTGCCTTGCGATCCGGAAAATCACGTGCCGCCCTATTAAGTAAATCGGGCATACTTAGTTCAGGATATTCAATGTTAGGCCGCGCCCCTTCGGGGTATTTTTTTAGCCAAGGCTTCTTGCCTGTTTCTGACATACTAGTACATCCCCCTTTTAGAATGAACACTCATTCATAGTTGCGTATTAAGTGGTAGGTTCTACATATTCAGGCAAATCCCTTTTATATTTTTTAAATTTTTTGCCTATTTGCAAAATTATAAAAATCAGTTATTGCAAAAAGGGGACAGGCACCTTTTTTAAAAGCAAAAAGGTGCCTGTCCCCTAATAAGCAGGTCAGCTTAGCTGACCTGCTTTACTTGCGTGGACTTTAACTTTTACCTTTTATTTAATTCAATCTTTTTCCACTTTAACCGCACATACCTTTAATTCCGGTATTTTGGCCACGGGATCCCTCTGTGCATTAGTAAGCTTGTTTATTGCTACAGCCGGGAAATGGAAGGAGGTAAATACCATTCCTTCAGGTACCACGTCGCCAACCCTGGCCTGCACTTTAACGCTGCCCCGGCGCGAGGTAACCTTAACTTTATCGCCGTCACAGATATCCAACTTAGCAGCATCATTTTGGTTGACTTCAAGATATTCCTCACCATAAAACTCTTCCAGTGCTCCGGTACGCTGAGTCATAGTACCGGTGTGATAATGGAAGTGCCTTCGCCCGGTGCTGAGCACCAGGGGATAATCTTGATCCGGCTCTTCCGCCGGAGGAATATATTCCACGGGGCTGAACTTACCAAGCCCGCGCACAAACTTATCCTTATGCAGGTACGTTGTCCCGGGATGGTCCGGTGCCGGACAAGGCCACTGCAGACCACCCTCTTCCAAGCGGGCATAAGATATGCCGGCGTAAGAAGGAGTAAGGGCTGCTATTTCATCAAAGATTTCTTCCGCAGAGCAGTATCCCATGGGGTAGCCCATAGCAGTGGATATTCCGGCAATTATTTCCCAGTCCGCCTTAGCATCTCCAATAGGCTCAACCGCCTTGCGAACCCGCTGCACCCGGCGCTCACTGTTGGTAAACGTGCCGTCTTTTTCGGCAAAGCTTGCCGCCGGTAATACCACATCTGCCAGTGCTGCTGTTTCGGTCAGGAAAATATCCTGCACCACCAGGAAATCCAGACTTTCCAGGGCATGCACTACATGTCCGCCATCCGGGTCAGACAGAACCGGGTTTTCACCCATTATATACATGCCCCGCACGCCCTTACCGGCGATATCCATCATCTCGCCTACGGTAAGGCCGGGCTCGCCTGCAAGGGCAGCTACATCCCAGGCTTTGGCAAATTTAGCCCTTGCCTCATCCAAAGCTACACCCTGGTACCCTGTAAATACATTGGGCAGCGCCCCCATATCGCAGGCACCCTGTACATTATTTTGGCCGCGGAGCGGGTTAACACCGCTGCTTTCTTTGCCGATATGACCGCAAAGCATAGCCAGATTAGCAACTGCCAGCACATTATGAGTTCCACAGATATGCTGGGTCAAACCCATAGTATAAAGAATTGTACCGTTCTTTGCTCCAGCATAGCCACGTGCTACTTCACGAATCACGCCGGCGCTAACACCGGTAATCCCTTGCACATATTCCGGTGTGTACTGAGCAACCGATTCTTTCAGAGCCTCAAAGTTCTCGGTACGCCCGGAAACAAATTCCCGGTCATATAAATCCTCATTAATAATTACATTAGCCAGGCCGTTTAAGAGAGCAATATCCGACCCCGATTTAAGCTGCAGGTGGTGTTGCGCCAGCGAGGCAACTTCGGTTTTCCGCGGGTCGGCCACCGCCAGGGCAGCTCCCTTCCTAAGTGCCTTTTTCACCTGCAAGCCAATTATGGGGTGAGATTCAGTGGTATTGGTACCAATGGCCAAAATGAAATCAGCACCGGAAATTTCATCAATTCCGTTAGTCATTGCTCCACTCCCGAATGCAGTTGCCAGACCGGCAACGGTGGGAGCGTGTCAGAGACGGGCGCAGTGATCGATATTATTGGTACCGAACACCGCACGGGTCAGTTTTTGCAATAGATAGTTTTCCTCATTGGTACACCGGGCGGAACTTAAAACGGCCAGGGCACCTGAACCATGGTCTTTCTTAATGCGGCTCAAGTTATCAGCCACCAGGCCGATGGCCTCATCCCAGGAGGCCTCTTTAAATTCTCCGTCCTTTTTGATAAGAGGTTTGGTAAGACGGTCAGGATGGTGAATAAAACCGTAGCCAAAACGGCCTTTTACACAAAGAGCACGTCCGTTAACGTCACCGTTACAGGATGTTACACCCACCACTTGTCCGTCCTTTACATTAAGCTCAAAGTTACAGCCCGTGCCACAATACGGGCAGGTAGTTTTTACCTTTTCAACCTCCCACGTACGGGCACGTGCCCTGAGTACTTTCTCCTGCAGGGCCCCTGTTGGGCAAACTGCTACACAGTTGCCACAAAAAACACACTCCGACTCCGAAAGAGGTACATCCATGGCCGGGGTTACTTTAGTGTCGAAGCCCCGGTAGGCAAAATCAACTATATTTTTACCCTGAATTTCCGCACAAGCGCGTACGCACTTTCCGCACACTATACACTTATTCATATCCCGCACAATAAACGGGTTTTCTGCTTCAGTATCATAGGTATGGCGCTCACCGGTAAATATCGTTTCCCCTACCCCATATTGATAACAGTAGTCCTGTAAGAGGCATTCGCCGTTTTTACCACAGGTAAGACAATCCAGGGGGTGATTGGCCAAAAGAAGCTCCAGTATGGTCTTCCTGGCTTCCACCACTGCCGGAGAATCGGTATAAACTTCCATACCGTCCATTGCTTCTGTAACACAAGAGGCAGGCAGATTACGCATGCCCGGTATTTCCACCACACACATGCGGCAGGCCCCCACCTTGCTCAGCTCCGGGTCATCACAAAAAGTGGGTATAGAAAAACCGGCCTGGCGGGCAGCATTGAGCACGGTGGTCCCTTTGGTCACTGCCACCTGCTTACCGTTAATGGTTAAGCTCACTTCTGCCATTTAAGGTATCCCTCCCTTCACCATTACTTCAAGTCAACAATCTTATTAATTATATCTTTAATACCCAGGGCCTCTGCCCAAGGCACAGGTACAAATTGTCCGTCTTTCTTGAGCATGGGAGCGGTGGGCGGGTCATCACAATATTTAAGCTCCAGAGCCAGGCGCCCCTTCAGACACAGCGGGCGTCCCTTTCCGGGCTCAAGCGGAGTAATACCGATAACCTTTCCATCCTTAACATTGAGATTAAAGGTGCAGCCACTTTCACAGAAGGTACAAGTGACCGGTCTCTTTTCAATTTCCCATGTTCTACCCAAACCCATCAGCGGCTTAATCATCAAGGCCCCCACCGGGCAAACCGCCACACAACGCCCGCAGTATACACAGTCAGAGTCTGCTAAAGGTAAATCCATGGCGGTGGCCACTTTAGTATTGAAGCCACGATAGGCAAAGTCTATTACGCTTCTATCCTCTATTTGGGCACAAGTCCTTACACATCGGCCGCACAGAATACATTTATTGGCATCCCGCAGAATATACGGGTTACTATCGTCGATGGGGTGGTCCTTTTTAGCCCCCTCAAAGCCGGTTTCCTTAACACCATACCGGAAACAATAATCCTGCAAACGGCACGCGCCGTTTTTATCACAGGTAAGACAATCCAGGGGATGGTTTGCTAATAAAAGCTCCAGAATAGTCTTCCTGGCCTCGATTACTGCCGGTGATTCGGTGAAAACCTCCATACCTTCTGTGGCGTCAGTAGCACAGGAGGCAGGCAGGTTGCGCATACCGGTAATTTCCACTACGCAAATGCGGCAGGCCCCGTACTTGGTAAGTTCGGGATCATGACAAAATGTAGGGATAAATATCCCTGCTTGTTGAGCCGCATCCAGCACGGTGGTACCTTTGGGGACGGTCACCTTAACCCCGTTAATAGTCAGGGTCACAGAAGCCATTACAATCACCCTCCCCTCTTAAACCGTTTCAATGGCGTCAAACTTACAATTTGTCACACAACTACCGCATTTAATGCACAGTGACGGGTCAATCTTATGCGGCTGTTTCTTTTCTCCGGTAATAGCTCCGGCCGGGCAGGACTTGGCACATTTACCGCAGCCCTTACACTTTTCTTCATTAATAACATAACTTAAAAGGGCCGTGCAATTTCCGGCGGGACAACGCTTATCCTGAATATGAGCCAAATATTCATCTTTGAAATAGCGCAACGTAGATAGTATGGGGTTCGGACAGGTTTGTCCTAAACCGCAAAGGGCAGTGTTCTTAACTACTCTGGCCAGCCGCTCCAGTTGATCTATATCTTCTATCTTACCTTCGCCGTCACATATGCGTGTAAGTATCTCCAACATACGGGTGGTACCTTCACGGCAGGGGGTACACTTACCGCAGGACTCCGACTGGGTAAAGGTCAGGAAAAAGCGGGCAACGTCCACCATACAGGTAGTTTCGTCCATTACCACCAGACCGCCGGAACCCATCATAGCACCGGCCGCAGTTAGTGAATCATAGTCAACCGACAGGTCAAGCTGCTCTTCCGGCAGACACCCGCCGGACGGGCCACCTATCTGGACAGCTTTAAACTTCTTACCGCCTTGTATGCCTCCGCCTAAACCAAAGATAATCTCCCGCATGGTAATACCCATGGGCACTTCCACCAGGCCGGTATTGTTTACCTTACCGGTCAGTGCGAAAATCTTGGTACCCTTACTCTTTTCGGTTCCCAGCGAAGCATACCACTGACTGCCGTTCCTGATTATATGTGGAACGTTACCGTACGTCTCCACATTATTAAGATTGGTAGGCTTATCCCAAAGACCTTTATTGGCCGGGAAGGGCGGGCGCACCCGCGGCATACCACGGTTACCTTCTATAGAAGTTAAGAGCGCCGTTTCCTCACCGCACACAAAGGCACCGGCACCGGCTTTGATTTTTAATCTAAAATTAAACCCTGAACCCAGAATATTGTCCCCTAACAGACCACACTCTTCCGCCTGGGCAATGGCAATTTGTAGGCGCTTAATAGCCAGTGGATATTCTGCGCGCACGTATATATATCCTTCATCGGCACCAACAGCATAACCACAAACCAGCATGCCTTCCAACACAGCATGCGGGTCACCTTCCAGCACACTGCGATCCATGAAGGCACCCGGGTCTCCTTCGTCGGCATTACATACTACATATTTTTTATCTCCCTCGGCCTGGCGCACAAAACCCCATTTTACTCCTGTTGGGAAACCTGCTCCACCACGACCGCGCAGGCCTGCCTTCTTGACTTCCTCCACAACTTCTTCGGGCTTCATTTCCGCAAGCACTTTGTGCAGGGCCACGTAGCCGTCATTAGTTATATAGTCACCAATAACCTCAGGGTTGATATGGCCACAATTTGATAAAACCAGGCGCTTCTGCTTGGCGTAGAAAGGTACGGTTTCATAGGTTTTAGCGTCCTGTCCGGTGGTGGGGTCCTTATAAAGGAGACGTTCAACAACCTCGCCACCCACTAGGTCACTTTCCACTATTTCAGCAATATCATCTTCCTGCACCCGGGTATAAAATGTTTTATGGGGTTCTATAATCATCAGAGGCCCCTGCTCGCAAAAGCCGTGACAACCGGTGATTTTTACTTCTACCTTATCGGCAAGACCGTTTTTCTTAAGTTCCTCGTTCAGGGTGCTCACCAAAGCTCCAGACCCTGAGGAGGCACAGCCTGTACCGGCACAAATAAGTATCTGCCGATTATCTGAATCCTCAGGAAGGTGGACCGCGTTTAGAAGGTTCTGCCGCTTTTCCCGGCAGCTTTCATCTTCATGACAAATAGGTCCTTCCTTGCGGCATTTAATAAAATCTTGACAAGGGTTCTGCAGCGTGTGCCGGCACTTATCACAACATTTATCAATTAGTCTGTTCACCAGGGAAACCTCCTTTCTATTCGTATTTATCCAAGATAGCGGCAGCCTTATCAGGGGTAAGGCGCCCGTGCGTTTGATCATTGACCATCATCACCGGGGCCAGACCGCAAGCGCCAAGACAGGCCACGGTTTCCAGAGTGTAACGAAGATCCTCTGTTGTTTCATTACGTCCAATTCCCAACTTTTGTTCGACGGCATTAAAAACTTTAGACGCACCCCGAACGTGACAGGCCGTTCCCTGGCAGACACGAATAATATTGCGCCCCCGAGGCTTCAAATGAAACTGGGAATAAAAGGTAACCACTCCGAAGGTTTTACTAAACGGAATGCCCATCTCCTTTGAAATTTGCTGCATAACTTCCTTAGGAAGATAACCGTAAATCTCCTGGGCTTGTTGTAGAACAGGAATTAAGGCTCCCTTTACACCGCTGTATTCAGCAAATACCTTTTTAAGGGCCTCCTGCTCGGTCTGTTCAGTCTTATGTTCACATCCACACTGACATCCACCCAAATTTGTCCCCTCCTCCCTCTCAATTCTCATTTCCCACTCTCAATCATATGATACTCCAACCTTACTCCAACATCTAGGCTTGATTTTTTTTGACGCTTTTTTATTTCGCCTTCCTATTGTGAAATTCCTTCAAATATTCTGACTTTTTAGCGGTTTATACTTTAAGAAATAAGGGAACTAATTTAGCGTACTTTTTTTATAATCCTGTCCTCAGTTACTAAGATGTGCACCGGACAGTCATGCTGGTCAGGATAAACACTGTCATGCAATTGAAGCTCAAAGGCAGGAGCCAGCCAAATACAATCTTTACCGGTTTGAGGCAAGAAGCGGTCATAAAACCCTCCACCGTAACCCAAACGGTTTCCCTTTTCATCAAAAGCCACGCCCGGTACAATAACCAGATCCAGCTCACCTGGAGTAATAGGCCTTAGGCACTCGGGCCTTGGTTCCAGGATACCATACGCCCCCGGGGTAAGGTCCTCGGGAAATTCCTTTAGCAGTGACGGAACAAGCCGCTTTCCTTCCATGTCGGTTAAAGGAACAGTTAATCTTTTACCGTCATTAAGGGCTCTTCTGATAAGCTCGCCTGTTTGTACTTCATGCCGGAAATCAACATAGGCCATAATGGTTGTGGCCTGTTGGTATTCCTCCATGTTGATAATGGCTTTGGTAATGTCGTTGCTTTTACTGCTTACCTCTTGCTCCGACAATGCCATCCGCCCCTGTATAACTTCTTTGCGCAGCTCTTTTTTAGACATATTCGGCACCTCCAAAATCCAGGCATTATTACAAACCTTTTCTTTGTTATGAAAAATAATCCTCCCCTCGGAGGGAGGATTGGTCGATATAGTAGCGTATCTAACCTGCCTTTTGCGCCCGCTCATTTAATTCATCTCGCAGGCCAGACTAAAGCTCAGTCTCACGCTACAGCGGGATTCCCAAATTACTAAGCCCCAGCATTAAGACCAGTTGTTTTTCGCAATGGCAGAGATAAAAGTTAGCATTTCGAAAACAGCCTTGATGCCATTGCTGTCCGCCATCCTTGGCTCAGGGGGCGGCCTCGCACGTCCTGTGCTCGGTCCCGCTTCCGCTTATCGACTTCGCTAAGCCTGGCTGCTGCTCGATTCAACTCATTCGCTATGCGCAAAAGACAGGTTCGACATCAGTCGTCCTTAAACGTTATAAACCTTGTCTCCTTCTAAAATCCTAAAGCCTTTTTTCTGCAGTTCTTCAATGGCTTCATCCAGCTTTTCCACCCGAAATACTACCAGTGCCGCGTTAGAAGATTTTTGTATGAAGGCGTAAAGGTATTCGATATTAATATGCACGCCCTGCAGTGTATCAAGGGCCCTGGATAACCCTCCCGGTTCGTCAGTAACTTCAACAGCGATTACATCGGTACCACTAACAGTAAACCCCTCTTTTTTCAATACTTCGTAAGCCCTGTCAGGGTCACTGACGATAAGCCTCAAAATACCGAAATCAGTGGTATCAGCGATGGAAAGAGCCCTTATATTGATATTCTGTTCCCCTAAAACTTTGGTCACTTGAGCCAACCGGCCGGTCTTATTCTCCAAAAAAACAGATATTTGTTTAACCTTCACTGAGAATCCCCCTTTTCAAATTGGTCATCTTCAGTTTCTAATATATTACAACCGGCGCCCGGCCACAACCCGTATATCATATTATTTCCACCGGCAGGCCGGTCTTTTCTTCTACTTCCTTGTAATATACCCCGATCAAGTCCCTTCCCCGATGATCAAAGGCAACCGGGGGCAAGAGCACTAAATCCGGGGCCCAACCGCCGGAGACAGACACAAATTTTTGTATCGCAGTGACCATATCTTCCACTACCAGCAGACCGGCAGCACCAATGGAGCCGCCGAAAAAAGTGTTACGTGCGGCTGTTACCTGGTACTCCAGGTCTTTTGCAAACCGCTTTATACCAGGTTGGAGTATATTTACCGCCAGGCTAGATGTGACCACTAAAACTTTCTTAGCCAGGTAACTGCCTGCTACTTTGTTTATTTGCAGCCACTCCTGACCAATGTCATATTCCATGACCACACCCGGCGATTCACCGGCCTTTTTGCGTATCCGGCAGCTGAGCATTTCCTGGTTTCGCTCTATATACACCTCGGGATACTCAGCATCCCGCAGGCGATGGAAAGCGTCTACGCGAGAACACGGAATATAACCGTCAATTTCCGTGATCAGATCCCCAGGTGCAATTCCCGCACATTCTGCCGCTGTACCAGCAATAACTCCCATCACTTCCGGCCTCAGGTCATTAAGGACCGGGGGCTCACAAGTAACCGGCACATTAGTCTTATCACGCAGGCCGAGTATCATTTTGCGCACCTCACCGGGCAACCCTGGTGGGAAACGAAGAGTATCCGCAGCCTTTCTGGTATAGCCAGGGATAAATACCCGTATAGTTTGAGCCCCCTCTCCTGCCAAATAAAGAATGGTTTCCTCCAAGTCATCATACCCGTATATATGAGGCATTGCCACAATGCTACCGTGAAATTGCACCTTTGATCGATTTAACATTTGCGCGGACATTATAGCCTTCTGCGCATCATGATCTCTCATCATGTCAGCCCGAACCTCAGGGCGGCAGCTATTCAAAGATAAGTAAATAACAATACCTTCTAAATTTGCCAGGAAGGAAATCATGTCTTCATTCAACCGGCTCCCGTTGGTGGTAATTTGAATCAAATTATGGGGTAGACGGTGGCGCACCAAACGTAGGATATCCTTTATCTGCGGATGAGTAAAGGGTTCCCCCTCTGATATTCGGGTTACAGATTCCCCAATAATCACAGGGCTGTGTATATCCATGAATTCCAGACACTCCTCTATTTCCCTTAAACTTACAGCAGGGGTGGTAAAAACTTCTACCCGAGGATCATTTTGCCGGTTACTGCAAAAAATACAATTAACATTACACCGCGAAGTTATAGGCAAAATATTACCACTCTGGGCACTATAAAGCACCAGGGCTCTTATAAACTCTTGTTTAGAACATTTATTCATAATTTTTCATTCCACAAAGCCAACCTTTTATGTATCAAGTTATTAACAGACTTATCCACACTATCCACAGGGAAGGCATCCACAGCAGTGGATAATTTAATACTTATCCTCACCCAGTTTTAAATTTGGAACGGCATTTAAGGTAAGCGGGGCAAAATTCTTACGCAAATATTTATGATAACCGGCACAAGCAATCATAGCTGCATTGTCGGTACAAAGAACAAGTGGGGGGCACACCAATTCCATTCCTTCAGCATTTGCCCGCTCCCCTAGCTGGTGGCGCAGCTGTGAGTTGGCGGCAACCCCTCCGGCCAGCATTAATACCGGCGTATTATACTTTTTCGCTGCGGCTATAGCTTTATCAACAAGCACATCCACCACCGCTTGTTGAAAACCGGCGGCCAAGTTTTCCTTGTCTACCGTCTCTCCCCGCTGCTTCGCTCTGTGAGCATAGTTTACCACTGCGGTCTTTAGACCGCTGAAACTAAAATCCAAACTACCTTCTTCCAGGTAAGCCCGGGGGAGTTTTATCGCCGTAGGATCAGCCTCCCTGGCTATTTTATCTATTACCGGGCCACCGGGATATCCCAAATCCAATACCCTTGCCACTTTATCGAATGCTTCACCTGCGGCATCATCCCGTGTACGGCCAACCACGTTGTAGTCATTGTAACCGTTAATCAACACCAAATCTGTATGCCCACCGGAAACAACCAGACACAGGAGCGGAAAGTTCAGCCCGGGGTTATTTAAAAAATTCGCGTAAACATGTCCCTCCAGATGGTTAACACCCACTAAAGGTACGTTCAGGGCAAAGGACATTGCTTTAGCTGCGGCCACCCCCACTAAAAGTGCCCCCACAAGACCGGGACCGTAGGTTACGGCAACGGCATCCAAATCTTCAAATCCAATTTTTGCCTCATCCAGTGCTTCTTGTATAACTACGTTGATCATTTCCAGGTGTTTGCGCGAAGCAACTTCCGGAACAACCCCTCCAAATTTCCTATGCACATCTATCTGAGAAGAAATAATGTTGGAGCTTACATTAAGCCCGTCCACAACCACCGCAGCTGACGTTTCATCGCATGAAGTTTCTACACCCAGTATATTTACACTCACATATATCCCACCATGTCACCAATTTTTTATCATCTGACTATAATTATATCATGGAATGCATGTTTTCTTAATCACTGCCGTTCCAAAGGAGTTTTGATCATGCCCAAGTATATTAAGGTAGCAACCTTTAATATCCACCATGCGAAAGGGTTAGATGAGAGGTTATCCCTCAAGCGGGTGGCCAAAACCTTACAAAAGTTAAACGCACACATAATTGGTTTACAAGAAGTAGACAATCTAATACCTCGAAGTTACTTTCAAAATCAAACCAAGAAATTGGCTCAGTACTTAGATATGTATTACGCTTTTTCACCAAACCTGAAGTTCTGCTGCTCAGGATACGGCAACGCTGTCTTAAGCAAATTTCCTATTATTAAGTCAGGGCATACACTACTTCCAGGGAAGTTGGAACAGCGCGGACTGCAATATGCACTGCTTTCCCTGCCCGGCACAGAATCTCTGCACTTCTATAACACACACCTCGGCCTATCCACGGAAGATAGGACAGTTCAAATCATTTCTATTGTCCGTCACCTACCGGATAAATCTAAGCCTGTCATTCTAACCGGGGACTTTAACACCGCCACCATATCTCCCGAACTACAACCCCTTGCAAAAACCCTTTGTGCCACCGGGGGCATTGACCCCCCATACACATATCCAGCCGGTAAACCACAGCACTCCATAGATAGCATTTATATCTCACACCACTGGAGGGTAATTAATATAACAGCAGTGCCAACCACAGCCTCTGACCACTGGCCCCTGGTGTGCACCCTCAACAACGACTAACAGGGCAGTTCTAACCGGAACTGCCCTGCTCAAGAAACCTATTTTTCTCCAAGTTGGTCCATAAGGTCTGAAAACACCTTGCCGGAAGAATCATTAATTACAATATCCGCTTTATCATCCCAGGGAGTCTCAGTTTTATTAATAATAACCACGTGACGGGCAAATTCCGGCAGACTTGCCACCGGGTGCACCGACAAACTGCTCCCGGCGACAATTAATAACTGGCAGCCCGAAAGAATCTGGCACGCCTGAAAAAAATCCTCACTCATATGGTCACCAAACAAAACTACATCGGGCCTTAAAACCCCTTTACATTTTTCACATACAGGTGGATTATTGCCGGATACAACCTGTTCCCTGAGTATGGAAAAGTCATAACCACTGCCGCATTCTATACAGCGACACGTACGCAGATGCCCATGCACTTCCCACACCCTCTCAGCGCCCGCCTTACGCAGTAAACTGTCAATATTCTGGGTAATGGTTCCTAACAAGTAACCTAATTTTTCCAGACGGGCAAGGGCTAAGTGTGTTGCATTTGGCTGCACATCACCATAGGCTGTCCACCGGTCCAGATTTATAGTATAGAATTTAGCAGGATCCTTGCGCAGTGCGCTTAAACTGGCGGCCTCAATAGGATCAAATTGCTCCCACAGGCCGGTTCCCGGACTTCGATAATCGGGAATACCGCTCTCAGTACTTATTCCTGCACCGGTTAATGCCACCGTCTTTTTAGAGTCTTTAACCATGTCTGCAAATGTTTTTATCTTTTCTTGATAATCCATAGGATACCTCCATTTTGCAGCTTTGATAAAATGGCATTTTCAATAGGTAATACCGCAAGTTCCCTTTTCATAAAATTATACCAGTCAACTTTTAGTGTAAATTAATACTAAACTAATACCAGCAGGAAAATATCTACAAATGGAGAATTTATTTCCCTACTTGTAAACAAGTGTCATTTTAGTAAAAATAACCATGTTGGGAGTTGTAAAAAATGTCCGTAAACTTACTGGATTTATTTAAGAGAAAAACAAAAAAAGAAAAAAGCGAACCGGATAACCCTCAAGGTTTAGCACAGGCAACCGGCAGTAAAAATGTCGCACCTGCACCTGCCTACGGGGAACTGGTAGAAGAAATTGACCGTATGGTTAACGAAAAGGAAGTATGTCCTTTGTCCAAACTGGAAAACAAAAACATGGTGACTTACTTATTGGGAAAACGTAAAATCTTGAACGTTAATAAGAACTCCGAACCACCACGAACTTACTTCCTATTTTCAGGCGCTGATCATCATGCCAAAGAATTGGGCACTAAAGGCCTACGCCCCATTTCCAAAAACGAGGCCAAGCAAAAAAGATATGGCCCGGCAAAAGCTTTTTATGCCGGATATGACCCCGAAGTAATTAAATCAATGCTGGAAAAACTTAAACAATCTAGATAGGAGAGAGAAAAAACCGCAGCCTATTCGCTGCGGTTTTCTTCGTCCAGCACTTTAAGGCCACAATAACTGCAATAAATTCCACCGGTAGGCAACTCTTGCTCACATTCCGGGCAAACCGGAACTTTGGGCTGCAGGTTAGCAATCTGATCTTCCAGTGCTTTTGCTTCTTCCTCCAACTCCTTGGTTGCTTCCAAAAGTCTGTCTATCTCTGCTTGCAAGTCTTCCTCTCCGTTATGGTGCTGATAAACTAAAAGGCCTATCCCTGCTAAGTTATTTTCCATTTCCTTTTCCAATTTGGATAGTTCAAATTTTAATTTTGTCGCTTCCAGCAAACCGGATGACCTTTTACGAATGTCTTGTGCCTTGGAGGTTAAATCTTTTGCCTTGTCGCCTAACCCTTTAGCTCTGTTTCCCATCTTTTGTAGTAATTCCAAAAACAACACCTCCTTTACAGTTTATTTAGCCAAAATTGGAATTATTCCTTCCTGTTAGTTAAATAAATCGTCCGACAAAAAGTTTAAACTAGAGTTTCCACCAAAAAGTCTGAGTAATGCGTTTAAGTAATTTATATAACCGTTAAACCATAATGCCGTACACATTAACATTAAATTTATATAATAAAAGAACTAACCGTTTTTTACCTTTCACCCCGGAGGTGAGAAATTATGTCCGGAGTTATTAACCTCTACCTTTACAAGCTGCAGAAAGAAGTAAAAGCAGCATTGGAAAAACAGAAAACCACTCTCCCGGCCCTTAAACAAACGGGACAGCAGTCCAATGATTTCTCTGTACTTTACGGTGAACACTTTTGCCCAGAATTAATTCCTTCTTTATACAAAAGTAAGGGGTGACCTTTTCCCTCAGACAATTTATAATAAAAGGGAATAAAACCCCCTTGGAGAGGCAAAATAGGAAAAATTCTCCTTTATTTTTTTCTATTTACCAACACTTTGAGGACGAGTCTTTCCATTCATCGTAAAAGGTTAATTTTTAAGAAAGCCCCAAAAAGTTTTATTAATTTGATCCGGAGGTGGTAACAATGAACTTAATAACAGATTACAGGGTAAACCAGTTGAGCGACGGAAAGCTGATTAGCGTTGAAGTTACCTGCTGTGGGAAACATGTTGGAGAAGTCAGGTTTGAGGACGGTGCAAGCCTAACTTGCCCGGAATGCAATACAAACCACACTTTAAAGATTCAGCATAACCATTTCCACATTAAACAGCTTAAAGAATAGGAGGGGATCGGCAATAAAAGAAAACATTATCTCAAAGCATAAGCCACGGGTGAAACCGTACCGCATAACACCCAAGGAAGTATACGCTGAGCCCAAGCCATGCCATCCGCCTGAGCCGGATACGCATGAAGGCAAAGAATCGTAAACCGTTTATCCATGTTTCTTAAATCAGCCGGCTTATCGCCGGCTGATTTAGCTATGGCAGCTTACCTGTCTTTTGCGCCCGCTCATTCATTTCATCTCGCCGGACCAGGCTAAGGCTCAGTCTCACGCTCCAGCGGGATTCCCGCCCCATTCGCCGTCCTGGCTCAAGGGGCGGCCTCGCACGTCCTGTGCTCGGCCCCGCTTCCGCTTATCGACTTCGCCAAGCCTGGCCACTGCTCGATTCAATTCATTCGCTATGCGCAAAAGACAGTTCTGTAATTTGCCTTAAAAAAAAGGAGGCTTTTAGCCTCCTTTTTTTTTATTACTTATGACTTATCCACCGTTGTATTTCCTTACGCATAAGCTTACCGGACGTTGTTTTAGGCAAGTTTTCCACGAAGCGAATATACCTGGGAATTTTATATTTAGCCAAGTTATCCCGGCAGTAATCCTGAAGTTCCTCTGCTTTAAGTTCCTCATCCTCGCGTAGCATCACGAAGGTCATTATTTCTTCGCCCATTACGGCATCAGGGACACCCACTACTGCAGTATCATATACGCAAGGGTGGGAGGAAAGCACTTCCTCTACCTCTCTGGGGTTTATGTTTACTCCGCCACGGATAATGGTGTCCTTCTTTCTATCCACGATGAATAAATACCCTTCTTCATCCATATAGGCCAAGTCACCGGTATGAAACCAACCGTTGCGCATGGCCCAGCGGGTATCATCTTCTTTATTAAAGTAACCGGCCATTACATTGGGGCCACGTACCACAATTTCGCCAACCTGCCCCTTGGGGACTTCCCGCCCTTCGTAATCGAAGATGTCAACTTCTATTCCCGGAATAGGTTTACCAATGGAACCTAATTTTTTGGGGCCTTCCATGGGGTTGGATGTAACAACGGGAGATGTTTCCGATAAGCCGTATCCTTCAACAATTTCCACCTTATACTTTTCTGCAAAGCCTTTAAATATTTCCGGAGACAATGATGCTCCACCTGAGAATGCCACACGCAGTGAACTAACATCATACTTATCAGGGTTTGGATAGCCTACCAGGAAACTATACATCGTAGGCGGGCCAAAGAAAAAGGTTATCTTTTCTTTATCTATGGTTTCCAAAACAGCTTCAGGGCCTGCCCAGCCGTCATGGATAACCAGAGTGGAACCCGATACCATGGCGTTGTTCATGACACATGTTTGAGCCGCAACATGATATACCGGTGATACCATAAGTGCCCGGTCCTGGGGTGACATTTTATACATTTGGGCAAATGTCATGGCGTTGCTGTATATGTTATGGTGGGTGAGGACAGCACCCTTGGGCAGCCCGGTATTGTCGGAAGTATAAATAATAACCGCCGGGTCTTTTCTCCGAAAGGAAATGGACGTAAAGACGCTTTTGTCCTTTGATTTGAGTTCATCGAAAGAGATCAGGCCGTCTTTTGCATTGCCGTCCAAATTGGTAACAATAATTCCCTTAGTTTGATTACCTTCTTGTTCCAGCTGTTTAAAAACAGAAGCCATGTTGCTGTTGGTAATTACAACCGAGGGAAGGCAGTCCTTTACTATGTTTCCTATTTCATTCCTCGTAAAAGCAGGATTAATAGGAACGACAATACCTTTGATGCGTAGAACCGCATAATAAGAAATAACAAATTCCGGGCTGTTGCCCAAGGCCACCAGTACCCGGTCACCTGGTTGGATGCCCAGACTTTGCAATCCATTAGCCAATTCATTTACTTGCTTTTTTAATTCACCGTAGGTTATTCTCCGGTCATGATAGACTATTGATTCATGGGACGCTGTTGCCCGGCCGATTTCACTAAGCCTTGACGGCAAATTCATGCAAGGAACCTCCTTAAAGGGCATTGGAAGTATAGAAAAAAATTAAAAAAATTTTATCACGGTTACTTTAGTTAATTCTATCTACTATGAGGAAATCCTCCTTATAGTACAAGACAGATAAAATGACTAATGTTATAATAACACAAATTTAGTTGGCAGGGGGTATAAAATTGATCTTTGAACAAGGCCCCATAAGACCTCCCAGTGAGGCTGCAAGTCTTTTAATCAGGGTTACACGCAATTGCCCTTGGAATCAATGCTATTTTTGTGTCACCTGTTAGGGCTTCTTTAAGTCAAACTTTAGAATTGACACACCAGCTTTTTGTGGGAGGTGAATGCATGGAAGATAAGGGGGAGCGGGATCAGGATACCAAAAAAATTCAATTGGGCAGATTGCATATAGACCCTGTTTTCCTTTTACTTATGCTGTTTTCCCTTTTCTCTGTTTTTTTATTAGGTTTTTTCGTATGGTGGGCCAGTTAAAGCATTAGCCCTTAATTCCAGGGGATGTAAGACCTGAACATGGGATTCTTTTAGACCTTGCATCAATTGCATTGTGCAAACCGGACAGGTGGTAGCCAAAATATCTGCTCCGGTTTCTTTTATTGCTTCTATCTTGGGCTTTAGGATGCTGGCGCTGAGAGAAGGGTGCTGCAGCATAAAAGTTCCCCCTCCGCCACAGCAGGCCGATTCTAGTTTACTGGGCACAATAGTAGCGCCCGGTAATTTTTCCAGTAATCTTCGGGGGTAGTTGGTTAACTCGTGACAGGGCCGGTGATAGGCAATTTTAAAATTGAGTTGCCTCGTTTTATTGAATTCCATATTGTTTTCCACTAAAAACTCTGTAATATCAACTACATCCTTTGGAGACGCCTGTCCGGCCAATGTTTCTTTTAACGCTAAATTACAGGACGGACATGATGTTAGAATGGTGTCAGTAGAAATTGTGGAGATAATTTCTTGGTTTTTTTGTTTGAGCTCCTTTGCCTTTTGGCTTCCCGCAGCAGTATGGGGAAAGCCGCAACAGGAAAAACCCTGGGGAATAACTACTTTCCAGCCGTGATTAGAAAGAATGTTTACACACGCACCAGCTATACCGGGTAGCATATATGTGGCTGCACAGCCGGGAAAATAAGCCACTGTGCCCTTCGATGTTATGCCGGAGGGTATAGTGTCAGCCAAGGACACTTTACTATGTGGTGTTTTTTTTGTTCCCGGAAGTGGCATTCCTGCTTTATTTGCCAAATCCGTCAGTCCCCATTTTTCAGCGGTTTGTAACAATTGCGCGGCCTTTTGTTTAATAGATGCTGACGGTAGGATAAAATCCAAAAGAATGCTTTGCTTAAGCGGCCTGGATAACTTTGTTCGGGCACTGCTTATGATCCGGTGTACGGGAACTCCTGACGGGCATTGGTCGGAACAACGTCGGCACTGCAGGCATAGTGAAAGGTGGTGTTCGGCCTCACCGGGGTGGGATAATTTACCGTCCAAGAGCATGGAAGAAATAAACACTTTCCCTCGTGGGGCAGCTCCTTCTTCTTTTATGACTTCGAAGACCGGGCACACCGACCGGCATTGGCCGCAGCGTACACACTTATTTAAATATTGTTTTAGTTGACTGGTATGCATGGTATTCTCTCCTACTTGTTTATGGCCATATTTTCCCGGGATTCATGATATTTTGTGGGTCCAGAGCATGTTTGATTTTTTGCATGGCCTGAAGTGCCGCTCCGTGCTCTATTGCAGCGTAGCCGGACCGGACCAGACCTACACCGTGTTCACCCGTGGTAGAGCCGTTAAGTTCTATGGCCAGGCGATGTATGGCGTCTACCAGGGCATCTGCCCGCTCAACTTCTTCCGGTGAATCAATATCTATAACCGGTGCGGTATGAATATTACCGTCACCGATATGCCCGAAGGAGACCACGGTAATTCCATAATGGGCGGAAAGGCGGTGAACTTCTCGTAACGCTTGGGCTACTTTATCCAGTGGAATGCTGATATCTTCACCCGCAAAAATTCTGGTGCCGTCCGGGCGGATGCGGGCTGCGGCCGCGGCCACCAGACTTCTGCCCCGCCACAAATCGGCCATGCGCTGCGGGTCAGTAGACCATTCAGCTTTGCCGCCGGCCTTGACTGCAACATTGGAGATCTGATGGCCTTCCCATTCCACTGCTGGAGGGGAGCCGTCCACTTCAAAGAGCAATATAGCTTCCACTTCGGGTAAAGCAGTTTCCGGCCTATACATATTTACAGCCCGTATGGCCGTACCGTCAAGAATTTCTACCCCGGAGGGCATAATTCCGGCCCTGTATACTTCTTGTACCACCGGAGGAGCGTCTTCCAACCGGCGGAAGGTGGCCATTACCAGCCCTTTGGCTGCGGGCTTAGGCCAGAGCCTTAAGCGTGCCCGCGTAATTACACCGAGAGTTCCCTCTGAGCCCACGAAAAGTTTAGTTAAATTTAGTCCCGAGACATTCTTTATGGCCCTTGAATTCACTCCCCCGGTAGTTATTACCTCACCGCTGGCCAGAACAATTCTAAGTCCCAATACATAGTTTTCCGTAGTACCGTATTTGACTGCCCGTAAACCGCTGGAATTATTAGCAATCATGCCTCCCAGGGTGCACATCTGGCTGCTGCCCGGATCCGGAGGGAAGAAAAGGCCGTGATCAGACAGCTGCCGGTTAAAACGGGCATGGACTACTCCAGGGCGTACAAAGGCCTGCATGTTGGATGTATCAACTTCATCGACATTGTTCCAGGGGGAAAGATCCAGCACTATCCCACCCCTGCAGGCCAGGCATCCGCCGGTTTCTCCGGTGCCCGCACCCCGAGGCACCACCGGTATTGACTGAGCTGATGCATATTTTAAAATGGCGGCTACTTCATGTGTTGCATGCGGAAAAACCACTGCGTCAGGGATAAAGGAATTTCTGGTTGCCAGAAATGAGCTGTCATAGGAATAAAGGCGGCGGTCAATTTCTCCTGTCCGAATCTGGTTAGAATTGAGTATTGTTAACAGGTCTCTTTTTAAAGAATTGGAAGCCATTTTATCCCTCGCCTTCTAATTGATCTGATTTCGTAATTATAACACGAAATGAAAGTAGTTCAGTTAACCATGTAGCATTCAAATTAACTGGCTGCAATGGTAAAAATATTCTATTTATCAAAACAAAACATATGCATTAGCAAATGCTAATCCTGTTGTCTTTAGGGAAATGCCATTTAGGGTGACTGTATATAAATACTGTGGCAATACTGTAAATGATTTGCAAAATAATTTCCGCTAGGTGGTGGAAATGGCTGAGCCGGAGGTTCTATCGTGCACGAATTGTCCTTGATCCAAAACCTCTTGAATATAGTAATGCAAAGCGCTAGCGACAACTGTATTAAAAAGGTATCCAGTGTAGCGCTGGTGGTGGGTGAAAACTACGGTGCCCTGCCGGATGCTTTGGACTTTGCCTTTCACGTTCTGACCCAAGATACCATGTGTGCAGGAGCAGCACTGGTAGTACAGAAAAAGCCGTTGGTTTTAAGGTGCAGGGAATGTCTGGCGGAATTTTCGCCCCGGGGAGCTACCTGTCGTTGCACCTACTGTCAAGCCTTCCGCACAGAGGTGGTTAGCGGGCGCGAATTATATATTGATTATTATGAAGGAGAGTAAAGGGGCTGTAGAGAGTGAAAGTAGTTCTGGGTAAAGACTTGCTGGCTGCAAACGAGAATAAGGCGGCTAAGAACCGGGAGCTTTTCGATCAAGCCGGGATTTTGGTAGTTAACTTAATTAGCTCACCCGGTTCGGGTAAGACCACTTTATTGGAAAAAACCGCCCGATTTCTGGGTGGGGACTTAAAAATGGGTGCTATTGTGGGTGATCTGTACACGGACAGGGATGCCCGGCGGTTAAGTGAGGCCGGCATGGTAACCGTACAAATTAACACCGAAGGGGTATGCCACCTGGATGCCAAAATGGTGGCCCGGGCGCTGCAAGAGATGCCTATGGTTTCCCTGGATCTTTTATTTATAGAAAATGTGGGAAATCTGGTTTGCCCGGCAGCCTTTGATCTGGGTGAACATGTGAAGGTGGCTGTACTCAGTGTGGCGGAAGGTACCGACAAGCCCGCCAAATACCCCGGAATTTTCCGAGAATCCGGGGCAGTGGTGATCAATAAGTCAGACCTTCTTCCTTATACAGATTTTAACGTCAAAAACTGTTTGGATGACCTGAGAGGGATTAAAGAAAATATGGCTATATTCATCACCTCAGCCAAGACCGGTGAAGGTATTGATCAGTGGTGTAAATGGCTGCGGGAGTCGAAGGGAAACATGATATGAGGAGTGAGAGAAATGTGCCTGGCAATTCCGGGTTTGGTGGTGGAAATGCAGGGCAAGGACTGGGCTGTCATTGAGGTGAGCGGTATTAGACGTACCGTAGGAGTGCAACTGGTAGAGGGAGTGAAAACCGGTGATTATTTGATGGTGCATGCCGGCTATGCAGTGGAAAAGTTAGACTTGATCGAGGCTGAGGCACGCATAGAGCTATGGGAGGAGTTACTGCGGTTTGAAGGTTCTGAATAAATTAAATGACCCGGAACTGGGGAAAAAAATAGTCGGACGGGTCAAAGAAGTAGCCTGCAGGGCTGCAGAAAAGCTGGGGCGTCAAGTGGTACTGATGGAGGTTTGTGGTACGCACACAACCTCTATTTCTCGCATGGGACTCCGCAGCCTTATGGCCGGCCTAGTGGATCTTCGCAGTGGACCGGGTTGCCCGGTATGTGTTACTGATGCTGAAGATATAGAGCGTATGCTATTACTCTCGCGTATTCCCGGCGTAGAGGTGGCTACTTTTGGTGACATGGTGCGTGTGCCGGGGAAGAACAATTCGCTGGAAGGAGAACGGGCCAGAGGTAGCTCCGTTAAAATAATCTACTCCCCCCAAGATGCTCTGATTTTGGCCAGGGAAACGCCGGACCTGGAGATTGTGTTTCTGGGTATAGGGTTCGAAACAACAGCTCCTCTAACAGCATTGACAGTAAAGAATGCTCAGGCCCTAAAACTAAAAAACTTCAGTGTTTATTCAGCGCACAAATTAGTGCCCCCGGTGATGCGCACTTTGTTGAATAGTGGTAATTGCCATGTTGACGGGTTTATTTTACCCGGTCATGTCAGTGCTGTAACCGGCAGCCGGGCATTTAATTTTATCGGGGAAGATTTTGGTATTCCGGGCATTGTGTCCGGTTTTACTCCCATGGACATGTTAGACTCCATATATCATTTGTTAACCTTAATACTGCAAGGTGAACACCGGATTAAGAATGGGTACCGGTGGGTGGTAAGGGATGAAGGTAACAAGAAAGCCCAAAAAACTATGGCAGAATGTTTCCATGCCGGTGATGCGTACTGGCGGGGTCTGGGACTTGTCCCTGAAAGTGGGCTTTATTGGCGAGATACCTACACTTCCTATGATGCTGCCCAAAAATTTGACCTAAAAAAGGTTTTGCCCGCCAACCCGGCAGGCTGCCGCTGTGGCGAACTCCTGCAGGGTATAATCACTCCTTGGGACTGCGCTCTTTTTGACGAACAATGCACTCCCGCCCACCCCGTTGGGCCGTGCATGGTTTCTTCCGAGGGAGCCTGTTTTGCATATTACCGTTATGAGGGAAGTGGTGTTCGAAATGGATTATAAACGGGACAAAGATGCAGTTGTTTTACTCGCTCACGGAGACGGAGGTTTATTAAGCCGTGAATTAACGGAAAAAGTGTTTTTGCGATACTTTAAAAGTCCGCTGCTGGAGCAGCTTGATGATGCTGCGGTGCTCACGATGCCTTCGGACAGGCTGGCGGTAACCACCGATGCTTACGTTGTAGACCCCATTTTCTTTCCCGGTGGGGATATCGGTAAGCTGGCCATCTACGGTACAGTAAATGACCTGGCAGTAAGCGGTGCCCACCCCCGGTATATTACCGTGGCTTTTATTTTGGAGGAAGGTTTGCCCCTAGCTAATTTGGAGATGGTATGTGCCACCATGGCAGAGGCTTGCAAAGAAGCCGGGGTAACCATGGTGGCGGGGGATACAAAGGTTGTTCCGCGGGGTGCTGCTGATAAATTATTCATTACAACTACCGGAGTAGGGACGATGCCCGCAGATATCAGCCCGGGGTATCACCGCGTGAGGCCGGGAGATAAAATTATTATTAACGGGAGCTTAGGAAATCACGGACTGACCATATTGTCAGCGCGGGAGAAGCTGGGACTGGAGGGAGCATTAAAAAGTGACTGCGCACCCTTAAATGGCATTGCCGGCAGGATCTGGGACCGGTGTCCCGGAGTAAAAATAATGCGTGATTTAACCAGGGGTGGTCTGGCTACCAGCGCCAAGGAAATAGCTCAAAGTTGCGCCATGGATATGTATATAAAAGAAAAGTTAATACCTATTGATCCGGAGGTGCAGGGGGGGACAGAAATGTTGGGCCTGGACCCTCTTTATCTGGCTAATGAAGGAAAATTTATAACCATTATTAAAGACGGAGAAGCTGCCTTGGCACTTGACATTATGCATAGTCACCCCCTGGGAGAAAAGGCAGTTATTATTGGTGAAGTTCAAGTGGGAAAAGGTAATGTTTATCTGGAGACACCACTGGGCGGCACCAAGATACTGGGTATGCTGGCGGGAAATCCATTGCCCAGAATCTGTTGACGGTTTTTAGTTTGAACGAGGTGATAGTTGATGGAACAGACGGTGTGCAGGCGGGTACTTGTGACCGGCATGGTGCAGGGGGTTGGATTTCGCCCCTATATATACAAACTGGCGGTCACTATGGGCTTAAAGGGGATAGTGTATAATTCCGGTCAAGGGGTGGTTATTAAGGTGGAAGGCATCTTGTCCCGGATCGAGGAGTTTATTAATTTTATACACGCGCATCCTCTTCAATTGGCCCATATAGCTAATGTTAATGTGAATACTTTTCCCGGCCAAGGTTTTAAAGATTTTACCATAGCCGTTTCCAAGGGTGGTGTTACGGACAAGACTGTGGTTCCTCCTGATGCTGCAACCTGTGCACAATGCCGACGCGAAATTTTAGATTCTGTAGATAGGCATTACCGCTACCCATTTACCAACTGTACAGGTTGCGGTCCCCGTTTCACTATCTTAAAAGAGCTGCCGTACGACCGTACTTGTACTTCCATGGTTTCTTTTCCCATGTGCGAGAGTTGTGTCCGGGAATACAATGATCCAGGTGATCGCCGTTTTCACGCCCAACCGGTTGCATGTCCCGTCTGTGGTCCAAAGGTTTACCTGGTAGACCAACATGGTAATAAAATAAAAGGTGACTGGGTGGAACAGTCCCGGCTGATACTTTCTAAAGGTAAGATACTGGCTGTTAAAGGTCTGGGGGGCTTTCACCTGGCCTGTAACGGGCTGGATAATAGTGCAATAGAGCGGTTGCGGCGGCTCAAAAAACGCCCCGCCAAGCCCTTGGCCGTAATGTGCCGTAACCTGGATGTAGTACGAAAGTACTGCCTGGTGACCACCAAAGAAGCAGAGCTACTATGTTCTCCCGCAGCCCCCATTGTTGTATTGCCAAAAAGGTCGGCCTCATCCCTGCCACAGGCATTAAGTCCCGGGCTTAATACTCTGGGGGTAATGCTTTCTTATACACCGCTGCATATCTTGTTAATGGGCCGGTGCTTTGACCTGTTAGTAATGACCAGCGGTAATAAAGGCGGTCTGCCGCTGGTTACTGATAACGCTTCGGCCCTGGCTCAATTACAAGGGGTAGCAGATTTCTTCTTGCTCCATGACCGGGAGATTGTTAACAGGTGTGACGATACAGTAGTTTGTATTAATGAAAATAAAACTCACTTTTTCCGCCGTTCCAGAGGATTCGTGCCGGAGCCCCTTATGGTCCCGGGAAATAATCAAGGCCACCGTGGAGGAAAGGACATTGCTGTGTTGGGCGTGGGAGGTGATATGAAAAACACCTTTTGCCTGTTAAGGCCCGGTCAGGCCTATTTAAGTCAGCATATAGGATCGTTGGATAAACTGGAAGGTCAGAATGCATGGCACAGCGCTTTGCAGCGTTTTTGCCACCTGTTAGGTGTTAAGCCCCGTGCTGTAGCTCTTGACATGCATCCTGATTATTACAGCGCTGCTTTAGCCCGTGAATTGGAGTGTCCCACATTAATAAATGTTCAGCACCACCACAGCCACATGGCCGCTTGCATGGCCGAAAACGGCTTAAACGGAAAAGTTATAGGTGTAGTCTTAGACGGAACCGGTTATGGATTGGATGGGGAAATATGGGGATGTGAAGTGCTGTCGGGAGGGTACCATGCTTTTGCGCGGGAATTTCATTTGCAATACTTACCTCTTCCCGGTGGAGAGTATGCTGTAAATAATCCCTGGGTTACTGCAGTTGCCTATTTAATTTCCATGTTTGGTGAGCAGGGTTACGAAAAAGCTGAGCAAATTTTTCCGGACCGGAGAAAACAAATCGGTATTATTGTTAAAATGATTAACAGCAAGATTAATACCCCATACACTTCCAGCTGCGGCAGGCTTTTTGATGCCGTATCGGCCCTTTTAGGGGTCTGTCGGGAAAATACATATGACGGCCAGGCCGCTGTACAGTTAGGTGAGATGATTCCCCTATATTATCAAGGAGAGCTTGACCCATACCCGTACACGGTTAATAAAGGTGTTATGGGAGTAAGTATACTGTTCAGTTCAATTATGCATGATCGTGCCCGCAGTGTGCCACCTGAACAAATTGCTAAACGTTTTCATGATACCATGGTGGCCATGCTTGCCTGCGCCGTGCAAGATGTACGGGCGCGCAGCGGGTTAAACCGGGTAGTGCTGAGCGGGGGCTGTTGGCATAACCGGTATTTGCTTGCGGCTTCGCACGGGTTTTTAGCAGATAAAGGCTTTGACGTTTATGTGCATAATAAAGTGCCTCCGGGTGACGCCGGCATTTCTTTGGGCCAGGCGGTGATCGCCTGCCATAATATTACTTGAAAATAGAGAAGACCAGATAGGGTCAGACCCTGTCTGGTCTTTTTCGGTATTACGGTCTTTGTACTGCCAGAAGATAAACCTCGCTATTTTCGCCGCCGTTCATTTCCTTTTCCGTTGTCATTAATTTTTGTAACTGGCCGTCGTTAAGTTGGGCCACCTTCATTCCTTCGGTATTTATCTGAGTCATATTATTTACCGACCCTCCTAAAAACTTGTAGCAATCATATTATGTCCCGCAGTAAAAATGTAATACATTATTTTTTATATCAGTTAATAAATTAATTGTTGACCAACGGCACCGGTTATCTTATAATTGTTATTGAGAACGGTTATCTTTTTCAATTCAGCGAGAATGATTATCGATATGTCTTAAGTTGAGGGGGCCGCTATGACCACGCTGGACAAGGCGCAAAAAGGGCAAGTGATAAAAATATCATCTATAGATAATCCTGACATTAAGACCCAAGCTATCCGCCTTGGAATTGGAGAAGGAGAAGTAGTTACCTGTAGGGAAATAATTCCTGCGGGCCCTGTGGTAATCTGTAAATGTAAGCAGGAAGTGGCCATAGGAAGGCAGCTTGCTCGCAAAATTGGGATTGAACCTGTGGCGCTACCCTTAAACAAATGTGCTTCCTGCATGGTAGCGGACGCAAAAACACCGCAGCGTGCACAGGCAGTATCTCATAAAATATAACATAAGATACCCGGCCCGGATAACCGGGCTGCTTTTTATTTATACGGGGGCAGTACAATTATGGAAATGAATAATCAAAGGAAGACTATTGCCTTGGTGGGTAATCCCAATGTGGGCAAATCGGTCTTTTTTTCTGCTTTAACCGGTCAATATCAAGAAGTATCCAATTTTTCAGGTACCACCTTGGAAGTGCTTAAAGGGCACTGGAACGGCGTCACCTTGATAGACACTCCCGGAATATATGGTTTATCGACTATGAATGAAGAGGAGCGTGCAGTACGTGAAATTGTACTTTCCTCTGAACTGGTAATTAATGTTGTAAACGGGGTAAATCTCCACAGTGATCTTTTTTTAACCCGCCAGCTTATCGACGCCGGAATTCCCCTGGTGGTAGCTCTCAATTTTGCAGATGAAGTAAAAAAGTATGACCTGGAAATTGATATCAAGCAGCTGGAAGAAATGCTTGGCGTGCCTGTGGTTAGTACGGTGGCAGTTAATAATAAGGGACTGGATACACTTAAATCTTTGTTATCTGATGGAAAAGTCTCTAAAGAGGGTGCTGCCGATAGTCGGATTGCCCAAGAGGTTTTGAAATTGGCACAGGAATATGGAGTTTCCCGTGCGGAAAGTCTATTGATCCTGGAAGGTGACCTTGATTTGGCTGCACGGTACGGCATGGAACCGGGACAGCAGCGGGATAAGTTTTACTTGCTGCGGCGTGCTTACGTTGATAACATTATTGCCTCGGTGGTTAAAGAAAACCATATCCATGATACTTTCAAGGTTAAATTGAGCCAATGGATGCTTAACCCTATTTCGGGTATACCTATACTGGTTGTTGTGCTGTGGATTACTTATGAATTAGTAGGAGTGGTTTTTGCCCAGTACCTGGTTGGGTTTACCGAAGGGGTACTTATGGGGGAATATTACCAGCCGGCCGTGAGGCACTTAGTATCGCAATTTATAAGCCCTGATGCGGCTGTGGGAATCCTTTTGACAGGTAAATTTGGGCTGCTGACCATGGCGGTAACGTATGTCTTCGGCCTTTTGCTACCTTTGGTATTCGGTTTCTTTCTTGTATTATCTTTATTAGAAGACAGTGGATATCTGCCAAGAATTGCCATTCTACTGGACCGGGCTACCGGATACCTTGGTTTAAATGGACAGGCAATTATCCCCATTATCTTGGGCTTTGGCTGCGTTACCATGGCATCAATTACTACCCGTATTCTTAGTTCTCGCCGGGAGAGGCGTATAGCTATTTTCCTTTTGGCCCTTGCAGTTCCGTGTTCAGCCCAGTTGGCTTTTATTACCGGAGTACTGGCGGGTATGGGGCCGGGGTATTTAATTTTATATATAATAATCATTTTCAGCGTATTGGCCGGGTCAGGTATTGTGCTGGGCAGATTGCTACCCGGAACAACCTCGCCGTTAATGGTAGATTTGCCCCCGCTGAGAGTGCCGCGTGTGTTAAATGTAGTAACTAAGACCCGGGACAGAACAATTGATTTTATTCGGGAAGCCATTCCCCTCTTTGCAGGTGGAGCATTACTTTTAGGCTTATTTCAAATTACAGGCTTTTTGATAACTGTGCAAGTGGCCATGGAACCTTTAACCACTGGATGGCTCGGACTTCCTAAGGAGTCCGCCAGTGCCTTTATAATGGGTTTTATTAGAAGGGATTTCGGAACGGTAGGGATAATGAGCATGCCCATGCTTCCCCTGCAGCAATTTGTAGCTCTTATTACCTTAACATTGTTTGTACCATGCATTGCGTCAACCATGGTTATATTCAAAGAACTTGGGTGGCGGGATGGTATTTTTATGTGGCCGTCCGTTTTTATTACAGCCTTTGCCGTAGGTGGTGTTTTAAACCGGTTACTGCACTTCTTTCAGGGACCGTGGGTATTACCTTTTACGGCGGGGTCAGTATTACTGGCCCTGGCGGTGGTGTTGGGCCTAAGCCGGCTGTGGCGAAAGGATACTTTTTAGTAAGGTCTGAATTTTGGGTGACAACTGTTTGATAATAAGATAAAATGATTTTTAGTGCCTAAAAAATAAGAACAAAAATATATACGGGTGTGAAATATGACAAAAATTATTAATCTAACTTTAGTAATGGTCTTTTTTTTGACTTTTAACCTGAACACGGCTTTTGCTGCACCACCGAGTTTAGCGGCACAGAGCGGACTGGTAATGGATGCGCAAAACGGTCAAGTTTTATATCAGAAAAATGGGGACTTAAAGTTGGACCCGGCCAGTACAACAAAAATTTTAACCGGCATCATAGCCTTGGAGGAGACGGATCTAGATGATTCAGTTACAGTGTCAAGAAATGCCGTGGGTGTAGATGGTACTGCCATAGGGCTGCAAAAAGGGGAAAAACTCCCCATGAGGAGTTTAATGTACGCCCTTTTGTTGAGCTCGGCAAATGATGCCGCTGTGGCCATTGCAGAGCATATAGGCGGTTCTGTTGATAACTTTGCCAAGTTAATGAATGAAAAGGCGAAGCAATTGGGGGCCCAAAACTCTCATTTTGTCAATCCGCACGGGCTGACTGTTCCCGGTCACAAAACCACGGCCAGGGATTTGGCTGTTATCGCCCGTTATGCAATGAAAAATGAGAAGTTTAGGGAAATTGTCGCTACGATTAATAAAGAGATAAAACGGGGGGTCCCGGCAGAAACAGATCCGCAAACCTGGGCCTATAACCATAATAGACTCTTGGGAAAATACGACAATGCTATTGGGATTAAAACAGGATATACCACTGCTGCACAACTATGCATAGTTGGCGGTGCCAGGCGTGGGGACAGAGAACTTATTGCGGTAGTGCTTAAGAGCCCTACTTCTAACAGCCGTTATGCCGATGCCATGGCGCTTTTGGATTACGGCTTCAATCAATTTGAATCCAAGACATTGGTAGAAGAAGGGAAAATCATTACCCGCCTTAACGTGCCCGATGGTACAAAAAAGGTATTGGTGGAGGCGCAGGATTCCTTTATATATGATTTCCCGGTCAGTGACCAAAGTGATGTTACACAGAAAATAAAGCCCGTCTCAGATTTTAGTGCGCCCGTAAAAAAAGGGGATGTAGTAGGTAAATTACAATTATTCCAGGCAAACAAACTGCTCGGCCAGGTGAATTTAATTGCACTGGAAGATGTAGGCCGTAAACTTACCCATCACTGGTGGTTTTGGCCATCCGTGGCGGCGGTTACCCTGTTGGTGCTCCGGTTTTGGGCACGTGCGCGCCGCAGAAGAAGAAGGTTCATGTTTTCGACGAGGCGACGCAGGTAGCAGCATGTAAATTACGAGCAGCGTATCCGTCATATGGGGTGTTGCTCGATTATTTTTTTCTTCCGGAGTCACGCACCAGCAATTCCATTAGTTTCCCCAAGGGGTAAATGAAGGGGAAAGCTATTACGCTGCTTATGATGTTGAAAAGGGTATGCGCATTGGCTACCTGCCGGGACAGACTGTCGGCGGTTAAAGCAACTAAAGAAGTGAAGGCCCCCAGCAGAGGTAAGAACAGTGCCGCACCTGCTATATTTAGAAATACGTGCGCCAGGGCCACACGCTTCCCGGCAGTAGATCCGGCTAAACTTGCTACCACCGCGGTAATGCAGGTGCCTATGTTATTACCCAGTACCAGTGCCACGGCTGCAGGTAGAGGGAGCATTCCTTGACCGGAAAGAAGCATCACTATTCCCGTGGCTGCGGCGCTGCTATGCAGTAAAGCAGAACCCAGGGTGCCTGCTGCCACTGCTAGAATGGGATTGCTGCTTAAAGAGTATAAATAATCTAAAAACCAGCCGGCATTTTGCAGGGGTGTAAAGGAAACAGAAAGAAGCTTTAATCCACAAAATATTAGGCCAAAGCCGGATAATGCCCGACCCAAATTATAAAGAGAGCTATTCTTGCCCCGGAGCCATAAAAATAAACCGATGAAGCCGGTTAAGGCGGCAACGGCGGTAACGTTAAAGGAAATAATCTGCACCATTATGCAGGTGCCAACGTTGGCCCCCAGTAGTATACCAATGGCCTGCCTTAAATTCATGATTCCGGCGTTTACGAATCCTACTGACAATACGGACACGGCCGTACTGCTTTGAACCAGCATGGTGGCGACCAGCCCGCTGATACCGGCTTTAAGCGGGGAGCCGGCAAGCCTTTTTAAAGCGATACGAAGTTTTGCCTGGGCTGTATTTTCAAGTCCGGTTTTCATAAGATTCATGCCCAACAAAAGCATCCAGAGCCCGGCTATCCCTAATAGAGGCAGCAATTTTAAAATAAATTTCCCTCCTTATGGCCGCTTGTAAAGCAATTCACATTGACAATGGTTCTATGGTTATTTATACTAATGGTTAAGAACATATGCCCGGTGGTGTTAAAATGAAAAAAGTAATAGGTAATGTGGAAGAAAAATTGCGGGCAAAAGAATATAAGCTGACCCCCAAAAGGCAACATATATTACGTGTGCTTTGGGAGCATAAAGATGAACACTTAAGTGCAGAAGAAGTCTATAATCTGGTCAAAGAAAGGGTGCCGGATGTCGGGCTGGCTACGGTTTATCGTAGTTTGGATCTCTTTCTGGATTTTGATATTATCCACGGTACCGATTTTGGGGACGGGCGTAAGCGCTATGAATTTGGCTCCGCGCCGGAAAAACACAGGCATCATCACCTCATTTGTACTCAGTGCGGCACCATTATTGAAGTGGCAGAAGATTTGCTGGAAGAGTTGGAAGATAGAGTTGGGGAGAAATACAAATTCAAAATCAGTGATCATGAACTGAAAATTTTTGGACGCTGTAAGGAATGTGTGTTAAAAAAGGATGAATAAAAAAGACTATTAATCCATGTGATTTGCACATGGATTATTTGTTTTTAGTCACCCTTTATAAAGCCTGCCCATATAATTATATATATGTATTGGGGCGGGTGTTTATATTGAATGGGAGACCCAGTGTAGGATTGGCCCTGGGAGGAGGCTTTCTCCGGGGGGCGGCCCATGCAGGAGTGTTAAAGGTTTTAATGGAAGAAAAAATCCCTGTTCATGCGGTAGCAGGGAGCAGTTCCGGCAGCCTGGCGGCCGCTCTGTTTGCGGCAGGATTTACGCCCGAACAAATTCAGCAAAAATCACGGCAATTAAAACCCGCGCATGTTTTTGACGGCTTTGAAGCGGTAATTAATCTTCTTTTGCTGGCAGGAAAAAAACTGGCTGACATTTTACACTTACCGTTTCCGTTTACTGTACCGTTAGGACTAATGACCGGCAGACGGCTTGAATGTACCATTGAAAGAATGTTAACCAAAAATTTATTATTTAGTCAGCTTAATAATGTACTTCTCGCTATAACCGCTGTAGATTTGAAAAATGGTGCCCTGATTTTATTTATGCCGGATAAATATAGAGTTCGCCATCGTATTGCACAGCCTTTGAGCATTATTCCACCTAAGGATATGGTTGTGATTCATGATATTCCGGTGTCGGCAGCAGTGCGGGCCAGTAGTTCAATTCCGGGGCTTTACCAGCCAAAATTGATTAAAGGACACCTACTCGCTGACGGAGGGGTGCGAGACAACGTACCGGCAGAGGTGTTGAAAAAACTGGGGTTGGACGTGGTATTGGCAGTAGACGTGGGGTACGATGGTTATTCTTCACATCGCGTGGATTCTATGGTGCAGGTTTTATTTCAGAGTCTGGACATCATGGGTTCAGAAAGCATGCATATGAAATTAGACAGGTATGCGGATGTGATCATCAGACCGTTAATTAAAAATGTTTCGGTATGGGACTTTGACAAGGTCACATATTGTGTGGAGCAAGGAGAAAAAGTTGCCAGAGAAATGCTGCCACAGATACGCAAAGTGGTGGGCAATTAAATAAAGCCGTGTTGGCTGCAACTCGATGGTTAAGCTAAGGTTGCCGGCTGGAGAGGCGTGTTATTTTATAATGTTCTGTTTTTTACGAAAATGTAGTTTTTTTATACTAGTTTGTGTATAAGGTTTATGGGAGTTTTGACAGGGAAGCTTATCCCGGATATAATTACCGTGTTATGCGCCGGACGTACCAGAGTAATGGGCGGCGCTTTTATTATATCTAAAGGGGGATCCGTATGAATTTTAAACCGGGTGGAATGGCTACCGGGATAGGAAGTATGCCTTTTCTTGAGCCTGATAATGCTCTTTCTCTAATATTTCAAAACCTGCCTGAAGCGCCCCATTGGCCGCAATTACCTAGGCGGGGTGAAGCCGAGGGTTTTGTGTACCAATCTTTAAATCCATTAGTAGAAATGGGGCTTTTGGTTAAAGACGGTGAAAAGACATACTTTAATACACTTGATGATGACTGGGCCAACAGAATGACAGAGTTCTATAGTACTTACTTAGCTGCTGAAGAAGGGGATGAAAAAGCCCTGGAACGTTTTGCTGTTCCGGTTGATTCTGCAGTTGGTCTATACGCTTTCATTGCCAGGCTGAAAGAAAGCGGAACGGGCCAGGCACGGTATTTAAAAGGGCAAGAGGCCGGACCATTGACCATAGGTTTTCAGTTAAAGGATGCTGAGGGTCGCTTTTCGTATTATGAGGATCAGCTTAGAGATATACTGGTTAAGACTTTGGCCATGCATGCCCGCTGGCAGACTAAAACTTTAAGCCAGTTTGGCCTTCCAGTTATTTTCTTTGTGGACGAGCCGGGAATCGGTGTTTATGGCAAGGGCACTCATATTACAGTCACCAGGGAAATGATTTTGGCAGACATGAATACTATTGCCGGGTCTGTACATGCAGCCAATGGTGTGATAGGTGTGCACTCCTGTGATGCCATTGACTGGTCTTTACTGTTTGAATCGGATATGGATATTGTCAATCTAGACGTTTATAATTTTGCTAGTTCCCTTATACCAACTGCTAAAGAATTGAAACAGTATTTGGAGCGGGGTGGGATAATGGCATGGGGCATGGCTCCCACTACGGATGATGCATTTAATGAAACAGCCGAAACATTACTGGACCGCCTTTATGATATATGGGCGGAATTGGAAAAGCGGGGTAGTGACCGCGGCCTTTTAAAGGAGCAAAGTCTAATCACTCCTGCGTGTGGTGCCGGGCTGTTGGAGGAAAAACTTACACAGCAAATTTACAGGCTGACCCAGGAAATATCAGCTAAGTTGGTCGGTACCGATGCTAGTTGATTACCATTTACATACCGCCCGGTGCGGTCATGCTCGGGGCACTATGGAAGAGTTCGTGCTGGCGGCCCGGGGTAAAGGGTTAAAAGAGATAGGTTTTGCAGATCACATACCCATGTATTGGTTGCCGGATGAACACAGAGATCCGGAATTAGCCATGAGCTATGCAGAATTACCGGTATATATGGAAGAGATTCTAGCTTTGCGTGCTAAGTATACGGAAATGACAATCAAGCTGGGTATTGAAGCAGATTATATACCGGGCAGGGAAGAAGAGCTCAGCCAATTTCTTTCATGCTATGACTTTGATTATGTTCTGGGTTCCGTTCACTATGTGGAAAGCTGGGGCTTTGATAACCCTGCGTACATAGCAAGGTATAAGGAATGGGACATTGATGAGCTTTATCACCGTTATTTTGACTTAGTACAGCAGGCGGCACGGTCAGGGTTATTTAATGTCATGGCCCACCCTGACCTGGTAAAAAAGTTTGGCTATCGTCCGCAAGGGAGTTTGCACGATTTATATGCAGAGACAGCCCGGGTATTTAAGAGTGCCGGAGTGTACGTGGAGATAAACACCGCCGGCCTTAGGGCCCCTGTGGGGGAAATATACCCTAACCATGAATTTTTGCAGTACTGCATAAAACATGGTATTAGATTTACCATTGGCTCCGATGCTCATCTACCGGAGCAGGTGGGGGAAGGATTCGAACAAATTCCATTGTTGGTGAGCGAGAGTAATATAGTTAGACTTTAGAAACTGTTCAAAACTTTAAAAGAGAAAAGGGCAGGGGGCACTTAACCTAGTGCGCCCTGCCCTTTTCTTTTTTTTGCATCCCGTTAATCCTGTAAATCCTGTCAAAAGCTGGTTGGCCCCAAAGTACGACCCAAGAAATTTTAATTTTTATCAAACAGTTCCTTAATGAACGGTAGTAGGTCTACAGGCCTGATTATCCCCACGATATCAGACTTGTCGTTCAATACGGGTACAATAGTGACGCGGTGGTTTAGAATTAATTCCGCCACTTTCATGGGGGGGTCGTTTTCTAAGGTCGTAACATTGACCATCGGTTTCATACATTCTCTCAGTGACGTGTCTTTGATGAGCTGTATCCTTGTGGAAATGCCCATCCAATCCCCGGATTGAGGCACTAAATTATCTATGGCCTCAAAAATACTGCGTAATGTTAAAAAACCCACCAGGTCATTATTTTCGTCTGTTACTATAATCCAGCGATAACCCTTCTTACTAGCCATGTCGTTAATCATGTCAACGGCTTGTTCGAGAGTTTTATCAACTTTTATGGCCGGGTAATCTGACCAGGGAACCATATAGTCCTTTACAGTTTTGCTGTGCACATATAACACCTCCGTTTTCAATATGTCTTGATTTATCTAATCCTATTATCACAGTATATGTAGAAATACGGCAATACTTATGGCATGTATGGAAATATTTCTTATTTTAAAGGTCTTTATGACCTGTCGATTGTTTCACAAGTTTTGAATTCCGGGATTACTTTATCCCGGTAATTTTTTTTCTACGGAGGCACAAAAAAGGAGGATTTTACAAGTTACCCGAGAATACAAAGTGGTGTAAAGTGGAGAGATGTGGTAGTATGGGGTTTGATAGTGGGGTGCTGTGATGTTCCTTGGTGAGCACCAACATACAATAGATGGTAAAGGAAGGCTGATCATTCCTTCCCGTTTTCGCGAAGGTCTGGGCGAAAAGTTTGTTCTTACTAAGGGTTTGGACACCTGCTTATTTGCCTACCCGTTAGAGGAGTGGGCAATTGTAGAACGTAAAATGCGTTCTTTGCCCATGACTAAATCTGACGCTCGTGCTTTCGTTAGATTTTTCTTTTCCGGTGCTACCGAATGCGAAATTGACAAACAGGGCAGGGTACTTATTCCTGCTCCCTTAAGAGAATATGCCGGTTTAAAAAAGGAAACAATAGTTATCGGTGTGTCTTCCAGAGTGGAAATGTGGGCGAAAGACAAGTGGGAAGCCTATAGTGCCGATGCCGCTTCTTCGGTGGAAGAAATAGCCGAGAAAATGGAAGATCTTGACCTGGGCATTTAGCCACTGTTGCAAATAAATACACAGGTTATGCGTCTTATTTTACCATAAATTTTCAGGGGGACTTCACGTGGGAAACAATTCATTTCCCGTAAATAAAATAGAAATTTCAAATAAATGCGTACAATTCACCCATTTGCCGGTGATGCTCGAAGAAGTGATGGAGGGACTTAACTTATTTCCCGGTGGGTTATATGTTGATTGTACAGCCGGCGGAGGCGGGCACAGTGAGGAAATATTGAGGCGAACATCTCCGGACGGTAAACTTTTGGCTTTGGATCAGGACCCGGATGCCCTAAGTGTGGTATCTCGTCGACTAGAAAATTACGTGGAAAGGTTATGGCTGGAAAGGGCTAATTTCATTGAGTTAAATGTAGTTATGAATAAATTGCAAATCAGTAAAGTAGATGGAATCCTATTTGACCTGGGCGTGAGTTCTTACCAATTGGACAACCCTGCAAGGGGTTTCTCCTACATGGAAGATGCCCCGCTGGATATGAGAATGGATCCTTCCCAGCAGGAAACCGCGGCTCAATTGGTACAAAAAGCATCCAAAAAAAAGCTTACTGACATCATCAAAAAGTACGGAGAAGAAAAGTGGGCTTCACGAATTGCCGATTTTATCGTTCGGGAAAGAAAAAAACAGGCAATTGAAACCACCGCACAATTAGTGGAAATAATTAAAGCGGCAGTTCCCGCCAGCGCCAGGCGCAAAGGCCCACACCCGGCGAAGCGCACTTTCCAGGCCCTGCGAATTGCTGTTAATAAGGAGTTGGAAATTTTGGAAGATGCTCTCCGCGTGGCAGTGGAAGAATTAGCTCCAGGGGGGCGTATATGCATAATAAGTTTTCATTCACTGGAGGATAGGGTGGTCAAGGAAGTTTTTAAGGAGTTATCGGATCCATGTACGTGTCCGCGCGATTTCCCCCAGTGTGTTTGCGGGCTAAAACCGTCGGTAAAACGTGTATCCAGGAAACCTATAGTACCGTCACCGGAAGAATTGGATCAAAACCCCCGTTCACGCAGCGCAAAACTGCGAATAGCCGAAAAACTCTAGTCCTTAACTTAGTTATTATCGGTTGTACGCAGGTCGGTTCCGGTTAAGGATACTTCTAAAACAGCAGGCAGGTGAATAAGCTTTGATAGTAGCCAGGGAGCAAGTACAAGATAATTATGGAGTTCCCTCTGCAAGTCCAAGGGAAGATAAAAGAAAAAGATCTTCTTCACAAGCGGAACATCTTTCCATGCGCCATCGCTTGATCCCTGTGGGGTTGATTGCTTTAACTTTTGTTGTCGGAATAACAATTAGTTTTTATTACGCGCAAGTATACATTACAAATTACCGCATTCAAAGTACACAAAAACAATTAGCAGCACTACAGCAAGAAACGGATGCATTGTACAGTGATCTGGCTGAGCTTACTTCGCTGGAAAGGATTGAAAGAGTGGCCATCAATGAATTGGGAATGATTAGGCCTGACGGTTCTGATGTGGTTAAATTAGACATGAATAATAAGGCTCCGATTCATTCTAATCAGACTACTTCCCTTGTTGGAGAGACAGCGCGACTGAATGAGCCGGAGGAAAAGACGGAGGCAAGAACTCCGCGGGAAAAAAATTGGGTAATACAGGCATTCAGTGACCTGTTGAAACAGGTTGAAGAAGGATTACCTTCACGCTAAACGCGGACCGGGGGATGAAAAAATGCGTGGTATCAACATAATGATTCGCAAGAGGCTGACCTCGGTATTCTTTTTGGCCGGCCTAATTTTTGTTATATTAATTGGGCGGTTAGCCTGGATTCAATTTGTACAGGGTGAGGAACTCAAGGATAAAGCCGAAGAAGTAAGGATGCGAGATGTGCCTGTGGATGCCCGCCGCGGCTCAATTATAGACCGCAATGGCAATGAACTGGTCACCAGTATTAGTGTGGATTCTATTTACGCCATCCCCAACCATATCAAAGATCCCAGGCAAACTGCCAGGGATTTAAGTGCTATTTTAGAAATGGAAGAAGATAAACTTTATAGTAAGTTAACTAAAAAGGCATCCTTTGAGTGGATTAAACGAAAGGTTGATTTTGAAGTCTCTCAAAAAGTTAAAGACCTGGAAATAACAGGTATAAAAACTGTAGAAGAAAATGAGAGATACTATCTAAATGATACACTTGCTTCCCATGTGCTGGGGTTTACCGGTATTGATAACCAGGGATTGTTGGGATTGGAAAAGAGTTTTGATGAAGAGCTAAAAGGGACACCCGGACGTATCGTGGTGGAACATGATGCCATGGGACGTGAGGCACCCGGTGCTTTGCATGAATACCAAAAACCTGTACCGGGACAAAACCTGATACTTACCTTGGACGAAACCATACAATATTTTGCCGAGCGGGAATTAGATAATGTGGTTCGCAACTATGACCCCAAACTGGCGGTAGCAATAGTAATGAATCCCAAGACCGGCGAAATACTGGCCATGGCTAACCGTCCCACTTTTAACCCCAATAGTTGGACCGAGGCCCCTAAAGAGGTATGGGATCGAAACCCGGCTATATGGTATAATTATGAGCCCGGGTCAACCTTTAAAATTATCACCGCTTCTACCGCATTGGAAGTAGGCGCGGTGCGGCCGCAAGATGAGTTTGATGATCCCGGCTATATTAAGGTAGCCGACCGTAATATTCGCTGTTGGAAAGCAGGAGGGCACGGTCATCAAACCTTTGAAGAAGTTGTGCAAAACTCTTGTAACCCTGGATTTATCGAGGTAGGCTTAGATCTGGGTATTGAGCGTTTTTATAAATACATAAAGGCATATGGGTTTGGGCAGCCAACGGATATTAACCTACCAGGTGAGGCCAGGGGAATTATGATACCCCAAAAACAGGCTACAAATTTAAATATTGCCACTATGGCCATTGGGCAGTCCATCGCTGTGTCGCCCATTCAGCTGATTACCGGCGTTTCTGCCGCAGTCAATGGCGGTAACTTAATGAAACCCTACTTAGTAAAGGAAATTACTGATGCCGAAGGAAAAACGGTTAAAGAATTTAAACCTGAAGTGCGGAGAAAAGTTATTTCCGAAGAAACATCACAAGAGGTAAGAACCTTACTGGAAAAAGTGGTCTCACAAGGCACCGGAAGAAATGCCTTTGTAGAGGGCTACCGGGTAGGTGGTAAAACGGGAACGGCACAGGTTGTTGGCAATGGTGGATACGTGCAGGGCAGGTATGTTGCCTCATTTGCCGGGTTTGCTCCTGCCAACGATCCGCAAGTAGCTATACTGGTCATGATTGCTGAGCCCAAGGGAGGCGTCTATTTCGGGGGACTAATAGCCGCACCGGTGTTTCAGGGCATTGCCAGGGACACCCTCAGGTACTTGAGAATACCTGAAACTCCCGGGCTTGAAAAGCCCAAACAACCGTGGGAAGCTGAGCAGACAAGATTTGACGTGGATGTTCCCAACGTTACAAATTTCCCTGTAGAAGAAGCAGAAAAGACCTTGAAATCATCCGGACTGCAGGTTCAAACCTCCGGTGAGGGAAATATTGTTTACGGTCAAACCCCAAAGGCCGGAGCCGTAGTAAAAAACGGTACCACGGTTATTCTGCATCTGCAGGCGTCAATTAACGATAAGAAAGGAAACAAACAAGTTACCGTACCTGACCTGAGCGGGCTTACCATTAAAGAAACGGCAAACCTGTTAGAGGATATTGGTTTATACCTGGTACCCGCCGGGACTGGGCTGGCAGCCGGCCAAAGTGTCCCACCCGGACGGAAAGTGGTGGAAGGTACCAGGGTAGAAGTAAAGTTTAGGCCACCCGGTGAACAAAAGCCTGACTCCGGGGTAAATAATCAAAACGCAACATAAATTGAAGATCCTTATTCCCATTAGAAACGGGTGCGGGCCGGTGTTTATACAGCGCCGGCCCTTATAAGTATTGATGGTGCATTTGGTTAAGAATGGATGTGTTGTGCAATAATGGTAATAGAATCCATTATATCAAAGGAGGCGATTCTCCTTGCTGTTAAGTGAATTGTTGGTAGAGCAACAAATAGAGGCGTGTGAAGGGAACCAATCAATAGAAATAAAAGGAATTGCATATGACTCCAGGCAGGTAATGCCGGGTTTCATTTTTGTTGCCATAGAAGGCTTTAAGACTGATGGACACCAATTTATTGACGACGCGGTGTCGAGGGGCGCAGTGGCACTTTTAATCCAGAGGGAAGTTGCTGTTCCAGATGGTATACCTTGGGCACAAGTCCGCGACACGCGCCAAGGACTGGCTTTGATGGCGGCGCAGTTCTATGGTTTCCCCTGTGATAACATGAAGGTTGTTGGAGTTACCGGGACCAATGGTAAAACAACCACCACGCACATGATTAGGTCGGTTTACAGTGCAGCCGGAAAGAAAACGGGACTTGTCGGTACTATCCATAATATGGTTGGGGATAGGGTCTTGCCGGTCAAACATACCACCCCGGAATCGGTGGATCTACAAAAATTAATGGCGGAAATGGTTGAAGAGCAGGTGGAGGCAGCGGTAATGGAGGTAAGTTCTCATGCCCTGGCGCTTAAAAGGGTTGAAAGCTGCCACTTTGATATAGGCGTATTTACTAATATCACCCAGGATCACCTGGACTTTCACCGGGATATGGATGATTATCTGTCTGCGAAAATGAAGCTATTGACCGGTGCCGGGACAGCAATCGTTAATATGGACAGCGAATATTCCCCTGGCATCATAAGCAAGTGTGCCGGGAAAGTGCTCACCTACGGGGTGGAAAGGCAGGCGGATATTACCGCCAGGGAGATCAGTATTAAGCCCACTGGAGTTTCCTTCATGGCCACCTGGCCCCGGGGAAGTATACGGGTTAATATGAAATTAACCGGAATGTTTAATGTATACAATGCTCTGGCAGCGTTTGCTGTAGGTATTCAGGAAGGCATAAAAGCCCAGGATATTAAAAGAGCGTTAGATGAGTTAGAGGGAGTGCCGGGCCGCTTTGAACTGGTTAACAGCGGTCAGCCATTTGCAGTGATTGTAGATTATGCTCATACCCCTGACGGTTTGCAAAATATTTTGGCTACCGCCAGGGAATTCACCAAAGGCAGGTTAATTACGGTATTGGGTTGCGGCGGTGACCGTGACCGCACCAAGCGTCCCTTAATGGGAAAAATAGGGGTAACTATGAGTGATCTGGCCGTGATAACTTCCGACAACCCGCGCACTGAAGATCCGGAAAAAATAATAGAAGATGTTTTAGAAGGTGTAAATGCTGCTGAATGTGCAGACTACACGGTAATTGAAAACCGGCGCTCAGCCATCCGTTATGCCATTAAATTAGCACAGGCCGGTGATGTGGTTGTCATTGCGGGTAAGGGACATGAGACTTACCAGGAAATAGACGGTAAACGTACCCACTTTGATGACCGCGAAGAAGCTAGTATAATATTAAGGGAATTGGACGGTGCACAGTAGTGAAAACCATGACCTTAAACGAAGTATCAAGGGCTGTAAACGGTATTATACAAGGAGACGGAGAAAAAGAGGTCGCTGCTGTTTCTACCGATTCGCGTACGCTTAAGCAGGGGAACTTGTTTGTTGCTCTGCGTGGTGAGCGTTATGATGCTCACCACTACCTGGAGTCCGCTATAAAGTCCGGCGCCGGTGCCCTTATTGTAGAAAGATATGACCTGCCGGATGAGGTCCCGGTGATCGTGGTCAGGGATACTTTAAAGGCAATGCAGGCTCTAGCATCCTACAACCGGCGACAATTTGCGGTGCCGGTTGTAGCTATCACCGGCAGCAGTGGCAAAACCACCACCAAAGACATGGTGGCCTCTGTGTTGGCCCAAAAATTTAATGTATTAAAAACAAAGGGAAACTTTAACAATGAAGTGGGTCTTCCCCTTACGTTGTTGGAAATGGATGAAACTCACCAGGCTGTAGTGGTGGAATTGGCTATGCGGGGTCCGGGAGAGATTGACCGGCTGGCGGGCATATCATCACCTAGCGGCGCGGTTATCACCAATGTGGGTGAGGCCCACCTGGAAAGATTGGGCTCAATTGAAAATATTGCCCGGGCAAAGGCTGAACTGCTTGACCATATAGGAAAAGATGGCTTTGCGGCCCTGCATAGAGAAAGCCCGTTTCTGGCAAGAGAAGCCTCTCGCTGTGGGGGTGAAGTAATTACTTTCGGCGACAAGGAAGCGGATGTTTATGCCGTAAACATACAGAGGAAGAAAAACGGAAATGAGTTTACGGTTATTTATGGCTCTGAACAGGCACAAATGTTTACTCCCGTAACCGGACTTCACAACGTGCAAAACGCCCTTGCTTCTGTCATAGTGGGTAAGCAATTGGGTCTGCATTGGAATGAAATTGCAGAAGGGTTGGGACGGGCTGCTTTTTCCGCTATGCGCATGGAAACTGAAGAGGTTGGTGGGGTGACCATCATAAACGATGCCTATAATGCCAATCCCAGTTCCACTAAGGCTGCCCTGCAGGCGCTGCGGGAGACTGCGGGAGAAAAAAAGGCAGTGGCTGTACTGGGCAATATGCTGGAATTAGGGTCCGGAACAAAGGATGGACATACTGCAGTGGGAAAGGTTGCTGCTTCCTACGGTGTGGAATATCTGTTTACTGTCGGTGACCTGGCGGAATATATTGCCAAGGGAGCTGAAGAAGCAGGAATGAACAGGGATAACATCTGTACATATACAGACAATAGAGGAGTCGCATATGCACTGGGCAAGGTGTTGGCCCCGGGTAACGTAGTATTGGTCAAAGGTTCCCGGGGAATGCACATGGAAGAAATCGTTGAAGAATTGATTAATGACTTGAGGAGCGGTAACGGTGGAACAACAAGCGGCGGGTTTAATAATTAAGGCACTTTTAATTTCCTTTTTCACTACCCTTGTACTGGGGCCTTTTACCATTCCCCTTTTGCGACGGCTCAAATTTGGGCAAAATATACGTAGTGACGGCCCCTCCCGCCATATGGCCAAGGCAGGAACACCTACAATGGGCGGTATAATATTTTTGGCGGGCATTTTGTTAGCAACTTTATGGTTAACCAGGCAAATGGAAGCCCTGATTGTATTGATTGCAGTAATGGGATTTGGCCTAATTGGCTTACTGGATGACTTTCTTAAAGTTGTTTTGAAAAGATCTTTAGGTTTGCGGGCCCGGGAAAAACTTGCGGGGCAGATTTTTTTGTCCGGACTTGTTGTAGCTGTGAGCGTAACTTACCTGGCAAGGGATACTGCCGTTAGTATTCCCTTTTCGGGCCTAGCATCAGCCGGTGGATTACATATTGAATTAGGCCTTTGGCTGTATCTGGCTTTCGGTATTTTGGTTATTGTAGGAGCTGCTAACGCGGTCAATTTGACCGATGGGCTGGACGGGCTCGCTGCGGGGGTAACTACGGCAGTGGCCTCAGCTTTTGCAGTGGTGGCATTAGTATCGGGAAAGCCCGGAGTGGCCTTGGTGATGTCAGCAATGGTGGGGGGCTGTTTTGGATTCCTCTTTTACAACCGTCACCCGGCCAAAGTCTTTATGGGGGACACAGGCTCCCTAGCTCTGGGCGGTGGCCTGGGGGCAGCGGCCATTGTAACCGGAAGTGAGCTATTTCTACTGCTTATCGGCGGAGTTTACGTGATAGAAGCGCTGTCAGTAATCATCCAGGTGATCAGTTTCCAGGTTTTCGGCCGGCGGGTCTTCAGGATGAGTCCGCTGCACCACCATTTTGAGCTGGGCGGTTGGAGTGAAAATAAGGTAGTATTTACATTCTGGACGGTATCGGCAGTGTTGGCTCTGGCCGGAATTTACGGTCTCCAGGGACTGGGCCGCCCTTTTTCTTAAGTGATTGTAATAGAGATAAGCATCGGAAGGAATGACGTTGAATGCACTTAAAGGATAAATCAATACTGGTGGTGGGTGCCGGAAAGAGTGGTACGGCAGCAGCAAGTTTTTTGGCAGGTAAGGGTGCCCGGCCTGTCCTGACCGACACCAGGCCGGTGGAAGCTTTTAACGGTACATTGGAACACCTGCGGGAGCAAGGTGTCGTATTTTCTTTGGGCAGCTTCCCTCAAATAACTGCCGCGCTTTTTGATTTAGTGGTTGTAAGTCCGGGAGTGCCGCTTACTGTGCCTCCCGTAGTAATGGCGCAGGAAGCGGGGGTTCCTGTCATTGGCGAACTGGAATTGGCCTGGCGTTTTAGCAAAGCCCCTGTGGTTGCTATAACAGGTACTAACGGAAAGACAACCACCACCAGCCTAGTGGGCGAAATCTTTAAAGATGCGGGATACAGGACGCTTGTGGCGGGCAATATCGGAATTCCTCTGGTGGATATGATAGAAGATTACGGGCCACAGGATGTGGTGGTCGCAGAGGTTTCCAGCTTTCAACTGGAAACTACCACTTCTTTCCGTCCACGTGTAGGTGCGGTATTGAATATAACCCCTGACCACCTGGACAGACATGGCTCTATGGAAGAATATATTAAGGCCAAGGCAAACACTTTTTCTTATCAAGAGCAATGTGATTATGCCGTGCTGAATTACGATGACCCTATTACCCGGGACTTGTCTAAGTGGGCAAGGGGACAGGTCATATTTTTCAGCCGACGGCATAGTTTAGAAAGAGGTGTCTTTGTCCACCGGAAAAAAATTATGGCCAGGTTGGAAACCGGGGAGGCAACGGAAATCTTACCGGTGTCCGAACTTGCCCTACCCGGTGCCCATAACTTGGAGAACGCGCTGGCCGCGGTGGCCAGCAGTCTGGCTATGAAGATAAAGACCGAAGTCATCGCACATACCCTACAGACCTTTGCGGGGGTTGCCCACCGTTTGGAACTGGTCGATGAAATTAATGGCGTAATGTACATAAATGATTCTAAGGGTACTAACCCTGAGGCCAGCATGAAGGCCCTGGAGGCATATGATGCACCAATAGTTTTAATTGCCGGTGGGCGAAACAAAGGCAGTGATTTTAAAGCTTTGGCCGGCAAGATAAAAGAAAAAGCTAAGGCAGTTGTTGTTTTAGGGGAAAGTGCTGAAGAAATAGCAGGGGCAGCCAAGGCTGCCGGTTGTAATCGTGTTTTAAAAGTAAAAGATTTTCGTGAAGCAGTCTTGCTTGCCCAGCGAGAGGCCGGAGCAGGTGACATAGTTCTGTTGTCTCCCGCCTGTGCCAGTTGGGACATGTTTAACAGTTACGAAGAACGCGGGGACTTATTCAAGCAGGTAGTGCATGATCTGAGGGGGTAATACTATGCGTGTGGGGAAGAGGGCTCCTGACTTTGTCCTTTTCTTGTGTATTTTGATGCTCTTAGGTATGGGGCTGGTTATGGTCTTTAGTTCCAGTGCCTACTATGCAGGAGACCCCGAAGGCCCCTTTAATGACCCTTTTTATTTTTTCAAAAAACAATTTGTATGGGCTCTCTTAGGCCTTAGTGCTATGTTTGTAATGATGAATTATGAGTATACACGGCTCAAGAAGCATGTGGGACTGCTGCTTGTAGTCGCATTTTTACTATTGGTTCTTGTTTTAGTTCCCGGGGTTGGTGCATCTTACCTGGGGGCAAGACGATGGCTTAATCTAGGTCCTTTAAGTTTTCAGCCTTCTGAATTTGTAAAGTTATGTATTATAATTTTTACGGCCTATGGTCTGGCTGCCAAAAGAAATCAAATTCATTTGTTTAAAAAGGGGCTACTGCCATTTATAGCCGTGGGAGGTATGGCCGCAGCCTTAATTCTGGCTCAGCCCGACCTGGGAACGGCTTCCACTTTAATGGGTACCATAGTGGTTATGTGTTTCGTGGCCGGTGCCCGGGGTGTTCAGCTAGGCAGTCTTTGTTCTGTCGGTTTGGTTCTGGTATTGACGGCGATTTGGGTGGAGCCTTACCGGAGGCGCCGTTTTCTTGCTTTTCTTGATCCCGAGGCTGACCCCACCGGAGCCGGATGGCATATAATTAACTCGCTGATGTCGCTGGGGTCAGGAGGCTTAATGGGTACTGGTCTAGGTCAGGGAAGACATTCTAAATTTCTGTTCTTGCCTGAGCGGCATACTGATTTTATTTTTGCGGCCATAGGTGAAGAACTGGGATTTATCGGTGGTTCACTGGTAATATTGTTATTTGTACTTTTATTATGGCGGGGTTTTAAGGTGGCCATTACCTGCCCCGATACTTTCGGAAGTATTCTTGCCGCCGGTATTGTTTCAGGTATTGTGCTGCAGGCTATAGTAAACATTGGTGTGGTTACCAGTTCCCTGCCCATCACAGGAATAACCCTCCCGTTTGTAAGCTTTGGAGGCACATCTTTAGTATTTACACTTATGGGTATGGGTATATTGTTAAATATATCCAAACACACAAAACCCAGATGAATGTCTATAAATATAAGGAGTGGAGCAATGCGTTTTGTGATAACCGGTGGGGGAACCGGGGGGCACATCTATCCCGCGCTGGCAATAGCCCGGGGTTTACAGGAAAGGTACCCCGGTGCTAAAATCCTTTATATTGGAACAAAAAAGGGTTTGGAAGCCGATATTGTTCCCCGTTCCGGTTTGCCGTTTCAATCAATTCGATTATCGGGACTGCGCCGGAGCTTAACACCCAGGAATCTACTGGTCTTATGGCGCGCCGGTACAGGTATTCTGGAAGCCAGAAAAATAATTAAGAAATTCAAACCAAGTGCAGTGGTGGGAACCGGCGGCTATGTGTGTGGCCCGGTGGTAATTGCTGCCGCCTCTCTGCGGGTGCCCACCCTGATCCACGAGCAAAATGCCCTGCCCGGGGTCACCAACCGTATATTATCTGTTCTTGCCAGTCAAGTTACAACCACCTTTGAAGATTCTGTCCGGCGTTTTCCCCGGCGGGCAAGAGTTCAAATTACCGGACTCCCTGTGCGTCCGGAAGTACTAACGGCTGATCGGAACCAGGCGCGTGAAAAATTAGGTGTGCTGCCTCAGCAGGCGCTGGTACTATCTTTCGGTGGAAGTCAGGGGGCACGAAGTATAAACCTGGCCATGGCCGAAGTTATAAAAGAACTGCATGCGAACGATCATATTAAATTTTTGCACGTCACCGGTCAGGCACAACAACGTGAATTCATGTCCGAATGCCGGCGCCTAAATGTTACTCTAAGCGAAGATAATATTAAGGTTGTTCCTTACCTGTACGAAATGCCTGAGGCGTTGGCAGCAGCCGACCTGATCATTTGCAGGGCGGGAGCGGCCACCCTGGCCGAAATTACCGTGCGTGGAATTCCTGCCGTACTTATTCCTTATCCTTATGCAGCGGAAAACCATCAAGAATATAACGCGCGTGCTCTTGTTCGAAAGGACGCGGCTGAGATGATCTTGGATGATGAGGTGACCGGCCGGCTTTTGGCGCAGAAAATAAATACAATGATAAATAACCCAGAAAAACTAAAAGAAATGGCCGGGGCCAGTCTCTCGGAGGGCCGGCCCCGGGCCTTACAGGATATAATCAAAAATGTTGACGGGCTACTTTTCGGGTGAATTCACAACCTGTTATACGGTACGGTGTTATCTTGGGACAGGCTGTCCAGGGTAACAGTAACACCTAGCCTCACAGCAGCATAATATAACATATCTTGTTTGGGCGGATGTTCTTTTGGAAGGAGTTGATGATTACCTGTGCAATCAATACCGGATAAAATTCACTTTATTGGCATAGGCGGCGCCGGTATGAGTGGCCTGGCCCAAATACTGGTAGAATTAGGCCGGGAGGTTACCGGTTCAGACTTAAACCGAACTCCAGTGACAGAAAGGTTGGAGTCCCTGGGAGCTGTATGCTACAAAGGACATCATAGAGAAAACGTGCAAGCGCCGGACCTTATAGTTGTTTCCACTGCTATTCCCGAAGATAACCCGGAGCTGGTCGCAGCAAGGGAAAAGGGTATCCCGGTTATTCATAGGGGAGACTTATTATCCCTCTTGATGGAGCGGCAAAAGGGAATAGCCATTTGTGGAGCTCACGGCAAAACAACAACCACATCCATGTTGGCCACTGTATTGGAAAAGAATAACCTGGACCCTACAATAGTAATTGGAGGTGAATTGACTGAGATTGGCGGTAATGCTAAATTGGGTTGTGGTGATTATATGGTGGCCGAAGCAGACGAAAGTGACGGGTCGTTTTTAAAACTATCTCCGGAAGTAGTAGTGATTACCAATATAGAAGACGATCATTTGGACTACTACGGCAGTATTTCTGAAATAGAGGCTTCTTTCAAACGTTTTCTCGACAAAGTCCCCTCTAATGGGCTGGCCGTAGTTTGTGTCGATGACCCTAACGTTTGCCGGGCAATTGAAGGTTATGACAAACCGGTGATAACTTACGCCGTAAACTCCGGCGATGCCGACTATATAGCCAGGGAAATTAATTTAAACGGTATTGGTACAATAGGTGAAATTTATTTTCGGGGAGACCGCCTGGGTCAGTTGAAACTGACCGTCCCGGGGAAGCATAACCTGGCTAATGCCTTGTCTGCAGTTGCGGTGGGACGTCACGTGGGGCTATCTTTCACTCAGATAGCAGAAGCATTACGGTCCTTTAAGGGCGCCGGGCGGAGATTTCAGTTTTTGGGCGAGGTAGGAGGCGTGAAGGTAATTGATGACTACGCCCACCACCCCAGTGAAATCGAGGCTACCGTACAGGCAGCCAAGCAGGTTAACCCGAAAAGGTTGATTGGAGTCTTTCAGCCCCACCGGTACACCAGAACCTCTCAATTATATGATCGTTTCGGCCGGGTTTTCAGCGGCGTGGACGAGATAATTATTAATGAGATATACAGTGCCGGAGAAAGGCCAATAGAAGGGGTTAACGCCGGGTTGATAGTACGTGCAATAAAGAAAAACAGCGGGAAAGATGCCCACTTTTTCAAAACTCGCGACGAAATTGTTGATTACTTGGCCGGTTGTGTTCAACCGGGTGATATGGTTTTGACCATGGGTGCGGGGAATATATGGACCGTTGGTGTGGAATTAGTGGAAAGGTTAAAGGAGAATAGAAATTGAATGGCCGGGAAATAATGCAAGACCTGCGTTCCGTAATTGCAGGAACGATCAAAGCTAATGAGTCCATGCAAAACCACACCAGTTGGAAAATAGGAGGACCGGCACAAGTTTTTGTTGAGCCGCAAAGTCTTAAGGATTTGCAGTCCATTTTTATCTATGCCCGGGAAAATGGCATAGATTTGACCGTAATCGGTCATGGCAGCAATTTATTGGTCTCTGATCTCGGCATAAAAGGTATAGTAGTAAAAATAGGTAGGGGAATGGACTATTTTTCGGTGCAGGGTAATCAAATCACAGCAGGTGCCGGAGTGAAATTGGCCCGGCTTGCTGCTTTGGCACGAGAAAACGCGCTTGAAGGGTTTGAGTTCGCTGCCGGTATACCCGGAACCGTTGGTGGAGCGCTGGCCATGAATGCCGGTGCTAATAATTGGTGTATGGCAGATATGGTGAATGAAGTGCTCACTATAGACAACAGTGGAAATATAAGAAAATACATGACCTCGGAATTAGACTTTTCTTACCGGAGCAGTGAACTGCGTGAAAAGGCCCTCACCGTGGTGGAAGCGGTATTTGAAGGAGTTAAAGGTAACAGGGAAGCTATTAAAAAGGTAACGGAAGATTATCTCGGCAAAAGGAAGAAAACCCAACCCCTAGATTATCCCAATGCCGGGAGTGTATTTAAAAATCCGCCCGGAGATTCTGCGGGGAGGTTGATTGAAATGGTGGGCGCCAAAGGCTTAGCGGTCGGTGATGCCCAGGTTTCAACCAAACATGCCAACTTCTTTATCAACCGCAAGAGGGCTACAGCCAGGGATATGCTCATTTTAATAAAAAAAGTGCAAAGCCTTGTTTGGAAAGAATACGGAATAAACCTTTGCCTGGAGGTGCAATTGGTGGGCGAACACTGAAGCGGAGGTGACAGCAATTGCACAGGTTTATGATTTCCGGGGGGAATCCCCTGAAGGGGACCATTCGTGTCAGTGGTTCCAAAAATGCTGCCTTACCCATTATAGCAGCGAGTTTATTAATTGACGGTGAATGTTGTATCAAAGAGGTACCTAGGTTAAGAGATGTAGAGGTGATGAAAGACGTATTAACCTACTTGGGTGCAACTGTTAGCTGGGAAAAAAATGTAATGCGTATTGATGCACGTAATATACACGGGTATGAAATTTCCGAAGATCTAATGAGGAAAATGCGGGCATCAAATCTTGCACTGGGATCTTTATTGGGGCGTCTAAGGCAGGCGAGAATAAGTTACCCTGGTGGCTGTAATATAGGTTCCCGGCCCATGAATCTGCATCTTAAAGGTTTAAGAACACTGGGTGTAGAGATAAAGGAAAAATTTGGTTATATAACCGCCGAGGCCAAAGAGCTAAAAGGTACTGACATTCACCTGGATTTGCCCAGCGTTGGTGCTACCGAGAATTTAATGATGGCCGCTGTACTGGCACAGGGTACAACAACACTTCGTAATGCTGCCAAAGAACCGGAAATAGTAGATTTGCAAAATTTTCTCAACTGTATGGGCGCTAAGGTCAGGGGTGCAGGAACGGATAATATTAAAATAGACGGAGTTAAGAAGCTGCACGGCAATGAACATTCCATAATCCCGGACAGAATCGAGGCCGGCACTCATATTATAGCCGGTGCTATTACCCAGGGGGACTTAACGGTAACCAATGTCATACCGGAACACGTAGAACCGTTAACGGCAAAACTTAAAGATGCCGGTGTTGGCTTGGAAATAGCAGATGATTGGGTAAGGGTATTCACCCATGAAAACCCCAAGGCGGTGGACATAAAGACTCTGCCTTACCCTGGTTTTCCCACTGATATGCAGCCACAGATTATGGCCCTTTTAACCTTATCCGAGGGCACCAGCGTAATCACCGAGACTGTATTCGAAAACCGTTATAAGCACGTAATGGAATTGCGCCGCATGGGCGCAGATATAAGGGTGGAAGGGCAAACAGCCATCGTCAGAGGCGTCCCCCGCTTGAGTGGTGCCTGTGTAGAGGCCAGCGACCTAAGAGCCGGTGCTGCCCTGGTATTGGCGGCCATGGCGGGAGAAAATGGATCGGTTATCGACATGGCTGAACACATCGACCGCGGATATGAAAGAATGGAAAATAAATATAATGCCGTAGGGGCAAGAATCATTCGAGTGCACAGTTGATGTGGACTCTTTTTTAGTTTTGTGGGGGACAAGGCGTAATGGTTTGTCCAAGAATGTAGGAATTATAGGGGTCAGCGGGTTTGCAGAAAAAAGTATTTGATAATGGACGCAGGCGGTGGCAAAGACCATTGAGAAGGAGAACAAAAAGAAGCTGCGGTTTTCGGTATGCAGCGTTGACCAGGTGAGAGAGGATATTTTTAAGTACCTTTAATCGCCTTTGGGCGATGGTTTATTGGTATAATATGGTCGTATTGTTATGGTTAAAAATAAACAAAAAGCTGTGAAACCCAGATTTGATATGCACAATATGCTTATATAGCATTTTCCGGTTTAACATAGAGAGTGACACATCTTTAGGTTAATGATAATATAAGTTAGGGAATAACTATCATAAAGGAATTATTGATCTGTGGGGGAGAGCCATGGCAGAAATATATAAAAATGCACCACTAATTGAAGCACTTTGCGAGTTCCACTTTTCTCAAGAGCAAGAATGGGACTGGACTATTCCCGGTACTATTTACGAGATGGTGAAAGGTGATTTTCCGGTAAAAAGCCAACAAAAAGGCATAAAGGTAATAATTGACGGCAAGACAGGAAAAGCAACCCAATCTGATGATAGTACCGTTGAAAAGGTAAGGTTTTTTCGGGATGATCAAAGTGCTTTGCTCCAGGTAGGTCCCCATATTTTAACTGTTAATCAACTCTTACCTTATCCCGGTTGGGAGAATTTTAAAGATTTAATTCTTAGTAGTTTACAAATTTACATTGATGTAGCAGATCCGGCTAAACTTGAAAAAGTTGGGCTTCGTTATATAAACCGCTTTGAAAGAACAGACACAAATCTTTTCCTTATCAAACCATATATTCCAATAAATAAACCTATTAAAAATTATTTCATGCGAAATGAACTTTATTATAAAGAAGTAGATTCTAATCTCATAATAATTATGGGTAATCAATATGACCAACAAAATGACCAAAATTTTACTATAATAGATTTAGAATTTTACTCAACCAATCAACATTATATTTCTTTTAAAAGTTACAATGATTGGTTGGAGACGGCACACAACTGCGTGGAAGAGGCTTTTGAGTCCTGTATTTCCAAAGAATTAAAATTATATTTGAGGGGGGAATGAAATGTCCACTTTTTTTGCTGACCTCCACGTCCCTACTCACGATGACATGTCATTCACTTTAAGCAGAAACGGTTATGAGAGAGAACCACAGTTTGCAGACGTTGCTTTACCTAGAATAAGTTCTGTTTTTCGCGAAGAAGTTAGAGTGTTAAGTGAAGATATCCATAAAATTATTCAACAAACAAGAAATATGTGGGATGAAGTATGTCAGCATGAACTAAATGATTTTGAATATCCGGTTGATTATGAGTTGCCACCCGTAAAGCCTATGGCAAGCAAATATGTAAAGACAAAAGTTGCTTGCAAAGAAGAGGGGGAAGTAGATTTAAGTTTTTTGGATGAGTTTGAATATCTCTTTGATTAATATCAATTCACGAAAGAGTGGGAGATATGCCAGACAATTACCCGTGGTATACATTAATAAACGAAGATATGGTATTGCAGGGAGACATATTTGAATTTTTTGATATTTTGGTGCCAATAGAAGCAGAAGTTGATGAAAATAATACAATAAATTCAAAGATAGAGCAATATAACGTAATTGTTATGTCACAATCATGTGATTTAGAGGCCTCTAAAATAGATTTTGTGTTACTTTGTCCTGTTATAGACGTTGACGTTTTTACAGAACAGGCTAGTGGCGCTTTTAAAGGGCGTAAAGGCCTAGAACAAATTAGAAGAGGTGTAATACCTGGTTTGCATATGATTGCTGAATGTAATTTGGATAATTGTCTTAGGCCAATAAGAATTGTTAATTTCCATAAAATATTTAGTATGCCAATTAACTATGTAAAGGAAATTGCTCAAAAAAACGGTGATAGAATTCGCCTTTGCCCACCTTACAGGGAGCATCTTGCACAATCATTTGCTCGTTATTTTATGAGAGTGGGGTTGCCTATAGATATACCTAAATTTTAGAAACTATAAGAGGGATGTTAATAGGGGGAATTCAGCCCCCGCCTTTTTATATGTCTAATGACCCAAGAAGCCGCGGTATCCAATATTTACCACCGGGTTTGGTTTTAGTTGTAGTAATTCATATACCCGTTGGTGATAAATGCTAAGAGAGTCACCTATATGTCTGGCCGTCAGCATCCTTATTCCTAATAAAGAAAAATAGGTTATTAAATCGGAGGCTTTTGTCTTCGGTTTTTTTAGCCCAAAGAGGCTTAAAGGGTACATTATATTTTAAGGAGGAACAGGATTTGACGCTTGAAGCGCAGGTTAGGCAATTAGAAGCAGAAAGTGTCCAGCTTAAAAAGCCGAAAATGGCTCTAACGGTAGAGGAAGCGTCCAGGGAGACGGGGATAGGTAAATCAGCCATATACTTGCTGGTCTATAAAAAATGGCAAATTCCCCACCGCCGAATTAACGCAGTTGGCAAAAAGGGGCAAGGTAAAATCCTGATACCCAGGGCTGCGCTGGAAAGTGAAGCATGGTAGTGATAAATCAGCACATACTCATTTCACATTTAATAACCACTCCGGGTGGTTTCTTGTAAACTTTGTCGGAATAAGTCAGGAGGAAACTACCTAATTCTGCCGAAGGCTTGAGGAAAATGGTGGAAGGGGGTGTCAAATTGGAAAACTGGAAAGATATAATTGAAAAAAGGTATCGTAATTATTTTGAGCATAATAAGGAAATCACTAATAAATTAAAACAAATGCTTAATGATCTTGAAAATTCACACAAGATAAGAGCAAAGGTAACTGAAGCTCCTGAAGGTAATAATAAACATTGGGTTTTAGAAATAGGAAGATAAGAGTGTAAAGATAACAATGAATGATCTCGAGAAATATAAATATAAGTTTGATGGACACGAAGGTTTATCCTTCATTTTATATAACAAAAAACAAGAGGCATTATAAGATTTCGTTATATTATCATGCGTTTATCACTGTGGAGATACGTAAATTGCAACCTGATAAATTGCCGACCAGGGGGATACCAACCTCCATATCGTCGGGTATCAGTAATATTCTTTGAATAAATTCTTCTCTTAACGGAGGAGAGCATTTCTTTTTATTGTCTAAGTACCGTGAAACCGACTTAGCAAGTTCGACATTAGCCATATTTAACTAGGCTATTTATTTAAGAAATCGTCTAAAGAAATGGTAGCTCCCGATCGAGCTTCCTTGCGGCCCTGGTCAACTTGACGCATGGCTTTTTTGTCTGCCAAAAGGGACTTAGTGGCAGCTACCCTCATTGATACCGGTTTATTTTTACCCTTTCTCCTTTGGATGTTAGTTGCTTCAGGCATACTAACCCTCCTCTTTCTATCTTTCTTGTTTCTCATTAGTTTATCACCTTCCATTTGTGTGGACAAGTTTCTTCTTACCATTCCTGCCATTATTCATAGTTATTTAACTGGCAGATGTGATTATTTAAAAGGCTTTGTCGAAAAATAAAAGACCAGAGGAATTAACCCCGGTCTTTGTTTTCGCCGGCCTGTTTAGCGGCGTCCTGAGCGGCTTTTTGAAGATCAAAATTTTCCTTGCTGTAGTCTTTATTGGGGGAATTATAGATTATACTAATTCTTTTGCACCTCCGATATTATTTACCTGAAGTAGATGGTAGGTGTTTCAATTCGTGCGCCAGGAAGCGCATAGTTCAAATGCTCTGCCGCAGGTCGGCAGAGATACCGGATACCTCAGTTACGTTTCCGGCGAAACGCTATGGCAGAATTGGTGACAAATTGGTGACAATCTGCTCCGACTTGTCCAAAAAACAACCCAATAGAGCAATTTGAGGCAAATTACCAAACCCGGCGAAGCCAGGAGGGACAAGCCCTCCCAAACTTTCGCCAACTATGCCAAACACGGGTTCTATATAGGGCAAGCAAGAACCGTCCCCACTTGCTACGAGATTACAACAGATATATTGTTGCCAGCACACCTGTAATAGACATAACGATGGTGTATGGCAGAGCCAGTTTCACCATCTCCATATAAGACAGGCGAATCAGTGGAGCAAGTGCAGAGGTTAACAGGAACAGGAACGCCGCCTGACCGTTTGGTGTAGCAACGGAAGGGATGTTTGTACCCATGTTGATTGAAACTGCCATCTTTTGATATTGTTCCAGTGCAATGCCTCCAGCTTTAAACGCTTGCTGTGTTTCATTCATATATACGGTAGCAACAAATACGTTGTCACTAATCATGGAAAGGATACCGTTTGCCATAAAGAAAGCTACAAGCTGATTCTGTCCATCCTTGTTCAGTACCCACTGAATGATCGGCTTAAACAGATGCTGGTCATGAATAACCGCGACGATGCCGAAAAATACGACCAACAACGCAGTGAACGGCAGTGCTTCTTCAAACGCATGACCGATTTTTTCTTCTTTAATAACCCCGTTGAAAGCGGTAAGCAGGATGATAATCGTCAGACCAATAATACCGACTTCTGCCAGGTGCAACCCCAAGGCGATAACTAACAGAACGCCGCATACAGCCATAATAATCATGCGTACACGTCCACGAGCATCCATCTTAGCATCTTTAGCTTTTACGTCTTCTTCCATAACATTTCGAACAGTATCAGGGAGCTGATAGCCGTACCCCCAAAACTTGGTGGCTTCAAGGGTAATGCAGGTCAGAAGACCAACGACCAGTACCGGGATAGACACAGGTGCGCTGTGTAAAAAGAAATCAACGAAGTGCCATTCCATAATAGTGCCGATCAGTAGGTTCTGCGGTTCACCAACTATCGTTGTTGCTCCGCCCAGCGCAGTACCCACAGCACCATGCATCATAAGATTGCGCAGAAAACCACGGTACTGGTCCAGGTCCTCCCTATATGTGTCATCAACAATATGGTCGTGATTAACGTCATATTTTTCTAATATTTTTTCGCTGGAAGCAAATTTGTGGAAGATGTTGTAAAATCCATATGCCACGGCGATAATCACCGCCGTTACGGTTAGTGCATCCAGAAAAGCTGAAAGAAATGCACCCATTAAAGAGAACAGGAATGCAAGCGCGACTTTGGAGCGTACTTTGGTAAGGATCTTGGAAAACAGGAACACAAGACCTTCTTTCATAAAATAGATCCCGGCAACCATGAACATTAGAAGCAAAATAACCGGGAGGTTCATTTCAACTTCCTTATAGATCGTATGCGGGTTAGTAAGCCCGAGCACAACGGCTTCGATCGCAAGAAGTCCGCCTGCAGGGAGCGGATAGCATTTTAGCGCCATGGCAAGAGTAAAGATAAATTCGACAATCAACACCCAACCGGTAACGTACTTACTTACGGTAAGCATCAAAATAGGGTTTAACACCAGAAAAGCAAGAATTGTTGCTTTGTACCAGTCCGGAGAGTTACCCAGAAAATTTGCTTTAAATGCTTGTCCGAAACCCATCTGTTTCGCTTTTCCGGTAACAGCCTGAGGATCCATATGACATACCTCCAAAATGAGAAATTTATAAGGCCTAATAAATATTCACAGGTCAATCAGTCACTGTAGTGTCGCATTAACATACTTGTATTTGAATTCACTATCGCTACTAGAACTAAACATCGATCCACACGAGTCCAAAACAGGGAAAAATTCACCCCCTATTCATAGTGTCAGAACAAAGAAAATGGACAACAAAAAAAGGGGGGGTAGCCTTATTAAAGGCTACCCCCCCCAGTAGTCCGAATTCCTTGTGCCAACTTGGCACAACACGTGATATGGAGCATTATATCAAATTGTTAGTTATTTGTCTAGAAAAAATAAGCCAACCCTTGGGGTTGTTTAATTCCATATCTGATGGCGTTGTTTCTGGTTTCAGAGATAATTAATAGTATAACCATTATACAGTTCACTGCTCCAATTTGCAATGGAAGTTCTTGAGATGCTCTTTTCTCCTGACTAATGCTGTTATTGAATTGGTGACTATGCTATTGATTTTTGGCCTTTAATTGAAATTTGCCACAGCTCTGGGCCTCTGGATTGTTATTTTTTAAGCATTCCTCCAACCCTTCAAGGCCCACTCGCTTAATTACCTCCATGATGGGTATTACCCCCGGTACCCTTTTTCCTAAGCCATAGTAAGCCTTAATATTTTTAAGGCAGCCGGTTCTGACTTCCTGCTTGCCCTGAATTTGCACAAAGAATTTGCAGTGTTTGCACCGGTGGACGGCTCTTTGGCGCATTTCGGGCAAGTAAATGCGATGTTTTTCCCATAAAATATTATCGCGTCCCACGATTGATGCTCCCTTCTGTCAGGGATACTCCCCTCATGATTGCTGTCTCTCCAAATCTATCTTTTATCCGGTCGCATGCCCGTGAAATTCGGGAAAGACGGATTCGTTCACCAAAGATATCGTATTGAAAGTGATCTTTTGGAATTAAATTGCTAAATGTTATTCCCACCAGGCGGACTGGCCACTCCTCTTCCCAGTGCTTTTGTAAGATGCCGCAAGCGGTGAAGTAGATTTCATCGGCCAGGTCAGTGCACTGGGACATGCTTTGCGACCGGGAGAAAAAACGGAGCTGGGGGTCACGTAGGGTTAAACTCACGGTGCGGCCGATATAATTCCCCTGACGTACGCGCCGGGCGATTGCCTCGCTCAATTCCAACATGACAACTTTGATTTTTTCAAAACCCTGCAGGTCCCGGGGTAAGGTCTTTTGCTGGCCGATGCTTTTACAGGTATCCAATGATGTGGGTACCACCGGGCTATTGTCTACCCCATTGGCAAGGTGCCAGAGCAATTGACCGTTTTTACCCCACCTTTTTTTAAGATATTGCACCGGAAAATTTGCCAGGTCCCCAATGGTATGTACGTTACAGTCGTAAAGATGCTTTTCGTAACGGGAGCCAACACCGAATAGTTTTCTAACGGGCTTGGGCCAAAAGATTTGCTTAAATTCCTCAATATCCGCAACCATGGTCAGGCCATTGGGTTTTTGTACCCCGGCTGCCATTTTTGCTATTAGCTTATTCGGACCGATACCCACGCTGCATAGTACGCCTACGTCATTTTTAATACGTTCTTTTAGCATTTTTGCAGTAACTTCCGGCAGGCCCCAAAGGTCGGTAACACCTGTAACGTCGGCGAAGGCTTCGTCAATAGAAAAGGGTTCCACCAGGTCTGTTATGTCCCGCATGATATGCAGTATCCTGGTGGAAAAGTCTACATAGAGCGGGTAATCCGGTTTAAAAAAGTATCCGTCGGGACAGAGTTGGCGGGCCTCCCACATTGGCATACCCGTCTTAACGCCCAAATCTTTTGCCGGGTATGATGCAGCCAGAACGATCCCGGTCCTCTTTTTGGGGTCGCCGGCAACAATAACTTTTTCATTTTTTAATTCGGTTTGTAAAGCCTGGTGGCAGCTGGCAAAGAAGCTATTCATATCAGCTAGTAAGATAACTCGCTTCATATAATCACCAATCTATAGAACTAATGTTTGGTATTAATTATAGTGGTTTTGGGGACGAGAATCAACTGGTGTAATTTGGACTCGCGAGTTAATACGAGGGCTTTTTAGATGATGGGGAACAACAATGAGTAAATTTAACGAAATGAAGGAAAAAATGGCCACGGAGTGTGCCAAACTGGAGGATCAGTCACTTGACGAGCAGGAAAGAATTAATAAGGTAGTTATAATCACAGCTGAAGTTTCTTACCAGTTGGAATGATGTATCAACCGGGGCGGTCCGAATTGTTTACACTCTCCTCGTGTAAACAAAGAAAAACTTCTATCAAATCGGGATCAAAATGTGTCCCGGCACACCTTTTAAATTCCGTGATAACTTCGCTTGGGGGTAATTCCTTCTTTTGGGAAAAATAATAGGAGGAAATTCAGCCTAATTGGGAGAGGGAAGTAAAGTGCTTTTCGGTTTATGGGGCAGAGGTTTGCATTGGATGCTTCGGTGTTGGTCGGCTAGACAGAGAGGGTAACCCTTAGGAAATGGAACGGTTGGGGTTTTTCTCGTTTGGATACATTTAACATATGACATGGGACAGTGGACGGTGTGTTGTCCCCTGTCCCATGGGCAAGTTTAACGTTCAGAAACGTTCTCGCTTGACTCATTATTTTATAATTTTCCCTTTGATGGTTTTTACTATGTTCGTGCCCAGTTGGCGGCAGGCTTTCATTGCTCCCTCGTCTTCCTCTACGCTTCTGCGCCAAATGTTTTTGCCGTCCTTGAAATCGGCCTGCAATGAGCCGCTTACCCCGGTAAAGGCCAGCGGTGCGTTCTGGTCCCGGGCGTCCACCAACTGTATTCCCTGGCCGGAGAGGTAATGCTCCATGATTTGCAGTACCAAGTCCTGTCCACCGTTGCGCAAGCCGGCATTGGTAACTGCCGCCCCGGCCTTTCCGGCCAACATGTTTTTGTACATGTGCATCCAGCGGGAGCGGTCCATGAAGTTTTTCATCATGGCGGTTACATTTCCCCAGTACACCGGGGAACCCAGCACGATGCCGTCGGCGGTCAGCAGCTTTTCAGCCATGCTGTTCATGTCATCGTCATTGATGGTACACTGGTTACGGCCCAGGCACTTGTTGCAGGAAATACAAAATTTGATATTGTGGTCAGCTAGCTCCAGTAATTCAGTGGACGCGCCCTGTGCAGCGGCCTCATCGAGTACCGCCTGAAGAAGGACAGCGGTATTTTTGTTTTTTCTGTGGCTTCCGTTAATGGCAATGATCTTCATGTCTAATTCCTCCCTAATCAGTTTAAGTAGTTAACCGGCCCATTCTAATCGAGTTCCGGCCCGACACCCAGTTTCATTTTACCGCGGAAATAAAGGCTGACAAGCGTGGGGTATTCTTCTTCCCAGGCTTTCCTGCCCATTTTCTTTAACGCCAGAAGACTGTACAGTTTGAAATTGTGGGGTAAAATACCGGCGCGGTCGGCACAGGGGGCCAGCCTACGGCAGGGAAAATCACCGCACTGGTAACAGAATTCCACGCCCTTGGCCTGGGCGCAATCAAAGGTGGAACATCCGCCGGGTATGGGGGTAACTTTGCCGGAACAGGGGCGGCAGCCCGGGCATCTGGCACGTTCCGGCGCAACTTTCATTTTTTCGGCCAGTTTTTTGTTAAATGCAGGGTCTTGTTCAGCCTGGTAGAGGGGACATGCGCTACAAAGCAAACCACAAGGGGCGGAAAGATCTGACACTGTTCCATCATCCTTTCATTAAATAGTCAGATAGTTAGATCAATTATAACAAAGACTTGTACTATTTAGCAAAAAAAAGACTGTGCCTTTATTGACAAGGTGGTAGTCAAGGGGTGTAGACATGTTTGTAATATTGGTTTATGATGTAAATGTAAATGAGTGGTGAAGGTTTTAAAAAATCCGCTAGGAATGGTGGAATTCTGCAGGATTAGATGACGGATAATACTAGGTCATTATATAAGTGTTCAGACCGCTTACAGTATTCAATCCGAAATAATGGGCATAAAGAAGGGCAAATATTTGCCTGTAAAATTTTTCCGTCGACATCCAATAGTGCAAAAACCCCCGGGGGGCGACGGAAAAAACGGCATGCTTTTGATGTAATTTTAGCTAAAGATAATAAAAATCATCAATATGTGCTTGTTAAATCCTTAATTTTGCTGATAAAATGGCACAAACAAAACAAAATATGCGAAAAATCGGGGCCGTAGCCTACCTATAAGGAATTGAAACTTGTGGTAAAATACTACAAAGCAGGCTCGGGCTTTGGCCGTAGCCTACCTATAAGGAATTGAAACCTTATAGCTTCTTTACCTTGTAACTCTACAGCATATAAGGCCGTAGCCTACCTATAAGGAATTGAAACATCCATCAGGCGTATTTGGTTTGAGTCCGTCTCTGTATGGCCGTAGCCTACCTATAAGGAATTGAAACCCCGGACCACCTGTTCCTGGCAGCGATCTAACTCTTGGCCGTAGCCTACCTATAAGGAATTGAAACTTAACTGCATTATATTGATGCTTCATTAACCCCGTTTTGGCCGTAGCCTACCTATAAGGAATTGAAACTCTTTTCCAGTGCGGCTTTCACCACGTCCGGGGCCATGGCCGTAGCCTACCTATAAGGAATTGAAACAACAAAATAGTTAAATTTGCCGAAGCAGGTATTCCCCTGGCCGTAGCCTACCTATAAGGAATTGAAACATTGACAGTAAAATAAAATTGGATCTACGACTAATTAGGCCGTAGCCTACCTATAAGGAATTGAAACTCAGAGGGGGCCATACCCTTATAAACCACAAAACCGGCCGTAGCCTACCTATAAGGAATTGAAACACTCATAATCTTTCAATTCACCTTCCGTCAATTCCGGCCGTAGCCTACCTATAAGGAATTGAAACATAAGGGCTTCTGATTCGGTTAGCTTGACAGCGGTTTCCGGCCGTAGCCTACCTATAAGGAATTGAAACCCATTAAGGCCCATAGGTGAAGGGTTTGACTGTTTAGTGGCCGTAGCCTACCTATAAGGAATTGAAACTTTTCTTCTTATTTAAATAATTACTGGGAAATACCGGCCGTAGCCTACCTATAAGGAATTGAAACGAGGATCGGAACCGGAAAGCACTGGTACAGCTATATACGGCCGTAGCCTACCTATAAGGAATTGAAACTTGACCTTGAAAAATCGGCGTACTCTGTTATTTCCAGGCCGTAGCCTACCTATAAGGAATTGAAACCAGTTGGAAAATATCTGCACCTTTGCTGTATACCTGGCCGTAGCCTACCTATAAGGAATTGAAACACCCTTGAGCGTAAGCCCCCGGAGGGGCTGCCGGCATTGGCCGTAGCCTACCTATAAGGAATTGAAACTAAAGGCGTCGTACCCATGTTTTTTAATTTCATCTGCGGCCGTAGCCTACCTATAAGGAATTGAAACTCATTTTAGATATATTGGTAAGGTCAATAATCATAACAGGCCGTAGCCTACCTATAAGGAATTGAAACTATAATACTGCACCTGATTCTTCCCCATTACCTCAGGCCGTAGCCTACCTATAAGGAATTGAAACTATATAAGATACTGGCAAAGAGCAAGACCCCCAAGACGGCCGTAGCCTACCTATAAGGAATTGAAACACCCATAATCTCTAAACGCATTGTGCGGAATCCTTTTCGGCCGTAGCCTACCTATAAGGAATTGAAACTGGAAATGGATTTGTAATTCTGAAGTAAATTAATCTTAGGCCGTAGCCTACCTATAAGGAATTGAAACACCTCCATAAATTAAATATAAAAAACTCTTGCAAACAGGCCGTAGCCTACCTATAAGGAATTGAAACCTGCTAAACGCATAAGGGTCACTAAATACAGATAAAGGCCGTAGCCTACCTATAAGGAATTGAAACAATGTAATCATTGCAAAAAAGTTTATTGCATAGTTTAAGGCCGTAGCCTACCTATAAGGAATTGAAACCTGGTACGAGACCCTAACTGCTGGAAGCCTAGTTCCTGGCCGTAGCCTACCTATAAGGAATTGAAACACGGTTTTCCAGGTAAAGGTTTCTTCTTTTACCTGGGGCCGTAGCCTACCTATAAGGAATTGAAACGGAGCGTACTCCGCGCTAACGTGTTTACCTATTTCAGGCCGTAGCCTACCTATAAGGAATTGAAACTCAAAGGGCGGCTTGTGATCTAATAGCATACCATGTGCGGCCGTAGCCTACCTATAAGGAATTGAAACTCAACTATTGTTACAAAGCTGATATACTTCTCAACTACGGCCGTAGCCTACCTATAAGGAATTGAAACTCCGTTGCGGATAAAAAGTTTTGCAGATCCCATATAGGGCCGTAGCCTACCTATAAGGAATTGAAACTATATCGTTCTAGGTGTTGCCCTTGGTTTCATTGTGAGGCCGTAGCCTACCTATAAGGAATTGAAACATGACCCCGGCACAGGGGGTGAGGACGAAAGTGGCGGGCCGTAGCCTACCTATAAGGAATTGAAACCGATAACCAGTTGGTGTTTCAAACCTCTTATTTTGGTGGCCGTAGCCTACCTATAAGGAATTGAAACAAACCGTCGGTGCGAGGTCTTTACCTTGTCAGTTAGCTGTTATATTATGATAATCTTAAAAGGGAGCAGATCTACAGGCTTTGGATCGGACATTACAAGCGTTTAAACAGAGTCACCAGCACATGGTTTTGGTGGTCGATGAATACGGCGGCATCGCCGGCTTTGTTTGGGGATCAGCGAAGTGTTTGACTTGCCGATGGATAACGATGATGAATATGATACACTGTGAGTTATGTGTTGAGTAAGGTGGTTGACAGACCTAAAGTTGTCGATATTATAGAACTTCCTGGCTATCGGGGTGGAGAATGTAGGCGGTCTACGGATTCACCGCTGCATCCGTTAAATTATTCAAGAGAAGGAGATATGTGAAGCCAACCGCTGGCCTGAGTTAACTAAAGTAAGCTAAAGGTTTAGGTTCAAAGTTAATATAACGGCCGAAGCCCGGTTTTGGTATTAGCTAGATTATACATTTGTGTATGATAATGGCAGAGGTCTCGCCTTTTGTATATATTACGGGTAAGCAAGAAACATCTTTATTTGACATGTTAGCGCAGCGTTTTGCAATAAGTAAAGACTGACTGCTTTCCCATTTTGGAAAACATGTCAGTCCTTTTCTTCTTTTCATATTCAGAAAGATTATGCACAGACCGGAACACTATGGTATCCGGAATGGGGGTAACAAGTTACGGCTCAGGAAGATTAGTTAAGATAAGGTGCCGTCTCCTGTCTTTTAAAGAAAACTCCTTGTAGGTAGGCTAATTGCAAGTAAATGAAAATGCGTTTAAATTCCTTTTAGGTAACGCTACAAAACTTATTGTAGCAATGAAGGTTAGTGCTGTCAAATAGAAAAAAACTAGTTGACGAGGTAATATTTTCTATGTATGGCAAAGCAAAGAATATTAAAAGTAAATGATAATGCTAAAGGGAGTTGAAAAGTTGTTTGTTTACTTAGATGAAAGCGGGCGATTAGATGCGGAGGATACGGCTAAAAGACCTACAATAGCAGGTGTGATTATTCCGGAAAAAAGTTTAAATGATGCTACAAGCACATTGCTTAATCTGAAAAGGGAATTATGTCCTCCTTTTATAAATCCAGAAATGTATGAATTAAAAGCAAATAAGATACTGCGGCCAAGCGCTGGAGGATGGAAAATCGAGTTAGCAGAGAGGTTCTTTTGTGATTACTTTGTATCATTGGAAGATGTGCGGGTAGTTGCAGTGGTATGTCGCCGGCCTTCAAAACTATTAAAATCCAACAGTGATATTTTACCACTGCATCATATCTGGCTTTTAACTAAAATTTTTAATTATATGCAAGAGAATAAGCCAGATGAGTTTGCGTCTTTTGTATATGATTCGCAAGGAAATGATGCAGATGAGAGATTATCCAGAGAGTTTACGAGTTACTTATACCGGCATCCTCAGGGACAGGAGTTTTTAAGAAGTATAACTCCCACACCTTTATTCGTTAATTCTTCACTGGTGCCGGGGATAGAGCTGGCAGATATGATAGCAGGTTGTTTACGCCATCAAGCTGATGCTTATGATGAACAAAACACTTCAAGTCCTAAAAAGGCTTACAGTAATTGGCACCTTAGCCGTTACACGCGTTATAAGCGAATTATAGAACAAAAACAGGCAGAATTGTCACCTAATCAATATTCTATTCAATATGCCAGTAAGGATGCGATGGAAAGAGTGTTGGCACATGCTGAGGGAAAACCACTGGATAATGCTGATGTAGAACCTGAAGACGTTAAAAAATAAACAAACCGCAAAGCGAGAAATGCCTTCCCACAGCGGCTTGCAAGATTATTATAAGCTTTTGTAGATTCGTTGTCAATAAAATATAAAGATATTATATTGTTGCGCTTAAAAAAACAATAAATATTTTTGATAAACATTCCTATCACGGACACAATGTTGACCTGTCATTTTGTTAAACTTTATAAAAAGGTCGTAAATTGGAAGGAGGGATAGCTTGCATCTGTGTTTGTCTCTGCGGGAAAAGAACGGCGAACTTGTTTTGCCCATTCACTATAACCGCCTTATTCAGGGCGCCATATATAACAATATATCTACTGAACTGGCAGCATTTCTCCATGACCGGGGGTATGTGTACAATGGCCGCAGTTTTAAATTATTTTCATTTTCAAGAATATTGGGAAATTACAAATTAGACAGGGTAAATAAACAAATATCTTTCAGTGGAGATGTAAAACTTTACATCTCTTCACCGGTGCAGGAATTCTGTACTTCACTCATGGGTTGTCTGTTGGGGGAAGGTATTCACCTGGGCGGGACTTCGGTGGAAGTTGTGGGGATTAAGGCTGAAAAACCGGTGGTAAGCGGGGAGGTTATCGAGGTTGAACTTCTTTCCCCTGTGGTGATATACAGTACTTTTTTGAAACCGGAAGGGGGGAAGTATACATGTTATTTCCATCCAGGGGAGAAGGAGTTTGTACATCTATTGGAGACCAATCTGAGGAAAAAATATAGGGCTTTTTACGGGACGGAACTCCCGGAGGGCGATTTCGGTGTAGAAACCTTGAACCGGCCGTGCCTTAATATCACTATGTACAAGCATACAGTAATAAAAGGGTACAGCTGCCGCATTAAGCTGGGTGGCCCCCCGGAGTTACTGCAGGTGGCGGTAGACGCCGGACTTGGAGGAAAAAATTCCCAAGGGTTCGGTTATATCCGGTTGTGTGGTAACGGTAGTGGCGAAAGGAGGGGGCAAAGTTGATTATTGAAAGTTTGATCAGGCTCGGGCGCCCCATGGTGGAAGGGGGACTTCCACCTGCAGCAATACTGCGGCAGGTATCGGATGTTGCCGAAGTTGGCGCCAAGAGCTTTATGGCCCGGGTTTTTGTGGTTGAAGTGGACAGGCAAGGAGATAAGAGTAATATAGCGGTGTTGCCCGTGCAACAGTGGGGAGATTACCATGACCAGAGTTCGAAGGGCAAAAAGCAGGTTTTTCAGCAGGATGTGGGGAGGGCGGTGGGGGCGCCCTTCATCATACCCAGGGGAAACCCGTTGAAACCTCAAGGACGGTATGGCGTACCTTCTTATTTGGTGTATGATAAGCAATTCCATAGTTTTTTTGAGGATGCAGGTGAATTGGAAAAGTTTATCTCCGGCAGGTTGAAAAAGTCTGTGGGTATTGACTTATCCAGCCAAGAAGTAGAACAAATTGCTCTACAGCTGCATCAGGCGGTTAATAACATGGATAAAGGATCCGGGGAAAAAATGCTGGGCCTGATTGTGCTGACGCTGCCGGGGGAAAATGAACCTTATCAGTTAAGGGAAGAGATTCCGGTTGGCAACGATTATCTGGCTGATCTAGGTCCCAGTGTGCTGCATCAAGGAAAACATTTAGTGGCGGATCTGAACCGGGTAAAAGAAAGGTTTTGGGAGGCTAAGTTGGCCGAAGGGGCTGAAATGGGGGAGCGGGAAGGGCCGGGTGCCGTTTGTTATTTTTGCGGAGAGGAGGGGCGTGTTGTTTCTTCCTATTGTAAGGCCTGGTCATGGTTTACCACCACCTGGAGCTGTCCCCTGCCGTCTGCTCTAAAAACCGGTGAGTTGGTGGAAAGCATAGCCCTATGCCCTGGTTGTTACAATGCTTTGACTTATGGGGCCAATCTGTTTAATAAGTTAACAAAGCAGCTCGATAACTGGCTGGTTAAGGAGATATTCTCGCCCTCGGCTACTGCTGCGGGCAAAGAATTAACCAGGAAAGGTAGCACCCCGGACGCTGTATACGGTTGTGCCTATGTTTTGCCGGTGCTGGACACCTTCTTGGAAGACGAAGATGATCGAAACGATTTTGTTGCCGGGGTAATATCCATGCTGGGTAACGGTTCCGGGCGAAATAAGGTAGACATGCACCTGCGGGAGATTACAGGGTTTGAAACCATCCTGCCTGCAGAAATGGCGGGTGATAACTACCGGATGACTATAATATATTATTCCGGTGATTCGAGTCGTGGAGATATTCACCTGCGGGCCACCATAGAGGATGTGCTACCCTCAGTGGCCAGGGAACTAACAAAAATTACAGGTATTACGCGTCAATACGCCCTGCAGGTGGCCGAGAGCCTTTACAACGAACTGTCGGACAAGTACAAATACTTTTTGAGCAGTCGTTATGGGTCGCTACCCTATTTATTAACCACCGCTTATGGTGCTCCTTATACCTGGAGAACGATAGATGTCGTTCTCCACCGTGGCGAACTATCTAGGCGAGCATTCCTTTTTAATGTAGCGGATAGGATGAATGAGCTGGCCCGTAAGCTCCCCGACAGCTTTCAAGAGCTTTGCGGAGAGGTCATTTTCTATCTTACCTTTAACCAGCTTTTACTTCAATATGATAAAGCCATAGCAATAAAAACCGGAAACGGGGGGTGTAATTTGATGAGAGACTGGCGGGAATTATGCCGTTTGGTGGCGGAAGCACCGGCTGATGATTTGGATCTTAAGGATCCGGAGGAACTGGGTTTTGCTGCTGGTTGTCTAGTTCGGTTCTTTGATTGGAAATATCAGAAAAAAAGTAAGGAAAAAGGACAAGAAAAAAAGTTTTTGCAACACCGGGTTATGATTTTTGGCAGTAGTTTAACACCAGAATTTATATGGAAAAGGGCTCTCTCCCGTATTGACGAGTATGCCTTGAAATTAAATATTGAACTCTCAAATAATTTTCAGCAGCAGGTTGCAGTGGTGCTCATGGAATACAGCCGGTTGAGGGATGAGGTGAACAGGGAAAGGGATGCCTTTATGGCGGCCTTTTGGGCCGGTTATGCTCTAGCTTGGACGGGAAAAGAAAAAAATGGTAAAGGTAAAAATAATTCTTAAAGGAGGCTTTTCCCTTGAGTATTAGTGGTGGAGAGGTTTTGTTCGTTAAGTGTGTAAAGGATGGTATCCCTAACAGGGATCCACTTAATGAAAGCGATGCCAGGAGAATGTTTGGAGAGGACGATGGGCGTATTTCCCTTTCTGATGTGAGTATAAAGCGTGATATGAGGGATTTTGTGCTGGCAAAGTGCCCAAATGGTGGAAAGGATAAACGTGATTTCATCTTCTGTCGCCAGGAGCGAACGGAAGATGGAAAACTGCTGGGCCGGCAAAATTTGGCTGAAAAGATACTGGAAGAGCTGAATATAAAATCATCAAAGAACAAGCGTGATAATCTATTGAAAGCTGCCTTTGATATGCGTGTTTTCGGCGCAGTATACAGTGTAGGGAAAGAGAGTTTCAACCAAACGGGCCCGGTGCAGTTCGGTTGGGCCCACTCGCTACACCCGGCGGAAACAAAATATGTGCAAGGCACTGTGGTCATGCCCAGTAAGGATGTAAAGGTTAACGAGCAGGGAGAGGGCCAGGGGAGTCAGCAGGGTACTATCTGGACTACCTATACATTACCCTTTGCGGTTTTCGCTATGCCGGCGGTGATAAATGCCAATATTGCCCGGGATACGGGCATGGATGAAAACGATTTGGAACTGTTGTTGGAAGGGTTGTGGAAGGGGACTCAGTACCGTCAGGCACGCGGGCGCGGCATCCAGCAGCCTCTTATGATGCTGCATGTGGAATACAAGGATCCCTTTTTCCGTATTGGCTACCTGGAAGACTTTATTGAACTTAAACCCGAGCGGGAGGTTTGGCAGGGAGGAAATCCTCCAACTTCACTGCCGGAAGTGGAACTAAATGTTTCCGCTCTGGAAAAACTTTTATCTGAAAATGAAAATAGAATTGCCCGCATCCGTTGCTGGGTTCACCCGGGGCTGAGGATAACAGGGAATCTCCCCGGGGAAAAGCAAGAGCTGGCATAGTGGTAGGAAAGGTTTGGGGAGGTGAGGTAACTGAAACTATTGGTATTTGACCTGCAGGGGAAGATGGCACATTTTCGCCGCCCCGATACTACAGGAACGCACGCCACTTACCCCTTTATAACCAGGACTGTTTTGCAGGGGCTAATTGCTTCCATACTGGGAATGGAACGTCTGACAGGGAATAACTGGGTGGGGATCCAACTGCTTTCCCCGGTGCATACCAGTTCTCAGGAGATGTCCATGCTGGGTAAAGGCTGGCTGGGTGAAGCCAGGAGCACCTTTAACCGGCCCACTTCGGTGGAATTAGTGATTTCACCCCATTATCGTGTTTACTATACCGGTACGCACCTGGACAGGCTCGGGGAAATGTTGCGCGAAGGAAAGAGTCATTATCATACTTACCTGGGAAGTGCATACTGCCTGGTCTTTCCCCGGTTTACAGGATGTTATGATGTTCCGGAATTAAATCCCGGAGCCGGTATGGAACTGGTATGTAAAACCGTTGTCCCCAGCCATGTTATAGAAGGTTTGATTCCCGTAGATGGCGCACAATACGGCCGGGTGGGTGGAATGCATTACGAATACCTGGGAGAAAGGCGTTTCAGTGGTACAGTTAATGTCATTTACGAGACTGTAGGGCAACCTGTTGTCTTTCGGGTTCGGAACAATGAGGATGAAAAATTGAGGGATAAACCAGTTAAATTCTTTTCCCGGCGGGAAAAAGAGGTGGTAGTCCTGTGGTAGTTCCAATAAAGGATTGTATTGCCAGGCCTGATGAGGAAAACGGAATGCAACATTTGCTGGTTGATCATCTGGAAGCGGTGGCTTTCAGCTGGGGAAAGACCGAGGAAGAGAAAGAAGATGCGTTGAAGTTCCTGGCCGGGCTTTTGCATGATGCCGGTAAGGCTCATGCAGGTTGGCAGGATTATATCAATACACCGGAGGAGAAGCGCCGGAAAGGGCCGGCACATTCTCCTGCCGGTGCCACCCTTTTTTGTTATTGTGCCGTATGTTTAATAGAAAAGTGGCAATTAAAGGGAGTGGAGTTAAGGCAATTAAACTCTCTCGTCATGCGGTTGGCCAGGGATATTTATGACCACCATGGTCCCCTGGAGGATATCGGACCCGAAGTGCCCTGGGTTAACACTTTACATCCAGAATTCTTTTGCGAAGTTGACCTGCCTGGTTTAATTGAACTCGTCAATCGTCATTTTCCTGAACTCAAACTTGGTCAAAATGGATTTGCAGACTGGCTGAATGAGTTTCCCCTCACCTGGGAGAAGTGGTATAACACTCTCCCAGGGTTTATAAAGCGCAAGTTGAGCGAGAAAGGGAATAAATACAGGAATGCGGCTGGGGCGGCATTGCGTTCGCTTTCTTCCGGTTTGATCGCGGGGGATCGTTACCATGCTGCGGATCTCAATTCTCTTAGTCTATCCCCTGCAGCGGCACAAAGTGCTCTTGACCGCTTGATTTCTCTGTGCAGGGCCAAGGGTGAGGAAGTGCTTCACCTGGGAACTGCTTCACCGGAAATGGTAAGACTTAGGCAGTGGCTACAGGACTCCGTTTTTAACAACTACGTACGTAGTAAACAGGAGAGGTTTCTAAGCTTGTTGCTTCCCACTGGCTTGGGCAAGACATTAAATTCTCTCAGGCTAGCAATGTCCTCTTGTGCCGTGGGAGAGCGGCAAAAAATAATCTATGTGGCCCCGTATCTCTCCATATTGTCCCAGGCCACAGCTGAAATAAGGTCTTATACAGGGCTGGAAGTGGTTCAGCACCATCATTTATCGGTAATGGATGAGAAGCAGTCCGGTGAAGAAATGGATGAAACTTTTCTATTGGCGCTGGAGGCCTGGCAAGCAGCTCCCATCATTACCACCACGTTCAACCAGCTTTTCCGGGCCCTGTTCCCCAGGCGTGCTCAACAAACAATGCGCCTCAAAGGCATGGAAAAGGCATTTGTTATTGTTGACGAACCGCAAATAATTGACGGGGCTGTCTGGAATTTATTTTTACAAATGCTGGACGCAGCGGCCAGGGAATATGACCTACAGGTATTGTTCACCACGGCCACCCTGCCGCCGTCTGATATGGTATTCCCCGGGGGGTTTGTTCCGCTGGCGCCTGATTTTAAAACTCCTGACCGGTATACAGTTGCGGTGCTTGAGGAACCTCTGGACCAGTACGGGGTCGCTGAAACGGTTTTGAATGAGATAGAAACGGTGAGTTCGGTGGGTGTGGTCATGAATACCATTCGTGACGCAGCGACGGTGTATGAAATTATTAAAGATAAAATTCGGGCGGGAGTAGACTGCTATAATCTGTCCGGGTGTATGACCCCTCTGCATAAAGCCGGAAGGATAAGGGAAATCGCGCTCAGATTGAAGTCCGGTGAACCAACTGTGGTGGTTTGTACTCAAATTCTAGAGGCAGGGGTGGATCTAAGCTTCCGGTTGTTAATGAGAGCTTTACCTGTGATGCCTTCCATTGCCCAGGCTGCGGGAAGGGCAAACAGGCACGGTGAAGGGACAAAGGCACGGGTCATAGTCTTTCCTTTCCGCAGGGACGGGGAAACGGATACCAGGATACACGTATACCGTTCCATGATATCCCGGGAGGAAACCAACGGCTGTATAGCACGCTACCCGTCATGGGAAGAACCGCTCACAGCCGGAGTGGTGCGCGAATTTTATGATCGCACTTTCGCCCGGAATGCTTGTACTGCGGCCCTGGATAAGTTGACAGACGCTGCTTGCGGTCAGTGGTCCGCACTTTCAGGTATTAGCCCTTTCGGATCCGATGCACCCCGCATCAATCTTTTTGTACCGTGGGGTGAAGACTTACTAGAGGATAAAGCTGCAAAGCTTTTACACAGGTATGCACCTGAAGGGGTAGAACAACTTTACGAAAATTATGTTGAAGGCGAGCACAGGCGGCTGTCGTTTGTTGACCGGAAACGCTTTATGGCATTGCTCCAGTTTTTCTTGGTTCCTGTGAGTGATAAGCAGGCCTGCAAATTAGCTGCTTCCCTTAGTGATATTGCCATTCCTCGCTTGGCTAACCCCGGTAACTACTCGGAGGAAACCGGGCTGGCCCATTATAGCGATAAGGGAGAAGATGATTTTGATGCTTGTTGCTACTAATTTTTGTTCTGGGAGGCAAAAACCGTGCGGGATAATGAGATAAGGGTAGGCGGTACCCTCATCTGGTACTACTACGTTTGTAAGCGGGAAGTATGGCTTATGGGGCGGCAAATCACTGCTGACCAGGACGATACCAATGTGGTCCTGGGTCGGTTTTTTGCCGAGCAGTCCTACGGCAGAGAGAAAAAAGAAATAACTTTTGGCCATATGAAGTTTGATGTAGTGAGAAAAGACAGGCATGGACTGGTAGTGGCCGAAGTAAAGAAAAGCAGTAAGCATATCAAAAGTGCAAAAATGCAGCTGGCCTTTTACCTGTGGGAATTATTTCAAAAAGGCATAAAGGCAAGGGGCGAACTCCTTTTTCCAAAGGAGAAAAGGCGGGAGCTGGTAGAGTTAACTGATGAGTTAATAGATAACTTATTAGAGGCCAAAAGGGATATTTTGAGAATCATTTATGATTCTATTCCCCCTGAAGCTGTAAAGAAACAGATATGCCGAAATTGTGCCTATGCTGAGTTTTGCTGGTCGTAAAGGGGGGACTTTTTTGAAAAAGACCATTTACATTTTTAATGACGGACAACTAAAGCGAAAAGGTAATACGCTGTATTTTGAATCGGAAGAACAAAAAAAGTATCTTCCAGTTGAAGATGTGGGAGAATTAATGGTTTTTGGGGAGGTCTCCCTGAATAAAAAATTCCTGGAGTTTGCCTCCCAGAAAGAAATTATCATTCATTATTTCAGTTATTACGGTTACTACATGGGTAGTTTTTATCCTCGTGAGCACCTGAATTCAGGGCATATGATTCTGAAGCAGGCTGAGCATTACCTGGATGAAGAAGAGCGTATACGCATTGCCAGGCAGTTCGTCAGCGGGGCAGCCAGGAACATCAGGCAAGTATTGCGGTATTATAACAATCGTGTGGGAGGAATATCAGAAACCCTAAGCAGGGTAGACGAAGTGATCATGTCTCTGGATGACTGCAGTGATATCAACCGCCTGATGGCAGCCGAAGGCAACATCAGGGACAGGTACTACAGGGTTTTCGACAGGATTACCCGTAACCCAGATTTCCCATTTGAGGAACGGTCCAGGCGCCCACCCAGAAACCACTTAAATACCTTGATAAGTTTTGGTAACAGCATCATGTATACCATAGCGTTGAGTGAGATCTACAAGACGCACCTGGATCCACGCATAGGTTATCTTCACGCCACAAACTTCCGCAGATTCTCTCTAAACCTAGACTTGGCGGAAATCTTCAAGCCTATCATAGTAGACAGGGTTATATTCAGCATATTGGGCAAAAAAATGGTAACCGCCAATGACTTTGCAGAAGAAGGCGAAGGGATTATGATGAAAGACCGGGCCCGCAAAACATTCGTGCAGGAGCTTGACGCAAAATTAAAAACTACCATTAAACATAAAGGGATAGGGAGGCCAGTCTCCTACAGGAGGATCATGCGCCTGGAACTATATAAACTGGAAAAACACCTGATTGGGGAAAGTTTTTATGAGCCATTCATTGCCCAATGGTAGTCAAGGGGTGTGGACATGTTTGTGATATTGGTTTATGATGTAAATGTAAAACGAGTGGTAAAGGTTTTAAAAACAGCCAGGAAATACCTGCACTGGGTACAAAATTCAGTACTTGAAGGTGAAATATCTAAGGCTAATTTCCATAAACTAAAGGCGGAACTCCGCAGTATTATCAATGACGAAGAAGATTCCGTGATTATATATGTGTTCAGATCCTTGCAGTATTCAAGTCGCGAAATAATGGGCATAGAGAAAGGTGGTCAGGATATTTTCCTGTAAAAATTTTCCGTCGCCCCCCAATGATGTAAAAAACCCTGGGGGTCGACGGAACAAACGGTTTCGTTTTGGATAAATTCCGGTCAAAGTTCGTAAAAAACTTCACTATGTGCTTGTTTGATACCTAATTTTATTGAGAAATGACAGAAATCAATCAAAATATGCGCAAAAAATCTGGTTTGTAGCCTACCTATAAGGAATTGAAACCAAAGAAAAGCCTAGTTCTAAAAATGGTCGCACTTTATGTTTGTAGCCTACCTATAAGGAATTGAAACGAAAAGTTCCCAACCTGTCCTACACTGATAAATATATGTTTGTAGCCTACCTATAAGGAATTGAAACGCCTTTGCCATAGCATTAGCTGCCGCGCCAAAGATTGTTTGTAGCCTACCTATAAGGAATTGAAACCCAGGTCTATATTAATCACCCTTTCTTATTGGTTTCGGTTTGTAGCCTACCTATAAGGAATTGAAACGCGTAATTTTGTTAGAGTGTATCATTTTGCTATTGAGTTTGTAGCCTACCTATAAGGAATTGAAACTATAGAAACTCTTGCATTTCATATGCTTCGCACTTTGGTTTGTAGCCTACCTATAAGGAATTGAAACCTAACACCATCACCAAAACCTAGAAAGTTGCCATCATGTTTGTAGCCTACCTATAAGGAATTGAAACACCTTTGGACGTAACCCGCTTGAACAGCTTTAAACCGGTTTGTAGCCTACCTATAAGGAATTGAAACTGACCTAACATAGCCTTATGTACTGAACCTTCAATTGTTTGTAGCCTACCTATAAGGAATTGAAACCAACTTGGCAAGGTTCGTTCTAGTCTGGACATTAGCGTTTGTAGCCTACCTATAAGGAATTGAAACTGAGGATTTCCAGGGGGCAGACGGGGCGATTAAAACTGTTTGTAGCCTACCTATAAGGAATTGAAACAATAATGCCCCACCTCACCTAACCAAGGCTTTTGAGCGTTTGTAGCCTACCTATAAGGAATTGAAACACTTTTTCAAAAGGCACTTTCCAGGTGAGAGCTTTTGTTTGTAGCCTACCTATAAGGAATTGAAACCGCACAGTAATATATCCGGCAGCACTAAACCCGGCAGGTTTGTAGCCTACCTATAAGGAATTGAAACCTTTGAAATTGCCAAGCAAGCTAAACCGTATACGAGGCCCGTACGTATGGTTCTATGGCTGTTACGCGTATAACGAGGAGAAAATTGTTTGACGGTGTTATAAATAGGAATAACCGGGAGCCTTTCATCCAAGGCTCCCGGTTATTCCTAATCGATCACTACTTCCTATAAAAGTACTTCAATTTCCATATCTTCTCTCAAACCCTTTAACAGCTCGGTTTTTGCCTCTTGCATTTTTTCCTGTCTCAACATTCCTTTTATTTGTGGCTTTACTTCCTCAAAATTAGGCTTTTCCCCTTCCGGTTGCTGATTAATTACCTGATCGTAAGAATCCCTAATCTCATCCTCAGAAATAGACAGTTGATCTTCTTCAATCTCCGTTTGTATATAATTATTTATCACTAGCTGGTCGGAAATTTCTTTCTTTAGACCGTCTTCAGATAAATTGTTAGCCTCAAGGATTTGCTTGAATTGTTTTTCATCGTATTGGGATTTAATCGCTTCCAGTTGGCTTTCCACTTCCTGCTCCGGGGCTTTTACTCCGGCTTTTTGGGCTTGCTGTAAGAGAACAGCATTATTAATCATCTCATCCAAAGGGTGTTGTTGTCCACTATTTAATCCGGCGAGTAACTCCATTTCCAACATGGTTGAGCCGGTCAAAATTTACCACCCCGGTATCGTCCCCGCTAGCCTATGGCAATAAATACTATTTTTCGTCATCAGGGAACAAATTTGGACTTTACACCATCTAAATATTGTAGATCTGTTTAACTATGAATATTGGAGGTGGGTGGGGTAGTTTCATGCGGTTACTATTAATAATAACACTGCTTATGACACTTTTATTCCCGGCAGTCCCTGTTATGGCCGGAGATGCATCTGCCGGTCTCAGTTATGATGTCACGGTACAAGTAGACGGTGACCAGGTGGTATTTCCGGATCAAAAGCCTTTTATTAATACAGGTACGGGCCGAACTTATGTGCCTCTACGATTTGTAACGGAGAAACTGGGCGCTACAGTAAATTGGAACCAACAAGAAAAGGTTGCCATTGTGGAAAAGTCCGGTAAGACTGTCAAGGCACCTGTAGGAAGCAATGAACCTACAGTCAATGGACAAGCGGTATATTTAGACGCACCGGTAAGATTAATAAATGCAAGAACAGTGGTGCCACTAAGGTTTATGAGTGAAACGCTGGGCACAGAAGTGAAATGGAACAGCAGTACAAAGACGGTTTACATAAAGGTGAATCAGGCTGCCGGTGAAACGGATATTTCTCCCGGTAGCGTCATAGAAATAACGGCAGACGTACTGAATGTCAGAAGCGGCCCCGGTACCTCGACACCGGAAATAGGAGAGGTTATAAAGGGGGACAAGCTAACTGTATTTGAGTCTTCACAGGGCTGGTATAAGGTAGAGCTCTCTGACGGCAGTATGGGATGGGTGTCCGGCCGGTTTGTAAAAGTGGATGATGTTCAGGATAGCCCGGGTGTTATGCAGGGCGTGGTTGACGCTACTAATGTAAATGTCCGTAGTGGTCCTGGGACCAACCATGACATTATAGGTAAGGTAGACCGGGGAGAACGGCTTGGGATCCTGGAACAAGCGGGAAATTGGTTTAAGGTTGAACTTGTTCAAGGCGGTATAGGCTGGATAGCTGATCAGTTAATCAATATTGAAGAGGCGGAAGCCACTACCCCGCTCCAGGAAGAACAAATTCGGGAGGAACTTAAGAATAACCAAGACAGCGATAAGAATTACCCTCCCCCAAGTGAGGAGAAAGAAGAAGAGCAAACAGATTGGCAAAATTATGATTCAAACGTGGCCGGCCTGGAGGTTGGGGAGGATAACGGCGTCACGGTAGCAACTGTTAACACTACCGGCGCTTTAGAACATCACATTTTTACTTTAACCAATCCCGACAGGCTGGTTGTGGATCTTAAAGGAGTAAAACCAGGAGACCTGGCGGAAGAAATAAATGTTAATAGCGAGCTGGTAAAGAGAATCCGAACAGGCAAGTTCAGTGAAAACCCCAACATTGTACGCTTGGTTTTTGATGTTAAAGAGCCGGTAATGTTCGCTGCCACTAAGAGTAAGAAGAATGATGGCGAGGAACTTACGTTAAAGCTATACGTGCCGAACCTGGGAACACACCTAAAAGGAAAAACAATAGCTATAGATCCGGGGCATGGCGGCAGTGACCCGGGTGCCATTGGTTCCAGCGGGTTAAAGGAGAAAGATGTAAATATTAATGTAGGCCTTTTAACGGCAAACCTGCTGCGACAAAATGGGGCTGAGGTAATTCTAACCAGATCAACAGATGCATACGTGGGCTTGTATCAACGCACTAAAATTGCCGGCAGGGGTGGTGCCGATGTATTTGTCAGTATTCACATGAATGCCCACCCGAAGAGGGGTTATTCCGGTACCAGTACTTACTACCGGCGAGATAACATTTCCGGGCTGGGAGTATCCCAGGCGGATAATAGACTGCTGGCCCAGCAGGTGCATTCCCAATTGATGCAATCTCTAAACCGGCGTGATGTTGGTATAAAGCAGGCAAACTTTGTGGTGCTGCGCACTGCTGCAATGCCGGCAGTGCTGGTGGAAGCTTCATTTATATCTAACTTGGAAGAGGAAAGACTATTAGCCAAGGACTCCTACCGGGCAAAAATAGCTGAGGCTATAGCTAAAGGGTTAGCTTATTATTTTGCACAAAAGGAGTCTTAGAAAAACAAACAATATACCTGCCTATACGTCTAAAAACGCCCCTTGAGGGGCGTTTTTTTTATTGAATACCCCTTTTGGGGTATTCATGGATGCTAAAAACTGTGCTAAAATTGTCAAAATTATGGTTAATATGCACGTATTGGGGAGGTTAGTGGAGTGCGAAAAATTGTATTATTGTTTTTTATGTTCATGTTATTATTACCTGCTGCAGCTTTTGCCAGCTACCAGTACGAGCTGGAGCAAGAAATAAGTAATATGAGAATGGACAGGGAGGAGCAGCAAAGGCTGCTTTCAGAGTACCAGGGAAAGGTAGCAGAATACATAAAGGAAGTGGAACAGGCCCAAAATGACAATTTAAGTAATTTAAAAACTGCCCAGGACGATTATGATTATAATATGTTTACATTCTTCGGCAATAGATGGTTCCCAACGTGGCTAAGTGTATTAAATAAATATAACGATACGGGACTCAGCGTGGGAACGCCGGAAGGTCAAAAGGAAGCTGCCAAATTCAGTGCTATGATAGACCCACAGAGCGGTAATGAAATGAGTATGACCTACGGCGCATATGACAGTGCAAAATATGTGGAAGCCCTAAACGGTATTTTTTATGCCCGCAGATATATTGAATATTATGACAACTTGATTGATTATGTAGTTAGCCACAAGGACTCGGGGATTTCCCAGCAGCAATACGATACAAATATGGGCTATTACAGGGAGCGGAATAATTCTGCTATTGTCGGGGATCCGTTTCCTTACAATAAAGAAAGGGTACAAGTCTCTGATTCCAGGGAGGCTGTAATATATGATCTGTTGCGTTTTACAAACGAAGAAGGCGGCGGTTTTAGCAGTGAAGATGTTGTGGGCAGCGGCAGCGGGGAATTATTTGTTGGTATGTGGCAGGGAAGAATGAATGTAGTAAATGTATACGTGGATGCACTTAACAGGGAATTCGGTTTAAACGTTACCCAGGAAGAAGCACAAGAGGGACTGGGTTTAAATGACCGGATAGACGCGGAGATAACTAAAGGTGATAACGTAAAACATAACCTGACACTAATGGTCGGTGGCTACCCATTTGACGGAGACATTTCGGTTAGCGGCAATAAGATTCAAATCAGTTTTCACGACTCTGACCTTCCAGACGAGGTGGATTATGTGTATACAGGGGAGGCCAATGCTGACGGGTCAAAGGTGTCGGGCAGCTGGAAGCTTGTATCTACTAATTCGACGCTGGCCATGGGAAACTGGTCTGTGTCCAGGGTAGGAGAGGCAAGCAGTGATACAGGAGACCGGCAGCCGGACGGGGACGCTGAAAAGGTGCCGGCGGGTGATGGCGGCGACCCGGCAGGATCCGGGGCATCGGGTGACCTTAAACCGGGTTCGGATTCTTCAGCGACAAATGATGCCGACCCGGGAGATGATAATTTAGAAGACAATTCTAATCCTGACACCGGCGCGGTCAAAGATCAGGAAAAAGAAGATAAATCGCGAAAAATGAAATAGTGTTACTCCAATAGTCCTACTAGCTTGGCCAGTAGTTCTGTTTTATTTCTGACTTTACTTTTAACAAAAATATTTTTTAGGTGTTTCCGCACGGTTTCATTAGAAATATATAGCCTGTCAGAGACTTCTGCACTGGTCAGGCCTCGTATTACAAGGTCTAGTACATCGGTTTCCCGGTTGGAAAAAAGGAATTTGTTTTGGTTGTGATCTATAACTCTTGAAATATGTATAGATTTTTTTTGCAGAGTTTTTTCCTGCCTTTCGGTAACCATTAATTTGTACATGTGGTTTCCAAAATGGGGTCGAAGGATATGTAGATATAATAATTCTTTATCTTTAAAATCGCCGCTTCCCTTGTTTCGCAGAAGACTGATTGAACTTAAAAGCTTATCTTTATAATGGATGTCGGTTTTTAGCTGGTAATAGAAGTTATTGGCCTGCATGAAGTCGCAAAAATATTCCATCTTATTCCATTCCCGGTAAGTCATAATATCCGAACTGCGGGCGGGGAAAGATTGGTTGAATGCCCTGGTTCGTATATCGTCAATGCGGTGGTAATAATTGAAGTAATCGTCATTTACCTTTTCAGGAATATTGAATAGAAATGGTTTCAATAATCTATGGTCCGTGTCATTGTAGAAAAAAAACAGTCCGTGATCAAAGGGGATAAGTGGTTGAAGCAGCATTAATATTGACTCACAGGCGTCAAATAATGATAATATACTGCCTGCTTCTGCCAAGAGATTATTGATGCTGACCCATTCACGGTGGTTTAATTGCATAAGAAACTACTCCTTATTCTTATGTAATCTACAAGTTACAACTTAATTTGACATTGCGATAAAAAAATCCTGTAAAATATACAACAAGTGTATTGAGTACAAATGCATCTGCCTTTATATCTTTTGATGAACGCCTTTTAAGGGGCGTTCTTTTTCGTTATACGGTGGAGGAATGTCCGTCTTAGAAATCAGATAAAAAATCTATTTAGCTATAACTTTATTTATAAAATTATTTTATTTGCCATATATAAATTACTTATATACAATTATCATAAGTTAACTAATGATTGAAGGGGGAGAATCATATGGGTGATTACAGAAAAATGTGGCAGGATTTAGGGCTTGATATGGAAAGTCACGACCAGTTACTTGAGGTCTTGCCGCCTACATACCATGATGTATATCTAACGCAGGAAAACAGGCCGCAGGTAATGGAATATTTTGACTTTGTAGTAAACGAAATTCACGGTTTAAGAATTGAGGAGTTGCAGCAGCATAAATCTGCCGGGGGTAAAGTTATCGGTACATTCTGCGTGTTTGTACCGGAAGAAATTATTCGTGCTGCGGGAGGCATTTGTATAGGGCTGTGTTCCGGCATAGAAATCGGAGCCGGTGAGGCGGAAAAGGTTTTACCACGTAATATTTGCCCTTTAATTAAGTCTTTTATGGGCTTTAAGTTGGCCAAGGTCTGTCCCTATTTTGAGTCCAGTGATATGGTGGTGGGTGAAACTACTTGTGACGGCAAAAAGAAAGCTTTTGAAATTCTCAATGATTATGTTCCGGTACACGTAATGGAGACGCCGCACATGAAAAAGGACCAGGACCGCAAATTGTGGGAGGAAGAGGTTAAAGACTTTGCACGACATATTGAAGGATTTACCGGAAACAGTATCTCCGCAGTCTCTTTAGCGCAGTCTGTTCGGGAATCGAATGATAAGCGCCGTGCCTTGAAGCGGCTTTCGGAGCTGCGCAAACGTGATCCTGTAGTCATTAGCGGTAAGGATTGCCTGCTTATTGAACAGATTGCCATGTATGATGATGTAGCCAGGTTTACATCCAAGGTAAACGAACTTTGTGATGAACTGGAGAAGAGATTGGAAAGCGGCGTAGGAATCTTTCCCGCCGGGACCCCCAGGGTGATTGTCACCGGTACGCCAATGGCTATCCCTAATTGGAAAGTGCCGCATATTATAGAAAGCAGCGGTGCGGTCATGGTTGCCGAAGAAATGTGCACCGGAATGCGTTATTTTGAAAATGAGGTGTCTGAACAAGGAACGGATATTGATTCCATAATAAATAACGTTGCTGAAAGGTATTTAGGAACTAATTGTGCCGTTTTTACTCCCAATACCGGCCGGATGGAACGGTTAACAGAACTGGTAAAAGAATACCGGGCAGATGGAGTGATACATTGTGCCCTCTCCTTTTGCAATCCTTATGCGGTGGAGGCAAACCGGGTAGAGCAGGTTTTAAGGCAACAGGGTATTCCTCTTCTAAAAATCGAAACCGGATATGACCAGGAAGATGCGGGGCAATTGAAGACAAGAGTGGAAGCATTTGTGGAAATGATTAAGGAGTAGATTTTATTGTATGCCGGATTAGACATGGGGTCCAGGACTATAGGTTTTGTGGTACTCTCCGGTGACCGGATTGTAGTGTCAAAACTTGAAGATACGGGCTTTGAGCCCATTAAGACTGCAAAAAAATTGCTGACAAAAGATTATGACGAGATTGTTGCCACTGGATACGGAAGACATGCTGTGGCTGCGGAGTTTAGCGGCCGGGTAGTAACCGAAATAAAGGCCCATGCTCTGGGAGCTGCCTTCTTATTTAACGGTGCTCGAACAGTTTTGGATATTGGCGGACAGGATACCAAAGTTATTTTAATGAATGAAAAAGCTTCGGTAATTGACTTTCAAATGAATGATAAATGTTCCGCGGGCACCGGTAAGTTTTTAGAAGTGATGTCAGAAGCTATGGGCCATACGCATGTATCGGAGTTCGGCAAAGAAGCCCTTAGAGGCAGCGGTGGCGTGAAAATAAGCAGTATGTGTACTGTCTTTGCCGAATCAGAAGCGGTATCATTAGTGCACAGAGGAGCTAAACGAGAGGATATTGGGCTTGCCCTGCACTCTTCTGCGGTTGATAAAGCAGCCGGTATGCTGAAGAGGATAGGTTTTAAAACACCATTGGTTTTCACCGGTGGTGTGGCAAAGAACCCTTGTATTGTTAAATTATTAAGTGAGAGGCTGGGTGTAGAGATTTATGTGCCGCGGGAACCGCAATTGGTGGGAGCGCTCGGGGCGGCATTGAGCGGAAGTTCCCATCAATTACAATAGGCTTATAGGGGGGACAGGCACCTTTTTAAATTTTAAAAAGGTGCCTGTCCCCCTTTTTGCTTTCCAGATGATATTTAAACCTTTAGTCGCCACAGTTCTAAGGCTGTTTTCTTGGACAAACGGGGGGACTTTAATATATAATGAGTAATTAACTGGTATTTTTTCCTATCCGGGGGTTGTCATGGTTTATAACAAAATGCATAGGCACAAAAGTAAAGGGCTATGGCAGAGCCTGATGCTGGTTTTTTTGTTTGCGCTGGCTGCTTTCATAATTTTCAAGTCCCCTCTGTTTGAAGTAGAGAGAATAGATGTGCGGGGTAACCGGCAGGTAAATACGGAAAGAATTATTGCTGCATCCGGACTCCATACGGGGGTCAACATTTTTAAGGTTAATCTAAAGAAAGCGCAGTTAAACCTTAGCATTTTACCTATTTTTCAAGATGTCCTCCTCAAAAGGGGGTTCCCCGATCGTATAATAATTGAAGTTAAAGAGAGGACGCCGGTGGCCCTTCTGCCTGATAATGACGGTTTCATGAAGGTTGATGGGGAGAAAATATTTATACAGCAGAGTCAGAAAGTTTCAAAAGAGCTGCCGGTTATAACGGGTATTGACATTACGGCTTCCGGTCCGGGTAAAGCAGTCAGTGGAAAAGGGATTGACGCTGCTTTGCAGGTAGTTCAGGAGTTGCCGCAAGAGTTAATTGGGATTCTTTCCGAGGTGCATTATCAGGATAACGGCTCTTTTGTTCTGTACACTGTGGAAGGTGATCAATGTCGTTTGGGAATCCCCGTGGAGGTAAAATCCAAGGGGAATATGTTCCTCCAAGTGCTTCATGAACTGGAGGGAACTCACCAACGAATAGAATACGTTGATCTATCTTTTACCGGCTCCCCGGTGGTAAAATATAAGAGTGAAAGTGATTAAGTAAATGGAAATTTTCCGGGGGGAAAATTATGCCAAATAAGTCTGCTTTTATAGTGTTGTCTCTGGCTTGCGTTATAGTGGGCTTTTTTATAGCTACGCAACTTAAGATAGTATGGGATACAGATGACCCTTTACGGCTGCGTAACTTGGACAGGCCTCGTGCTTTAGCTGCTGAGATTGAGGCAGCCAAGAAACATAACGAAAGGTTGCAAAGGGAAGTAGAAAGAATGCGCAGCGAATTGGATAAGGCGATGGCGGGACAGCGGCTTGTTAATTCAAAGAATAAATTAGATAGAATTCGGGCCTTTGCCGGTTTAGCCGAATTAGAGGGCCCCGGGGTAAAGGTTACTTTAAACGATAGTCAGGAAACTATCAAACCCGGTGATGACCCAAACTTATACGTTCTGCACGATGAAGATGTAATCAAGGTATTAAATGAACTTAAAGCTGCCGGGGCCGAAGCCATTTCCATGAATGAACAAAGGGTTATTTTTAATACGGAAGTCCGTTGTATTGGACCTACGGTATTGATGAACAAAAGTGCCCGATTAAGTCCTCCCTTCGTGATAAAGGCTATTGGTGATAATGATACACTATTTAGTGCCTTAAAAATGAAGGGTGGGGTGATCGATTCTCTTAAATGGTGGGGTATTGAGGTTAAGGTGGAGAAAGTTGAAAAGGTAACGGTTCCACCCTATGAAGGTGGGATAAGTTTTAATTATGCTAAGCCGGCTCAGTAGCCGGAATTCGGAGTGATTTTTATGGCTAAACGTTCTATATTTGCTTCTATATCCTTAGTAGCTATAGTTCTGGGGCTATTACTTGCAGTGCAGTTCCGGGTTACCAATAATTTCCCTAATGGTATTCCCAGAGAAAGAACTCAGGAATTAGCCGGTGAGTTGCGGCAATTAACGGGTGAAAACGAAACATTGCAAAAGGAAATATATGATTTAAAACTCAAGCTGGAACAGGTTAATGCAGGCCGGCAGCAGGCCGTCCAAGCTATACAAAGTGAGCTGGATAAAGCAAAAATTGCTGCGGGTATTATTACAGTCACCGGGCCCGGGGTGGAAGTAATTTTGGATAACCCTAAAGGGTTTGACCCGACACTACCGGCCGAACTTTCTATTATCAGGGATGATGATCTTTTAAAAGTGGTCAATGAGCTACGGGCCGCCGGAACGGAGGCCTTGTCTTTGAATGGCCATCGTATTACGCCCATCACTGAAATAAGGTTAGCCGGCTCATTTATTAATGTGAACACCAAAAGGGTAGTTCCTCCATATCAGATACTGGCAATTGGCAACCCGGATGCTATGAAGGAGTCTTTAACTCTACCCGGGGGCCTTTTGGATTACCTGAGTGGTGACTTGGGTATAGAGATAAAAATAAAGAAGCATAAGGAATTAACGGTGCCTGCTTATTCCGGGGACCTGGAATTAAATTATGCTAAACAGACTTAAAACCTCTTTAAAAGAAGGTGAGGAATATGTGGGTAGGCATTGTTCTGGCTCTGGTCGGGGTTTTGATTGGGGTTTTGATTGGGCTGAATGTGCCTCTTGTTTTACCCAAGGCTTACGCCGTGTATACCTCGGTGGCGGTTCTCGCTGCCATGGATTCCGTGCTGGGAGGCATCAGGACCGCTATCGAAGATAAATTTGATCACATTATATTTACCACGGGTTTTTTTACTAACGCACTGCTTGCGGCCGGTTTGGTTTTTGTGGGGGAAAGATTGGGAATAGATTTATATCTAGCTGCCGTGGTGGCTTTTGGGGTACGTCTCTTTCAAAATGTATCATTAATTAGAAGACATCTGCTAAAAAAATAAATTTTTGCCTTGTTCATAGAGGGAAATTGTTCCTTACGTTGAAGTTTACAAATTAAGTAAGCATATGCGAGGGGATGGCTTTTGGCCAGAAAAAGGAGAGACATTGCCGTACTTTTAGATATTGGTACTGCGCGTATATCTATTGCCGTTACCAAATTTGGCCCGGGAAAATCTTTTGAAATTTTGGCCCAGATTGATTCCCCGTCTTTAGGTGTGCGTAAAGGAGTAATAATCGACACCCGCTCCGTTGCTCGAATCATTGAAAACTTGATGGCCGATGCGCGAGAAAAATCGAATATAAATCTACCTGAAAGAATATATGCCGTATTTTCCGGAACGGGTATTAAAGTAAAAGATTATCATTTACAAAAAGACCTTGGGTGCCGTCGCCATGTGTCGGCCGGTGATGTGTCAAAGTTATTACACAAGGTAAATGAACAATTTAACCCGGAGGGCTTGACACAATTACATATATTACCACTGCAATACTCTATGGACGGACATTTGGTTTCCTCTGCCGAAGGAAAAATCGGGCAGAACCTAGAAGTTGATGTTCGCCTGGTTTTGGCCGGTAAGGAGCCCGTTCAGTATATTTATGATGCTGTCCGGTTAGCCGGGATGCGTTTACGTAAAGTAGTTTTTAGTCCTCTAGTTCAGTCCCCGCTTTTAGTTAATGGTGCTGAGACGGAATTAGGCTGCATTTTAGTGGACTTGGGAGCCGAAACTACTACGGTTTCATCCTTTAAATACGGTACATTGAGAGATGCTTTGGTATTGCCGGTGGGGATGGAACATGTAGTGGGTGACTTGGCGGTGGGGCTGCGTACCACTTTGAAAGCAGCCGGAGAATTGATGCAATCCTTTGGTTTACATTCTTATCAATATGAAGACTCTCTAGTTATTTCCATCATTAATGCAAGACTGGAAGAGATTTACGAATTAATTAAACTATCAATTCAATCCATGAATTTTACAGGATTAATACCTGGTGGTGTAAAATTAACCGGAGGGGGAGCAATGTTTCCCGGTATGGCGGAACATTTGTCACAATACTTGGAACTACAGGTGCTTTCGATTCCTCCCTACGTTTCTGTTCCCGGTTCAGATAAGTGCAGTGTTTCCCTTGCCGGATTGGCGGGGTATTGCTGTAATTACGGGATACCGGGTTTTCTTCATGCAGCTGATGGGTTTGAAAGCTTATCAAACAATTGCGGGTATACTAGAAGGAGGATGGTATAATGCTCGATTTTGAAATGGAGATGGATCAATTTGCAAATATAAAGGTGATTGGGGTAGGGGGCGGCGGAAATAATGCCGTGAACAGAATGATAAATTCCGGGCTTAAGGGCGTGGAATTTATCGCTGTGAATACGGATGCCCAAGCACTGCAAATGGCGTTGGCCAGTAATAAAATACAGGTAGGTTCGAAACTAACCAAGGGGTTGGGGGCCGGCGCAAATCCTGAAATAGGGCAAAAGGCGGCGGAGGAAAGCAGAGATGAGATTGAGCAGGTACTGCGCGGGGCAGATATGGTTTTTGTTACCGCCGGCATGGGCGGTGGCACCGGCACCGGGGCTGCGCCCGTGGTAGCTGAAGTGGCTAAAGAAGTAGGCGCCTTAACTGTGGGCGTTGTTACCAAACCTTTCACTTTTGAAGGACGTAAGCGGATGAACCAGGCTGAGACGGGAATTGAGGATTTAAAAAATAAAGTCGACACTCTAATTACCATTCCCAATGACAGGCTGCTGCAGGTAGTGGAAAAACACACCTCCATCGTGGAGGCTTTTAGAATTGCGGACGATGTGCTGCGGCAGGGTGTGCAGGGCATATCAGATCTGATTGCCGTTCCTGGCTTGATAAACTTGGATTTTGCTGACGTTAAGACAATTATGAAGGAAACAGGATCAGCGCTGATGGGCATTGGCTCAGCAAGTGGAGACAACCGGGCTGTTGAAGCTGCAAGGTTAGCCATATCAAGCCCCCTGTTGGAAACTTCTATCGAAGGCGCCCGTGGTGTACTTTTAAATATGACAGGCGGAGGTTCTCTGGGACTTTTCGAGGTGAACGAAGCAGCAGAGATTATTTCACAGGCTGCAGACGCGGAAGCAAACATTATTTTCGGAGCTGTTATAGACGAGCAAATGGATGAGGAAGTAAGAGTAACGGTAATTGCCACCGGGTTTGAGGAACAAAAGCCCATGGTTAATAGAACAAAAGATAAGGAAAAGGGCGATCGTGATGTTGAAATAAAACCTTTCGCCAATAATGATGATCTAGACATACCTGCATTTTTACGGCGGCGTTAAAAGCAAAAGATATCAAAAAACCCTCAAAAGGGGACAGGCTACTTTTTTGTATTTGAAAAAGTAGCCTGTCCCCTTTTACTATGCTTCGGAAAATATGGTTAGGGGAACCAGTTTAGCGCGTTCCGTTTATGTCAAGCGGGAAATCTGTAAAGTGTTAAATATGAATGTCGAGTGAAAAGATGATCCTAGGTCCAATTAGTGACATATTTTTCCAGTACTGGTATTATATAATATGGCCAGGCTGGAATTTTTCTTTTCATAAATCAAAGTGCCAGGCCATATAGTTGGTAACAGGGTTTCCTTGTCCTGTTTGTGTGGAGGTGCCTGCAGTGCCCTTTCAGGTGATATATGTTGACCAGGTAGTTTTGGGTAGTATGGTTATGAATTACGTAATACTTTACACGGTAGGGAAAATAGGCGGAGTGACAAATGTTAGATGGCGTATGGTAATTGCCGCCGCATTGGGGGGACTTTATTCCATAGCGGCTTTTGTGCCGGCATTTTCACCCTTAATGACGGTTTGGTTTAAGACGTTAGCTTCTGTGATTATAATCATTGTTGCTTTTGCACCTCTGCCTCCAATTCGGTTGGCGACATGTTTGGCTTTTTTTTATCTTACTTCCTTCGCTCTGGGGGGCAGTGTGATCGGTATTATGTATTTCCTGGAGGCTCAGGGAGGAGTGGGCTCATTTCCTCAAAGCTTTCCGTCTGTCCTGGAGAGGTACTTTTGGCATGCCATTGTTCTGGCTCTTGGAGTCTTTGGGGCGGCCGGAAAAGGCACGGCACTGCTTTTTAAGCGTCGCTACCGGCAAAGCTTATTTAAAATTCCGCTGGTAATAAAGGTATGTGATAAGCAGGTACAAACGGAGGGTTTTTTGGATTCCGGCAACCAGTTGACTGACCCCCTTACCGGTAACCCTGTAATTGTAGCTGAGTATGAAGTGATTAAAAGTCTACTTCCGCGGGAGTTGATTACATATCTGGATAATAACAGAGAATTGGATCCCGTAAAAGCTATGATGGTGATGCAAGACAGTCTATGGGGTGCTAAGTTTAGGTTAATACCCTTCCAATCCCTGGGAAAGGATGCGGGAATGCTTTTAGGGTTTGACCCTGATCAAGTGGAACTTCAGTACGGACATAAAACCATCTGTTCCACTGGGGTTACCGTTGCTATTTGCTTAAAAACATTGAGCCCGGATGCGGATTATAATGTGCTTGTTCATCCGGGGTTGCTGGGTACTGATATTTCGTAATTAATTAGTATTTATTAGAATCGGGGACATTCCCCGAAGGGGTGTGCCCCCTTTCCTTATTGGTAGGGAGGGAAAGATTTGTTAGAACTCTGGAAGTTGAGGTTAATTTTTCGACTTCACCTGGTGCGGGTTTTGCAAAAGCTGGGAATTGAAAAAGAAGTACATTATGTGGGCAGTAGTGAAGCCCTTCCTCCTCCCCTTAGCACTGATGAAGAATACTACCTCATTGATCGCTTAAAAGCAGGGGACCGGGAAGTCAGAAGTGAACTCATCGAGCGCAACTTACGGCTGGTGGTTTACATTGCCCGCAAATTTGAAAATACCGGGATAGGGATTGAAGACCTAGTATCCATTGGTACCATAGGTTTAATCAAAGCGGTTAATACTTTTGACCCATTAAAAAAAATAAAGCTTGCCACTTATGCCTCCCGTTGTATTGAAAACGAAATACTAATGTACTTGCGCCGAAATAACAAAACAAAAAGTGAAGTGTCCTTCGATGAGCCTTTAAATATGGATTGGGACGGCAATGAACTTCTATTATCAGATGTTATGGGAACAGAAAATGATATAATTTATAAATATATAGAAGAGGAAGTGGAAAAGAAGTTACTTTATTTGGCATTGCAGCGCTTAAACGGCAGAGAGCGTAAGATAATGGAATTGCGTTTTGGCCTCAATAGCAGGGAGGAAAAGACTCAGAAAGAAGTCGCGGATATGCTGGGAATTTCCCAATCCTACATTTCCAGGTTGGAAAAACGAATCATCAAAAGACTTAAACGAGAAATAAATAAAATGGAATAATTCTAGCACCCACATTCTTAGAAGATCCGTTGAATAAAACGGGTCTTTTTTTTGGCGTCTGAAGAACAATGTATATTTGCCCTTAGCCGAGGTAATAATGAAAAAAGCCACGAAAAATTCAGCCGGAGGTGGCCCCTTTGCTGGTTAACAAAGTTGAAATATGTGGTGTCAATACATCAAAATTGCCAGTACTTACCGGAGCTAAGATGCGGGAACTATTTGAAACCATGCAAAACGGTGACTATTCAGCCCGTACCCGGCTTATAAGCGGTAATCTCAGGCTTGTTCTGAGTGTGATCCAGCGCTTCACTAACCGTGGTGAATATGTAGATGATTTATTTCAAGTGGGTTGTATAGGTTTAATGAAGGCCATAGACAACTTTGATCTTTCACAAAATGTAAAGTTTTCCACGTATGCAGTCCCTATGATCATAGGAGAGATTAGAAGATATTTAAGGGATAATAATCCCATCAGGGTCAGCAGATCTCTGCGGGATGTTGCATACAAAGCCTTGCAAGTAAGAGATTCGCTGGTAAACAAACATTCCCGAGAGCCATCAGTTAATGAAATTGCGGGTGAGCTAAAAATGCCCCGGGAAGAGGTTGTTTTTGCTCTGGATGCAATACAAGACCCCATTTCCCTTTTTGAGCCTATTTATCATGATGGTGGAGACCCTATATTTGTTATGGATCAAATCAGTGATGAAAAAAATCAGGATGTAAACTGGTTGGAGGGAATTTCCCTGCGTGATGCCTTAAGCAAACTTTCCGGTCGTGAAAAACATATACTGACGCTCAGATTTTTTGAAGGCAAAACTCAAATGGAAGTGGCCGAGGAAATTGGTATATCACAGGCTCAAGTATCCCGGCTGGAAAAGGCGGCCCTGGGACATATGAAAAAATTCGTTTAGCGCAAGGAACCTCCCCCCGCTGGCATAGTTTGTAAACACTGGTGTCGGGAACACTGGGTGGAACAGTAAAAACAAAGTATAATGCAAAAAAGTGGCTGCTGGTTTGCAGCCACTTTTTTGTTTAATCATTGGAACCGGTTCAAATTAAAGGTAGATGTTCATATAAATAAGTTAGGGAGGTGTAAATATTGGTTAAGATCTCCGACTTGCGAATGAGGGAAGTGATCAATGTGGTTGACGGAAGACGTTTGGGGCCGATCAAGGATATTGATATCAATGTTGATGAGGGTAAAATATTGGCTGTGGTATTACCGGGTCACCAACAGCGATTTATGGGGTTTTTTGGTAGAGAAGAAGAAATTGTTGTGCCCTGGGAAAAAATAGTTAAGATCGGTATTGACGTTATTTTAGTCAACCTTACTTTTAATGACTCGCATCCCCAGCATATACAAGGTGGAACAACCGGAAACCAGGGCGAGAAGTTCTGGTAGTAATCAATTTGGTTAATTAATCTTATGATTAGCCATTTTTATATCATAAAGTTTGGCTTCCAGCCGGTTTGCAATGGTTTGATCGATATCCTTACAGATCCTTTTTAGAATTTTTTGTGCCGTGTCCGACAATTGGGAATGTACTATCCGTAAGGCTTCCTGCCTCACTTCGGATATTTCTTCAGCAGTAAGTTTCCCGTCCTGATTGGCTTCCTTTAAGTCGTTGACATAGGGCATTAAAGCCTTAACTGTTGTCTCCACCGCCTGGTCAAGAATGTCAAGATACTTATCTAAAATTGGCAGTTGGCCTTGTTCTTTTATCCATTTGGCTGCCTGGTGGACAAGGTAAGTGAGCCAACTACCCAGGACAGGCAGTATGGCCAGGGCAAGTTCTGTAATCAGTTTATCCCAATTTACGTGTTCCAGCATTAGTTCCTCCAAAGCGTTTTACTGCACCTTATGTTTTCCTTTACTAAATGGTGAAGCTACATTTTTAATTTATTTTCATCTTGCCAAAAAGCGCAAAAAATGAAAGAAGGTTAGAGAAAACCATAGTAACGTCCCTTTGGCATTGTTTTCCGGTTTTTGCAGACAGTATCAGGATCTAGTATAATTGAATCGTTGCAAATACTATATATGCACATCTAGGCGGTGAAGGGGCAAATGAAGTGTCCTTTTTGTGGTTACGGAGAAAGCAGGGTGCTTGATTCTCGCTCGGCCGAAGATAGGGAAGCCATTAGGCGGCGCCGAGAGTGTATTGGATGTGAACGACGTTTTACCACTTATGAGAGGGTGGACGAGCCTCCTTTGGTGATTGTCAAGAAAGGGGGCATCAGGGAGCCTTTTAACCGGGTTAAATTACTTTCCGGCCTGACCAAGGCGTGTGAGAAGCGAAGAATTTCTGCTGCTGTACTTGAGGGGCTGGTAGCCCAGATTGAGCGAGAATTACGGAGTTCACCGGAGTTAGAAGCTACAAGTAAGAATGTGGGAGAGATGGTTTTGAAACGGCTAAGTGATTTAGATGAGGTAGCTTATGTACGTTTTGCCTCCGTATACCGTGACTTTCATGATGTGCGAAGTTTTATGAAAGAGATAGCAAAGTTGATTGACAGACATCAATCATGATAATTTAAGGAGGCAGTACCTTGTTCAAAGTTATTCAAAAGCGGGACGGGCGAGAAGTTTCCTTCGATGAGGGAAAAGTAACCGACGCTATATTTGAGGCCGCCCGGGCCGTAGGCGGTGAAGATCGCCAACTGGCCATGGAACTCAGTATTGAAGTACTTAAACTATTAAAAAACAGGTTTAACGGCCAAAAGTTCAGTGTGGAAGATGTACAAGATGCTGTGGAAAAAGTTTTGATTGAAAATGGCCACGCCCGCACAGCCAAAGCATACATACTGTACCGTGACAGTCGCACCCGCCTCAGGGATGCGAAAGGTGAACTGATGGATGCAGTGGAAGAGATCCTGGAGGAAACCAACAGGGAAAATGCTAACGTAAGCAATTCCCCATCTGCTAAAATGCTTCAGATAGCTAGCGCGGCAAGTAAAAAATACTATCTTTCCAGGCTCATACCGGAAGAGATGTCACTGGCTCACCAGCGGGGAGATATTCACATTCATGATCTCGACTTTTACGGGAAAACTCTTACCTGCGTTCAGATTCCTTTGGGACGCTTATTAGCAGAAGGTTTTGATACAGGACACGGGTATATAAGGCCTCCCCAGCGTCCTACTTCAGCCACTGCCCTAGCAGCTATTATTTTACAGAGTGCCCAAAATGACATGCACGGTGGCCAGTCCTTTGCCTTTTTTGACCGGGATATAGCACCTTATGTGGAAGATGCTGATGAGCATGAAACATATCAGGCTATGGAGGCCTTGATATATAATTTAAATAGCATGCACAGTCGTGCAGGCGCGCAGGTGCCGTTTAGTTCTATGAACGTAGGCACGGAAACCTCTGAGGGTGCCCGCAAAGTTGTGCGGAGCCTGCTTTTGGCCTATGAGGCAGGTTTGGGGAAGGGAGAAAACCCCATATTCCCCAATATCATTTTCCGTTTACAAAAGGGTATTAATATGGATCAGGGTGATCCAAACTATGACCTTTTCCAGTTGGCTATAAAGGTAGCAAGCAAGCGCCTGAACCCAACTTTTAGTTTTATGGATTCCAGCTTTAATAGCCAATGGGGAGACCAGGTAAGTTACATGGGCTGCCGAACCAGGGTAATGGCCAATCGCCGCGGTGAAGAAATTACTGATGGTCGGGGTAACCTTTCCTTCACTACGATAAACTTGCCCCGGGTGGCCATCAGGGCGGAGAGAAATATCAATCAGTTTTACCATTACCTTGATAAGGTAATGGATCTGGCCATTAGGCAGTTATACCACCGTTTTAGTGTACAAGCCAAGTTAAAGGTGAAAGATATGCCGTTTATCATGGGACAGGGGCTGTACATTAACTCGCCGGGACTACGGGACTGCGACCAGATTGAAGAAGCTATCGTTAACGGAACGCTGTCAGTAGGCTTTATCGGCCTGGCTGAAGCGCTGACGGCACTAGTTGGCAAGCATCACGGGCAGGATAGGTCGGCACAACAACTAGGCCAGGAGATAGTGTCACACATGTACCGCCGGATACAGGATGCTTGTGAAGAATACAATTTGAATTATACCTTCCTGGCTACGCCTGCGGAAGGGCTTAGCGGGCGGTTTGTTAATAAGGACAGAAAAGAATTTGGTATTATCCCCGGAGTAACCAACAAGGAATATTATACTAACTCTTTTCATGTGCCGGTTAATTTCCCTATTGGCAGTTTTGAAAAGGTTGCTGTGGAAGGGCCCTATCATAAGTACTGCAATGCAGGGCATATAAGTTACGTGGAAATGGATGCCCCACCTATTCATAACCCCGAAGCGGTAGAGGCCATTATCAAGCACATGGCTGAAAGTGATATGGGGTATGTGGGTGTAAATTACCCTGTTGATTTTTGCACGGGATGTAGTACTTTAGGTGTAATTAATGAAGACAAATGCCCACGGTGCGGTTCAGATGCCATTCGCAGGGTGCGGCGGATTACCGGGTATCTCAGTACTGTGGATAGATTTAATGACAGTAAAATAGCGGAATTAAACGACAGGGTTACGCACACTTTTTAGCTGGTCATAGTGAAGATACGTTAGTATTTCAATTGCAATTTTGGTTTTAAAACAGAAAGGCTGTTGATACTATTGTTCAACAGCCTTTTTTTACGAAAGTAAATGTTTTAACGGGATAAAAGGCTTTGCATGTGAGGCTCTGGGGTAAACAATTTTTTTAGACAGGATTAACAGGATATACAGGATTGTTAAACAAATAGAAAAATACAATCGAAAGTCTTTAGCACCTGAACAGAGCTTATGGACCAGTCCAATATATTAAACAAATAATTTAAAAATGTTTTTTAAGACCCCAAAGCACTACCCTAAAGCATCCTGCAAATCCTGTAATCCTGTCAAAGAAAAAGACCCATAAGCCAAGAAGTTTTGAAGGTTTTATTGGAGGGTGCTGTCTTTGGTACCAGAACAGCTGGTTAACTTTTGTAAAATACTGCGCGGCCTGGGGGTCAATGTAGGTACATCAGAAATTTTGGATGCCGCCCGTGGGCTGTCCTTTGTGGATATAATGCAAAGGGAACAGTTCAAAACTGCTTTAGCATCTTTACTGGTTAAAAATAAATTAGAGCGCCGTCTCTTTGAGTTGGCCTTTGAGAGCTTTTTTGTGCCACCGGAGCGTAAAGAGGAATGGCGGCAGCAGGAACAACAGTATCAGGAAGAACAAGTGAAGCGGCGTGAAAATGTGGAAAAGGAACTTACTGCAAGTGTTCAGGAAAGCGGCGGGCAATGGGCGGGAGGTGCATCGGAATACCTGGAGCTAACCAGCGAGCAAAAAGATGTTCTCGCCAATATGCCGGCAGAAGAGAGGGACCGGTTTCAAAACATAATCGAAAGCTATGAAGGTAACCCGGTAAACGACCCTTCCCAGTTAATTGCCAATGTTGTGGAGGCTTCTCTCAATTACTGGCGTTATTACATGATGAAACAGGAAGATAACGGCTCGTCAAACCACGGAAGTAACCTAAATGTGGAGTATACCGGTCAGGAAGATGTGGATGAGGTACTACGGTCTGTAGTGCAAAGGTACAGTGAAGGTGGCGAAGACTCTCTTTTGTACCAGGACATGCAAAGTGTTGCTGAGAGGGATCTTCCGCGGGTTACAGCACTGGTGTCCCGCCTGTCACGTAACTTGGCCAACCGAATATCCCGCCGTTACCGGCGCAGTAATGCCAAGAAAAAATTGGATATACGCCGGACGGTACGTAATAATTTAGCGTATGGGGGCGTACCGCTGAAATTGGCTTACCGCAGCAGAAGAATGAATAGGCCCCGGCTGGTTGTTTTTTGTGATGTGTCGGCGTCCATGGTGCGGTATGCACATTTTGTTATTCAGTTTGTTTATGGACTTGCCCACGTAGTAAGAGATATCGAGACATTCATCTTTGCGGAAGATCTGGAAAGGATAACCCCTTATTTCAAAGGGGGTGGCGGGTTTGCCAATACCATGTCTACAATAATGACAGAAAGTAATCAGTGGGCAAAGACTACTAATTTGAATACTGCTCTACTTTCAATGGATGATCAATACAGGCACGTACTTAGTCCCGACACTTATGTTTTAATGGTCAGTGACACCAAGACACAGCATTCGGACCAGGCTGCTCGGCGGGTAAGCAATTTACGGCAAAAGGTAAAAGATATAATTTGGTTAAATCCCCTGCCGGCTGAGGATTGGCAAAATACTTTTACTGTGGAACTATTTCAGGAATATTCCAGGATGTTCGAGTGTGGTACGGTATCTCAATTGGACCTTGTGTTAAGAAAACATTTACTATAAGTTGCGGAGTGATATATGATGTCCTTAATCAGGGTTGCCAGTATAATTAAGGAAAGTGTAGTAGACGGTCCCGGTTTTCGCACCGTGGTTTTTATGCAGGGATGTCCCAGGGAATGTCCCGGCTGTCATAATCCTGAACAGATTCCTGCAGAAGGCGGGGAAGAAACAACCGTGGACGAGGTGGTCCGCAGGGTAGAGTCCGGCCTTACCAAACTGACCAAGGGGATAACCTTTTCCGGAGGAGACCCCTTTTTTCAGCCTGCAGCCTTATATGATGTAATAAAGCTTTTAAAACAACGTAATCCCCAGTTAGATATATGGGCATACACTGGTTATGGGTACGAAGAGATTAAGGATCTACCGGCTTTGAAGTTAATAGATGTACTGGTGGACGGCCCCTATGTGGAAACTTTAAGAGATATTTCACTTCCCTTCATGGGTTCAAGTAACCAGCGGCTTATTGATGTATCGTCCACCAAGAAAACAGGACACATTGTAGAGTGGGAAAATGGGCAAAAGGCTTAATTTCTCTCCTTAAATCCCTTATATGGTTTTTCTGCATACAAGTAAGGATGCCGGCCCCTGGGAATGAAGCTGGTGTGTAAATATGTTTTAGACACTTCCGACAGGGGTTCACCGAGAAACTCCTCATAAATCTGTTTTATCCTGGGGTTTTCGTGCGACTGCCTGATTTCTTTGCCCCTTTCTATGTTATATAAGGTTTCTGCACGGTTATGGCGATAATCCAGGGATGTTTGTTTATAATCCCTGCTGCCGAAAATGGGTTGGCCTCCTCCGCCTACACACCCTCCCGGGCAGGCCATAACTTCAATATAATCAAATTTCTTTTGACCGCTTTTGAACATGTCCAGAGCTTTTTTTGCATTACCTGTACCGTGAGCAATGGCTATGGTAATAGTCTTGTCCCCGAAGGTGGCAGTGCCGTATTTTAAACCCCTCTGACCCCTGGCATCTTCATAATCCGGTACCAGCATCTCTTTACCGGTAATCAATTTATGAGCTGTACGGACAGCCGCTTCTAAAACCCCGCCTGTAGCGCCAAATATCATGCCGGCTCCACTGTACTGGTCAAAAGGCTCGTCATATTCCTCATCGGGTAAATTGGTAAAGTCCAGCCCGACTTGCCTGATCATACGTCCTAATTCCCTGGTGGTTAAGACGTAATCAACATTTCTAAACCCATCACATTCCATTTCAGGCCGAGCAGCTTCATATTTCTTTGCTGTGCAGGGCATGATGGCCACGTTAACTATTTTTTCCGGTGGAATATTGTACTTCTTCGCGTACCAGGATTTAGTAAGTGCCCCGCACATTGCATGGGGAGACTTGGTAGAAGATAGGTGAGGGAGAAATTCCGGGTAAAAATGCTCTGCGAATTTTACCCAGCCCGGGCAGCACGAAGAAAGTAGTGGCAACTGTTCGGGATGGTCTACCAGTCTTTCTATTAATTCACTGCCTTCCTCCATAATGGTAAGGTCAGCTGTAACATCGGTGGCAAAAACTTTATCAAATCCAATGCGCCTTAATGATGTCACCAGCTTGCCGGCCACAAATGTGCCTATAGGCATTCCAAATACTTCGCCAATGGTTACCTGAATGGATGGTGCCGTTTGAGCTATCACAACTAATTCAGGGTCAGATATGGCTTCCCATACTTCGTTGATATGTTCTTTCTCACTCAATGAGCCGGTGGGGCACGCAATAACGCACTGGCCGCACATAATGCAGGATACTTCAGACAGGTCCTTTTTAAACCCGGGGGCAATTACAGTGTCCAGACCCCGGTTTAGCGGGGAATATACATAGCACTCCTGTATCTTATTACATATGGCCATACACCTCCGGCAGTTTATGCATTTGTTATAGTCTCTCTGTATGGCCGGGTTATTATCATGGTAACCGTAATTTGGCATTTCCCCTGTAAAAGGAATATTTCTGATACCCAGATTATCTGCCACATTTTGTAGTTCACAATTTAAATTTCTGATACAAGTAGTGCATTCCCGGTGATGGTTGGATAACAGCAACGATACCGCCGTCTTTCTTGCGCGGCGGACCCGCTCTGTATTTGTTCTTACTTTTAATCCCTCCCTGACCGGGTAGACGCAGGAGGCCTGAAGGTTGCGGGCACCTTCTACTTCAACCACGCAAACTCTACACACTCCTACTTCATTTATATCCTTAAGGTAGCATAAGCTGGGGATTTCTATATCTACCATCCGCGCAGCTTCGAGCACCGTAAGCCCTTGGGGGACAGTATAATCCCTTTCGTCGATGGTAAGCGTCACTTTTTCATCTTTTAGCTGGAGTTCTTCTGTTTCTCTAATGTTTTCCATTTAAGTTTCACCATCTTTTACCTTTTATATATTGCATCTACCGGGCATTTGGGTATACAGGTGCCGCATTTAATACAGACATCTTGATGAATGTAAAATGGTGGTTTTTTATTTTCACCGGTAATGGCATTAACGGGACACACCCGCGCGCAAATGCCACATGCAACACACTTTTCATCAGAGATGACAACACTTAACAAATTGTTACATACCCCGGCAGGGCAGCGTTTCTCCTTGATATGCGCAATGTATTCATCTTGGAAATATTGCAAGGTATTTAAAACCGGGTTAGGAGCTGTCTGACCTAAGCCGCATAAGCTGGAGTCCTTTATGTCGTAACAAAGGTTTTCCAATATCTCCAGGTCTTCCATTTCACCTTTTCCGTCAGTGATCTTGTTTAAGATTTCTAAAAGCCTTTTGGTGCCCACTCTGCACGGAACGCATTTGCCACAGGATTCATCCTGGGCGAACTCCAGGTAAAAGCGGGCGATGTCTATCATACAATCTGTCTCATCCATTACTATCATCCCGCCGGATCCCATCATGGAACCAATATCGGTCAAGGATTTGAAGTCAATTTCGGTGTCCAGCAACGCTGCCGGTATGCATCCCCCGGACGGGCCGCCTGTCTGTACAGCCTTAAACTTTTTATGGTCGTGAATACCACCACCCACTTCATAAATGATGGTGCGTAACGAGGTGCCCATTGGCGTTTCTATTAGCCCGGTATTGTTTATTTGCCCGGCCAGGGCAAAAACTTTGGTGCCCTTACTGTCATCAGTGCCTATGCTCGCGTACCATTCGGCTCCATTACGCAGTATTATAGGTATATTGGCAAAGGTTTCTACGTTATTATTTACTGTAGGCTTTTCCCACAGCCCGGCTTCGGCAGGGAAAGGAGGTCTGGGCCTGGGTTCACCACGTAACCCCATTACAGACTGAATTAATGCCGTTTCCTCTCCACATACAAAGGCACCTGCCCCCAGCCTGATATCTACATCAAAGTCTAAGGATGAGCCCAGTATCTTTCTTCCCAACAAGCCCAACTTTTTGGCCTGGTCAATGGCAATTTCCAGCCTTTCCACGGCAATGGGATACTCAGCTCTAACGTAAATATATCCCTGGTTAGCCCCGATGCAGTATCCCGCGATAATCATGGCCTCAATGATACAGTGGGGGTCCCCTTCCAATATAGAACGGTCCATAAAGGCACCCGGGTCACCTTCATCTGCATTGCATAATACATATTTTGGGTCGCTGTCATTCATAAGGCCAAATTCCCACTTTTGTCCGGTCAAAAAGCCTCCTCCGCCGCGGCCCCTGAGGCCCGATTTTTTTAGCTCCTCAATAACATCCCGGGCAGAGGTCTTGTTCTCCAATATATTAGCCAAAGCCATATATCCTTCCATGGCTATGTATTCCCTTATATCTTCCGGATTGATCAGGCCGCAGTTCTTGAGGGCGATGCGCATTTGATGAGTAAAGAAATCTATTTCATCAATGGTCTTTTGTATTGAATTCGTTGTAGGGGATTTATACAGCAGTTTTTCTACCCTTTGCCCCTTTTCAATGTGGTTGTCCAGGATCTCGTCTATATCGCCGGGTTCTACCTTGGTATAAAAGGTTCGATCCGGGTAAACAACCATAATGGGTCCTAACTTGCAGAATCCAAAACAACCGGTTTTAAAAACTTTAACCTTGTCCTGCAGTAGTCTTTTTTTGATTTCCTTTTCCAATTTCCTGCGTATTAAATCGCTTTTGGAGGACGTACATCCGGTACCTGCACAAATCAGAATATGATACTTGGGGAATCCTTGTCTGGGCTTCTCTCCGGTTAAACGCATTTTTATATGACCTTGAGCTTCTTGCTGTGCTTTTTTTAATTCGTCAATGGATTTAATGGGTGTTAAGTTCAACGATTTCACCCCTAGTGAGTTACTTTAGCTTTTTTGTGAGTTTTTATATAACCATAGAGGATGGACGGAATATCTGCGGGACTAAGCCTTTCGTAGACATCGTCATTTATGGTCATAACGGGAGCCAGCCCGCATGCCCCTATACACCTGGAAGCATTTAATGTAAATAACTTATCCATTGAGGTTTCCCCTACCCCTATCTGTATTTCCTCTTTAACAGCATCCAAAATTTCTTGTGCACCCTTTACGTAGCAGGCGGTCCCCATACAAACTCGTATGGTATATTTACCCCGGGGTTCCTGTGAGAATAGGGAATAAAAACTTACTACACCGTTTACAGTGGATATTGGGATACCCACTTCTTGTGATATGTAAGCTTGCACCTTGGGCGGTAGGTAACCGAATACTTCCTGTGATTTCTGTAAAATCCTGATCAGCATTCCTTCTTGTGCTTTATACCTGTTAATAATTTGGTCTAGTTTATGAAAATTTTCTGCTTCGGTTTTTTCTATACGAATGCCCATATAAAGTGCTCACCACTTCCTTTGTAACCCATTTAATAAATTTACTTATTTAGTATTTACAGGGATAAAATGAATATACATACAGGTGGGAGTAAAGGTGGGTATTAAAAAAGCCCCCGCCTAAAGGCGGAGGCTTTTTTGGTTTTTATCGCCAGAATCTTAGATTGAAAACTACCAGCACCGTATACAGTTCAAGACGTCCCAAGAGCATGCAGAAAGCCAGAAGCAGTTTTCCTGCTGCCGGAACTTCCGCAAAGTTTGACGCCGGGCCCACCGTGCCTAGTCCCGGTCCTATATTTCCGAGGGAAGATATTACGGCAGAAAAGGCGCTGATCAGGTCCATGCCCATAAAGGTCAATGCGATTATACTAAAAGCTTGTAAGCCTAAAAGGATAAAAAAGAATGTCTGTACGCTTTCCACGATGTGATCGTTAACTACGTGCTTTCCTAAACGCACAGGAATAACGGCCTGTGGGTGGATAAGCTTTGTTATTTGCCGTGAGACGCTTTTGGCCAGTATATATAGGCGGGCTTGTTTCATCCCACCGGCCGTGGAGCCTGCACAGCCCCCGACGAACATCAACCCCAGCAAGATACCTTTGCTGAAGGCCGGCCACTGGTTAAAATCAGCAGTGGCATACCCTGTGGTTGTCATTATAGAGACCACCTGGAAAGCAGATTCCCTGAGTGCAGTGCCGGGAGAATAATCCATTATGTAGATTAGATTGAAAACCATAAATATAGTTGCAGTTAAAGCTATCACGATGTAAAGACGTGTTTCCCGATCATCCCGCAAGGGCTTAAAATTACGTCTTAAAGCATGGAAGTGTAGGGCAAAGTTTATTCCCGCTATAAACATAAAAAAGATAATAATTATTTCTACTAAAGGGTTGTTATAAGCACCTATACTGGCATTCTGGTTGGAAAAACCGCCGGTTGCCACGGTGGAAAAAGTATGAATAAAAGAGTCAAACCATGAAAGCCCTGCCGCCTTCAAACTAAAAAGAGCCGCTATAGATATAATTAAATATACTTTATAAAGTTGTCTTGAAGTTTTTACAACTCCTGGAACAACTTTATCTTTAGTGGGACCTGGAACTTCCGCCCTGAATAGTTTCATGCCGGCAATTTTTAATGAAGGGATGAGGGCCAAGGTGAGTACAATAATGCCCATGCCACCCATCCACTGGGTAAGGCTGCGCCAAAACAAAATGCCGTGAGGTAAGCTTTCCACATCTGCAATCACAGATGCTCCAGTGGTTGTAAAACCGGACATGGTTTCAAAAAAGGCATCCACAAAGCTGGGCACCGACCCTGAGATTAGAAAGGGAACGGCGCCAAATAAAGCCAGCATTAGCCAGCTTAAAGTAGCTATTACAAAGCCTTCTTTATAGCCTACGTCCCTTGTATCTACAGACCTTTTTACAAGTATGAGGCCAAGTGTACTAATAATGGCTATACTGATCAGAAAGGCTACCTTGTCTTGTTCACCGTAATAAAGTGAAATAACTAGTGACGGTACCATGGCACCTGCTTCACATAGAAGTACCAGTCCCAAAGTTCTCATAATCAGATGTTTGTTCAAGGGGGATTCCCTCCAGGCCACAAAGGTTTTCAATTGCTGTCAAGTTATGATCCGCTGTAAATATAACCAGCCGGTCCCCCTCTAAAACCACATCTTCACCATGGGGGATAATTGTTTTACCGTTTCGGATAATAGCCCCGATTAAAGTCCTTTTGGGCAAATAAGCTTTCTTGAGGTGCTTTCCGGCAATCTTACTATCTGGCTGGACCATCACTTCCACAACTTCGGCCTGTTCATTAAGAAGAAGAACCAGTGACAGTAATCTGCCCCCACGTATGAAACGTAATATCTCCCCTACAGTGATTAAACGCGGGCTGATAGCGGAGTCAACTCCCAGCCGCTCTACCAACGGGGCATAACCGGGACGGCTTACTTTAGCAATAACCCTTTTTGCACCCATTTGCTTGGCCAGCAGGGATAACAATAGGTTCTCTTCGTCCAGCCCGGTTACGGATACAAAAGCATCAGTTTCCCTTATGCCTTCTTTTTTCAGTAGCTCTAAGTCTGAGCCGTCAGCATTGATAATCAGTGCCGCGGGAAGTCGTTCTGCCAGCTCACGACATTTATCCGGGTTTTTTTCAATTATTTTAACCTTCATATTCCTGGAACACAGTCTTTCTGCCAGGTAATAACCAATGCGGCCCCCACCTAAAATTAAAACCTTGTGTATCTTTTGTTTTTTCTTCTTGTTGGTGGTTATACATAAAGACCTAACACTGGCAGGGAGGCCCAATATATAAAGTATATCGCCCGGCCGGATGGTGTCTTCACCCCCTGGAATGATCATATCTCCGTTGCGGGATATGGCTACTATCAAGCAAGACGGGGGGATTTCTAAGTCCTTTAGCTTCTTATGGGCGAAGGTAGTCATGTTTTCGTCCACTGTTAAGTCCAGCAGTTGCACCTTACCTCGGGCGATGGGTTCAACGTGTACAGGGAGAGCAATGCTCAGAAGTCTGTTTATTTCCTCTGCCGCCGCCCATTCCGGGTTAATGACCAGATCCACTCCCAAGTCTTCCTTGGAGATTACTAATTCCCGGTGGTATTCCGGGTCCCTTATGCGGGCTATGGTACGGGGAATTCCAACACGTTTAGCCGTCATGCAGGCAATCATGTTTACCTCGTCACTACCGGTAACTGCCACCAGTAATTCACTGTCTGCAACCGTTGGTGATTTAAGTACAGTGGAGGCCGGGCCGTTACCTTTTAAGGTTATACAGTCAAACTTTTCATCTACTCTTTCCAGACGGGATTGGCAACGGTCAATAACGACAATGTCATGGCCCTCGTCGTTAAGCCTGCCGGCTATTTCAAAACCAACCTTGCCTGCACCAATTATGGCTACCTTCATGATGATTTCACCCCGAATTTTTAACGATAATGTATAAGTATACGCGAGAAAAAGGCTTATTGCAATGCTTGTCCCTTGTTTTAACTAATTACTTATGTTAACGCTTAGCAGTACTCCGGCATACAATAAGGTAAAGTCTACCTTGGAGAAGGGAGGAGAACAGCGTGGCAACTTATGTAGTAAAAGCAGGTGACACTTTATTTGAAATAGCCCAGCGTTTCAATACCACAGTAGAAAGGCTTGTGGACTTAAATAATCTGGCAAACCCTAACCGTATCACCGTAGGACAGGTGCTGGTTGTAAACGGGGAGGGTAACGATTCTGATACACCCGGCCCCACGCCTATCCCGGGGCAGCCTTATAATACTGCTTATTTCGACGGGCTGCTTTACACTATCAGTACTGACCAGCGTACCTACCAGAGGGGACGGGAAAGTGTCAAAATTACGTTTATTAAATGTAATGTAAGTTCCAGTACTATAACCCTGCGCTATAATACCGGCCAAAGAGTGGATTTTGTAGCGCTGCGTGACGGCAGAGAAGTGTGGCGCTGGTCCGATGATCAATTCTTCACCCAGGCCACCGGTGCAGTCACATTGAGACCGGGTGAGTGTGAGACATATACCGCAACTTGGGACCTGCGAAATAAACAGGGAAATTACGTGGCCATAGACAATTTTCAAATCAGGGGCTATAATGTGGCCCGTAATTTTAGAGATAAGTTTGTCTCCACCACTATTCGTGTGACACGGCAGGAGCGCCCCGGGCCTGGAGATGAGTGTCCGGAGGGAAATCTATTGGATGACCCCGGTATTGAGCGCTGGAGAAATTCTAATACGCCCATTGTATGGAACGGAGAAAACCTTTATAGAACAACTATTTCACGTTCCGGTCAATACGCCGGTGAACTGGGCGCCACTCACAATCAGCCTGCTGTATTGTCCCAGATTGCAGATATTACTTCCGGGCGTCTTTACCGGGTTACCTTTTGGGCTCGTGAGAACGTTCAGCCGGGGCGAACAGCAGATTACACCTTGGAAGCTGAAATCAGGCTCTATAATGAGCGGGGTGGTTTTGTTAGTAGGGTTGACCCTGTCTTCCGCCCGCAGTCAATTCCTAACAATCGCTATCAACAATATTCCTTTACCACCGGGGTTATCCCCGCAGGAGTAGAGCGAGGGGATTTGCGATTCGTGTTTAGACCCAGATCCAACAATGATAATACTGTAAAAATTGATGATGTTATATTTGAGTGCGTGCGCTAAAAAGGGAAAAAATTTGGGGAGGATTTATTCCTCCCCAAATCTATTAAAGCCCGCAACTCCCGCAGTTTGATGAACTACAGGACCCGCATCCTGAAGATGCCCCGCCGGAATTCTCTTCTTCTTTAGAGGCTTTAGCCCTAAAGGCGGACATGACCCTCTTAGGATTGCCGGATTCACATTCCGGGCAGTTTAAATTTTTTCCGTCTTCACCCATTGAACACAACTTTTCAAAACGGTGTTCGCACTTTTGACAACGGAATTCATAGATGGGCACGGGAATCACTCCTTTCATACATTTATAGATTATTGCGTAGGTACGGGTATGTCAAGGGAAACAGGGTACTTTTTGCTCCCGTCAGGAAGGGAAACAGGTCAATGAAAGGGAAGTAGGTTTTAGGAGCTGTAGTTGCAATTAAGACTAATAAAAGGGGGCATAATTTTTGAAACTTTCATTTTTGGGTGCAGCCCAGACAGTTACCGGATCCAGCCACCTGATAGAAGTAGGTGGGACCAGAATCATGATTGACTGCGGCATGTTCCAAGGCCCGCGCACAATCAGAGAGCGCAACTATCACAACTTTCCGGTTGAGCCGGAAAGTGTTGACATTTTACTTTTAACTCACGCTCACATTGACCACACTGGTCTTGTCCCCAAATTCTTTAAGCAGGGCTTTCGGGGCAGGGTAATCGCCACGGCAGCTACGGTTGATCTGTGTGAGGTAATGCTGCCGGACAGCGGTCATATACAGGAAATGGAGGTTGAGCGCAAAAATCGTAAGTCGAGAAGGGCCAATCGTAAAACTGTTGAGCCCATCTATACTGCGGAGGATGCCCGTCGTTACGTTCAGGAATTCGAACGGGTTCCTTATGATCAGCTCATAGAATTAGACAAGCATGTGACAGCTCGTTTTCTGGATGCCGGTCACATATTAGGGTCATCTATAGTGGAAGTAATAGTAAAAGAAAACGGAATAGGGAAAAAGCTTGTTTTTACCGGGGATATAGGTGGAGCCGGTAAACCATATGTTAATAATCCAACGGTCGTGACCGAAGCTGATTATGTGATCATGGAAAGTACTTATGGTAACCGTTTTCATAGGGATAAAGATAACAGGGTAAATAGATTGAAAGAGGTAATTGAAGAGACTTATCATAAAGGTGGAAATCTCGTTATCCCTGCCTTTGCTGTCGAACGGACCCAGGATTTACTTTATGACATCAATGCTTTATATATTGCCGGTGAAATTCCTTCTATGGACGTGTATATTGACAGCCCCATGGCAGTGGCGGCCACGGAGGTATTTAAAAGGCACCCGGAGTGTTTTGATACCGAGACAAAATCAATGGTAGCGGGCGGAAACGATCCGCTCACTATGCCGCTGCTGCGCTTTTCGCGTACTACAGATGAGTCCAGGGCCTTAAATAAAGTAAAGGGCGGGGCGATAATTCTATCGGCCAGCGGCATGTGCGATGCGGGAAGGATAAAACACCATCTAAAACACAATTTATGGCGGCCTGAGTGTACAGTGCTCTTTGTAGGTTATCAGGCACCCGGGACTAAGGGCCAGCGCCTTTTAAGCGGTGTAAGCGCTATAAATATACATGGGGAGGAAGTAGCGGTTAAGGCTGATATACGTAATATAGACGGTTATTCTTCTCATGCCGACCAAAATGGCCTTTTGGAATGGCTGGGGAGGTTCGATAGCAAACCGGAACAGGTTTTCCTAGTGCATGGTGCGCCTGATGCACTAGAGGAGTTGGAAAAACAAGTTGCCGCAAAACTTGAATATAATGTTTATGTTCCCGACTGGAAAGAAAGTATGAACCTTACCGCGGGGATGGAGACAGGGGCAGAAGATGTTATGGAATCCTATGCTGCCATATCTCCGAAATTACAAAAGTTCTTTTCTGCTGACTCCGACGTAAAAGTGCATACACAAGTGCTGAAGAGGTTAAAAGAAGTGGAGCAGCTTTTAGATAAAGCCGGTGTAAAATAAATTGTGCTTAATATCAAGTTTTAAGGTCAATGTCAAAGGAAGCCTTATAATATGAATGCATATGAATTAAGGACATTTAATGGCTTAAAGTTTGTTACCTTTCCCCTTTTTTCGGCAACGGGTACGGTAAAGCATGGTTTTAGCACCCGTATGGGCGGAATAAGTTCCGTACCCTATGACAGTTTAAATTTGGGCTTGCACGTAGGGGATAATTACAAACACGTCATAGCCAACAGGGCCCGGGCGGCCAAAGCTCTGCGAATAACACCTGAGCGCATGGTTGCAGGCTCTCAGGTGCATGGTGATAAGGTGCATATTGTAACGGGATCACACTTGGGATATGGGGCTAAATCCGATACAGATGCTTTGCCTGGGGTGGACGCACTGGTTACACATCGGCCCGGGGTACCCTTAGCCAGCTTTTATGCAGATTGTGTTCCTGTATTCATACTTGACCCGGTTAGAAAAGTGGCTGCTTTGGCCCATGCAGGGTGGAAAGGTACAGTACTGCGTATTGCTGAAAAGACCGTGGAGGTAATGACAGCTACCTTTAATTGTAACCCGCGTGATTGTTTAGCGGCAATTGGGCCATGCATCGGGCAGTGCTGTTACGAAGTGGACGCAAAAGTAATCAATGAATTGAAAAATGCTTTTAATTACTGGCAGGGATTTACCGAAAAAAGCGGTAAAGAACGTTGGAAGCTGAACCTGGGTGCAGCAAACAAAGCGGTGCTGGTGGATGCGGGACTTAAACCAGTCAATGTGATTAATGCTAATTTATGTACTGCGTGCTACGAAAATCTGTTTTTCTCATACCGGGCCGCCGGAGGCACAACAGGACGTATGGGGGCTATGATGGAGTTAATATGAATTTACAATAACATATTAAGGGGGGAGTAAAAAACTGACAAGAATCTTGGTGGTTGACGATGAGAAATCTATTGTAGAATTAATTAAATTTAACCTGGAGCGTGAAGGTTTTGAGGTGCTCACCGCTTATGACGGTAATGAGGCGCTGGCTGTGGCACGCCAGGAAAAACCTGAGTTAATTATTCTTGATGTCATGCTGCCCGGAATTGACGGGATTAAAGTTTGTCGCTCCTTGTCAAGGGATACTTCCACCCGGCCTATCCCCATCATTATGCTCAGTGCACGAACAGAGGAACCGGATAAAGTATTAGGCTTGGAAATGGGGGCAGATGATTACATTACCAAACCATTTAGCCCTAGGGAATTAATTGCCCGTGTAAAGGCCAGAATACGTCGCTCTCTTTCTATGCAGGAGGAGCTGGAGAATAACAATGAAAAATTGGTAATCGGTAATGTAGTTATTGATTTTGATTCTTTTGAAGTAACGGTAAACGGGGAAAAAGTAGATTTGACACCCAAGGAATTTGATTTGCTGCGTTTTTTGGCGGAGAAACCCGGTAAAGTGTTATCACGGGAATTTTTATTGGAGAAGATATGGGGTTACGATTTTGTGGGGGATTCCCGCACTGTAGATGTGCATATCAGGCATATACGGCAAAAATTGGAAAGGGCACCCGGTTCACCGAATTTTATCAAAACTGTACGGGGTGTAGGCTATCGTTTCCAGGAGGAATCTAGGTGAGGTTGTCCAAAGCATTTATAGGTATCAGCTGGCGCCCTGTAGCCAGTTATTTCTTCTTAATGGTATTGTTTTTAGGTATTTTGAAGTTATATGCTGTGGAAAAGATAAGTGTTGTCGGTGCAGCTGCCATTGCCTTTCTTTTCGCCTTTATTTTGGCCTGGGTGTTATTTAAGCGGGTGATAAGTCCTTTGAACGAAATTGCAAGGGCCGCGGAGGACATGGCACGCGGCAATTTAAACCGGGAATTAAAAATATATTCCCAAGATGAAATAGGTAATTTAGCACGAAACATAAACGATATGGCGGGAAAGTTAAAAGGAAATATTGCCGAGATATCCAGGGAAAGAAACCGTGCCAATGCCATCTTGAATAGTATGGTCGATGGTGTGATAGCGGTGGATAAATCAGGTAGTTTGATTTTAATTAATCCCGTGGTGGAGGAATTACTGCAAACAACGCAGCAATCAGTACAGGGGCAAAAGATTTTGGAGATAATAAGAAGCCACGAGCTGGAAGAAATTTTTACTATCGCCAGTAATACCCGCAAGTCCGTAACCCGGGAAGTGAAATTGCCGATTCTGGAACCAGGGATCTTTAAGGTACAGGCTACCCCACTGGAGGGAACCGGTCAGGAAGAGGGCGGGGTCGTAATCATCTTGCGCGATATTACCGAACGCAAGAAATTAGAACAGATGCGTACTGATTTTGTTGCCAATGTGTCGCATGAATTACGCACACCACTGACATCCATACATGGTTTTTTGGAAACGCTATTGGACGGGGCCATGGATGATAAGGAAACAACTAAATATTTTTTGGCATTAATGAGCGGTGAAACCCGCCGGCTGACTAAATTAACTAATGATTTGATGGATCTTTCCAAGATGGAAGAATTGACAAGCATACAATGGCAGCAAGTTTCTGTACCTACTATAATTGAAAGAGTAATAACTATTTTTCGCACTCCAGCTGAAGAAAAAAAACTGGTTCTGTTTGATGATATTATAGGAGATTTGCCACTGGTTAAGAGCGACCCTGATTTACTGGCTCAGGTGTTAATGAATATAGTGGATAACTCCATAAAATTTACTCCTGAAGGGGGCACAGTCACTCTGCAGGCTGTTGCTGGGGAAAAATACGTAAGGATTAATGTCGTGGATACCGGGCTTGGAATTCCAACCGAAAGCTTGTCACGTATCTTTGAACGTTTTTACAGGGTTGATAAGTCACGCGCACGTGAGTTGGGCGGAATGGGTTTGGGACTGGCTATTGTAAAGCATGTTGTGAAAGCGTTGCACGGGCAAATTGAAGTAAATAGCCGAGAAGGCAGGGGTAGCACCTTTAGCCTTTATTTTCCTGTTTATGATAGTTGAAAGGATTTTTATACTATAGTCGACCAAAATTATCCTGTAGAGCAGGAATTTCGTATGTTTTATGGTAATTAATTTATAGTGGAAAAAGATCTATATACATTTTGTATAAAGGTGGGGCGGTGAAAGTTCTTGGATGGACAGGCCGGTAACAGGCGAAAGTTGCCTACAAAGAAAAAGCGTCTTTCGATCCCTGTTGTTGGTGTATTATTAGCCCTTGCCGCCCTGTGTTTGCTTAGTTTACAGGTATGGCAATGGATCTCGTTAAAGCTGGTGGACGTTGAGCCATTAAAAAAGAGTACCCTGGTGGAAAATTTGCCTGCTGAAGCCGTATTAATAAAAAATGAAATTCCTGTCAAAGCACCTATTACCGGCAAAATAGAAATGTTGGCAGCAGACGGAGAAAGACTGCGGGTTGGATCTCCCATTGCCCGGATAGTAGGTCCACAAAAAACTGTCACGGTTTATAGCCCGCGTGCGGGATTGCTTTGTACTCACTTGGACGACTTAGAGGGGGTCTTGATACCCAAAGACGCGAATGTATTAGACATCAAAATGCTAGAAAAAATAGAATTATCAGGTACGCAAAAGGTAGGCGGGGGAGAAAAAGCCCAGAAAGGTATCCCTTTTTGTAAACTTGTGGACAACCTGCAGCCAATATTAATCTATCTACGGGTTGAGGAAGAAAGCATTGATAACATAGAAAAACGGGAGAATTATAGCTTGCTTTTGCAGGGTGAAAGAACTTCCGGCCGCCTGATGGAATTTCGCAGCCGATCGCCGTGGCAATTATTGTTAAAAGTCACACAGTATCCTAAAGAAATACTGCACTCGCGTCTTATAAAAGCTCAAATTATTATGCAGGAATTAAATGGCTACACAATTCCTCAGGATGCCCTTGTTTTTGAGGGTAATCAGACCGGAATATTTGTGGTTGAGCAGCAGTTTGTGAATTGGTTACCTGTCCGTGTTAAGGAACATTTTCAGGGAACAGTGATTTTGGAGGAAAACAATATAAGTGCCAACACGCGATACATAACTAATCCGGTGCGCGTAAAAAAAGGTGCTAGGGTGGAGTGGTAACATGGAAGTTGATCTGGGGGCTAACTTTGCTGAGGTCAATGGCCGCATTGAAAAAGCTGCTGCAAAATCCGGGAGAAGTGCCCGCGACATCAAAATGGTGGCCGTTACCAAAACAGTCGAATTAAAAAGAATTAAGGAAACAGTTGACCGGGGGCTGCGAATTTTAGGAGAAAACAGGGTGCAGGAGATGCTGGAGAAAGTTCCGACGCTTCCTGGAGATGTAGAGTGGCATATGATTGGCCGCCTGCAGAGAAATAAAGTTAAGCATATTATCGGTAAGGTAGGCCTAATTCAATCACTTGATCGATGGTCTTTGGCTGAGGAAATTCAAAAGCGGGCACAGCAGAATGATACTATTGTTCCGGTGTTGGTACAACTTAATCTTGCCGGTGAGGATACCAAGTCGGGCCTGGCCGGTAATGAGCTATTAGATTTTTTAACTGAGGCTGTACGTTTAGACCATATTAGTGTGGGGGGACTAATGACCATTGCCCCTTTTACGGATGATCCGGAGGAAGTGCGACCGGTGTTCAGGGAAATGCGTAAGCTGGCTAATGAGATGCAAGGCACAATTCCAGGGGTTAAATTAGATTATCTCTCCATGGGCATGACTAATGACTTCGAAATTGCCATCGAAGAGGGAGCCAACATGGTGCGCATCGGCTCAGCATTGTTTGGATCCCGTGTGATTAAGGGGGGAATATGAAATGGCAAAAAAGCTGATGGATAAGGTTATGGGGTTTATTGGTTTTGACGATGAAATTATGGACGAGGAAGAATTGGAGGGTGAAAGCTCCTGGCAGGGAAAAGAAGACTCCCGGAGTAATGCCGGGAAAAGAGGTCAGGTGGTAAAACTACATTCAGAACGGCAGGTTAAAGTAGTTGTTGCCGAACCGAAAGTGTTTGAAGAAGTGCAGGGAATTGCTGACAACCTTAAAAACAGGTGCCCGGTTATTATAAACCTGGAACAGGCAGATCCGGAATTAGCTCAACGAGTGGTAGATTTCATCAGCGGAGCAGCTTACGCCTTAAATGGTACGATGCAGAAAGTTGGTAGTGGAATATTTTTGTTTGTGCCCAGCAGTATGGACATATCAAATGAATTAAGGGATCAGCTAAGGGAAAAAGGCATGTTTGCCTGGATAAAGCAGTAGTAAGGAGGATAAGTGATGCCAATAACTGAAAAAATTGGCTTTTTAGGCGGCGGCGCCATGGCCGAAGCTTTATTAGCAGGAATAATTAATAGTGGTCTTTTACCCCCCGGCAAATTGTATGTCAGCGATCTGCAGCCGGAAAGGCTGACACATTTAAAGAATAAACTGGGTATAAATATTGTAAAGGGTAATACTGAATTGGTGCAGCAAGTAGATATTGTGGTACTGGCCGTGAAACCTTTTGTTTTATCCGATATTTTAGAAGATGTAGGGGAATCGGTTACCTCGGAACAACTGGTGATATCAATAGCCGCAGGTATTTCTACTCCATATATCGAAAAATATCTTAAGCAAGGGGTTCCCGTTATACGTGTGATGCCCAATACCCCTTGTTTACTGGGTGAAGGCGCGCTCGCCGTGGCCGGAGGGAAAAATTCCTTGCCTGAGCATCATGAAAAAGTGGAAGAAATTTGTTCTTCCGTAGGGACCGTGGTGTTGGTTAAGGAGAACCTTATGGATGCCGTAACCGGGGTTAGTGGAAGTGGCCCTGCCTATATGTACTTGGTTGCCGAGGCTATGGCCGATGCCGGTGTAAGAATGGGCTTGCCCAGGGATATTGCTTTAAAACTGGGGGCTAAAACAATGCTGGGTGCTGCCAAAATGATCTTGGAAACCGGTGAACACCCGGCGAGGCTGAAAGATATGGTCACAACTCCGGGAGGCACAACTATAGAAGGACTTTTTGCTTTGGAAGATGCAGGGGTAAGGGCGGCCTTTGCCCGGGCAGTGGAAGCGGCCTGCATTCGTTCAGGGGAATTATCCGGGAATTGAGGTGACTTATGGACCTGGGAGATAATATAAAAGATTTTATTAATGTAGCTTTTGAAGTGTATACTTGGCTGATATTTGCGCGGATTGTACTGTCTTGGATTAAACCCAATCCCAATAATCCACTTATAAAATTTATTATTGAATTAACCGAACCTTTTTTAAGTATATTCCGGCGCATAATTCCGCCCATGGGTATGCTGGATCTATCTCCAATAGCAGCTTTTTTTGCTTTACATCTACTACGCATCTTGATTGTCGATGTGCTGCTAAGTGCCTTAATTTAGCCGGTGGATGAAAACAACATAGATCGCCGTCTTTTTTGGGAGACAGGTTACAGCTGGAAAAGGTGATGTATAGTGTTCGATCGTGAAAAATTGCTGAGTATGATTAATGACCCGGGAGAAAAAGAAGTGGTGGCCCGGGGGTTGGACCTTGCTCAGGGAGTGCTCCGCAGCTATAATCCTCAGCTGAGTGACTTCTATGACCCTTTTCATACGGCGCTTTTAACGTCAATAATTGAACGCATACCCGATGTGTCTATAGGTTTTGATGGTGGATATCCAGGCGCGGAAAGGAAGCGGCTAGTTATCTGTCCTGATTATCTGGACCCGCAGGTCGAAGATTATGGTCTGGCTTTCTTGGCGATCCGGGGAACTTTTAAGTTTTCCGGCGTAAGTCACCGTGACTTTTTGGGTTCAATGCTGGGACTTGGCCTGCGTCGCGAAAAAATAGGCGACATCATAGTGGACGAATCCTGCGCTCAAGTGGTGGTAACCATGGAAGTGGCCGATTTTATCCGGGTTAACCTTAGCAAGGTGGGGCGTAATACAGTTAAAATTGAAGAAATAAACAGGGATGCATTGGTTCCCCCGTCGCCCAAGGTGAAGGAAATTAGATCAACCGTACCCTCAATGCGACTCGATGTAGTTGCCGCAGGTGCTTTTGGGATTTCTCGCAGCAAAATGGCCGGGGAGGTAAGTTCTCAGAGAGTAGCTGTAAACTGGCGGCTTTGTACAAACCAGTCGGCCCCGGTAAAAGAAGGAGACATGATTTCCGTGCGCGGTAAGGGCAGGGCGGAAGTGTCTGCAGTGGGAGGACGTACTAAAAAGGGCCGCATTGCCATAGTCTTATTAAAATATATGTAAAGGGGTGAGCACCCGTTGTTAACGCCTTTGGATATTCAAAACAAAGAGCTGCGCCGTTCTTTTCGGGGATATAATGAGGGTGAAGTGGATGAGTTCTTGGATCAATTGGCTCAGGATTACGAGTGGTTGTATCTGGAAAACCAGAGACTGAAGGAAAAACTCGAGGACACTGAAGCTGGTGTGGCCCGCTATCAAGATATGGAACAAACTATTAAAGATACGCTGGTTATGGCTCAGAAAAATGCTGAAGAATTACGTGAAAATGCTAAAAGAGAAGCTGAATTACTTTTAAGTGAATCAAGACAAAAGGCTAATGAAGTAGTGAAAGAAGCCGAAGAAAAAGCATGCCAATTAGTGGGCATGGCAGAGGAAAGGTCCGACGAGATAGTAAAAGATGCTGAAATAAAGGTTCAATCAATGATCTCTGAATACCAGTGGTTGGATAAGCAGGCCAATATTTTTAGAATAAAATTTCGTTCTTTTTTACAGGCTCAGCTGGATCTTTTGGAGAAACAGGAAGAAGAAACAATGGCCCCACTGCAAGAAGTTGCAGCATCGGGTTTATCTGAATTAAGTGAAGACGTTGAGCCGGAGACAGAAGAGAAAGAAGAAGAGAAAGATTTAGATAAAGGTTTTGATACATAACAGGAGTGAAAGGTAATGCTGGATATTAGAGAAGACCCGGAAGGGGTTGTGTTTAAGGTAAAAGTGCAGCCCCGCGCTACCAAAAACCAGGCTGTCGGTCTTTACGGCGATGCCCTCAAATTAAGGCTTACCGCCTCCCCTGTAGACGGTGAAGCAAACCAGGCCTGTAAAGTTTTTTTTGCCAAGCTGTTTAAGGTGCCCAAAAATAATGTAGAATTGGTGTCGGGACAGACCGGGCGAAATAAATACATTCGCATTTACGGTATTAGTAAGGCAAAAGCCTTAAATGCTATAAAATTATCTTTATAGTCTTCGCTGTTGACGCGAGAATGGCTTTTGCATATAATTAAGGATGTTAAAGATTGATCTTCGCACAGCCTGTAAGGGGGTCAACAGGCTGTAAGCTCGAAATAAGTGCGACTAAGGTTCAGATGGGGTGAAAACCCCACCTGAACCAAGTCTTCTTTATCTTCGCACAGCCTGTAAGACCCCGACTTCGCATAAGGAAAGAGGACACCCTGCTGAAGCTTGGGTATTTCTCTAGGACAGGAATGTCCCCAACTAATGGGATCAACAGGCTGTAAGCTCGAAATAAGTGCGACTAAGGTTCAGATGGGGTGAAAACCCCACCTGAACCAAGTCTTCTTTATATAATAAGTCGCAAATTGCCTGTGAACGGGGCGAGTACACTGGCAAACCTTTTTAGAGAGCCCGGACAAGGTGCAAGCCGGGTAAGGAATCCAGTGGAATATCACCCGGGAGGTGTCGGCTGAAATTCAGTAAGCCGGCCGGTAACCGCCGTTAAGGGTATATGAGGGGGCAGATCTGATCTTTGTTTCTGTCCATTAGGGTGGTACCGCGGGAGAATTAGCCCGCCCCTTGTGGGGCGGGCTTTTTAATATTTAAAAATATCTTACTCCAAGAGGTGTGTAATATGGATTACGCTAAGACCTTAAATTTGCCCAAAACAAAGTTTCCTATGCGGGGTAATTTGCCCCAAAGGGAGCCGGAAACTATTAAATTTTGGGAAGAACAGGATATTTACCGCCAAGTTCAAGAGAAGAATGCCGGCCGGTCCAAATTTATTTTACATGACGGGCCACCTTATGCTAACGGCCATATTCATTTGGGCCATACCTTGAATAAAGTGCTTAAAGACATAGTGGTAAAATTCTATTCCATGGCCGGTTACGATGCACCGTATGTTCCGGGTTGGGATACGCACGGGCTGCCCATTGAACAGCAGGCGATAAAGAATTTAGGAATTAACCGGCACGAGATCGAGACTGTTGAATTCAGGCGCCGCTGCAGGGATTACGCATTAAAGTTTGTTGATATCCAAAAGGAAGAATTTAAGCGCCTTGGTGTCAGGGGGGATTGGGAAAACCCATACCTCACTCTAATGCCCAACTTTGAGGCCAGGCAGATTCAGGTATTTGGGGAAATGGCCAAGCGGGGCTACATTTATAAAGGGCTTAAGCCTGTGTATTGGTGTGCCACTTGCGAGACGGCACTGGCTGAAGCCGAAGTGGAATACGGAGATAAAAAATCGCCGTCCATTTATGTAAAGTTTCAGGTTAAAGATGGCAAGGGTATTTTACCTGAGGATGATACTTATGTAGTTATCTGGACTACTACCCCGTGGACACTGGTGGCTAATATGGCTATTACCGTTCACCCGGAATTTGATTATGTTTTAGCTGAATGTGCCGGGGATAAATATGTATTGGCGAAAGACCTGGTGGAGCATTTTGTTGGGGATGCTGAAGTGTCAGAGATTAAAATCATCAGGGAGTTTAAAGGTGAGGAGCTGGAGAAAGTAATTTGCCGGCATCCCTTTGTAGATAGAGATTCAATTGTGATATTAGGTGACCATGTTACTCTTGAGGCGGGAACCGGTTGTGTTCATACTGCGCCCGGTCATGGTCATGAAGACTATCTGGTTGGTCTTAAATATGGCCTGGATATTTTTTCACCAGTGGACGGAAATGGTAAGTTTACGGAACAAGGAGGTAAATTTGCCGGACAATTTTATTCCGATGCTAATAAACATATACTGCAAACCCTGGAAGAGAAAGACGCATTAATCAAAAAAGTTACGGTCCGTCACCAGTACCCACATTGTTGGCGCTGTAAAGACCCTGTTTTTTTCCGAGCGACAGAGCAATGGTTTGCATCTATTGAAGGCTTTAGGAATAATGCACTGGAAGCGATTCGTGGTGTGCGGTGGATACCCGGTTGGGGTGAAGAAAGAATCTTTAATATGGTTGCTAACCGCGGTGATTGGTGTATTTCTCGTCAGCGCACTTGGGGCGTTCCCATTCCCATCTTTTACTGTGTTGAGTGCGGCAAAGAAATTATTAATGATACCACCATTCAACACTTGCAAGAGATATTCAGGCAACACGGTTCTGACGCTTGGTTTGACTGGAAGGTCGAGGATTTAATGCCGGAAGGTTTGTCCTGCGGTGAATGTGGTTGTGATGAGTTTACCAAGGAAACTGACATTATGGATGTTTGGTTTGACAGTGGTTCAAGCCATCTAGCTGTTTTAGACGAGCCGGAAAAATGGCCTGGTTTATGCCGGCCGGCAGATTTGTACCTGGAAGGCAGTGATCAGCACCGGGGGTGGTTTAACTCTTCTTTGAACACTTCTGTGGCTGTAACCGGGGAGGCTCCTTACAGGGCAGTTTTGACGCACGGGTTTGTTGTGGATGAGAACGGGCGTAAAATGAGCAAATCACTTGGTAATGTGGTCGATCCTCTAAAGGTCATTAAGCAGATGGGTGCGGATATACTACGCCTGTGGGTCACTTCCGCTGATTACAGGGGAGAGCTTGCCGTATCTCAAAATATTTTAAAACAGATTACTGAGTCCTACCGTAAGATTCGCAATACTGCCCGTTTCATACTTGGTAACCTCAAAGATTTTGACCCGTCGATGCACGAGGTAGATCGAAGTGATCTAAGAGAAATTGACCGGTGGGCGATGTCGGAACTGAACAAGCTGATCAATAAAGTTGTAGAAGCTTATAAGGATTACGAGTTTCACACGGTTTATCACGCCGTTCATAACTTCTGTGCCGTGGAAATGAGTGCCAGGTATTTGGATATTGTTAAAGATACCTTATATTGTGAACCGGCTGGGTCGGTAGAGAGAAGGGCTGTGCAGACAGTCTTGCACGAAGTGCTGCACGCCCTGGTTCGTTTACTTACGCCGGTATTAGCATTTACGTGCGAAGAAATATGGTACCACCTTCCCAAGGAAGAAGGTAGCCCCAAGAGTGTGCAGCTTACTGATATGCCGGAAATGGATGAAAGTTATCTTGACCACGAATTGGAAAGTAAGTGGCAACGGCTGTTGCAGGTACGGTCAGTGGTTAATAGGGCTCTCGAAATAGCACGGAGAGAAAAAATGATAGGGAACTCTTTAGAAGCGTCCGTAACCCTATACGTGTCCAGAGATCTGCACGAATTTTTATATCCTCTAGTAGAAGACTTGCCGGGACTATTTATTGTCTCCATCGTTCAGCTTTCCCAGGAGAAGCCACCTGCCGATGCTTTTGGTTCTGAGGAAATGCGGCGAATTAAGGTCGGTATTGTTAAAGCCCAGGGAAAGAAATGCGAACGCTGTTGGAATTATCACAGTGAGGTTGGTAAGGATTGTGATCATCCCCAAACGTGCCCACGCTGTGCTACGGTGCTTAAGGAAATAGGATATAATACGGTAGTGGAAGAGTAAAACTGGTAAAAAGCGGTTTCCCGATAAATGGAAACCGCTTTTTGTTATAGCTATTCCTCGTTCTAGACCTACTGAGGAGAAGAAACCCTTCTCCATGCAGAGAAGGGTTTCTCAAGAGCCCGCCATGACCTACGCTACAACCATTACGAATCCTTACGTAACCCCTGGCCCTGCTTATGACAATTATTGTCAGTATTAAAAGGTCATAAATACTTCTAAACGGTAAAAATATGCTGCCGGATGTGATGTTTGCCGCAAGATCTTTCAGAATATCTTTCAATGGTGGGCAAATGGCCATTTGAGGTTTAAATATTACTGTTAAAGCTTTTTGACTATATTTCTTTTTGGTAAAGGAATATGTTTATTAAAAAGTAAGGGGTGTTGGAGGATGTCAGGTGAAAAAAGAGAAGTTTTTATTGACAACTTCCTGTCTATGGTGGAGGAGCAATGTAAGTTACGCGACTCGAGGGTATTCAGGTTGAATGAAATGTCTCCCTGGCAGGAGAATTGTCCTCTGCATCTGGAAGTAGGTGTTAAGTTGCAGGGAGATTCGGAAGTGAAGCTTCCCTTTGTTGTTTCTTCTGCGAATTGGGAAGAGCGAAATGTTTCCGCAGTTGTAAGTGGTATATTAATGACGGTGGATCGTTATTCTTGGGGGGGGAAAGGGGGCGCGTAAAGCGCCTCTTTTTTATTTACAGTAGTTGTTTTTGCACGTTTGCTCTCCCCACTCGTTAGTCATATTATTTTTACTTATAAAGTGGTCACAAGGGCGGGATGACGGTTCAACTTGCTTGTGAAAGTTTTCGCACAAAGCAATATAAACAGATTCCCACTGCTTAAAGAACCAACAGTCCTTGCATAACATTGGGTTCACTCCTAAAATATCAAATTTTAACTATTACTTATACCTATTATATCAAAAATAAAAAATTATACCAGTATTAAATTAGGCATAATACTTAGTGTAAGAAAATTATAACTTAATGATTACTCCCGGCGTTGCAGAAATACGCCTAAAAGTACCAGGCTGCCTCCTAACATCTGCCAGCCGGAAATACCTTCATGTAAGAGCCAAAAACCTAATATGGCTGTAGATACCGGCTCAAATGTACTGATAATGGCAGTTCTTGACGCTCCTATTCTCTTCACACCTTGGAACAAGGTGGCCATGGCAAGGACAGTACATACGATTCCCAGTACTAGAATTGCCACCCATACGCTGGAGGTGAAGTGAAAGGAAAGCCCACCTGTCGCGGCACCCAGTACAGAGAAAAAAACGGCGATCATGACCGTCATATATGTATTGTATACAGGTACCTCGATATGGTCTAACATACGGGTGCTGCCTACCAGAAATACAGCGTTAGTTATAGCGGCACCGACAGAGAAACCTACCCCGCGCATATCCAGACCATGCAGGGGTTGTCCAAGTATAATGATACAGCCTCCCAGAGTGAGCAACAGGGCGGCTATTTTTCGCCAGGTTAGAGGCTCTTTTAAAAACAAAAAGGCTAAAAAAGTTACTATAGTTGGATAAAGGTAAAGAAATAAAATTGCCATTGCCGCCGGTATGTAACGAAAGGCATTGAATAGTAGCATAACAGTGGCGGATTGAGCACCTAAGGCTAGAACCGCAATGCGAGCAATATCTCCTTTGGGTAGTAAAATAGACTGTTTGCAAAACAAAAGTCCTGCACTGAACAGGACCGCCGCAATGATATAGCGAAAAGTTAGAGCTGTAATTACATTTGCTCCCCCGGCATAGGCAAATTTAGCGGCTATGGCCTCGGTACTTAGACTAATTGTTGCAATAAGGACGAATAAAACGCCAATAGATTGTTCCTTTGCCCTTTGATTTTGCTGTAGTGTTTGCTGCAATTCCTTACCTCCGTCCTCGTAATAGTAGGTTGTTAGGTATTAGATGCCAGGAGGACTGATCACCCATAAACCTTCTGCTTCTTCTGTTCCAGTGTTTCTAATCACAGTAGGGCTTTCAAATATAAAGTAAGCTGCATCGCCGGCTTCTAGACGGTATTGTTTTTTTCCGGAGACGATTTCAATTTCCCCTCTTAACAAATAAATAAAATCTTCACGATCCTGATGAAAGAAGTCCATTTCCTTATTTTCCCCGCCGGATTCAATCCTGAACACGATGGGCTGCATTTTTTTATCTCTGCTGCCCAGGAAAGTAAGTAATTCCAGGGTTAGATTAGGATTATCAGTGGCTAGGTTACGACGACGGTGGTGCCGAATAATCAGCCATTCCTCGGGCAGTTCTTCCTCGACTAACAGGCTAAGATTGGTGTGCAGGTGGTTAGCAATACTTTTGAGTGTGGAAAAAGACGGAGAGACTTTGCCTTGTTCCAACTGGTATATAAAGCTGGCTGTTACACCTACTTGTTCCGCCAGCTTGCGTACGCTAAGATTGTTGTTTAATCGTAGTTTTTTGATTTTTGACCCCAAGTTCACATTATCCTCTCCGACCATGGAAAAATATACTTTCGCTATTATATTTTTATTATATCAGCTTTGACAGAACAGAACAGTATATGGGCACAGATTTTTTGTGACTAAAATAATATGCTGCTCCTATCATTTATTGGTAAGTTACTTTAATAGTACTGTGAACACCAGGCCGACAACCGCTACAAAAGTCCCAATGGATAGTTTGATGGCCCAAGATGTCGTTTTATCCAGCCTTTGAGCCAGGTCATCAAGGCGCTTGTTTACCGATCGGTAATCGTCTTGTCTTGTTTTAGTTATATCTATAAAACCGGTTACTGCCTGATCCAATTTTTTTTCCATAACTAATTCCAGCTTGTGGATCTGTGCACGGACTTGCTCGGAGTCCTGCTTTAATTTTTCGTCGAAACGGTCTTCCATGCCCTGTAGGTGCTGCCTAACTTCCTTTATATCCCGCTCCATTTTTTCGAAATATTTTTCCTCAAAGTTCACAGGTATCACCCCTTTCTATGAACGAAAAATGCGTAATCTGATTGTTATATAATAATATGCTAAGTTCCATGAAAGGGGCATAAACAATCGTAAGAAGTTTATTAATTGCAGTAAAGACGTTATAGGTGGTACAATAAAATGGGTGAGAGAAATGAGAAATAGTTTTTATTTAATTGTAATAATGATTAGTTTACTAATCATATCTGGCTGTGGAAAATTAGATACAATGAAGTTTTGGCAAGAAGACGGTAAAAAGGATGTTGAAAAGGCACAAACAGAAAGTAATGACCAAGGTCTGGGCGGTGGGGAAAAAAAATTTGATATGGTGTCGGCTGGACATCTTAAAGGTGAACGTAAGCAAACACTTTACGGAGCGAATAATTATGCAGAACTTACCGGCTTTATCCAACGAAGTACTTTGGACAACTTTTTTTCAGGCGTCCTACAGGGTACGGTAACTAAAACAGTAGATAATCCATACCTAATAGGGGAGACTAACGAAGAAGGCTCTCCTAAAGCAAAGCTTGCAGATCTCAAAAAAAAGATAATAGATGCTAACCTTGTAAAATGGCAGATTGCAAAAATTTCCCCGGTAAACGACAAAAGTAAGTTAATAGCTATACATTATTATTTAGCTGATGGGCGGGAATTTATTTCTGATATGTTTTTGGTTAAACTCCAAGCCGAAGAGTGGTACATAGATTTTGAAGCGTTTTATGATTCCTTTGTCGAGGTTTCTCAATTTGCCGCTGCAGGTGCAGGGCTCAACAGTCTTGAATCATAAACCGGGAAAGGATTATTGCTTCAAAAGTGGAACAATACAAGGGGGAGGTAATAAAATGGGGTTTCGTGACATGCCCGGGCCTGCCAGGGTTTTCTTGGGCATGGTGGCCTGGGCCGTGGTTTTATGGGTGTTTACTCTGGGGAATCCTTCCTTTGTTCCGGCAGCAAAGTTTTTATTTATGGTTTTGGTATTACCAAATGGAGTAGCAGAGTGGCTAAAGGATAAAGGAATATTTACCGGTTCTATCAATGTCTATATAAGAATTGCCCTCATAATCGGGGCCGGTTTAATCTGGTATTTTTATTACCTTTAATAAAAAAGCACGCTAAAGTAATAAAACCTTTAAAAGGACGGTGTAGAACAAATGGCGCAAAAAAATATTGCCCCGGTTGCAAAGACAGTAGACCAACTGGTAACCGGAGTTAAAAAAGATCTACTGTGGCTGCTGGTTAGCACGGTAGTTGCGATTGGTGCTGCGGTTGTTGTAAACACAGCTTTGGTCATATAAAAAAGCGCGCTAAGTAGTTCTCTTAGCGCGCTTTTTTTAAGGCCAATTGACAGGTACGGAAACTTTGATTAGGTCCGACCCGTTATTGGGGTTCCTTCCGAAGACCTGTAGTTCTCCTTTACCATCTTTAGGTGGGTCAAATTTAATACTCATTTCAAAATCTCCGCGCTCCGGAGCATTTTGTGTGGCAGATCCGTGCTTTTTCGCCAAAATGTTGTTATTTTCATCTACTACTTGGACGCTGATCTTACCTTCCCATACGCGGGCGCTGCCTTTTACCAGTAAAGGTACTCCTGTTACCTGGTTGGGCTGTGGGTGTGTTACCCAAATTGCAGGCTCGTAGACTTCTGATACATCACGTGTAAAAGGTTGGCTGTAAAGACCGTAATGTCCCCACCATTCCTTTGCCCTGCCCTCCGAGGTTCCTTCCACTTGAAAGGATACTGCTTCCACACTAGGGAACTCAGTTAAAGTGTTAACTATACTCTGAATCCCTAAAACCTCTCCTTCTGACCCTATGTTAGCATCCAGAATTTCTTTAGAAAAGTTTACCACGGCAGTAGCGTTTTTAACCTTAACACCTAAAACCGTTGTATTATAAGGAATAACATTGACAGCTTGTTCAGTTTGAGGTTTAACTTTAATTAACTCTTGCACTGCTGTTTTAAGCGCATCATTTGTATTGGGAATAGTGTGTTCTTCCCGCACCAAGTAAGTATCTTTTGAAGTATATTTTACATAATAAACACCAATATGCATATTTTCTTTTTCCGAATTGTTTAATTTGGCAGAGCTATCCTCTTGGTCATTTTTTTGACCGCACCCAAATAATAAAGCGGGTGCTGCTAGGATTAGCAGAAGAAGCACCAGAAAGCTTGTCTTCTTGTTGTTTGCGGTTTGATGATGTATGGACATCCTGTTCTCCTCTCCGTTCCGCGCAGATTCAAATGCTTACTAATCTTCGCACAGCCTGTAAGAACCCAACCTGAACCAAGTCTTCTTTATAGTATACCACTGATTATCTTGTTTTGGTTAATTGAGGTGCAATTTTAAGTGCGTTAAATGTATCTTTCCAAAAAAAAATCCCCCGTAAGGGAATTTAATTGATTAGTCAAAGGGTACATACTTATGATGTTTGGTCATATGTCCGTTTGCGTAATACTCTAAATTTTTCATAGCCTGATTGATCTTTGGAGTATACAATGCGGAAATTACACCAATCACTGCAATTATAGCCAGTCCACTCCATAAATATTGCCAGTCTCCCATGTGTAATACCCTCCCCTTCCAAAGCCAACCCGTTTGTAGTATTATATTTAACAGGTTAACTATATGAGATAATTATTTTCTCTTATCAGAAATTTATCAAATTGCTGCGCATTAGTCAATGTTTGTTTTCGCCTCTTTGCTGTCTGGAAGACTAGTGTTATACGCTATTTGTTTCGATCATTGTTGACCTTTGTGCATTAACGGTGTATAATAAATACTTGCCACCAATTTTAGTCTTAAGTACGGTGGGTAGTCGCTGCTTGCTGAAAAATGCAGGTAGAGGAAAGTCGAGACACGTACAGTATTTAGGCTGTGCCTAAATACTGTTAAAACGGTGCCCGGCGTAAGCCGGGGCAGGGTGACCTGACGACGGTGAAAAGAGCCTTCCGGGTTCTTAGTAGCCATAAAGTGCCACAGAAACTAGGTCTTCTGGCAACAGAAGAGTGGAACCGGTAAACTCCACCAACGTGCAACCCAAATAGGCGGCCTTGAGCCGCGGGTAGGGGCACCCCGAAAAGGGGGGGGAAGCTATATTTTTTATGGTTTTCTCAGATAGATGGCTACCTTCAACAGAATCTCGCTTACAGCTGTACTTCTGGCTGGTGGCAAGTGTATATGATATTAGAAATAACCCGGTTAGCATTTGAGCCGGGTTGTTTTTTTGCCCGCGCCTAAGTATAAAAAGTGTATTTGGTATTTTTAATACTTTTTTAAGAAAACCGTAAATAGTTTTTAATCTTTAAAGTTTAGTTTTAAATATGGTCTTTTGATTCCTCGTAAAAAGGAAGAGGTGCGATCAATCAATGGCAACCTACGGGCGTTTCGATGCTTTGATTCCTATGTTTCGAACCTTAATTGCCGGAGTAGTTATAGCTCTGTCCTTATTTGCAGTGGCACAATACAACTACTTATTATTTCACACTATAGCTGAAGGTTTTGCCATTATTGTTGTTTTACTGATTTATGTACTCTCCACCAAGACATACAAGCATTCCGGCAATACATATTTATTGTTTTTAGGTAATGCCTATTTTTTCGTTGCCATTTTGGATTTTTTACATTTGATGACATATTACGGTATGGGTATTTTTCCGGAGTACGGGCCGAATGTACCTACGCAGTTTTGGATTGCGGGGCGCTATATTGAGGCATTCTCATTGCTTCTTTCAGTATTTTTTATGAGGCGTAAATTTTCCCTTCCCATATTATTCGGGAGCTTTTCTATTGTGACGGGAATTGTAATTACATCTATAATGTGGTTCAAAATATTTCCGGACTGTTTTGTAGATGATATAGGATTGACCGTTTTTAAGGTTGCCAGTGAATACGCAATTTGTTTGGTATTGGTAGCTGCTTGCCTCATGGTCCACTTCCAGAGGACACAGATTAACCGCACTGTGTACTTAGTTATAGTAGCTTCTATATTTATTACTATCTTATCTGAGCTAAGTTTTACGCTTTACACCGATGTTTACGGTATTATGAATTTTGTCGGTCACTTATTTAAGTTCCTTTCCTATATTTTGGTTTACCGGTTAATTGTTTTACTAGGGATTGAGGCTCCATATAGAATGATCTTTGCAGGCTTGCAACAGAGTAACGAGAAATTGGTAGCTACTAATGAAGAATTAACGTCAACTAATGAACAATTAACGGCTAACGAGGAGGAGTTAAGGCAGCAGTATGAAGAGCTGCAAGGGGTTAGGTATGCCTTGGAGCTGACTAACCGCAAATTATCCGATATTATTGAATTTCTTCCCGATGCCACATTTGTTATTGATCATGAGAAAATAGTAATAGCCTGGAACCTGTCAATAGAAAAAATGACCGGAGTTGACAAAGAAAAAATGTTAGGTAAGGGTAAATATGCATATGCAGTACCCTTTTATGGTAAACCAATTCCCATGTTGATTGATCTTGTTGATATTGACATGCAAGAAATTGTGAATGGGTATCAATCTGTGCAAAGTACGAAACACCATGTGTCCGGTGAAAATTTCGCGCCGGCATTATACGGCGGCAGAGGTGCTTTTATCTGGGCAGTGACGTCCATGCTTTACGATGAGCATGGACATATTGTCGGAGCAATTGAATCCATTAAGGATATTTCCAATCGCAAAGAAATGGAGCAACAGCTTAGATATTTGAGTTGGCACGACTCATTAACCGGGCTTTATAACCGGGCATACTTTGAGCGGGAGATGCAGATTTTATCTCAAAAGTGCCACCAAACGCTGGCGATTATTATTTGTGATGTGGACGGTCTCAAACTTGTTAATGATACTTTGGGACACAATACTGGTGATACACTGCTTGTGCGGTCTGCAGAAGTACTCAGGGGATGCCTTGGTGAAAATGATATGATCGCCCGTATAGGTGGTGACGAATTTGCGGTGCTTCTTCCTGATGCCAGTCCGGAGATTGCTGAAAGTGCATGCCGGTGCATAAGGAATTCTATAACTCGCTATAACACAAAGCACCCTGACCTTTTGCTTAGTATATCCACTGGATTTGCAGTGAGTGATAATCAGTATGTAGACGTGAATGACCTTTTTAAGGAAGCAGACAACAATATGTACCGCGAAAAAATACATCGAAGTAAGAGTGCCCGTAGTGCTATTGTACAAACCCTCATCAAAGCCTTGGAGGCAAGGGATTTTATAACCGAGGGGCATGGAGATCGGCTCCAGGATCTAGTAGAAGAAGTTGCCCGTTCCCTGGGTATGCGAGGGAGTAAAGTTAATGATCTGCGCTTATTAGCTCAATTCCATGATATTGGTAAAGTAGGAATCCCGGACAGCATTTTGTTTAAGCCGGGACCACTGTCGCAGGAGGAAATGATGCAGATGCAGCGTCATAGCGAAATCGGACATCGAATTGCGCAATCTTCACCGGAGTTGGCACCTATATCTGACTGTATTCTTAAGCACCATGAGTCATGGAACGGTAAGGGGTACCCCCTGGGGATAAAAGGGGAAGAAATACCGCTTGAGTGCCGTATCCTGGCCCTGGCCGATACATATGATGCCATGACCAGCGACCGTCCTTACCGTGATGCGATGTCCCACCAGGAAGCGGTGGCTGAACTGGAATTACACGCCGGGAGTCAGTTTGATCCGCAGTTAGTACAAACATTTATTCAAGTGGTGGAAAAAGGGAGTGGGGCCAGGCTTGAATAATTTAATTTATAAGCCCCGATGTTCGGCTTTAGCCGAACGAGTTCACTACCTCTCAGCTTTAACTTTGTCAAGGGTAGACCACCCCAGAAGGTCAAACACAAGTCAATAAGCAGTAATGCCTTCGATAATTTGCGATCCGCCGATTGCCCCCAAGACTGCGATTGTCCATGCCGGCCACTGAAAAGTAGTAGGGAGTATAATTAAAGTAGTGCCCAGTATTATACGGACACCTTGATCTATTGGACCGACATTCTTTTGAATATATAATGATTTTTGTGCCATGATGAACACCTCATCCAAATTAGTAAGCTATTACTGAAAAAAGTGTATTATGGTTACTTTTTTCTATCTGCAATTATTCCCAAAACGCATCCCTGTAATTCTTTACAGCCGGCCAGGGCATGAATATTTTACATAACTATGTCATCATTGGCAACTAAAAACACATTTGATTACACAATAGGCATATATTAACATAACTTTTATGTGAGGAGATGTTAATATGAACTCGGCAAAGCCTAATTTTCTCATTTTTATGGTTGATGAAGAACGTTTCCCAACTGTTTACGAAAATGAAGAACTCAAAGAATGGCGGAAAGAAAACTTAGTTACTCAAGAACTTTTACGCGATAATGGTCTGGAATTTAATAATCATTATACGGGAAGTACTGCCTGTTCACCCAGTCGTGGCACACTTTATACCGGTCAATATCCATCATTACATGGAGTTAGCCAAACAACCGGTGCAGCTAAAGTAGATTTTGAGCCCGGTATGTTTTGGCTGGATCCCAATACCGTGCCCACTTTTGGTGATTATTTTCGGGCTGCAGGATATCAGACTTTCTGGAAAGGTAAATGGCATGCCTCACAGGCTGATATATTAATCCCAGATACCCAGGATTCATTTCTCAGCTATAATTCCAGAACGGGTGTACCAATTCCAAAAAATGAACAAATTTATCTCCATGCTAATCGTCTTAATGAGTTTGGATTTGATGGCTGGATCGGTCCTGAACCTTTCAACGGTAATCCACGTAACTCCGGTTCATCTGCTGCTATAGGTTTGAGCGGGCGTGATGTAATTTATAGGGATGAGGTAATCGCTCTAATTAAAAAACTGGATAATGAAGAAACTAACACCGGTATCTGGGGAAATTGATTGCCAGGTTTGTATAACAACTGTAAAAACAAGGCCTGTACCTGATGAAATTGAAATGTACAATATTACCAGAGACCCCCTGGAAACTAAAAACTTGGCTCACCCCGATTTTGCTACCCCTGAATCACGGGAAGTTCAGTTAGTACTTGCTAAACTTTTAGAAGAACAGTGTCGACAGAAACGTTTATACCCTAGCAGTGGAAATGTCCCCGGTAAACCATCATGCCCAACCTGTACCCCTGACTATAAAGTTTAGTTAATTTTTATATAGTAGTATACCGAGTGTTCTGGCTACTTCTTTCTTCCAGTTGCCCCGCCGGTTCCTACAGGGTTATCAGAAAAGCACCTAACAGAATTAGGTGCTTTATCTGGCAAGAGTTTATGTGTATCATGTGTTACAGAGGATGAGATTGAGCGGATCTTTGTGGAATTGTCTCCGTTCAGTAAAAAGTTCTGTTGGATTATGGATAGGTTTGGAGTTTCATGGCAACTTAATCTCGAAAACTAATTATTAAGTGGCTGTTTTTAGCCGGATAGGGCACCTTTTAATATAGCTTTATCTTTTTAAATTCTCATCTTGGGTGATGTATTTAACCAACGAAGTGTAATTGCTGTTGCTGCACCAAATATTATTGCGCCAATAAAATGAGAAAACTGTGTGTTTGGCCCTGTCTTATATAAATGAGGAACTTGATATAATACTGGAATAGCATAAATTATAAAAAAAGCAATAAGACTATAAAATATTCCTTTTAACAAATAACCTCTGGATGTGAGCTTCGGTATTAAAAATGCAAAGAATACACCTAATAACCCCGCCCAAATAATCTGCATAGTAAAAGACATTATAGTTTCATAAAAATTTTGGGGTGGTTCTCCATAGATCATCATCCCAGCCCAGTCAAGGTAACGGAAAGAGCCAAATTTTAAGACATAATAAGAAAACAAGTCCCATGCTTGCATAGATAAACCGCCAATGACTCCAGCTATTATTCCTCTATATGTTCTATCCATAAAATGCACCTAAGAACCTTTCTTTAAAATGGGATCTAATTAGCCCATAACTGTGAACTCGCTTTAGGCAACCTTTGTAATGTCCCTTTATTCACTATAAGGTCGCCTTATGCTTATAATAAAGGGCTAGCAGCCGTGTTTCCAGAGTACTACTAATTGAGCATTTTTTTATTTTCAAATTCTTCCTTGAAAGAAATGAGTTTTTTGCTGTCTTCAATTCTCTTTTGTCGCATATCCTCTTGGATTTGTCTGGTTTCTTCAATGCCTTTGACAATTGTCTGCCATGATTTCTGTAGTGTTTCCACACTGACAAAACTACCGGAAGCCAGTTGCGCTGTCATTTTGGATTGCAGAGCCGTATTTTCAGCATTTCTCAAAAGGAGTTCGTTGGTTTTTTCATCTAGTGCCTGCATAGCCTTAGCTTGTACAGCTTGTCTTTTTAACATGATAGATTGAATTAGGCACTGTTTAAATATGGGCAGTGTGATGATGAAGGCGGAATTTATTTTTCTAATTAAATTATAGTTACCGTTTTCAATAGACTTAATGCTGGGCATAGTCTGAATGGCAATATTTTCAGCTAATTTGAGATCATGAACACGTTGCTCCATCATTTCCAACATCCTGCCTGCATTATTTGCTGCCACCTGGTCAAGCTGGTTACCACTGGCTTCAGCCTTACTTTGCATCTGTGGAATGATATTGTTTCTCATTTCATTAATTGCCAGTTCCCCGGCGTAAATATATTGCTCCAACTGTTCGTAATATTCCAGGTTTTTAACGAACATCTCTTCCAGTTCGGTATTTGTCCCGTTAATTTCAGACTCGTATTGTTTTAAGGTGACATAGATTTTATCTACTTCATCACCCATAGTGTGGTATTTTTTAAATAGTGCCTCAATAGAGTCTTTCGCCTTGTTGAATAGTTTGCCCAAGAAACCCTGTTTTTTTTCCTCGAAGTCCTTAATGTCAAACTTGTCCATTATTTGGTTAAGCTGCATCAGCATATCACCTGAGTCCTCAACTTTGGTGGTCTCCATGCTGTGCAGAATTTTATCGGAAAACCTTGCTATTTCCTCAGTAACATTTGCTCCAAAGGTCATAATGGTATTGGCATTATCAAGATCAATTTGCTCTAAAATATTATCCACTTCAGGAGATTTTTCCACTTTTGCTGCAACTTCCTTTTTTTGTTTCTCCAAATCAAAAGAAACTTCCTCTACCGCCTGTTCAGTTTGCCTCTCAGACTTGGTAATTTTCAATGAAATTTCCTCCTTATTTTTTCTGAAACATTATTTAAGAAAGCACTAAGTTTATTCTCTTCGGTTTGTATATCAGTGAAGTCCGGTGTTTGTAAATCCAGTTGCACTGCCGGCAGTTGGTGGACATCCAGTAGTTCTTTTTTTAGTTTAAGCTCAATATTATTGTAGTTGGTTGGTGTGAAAATGGCAATGTCTATTCCGACCAGGTTAAGAAAAGCAATAATTATTGCGTCTTCATCACTGAAAATATTTTTGGTTCCGTCATAAATTACTAGTTTGGGCACTTCCGCAGGGAAGTCAAAGGTTTCTATTAGCCGTAATATGGATTCATCCATGGTCAAGATGGTCATTAATATTTTTAATCTCAGTTCCTTATCATTGTTATCAAGGAAAACATTTGCATTAATTAGCTCGTTGGTCTTATTGATGATAAATTCTTGCAAGGATGTTCTTAAATAACTAAAGTTGTAAAATTTACTTCTAAAGAGCTTTTCTTTATCTATCAGTCCGGAATTGTTGAATAAAAAAGCTGATGCATATAAATCGCGCTTGCTGTATTTTACTTTCGTAAAGGGAACAGTTATCGTTGCGTAAGCGTGCTTAGCAGCTAAAAACTGTCCATAATCATGCCAGTACTGTGACAATTCTTTATGTGTACCTTTTATTTTGGCCAAGAGGTTAGGTACATAAACACAGTTGTCAACTACTTTAAACTCCGGTCTTATTTTTGCATCTTCCTGCCAGAGAATTTTTAGCTCATCATAGGTGGTTTTTAAAGTTATCGGTTTGGTCATACCATTCTCGAACTGCCAGGGTTTAAACAATCCTACATCCCCGGTATAAATAACCTGCTCTATTTCTTGTGAAGCGTTATACGCAACTGTAGCTTTCCTAACTGCTCGTTCATGCCGGGGGAATTGTTCTAATGCTTTACTATGCTCGTTTTGGATAAGTTTTGTGTGTTTTTGTTCAGGATCAATTTCTTTGAATATATTATCTTTTTGTATATCAGAATTAACATATAAAATATCACAGCCGATTTTAGAGAGATAGATTAAAAAATATGCTTCATGGTATTTAATATCACCATAATATATGACTTTAGGATTGTCTTGAAAATCAAATGATTTATACAAAGCAGCAAAATATTTATTGGTCCAGCCAATTAATTTAAGTGCAAAATTTTGGATTTTGGATATGTTGCTGTTTACCTCTATCTGGTCAAATAAGTCTATAGTTTCCTGAAAGGCTGTTTTGATGGTGTTATTTAATGGCTGGCTTACGGTAGTCGGTAAAATTTTAGCGTTAATAATTTTGTTTATTAGAAGATCCTTTTTACTGCCATGCAGCAGTGTGATCCGGGTGTGCTGCAGTTTGGATTTATAAAGTGCAATTTCTTTATTCTCGGGCATGGATACATGATCTGTCAATCTTACAAAGCCATTTGGTCGGTTTTGTAAAGTTTTATCCAGCCGGTATAGATCGTTATAGTATTCGTCTATTGTTGAATCTATTGTCCCGTTTATACCGATATATCTATGAAAATATACCGGTATAATGGGAGCCGGATTACAAATGTACCCGCCTCTTTTATTTAATGGCACCAACATGTCCCTAAATACGTCATTGGAATTTTTAAGTTTAACTACGGCGGTATGGCCCATGATGGGCACTACTTTATTCAAGGCATCCAGATCACCGGGTGGTCCTGTTGGTTTATTTATAACCTTAATCGGTGGAGGGCTAAGTCTTAGTTTAGTTTTTCCTTCCAAAATCATGGAATACTGGTTGCCTTTATCTACTTTTTGGTAACCAGAATCAGAGTGGGGGTTAATGTAAATTACATCACAGCCTATTTGGGATAATAAAATTAGGTAGTAAACGCTGTGTTTCTTAATATCACCATAATATAATATTTTTGGATTCCAGGGTGAATTGGTTTTATATAGTTGCGGAATATGCTCGTGCATCCACAAAAGCAGCTTGGAAACGAAATTCTTTATTATACTAATATTGGCATAAGGTTCGTTTTTTAGATATTTTCCCAGGATAGTTTTAAAGGCTTCTTTGATATTTGTGGCAGTGTTGGGAAATAAATTTTCTTTTTCTAAGACATCGCACAAATCACCTACCTGTATATTATCTAACATGTTAAAGACTTTGTTGATACTACAGGTTAGTTTTTCATTAAGAGGGAGTGGTATGTTTTCAATGAAGTAAAGATATAAGCTGCCCAGGTTGATCAGTTTCTCGTGCAGTAGTGTTGTTTGATTAATAAATTCATTCTTTTCGTCGAAACCTATAATTCTATAAAAGAAAACACTTCTGCCGTTTCCCTGGGAACGGTCTTTTAATGGCAGTAGAATATCGTTATATATATCCTGCGATTGCATTAACATAATTTTCCTATCCTTATTTCTACTGATTTTCATCAAAAACTACCCTTTCCTTTAAAAAAAGCTTTCTATTTTTAGTATCTCATGGTATGGCTAATCTGCCAACACCCTAACTTTACTTTGATTAGAAAATAGGTCAATAAATCGAATTCCGGGGAGATATTTTTTAGGCTCACAACCAGGGGTTTCCTGATAATGAGCCATTGTTTGAGAAACTTTTGGTGGGATCTTTTTAGCACCGGCCTTACTTGCATGTTAGTGGCCTTCTCTTAAGGTTTTGGGGCAAACACCCAGAGTACTTGCGGCAAATGCTTTAGTCATTATCAGGAGCGTAATTATTCTATCGTAAGGTGTAGTTTCTAAATATCTGAGATACCCGTTAATCATTTTAGCTACAACAGCTCCAGATCCGATACGGTCTATGTCCATTAACCCCATCCCTGTTAATTCTGAGTAATCCCCAAGTACTGTGTCAACTCCGTACCAACAGAGTCCTGTATCCAATACCTCAAGTGCAGTGATTGAATTTTCCGCACAAAGGTGATTAAATCTTTCCACAGTATTTGAATCTGTTATCGGAGAAAAATAATCGATGTAAAGTTGCGGCGTTAATTGGAAAGGGCTATTGTAGCCTGTGCTATTCATTGTTTCTGTCATGGCTTTGAGTAAATATGCTGCACCGCGTAATTTCAGTTGAATGGTGCCTACTTTCTCATCCAGGTGGTTGGTCACTTTTTCTACATGGTCTAAACAGTTAGAGAACTGGATTTGATCTTCAATCGAATTTGAAGAAAGAAAAACGTTTAAAATTCCCGAAGTGGACATTTCCAGCAAATTATTCCAGTTAATATTATTGTAGTTGCAAAATTGTGAAATGCTTTCCATGCTTTCACCTGTAGTGAAAGGTTCAAAAACATTAATCTTTTCTTTGTTCAACATAGAAAACACGACCTTTCATTTGGCTAAAATATATTTCCCTATTCTTTAAGGGATGTTATGTGTCTTTTTTTGTTTATTTTATGAAAGGTTTGCTGAAACGTTCATAAAAAAACCGCCTCTGGTATTCGGCGGTTTTAAATGGATTAATTTAAGTGCTGTCTGGTTTTTTTAGTATGTCCATATTTGCTTACAATTAAAACAAGGGGTGGCACTAATTAACGGTAATTCCTGAAATGGTTAAAAAAGCAGCATAGAAATTTACGATTGAATGTGCTATAATAATAAGTGTTAAGCTAGTCAAATGCTTCGGATAAGGATTACTTATCCTGCCGTGTGCGACTGCTTGTCAGTTTTTCAACCACGGATGTAATACGGGAGCCCCAGGTTCATAAGTAGATGACAGGCCACCTGCGGGTGGAAGTCAAAAGCTTGTGACCAGGCACCCACCTGGGAGAGGTGGGTTTGAAAAAACGATGAGTGACGGCACGGTGGGGCAGTTATCAAAATCAAAAGTCTTCGATTCTAAGGAATCGAAGACTTTTATTTTTAATAGACTTTCGTCACTATGAAAGGAAATGCAAGGAGTTTGTTGAAGAAAGTAAAAGAGTTGGTAAATATTTTGGTATTTGGAGGGAGTTATGAAAACATACCATTATGATCCCAAAGAAGACAAGTTCGTTAATGATGGCGAGAAACTGGCAAAAGAATTAATAATGCTGCTACCGAATTTTCTAAAACTGCTTTACCGTCTTATTAATGATGAACGTGTACCTTCCCAAAACAAAATTATTTTAGGCGTCGTCATAGCATATGTTCTGTCTCCTATAGACATTATTCCTGATTTCATCCCCTTGTTGGGTCAGCTGGATGATCTGTTGGCTGTGGCTCTTGTTTTAAAAGGGATGTTTGATGCGGCGGGTAAAGAGGTAGTGCTTGAGCACTGGGATGGACCGGAAGGCCTAATTGAAATAATTAATTCCATTTTGAACGTGGCCGCCCGGGTGCTGCCTAAAAAGGCGTATGAGCGGGTATATAAAAGATTTTAGTATTTTTATACATTTTATCCATCGTTTTGTAGTGTGCTGACTACTAATTCAAATTCGTTTTTACCCGCAGAGTTAAACTGATCCGCTCCTATGCCGTAGGTGATAATAAAGTAGTCTTTGCCCTTAGACAGTAACTTGTAGAGCATAATTAGGTTGCCCTTTTTTATCCACAGCTCTTGTTCGGACTGCATCAAAAGCTTAGCGTTAGGGAATCTGCTCTTCATTTCGTTTACGCTAAAGCTGGGCTGAGCGGTTTTCTCAACAACCAATGCCCTACTTTGGGGGCCGGTAAAACGTGCGGTTGTCTCATTTTCATTTTCCATTTTTAAATTTATGGGGCACAAAAAGCTGAAACCGGCCTGTTTATGTTTGTAATTCTGTACGGTAATATCTATGGTTCGGGTTTTAGCATTCCACTCTGTTTTTGCGCCTAGTATGTAACTAACAAACCGTAAGGGCACAAATATCTGTGCGCCTTTTAGTTGTGCCGCAGTGTCTAATTTAACACTGTAGTCGTTAACTGATGCACTTAATTTAGCGGCAGTAATTTTAATTTTCAAGTCGCCGCGGCTAATGCGGGCTGTCTTTGTACTCTGATCCCAATCGATATCGGCTGAAAAGGCCGTGCTTACAAACCGAAGTGGAACCAATGTGTTGCCGTTAGATATGAATGGGGCATTTTCAAGCAACTGTACGTCACCATTAACCGAAGCTAATTTACTGTCAACCGCCAGCATAATTGAGTGGCTCTCTGTGGTAGCTGCTGCGGGCTGTGCAAATAAAAATGCCAGTGCTGCCACGCAGGTGGTTAATAAAATCTTCATGGAAAACACTCTCCCCAGTGCAAGATACCCTATATATATTAAATATTAACACCTGCATTCCTGCTGAAAAATGTTTTTTTTGTTTGGGGTTAAACGACTAGTTAGTTACAAATATTCTTGGAGGTTAGTATGGCCCTAAAAGATTTGCTGAGTACCGTTATAAAGCGGGATGGATTTGAAAACATAGTTACTCATATGCTCGAAAGCCTTGATGATTTACCATCCTTGCAGAGAAAAGTAGAAGCTTTTTTTCTCGGGGCTGAGTTTTTGTTACACATACAAGGTGATAATGACGCGGCAGATGTTTTGGCCGGGAGGGTGGTGGTTTCTGAAGCGACCCTTACCCATTTTGTGAACCGCATGCTGGAAGGTGCACCGGATATAGAATGTATCTCGGTCCGCGTGAGAGATGGGTACATGCTGTGTAAATTGGGTTTAGATAGGGGACCGGGCGGGCTGCAGGTATCCGTGAAAATCGGTAATACGCGGGTGCATTTTGACCATGAGCCACCTTTGATTTTAGTGGACCTTTTGGAATTCCCCCGTGTTAGACCGGGAATACCATTAGCTGCTTTCTTTGTTTCATTAAGTACATATTTTGTCAAGAAAATGGGTGGCAGCGAGCGAATTTATCGCCGTGCCTCAAAAGATATTCCGGGAGTGTCGGTGCAGGGTAATACCTTCACGATTAATCTGTTTGAGGTTCCCGGTGTTGAGGATGTTTTAGCCCGTGAGTTTTTAGGAATTAAGCTAATGGAAACTTTTAATGTAGACCGTGTCCTACTGATTAACGGTGAAGTTCAGATTTACGGTGGTCCCAGAATCCCCAGAAAGCTTATCGACAAGTAAGGTGACATGTAATTATCAGTAAATCATTTCCCCATTTATAAACTGCCATGTTCGTTTGTCTTGGGGGGCGGAAAAGATGTGCTCAGCAGATGCTTTTTCTATAAGCTCTCCTTCATTAATGAAAATTACGTCATCTGCTATGCGCTGGGCCTGAAAAATGTTGTGTGTAACCATAATTACAGTGGTTCTCATTTCCTGGTTAAGACGCCTGATTAACTGTTCGATGATGGTAATATTGCCGGGATCAAGATTAGCCGTAGGTTCATCTAATAGCAGCACTTCGATGTCCAGCACTATAGCCCTGGCCAGAGCTACACGTTGGCTTTCTCCTCCCGAAAGAGAAATTGCACTGCGTTCTGCTAAGTGCCTTAAACCTACCCTGTCCAGGGCTTCGTTTGCTTTATCCTCGATTTCTTTCGAATCTGATCCCCTGATCTTTAGACCATAAGCCACATTTTCCTTTACCGTATGCTTAAATAAAACCGGTTTTTGAAAAACCATAGCCATTTTGCGCTGTACCTCAATCCTCTGTTGGGGTTGAAGGCGGTAAATATCATGGTTATGAAAAAAAACTTTGCCCTGTGTAGGAGGTGTTAAAAGGTTAAGTATGCGCAGCAAAGTGCTTTTTCCTGCTCCACTCGGGCCTATAATACCGTAAACTTTTCCGGATTTAAAGTTAAGGCTTTCAATGTTAAGTACTTCTTGATTATTAAACTTATGGCTTAAAGATTTAACTTGCAAAAGGGCTTGGTCACTTTTCATAGGAGGATCCCCCGTTTTGAATTTTATACAGAAGTGAGTTAATTAAAAAAGCTATAGCCATCAGTACTAAACCCAAACCAATAGCTAATTCAAAATTGCCTTTACGGGTTTCCAGTACAATGGCAGTTGTCATCACTCTTGTATGTCCTTCAATATTCCCACCCACCATCATTACTGCTCCAACTTCCGCAATGATCCGACCAAATCCAGCGACTACCGCTCCCATGATGGCGTATCTTGCTTCTTTGACCACCGTTACCGCCACTTGCATTGGGTTTGCACCCAGGGAAATGGCTGTATCCCTGAACTCGTTGTCCCTTTCCCGAATTCCGACCATGGACAGGCCTGTAATAATAGGAAGTGCCAGAAGGGCCTGTACAGATATCATAGCTGCAGGTGAGAAAATAAGATCGAGGACCCCAAAAGGACCGCTGGATGAAAGTAAAAGATAGACTACCAATCCTGCTACCACCGGGGGGAACCCCATAAAGGTATAAGTAATTCTTGTTTGCCACCTTACTTTGGCCACTGTTCTCAGCCCCAGGTATGCTCCATAAGGGATACCCAGCAGGGACGCTATAATGACGGCAGAAGTTGAAACCTGCAGGGATAAAAATATAATTTGCATCATGGCCGGGTCTAATGTAATTACTAGTTTGGCGGCCTCAAGGATACCCTCTAAGAGTGTCATTTGGATTCTCCCATTGATATAAAATGATGATTTGAACTTAGATTAATCAAACGAGTGATTCCCAAATTCAAAAAAAGCATAAAATAAAACCGGATTCTTATGGCATAGAAGCTCAGAACCCGGTCACATATTTCATAACCGATTAGTCCTGCTCCTTTCCACAATGGGGGGTGAAACGGTTTCCCGGTTACCGTTAGCTGGATTAGTAAAATCCGGCACGGCTAAAGAGCCATAGAAAGCGTCCTTAGGCTGCTTTAGCTCGGAGCGTATTTAATTCCTCTAAAAATACAATTCTTCTACACTCCAAAAGAAAATCCTTGTGCACCGATTTATTTTCAACAAGAAAAGCGCGCTAAATCAGTTCCCTTAACGCGCGCTTTTCAGTACTTTTTTCCTTTATCCTTGCCATTTATATGGCAAGGTATGCTTTCCTAAAGTGTAAAAAACCGGGCTTAGCCCGGTGAGCAAATTTAGTGCACTCTTCTTTCTTTTGAAGCGCGCCCTGCCCAGAATATCAATGGAATAGCCATTGCATGCCATCCAATCCACCCTGGTTCTGGAAAGCTGAATGTGCCGGGGTCAACTTTAGGTGAAGTTTCCCATAACCCACGTCGCAATATACCCATTTAAAACCCTCCTTTTGTTTTTAGTATGTGCTGATTTTAATGCTGCATTGCAACTAATTTAATCAAATTATGTTTTATTTAGGTATTAATATCAAACTTTATGTATCAACTATGCTTTTTTTATTGGTTCTTTTGCCAAATTACCTCTAATTTTTCGTGGTGCACATCCCTGTCCCTGGAGTCCTCTTCAATTAGGTCGAGTAATCTGTAGTCACTTAAAAGTATGTCCCAACAGTGCGCCACGGTTTCAATAAAATTCTGCTGTAATGGAATTCTGTTATTGATTAACGCACAGTCATAGGGAAGCGCTAAGGTTTCGTGGATAAGTAGCAGCTCGTTTTGGGGGGTTATATGAGGGGCTAAAGGGAAAAACCTGCAGGCCAATGGCCGTGATTCCCTTGGACAAGATTTAATACATTGAATAAAGTAAATCGTATTAGGCCATGATGGCGGGAAAAACTGTTCGTCGCGGTTATGTTCTTCCCATACGAGCCAGTCTTCTTGGCCTGAAAACATTTTTTCTTCACCCGGGTATAAGTAAATGCCCAAAGTGTCATTAGGGTCAGGACGGCAGCAGATACTGCTGCAGAGAAGACCGCAATCATATTTAAGGGGAGTAACTTGAGCTGTAATTTTATACAAATAGGGATACATTAAAAAACCTCCAATGTCGATATATAAATTTTTATCATATATTTATCAATACCGCAAAGTAAAAAACCCGCCTTGTTAGGCGGGTAAGATTGGGAAAAGGAGGTTTTTTGTATAATTAACACGACTATAGTATGTCACAATTTTGAAAGGACTAATGCCTGCTAAACGACATTTTTAAGTCATTTATCCGACAAAGATGCAGTATCAGGTTTTAGCCATAGGTTTTCCAAATTAGCTGCAATGTTTTCGACTTGGTCTATGTGGTCTTCTAGAACATTAACAGCTGTTTGATCTATTGCTCTTTCCTTAACTTGTTTGCTCAGGATCTTAAGTATTTCTTGCCTACCCAATCCCCGGCGGTAAGGCCTGTTTTCCACCAGTGCACTATAAATATCGCTCACTGCCATTAGTCGTGATCCATCACAAAGATTATCTTCATTTAAGCGAAAAGGATAGCCCGTTCCGTTTAGCTTTTCATGATGAAAAGAAGCCCACTTATTTATTAAATTAAACCCGTCTATTAAGTTAAGGATTTGATATGTATAGTAAGTATGCTGTTTAATTATGTTAAACTCATATTGGTTTAGTTTTCCCGGCTTTTCCAATATTTCTTCGGGAATTGTCAATTTGCCAAGGTCATGTAAGAGTCCCGCCACTTTAATATCCTGGCATGCGTTTTTTTTAAACCCCATTTGTTCGGCTAAAAAAGTAGCTATTTCGGCGACTAATCTTGAATGCCGGTAGGTAAACGGGCTCTTACCGTCAATAATCCGGGCGAACAAATCGCTAATTTGCTGTAATTCGAGGTGGGAAACATGTATTTGATACCCAACCATATATGTTTCCAAATTGTGTCCGACAAATTTGGGGTTTAAATCCAGCCAGAGACTTTCCTTGGCGCCCAAATCTGTGAACGCCTCAACGATGTCAGGATCAAAGATAGTTTTAGAGTTTTTTTGTATCTGTTCCATGATATGGTGCCTGTCATTCAATATGGTTGTTGTATTCCCTGCCAGGATGTCTACTCTGTCAGCAAGGTGAATTATGCGGCTTTCTAATGGAATATCGTTTCCAACAAGACCTGAGGGGTTGTTACCTTCCCAACGGTCATGATGCGATAATATAATACGGGCAGCTGGGGCGAGGCTGTTCATTCGTTTAATGAGGTGGAATCCTCTTTGGCAGTGCTCCCAAGGGTTGTTTATTTCAAAGACTTCAAGGTGGGCTTTTTCCTGCCAGGTGCTGGTGCCGGCATCATGAATAATTGCACTGCAAAAAAGGCGCTGTTTTGACTCCTCCGGGATACCCATAGTTTCGGCAATTTTTAATGACAGTAAGCAAACCCTTTGGTGATGGTTCATTAGCCCGGACTTTGAAAAGTCCATAGCAAGGGAGAGAGAATTTAAAAGTTTATATAAGTGCACCGGTTTTTGATGGTTCAAAATGATTACTCCTTTCCAAACATGCGGTAGACTGAATTCCCTTCCCGATTTTTATTCCCGTTATTTATTTTTTTCCCTTCCCACATGTTTAAGATTTCTCGACAAATAAAGGAAAGCTGTCACTGGAATAGAATAATACTGGGATAGAATAGTTAGGAATAATGTGCTGCAAAAGGGGTGTTTGAATGTCTCGTTTGGTAAACGTAACAGAACTACTTTTGTTTGAGATGCTTGACAGTACCTTAAAGGGCGTGGAAGGATTTTGCAGGTGTGAGCGATGCCGGATTGATGTAGCTGCTATTGCTTTAAATAACTTGCCAACTAATTATGTTGTTACTGACGAGGGAGAAGTGAAAAAACGTATTTCAGTATTACATATGCAAATACGTGTAGACCTTACCCAAGCCATCATAAGAGCCGCTAAGGAGGTCATGAAGCAACCCCATCACTCCAGGTAAGCAGTTTAGGAATAAAGGAGTATTCAAATGGGCATTAAAATAAAAAAGCTCGTGTGGTGAAAATATCTATGGAAGAAACAAAAAGAATAACAGCACCGGTGGGAAGGGTGAAATGTTATGTAGAGTTTTGCAAGTATTATGGTGTTGGTGACCTTTGTATGGCCCAAAGCATTAAAGTTAAGCCATTAGCTGCCAACGGTTCAAAAACAGTTAATTGCGCTACATTTATGGAGAAAGACGTATAACTAAATTTGATAATGCACCCTGTACCTGTCAATAATAAAAAGGGAAGGGGTGTAAATGATGAGGCCTGTATTATTATCTATATCCATGGTGATGGCTATTATAATGAGCATAGCCTTATTATCTTATTCTATGGTAAAAAAAACTGAACCGGAAAAAATAACGCCTCCCACCCGGGCTTATATTTTACCCACAACTCCCGGTGAGGCTGATGCTCTTTCCAGCCGACTGGCCAGGGTTGCGGAAAGTGTGCCCGAGGTAAGACGCGCTACGGTGGTTTTAACTCATACAACTGCTATAGTAGGTCTCGAACTACATTCTGCCTCAGATAAAGGTGAGGTCTTTAAAAAGGTTGCTGCTCTGTTGGATGAAGAGGAAGCCCGTATTCATACTGTACGGATAACATCGAATACCGAAACAATAGAGCGTATTAAGCTGGTAGCAGACGCAATTCACGGAGGGAAAACCGTTAACAGATTTTCACGTGAAATAGTAGACATAATGCGTACAACAATACCAATTAGATTATGAATTGTTGCACCAGCTAAAGTAAGGTTGCATAAGATATTTGTATGTAATTCCTTCCCCAAATCTGAGTCTGCAGGAAACTTCCTGCAGACTTTATTTTACACTTTAGGGAAGTATACCTTGCCATTTAAATGGCCTTGTGTTTTCTATTGATTTATCATAAAACCCTTGAAAAACTGCCCGGGTAATATTATAATGAAATTGATAATCATTATCATAAAATACGTTTTTTTTGCTCGGAAGTTGATAAAGATTGTCATTATCATTTACATATTAAGGAGGATAGGTCAATGACTTTGGACAGAGTGAAAAAAGGACAATCTGTAAAGATTTTGTCAATTTCCGATGGGCTAATGCGGATCCAAGCTATACGGTTCGGTTTTGCCGAGGGTGCTGTGATTAACTGCGAGGAAGTAATACCCGCAGGTCCAATTGTAATACGTCGCTGTGGACAACAGGTGGCGCTGGGGCGCCAAATGGCTGGTAAAATTGATGTGGCAATAAATTAGGTAGATAAAAAATTATATTTTGAGGGGATTGATAGAATTGGCTCATTGTCACGGTCCTGATTTAACCGAAACAATTAAAGGTGATAAGAGAATTGTCCTGGCAGGAAACCCTAATACAGGAAAGTCAGTATTCTTTAACTATTTAACCGGTTTGTATGTTGATGTCTCCAATTATCCGGGAACAACGCTGGAGATATCACATGGGCGTATAGGAAGTGATGTAGTTGTTGATACTCCCGGAGTTTACGGTATTTCTTCTTTTAACGATGAAGAAAGGGTGGCCCGGGACATTATTCTTTCCGCTGATTTAGTGGTAAACATTGTAGATGCTACTAACCTGGAAAGGGACTTATTTCTTACGCAGCAGATTATTGACACAGGTATTCCTGTCTTATTAGTGTTAAATATGATGGATGAAGCAGACCGCCATGGCTTTACCATAAATGTTGAATTGCTGTCGGAATTGCTGGGGGTACCGGTTATTCCAGCAGTGGCGGTTAAAAAAATAGGCCTATCTGAGCTTAAGGATAATCTTTCTTTAGCAAGACCGGGAAACGTCACCCCTGGAGTACAACATCTTCTGGATGCTATGATTGGTAGAGTTGCTAATAAGGGAGAAGCTTTACTTTTGTTGGAGGGAGACAATATTATTGCCGACAGGCATGGCCTTGAACCTGGTGAATATAGGGAGGAAATATACTCACGCCGCCGGGAGAGGGTAAATATAATAGTAGGGTACGCGGTGGAAATGGACTCAGAACGAAAATCTTTCAGTCAAACTCTTAGTGGTCTCATGATTCGACCTATTACCGGAATTCCCATGTTGGCTCTTATTTTGTTTGGTATGTACAAGGCCATAGGCGTATTTGTGGCCCAGACTGTGGTGGGTGTAACCGAAGAAACGATAATGATAGGGATGTTTGAACCTGCTGTGCGGGAACTGATCGGTGAATTTACAGCTTTAGATTCTCCGCTGGGACAAATACTCGTTGGGGAATTCGGTGTGTTTACCATGACCTTTACTTATGTTTTAGGATTGTTAATGCCGTTGGTTGCAGGTTTCTATTTTTTCCTTGCCCTGTTTGAGGATTCCGGTTATCTTCCCCGTCTTGCTACTTTAGTGGACAGGCTTTTAACCGGAATGGGGTTAAACGGACGGGGTGTAATCCCGCTTATTTTAGGTTTCGGATGTGTGACTATGGCTACTATTACCACTCGCCTTCTTGCTTCCGAGCGGGAACGAATAATTGCTATTGTGTTACTGGGATTAACCATTCCCTGCTCAGCTCAATTGGGAGTTATTGCCGGCATTCTCGCCGGCTTGGGAGGACAGTATGTGGCGGTTTATGTTCTGGCGGTTTTCAGTGTTTTGGTTATGGCCGGAACGGCACTTAATGCCCTGTTACCTGGGAATTCTTCCGATCTGCTTATTGATTTACCACCTTTACGTGTGCCCAGGTTGGATAATGTAATTAGAAAAACTGCAACCAAATCATATAATTTTATCAAAGAAGCGACACCTTTGTTTGCATTAGGGGCATTATTAGTCAGTGTTTTCCAGTTAACGGGTATTCTAAAATTTTTACAGAATTTATTGGCCCCAATCACTGTAGGATTTTTAAATCTACCTCCGGAAGCTGCAACTGCTTTCATTATGGGTATAGTAAGACGAGATTTTGGTGCTGCGGGACTTGCTAATATGTCTTTATCTTCCATTGAGGCAACGGTTGCTTTGATTACCATTACTCTTTTTGTGCCGTGCATAGCTGCCATTCTTGTTCTATTTAAAGAACGAGGCAAGAAAGAGGCTGCCATCATTTGGGGTGGAAGCTGGGTTGTGGCATTTTTAGTTGGAGGCATGGTGGCTCAATTGTTTAATCTCTTCGGTCAGGAAAGTGGTGCTGCAGCACCCTTGGTTATGGTTTCATTTATATTTATGACGACAATTATTGCCGTAGTTTGTTCGGTGGTCAAAAGCCGTAAAAGAAAGTCTATAGTAGTTTAAAAGGCGGCCTGAAAGGCCGCCTTTTAAACTTTGCTATTGATTATTGTTTTTAGCTTCTGTTACTTCCATTTTTGCATCTTCGGCCAGTTTTTTCATTTTCTCAAGGTTGCCTATTTCCGCGGAAAATTCGTATTTACCTTTAACCTGCTCGGCAAGCTGTCCGATTTCATATAGATAGTTTTCCGCATTGTTTAGCTTTTTTTCAACGTCTTGGTTTTTCAAAGAGATGCACCTCCTAAAAAATGTTTTCTTACACAATTGTAATATGTACATTTTTGGCAATAATTATGCATTTATTCGTTATCTTAAAATTATATGCATAGCTAGACCTGTCGTTTTGGCTTACCAAGCATTATATATGTCAATAGGGCGATTATTCCAGGAATGGAAGCGAAAGCATACATTAGAGAGTATCCAGTGAATTGAGCTAGAATGCCCCAAACCATGGCCCCACCACCTATGCCCAGATCGAAGGCAGAAAAAAATGTACTGTTTACTGCCCCGCGCCGGTTCGGTTCTGCATCCCTCATGGCAAGTGCCTGCATGCTGGGTTGGACAGAACCGAATCCAAGCCCGTAAAACGCGGCAGCAAACAGAAACATCCACATGGTGTCAGAAGCCGCAAGAATGAGCATTGCTCCCACCAATAGCAGAAGTCCCGGTATAACCACAATGTCGTATCCTCTTTTATCTACCAGAATACCTGAAAAAGGCCTGGATATAAGCATTATCAATGCAAAAATAGTAAAAAAGGGACCAATGTTGTCAATACCCCTCTGGTTTGCATATAAAACCAGAAAAGAGACGATAGACCCAAAGGTAGTGGTAACAAAAAATATGACCAGAGAGGGGCGCAGAGCGCTCTTTTCATACAAAGTTGGCTTTGGGGCATTGGCTGCTGCTTGGATTATGTTTTGATACTTAATACCCAGAGAAAAAACCAGGGCAAAAAAAGCCAGCGCTGCTGAGATTAAAAAAAGGTGAGTAAAAGAATAGTTATTGATAATAAAAATTCCTGCAGCCGGGGCTACAGCCATAGATATTGCGGTGGCCAGACCGAAGTACCCCATACCTTCACCCATGCGGGACAGGGGTATGACATCTGCCGCCACGGTACCCGCTGCGGTTGTACATGCACCCCACCCGAGCCCGTGCAGGAAGCGCATCAACAATAAAAAGACTATCCCTGCTGCCCAGTTGTAAGCGATAGCCGAAACAATAAATACAGTTAACCCGCCAATAAGGATTCCTCTCTTTTCTTTTGTATCCAACATAAACCCTGCCCAAGGTCTTATGATCATGGCGGAAACAGTGAAAATGCCGATCACCATACCGACGTGAGAGTCGTTCCCACCCAAATGATCCACAAAAACAGGTAAAGTGGGTAACAAAAGCTGTAATCCCAAAAACATAGCCAAATTGGTTAGGCTAATAAGCATAAAATCTTTAGTCCACAAGGGTAAAGAACTACTTTTTGTTGGAACAGATGCCGAATCCTGCATTTTGCTGTTTTCCTTCCTTTTTAGCCAATTTCATCTAATTACTTTATTTAATTCCAAAAAAACGCCCTTCCGGGCGCTTTGAGGTTGTTAACAAAGCTGTGTAGCTAACCTGTCTTTTGCGCCCGCTCATTCATTTCATCTCGCAGGCCAGGCTAAAACTCAGTCTCACGCTCCAGCGGGGTACCCGCTCCATTCGCCATCCATGGCTCAGGGGGCGGCCTCGCACGTCCTGTGCTCGGCCCCGCTTCCGCTTATCGACTTCGCTAAGCCTGGCAGCTGCTCGATTCAATTTATTCGCTATGCGCAAAAGACAGGTTTGTCATCAGTCTTAGCGCCCTTCCGGGCGCTTTTTGCGCTGTTAGTTGGCTTGTGCTTGCTTTTCTCCAAAAACTTGTAAATATTGTTCCCAGGTCATTAACACCTGCCGTGGCTTGCTGCCTTCGTAACCACCCACAATCCCCCGGCGTTCCATAATGTCCACCAGGCGAGCGGCACGGGCATACCCCACATGAAGGCGGCGCTGGAGCATAGAAATGGAAGCGGTGCCGCTTTCGATAAAGATTTGTGCTGCTTGGGGAAGCAGATCATCCCAATCTTCGTTGTCTTGGTCTTTTTGTTGTTCCACTGATTGCTGCAATACTTCTTCATTGTATATAGGGTTGGCTTGATCCTTTAGAAAATCTACTACTGACTCAACTTCATTGTCCGAAAGGAAGGCCCCTTGAACCCGTACAGGTTTTGGCGCTCCAACAGGGTAAAATAACATATCGCCCTTGCCAAGTAGTTTTTCCGCACCGCCCATGTCCAAAATGGTGCGGGAATCAGTTTGACTGGAAACGGCAAAGGAAATTCGCGATGGCACATTTGCCTTGATTAGTCCGGTAATAACATCAACGGACGGCCTTTGTGTGGCAATAATAAGGTGTATGCCGCAAGCCCTGGCCATTTGAGCTAAGCGGCAGATAGCGTCCTCCACGTCGGCAGGAGCAACCATCATTAGATCAGCAAGTTCGTCAATAATAATTACAATATACGGTAATGGTGCCGGAGGCACATTACCACTGTGAGCCTCCCGGTCTGTTCCTTGTTGTTTGCCCTGCGAAGTGCCGTTCACCTTTGCCCCGGCAGCGGTTTGATATTGTGTCTCTGATTGTATTTTAGCCGGTGTTTCAGAATCTTTACCAATACTCGCTGAATCTGGTATGTTGTTTTGTTCACCGTTAGGCTCTGTTTTATTTATAGCATTTGAAGCCGGCGGCTTCCTTTGGGCTTCTATACACATTTGATTGTAGCGGCTTATATCGCGCACGCCGGCAGCAGCGAAGAGTTCATATCGTTGTTCCATTTCCCTTACAGCCCAGCGCAAGGCCCCGGCCGCTTTTTTAGGGTCTGTGACCACAGGGCTCACAAGGTGAGGGATACCGTTATAATTTGCCAATTCGACCATTTTAGGATCCACCATTAATAGTTTTACTTCTTCAGGTCTTGCTTTAAATAGAATGCTGCAGATTATAGTATTTATACATACACTCTTGCCTGCACCCGTAGCCCCTGCTACCAATAAGTGCGGCATACGGCCGAGGTCAGCAATTATAGCGCTGCCCGCGATGTCCTTGCCCAAAGCAACTGATAATTTAGATATATTTTTGGTGAATTCCTTACTCTCCAGCAATTCCCGCAGCTGTACAGAATTAATTTCCTGGTTTGGGACTTCAATGCCTACGGCCGCTTTACCGGGAATGGGTGCTTCTATTCTAACTCCGGAGGCTGCTAATCCTAATGCTATATCATCAGCCAGACCCGCTATGCGGCTGACTTTGATACCCGGGGGAGGCTGTATTTCATACCTGGTAATTGCCGGCCCTGCGGAAACATTAATGACTTTGGCAGTAATACCAAAGTTGGCTAGGATTTGCTCCAAAAGATGACTACGTTCCTTAGTAACCTGTTCATTTTTATTATTGGTGCGCGGGGCGGGCTTAAGCATTGCCGGAGAAGGCAGGTAAAAGGAACTGTTGCGGTCTTCGACGGGAAATAGGCTTGCGAATTGTTCTCCCTGAGATTCTTCTTCACCTTTATCCGGCATTTGTTTAAAGGCTTGGGAATCCTTCCCTTCCATTATGTCAAGGGAAGTGCCTGGCGGTGATTCAGCTGTATCGCTGTTTATCTTTTCCGTGTGTTTTTTGGCATTCTTGTTTATCGCTTTCTCTCTCTTTCTTTTGCTTTTCTCTGCCCTATTATTTTTAGTAGGGTTGGATTTATTTTCTTCAGTAAACAGAAAGTTAATGAGCCAGTGCCAAAGACTTCTAAGACCCGAAGACAACTTTGAAACAAGCACTTGAGAAAGTTCAACAATGGATGTGCCTGTAGTAAGCGTAACTCCTACCAAGAAGAGGGTTGTCAGAATGATCTTCGTGCCAATTATACCGAAGTAAGGGAGTAGGAGGTAAGCAGGCAATGCTCCTATAAAGCCACCGCCGAGCCCTTGCTTAGCAGCACTGAAGGAATTGTTAGGGTCAAATCCCAAGTGCAGGTATGTAAGAAAGGTAATAAAAAGAATAATTGTACCTGCCCCTTTTACGGAGGGGTTAAAGGTACGTTTTACTAATAGGTGGATTCCAGCGAAAAGGATTAAAAACGGCACCAATAACCTGCCGCTGCCCGCTGTGACCATTAGGGCTGTGGAAATAAAGTGCCCTATTTTTCCTACTGCCGGGGTTAAAAAGCCGGCCAGGGCAAAAAGGGCAAAGGCAACTAGTGATAGTCCTATCATTTCATATTTTATATCCCTTTTTTCCCGTCGAGACATAAAAGGCGACATCCTTTCATTATTCAGCATATTTTTCAGCTTACCATAAAATGGTCATGGTGACAAGCAAAGCCTGAAACGATAAAGACAGCCTTTAAAAGGCTGTCGGAAGAGTCATTTGGTCATTTCTAACATTAAAGATTTATCTTCTCTAAAATAGCGTACTTCCCAACCTAATTGCATTGCCGTCCTAGCAGCCATTTCTCCTGTAGTAATATCGCGAACGATAAACATTATGTGTCCTTTTTCAAGGACCTCCAGGTTTTTTTGTACTAAAACTGGTATTTTGGCAAGGCTGAAACTTGTTAAATCTAATTTTGCCGGCATTGAGCGGATTCCTCCCCTAATAATCTTTCGACATTTAAGAATGTTAGTCCTTTTATAAATCTTCTTATTCAATTATAATACCTTATTAAAATTAAGAAAGGTTTTTATGCTAGAATTTATCATTTGGTGAAACTGGTTTGAATTCTAAAGAAGGAAGGGCTTAAATCTGGGAAGTTCTTTGTAAGCATAAATCGGGAATACCTGTTAGTATTGTGGATAACTATTAAGGTTATGTGCAAAAAAAAAGCCCCATTTAAAGGGACTAATGCAAGAGGCAACAATCTAATGATTTTATACCATTATTATAACAGATATTCCAGAGAGTGTCAGTAGTTATCCCCAATTTGGGTATAACTTTTCACATTTTTAAATATTTTTGTGTATAAGTATGATCAACCTGTGCATAGAGCGATGTGATTCACTTTTGAATTTAGGTCTGGTTGAGAAAAGTGGTCTTTAGTTGGTGAGATTTAGAAAACATGTTCGGATATGCAGAAAATGCCAGAATAATGCTGGACAAGATGGCAACAGCGGTAAGGGAAAAAAGTATCAATAATTGGTAGCGAACGGCCTCTACCGGACTGGCCCCCCCGATAATAAGACCGGTCATCATACCCGGTAATTGGACTAAACCTACTGTTTTTAAGCTGTCAATTAATGGAATCGTGCTGGCCTTAACGGCATTCCGGAGAGCAGTTTCTGCTGCTTGTCGTGATGTTGCTCCCAGTGATAGGGCTACCTTGATTTGGTCGCGGTGTGATTGTATTTCATTCTGCAGCCGGTTTAATAGAAGACCGCATGCAACCATGGAATTACCTATAATCATTCCACTTAGAGGGATGATAAAACGAGGGGTAGCTTCAATAATATTAAGTCCAAGTAGGATTGTCATGGCCATAACTTCGGCAGCAAAGATGGCGGTAAATACCTTAATGAATATTTTATCCAAGCCGGAGCCACGTTTAGCAGCGTTATGGGATGCAACTAATGTCATTACCAGGATCATAAGTATTAGATACGGCCAATCCTTGAGACCAAATACCAGATGAAGGATGTATCCTACGGCAGTCAGCTGGACTGCTGCCCTTATGGTACCTATCAAGAGTTCTCTTTCCAATCCCAGACGCTGCCAGAGAGATAAAATCATGGCAACTGCTACGAAGATAAGAGTAAAAAACAGTGCAGTGGTGGACATAATTGCATTATTCCTCCTTATTGTTTGCGATTAGCTCTATCTTCCCGTCATGCAAAGACCATGAATAGGGACTAACCCTTTGGGCCTGTAATCTGTCATGAGTAACCCAGAGGCAGGTGTATCCGTGCTCCTTGTTGAGGTTAATAATTAAATTTTCGATTGACATGGCTGATTCGTGGTCTAGAGAGGATGTGATCTCGTCCAGCAGTAGTATGCGCGAACCATTAGCAATAGTTCTCGCCAGGGCAACGCGCTGTTTTTGTCCTCCGGAAAGGTTGGAGCTGTTTCGCTCAAGAATTTTTTCCTCCAGCCCAACCATCTTTATAATATCAGCTGCAGATGTGGCAGGGGTTTGCCCCCTTAGCCCCGGACCGTATAATAAATTATCCTTTACTGTTCCCGGTAGCATGACAGGGATTTGGAATACCAGACCCACCTGTCTACGTAACTCCAATACGTCCCATAGTTTTATTTCTTTTTCCTGAAAATAAATTTCACCGCCATCAGCGTCTTCAAGGCGGTTAAGCAGTGAAAGCAAGGTGCTTTTTCCAGCGCCAGAAGGTCCGATAATAGTTATCAGACTTCCTTTGTCTACGTGAATAGATACTTCTTTTAAAACAGTTATGGTTGATGATAGGGAAATACGATAGTATTTTGTCACCTGTTTTAGTTGGAAAAGCGGGGGAGTCCATTTGCCCTTTATTTGCATTATATGAAAGTCCTGCCTTTGCACTTGGATCTTAAACTGATACTATTTTACCAGAGGATTGGAAAGTTTAAAATTGTATACCTAAAAAGAGTTTGAAAACGAGGGAAAGGAGTGACATTTAACTGTCTATCATTCAAGTGAGGGACCTGGTTCGTAAATACAAAGACTTTTTAGCTGTAAAAGGGGTAACTTTTGATGTGCCGGAGGGTGAAATATTTGGTTTCTTAGGTCCTAACGGGGCAGGCAAATCTACTACCATCCAGATTCTAGCGACTTTGCTCAAACCCACGGAAGGTACTGCAGTGGTTAATGGGTTTGACATACGAAATGAACCTGATAAGGTAAGGCAATCCATTGGATTGGTTTTTCAGGATCCTTCTCTGGATGAACGACTTACTGCCAGGGAAAATCTCTATTTTCATGCGATGCTTTATAATGTGGAAACCACAATTATGAAGAAAAGGATGGCCGAGGTTCTGGAAATGGTGGAACTGGCTGACCGGCAAAAGGATCAAGTAAAAACTTTTTCCGGGGGAATGAGAAGGCGCCTGGAGATAGCGAGAGGGTTGGTTCATTACCCTAAAGTGCTTTTTCTTGATGAACCCACGGTAGGGTTGGATCCTCAAACTCGTAAGCGGATCTGGGAATATATTCATTATCTGCGGGACAAGGAAGGATTGACCATATTTTTAACCACTCATTACATGGATGAGGCTGAAAACTGTCAGCGCATTGCAGTTATCGATCATGGGGAGATAGTTGCCCTGGATACACCGGAAAACCTGAAGAGTGTAATAGGAGGAGATGTTATCAAAATTTCCACCGACAATAATGAAGAAGTGTTGCCTGTAATTAAGAACAGGTTGCAGGTAAAAGCTGAAAAACAAGGAGATTATATTGCAATACAGGTGGAAAAAGGGGAGATCTTTATACCCCGTCTGGCAGTGGAGTTAAAGGGAAGAATTAATTCTATGGTAATCAAGAAGCCTTCACTGGACGATGTGTTTTTACATCTCACGGGTCGTGAGATACGAGAAGAAGGTGTAAATGCTGTAGATCGAATGCGGGTTTATTCCAAGCGGAAACATTAGGGGGGATTCCAGTGCGATCCATGAAGGCTGTTTATACTATTTGGCTTAGGGATGTATTAAGATTTATGCGGGAAAGGAGCCGTATTGTAGGTACTTTGGCACAACCCCTTCTTTACTTGTTGATTGTCGGGACGGGGCTCTCTGCCGCCTTTCGACTCCCGCAGGCGCCTGAAGGATTCAGTTACCTGCAATTCATGTATCCTGGTATATTGGGCATGTCGGTATTATTTACTTCTGTCTTTTCAGGCCTTTCCATTGTGTGGGATAGGGAGTTCGGTTTCCTGAAAGAGGTGTTGGTGGCCCCTGTTCCCCGTTGGTCTGTTGCTGTGGGCAAAGCGTTGGGAGGGAGCACAGTGGCCATGATTCAGGGGGCAGTTTTGCTATTGTTGGCTCCGCTTGTGGGTATTTCTCTTACATTTATTACAATCTTAAAGGTGTTTTTAGTATTATTTATTATTGCCTTTTCACTAACATCTCTGGGTATCACTATTGCTTCCAGAATGGAATCCATGGAAGGATTTCAGATGATCATGAATTTCTTGGTAATGCCGCTTTTTTTTCTTAGTGGGGCACTGTTTCCATTAAAAGGGGTGGCTCCTTGGATGGAAACATTAATGAAAATCGACCCCCTTACTTATGGGGTCGATGCTCTTAGAAATATAATATTTGCAAACAATGACCAGGGACGATTATTTGTTAATTTCTCCTTAAGCTTGGACCTAACTGTAATATGTCTAATGGCACTGGTGTTTATCTTTTTGGGTGCTAGGGCCTTTAACCGGCAGGAATAGCGGGAAAACACCATATTTAATCAATAATTTTGCCACGCATCCATATACATGGGTAAAATGACCGGTTTTAAAAGGGTATTGACTGCATCGGTATCTACTTTTTCGTCTCGGGCAAAAGTGAACATGCCGGGGATAATTTGGTTGTTTAGATACTTTGTATCTGTCTGAATATCGATTTTGCCCGGCTTAATGTCATAGTTGGCCGCAAGTGTGAAGCCCCAATTGCCAAATGAGGGAACATCGGCGTGATACGGGAAAACTTCCAGGCCTACGGCTTCGACCGTGTTGACAATGGTCCAAAACACCTTGGGAGCAAAAACGGGGCTTGTAGATTGTATGGACACTGTACCACCGGGGGCTAAATGGTCTTTTATTAGGGTATAGAATTCAAGCGTATACAGTTTGTTTAAGCTTTCATTATTGGGGTCCGGTAGGTCTACAATAATAATATTAAAGAGGGTCTGATTGTTTTCCAGGTATTTGTATGCGTCTTGGTTGATAATTTTCACCTTGGGGTTCTCCAAGGATTTGTTGTTAATTTTTGCTATTAATGGCTCTTTTCTGCAAAAATCTACCAATGCTTTATCCAGGTCTACCAGTGTAATATCTTTTACATCTTCATATTTTAACAGTTCCCTTACCGCCATTCCGTCTCCTCCTCCCAGGACAAGTACGTGGTTGCGTCTGGGAGTTACGGCTGCCGGTATGTGCACCAGCGGCTCATGGTACCTGTACTCATCCAGAGAAGAGAATTGCAGATTTCCGTTGAGGTAGAGTCGCAGGTCTTTATCATTTTTGGTAAGAGTTACTTTTTGGTACTGCGTGTCGAAGGATTTGATAATATAATCCTTATATAGTTTTTGTTCCATGGAAAAGGACAGGGCATCGCCGGCTATTATTCCGCCCATAAGTATCAGGGCAACAGCTACAGTGATAATACCCAAAATTGCTTTGTTGGTTATCTTATGATGGAAGCGCCAAAATATAAAAACGGCAACACAGAGATTAAGAAAGCCAATGGTGAAAGCGCCCCGTACATAACCTAAAAAAGGGATAATTAAAAAAGGCACCAGTAAACTTCCGATCAGGCTGCCTATATAATCCCATGCCAGTATGTTTGCTGCACCGTCTTTTAAGGAGTGCATTATTTTTGTTACCATACGTACAAGAATTGGCAATTCACAACCAACATTTGTCCCAATTAATAAAATAAGCAAATAAGCGAGCGGCCTGTAAAAATCAGTATAAGCATACGCGGTAAACAGCAGAAATACGGAACTGCCCCCTACAAGAGCTATTATTAATTGCACTGCAATAAAGCGTGTATATAGGTGCTTGTCACCAATGTAACGGGATAGATAGGAACCTACTCCCATGCCACATAAAAAGAGTCCGATAGTTACGGAATACTGGACAATGGCGTTTCCCAGCAAATAACTCATATTAGATGCCAAAAGCAGCTGAAAAATAATGCCCGAAATTGAAATCACGGCGGATACCACGTTCAATTCCCGGGCATGATATAATTTTCCTTTCATTATGCCGCTGCTTCCGATATTCCGGGCATCGGCTATGTTATTCATTACCTTCCCCCTAGCTTTTTAGCTTATGGCCCCGGACACTACGTATCCCACAAGGACAAATAATCCAAAGACAAACCATGCTGCACCTTGATTATGATTATCGATAGCCTTATGCAGATTCCAACCGGGTGTAATTAGGTTTGTCATGTGATAGAAAACAATATTGAGAGTTATACCAATCCCGGCGTATTTCGCCGCATTAATAAGAGTATCGGTGTAAAGCATGGAGGAATGAATAATAAGTCCGATGGAAAACATAAGCCCGGCCATCACAATGCCAATGGCCGGATTTTTTTCCTTTAATTCGTCTCGTAAATTATAAGGTGTGGTAAGATCAAACGCTATAAGTCCTAACCATCCCAGAGCAAAACCGGCCACGGCCCAGTAAACTGTTGCAATTTCGGGAACCTGCCAGATATTCATTGCAAAACCCTCCCCTGTAACTACTTGCCAAAAGTCGGACCGCCGCCGCGAACGGTGCCTCCCTTGCGAACACTACCTGTTTTATTGCTGTATTTCCAGAAATCGAAAATCTCATCTACTATTTCGGCTGCCAAGTAACCTGTCATGAAATCTCCCGTATCAAAGTAATCTTTGTTATAATTATTAGCAACAAACTCCTTGGAGGCCAATTCAACCATAGATTTCTCAGCATCTGCTGGATTTGCAGTAATGTTTATGATCTGTTCCGGGTAAGCCAAAAGGACTCTCTCTTTACTGGGTTCGGACATGAAATCCGGTTCTGCTATTTGGGCCATTTCTTTAGCGGTTATGCTGGGTGATTTTGGTATTTCATAAATAATTGCCACATCTTCAGGGTTAAACTGATTGGTTTTTGTGTTGATCAACTGGCCGTTATCTTTTAAGTACTGTTCCGGGCTTGAACCACAGCCGGCTAATAGTAATAAAGAGATTGTCATCATTATAACCACTGTAAGCAAACGCATTCGCTGCACGACACCACCTAGAAAAATTAAGGCTTTATCTGCTAATTAAGAAGCCCTGATGTATCAGCTTTAGATGAACCGGTTTACTCCTTTTTATGGTCCTTAAGTTTTTGTTTTAAGCGCGCCAGTTCAGTGTCTACATCATTATTGTTTTTCCCCAGTGATGTCAGCTCATCATCCAAATCTTGACCACTGGATTTAAGCTCTATGCTTGCGGCTGCTTCTGCCTCCGCCTGATTTACCTTTTCTTCCATTCGCTCAAAGCCCTTTCGCGCTGTATCTTTGCCAAATCCTGTCATGACTTTATTGATTTCTTTTTGAGCTTTTGCGGCTTCAGCCCTGGCCACAAGAGTCGCCTTTTTAGCCTTCATTTGTTCGTATTCGTCTTTCATTTCCCGCAACTGGGTCTTTAGTTTATCAGCGGTTTCCCGAGATCCTTCAAATTGTTCTTTATAATCATCTGCTTTAGCCTGGTGCAATTTCTTATCTTCCAAGGCTCGCCGGGCTAGATCCTCTCTTTCTTGTTCTAGTGCCTGCAGGGCCTGTGTTTCCCTTTTATCAGCCATTACTTGGGAATCTTCATACTGTTTTTGGAACCTTTTTACTACTGCAATTTGCTTGGTTACTGCCACTTCAGCATCGGCAATGTCGTCTTCCATGTCCCGCAGATATTGTTCCAGCATCTTTATTGGATTTTCAGCCTTGTCAAGCATGCTGTTGATGTTAGCCCTTATGTTATCACCTATTCTTTTAAATAAGCTCATATTCTTCCCCCTATTGTTCATAATTTAGCTTCCGGCTAATATGTTGAGTTCTCTCTCGTGGATATAATAGCCATAACTTGCCTCTAAGTCACCGCCCCACATTTCGATGGAAAGGGCATAGTCTTCTTGCTCATCCTCGTATTCCCAGTATTTAACTTCTTGGCCAAGTATGGCCCCTGCTTCACCGTGGACTTCGGTAATTATTGCGGTACCTGCTTCATCTAAATAGAATGTTTTGTGATCATAGTTTAGTCTGTTGGGAGGTCGGTCTCCGAGATCTAATTTTATTGGCCGAAAAATAGAGAGCTCTAAGCTGTCGTCTTGTTCGACGGCCAACCAGATACGCTCATTTTCACCCTCAAGCTGGTATGCCACCCACCGATATCCACTATCTTCGTATTTAATAAGGCCTACCACGGTATAATCGATAAGGTTGTAAGCAATAACGTCGCCTGTGTGCAAGTTATTTAGTGTGCGTTTCTGAACTTTCGGCTTATGGCGCCCTAATAACTTATCCATTAAACCCACTTGATTTTCCCTCCCCCCATAACATATATCCATTATAACATTAATAATTTAGGTATTGTAGACAAAAATTGTGCCATGATTAACAAAAAAAATTCCCGCTTTAAGCGGGAATTTTATCCTTGTATTTTAGGTTTAAAGGTTTCACAACACGTGTTCTCGGACATGCCGACAGTCATATCATTGGTACTTGACCGGACTTCGATGTTGTCTGCAAAACAGGCTTGGTTTGCATTGTATTGACACTCTTCAATATTACACTTGCCTACTTTTGACAAATATTCACCCCCTTTCTTTTTTCAGTATTAGCTTATGTTTGGATTTTATGCAGTTAGGGCTTAATCCTGATGCTTCGCGGGTATTTTGCCCGAGATACTAAATACGGATTTTGTGAGGCTAGAAGTAACGAAAGAACCTCCCGTTATATGTGGGAGGTTCTTTCGTTTGTCCGCCAGAGGCGGTGGAGAAGGGAGTTTACCCTTCTCTATATGAGAGTGGAGTCGGGTTTGGCAATTGAAGAAAAATAAATTTAATATCGGTTTGTAGTTTACATATGGATGGAGTGATTCTTACATTCTTTATTATGAAACAAAGTTGAATTCATTATTTAAAAAAATTAGAACAAATAGTACCTTTTATCACTTTGTAGACATTAATTTACTAATTTAGCCCGCCGAGGCGGGGGGGCGAAGGAAAAAATCCTTCGCTATATGAGAGTGGAGTCGGGTTGGCAATTTAATTATACTGGCCCGCAATATGCCTGTTGAGCCATTGAGTTAATGCGAACCAAGTTTGAAGCGACAGTCAAATAATCAGTACACTAAGAGCAGATAATTTAAACAATGGAGCTTGTGCTTTTAATTGCTATCTATAAATACTAGCAAGAAGCGTACCAAAAAAACTACCAATTTTAATAATATAGCGAAAGTTGTTGTTAATTCTGGTTGTTTCTAATATTCGCAAAAATTTTTATTTAAAAAATTTAGTTTTTTAAAACAAAAAAAAGAAGGCAACTGTATTAAAATGTAGACACTTAATTGTACGGTGAGGGGAAGTTGACAGCTCTTATGAATGCATCTTGAAACCCCGGCAATTTGGATAGCGCAATGAATTCAGTATGTTTTTCAGTTTCCTGGGCCTGCTCCCTAAAATCCCAATTAAACAACGCCAATCTTGCACCGTCACCGGCGGCATTGCCTACGGCCCTTATCTTGTTTCTGGGGCACTGCGGCAGCATTCCTATGGTAAGAGCATCGTCAATGTCTACGTAACTGCCGAAGGCCCCGGCTAGTATGATTTCATCCGGCTCTTTTAATCCCGCGTGGTCCAACATAATCTGGGCACTGGCTAAAAGGGCTGCCTTACCTAACTGGATTGCCCGGATATCATTTTGGCAGATGGTTAGGTCTTCGTCCAGGTCACAGTCACCAGCATAACATAAAATAAATTCGTACTTTTCACTTTTGTTTTCTTTTCTTAGCCGGGGATGTTTCTTGTTTTTATAAAATGAACCGTCTACTCTAATAATTTTCGCCTTGAGCATTTCAGCTATAGCAGAAATGATTCCTGAGCCGCATATGCCTATTGCTTTGGGGGCATCGTCTTTGGTCAAGCCTGGGGGTGGGATCGTTTCGTACATCACATCCCATGAGTCGGATGTAATGGATACTTTTTCAATTGCTCCCGGTGCGGCACGCATACCAAACCGTATTTGGGCGCCTTCAAAAGCCGGTCCGGTAGCACATGAAGTACAAAAAGATTTATTATTGTTGTTTATAATTAGTTCCCCATTGGTACCGATGTCTATGATTAATTTTCTTTTTTCCTCTTCATCAGGCTCAGCAATACGTACACCAATGGTATCGGCACCCACATATGCAGAAAATACGGGGAACATGTAAACTTGCGCTCCAGGATTTACGTTTAGTCCTAAAAGGGCAGCAGGGACATACTGGGCGGTTTTAACTGTGGGGACAAAAGGATATTTGCCCAGTGCCACCGGGTTAAGGCCAAGAAACAGGTGGTGCATGGTGGTATTACCTACAACTGTAATATCCATTATGTCGTCCGGGCTACTCCCGATGATGTTAGTCATGTGGGAAATCATACTGTTTACGACTTGAATGACATCATTCTGGAGTGTGTTAAGCATTTCGGGCTCTTCTTCTATGAGGCTGATTCGAGACAGAACGTCATCTCCGTATACTATTTGTGGGTTTAGAACCGAATCGGCAGCCAGTATGCAATTATGATCAAGATCACCTAAGTAAACTGCTATGGAAGTTGTGCCAATATCCACAGCGAGGCCTAGCATGGGACGTTCGCGGCGGCGCCGTATACATATTACCTGCCGGTGGCGGTCAACAAATGCCTCCAAAGGGGGAGGGGTCCGGCCTGCCAAATTAGATAACCGTATCATTGCAGTAGAGGCAATTCTTATTCCGGTTAAACCATATTTTGCTGCAAGTTCTAAGGAGCACCGTTCCCACATCCCTGTTCCGTGGTTACTTTCAAAAGGTGGAATTTCGAAATAAAACCGTTTAATAAAAGGTTTTAATTCTGCTATGCGATCGGTGTATGTTTTCCTTACCAGGGCGCCCATGTCTCGGCTTATTTTAGGAACAATGACATCTAAGTCTGAGTGCACCATTACTTCACAGGCAAGGCGCCATCCTTGTAATATTTCCATCTGACTAAAAAATCTGTGATTGTATTGACCATGTGGTGTGGTTACCAATTCAGAGATAATAACCTTGCACTTACCGCATACTCCGTGTCCTTTACAGTCTGAGCGCATATTAATGCCTGCCATCCAGGCCGCGGTTAATAAAGATACGCCCTCTTCCACCGATACTCTCAGCCCCAAGTTGGTAAAGGTCACTTGAAAACAAGCCATAACAGGTTTCCCCTTTATGCCGGATTTACGTAGCAGCTTGCAAGATTTCGTCAACCCTCTTTATTATATGATCCGGCTTGGAATCAGGTTGGTAATTGTCTAATATTCTCTTTACTTCAAACCGTAGTCGTGCTTCCATGGTCAAGCCTCCGGCCTTTTCCCAGGCAGGGTAGTTTTGCCGGTCCAAAAGAGAAGGATACCACTGTGCCGTTTTAAAATTTTGCAGTGTATGATCATCCATTAAGAAAGAAGACGAGTCTCTGCACCTGTCTATAACATCCAGTGCCAAAGTGTTGTCGTTAACCTCTATGCCATCCATAAAGTATCTGGCCATGTCGATAATTTCATTGGTCATTACCAATTGTTCAAGGGATGATGTTGTTCCGTATTCGATGTATCCAACATCGTGTACTAGGCTACACCGGCAGGCCAGTGCGGCAAATACAGATAAAGTTGCTTCGATGCCGGCCTGAGCGTCAATGCGTTTGGCATCTGTGGATCCGGCATAAGCCCATGTGGGCAGATCGTAAAAGCGGCCTATGTCTGCTAAAGCACCTTGAGTTAATGCCCACTCCGGGCACCCGTAGGAGACTATGGTAGTCCGCTGATCCATTACTGAAACACTGGGTCCGAAAACAAAGGGAGCCCCTTTACGCACCAATTGCTGTAATACCAGGCCAAAAAGAGATTCAGCTATACCGGTAGCCAGTGCCCCGGCCATGGTAATGGGAGCGCCGGTTCCGGTGTTGGCACCTGAAGGGCAAGCTATAGGGATGTTTTTTCTGGCGCTGGTAATAAGTTTTTGTGCTGAGGTACGTGGAAACTTTAATGGTGATACTGGTTCAATGTAATTTAACATGAATGGATTTTGTTCTAACTGCTTTTCATTTCCGCCGTATACTGCTAGGGCAATTTCCCAGATTGTTTCGGTGTCCCGACTATCACGGGAACAAAAAATAATGGGCAGGTTGCTGTTTTTGATCATTTGAGCAAATTCATATATATATACCAGATGGCGGGGAACGTCTTCAGGATTACCCATAGACATAACATATGAAATGTTGGGCAGGGCATCGCAAACTTTAGCGAAATTGCCTATATCATTTATCAGCACCCTTCTACGCTCACCGGTGTTCGGATCATGGGTGTATATGGTGTCCGAGCCGGGTCCGAAATAAGTTTTCCCTTGTTCCAAAAAAAGACACTGCTCTCCTTTTTGGTTGGATAAGACCACACGGGAAGGAGCGGTATTTAACGCATCCGCAACCAAAAATTCGGGTACCTTCACCCGTTGATCTTTATCCACAAAGCCACCTGCATCACGCATTATTTGCAACGCTTCATCGTCCGGAATCTTAATTCCAATGGATGTAATTATTTCCAGAGCTGCTCTGTGAATAGACTTAACCTGTTCTTCTGAAAGGATATTCATAAATGGCCGGTGGGTATTGGTTAATAGTTGTCTCAAAACGTGTACCTCCAAGCTTTTCGGTTAATAGTCCGGTGATTATCACTTTTATACTACTAACTAATCTATTATGCAAAATAGATTTTGGTGTAGTTTGGGTCAAAATTTGATGCATGTGTACATAAACAGTAGTTTGTCTAAGATTATTAAGAATTATTTTTATTTTCCGCCAAGCTTATGTGGAAAGCAAACCCTTTGGTTAATTTATGTGGTAATAACAGCAATAACACCTTCGCATTTTATCCCAAGTTAGCGGGAACTAATAATTAAAATGATAGTGGGGGTGATTTTTTTAATGAGTCACAAGAAGGATAATGATCAACTTCGTACCGTGCGTTTAATGGATGCTTTAAATTGGGAAACGGCAAAAGAATTAGGCCTGGAACAAACTGGAGTGAGTCTTGGAAAAACGGTACAAGCAAAGGAAGGTAATTTTGACGAAGTTGTTGATAGGGCTGAAGACGCGATTGTGGAAGAGGGAGATAGGAAAACGCGCCTAAATCTAAAGGATGAAGGTAGACAAGGACAATAGGGCATTTTCCGTTCCGATACAGATATCCAAAATTATGTAGGCACGTATACCTACGGTGTAGTTTTAGTAAATCTGTAATTTGTTGCGGTCTTTAAATTTTAGGTTTATAATGAAAAAAATGTATGGTAACTCCTGACCTTATAAGGGCAGGAGTTTATAGTTTTGTGAGAAGTGGGTTTAGAAAAATGGTCAACCAACTAATACGGTATTGTAGTATCGGTGCAGGCGGTTTTGGGGGAGCAGTATGCCGCTATTATTTAAGTATTATAATAACCAGCAGGTATGATCAGTTTCCACTGGAAACATTGGCTGTGAACTTGCTGGGTAGTTTTGCCTTGGGTTTTTTTATTACGTTGACCATAAGTCATTGGGATATTAATCCAAACCTGAGATTGGCGATAGCCACCGGGTTTTGGGGCTCCTTTACAACCTATTCAACTTTTGCCGTAGGCACGGTAGGCCTTTTGAACGCCGGTCATTATATAATTGCAGTTACCTATGTATTGTCAAGCTTTATCGGGAGTTTCGTATTCACATTTACCGGTATCTATTGGGCGGAATGTATAGAAAGGAAGACAGAGAGGATGGTTGATGCTGATTGAATTCCTTTTTATTTGTGGGGCTTGGTGGAATTGCAGGCGCCATTAGCCGGTACAATATAAGTAAGTGGGCAGATTACCGGTGGCCGGGTTGGTTTCCCACCGGCACTTTTACAGTCAATGTTTTGGGTTCATTTTTATTAGGTTTGCTGGTAGGCTTTAACTTGATGGGCCACCCTTTATTGGATAACCATTATTTATTTCTGGGGACTGGGTTTATGGGCAGTTTTACAACGTTTTCAACCTTTTCCGTAGAGGTGGTTGGTTTATTAAAAAGAGAGAAGTTTCTTTTAGCTCTACGTTACCCTTTATTTACCTTATTGGCAGGGATATCCGCCGCTGCTCTTGGTATTGCGGCGTCAAGTTACCTGGTGAGTTAAAGGATAAAAAAGATATCCCCTTTTAAGGGGATATCTTTAGGGAACATGTGTTAATACCAAACATTTTGCTGCTGTTATCTACTGAGTGAAGGTAAAGGCATCCAAGATAACGCTGGTGGGACGCTGGTTTAAAAAGGAATTTTGCACCCATGATTCCCAAAAGTATAAAGCACCATTTGTGGGATCCCAACCTTTTAGAGCTTCTTTTGCCGCAAGGATAGCCTGTTGTGAAGCAGGCCGGTTTATCCACCCGTTAAGTACCGGCTCGAATTGATAATGTCCTGCCTCATCGACATGGTACACAACCTGTCCTATGGTATTGGGAAAATCATTGCTCCGCACCCTGTTGAGGACAACTGCTCCTACGGCAACCTTGGTGAGAAACGACTCAGAATCGGCTTCTGCCGTAATTATCCTGGCCAGGATATCCATATCTACCGAGGAAAGCCTGGCTCCCCACCCACGGGAGGTTGTTGTTGCATTTTGCTCCGGAATATACAGTTTTTGTCCGGGGTAAACGTCAGTCGTGGTTAACCCGTTATTACGCATAATTTCATTATACCGAATCCCATACTTTTTTCCGATCAGGTACAGACTTTCACCGGGAGACACATAATGATATTGGGGAACCCACAATACTTGACCTGCATAGATATTTGAGTTGCTTAGACCGTTTCCGTTTTCTAGGGTCCCCACCGATGTGTTATAACGTTGAGCAATCTGGTACAAGCTTTCACCTTTTGAAACTAAGTGTTCGGCGGCCATTGCATTTGCTGCCAAACTAAAGGAAGCAGTGATTAACAAAAACGTGAGTAGAAGAGTAAACTGCGTTTTTTTCATAATGTCTTTTTCAGAAACCCCGTGGCATCCATGTGATGATGTGCGGGGTTTCTTTTCTCCCTCCCTTTGTGAAGATATAATTTAAAAGATACAAGTAATTCTTATTCGCCTTTTTATAGTGCAATCCTGCGGCTTCAAGTCCTGTAATTGGTGGGCTTGCTGCCGTTATTATCAATATTTGTTATTTTCTTTTATATTTTTTTAATTTTGCTTGAAAGAAACAAACTTTAGCTTTCGTCAAATAATATAGAGGCCGAAGAGAAGAGGGATGTAACAGTGCCCACGGATGAAATATTAGTTAAAAAAATTCAGCAAGGGGACCTGCAGGCCTTTGAGATACTGGTTAATCGCTATCAAAACCGGATATATAATATGGCTCTACGCATGTTGGGTGTGCCGGAAGACGCCAAGGATGCCACGCAGGAAATCTTTGTCCGCACCTACCGGTCACTGGATAAGTTTAGGGGAGATGCCAAATTTTCCACTTGGTTGTATAGATTAGCGACTAATCGCTGTCTGGATATAGTCAGAATTAAAAATAGGGAGGGAAAACGCAATGTATCCCTTGAGAATGACGGGATTCCGGTAGAAAGGTTGGCTGATTCAGCGTTAGGCCCGGAAGAAATGTTTGCCCGGCATGATACTCGAGACAGGGTGCGAAGTGCAATTAAGGAGTTGCCTGAGAATTACCGCATGGCTTTGATTTTGTATCACTATCAGGGGTTGAGTTACCGGGAAATAGCTAATGTGCTGGAATTGTCAACGAATACTGTAGCTACTCACATTGCCCGGGCTAAAGAAAAATTACGAAAAAAACTTTTGGGGGGTGAAGACAGTGCGCTGCCAACGAGTAAAGGAAAGCCTGGTAAGGTATCTGGCCGGAGAATATTTGCCCCATGAACAGAAGCTTATTGACCGCCACCTGTCAGGATGTGCCCGGTGCTCATCTGAAAAAATTGAACTCGAATTTTTAGATCAAATGCTTGATACTTGGTGTACTGAGGAGTCCCCCCCCGACATCACGGATAGTATCATGTCCATAATTCAAAATGAAGAATCACCTGTCGACAGGAACAATGACAATGGATCGAGGGCAAAATCAGTTTTCCTTCGCGGTTTGCTGAAAGATCTTGTAGCTGCTGCTGCAGTAACGCTGATACTCTTTGGGGCGGGCGGCAGTTGGCTGAGTCCCGGCAGTTTTGATGCCCTGGGTCAAAACGTTAATGTGGTAGCCCGTAGTTATACAAATATTACTAATAATACTGTGGAAAGAGTGGTTTCTGCAGCAGATACTTATACGGGAAAGATAACAGTTGAGGAGTGGAATTTAGATGCAATGTACAAATCACGCTGAAAAAGAAGCAGAGGCAATTTGCAGTGACTGCAGCATACCCGTTTGCCATGAATGTATGATAGAGGTGGCCGGTCAGCACTTTTGCCGGTCGTGTTTAGAAAGGAGAATTATGAATCAGCCCGAGTATATAAGCGAGGAGCCCATTTCTTCACTTGATAATAAAAGCAAATTTTGGGCTTTTGTAGCATCGCTGATCCCCGGAGCCGGCTACATGTATTTAGGTTTAATGAGGCGGGGATTAGAAAGCATGATTTTATTTTTTGGTACCATTTTTGTCTCCTCCATCATTCATATGGATGAGTTAGTACCTTTTGTTTTACCGGTTATTTTCTTTTACTCCATATTTGATACCCAAAGATTGGTAGGGCGAATGATTGATGGTTATCAAGTAAGGGACCAGGCACTGCTTGATTGGGAAAAAATAGGCAGTAGGAGCACTATAATAGCTTACGTCCTCATTGGGCTGGGAACACTTGCCCTGTTAAACAACCTTTTGCCCCAGTTGTTTTTTTATAACGGCCTGGCTAACCGCCTGGTGCCTCCACTGCTTATTCTTGGTCTGGGTATATTCATTCTTTATCGCAGTACGCGTAAAGGGGGAAGCGAAGATGGAATTTAAAAAGAGGATTAAAGTAGGACCGATTACATTGGCTCTGGGCCTTGTCTTGGGCGGCCTGATTCTATTGGTCTATAATTTTGGCGGCCTGGAGTCGTTAGGATGGCTTTGGCGGCTTTGGCCACTGCTGCTGGTTGGCCTGGGCGTGGAATACTTTGTTCGTAAGGCTACAGTAAAAGATTTAGAAATAAACTTTCATGTACCAAGTATATTACTCATAGTTTTATTGATCTTTGTAAGCGGAACCGCAGCGGCCGTTACCGGTGTCAGTGAAAGATTCTCAACTTTTATCGACAGCGGCTTTCTGGATGGCGGCCACGAATACAGCTCTACTTGGACGTGGAACAGTGATCCGGTAGAAGTAAAAGATGGAGAAGATAGGCTGGTAATTAACCAACAAATAGGTACCATATCGCTACTTCCCAGTGATGACGGAAAGCTCCACGTTACGTCTATCGGTAGGGCCAAAAGTGAAGATGTACGCAGGTCTTTATCCAGTAACTATGATCCCCAAATAAATCGCGACGGCCAACTTTTAAGGGTATCGGTGCCCCGCCCCCAAGAATTTGAAGATAGAGACTACACTGTTGATCTGACAGTTAGAGTACCGGCTGGTATACCCGTGGAGGCGTCCAGCGACTTGGGCAGGATAGATTGTAGTGAATTAGACAATGACGTTAAAGTCTCCACCAAATTGGGAGCTCTAACCTTACAAAATATAGCGGGAGATATTGATGCCAGGACCCATGGCGGGGAGATCAAGTTATTAGATCCCAAGGGAAATGTTCTGGCTGAGAGTGATTTAGGCACAGTTTCTTTGCGGTCCCAAGAAGCCCTTTCCGGGGAATATAGTCTAAAAAGTAACTTGGGCAGTGTCACTTTTCGTATCCCCCAAGAATCTAATCTGTTGGTGGATGCCAGTACCGATGTGGGGGATGTAAACGTATCGGTGCCTTCTTTAAGCAGTATCGCTACCACCAGGTCAGGACCGTCACATGAAGCTCATTTTAAACTGGGGGACGGTAAAGGAAACGCAAATATAAAAGTAAATACCGGGTCTGTGGATATTACTGTCCGTTAACTTAAGAACAGATAACCGGGAGGCCTACGCCTTTCCCGGTTCCCGTAAGAAGTTTAACTAAACAATTTATGTAATCCGAGTAATTTGCCTGACATTATAATCACCGTAATTACTAAGAATACCCGAATGTATTTATCACCTTTGGAAACGGCAAATGCACTTCCAATGTAGGCCCCTACTGCATTTCCGACGGCAAGAGTGAACCCTAAAATCCAGTCTACTTTACCACTGAAAATAAAAATAAGCAGTGAAGAAAGCATGTATATGGCAACTACCAATACCTTTAAGCTGTTTATTTTGACCAGTGACATACCGGTTATCAATGTTAGAGTGGCAATGATTATAAAACCCACACCGGCCTGAATAAAACCACCGTAAAAACCCACACCAAAAAATGTGATTGCAGCAAGTGTTAATTGCATGGGGCTAAAATTTTCATCTTCACCTTTGCCCTCGGTATTACTATTATCTGTTTCCTTTTCATGCTGTAGAATATCTCTATTGTCTTGTTTCTTTTTTAGTAGTTTTTGTTCCGGACGCCATAAAATTAAAACCAATACGGTTAACATGATAACAGCTAATATTTTATTGAACATTGCATCCGATAGTGTAATGGCAAAGTGCGCGCCGGCAACGGAACCTAAAATCGCTGGTATGCCAAGAATTGCACTTAGTTTGGGGTAAAAATATCCCTTATGGCGGAAGTAACTGATGGCCACAATATTTTGTACCATTAGGGCCACGCGGTTGGTACCGTTAGCGACCGCCGATGGTAACCCCATGAAGATAAGTACCGGCAGTGACAGCAGTGAACCTCCTCCACCCACGGTATTTAAAATACCGGCGACCAACCCGGTGGAAAAAATTAAGAGTACTTGTGTGGCGGTCATGTTGTCAAACTCCTTTTTTATCTAAAAATGATAGGAGTTGCTGCCAGTTATCAATTATGTCTGTCGGGGACTCTTTTTGTAGCTTTGCCATGCCGGATACACCCCAGGTTACACCTATAGTTTTTACGCCGGCTTTCTTTCCGCACTGGATGTCAAAAGGACTATCACCCACATAAACTGCATCTTTAGGATTTGCGCGTAGATTATCAAGAGCTCTTAATACCGGTTCCGCTTCCGGTTTGGCGCGGGGAACGTCTTCCAGTGCAACCAATGTTTCAATGAAGCTGTCAAAACCGGTTAACTTAATTCCTCTTTCTGCCATAACACGACGTTTGGATGTGACAATTCCTAAACGGTACCCTTTCTCTTTTAAACTTTTTAACATTTCGGTTGTTCCCTGGTATTCATCTAAATAATCATCATGAATAGCATCTTGATGTTCCAGGTACCGGTTAAATAGTTCTTTACCCCTGCTACCGCCCAAATGGTTGCAAATATCATGCAGCGGAAGGCCTACCGTGGACAGAACCTCTTCATGGTTAAAGTGTAAATCCATTTGAAGCATGGTTGCCTGGAATGTTTTTAGTATTAACGGTAGTGAATCCACCAGCGTACCGTCCAGGTCGAATAACACAGCTTTGTAGTTAATGATCTCACCCCTTTCTCAATTCCCGATTTATTGTACCATAATAATCCCTAAAAAACACTTGATGGTAGCGGTAAACACTCATAAGTATACTAAAATTCACAGCAGGTGAGGTATTCGGTCTTGCAGAATAACTATAAGTACAGGAGGATAGAATCCCTATGGTATCAAAGACAAAAGTTGAATATTGTCTCCAAAAAAAAGATTTCGATTACTTATTGACTTTGGCCCGGAAAGATAAGCGGGTGGTACGTCATATTTTTCGGTATTTATACAGCGTTGATGAACTGATGCGTAAAAGAGCCATAGAGGCCTTGGGTATGGTAAGCAGTGTAATTGCCGAGCGCGATACGTGGTCGGTGAGAAATATACTGCGACAGCTCTTATGGTCGGTTACCGAGGAATCGGGCGGCATTGGCTGGAGTGCCCCGGAAGCCATGGCTGAAATAGTAAAAAAATGTCCGGAAGAGTTCTATGATTATGGGTCCATTGCCGTATCCTATTTGGACGAAGAATTATTGCGCCGGAGCTGTTTGTGGGCAGCAGGTACTTTAGGAGAATTGAGGCCTGAATTTATAAAACATGTCCTGCCCGGCATAATTAAATTGTTGGATAACAATGACCCTACCGTGCGTGGTTACGCAGCCCGGGCACTGTTAGCGGTAAATACTGCGGAAGAGAGATTACATCATTTTAAAAATGATAATGCACCTGTACAGGTATACGAAGACGGAGAATTAAGGTTGCGAACTGTGGCGGAGTTAGCAGGCCATATAAACTAAAAATGAAATAAGGGAATTAAAAGAGCTTCCTATGAATAGGAAGCTCATATTTTTTGGCACAATATATCAAAAGTCAAAAAAGTATGGAGGTAAACCAGATGTTTTTTTTCCGTACTGTGTCTGTGAATCCCCGTATGCCGGAGAGGGTAAGCCGGATAACGGAGATTGCCAAAAATTATTGGTTCAGTTGGCATCCGCAGGCGCTGGAGTTGTTTCCCTACATGAACAAGGATTTGTGGGAAGAAGTTCACCACAATCCGGTGCAGTTTCTTATCCATATTAATCAGGATGACTTAGAGCGCGTTTCCCAGGATTCAATTTTTCAGGCAAAATGTGACTGGGTAATGGCTGAATTTGACCGCTACATGACAGAACAAAAATGGTTTGAACAGGCCTATCCCCAGCATGATGGCAGAGTGATTGCGTATTTCTGTGCTGAATTTGGCCTACATGAATCATTACCGATATATTCTGGTGGCTTAGGGGTATTGGCCGGCGATCATGTTAAAGCGGCCAGTGACCTGGGATTACCTTTTGTGGGTATCGGACTACTTTATAAACATGGATATTTTGCTCAAAGGATTAACCGGGAAGGCTGGCAGGAAGCTCGATATCCTCACCTCAATTTTCGTGAAATGCCCATGACGCCTGTTACCAGGGAAGATGGCAGTGATTTAATTATAGAAGTTGATTGTGGTCACAAAAATGTTTACTTGAGGGTATGGGAGGTATTGGTGGGGCGGGTAAAAGTATACCTGTTAGATGCAGATATTACGCGTAACACCGATGAGAACCGCAGGTTAACTTCGCGTTTATACGGAGGCGATGATGAAAACAGAATTAAGCAGGAAATTCTTTTGGGAATAGGTGGGGTGAAAGCTCTACGGGCTATGGGAATAGAGCCTTTCGCCTGGCATATGAACGAGGGGCATGCTGCTTTTTCTACCGTCGAGAGATTACGTGAATTAGTACAGCTAGGAATTCCTATTAATTCTGCTAAAGAAGCCGTAAAATCAAATACTTTATTCACGACTCATACGCCGGTTCCTGCCGGGCATGACATTTTTCCTCCTGACTTAGTGGAAACCTATTTAGGCCAAATTGTGGACCAGCTTGGTGTTACCCGTGATTTTTTCATGGATTTGGGACGCAAAAAAGGGAGTAAAGGCTTCAATATGACATTGTTGGCCATTGGCCTCTCAGGGTATTGTAATGGTGTTAGTAAGTTACATGGGGAAGTGAGCCGAAAGATGTTTCACGGCGTTTACCCGCACCTTTCCCTGGACGAGGTACCCATTAGTTCCATTACCAATGGAGTTCATATGGAAACCTGGTTAGCCGATGAAATTAAAGAATTATTGACAATTCATCTGGGACCTGAGTGGCGCAAAAATTTAACCAACAAGCAGCTGTGGGAAAATGTACGGTCAATTCCAGATCACGAGCTCTGGAATGCACACCTGGCCAATAAGTCTAAAACGATCAATTTCATTAGAGATACATTATTTGAAAAACGTAGACGTAACCGGGAGGAGGAACCACGGCTGAGGGAAGTGGAGGATTTCCTTAACCCCAACTTTTTAACCATCGGTTTTGCCCGCAGGTTCACAACATATAAAAGAGCTACATTGATTTTTAGAAATAAACAGAGACTGGCCGCAATTATGAACAATTCGGAAATGCCGCTGCAATTAGTTTTTTCAGGCAAGGCGCACCCAAAAGATAACGAGGGACATCGCTTAATTAAACAGATTTACGAAATATCAAATGAGGAACCATTTAGAGGCAAAATAGTATTCCTGGAAGACTTTAACATTAATACAGCCCGTTATCTAGTACAGGGAGTGGATGTATGGTTAAACACTCCTCGTTGGCCGATGGAAGCCAGTGGCACAAGCGGCATGAAGGCCGCCGCAAATGGCGTGCTGCATTGTAGCGTGCTTGACGGTTGGTGGCCGGAGGCGTATAACGGGCAAAATGGCTTTGCCATTGGAGGGCCAGGCAGTGATGATTTTGAGGAAGAAATGCAGGATGTAAATGACTCTGAATATCTTTATGATTTACTGGAAAATGTAATTCTTCCCTCTTATTATCAGCGAGAGGATGAGATTCCCCGCAAGTGGATGCAGTGGATGAAAAATTCGATGATTACAGTTCCTCCTGTTTTTTGCACCAGAAGAATGGTGCAGGAATATGCCGACAACTATTATGTCAGGCTTATGGACCGTTGGATTCAGTTTACCCAAAACAATTTTGAATTGGCTAACAGGGTCAGAAACTACAAGCAAAACATCGAAGAAAACTGGCATCACATAGCAATTAAAAATGTACATTGCAACGGGTGCGCAGATATGCAAAAGGGTGACCACTTAAGCCTACAAGCTAATGTAAAGTTAGGTCCCATTCACCATGATGATGTGATTGCGGAAATTGCTTATGGGGAAGAAGATGGGGATGGACTCAGAAACGTTGTCACTGTTCCGATGGTAATGGATGGACAGGCTGTGGAAGGTGAATACACCTTTGCGGGAGAAGTTCCGCTGGAACTGCAGGGTACCATAGGGTATACTGTAAGGGTTCGACCGTCCAATAAAGATTTTGCGCATCAATATGAGGTGCCTCTGGCTACCTGGGCGCAAGATTTCTAGTGAAATTTTAAAGATTAAAATTGTTAACGGCCCTCCTAATATTTAGGGGGGCTTTGCTTTATATAAAAAATAGAGGAATTTGCCACTTAATTATCGAAAAAGAAATGATACAATGTCCAAAACAAATCTTCTTGGATATATTTTTTTAGATGAATTTTAGGAGGCTTGCTGGTGTCTACTTTACTTTTATTATCGTTGGGTGTGGGTGTAGGTATCTTGGCCAGTTTTACGGGTCTGGGTGGAGGATTCTTGGTGGTCCCCCTTTTAATAATGTTAGGTTACGAGTCTTATAAGGCTGTGGGAACTTCTTTTTTAACTATATTTATTATTTCCATATCGGCACTGGCTGCCCATGCGAGTTTGCAGCATGTGGACTTAAGACTGGGGGTCTTGCTTGGTATCGGGGGAGTTTTAGGGGCGCAATTGGGATCTCGTTTAGTTGAATATGTGCCTACTAACTTATTTAATAAGATTTTTGCGCTTATCCTGGTTGCTCTTGCGGTAAGAATGTTTTTTTCGAAGGGATAAAGAACAGAAGCCACCCTAAAGAAAGCAGTGGCTTTTAACTAATGGTTATGGTTTGGGAGGAACATAAACACGCCCTGTGCCGTAATGATTCGGAGCAAAGTTTTGTATAGTAGGCTCGTCGACAAAGTAGGGATCGGGAGGGTTATTGTATACAGAGGTTTTTTCAAAAATAAATTCCGGTCTTTCCAATTGTTATTCCACCTCCTTTAAGTCACGATTATTTGAAGAATAGGAATTAATCTTGTTTTATTGTTTACCGGACGGTAGTTGTTTATGTTTAAATCAACAAAAAGCGCGCTAAGGAAAATCATTTAGCGCGCTTTTTAATCTTTTTCTATATAAACTTCACCTTGACAATGTAAATGTTTAACCTTACCCTCTTTAGGCTCTGCCTCAAAGAACTCTCCACAACGAGGGCATTGATATCTTTCCCAAGGGATCCTTTTCTCTTTAGCCTTCATTACTATGAATACTGCTGCCAGAGCGATCGGGCCACCATAAAATAAAATGAGAACCAGCGGTGAGCGGGGGGTAATGTAAAAGGTTGCAAGCCCTATGAAGGGTAAAACCAGCGTTGCCACTGCATATAGAATTCCTTTAAGTCTAAATTCCTCCCGGGTCATATCAAACCACCTTTTATCTGATTTATAACTCCCACTTAAGCCTCGATGTTCAGCTTTAGCTGAACGAGTTCACTCCTACTCTTGTACTAACGTTTCTCTTGCCATTTCCATCAGGCTTTGACTGCCTTTTTTATTCTGTTGCCCAACTTCGGGGCCAAAGCCCAGGTTAGCTGCCATTTCAGTCAGAATAAGCCTGAGTGCTCGCATGCGACGTTTATAAAATTCCTTATGACCCACATCTTCTAAGGTGATGCTCAGCTTTACACGGAGCATGTCCGGTGCGTAAAGGAATGGTATCATCATTTTCATTACCGGTTCGGACAACCACTGTTTGCTATGAAGAGTGTGAACGGCATAGTTTATAAGTTCGAGATGAATGTCGGATAGCTCGTAGTATTCGTAGGCATTGGAGTCTTCAAGCCATCCTTGAACTGTCCATTTTTTACTCGATTTGTGACCCTGACACGAATTAGTAGGGTTAATCATGAAAATTTTCTCTACGGATTCCTGTTTTCCGTTATTTGTTTGAAACCTAACTGCCCTTGCGATGGGCGCTGTTCGGCAGTTTCTTGACCGTGCAGGGTAAATGGAACATCTACCGTCATCAAGCATAAAGGCACAAGCACCCTGGGCAACGTGTTTCAATTGAACGGATGGCCATCCCATCCCGCTATTCATATCCAGAATACAATAAGTCTTAACAAAATCTTGACCTGAGATCTTAAGGTGCCGGGCCATGGTCTCCACATCCCATGGGTCAAGGAGAATATCTATGTTTTGGCAGCAGTTTCCCATGCACTCATCAGTACATTGAAAGAAAAAAGTTTCTTTAGTATTAAGCTCTTCCAGTGTGCCGTTCTCTAATCGCTGGATAATATCCTGATGCAAATCATTTGCCATTATTATTTCCCCCTGTTTTCCTGCATTATGACATAAACCTTCGTCATGATGTTTATGTTTACCTGCTGCTAAATACGCAAAAAAAAAGGCCCCTTTCGGGGCTATAGGGATTAAGGTTAAAACGTTTAGACTGGCTTTGTTATTTTGACACAGAATTCGACATTGTACAGTCATGCAAACGACAGCAAAGGTTTTTGCTGTTAACATTTTAGTTGGACTCTTGGAATCAAAATTAAGGTCGGGTATAATCCCGACCTTAATTTCTTTAATCAAAGCGTTTTTTAGCTGCAATTCCAATACATAGGGCTGTGCCGCCCCATAATAGAACCATACCAAAAATCATCATGGCAATTGCTCCGGGCTCCATTGTTCAACCTCCCTGTAAACTCACTCTAATTAATCACGCAATACCTCGCGGTTTTTCCAGCCCATGGACGACAGTACAACACCCAAAACTATGGCTAAAATGGGTACCATCCAGCCTACAGCGATGATGGAAGACCATGCATAGTCGCCATAGGGGGTAGTTAAATCGGAAATGACGTTTTTAATACCGGAATAACCCAATATAGCAATGGTAACGAACTTAATAGTGAAAGGCCACCATCCACCAACAGGAAAATCAGAAATGGCATTAGCATGGTCTTTAAGAACATGGATTTTAAAGAACCAGCCTATTAACAGGGCCTCAAATATAACACCAAAGACGATACCGATAGAGTTGCAGAAATGGTCAACAATATCCAAGAAAAACAGGCCTGCATTGGTAGCCATCCAAAGACTGATGACCCCGGCAACCAAGCAATAAATTGGTACAACTTTTTTCCTGGATGCTCCGAATTTATCCATCAAGGCGGAAACACATGCCTCATTAATGGATATAAATGAAGACAGGCCTGCGAAGACTAGAGATAGGAAGAACAGTACTCCGAAAAGTGCAGGCGAACCAGGCATCTGGCTTATGGCGCTGGGAAAAGCAACAAAGGCCAGACCTAAACTTTGGGTCACCACTTCTTCAAAGGGTTGCCCCGAAGCGTGGGCCATATAGCCCACAATACTAAATACTCCGATACCTGCCAGTAAGCTGAACCCACAGTTGCCCAGGCCGGTTATGAATCCATTATTTACAATATCGCTTTTCTTGGGCAAATAACTGGAATACGCTGTCATAATTGCAAAACCAATACTTAGGGTAAAGAAGATTTGCCCGTAAGCGGTAATCCATACCTCCCAATTCATTATGGCACTAAAATCGGGCCTGAAGAGGTAATTTAACCCGTCAATGGCCCCTGGTAGTGTTAATCCCCTAACGGTAATTGCAAGGATCATAAAAATTAACACCGGAATAAAGATTTTGTTGGCCAGCTCGATACCTTTTCGAACACCGCTGTAAAGAACAACAAAATTTATTAACCAGGCAATAAGAAGTGGGATCAAAATACCAACTCGGAAACCACCAAAATCAAATAACCCGCCTTCGGCCAGACCCAGGTAAGTACCGAAGAAGAATCCTTCTGGGTCAGCTCCCCAGGCCTGGGTTAGTGAAAAGCCTGTGTAAGAAATAGCCCAGGCTATAACACCTACATAGTATACTGCGATTCCAAAAGCTACAAATACCTGCCACCAACCCAACCATTCAAACTTGGGGTTGGCTTTTGCCAAGGCCAGAGGTGCTGAGCCACGGTACTTGTGACCCAGTGCAAACTCCAGGATGAGTACCGGGATTCCGGCGGTCAAAAGTGCAAATAAGTACGGAATTAAGAATGCACCACCGCCGCTTTCATAAGCTGCGTAGGGGAAACGCCAAATATTACCCAGGCCAATGGCCGAACCGATAGCTGCAAGGATAAACCCGGCTCGTGTTCCCCACTGTTCACGTTCTACAGACAACTTTTTACAACCTCCTTCTAATATATTTGAAAATTGATAAGGACAAACTAGCATTCTTCACATAAAGATAAAATCCTTTAGTATTTTGCCAAAATTTTTCCTTTTGTACACATTATTTCTGGATTGGCTTTAATTGATTCTGCCGGCTAAAGATTTTTTGCATTTCTAAAACCTTTTATCAATGTGGTGAGACCGATAATAATTAAAACGACGCTGATTAGTTGGGCTACACGAAAAGGCCCCATCATTAGACTGTCAGTACGTATGCCTTCAATGAAGTACCGGCCGGTGGAGTACAATACCAGGTATAACATTGCTATCTCACCCTGAAATTTTTTCCTGGGCCATCTAAAAATCAATAGTAGGAAGACAATAAGATTCCATATGGATTCGTAGAGAAAAGCCGGGTGATAGTACTGGCCGTTTATGTACATTTGGTTTTTTATAAAAGCAGGGAAGTAGTTAATAAATTGCTCTGACACTGCCCTACCGTGAGCTTCCTGGTTAATAAAGTTGCCCCATCGCCCTATGGCTTGACCTAAAATTAAACTGGGTGCCATAATGTCCGCAATCTTCCAGACCGGTAAGCGGTAAATTCTTACATATATCAGCCCGGCAATGACACCACCGATTACACCACCGTGAATGGCTAGTCCTCCGTGCCATACGGCGATTATTTCTAAAAAATCTCCCGCGTAATTCTCCCATTCAAAGGCTACATAGTAAGCTCTGGCACCTATGATGGCAGCTGGAATAATAAGGGTTACCATGTTTAAAATATGATTAGTATCAATGTTATTAGCGGAAGCACGGTAATAGGCCAAAGTAATCCCAATTAAAAAGGCTGAGGCCATAATGATACCGTACCAGCGAACGACAAACGGGCCAAGTTCAAATGCTATAGGGTCAATCATTTTTGAAAACCTCCAAAATCGAATACGGCTTGTATTTTATCATATATTCTGCCACCGGTGGTTATTTTTTCATCCAAGATTAATTTTCATACCTAGTAAAGAGTTGTAATTTAAAATAAGGGTAAATTAGAAAAAATGGGAGTGATAATGATTGTCGGTTCGTCGAACAGCAATGGATATAAGCATAATCATTGCCGGATGCTTTCTGGTGGCTACAAGTCTTAATACCTTAATTATTCCACACAAGCTATTAACCGGTGGTGTGGCCGGCCTTGCGCTGGTTGTTCATTATACGTTGCACATAGCAGTATTTATATCCATAATACTAATAAATTTACCCGTTTTTTGGTGGGGGAGCCGAGCAGTGAATAGGCTCTTTCTAATATACAGCTTGTTAGGTACTATTACCTTAACGGTTTTTTTACCGCTGACCAGGGATTTACTGCCTGTTCCCGAGATGGATATCCTGTTAGCAGCGATTTCCGGTGGAGCACTGACAGGAGCCGGATTTGGCCTCGTATTTCGTGGTCGGGGGTCCACGGGAGGTGTGGACATAATAGCAATGATCCTGCACCGCAACCATAACTTAGGGGTGGGAGAAGTTCTCTTTCTTTCCAACTTTTTTATTATTATGCTTTCCCTGTCTTTTTTTCCTTTGCAACTTACCCTTTATTCCATTATCAGTATTTTTGTTTCCGGCCGGGTGACAGATGCCGTCATAGTGGGCATGAATACAAGCAAGGCGGTAATCATTATATCCAAGCAGGCAGAGGAATTAGCGAATAGAATTATGTATGACCTGCACCGGGGGGTTACTTTTTTAAACGGTGAGGGTGCATATACCCATGAGAGTAAAATGGTGATCAACTGCGTGGTTAATCGCTTTGAAATTGCCAGGCTTAAAGCTATTGTGTCCGGTGTTGATGATAAAGCGTTTATGTATATTTCTGATGCCAGTGAAGTGCTTGGTGAGGGGTTTTCCAAAGCAAAAGAATGAATACCGTAAGAAAAGCGCGTTAAAAACCGCCGCCAAAAATATACTGAGCAGCGATTCCCGCGACCGGGGGCACAATAAAAACAGTACATAGTCGAACCATCATAAAGCGTGGACCTATAAGGGTCAATTCGAAGGGTAACTGTCCTACCCCAAGCATTGCCCAGCCTGTAATTATTGCCACTGCTGTGCCGGTGCTGGCGCCGGTCTTATAAATAGCTGCAATGATGGGAAATGAAACGTAGGGGCCACCGGGAATTAGTGCACCGGCGAGGGTGCCGATAAGAATCCCCTTTAGTCCGGCCTCTTCGCCTAACCATGAACGAATCACCTCCGGGGGAATTGCGACCTGGATAAGACCGGCAACCAGAAAGGCCATAATTAGCATAGGAATTAATCCCGTAAACATTTTTTTACCCACTATCAATCCCTTTACGTGCGAGTTATCCTCTTGCCTATAGGCAATGGTAAAAAGAGCTGCAGCCATAAAAAATAATACTATTAAAGCAATGAGCAATATAGTCACCTCTAATCAGTGTTATGATTTAGTCTCTTGTGACTTTTGCAGTTCACGTATCCCTGCACGAATTTTCTCCGTGTAACCGGAAAAAAGAAAATTAGCAACAAGACCTAAAACAAAGGGAAATATAAATGTAATCACATAACGTATAACTGTTATTTCAGGCCCAATGAGTGCTACTTCCATAGGTAAGCGGCTGACGGTCCAGAGGTTTTTAGCTGTCACAAAGGCAATGACTGTACCGATTTCTGCGCCGGAAACCAGAAAAGTAGCAGCCAAAGGGAAAAAAACATACGGCCCACCCGGCACCAAAGCTCCTGCCAGGGCACCCAGTAAAAGGCCCTTCCACCCTGCTTCCCGTCCCAACCAGCGGGAAACGGTATCCTTAGAGATGACCACGGAAATGAGCCCTGCTGTTGCAAAGGCCAGCAATAATAGCGGAGTAACTTGCAAAAGCATTTCTCCACTAAGTACAAGCCCTTTTAAAAGCTGTTCCCATCCCCCTCGTATAAAGCTCAGTACCGCCAGTAATATGGCGGACACTCCCATGATTATAGTTGTTTTTATCATTTTATATATCTCCCCAATCATTAAGTACGAATAGATTATCAATATGTTAATTGTAACTAAGATGGTAGTGGCTGTCTAGTAAGGTTTATCAGGCAAAAATATAGAGGTGCTGCCTACTAAAATTTTAAGTTAATTAACATAAGATTTATTTAAAATTTACAATAGAGGTATATACTAAAAAAAGAGAAGGAGGTGAAGGCGTGAGTAATGAATTGATCGAAGAAATATTAAGAAGTATAGGTTTAGAGAAAATCAGCCATGATGTAGAGGAGGAAGAAGTTTGGGATTTGAAGGCCACTCAAGAGGAAGGAGTAAAAAACAAATGAAAACAAATTCCTTCCAAATAAACGAGAGAAGTGAGGGTAGGTATGTTTAATTAACCTGCCCTCACTTTTATTTTGCAAAGGATGTTCGGTACTTTTAGATTTAAACAACGACATGTTTGACCGTTATTTGCCTACTGCTGTTCCAAAGTTTTGCAATCACTTCTTGCACTTTTTCAGGCTCGCCTGTAGTGTAAAATCTTTCAGTGCCCGGATTTATGTGAGACGTTTTTAAATCTTCCTTTTTGAGTACTTGGCTTACCCATTTTGCCACCGCTTCGCCGGTGTCGATAACTTCAACGCCATCACCAACTATCATCTTAATCACAGGATTTAGAAATGGGTAATGAGTGCAGCCCAAAACAACAGTATCAACATTTTCTTTGATTAGAGAATCTAGGTATAGCTTCAACATTTGATCAACCTTTTCGCCATTTGTTTCTCCTGCTTCAACCAATTCCACCAAGCCGGGACAGGGCTGTGATATCACTTTGATACCGTTAGCATAACGTTTAATTAAAGAGTTAAACCGTTCGCCGGCAATAGTAACACCCGTAGCTAGAATTCCTACTCTTTTGTTCTTCGTGATATGAGATGCGGGTTTCAGTGCGGGTTCCATGCCGATTATAGGAATACTATGCAATTCTCTCAGTTTATTCAAACTGGCGCTGGATGCAGTATTGCAAGCTACAACGACCAGTTTTACGCCCAATGAAACCATAAAGTCACATAGGGCCAATGTACGGTTATGGACCAGTTCGGGGGGGCAAATACCGTAAGGGCAATAAGCAGAATCAGCAAAATATATTAGATCTTCTTGAGGAAGTAATTCCCTTATTTTTTGCATTACTGACAGTCCGCCTACTCCGGAGTCGAAAATTCCAATGGGGGCGGGGCTGGACATTGTTTCCACCTCTCATATAATACAAAATTCTCCAACATATAGACACAGGTAATTTAGCTATTACAGGTAAGACGCTCGTGGCGCGGCATCTTTTTACTTCTACATGGTCGTGCAATATCCTGCCGCTGGTTATTGCAGAAGTTAATTTTGCCCAACTTGAGGTTGTCTTATTCCAGGCAAGCAAAGATGTCATTATAACGTAAAAAAGTAACCGAGGGTTTCCCCGGTTACTGTGGCAATTAATTATAAAAATCGTAAGGGATCTGATGTTACGCCATTCCTAACAACTTCAAAATGCAAGTGAGGGCCTGTGGAATTGCCTGATGTTCCCACACGACCTATAAATTGACCTCGATCAACGTATTGTCCTGTGCTTACAGCAATAGAAGACATATGGGCGTAGCGGGTGTAGATACCGTTACCGTGCGAAACAACAACTGTACGGCCGTAACCCCCTCCCCATCCTGCAGTAGTCACCCGTCCCGGACCAGCGGCCCGTATGGATGTGCCATAGCCGGATGCTATATCAATGCCGGAATGCGTCCCGCCCCAACGGGAACCATAGCGCGACGTTATACTTCCAGCTACCGGCCAGATCAAACCTCCGCCCCGAGAAGAGAGAACAAACTTTGTTCCTTTTTTGACAATCCTAGAAACTGGTTCTTTCAGAATCTCTTCTTTTATCTCGGTTTTTCCAGTTATTCTGCCGTTTTCTGCAAGGACTTGATAAGTAACGTTTTTAGCTCCTTGGCGGCCTTCTTGAACAGATTTCGTTGTTCCTAAAGCCATGGAGGAATCCTGCCTATATATGGTGGTAAAGGGTATTGTTTCTTTCTCGGTTATCTCGTAACTGGAAAGTACCGTGAATAAAGGTGCAGAGCCGGATACTTTTATTTCTTGCCCAAGCTGTAAATTCTCAGTTATTCCGGGGTTTAGCTTGTCCAATTGCTCAACTGTCAAATCATTGTCTCGAGCTAGATCCCAGAGGGTGTCACCTTCTGATACGATATGTATCTCTGGTTCGCCTTTCCCGTTTTCTGCCAGGTGTAAAGCATTTTCAATGGTATCCAAGTTTTTTATGTTCACCTGTTTGTCGGTAATGTTAATATTTTCCTCAAAGCTTAGCTCACAATTTTCGCCGGTTGTGTACTTTTCCTTTAATTGATTGAAAAACTTGTCAGTTGTTTGGCGATTATTAAAGGTGAGCTGTGGCTTACCGTCAATTTCAACTACGGTACCTTTAGTTACAAAATTAACTTTATCCGCTAGTACTTGGGTTAAGTTTTTCTCATTGAGCGGTGTTTTTGCGCTTTTAACTGTTTTAAGCTCCATACCTGCTTCCGGTATAACTTCTTGGTCCAATTGCTTCGTCTTTTGAGCAGCCAGTGTTTCGATTGTTTTATTCACTGTGCTTTCGTTTTCTGCATAGGCTATGATTTTACCATTTACTATTACAGCGCATACTTTACCGGAATGTAGCCCAAGGATGAGGGCTAGACTAAACAAAACCGCAACAGCTACTCCAAGTAGTTTGTAGCGATAGAGTTGGGCCTTTGCGCCATTTTCTGTCATTTTCAGCCTCCCTTATATGTCAATTCATTCATTTCCATCCTAAAAAAACACAATAGCTGACAGTATTTTACCATGAAAAAGTAGCCTGGGCAAACCAAGAATTGTCAAGATTTAGAGGGCGCAAAGTGCTCTTGCAAAGTGATCGAGGAAAAATAACTTTATTTGCCCTTTCTGTTATAATACAATACAGATGAAGTAACTAATAAGCTATCTAATAATATGGGAGTGTGACATTAATGGACAGAGAGCTTGCTCTTGAATTGGTTCGTGTAACCGAGGCGGCCGCGTTGGCATCTTCGCGTTGGATGGGCAGGGGGCAAAAGAATGAAGCGGACGAGGCGGCAACAAATGGGATGCGAGCCATGTTTGATACAGTTTCTATAAGTGGTACAGTAGTTATTGGTGAGGGCGAAATGGATGAGGCGCCTATGCTTTATATCGGTGAAAAGGTGGGATGTGCTACTTCTCCTGAAGTAGATGTAGCTGTAGACCCCTTGGAGGGAACTAATATTTTAGCCAAAGGGCTTCCTAACGCACTTTCTGTAATTGCCATTGCGGATAGAGGAAACCTTTTGTATGCTCCGGATATGTACATGGATAAACTGGCGGTGGGTCCCCGCGCTGCCGGAAAAGTCCATTTAGACGATCCAATAGAAAAAACCTTGGAAATTGTTGCTAAGGCTAACAATAAAAAAATTGAAGAATGTATTGTAATGATTTTAGACAGACCCAGGCATCAAGAACTTATTGATGGGGTTCGCCGTGCCGGGGCCAGAGTACGTTTGATTGGAGATGGTGATGTCGCTTCGGCCATTGCGACTGCCTTTGACGAAACCGGTATTGATATTTGTGCCGGCATCGGTGGTGCGCCGGAAGGTGTAATTGCCGCTGCTGCTCTCAAATGTATGGGCGCTGAAATGCAGGCGCGCTTATGTCCCGAAGATGATGAGGAACGCAGGCGTTGTAAAGAAATGGGTATTGATGATATTAGTCGTATCCTTACTATGGATGACATGGTAAAGGGTGACGATGCAATATTTGCGGCTACAGGTGTAACGGACGGGGAGATGTTGAAAGGCGTTAGAATGTTAGGTGGTGATATGGCTGAAACTGATTCTTTAGTTATGAGAGCGAAAACCGGTACTGTTCGCTATATAAAGACAGCCCATCGCCTCTCACGGAAAACTAAGGTGATATTTGGCAGCGGCAAAGTATTGTAATTTTACTCTAGTGTGATGTTGAAGGTTGGAGGATGAAATCTATATGTGGGACCCTGTCAATTGGCGGCACTGGCGGGTTGTTATTAAGCTGGATCCACACAAGGCCCTTACCCCGGATTCCCTTTCCGCTGTACTAGACTGCAGTCCTGAAGCCATTATGATTGGTGGAACGCAGGGGGTAACTTGGGAAAATACGCTGCGGCTGGTTGATAATGTGCGCCATTTTGGCTATTCAGGTGTAGTTGTGCAGGAAATTTCAGACCCCGGAGTTGTGGTAAATGAAGTTGATGCTCATTTTATTCCTTTAGTATTGAATTCCGTAGATTATAAATGGATTACCGGTCTACACCACCAGGCGGTAATGAAATACCGAGAAATTATTAACTGGAATAACGTTGTAACCGAAGGCTATGTAATATGTAACCCTTATTCTGCAGCCGGCATGGTAACCGGTGCTGCTCCGGTAAATGCGGAGAGTGCCTCTGCATATGCGGTGCTTGCCGAACAATTATTGAGAATCCCTGTTTTATATATAGAGTACAGTGGCGTATTCGGAGATCCTTACCTGGTTGAGGCCGCTGCTAGGGAAAGTAAAAATCTACATGTGGTTTACGGCGGGGGGATAAAACAGGCGGATCAGGCCAAAAGGATGTTAGATTTAGTAGACACTATAGTAATTGGTAACGTTGTTTATGATGACCCCAAGTGCTTGGCGGATATTTTTAAGCATATTTAATAATTAAAGGAGGCGGTAGATATGGTAGATGCACCAAAAGGAGCGTTTATTCAACGGGATAAGGAGACATATGCTATTGTGCCCAGAACACCGTTGGGCTTAGTAAATCCTGATACCTTAGAAACCATTGCCAAAACAGCGCGTAAGTATGAAATACCAATCATCAAGATAACTTCCGGTCAGCGTATGGCGTTGGTTGGACTAAAGTCTGAAATAATAGATGATGTATGGAATGACCTGGGGAATGATATTGGCCGGGCTGTAGAATTATGTATGCATTATGTGCAGGCTTGCCCGGGTACTGCAGTATGCAAGTTTGGTTTACAAGACTCTTTGGGCCTGGGTGCAAAGCTAGATCAGACTTTCGTAGGCATGGAACTTCCTGCCAAAGCTAAAATCGGTGTTTCCGGATGTCCCATGAATTGTGCCGAAGGTTATGTGCGTGACGTGGGTATTTTTGGTAAAAAGAGTGGATGGACTGTCGTTTTTGGTGGAAATTCAGGCGGACGCCCTCGTATCGGAAATGTTTTAGCCGAAGGGCTAAAAGAGGATGAAGTTATAGAATTAGTTAATAAATGTATCCAATATTATAAGGAAAATGCAAAGAAAAAGGAAAGGACAGCTCGTTTCTTGGACCGGGTTGGAGTGGAAGAGTTTAAAAAGGCAGTGCTTAAATAAAACCTCTCTTCGGAGAGGTTTTATTTATCAAAAGACTGAGAGAAGGTGAATTCATGCAGGTCACCCTGCCGGAGAATTTTTTTGGCCTCTGGCATGGATAGTTCGTTCCAGAAGCCTTTTTTCATGGTAGGAATTATGTCTACCGGGCGGGGTAAGAAAATGTGACCGGTTAAATGTATGCCTGTCTTCTTACCCTCCGGATCCCTTTTTTCCCGCCGTGGGTTTGATTCGCATTGTGCCAACATTACATATTTACCCTGGTAATGGGAATCGATATCATAAGAATCGCACGCTATTAATATCCACTCTTCCTTTTGCGGCAGAGGATACTCTTTTTTATCCTGCCATGCTATGTAGGAGGGAATGTCTCTCTGCCAGATATTAAAGACACAGTCGTAAAGGTCATTAGAAAAACGTAGGTTCATACATTTTACATTGTCCTGCAAGTTTTCACACCCTTCCGGAAAAAACAAAGTAAGTTGTAAGTACCAGTGCAATAAAGAGAAATATCAGTCCTACAAGGTGGAATAACGCGCCGATGTTATTATTCTTGCGAAGTTTATTCTGACGTGCAAAATATTCATTGATAGTCAATATCAGCAATATTGGTATTAGCCATTTCATTAGTTAACACCTGCCCCAATTATATATTGTAGCAGAGATAGGGGAAGGTGTATATGGGATAGAATCAGGAACATTCTCTAAAAAATAAAAACCGCCGAGGCGGTTTTTATTTAGCTCGTTCTTCATTAACCTGTACAGCAGGCCTAAACATATCCAGTATGCCCAGCAGAATCCAAGCAAGACCAAAACCCATAATGCCGGTGCCTAACATACCTGTCATATACCACCCGATTAGTGACACCACAATGCCAATTCCAACGACAATCCAACTTGTTGTTGTTGCGTTCATGATACACCTCCATTTGGTAACCTTTTTACATTTTTTCATTTACTTGTTCTTTCTCTAATATTTAAAATACCCAAAAAACAAAAAAATTAACCTTGTTTAAAAGTTGAAGTCATTTTTCCGGAGCAAAAACTTCTAAAACTATTGACATGACAAGATAAAACAATTTATAACTATTACAAGGTGATATTTGCTTATAAAAAGTGGGGATTCGCATTATGATTGAAAAGCTTAAGGATGCAGGCTTAAGGGTCACACCTCAGAGGTTGGCAATAATTAATTTTTTAGACGGTAATACTTCCCACCCATCTGTGGAAGAAATTTATAAGGAGTTGAAGCCTGAATTTCCTTCTCTATCCATGGCTACTGTATATAACACTTTACAAACACTTGAAAATGCAGGAATAATTCAAGAAATAAACATCGAGCCGGGCAAAAGACATTTTGACCCTAACCCATACCCGCATTGCCATTTTTTCTGTCGTAGCTGCAAAAGGGTCTTCGATATAGATCTTGGAGTAGAACAGGTTGAAGGTAAACGTTGGGTGAGTGATTTCTGGGTAGAAAATTGTTACATCAACTTAATGGGAAAGTGTAATAGCTGCATGAAGTCTAACGATTAAATATGCTTTCATAAGGGTGGACAATAAGATTGTCAAAAAATAAGACTCGTGTTAGGATTGTTAAAATATGCAAACAGCAATTATAATTAGTTTTTTCTTTTAAGTATAAATTATACGGTAATCTACGTGTCTTTTATGCATAGGTTAAGTTAACGGGTGAAACCAGCACGGAGCCCGCGGGATTTCATCTAAAACAGATGAACCTGCGGGTTTTATCTTTGCACAGCCTGTAAGATCCCGGTCTCGCATAAGGAATGGGGACACACCTGCTGAAACTTGATTATTTCTCTGGGGACAGGAAGTCCCCAACTAATAGGATTAACAGGCTGTAAGCTCGAAATAAGTGCGACTAAGGTTCAGATGGGGTGAAAACCCCACCTGAACCAAGTCTTCTTTATTGTCGAGCGCGTGATTTTTACCTGAGAACTGACTGGTGCGGGAATGGTTACTCGGGAGGATGGTAGACATGGACAAAAAAGTTAAGGTAGCTCGATTATCTGTAGCATCTAATACCCTACTTACTACAGGGAAGCTGATAATTGGGTTTAGTATGGGCTCTGTGGGGGTTATTTCAGAAGGGTTTCATTCGGGCATGGATCTTATAGCGGCTATTATAGCTCTTATTTCGGTAAACAAAGCGGCAAAGCCTGCTGATACCAGTTACCAGTACGGGTATGGTAAATATGAAAATTTGGCCAGTATTATCGAAGCATTATTAATTGTAGCAGCTGCAGGGTTAATTACCGCAGAAGCGTATCCCAGGCTTCTTAATCCGGTACCGGTGCACGCTTTGGGGCTGGGAATGCTTGTCATGGCAATTAGTGCATGCGTTAATTTGTTGGTTTCACGCATGCTTTTAAAGACGGCGCGTGAAACTGATTCACCCGCCCTTGCTGCGGACGGCATGCATTTGCTGACTGACGTCTATACTTCAGTGGGCGTTCTTATCGGGGTTATCATTATAAAATTTACCGGCTGGTTCATAGTTGATCCTCTGATTGGTATAGCTGTATCGATTTTTATTTTAAAGGCTGCTTGGGAGCTAATAAGAGATTCTATAAAAAGCATATTAGATGTGAGTTTGCCTGAAGAAGAAAAGAAATTAATTATGAAAACCCTGCAGGAGTATGAGCACAAATTTGTGGAATTTCATGAATTAAGGACGCGCAGGGCTGGAGCTGAAAGGCATATTGATCTGCATTTGGTAACAGCCCATCATCTTTCGGTAGGGCAGGTGCATGAAGTTTGCGATGAAATTGAAAGTACGATAAAGCAATTATTTCCACGGTGTAAGGTATTAATTCATGCTGAACCGTGTGATGGGAGTTGTGAACGTTGTAACAAAGATAAAAACCGTAGCAGATGCTCTTACAATGAATGGAGATAAATAAAAAGTATCTTAACCATGGTAATGTAATTAACACGTTAGTATCTCTTTTTTGAATTAACATATAATTTTTTGGGTAAGTCTTGTGTTTTTAAAGCATAAAGACTATTATTATAGCTGTATGATGTGTTCTGAGGAAAGGAAACGAGGTTTGGACTACTCCACCGTTCCACCTGATTATAATATCAGTGGCTTCCAGTATCGGTAAAGAAGGATTATTGATAATGTATGTGGATTCCATTCCACCCGTAAACCTACCCGAAGGACTAAAAATAATTCTTTAGGAGGAACAAAACAGAAATGAGTTTGTTTGAAGACAAGACCTTAGAATGCAAAGATTGCGGGGAGGAATTTGTTTTTAGTACCGGTGAACAGGAGTTCTTTCAGGAAAAAGGCTTTGAAAACGAGCCTACTCGCTGTCCGGAATGTCGTAAGAATAGGCGCCAGCGCAAAGGGGGAAATAATAGAGGTGGTAGTCGTCCCATGTTTGACGTCCGTTGCGATGAGTGTGGGATAATGACCAAGGTTCCCTTTGAGCCCGATGGCCGGAAAAAAGTCTATTGCAGTGATTGTTTCCGCGATCGTCGCGATCGTGCGACATGGTAAATTAGAAAATTTAAAGCCCCGGTTTTCCGGGGCTTTTTTGATACCATGCTTTTTTATCAGCAACATGGCTTTTGGGCTTTTCGTCCTAAGGTAAGACCCTGCCAGAAACAATCCAGATTAGCTTCAGCTATACTGGGTGAGAAATTGTCACGTAAGGCTTCTTCAAAGTAACCAGCTTTAACAATGTCTGTTAAGGCTAAAAGCGTTCCGATAGCCAGCAGGGTGATGCCTTTAGGATTCCCTGCATTCTGTGCTTCCAAACTGAAGGGAAAGCCCAGGGCACGGGTGCTGATAGTAGAACAGCCTGCTATCCCTGTTTGGGAACTCCTGCAGTTAACGGTATTGTACAGTAGTAATCCTCCCTTTTCGGGTAGGCCTTTATTACGTTCATAAGACTGGGATGTTAAGGCAATTACTGTGTTTGGTTGGTCTACCAACGGGAATACTATTTCTTGGGTGCTGATAATTACCTCTGCACTGCTGAAGCCTCCCCGGGCCTGTGCCCCGTAACTTTGGCTCTGAGCAGCATTTAATCCGTTAGCCACGGCGGCCTCGGCCAAAATCTTTCCGCCCAATCCAATTCCTTGTCCTCCGGAACCTTCCAGCATTATTTTGCAGGTTTCAGGCACGGTGGTCCATCCCCCTTTCATGCTGCCAGTAGCGGGTGTAAAGATCCGGTTTGTGTTTTTCCACCAGTTTACCACGCCAAAAATGTTGCTCTTGATTCTTCACGGACATTTCTTCGTATTTGTGTAACGGCACAGTTTTATCCTTTATCCATTCTATCATTTTATGAGCATTTCCCAGTTGGTTATAACGTCCATAATATGTTGGGCATGGTGTTATTACTTCCACCAAGGAGAAACCTTTGTTGTTGGTTGCCTCAATAAATCTTTTTTTCATTTCAACGACATGGTATATGGTTGTCCGAGCCACGTAATTAGCTCCGGCTTCTGCTGCTAAGCGGCATAGATCCATATCAGGTTCAGCTTTTCCCGAGCGGGAGGTGCTGGTGAGACTTTCCCCAGGAGTTAGGGGGGAAAATTGGCCACCTGTCATGCCGTAGTTTAAGTTATTAGGCACGATGGCTGTTACGTCCACATTGCGGCGGGCAGCGTGAATAAGGTGCCCGATACCAATAGCACTACAATCACCGTCCCCCATAAAACAAAAGATTTTTAGTTCAGGATGAGCCATTTTGATGCCTGTGACGTAAGCAAGGGTGCGGCCATGTGTACCCTGGAACCGGTGAATATTCACATAGTCACCTGCTCTTCCTGAACAACCTATGCCGCAGGCCAAAAGGGCCTTTTCCCTGGGGATTTCCATTTCTGCCATAGAAATCAACATGTTTTTTAGGATTATACCGTGGCCGCATCCGGGGCACCAGAGATGAGGAAGACGTTCTTTGGCCAGGTATACGCTGTAATCTATACTCATGCGATGATCACTTCCTTTATCTTCGCACAGCCTGTAAAACCCCACCCCTTTAGGTCGGGGATTAACAGGCTGTAAGCTCGAAATAAGTGCGACTAAGGTTCAGATGGGGTGAAAACCCCACCTGAACCAAGTCTTCTTTATAGCCTTAAGAATTTCACCCGGGGTGATAACTGCAGTATCGGCGCGGTTCACACCCACTACCTTCTCCCGCTGTATACCACAGGCCCGGACTTCCCTACATATTTGCCCGCTGTTCATTTCCGCCACCAACACCGCGCTGGCACCGTAGCATGCATAACGCACTGCTTCTTCCGGGAAAGGCCATATTGTTGGTAACTGCATTAAGCGTGCCTTTATACCCTGGTCATTGGCCCTGTTTACAGCTTCCCGTGCGGAACGAGCAGAGATTCCAAATGAAATAATCAGTATTTCAGGATCATTTGATCCAAAGTAGCGGGGCGCGGGCATTAAGCTAGTTGCCCCTTCGATTTTTTGTTGAAGCCTGTGCACAAGGTCACCGGCTGTTTGCGGTTTTGGGGTTGAATAACCGTCATGGTCATGTATCAGACCCGTTACCCGCAGTATGTTCTGGTCGCCAAAATCAGGTAATACCGGGACCCCGTCTGGGCCGGGACGGTAAGGTTGATAATCTTCCGTTACCTGGTCCGGCTTTTGACGGGAGATTATGGACAGCTCTTTATCAGTCCTGGTTACTATTTTTTCTCTTAAATGAGCCAAAGTGGCGTCAGTAAGCAATATGACCGGGGTCCGCAGAGATTCGGCTAAATTAAATGCTTCTATTGTTAGGTCGTAGCATTCTTGCACCGACGTGGGGGCAAGGACAATTATACCGTGATCTCCGTGCGTACCCCACCGTGTGGTCATAACGTCTGCCTGTCCGGGCCGGGTGGCTACTCCGGTACTTGGTCCGAATCTTTGCACATTAATAATAACACAGGGGGCCTCGGCCATTACTGCAAACCCTATATTCTCCTGCATTAAGGAGAGGCCAGGCCCGCTGGTGGCTGTAAATGCCTTCATTCCTCCCAGTGAAGCACCAATTACGGCAGCAATGCTGGCGATTTCATCTTCCATTTGTAAATATATGCCCCCCCGCTGAGGCAGCAGCAGGGAACTTAATTCGGCTATTTCAGATGCCGGACTAATTGGGTACCCGGCAAAAAAACGTGCTCCAGCTGTTATGCCGCCCAAAGCACAGGCTTCATTTCCCTGAAGGAATTTTATGCTATTATCTTTATTCATCATTAATTACCTCCAGGGAGAAATCCGGACACCGAAGAAAACACATAAGGCAGCCATTACATTTTTCCGGGCTTTGAACAAGAGGGTATCCTTCTTCATCAGCTTGCAAAACCCCCCGCGGGCAGAAATGGATGCATATACCGCACTGCTTACATAAATCCTTGTCGATTCTGGGCTGGAATAGTATCTTTGCAGCAGTTGTCACGGTTAGAACCCCTTTCGTATCTAAGATGTTATTCCCTCAGTCATTTAACACTTCCAAAATCACTTCGAGGGGAAAAATGTATATCCTGCGAAAAAACCCGAATTGCAAAATCGGGTTTTCGGTTAAGATCTAATATGGTTTCCACCAAGGTCGTTTCTTTTCTTGGCTTTCTTGCCAATTTTGTTTGCGTTCCTGCATTCTTTCAGCAATAACGGAAAAGCGCTCTTCAATGGTTTTCTCCCTGCTTAACGTATACGAATCAAAAAGACTTATTTTTGTCCTGGGTTCGTAGGGAATAAGAGAATCTTCCACCGAGGATTTATCTGTACTCTTGGCTGAGTTTTCTCCTGAAGAAAGGTGTACGGCGGTACTAATACTGTCCTCAGTGTCTGCGGTGGACGCCGTTTCTTTTTCAGAGTCAAGGTAGCCACTCAGATCCAGGTCTGGTGGAATTACTTCCGGGGTAATTACTTTATTTTTTTTATTGATGTCCCTTTTATTCTTCCGTTTGCCGGCGTATCTACCGGGGCGGGTTATGCGGGCGAGTTGGAAATAAAGTTGTTGAATTTCTGCACGCAGTCGTTCACATTCTTCCACAGTTTCATGATTGGATGATTTAAGCTTCTGACGCAGTGCGTGAATTTCCATCTCCAGGGACGGTAAATTATTATTTCCGGACAAGACATAGTCCCCCCTTTCATTCCTACCGAATAATTCTTTACATACATTTCTGTTACCTTCAGGAAAAAACTCTAATAAAGTGTTTTTTAGGGAATTTGCGTAGTGAAAGGTAGTCATAGATGACCGGGCTTTTAGCACTGCATAATGGGAGTGTGAAAGGGAAATCTAGTAAACACTCAATAAATATGGGGTGGTTTGTGTGGAATCGGTGCGTATATTAAAAAAAGCTGCAGGACTTCTTGTATTTGTTTCTTTATGCCTTGCTTTTCATTGTCCATCTGTCTTTGGTGCTGGAGGTAGAATAGAACATACACATGAAAATACTGTGCGAATATATGACCAAAAGGGTAACTTGGTTACAATGACTGCCCGCAAGGTGTTCGCCGGGGATGAAATAATTACCGCCGCCGGCGATTATTACAGGGTGGTAGTTGTTAGAAATAAAGATGCTCAGGCAAAGCTTGTTGGAAAAGATGAAAACTATTTAGCTTGGACTGATTATTTTCAAGACTATGCTGCGGTTACTGCTGCTAATTGGGGAGGGAGACCGGTGGGAGTTTACCACACCCATACGGACGAATCCTATGTTCCCAGCGACGGAAAACCTTCTATTCCCTTTCGAGGTGGTATTTACCAGGTTGGCACTGAATTTGTAGAAACTCTACAGGAGAATAAAGTAGATGTAAAATATTATAAAACACCTCATGATCCACACGATAACAATGCCTATACCCGCTCCCGCCGTACGGCAATGGGGCTTTTAAAAAGTAATCCCATTGCGTTATTCGATATTCACCGGGATGGAGTGCCCGACCCTGATTTTTTTAAAGAGGAGGTCAGTGGAGAGAATGTTGCACAATTGCGTATAGTCGTAGGAAGGCAAAATCCTAAAATGAAAAGCAATATGGATTTTGCATCACGGCTTATGGCTTACGCGAATAAAGTGCATCCTGGACTGGTCAAGGAGATATATAAGGGACAAGGTAATTATAATCAGGACCTATTGTCTACTGCTATTTTATTGGAGGCAGGAACCTATACTAACAACAAGGCGCTGGCAGAAAACGGTATTAAATTTTTGGCAGAAGCAGTACCGATAGTACTTGGAGTCAATAATCCCGGTAAGGGAATAACAAGTGATGAAGCCGGTAATACCGGATGGAATGTTGCTTTGTGGCTTGTCTTACTTACTTTATTAGCCGGGTCTTTTTTCTCTATATTAAACTTCGGCTGGAAGGGAACTATAGATGGTTTGAAAAGGTTGGGGCGCCGTTTTGTAGAAAGTGAAATATGGATTCGCATCCAACAGATAATTCTCAATAGTTATCGTTGGGCTAGGGAAGGAATAGAAAATTTTAAAATTAGTAAAAACAAACAATAAAATTATTTTAAACCTGGAAAATATAGATTGCATTTTATATAATTGTTAGGGGTGAAGTGAAATGCAGTCGCGCCATATTTTACACGTTGACATGGATGCATTTTTTGCTTCCATAGAACAAAGAGATAATCCTGATTTGCGTGGTAAACCGGTCGTGGTCGGGGGATTACCGGAGACCCGGGGGGTGGTGGCCGCTGCCTCGTATGAGGCCCGAAGGTATGGAATAAAAAGTGCCATGCCTATGGCAACTGCTGTCCGGTTGTGCACTGGATTGATAATCGTAAGCTCGCATCACGGTAGATACAGGTCCGTTTCCAGTCAGCTGATGGCCATATTTTCCGATTACACCCCCTTAGTAGAGCCGGTATCCCTTGATGAAGCTTACTTGGATGTAACCGGCTGTACTCATCTTTTTGGGACTCTTAAAGATATAGCTAAGAAGATACAGAATCGAATTGCCGGTGAACTTCAATTAACGGCCTCGGTGGGAGTTGGACCCAACAAGCTTGTGGCCAAACTGGCATCTGATTACCGGAAACCCGAAGGGCTTACTGTTATTTCACCTCAAGAAGTGGAAAGTTTTCTGGCCAATATGCCGGTGGAAAAAGTGTGGGGTATTGGCCCCCGCACATGTTCGGAACTTCAGAAAATCGGTGTGACTACAGTTGGCAAGTTGCAGGGTATCTCGCTGGATTTTTTAATGCAACGCTTTGGAAAACACGGCAAGGTTTTATATGAATTATCCAGGGGATTGGATGAAAGACCGGTAATAACGGAACAAAAAGCTAAAACTATGGGTAAAGAAATTACCTTCCCCAAGGACATTCGGGATGTACCTAGAGTAAAAAACACTCTATGGGAGTTAGCGGAGGCGGTTTGTCACCGTATGCGTAAAAAAGGACTTGTTTGCGCATCGGTAACTCTTAAATTAAAATATGCAGATTTAAGTCTTATTACCCGAACTGTAACCTTACCGCGACCGACAGCTCTTACGGTTTTAGTGCGTGAAGCGGTTTTATCTTTACTGAAAGCAAATTGGAACGGATATCCTTTTGTTCGCCTGGTAGGGATTTCTTGTGGCAAGTTAATGGAGTGCGGTAATGTTTCACCTTCTCTTTTTCCTGACGAGGCAATGGATAAAGAAGAAAAAATAACTAGAGTAACAGATAACCTTAAAGAAAAATTCGGAGAGCAGGTTGTTACAAGTGCGGCGTTGTTAAAAGAGAAATAAACAGCAGTTAAAACAGGGGAGCCCTGGTTCTAACTGCTGATTTTCGTTTTAATACATTTTGAACAACTTAAGTCCGGGAGGGATAGACTTGAATTTCAATGGAAAAGTGGTAGTAGTTACCGGCGCTGCATCAGGAATCGGCAGGGCTGCTGCCCTTACCTTTGCAGATTTGGGTGCTGATGTTGTAGTTTTGGATGTGGATGCAAAAGGTAAAGAGGTTGTTGGGGACATTCAAAAAAAAGGCGGAACAGCTATTTTTTCCCGAACTGATATCTCTCGAAATGGAGCAGTAAGGCAAGCTGTGGATAAGATTAATCAGCAACTGGGTGGTGTCGACGTCCTGATCAATAATGCGGCTACAGTCAGAGAGGGAAATGTTTTGGATGTCACAGTTGATGAGTGGAATCAAGTGTTAAATATAAATTTAACAGGTGCTTATTTGTGTTCCAAGTATTGTGTGCCTTATATGGAGAGTCGCGGGGGCGGGGCCATAGTGAATGTTGCCTCTGTTCAAGGGCTCGCCACCGAACAAGATAACGCTGCTTATTCAGCTTCAAAAGGTGGATTAATTGCACTGACTAAAAGTATGGCCCTGGATTTGGCTCCCCAAAACATTAAAGTGAATTGCGTTTGTCCCGGTGCCATTGAAACGGAAAAAGTAAAGCAGGCTTTATCCGAATCCTCGGAGCCGAACATTGTGCGGCAGGAATGGAGTGACTTGCATGCTTTGCGAAGAATGGGGACGCCTCAAGAAGTGGCTAATGTGATAGTATTTTTAGCTTCCGGTTTATCGTCTTTTATGACCGGAACACCTGTTTTAGTGGATGGCGGCATGCTCGCTTCCTTTGGTACAGCAGGTAAACCCGTCTAATTTAATCAAATTTTATTGGTGTCTTTATCTGGTTCGTTTTCTTCATAGGAATTATTGTTTGCAGATTCATTATTTTCATTTTGGTTTAAGTCCACCGTTTGATCCGTGGTAGTCGTGGTAGTATTAAGTTGCTGTTTAAGCTTCTGCTGTTCGTTTTTTAATTGATTGTTTTGTTGGGTCAGTTGTCTTACTTGCCAAATCAGCTTAATTTGCTTGCCTGCACCCATAAAAAGCACTATTAAAGCACCTATGGCTGCGGCACCGAGGATGACCAGTACCTGTGATATTCTTTGTATTTCCCAGAAAAGAAATTGAACATGTACAGGTGCCGAGTTTTGTATAGCAAAAATGGCGACTAGGACCGCAAAGATAAGAGCTATGACAAAATAAATCTGCATAATCTTTATCCCTTCTTTTTATTTTATTTACCCAGATATTCTTTATACTTCATTAAAATTCCTTCGCATATGATAAAATGAACCGCAAAAAAATCGCGGTTCATTTTTAACTTCACTAATGCTGCCTCGCCATCCTGGTCTGGCATCTTACGCCGCGCAGAGCTCTTTCATCGATGTCTGCTAATCTGTATCCAAGGATTCTCCTTCTTTTACGGTGTCTCTTTTTACGTTTTTCTTCAATTAATATTATTGTTCACCTCCGTTTTGTGAACTTGGTATTTGTATTAAATTACCCTTGTGTTTCTGTATTGATACCAAAATAATTTTCGGTTTTAACCATACAATTTCTATATACTAAAAACTAATTGACTAGTATTATACCTACATGGTAGATTAAGCCAAGGGTTTTAAAAGAAGGTAGCGGGGTCCCCGTTGCTTTGGGGTAAGGTTGGCCAGAATGGGGGGATTTCCTGTGATACTGGTAACCGGAGGGACAGGGTTCGTAGGGCACCACCTGGTTTGGAAGTTGAGTGACCTGGGATATCCGGTACGAGTGTTGGTGCGTAATGTTTCCGAAGCCCAGGATGTGCTGCCGGAGAGTGTAGAACTGGTTAAAGGTGACATTACAGACCGCAGTTCACTCCTTAAACCCTGTACCGGTGTTAACAGTATTATAAATCTGGTTTCAATTATCAGGGAACAGGAAGATGTAACATTTGAAAGAGTGAATGTGCAAGGGACCTTAAATACGGTTATAGCTGCTGAACAATCAGGTGTGAAGCGTTTTATTCATCTTAGCGCCCTTGGTGCGCAGAATAACACTTATTACAGGTATAGTTATTCAAAATGGCTTGGAGAGGAAGCTATTAGGCAAAGTGGTTTAAACTGGACTATTATGCGTCCTTCGTTGATATACGGAACTGGTTTCAACTTTTTCGATCGCCTCTTGCAGTCTGTTAAGATGTTTCCGCCGCCGTTTGTCCCTGTGCCGGGAAAAGGAACGACGTTATTTCAACCTATAGCCGTACAAGATGTGGTGAAATGCTTAGTTACTGCTCTGAAGGCTCCTGCTATGTCTGGTCAAATTTTTGAAGTTGGGGGTCCGGAGCATTTAAGTTATAACCAAATGTTGGACGCACTGCTGCAAATTATACAAATAAAACGAATAAAGTTGAAGATGCCCCTGTCGCTGATGAATATGACCGTAACTTTGATGACAAAATTATTAAAGGATCCTCCGGTCACACTGGAAGAGTTGAAGCAAATGGATAATGATAACATAACTGAGTTGGACTCAGTGCCAAGGCATTTTAATTTTGATCCCACCCCTCTTTCTCGGGGGTTAGAATATCTGGTTCCGGCAGATAATTAATGCCGGAGCTTTTTTTATTACTTGATAAACAAGGAGATAGGGCTGTGATTTTGGTAAGCGCTTGCCTTTTGGGGAATAACTGCAAATATAACGGAGGAAACAATTACACCAAGGAAATAGCTAAGTTAGAAAGAGATATTATTTTGCCTGTATGTCCTGAAGAGTTGGGAGGATTGCTAACTCCCCGGTTGCCGGCACAGTTTGACCGGGCCGATGGTGAAGCACTTTTAGATGGCCGTTGCAAAGTTTGGGATACCAACGGTAATGATGTAACTCATAATTTTCTGTCCGGTGCAGTTAAAGCACTGGCTATGGCGCAACGAAGAGGTGTTCATACTGCAATTTTGAAAGAGCGCAGCCCCTCATGCGGTGTTTCCAGTGTTTATATAACGGAGAGGGGAACTGCACCCGTGGTAGGTATGGGAGTAACAGCTGCGTTATTAAAAAAGAACGGTATTAAAGTCTTATCCGACGAAAAACTACAACAATGGCTGCCGCTGATAGAAAGAGATCTATAGCTCCCTCCTTTTCTCCTCCTCCCATTGGTGACCTCTTTCTTCCCAGTATGAAAAGTTGCCGAAGTAATCTTTACCTGTACATATTCCATAAGTAGGATCAACAAAAGTGCTGCTGCCGTCCAGAATAAGTTCCACCCATGCATGAGGACCGGTATCAGTGGGATTTGTTGATTTACCTGATATAACATAGGCCTTGATTCCGGCATATTTATTTAAGATGGCATACAAGTTAGTAAAGTTAACATAAATGCCGGTGCCGGTGGTAAGGGTGGATTGCAAATTCGTGGATGGTAAATCAGATATTCCCGTCCTATAATCCCAATCATACGTGAAATTGAATATTAGCCAATCATAGATTGCCTTTGCCCTTTGCTTTTCGTGGGGATACTTTGCTTTATACCATTGTCCCAAGGATACCATAACCGAATGCGGGTTATCCGTCTTTAATGAAATGGTATGAGGCGCCTTATTTAACGCGGGTGTCTCGAGAAGGAAATTTTCCCACCCGGCAAGATCCATATTGCTCAGCCGCTTGGCCAGTACACAGGTTTCAGCGCGGGTAACTTTTTGTTCAAGGCGTAGAGTTTTGTCAGTATAACCGTTGAGTATATTTTGATCAACTAAGAAGGCTATGTTATTTAGTTGACTATAGAATTGTCCTGCGTATCTTGAAAACTGTTTGTTTTGTGGGTCATCTTCGATGTATCTTGATGAATTCGAATAATCTTCTTTTAAAGTAGAATACTCTTTAAACTGCTGAAGTTGATTCCATATTTCTTTTTGCGGTAAAGGAATTAGGATACTTAATTCTCCGCTCTTAAACTGATATAATCCTGATTGCATTAATTTCCCGTAAAGTAAGAGTATGGCAACATCCCTTCGAGTTGCGGGTTCTGAGGGCTTAAAGTGGCCATCGGTGTAGCCTGGCACGAGAAAAGCGGCAGTTTCCAAATACGGTGTGCCCCAACGGTCATAAATATCAGGATAATCCGGCCGGGTAGCATCTGTCTCAAGTAAATTGCTCTTTGCAGCAGGGAATAGGGTAAAGGTTATTTTTGCCAATTCTTCACGGGAAACCGGATGGTCAGGACGAACTGTGCCATCTTCATATCCACCTAGCACGCCCTCTGTAACAAGTGATGAGATTTCTTCGTAAGCCCAGTGTGTGGGCGTCAAGTCCTTAAAAGAAGTCTGCGAAGCGGCGTTAGAAGGTGCCGCAAAAGATAAAAACAGCAAAGTAAACAGCACTAAGATTTTTTTATGCATTTTGGTCCTCCAGTAACCAGTCAAGACATAATTCCCAAACTTGCTTGGTGTGTGCCTCAAATTGGTGATCTCCACCGTCAATGTAAAACAATTTCTTTGGTGCTTGGGCTGCATTAAATATAAGCTTTGCATCGTCCGGAGGGACCACATCATCTCCAGTTCCATGAATTATCAGCATTGAAGCAGTAGTTATGTGGGAAGCCATCTGGGGTACGTTGTACTTTTCGATGTCTTTAAAGAAGGTCTTCTTTAAATATAGAATTCCTTCATTTCCCGCTAACATTACCCTTTGGGGGTCGCCGGTGTCTTCATCGACCAATCCGGTGAATAGATCCATAAGGCTGGCTGCTGCTGCCCATGTGCACACTGCTGTAACCCTTTTGTCTTCGGCAGCGTGACAAATAACAGTGGTGCCACCGAAACTGCGACCAAGTGTTACTATTTTTCCTGCACCCTGGCGCTTACACCAATCGACGGCACTCTTCAGGTCATCCACTTGTCCCGATAAGGTAAGATCTTCAAACTTGCCCTGGCTATCACCGTTACCAGCAAAATCAAAAAGAAGGGTATCATAATTGGCATGGGCAAAAAATTCTGACATGCGCAAGGCTTTATCGCCACCTTCTTTGCTTCCTGTGAAGCCGTGGCATACGATCAATGTAGGAGAACCTTTTTGCCCGGCGGTATAAAATAAACCGGCCAGTTCCTGATTACGGGTATTTGTAAAATTAACTTTTTTCCACTCGTAAACTGCCATCATACATACACCTTCCTAAATTTAAGTCTTGGCAATAAGCCATTTGTTGCAATAACCTCTCATATAAGGATATTGTAACAAGTATATGTAAACTTTGGTAGTCTTTCTTCAAAATTTGAACCAGTAAGAGCTTAAAAGGTTTTAATCAGGCCATGTAGAATATTTGTATAGAATTGAACATCCTTTTTGTCTTATAATTTCTTTGGGAGAGATTTCTTTTGGTAACTGTTGATACTTTTAAAAGGGGTTTTCATAAGGGAATAACATCCCTTTGGGAGCTGACTAAAGTTGTAGTTCCTGTTTATACTTTGATTACATTTTTAAAATATACTCCTGTTTTAGATTGGGTAGCGGGAGTTTGCGAGCCCTTTATGAAATTCTTGGGCCTTCCAGGGGAATCGTCAGTGGTTCTGGTTGCAGGGAAGTTAATCAATTTATATGCCGCCCTGGGTGCCATATCTTCTTTGGACCTGAGCTCAAGGGAAATAACGATTCTTGCGACTATGCTTCTTTTATCCCACAGCTTACCTATGGAGGCAGCTGTGGCTCAGAAGGCAGGTGGTTCCGGTATTTTCATGACCGTTATGCGCCTGGCTGTAGCTCTAATCGCAGGTATTATAATGAATATGATAATTTAATTATTTCTTGGGAGTTGTTTTTTGTTGGATTGGGTAGGCTTTTTAAACGAAGCATTGATTGGTTGCTGGGATAATGTTTCATTAATGGCTGCTATTATTATTCCGGTGATGGTAATTTTGGAAATTGCACGCGATTTAAATTTCCTGGAACGGGTAGGGGAGTGGCTTGCTCCGGCGCTGAAGGTTTTAGGCATGTCCAGGGAAGCAGCTCCGCCAATGATGGTGGGCTTGGGCTTCGGCATTACATACGGTGCCGGTGTCATTATAGAAGCAGCACGCAGCGGTCGGCTTAGTTGGCAGGACTTGTTTTTATTAAATGTATTTCTCTCAATTTGTCATGCTGTGGTTGAGGATACACTATTGTTTGTGGCAGTTGGTGCGGACGGCCTGGCTATACTTGGTGGTCGATTTCTCTTAGCTATATTGGTAACTTTTTTGATCTCGCGTTCGGGGTGGCTGGCCCGCCAGACGGAAATGCATTCAGCAAAAGAAATGGTACAAAGCATGGAGAGCGGAGACCATGGACATAAGTGTTGTTAGTTTAGTGATGAATACAAAAGCCCTTACTAATTATTAGTAAGGGCTTTTGCTAGGCGCAGGCTTTAGTATGATCACATCTTTTTAAGCATTATCCTTCCGTCGAGGGCAACTGCACCATTACTGTCAACTAACAGGGGGTTGATGTCCATCTCCACAATCTCCGGGTGTGCAGACATCAGTTGCCCCAAGCGCACCAAGCTATATACGATCATATCTATGTTAGCTGCGGTATTTCCACGCAAACCCGTTAGGATTTTATAAGAGCGAGTTTCTTTAATCATGGACCGAGCTTCCTCAGGAGTTATCGGCGCTATTCTAAACGAAACATCTTTTAACAACTCTGTATAAATGCCACCCAAACCGTAGATAAGAACCGGTCCAAATTGCGGATCACGTTTAGCTCCCAATATAATTTCCGTTCCGCCGGTACAATATTGTTGGATAAGTACTCCCAACATGCGGGCACCGGAGATGGTGGAAACGGTTTCAGTGATTTCATTCCAGGCCTTGTGTACTTCTTCTTCAGTTTTAATGTTAAGTTTTACAGCGCCGATGTCTGATTTGTGAGTTATTTGGTGACTAATTACCTTCATCACAATGGGGTACCCCAATTTTTGCGCCTTTTCCACCGCTTGCTCAGGGCTGGTTGCGATACCTGACTTAATAACCGGGATGCCGTACGCGTGCATTATGTCCAGGGCCTGTTCATTTAAGGTTGTTGTTTGGGACATCAAGTTCGATTCGATTATCCCGGCCACCAGGTCCTTTTGCATGTCACCTAATTCCACTATGGCATTCTTTTGGGTGGGGTATGATGGATTAAGATAATCGTGCAAACATTTGAGTGAATGCATGGCTCTGTTGGCAGTAGGATAAACCACAATGTTGCCCTTTTGTTTTAATTTACTGGCATAAGTTTTTCGGTGAGGGCCGAAAATCCAAGAAGCCGTGGGTTTTTCAGGGTGCTTTTCGGCTATTTGGTCTATTAAATTGATTATGTTTAAAGGGTCATTTTCCGGGCGGATGTATGCCGGGCTAATTAAAAGGACAGCATCCACTCCCGGATCAGATAATATAGTTTCCATGGATTGTTTAAGGATTTTGTGATAGCCCTTTGACATTCCTGAGGGCCATATGTCTGTAGGATTACCTGGTTTCATCCAGGCTGGAAATATTTCGGTTAAGGATTTATTGGTGCTTGTACTGAATTTGGCCACTTGCAAGTTGTTGTTGCTTACAGCATCTATAGCAATGATGCCTGCGCCACCACTGATAGTGACAATGGCAATATTCTTGCCAGGCATCGATTTATACGTTAAAAATGTTTCGGTAAGGTCGCTCATCTGGTCTACATCAGTGACTCGAATGGCTCCCGTTTGTTGGAAGGCGGCGTTGTAAACATGGTCTTCTCCAGCCAAGGATCCGCTGTGGGAGCCGGCTGCCCTTGCTCCCACTTCACTGGTCCCTGTTTTAAGCACTAAGACTGGTTTACTTGCAGTTACTTTGCGCATAACATCTAAAAAGCGCCTTCCGTTACTTAAACCTTCCAAGTGTAAATTGATAACTTCTATACGATTATCCTCTCCCATGTATTCGAGGATATCACTACTATCCAGGTCAGATGTGTTTCCGATGTCTATGCCAATTCCAATGCCACCGCTAAAATCACCGGAGCCGGCCATAAAAATGCCCGATTGGCAGATTACTCCTAAATTTCTACAATCAGAATCAATGGGAATAAAGGAAGTGTTGAACCTGTTAAAGTTATTCATAACCCCAAGTGTGTTGGGCCCTATGATTCTTGTTTGAGTACCTTTTATTGACTCTAGTATCTCCTGGTGCAACATCTGCCCCTCGTCGTCGTCAGCATCGGTAAAGCCTTGGGTGATAATTATGATACCTTTGATTTCCTTGGATACACAGTCTCGTACGATTTGTGGTACCGCAGTTCTTGGAGTTGAAACTACGGCTACGTCAGGTGTCTCCGGTAATTTTGCCACGGATGTGTAGGCAGTGATATTTAAAATACTTCCCCCTTTAGGGTTTACCGGAAAGATTTTTCCCTTATATCCATAGGTGAGTAACTCCTCCAAAATGTTAAATGTCCCCGGGCCGGTACGGGTAGAGACCCCAATCAGTGCCACCGATTGGGGCTCAACAAAAGGCGTTATAGTTTCAATTACTGAGGTTGGCAATATTAATGACCCCCTATGTTCTAAATATCCATAAATTCTAACATTACCATATTAACATATTTTTCTTTGAGTTAGCTAATTATTTTGTTTTTTCTGTCAAAGAGAGTTGACATGTGGTGTAAGGAATTAGTCGTAGGAGAATAATCGGTAAGTTTTCAATCATAGAAAAATATAATGTAAAGAAAAGTCCTTATATGCAAAATTGCTGTTGATTTGCAGTGGGAGTCGTGTTATAATCATGCTTGTCCTGATAGGGACAGTACATTGTTTTAAAAGGCAAGTAAGTGGGAAACAATTGCCACTTGCCAAACAGCAACAAACCGAGTATAATTTATTCTTGTCGGCGCCAAAAAGCGCTGGTAAAAAACGGTCTTTGAAAACTGAACAGTGACAATGGTTTTTTAAAT
>JADQBQ010000040.1 GCA_016278505.1 Clostridiales bacterium
GTAGATACCGACATGTTTCATTGGATTTTACCGTCAAATTTAAGTGGAATCAACACTTCCCTTAAATCTGCTGGCTACAAGGTTGTGGAATAATCTATTTTCTATTGATTTTTTGAGTCGGCAGGGATACAATACCTGTTGTTTTGGGGAAATTTTAATAATTTCCAGATCAATGTGACAATTAGATGGGTTACCATGCAAGCAGAAAGGGAGTATAACTAGTGGAGCCATTTGAATTAACTTTAAACCCAATTTTAGACGATATTGAAAGGACAATAGTCAGAGAATCCGGTTCCATTGTACATTATGCCAGAGGAAAGGTAATTTTTGCTGCGGGAGATATTCCAGACCTTATTTATCTTATAAAGAGAGGATGGACAAAAACGTACAGTCTTTCAACTGATGGTAAAAAAGTTACCGTGGGTAGCATTCGTTGTCCCGGACATCGCCTATGAGGGAAGATCCATTCGCATCGTTAATCCAGATAAATTGAATAAGTGGGTTGTTTAAGACTTCGTTTAACGTTAATAAGGATTACTAAAAGTCATATGCTATTCCTCAGCCGGAATAGTATATGACTTTTTTACTTTAACGGTATCGATCTAAGGGAATTCGATACTGTGGTGTATCGCTAAATAATAAATACCCAAAGATAATTGATTCTCCGATGCAAAAATGGTCCCGTGTATCCCATGTAATTCGGCACTGTGCGTTAGTAGGTATAATGCTAATGCACTAAGGTTGTGGAGTAATACAAATCTGTATCGGGTATCTCCTTAATCCTAAAGGGTAGCTCGAATTTTTTGTCGAATAAAAGACATATAGAATAATTGAAGAAAGATACAGAATTTAAAGCACAGCCGAATGGATGTAAAACCTACTGTAAGTTAGAGTTGTAAACATTCTGATCTGTATTAATTTGGGCCTGCGGTTCCAGGGGGTGGATATTACTATTAATCTAGCTTCAAAGAAATACCTATAAAAAAATACTGTATAAAATTTACTTTCTTTGGTGGTGAAGTGTTTTGGAAGCTTGGATTGCCTCTTCCATTATTGTGTTCCTAGCCTCAATCTTACAAGCAAGTACAGGTTTTGGTTTTTCAATAATGGCTACGCCTTTTTTACTATTAGTATATGAAGCTCATGATGCCATTCAGATCAATATTATTCTTTCGCTTCTCATTTCCTCTGTTATGATTACAAAAATTTGGCAGGAAGTTGATAAGGTACGCCTCATTAGGTTGGTAAAAGGAAGTATACCTGGAATACCTTTAGGGATTGCTGCTTTTATGTACATGGATGTCCAAATGCTGAAGATAGTCATCAGTGCTGTAATTCTCGTATTGACAATTTTGTTGATGCTACAGTTTAGACTGAAGCAAACAAAGGGTAAAGATTTTGTGGCCGGTGGTAGTGCCGGAATGCTAACGACAAGTATCGGTATGCCGGGACCGCCTTTATTACTTTATTTTACAGGCGATGGGACAAAAAAAGCAGCTCTTCGCAGTACAACACTGGCCTTTTATGTTTTTATATACACCGCTAGTCTCCTTATGCAAATTGTGTCTTATGGGACTAGTAAAGAAGTCTGGCTGTCATCAATGGTATCAGTACCGCTTGTTTTAGCCGGTATATTCCTGGGTCAGATGGCGTTTAAGTGGATAAATCAAAAATTATTTAGGATCATAACATTTATAATTCTTTTGTTTACAGGCTCCTATGGACTGATAACCAGTATTTTCTAATTTGAATTCTCGGACGATACAGTCATGTATTGCTTAAACCTACACTCAAATCAAAGAAAGTGTCAGTGGTTACGCTTTTCTACAGCCTGTAGTGCTAAAAAGTACATATTTTGCTCACTTATAATTGAGTTATGTATGGGTGATGCGAAATTGCATTAATTTGCAGCTTATTAATACAGGAATGACTCCAAGTGCTGTCGAATCGTTGGGTATAATTAAAAATTCCCACGAAATATGGAGGCGAGGAGTTTTGGTGCAGCGTCTCGTAAATGATGAACAATTTACGGCTTTGATGGACTTTTTGAGCCATGCCATTATTCTTGTTGATTCTCAGGCACAGGTAGTAAGCGTTAATAAGGCTGCAGAAGGGTTATTCAATCTCACTAATGATTCAGTAGTTGGAAAGCGGGTTACTGAAATTGGTGTTATATCACCTTTGGTTGAAGTTTTGGCCACTTGTGACCCACTGGAACTGCGTCGTGAACATCACGGGGATAAGATTTTGATGGCCAACCATTTGCCTCTTTATCAGGATAATGCCTTGGTAGGAGCTGTAAGTTCTTATGTAGATGTAACCGCTGAAGATCAGTTAGAGCAGCGGCTGATACGTCTTCAAGGTGCCGGCAAAGTTTTAGATGCAATCTTAGAAAACTCCAATGACGGCATTTGGGTACTCGACGGCAGTGGAAAAGTTTTAATGGTCAGCAAATCCTGGGAAGCTTTTACCGGGATTAAGCGTGAGGAATTGTTAGGCAGATCAGTATATGACGTTGTTAAAGAAGGGCATATTTCCGACTCAGCGGCATTACATGTTATGCGCGAATGTGAAAAGAACAGTACTATCTACCAAACACGAACTGGAAAGCGCTTACTGGATACATCGGTGCCGGTCTTTGATAAATTCGGTAATATATGGAGGATAATTAGCAACGTACGCGATGTTACCGAACTAGAAGAAGTGAAAAGTAAATTAGAGAAAGCTGAGGGCAACGCCAGAAGGATTGAAAAAGAGCTTAGGCTTTTGCGTAAGCTGGAATTCGAAAAAGATGAATTGATGGTTGTTCAAAGTGAAGTTATGCGTGACATAGTGGATCAAACCACACATATTGCCAGGACAGATGTACCGGTATTACTTCTTGGAGAATCCGGCGTTGGAAAAAGTGTATTGGCAAGGCTTATTCACACTTATAGCCAGCGTGCGGAAGGTCCCTTTATCAGGTTTAACTGCGGCACATTGCCGGAAGATTTAGTAGAGGCTGAGCTTTTCGGTAAAAAAAGCAAAATTGGTGTGTTTGAATTAGCGAATAAAGGTACATTGTTTCTGGATGAGATATCAGAGTTGCCGATACTGCTTCAGAACAAAGTGCTGCAAGCAATAAACAGTCAAGTAGTAGAACGTACAGATGGAACTGTAGTCGGTGACCTTAATGTCCGTGTTATTGCCGCCACAAATAAAGATCTAGAAGCGAAAATAAAACAAAAAGAGTTTAATAAAGACTTTTATTATACCCTAAATACTATCTCCATTTTAGTTCCTCCGTTGAGGAAAAGACAAGAAGACATTACACCTCTGGCCAATCACTTTTTACAGTTTTTTAATAAAAAGTATAAAATGGCTAAAATATTTGCTCCTGGTGCTATTAGTGTGATGAATTACTACGATTGGCCTGAAAATGTTCGTGAGTTAAAACAGGTTATAGAAAGATCAATAGTTACGATTCCCGGAAGAATTATCCGTGGAAAACATCTTCCGATACAAAGGGACATTGAAAATGGTACTCAACAAGAATTACCTCTCCTTGACAGAGCACGGCAAGATGTTGAACGCAAACTAATCAATGAGGCTCTGAAACGTTTTGGTAGTTCATACAAAGCAGCCCGAGCATTGGGAGTCACTCAGCCCACAATTGTTCGAAAAGCAAAAAAATATAACATTAAATGGGATAATCAAAAACAATAGCTAGTTTGAGCTTCATAAAGGGAAAAGAGCTGTTAAAGGGGGTGGGCTTATATTAAGTTGATCTGTTCCTTTTGAAGAATGAAGCTTAAGAATAAAAAAACATTCACAAGAAGGGGGAATATTAATGGCTATTAATTTAAAAGAGAGGCCAATATTTGTTATAGGACATGAAAGATCAGGGACAACTTTGTTAATGGCAATGCTTGGTCACCATAAGCGTATTGCGGTACCGGAAGTAGGTTGGCTTTTTCCACGCTTCTATCCTTATTTGTACACTCACGGTGACTTAAACCAGGAGGAAAACCTTCGGACCTTAGCTGATGAGATGTTGTTTGGGCTTAACCACAATCTGTGGGGAATGGATTTAAATCCCCGCAACGCGGTGGACGAAATTTTATCAGAGGTAAAAGAACGCAGTTTCGCTGGGATTTATTGCGCCATGCATGAGCGTTTTGCCAAGGAAAACGGAAATAAGCCACGCTGGGGCCAAAAAACACCCCACAACTTGTATTTTGTAGGACCGATTCTGGAGTGTTTCCCTAATGCCCAATTTATATTCATCGTCAGGGACGGGCGCGATGCGGCAACAGACTATCTTGAGTCTGCTTTCGGACCAACTAATATTTTCTGTGCTGCTGAGAGCTGGAAGCTTTCTTGGAATGCTGTTAAGCCTTGGAGAGAAAAACTTGATAGCTCCACTTGGATGGACATTACCTATGAAGATCTGGTACGCCAGCCAGAGCAGATGGTACAAAAAGTTTGCGAATTCCTGGGTGAAGATTATGACCCTGCAATGCTTGACTTTTGGAAGGGTGAAATTGGACAGGCCCGTGGGCAAACTCGCGACCACAAACCACTGGGACATGCCGTTAGCGATAAATACATTGGCATCCATAAAAGGCTGCTAAGCATTCGCGACCAGGAAGTCTTTACCGCTGTAGCCGGCAAAGAACTGGAAGAGGCAGGTTATGAAAATAGTGTTAAGCCTTGCGAAATAACACCTGAAGACGAAGCCCTGTATCGTGAAAAAGATGGTAGGGTTCGAACAGCCTTATTAGATTCTCCTGGCGGACACATTCTCTTTGAAAGTTATCGTGATTGGTTGGTTGATCAGCGTGAAGCCAGGAAGAGAAAAGGCTTATGGGATGATTCCCAATATGGAAAGGTTTGGCCGGAGGGAGATCCTTACGAAGAACTGATTATCGGGTACCGTGCCTGGAAAAAATGGAAGGATCATTTTAGTGTTAAGCGTCAATACACTGCAAAAGGCGTAGTATTTTAAAATTAGATAATGCTTTCACGAACTTAAGCAGCAATCATCGAACTAAATAATACATTAGCCAGGCGGGGGCTGACTAAAGCCGGAAGTCCCCGCGATTATTCTACTAATATATACGACACTAAGTAAAATCGATAGGTCGGTTGCTAATAAACGGTTCAAGGATACCCTTGGATACTGGTTAAGGAGAAGGGGGTTAAAAAAGTGAGTACGGACAAGTTGTTGAAGATATTAGTCGGACCCTTACTTTTGGTTGTGGCTTTAATGCTTCCTATATTTGGTCCCATGGAAGCCAGGCTGGGCTTCGGTATTATGTTTTGGATGGTTTACTGGTGGATCACTGCAGTAGTCGATATAAAGCTAACCTGTCTGGTTCCCATCATAGTGGTAATGTTCTATCCGTTCATAGGACGAGAAGAAGTTTTACAGTTGTATATGCACAAGCATCTAAGTCTTATTGTAGGTGCTTCCATGCTTACTGCAGCGTGGATACACTGGGGATTGGCCAAAAGGTTGGGGCTGGCATTTTTGAGCCGGTTCGGTAACAATGTTCAGGTACAGGCTTTGGGTTGGTTTTTATTAGTAGGTATTATCAGCTTTGTGTTTGGTAATACCCCAGCCGGTGCTGTCTTTACACCAATTGCTGCTGCAGCTCTAATGTATGCCGGGTATAAAACATACCAGGATAGATATGACAGCAAAGCAGCGACCAATATCCTTATTGCCGTAGCTTGGGGTGCTTCAGTAGGGGGGATGACTACACCCTTGGGAGGTGGCCAAGCTGTAGTAACCTGGAGTTTTCTTTCCAAGTACTTGGGCCAGGAGGTATTCTTCCTGGACTGGACCTTAAGAATGTTGCCGGTTTCATTGCTGGTAATGGGTGCCGTGGGTCTGTATATGTATTATGGAATGAAACCGGGTCCTGACGAGCAGACCTTTAAAGGTACAAAGGATTATTACAAGCAGGAACTACAAGAGATGGGTCCTATGAAGTTCGAAGAAAAAGTTACTCTATACGGATTTCTAATAATTATTTTACTGGCCATGACCAGGCCTCTTTACACGGATATTCTTACAGGAATGGCATGGAAGTGGCTGCATCCGTCTCATTTGTTTTTAATTTTCCCGATACTCCTGTTCCTGGTTCCCTCTAAAGGAGAAAAGGGAAGGACATTATTAGATGTACCTATGCTTGTAAAAGGTTTTCCTGCTGCTATTCTCTTTATTTGGCCGGGAGCCGTTGCATTAGGTAGGGTACTAAACAAAACCGGCGCAGCCGAAGTTTTTGCCAGTTGGATGCAGCCGTTGGTTGAAGCCGGAAGTATTCCGGCCATTGCCGGTCTGAGTGTTTTCTCAACGTTTCTGTCGCAGTTTGTTTCCGATACGGCGGCCGCAGGTATTGTTATTCCGCTAGTGATGGAAGTCTTTCATAGCTGGAATGGTCTTGAATATGGATCAGTGGCCTTCATGTGGGTTGCCGGAGCGGCGTTAAGCTGGAGTTTTGCAATTGTTTCCGCCACCGGTGCCCAGGCTATTGCTGCCGGCTACGGTGCTAATATCAAAAGAATGTTTTATCACGGAATGATAGTAGCAGTAATTGCTTCACTGGTCACGACTCTTTACTTTATCGTTACTATAGGGATATTGAAGCTACCCTTCTATACCATGCCACCGGGAATGTAATTGGGTACTGAGGAAGGGATGATGACATTGAAACTGTGTTGTTATAAAAAAGAAGGTCTGGGTTTCTAATTGGCGTTAGTTTCCTGAAGACAAACAGGATTTCCCCAGACCCCTTAAGCATAATACCATGAGGCGCGAGTTTTCAGCAATGTGGACGACATAATATGATATAAAATTAACTTATGAAGGGCCTGGTAGTGAGGAACAAAGCTGCCGGGCCCTTTGTACGCTATAATCGTTTCCGAAAAAATTCATCGCTCCGTAATAGCCTTCGTAGTATTCAAGATCCAAAATAACAGTTAACTGCTTTTTTAAGTCTCCCACTTTTAGAAATGGGAGTTCCTCTTTTAAATTGCCATCCAGGGCAGTGATACAAAGATGTATCACAATAACATTTTAATTTAATATGGACATAAAATAAATGTGATATCATTAGCATTGAATGATATTGGGAAAGCCAAAATCTTAAATATACAGTGGTTTGATTGTTAAATATAGTGAGGCGATAGAATGTCAGGTGGTTTAGTAGCTATAGCACTGGCCATAGCTGGCGTCGCAAGTGGAATCAGCGGCTTCGGTTTTGCATTAGTTTCCTTAACTTTTCTTTCTTTATTATTGGATGTTAAAGTTGCCGTGGCCTTTTTAGTGGTACACACATTAAGTGTAAATGTAATTCAAATTTTCAGCCTCAGACAGCATTTTCAACTACGCGCCGTGTTACCCATGATAATTGGTGCAGTGGCGGGGGTGCCCGTGGGGGTTTCACTTTTAAAGTCGGTTGATGCCACGGTAATACAAAAGGCACTGGGGGTTTTTGTAGTAATTTTTGTGCTTCAGCAAGTAATAAATCCCGGTGCCAATAAAACGGTTAATTCTAATTTGGTAAAGGGGGGTGTTGGCCTGAGCGGAGGTGTTTTAATGGGAGCGTTTCTCTCCGGGGGGCCACCCATTGTCATGTACTCTTTAAAGGCGGGGGACAATAAATATCAAGCAAAGGTAAATATGCAAACTTTTTTCGTTTTTAGTAATATTTACGCCCTGGGCCTTTACCTTTTTACCGGTTTGCTCACTTTCGACCTGTTTATGGAAAGTACAAAGTTTTTGCCTGTTTCCATCTTAGGAACTTTTTTTGGTATACGGCTATTCAATATCATGTCCGGGGATATATTTAGGAAAATTGTTTACCTCCTTCTTCTCTGCCTTGGCGTAGCCATGTTATTTAAATAGGTACTCGCCTTAGCGTAAGTGTACTTTTGAAGTAGAAATATGCCATTTGCAATAGATAAATATGCTAATAAGAAGTAGGATAAAGGTTGTGGGAATATGTCAAAAATACGTGAATACTTAGGTGATTAAATTGGAGTTTACAACTTGGGAAGAATTATTAAGTGCTATTGAAAACGAACGTTGCAGGCTATACGAGGCATACCAGTATGAATCCCTAAATTCAAAGAAGCTAATAGAAATAAGCCGGCGGTTGGATAAGTTGATAGCTATATATCAAGGCAAAAAGCCCTATGCCCCCTTTCCAGGGAAATATTGAGGGTCCAGATTCAGAAGATATTCGTGAGTTTAAGCCAAAGACAGAGAAGATGAAAATAAGGTTTCCGATCGTTAAACCCGGCTAAGCCGGGTTATTTTTGTGTCTGGAATACGAAGGATGCTATGACCCCCCAATTTTTATCTACGCCACTCCAAGTTCTTTTTCTAATAGGATTCTAGGCAATAATTGTAACACAAACTTGGCATAATTTGATTAAACTTGATTACTATCTCCAAATTAACTAATAGATGATTTTCTAAGCATGATCCGACACGGAATCGAACAGTGAAGGAGGGAACCGTATAAATTCGTATGTGCTTGGTTTCCATATGATCAACAAAACAAAGCTCACGGTTGTCGGGGGCAAAGGCCTAAACCTTGGGGAACTGTCAAGGATTGAGGGAATACAGGTGCCGGAGGGTTTCTGCGTTACCACCGGGGCATATAAAAAGATAATCGGCCATAACCAGGAGTTTAACGCCATGCTGGATCAATTATGGGGTTTAAAGGTGGACGACAGGGAAACAATCGGTGCTATCAGCGGTAAGATTCGTGCGTTCATCGAAGGGATAGCGATCGACGAGGATATTAAAGAAGAGATCATTCATTATCTCTCAAAGCTCGGTGAGGAGGATGCCTATGCTGTGCGTTCCAGCGCTACAGCAGAGGATTTGCTGCTAGCCTCCTTTGCCGGACAGCAGGATACGTATTTGAACATCAAAGGAAAAGATGCCATACTGCAGCATATCAGCAAGTGCTGGGCGTCACTGTTTACCGACCGGGCGGTGATTTACCGCATCCAAAACGGTTTTGACCACCGCAGGGTATACCTGTCTGTGATCATCCAGCGGATGGTTTTCCCACAAGTATCGGGGATTTTGTTTACGGCTGATCCCGTCACCTCCAATCGGAAGGTGCTGTCGGTCGATGCCGGCTTTGGGCTTGGAGAGGCCATGGTTTCTGGTTTGGTAAATGCTGATGTCTATAAAGTGCGTGAAGGAAGGATCGTCGATAAGAAATTAGCCACAAAAGAATTGGCTGTTTACGCATCAGAAGAAGGCGGCACGGTGGAGCGGGAGGTTGAGCCAGAGCAGCAGAATAGGCAGACATTGACGGACGAGCAAATTCTGCTGCTTGAGCGCATAGGTAGAAAGATCGAGACCAATTTTGGCTGCCCGCAGGATATCGAATGGTGCCTTAGTGAAGATACATTTTTCATCGTCCAGAGCCGCCCCATCACTACCTTATACCCCGTACCGAAAAGCGATGGGCAGAACCGGGTCTATATGTCCATGGGGCATCAACAGATGATGACGGATGCCATCAAACCACTGGGGATGTCCTTCTTCCACTTGTTATCTGAGAATTACCCATTATGCAAAGCGGGTGGGAGGCTGTTCGTAGATCTAACGCATGACCTGGCCTCACCCATTGGCCGAAAAATTATGCTCAGTACGATGATGGGTAAGAACGACCCTCTGATGCGGAATGCTATCTTAAGTTTAACGAAGCGAAAAGCTTTTATGAAATCATTGCCGCGCGGCAAGAAAGTTTTCAGTATGCGCACTGAGGGAATGTCCTGGTCACTTTTCATTCAGGCCATCAAGATTTACCGGCAAAACAATGTAGCGATCATGCAAGAGCTTATTTCCCGCAGCGAGGCATCGATCAGGGATCTGAAGCAAAAGATTACCAATGTATCAGGAGATGAACTGTTTGCCTTTATTGTTGAGGACCACAAGCGATTAAAAGAAATACTGTATGACCCCCGTAGCTTGGGAGCTATAATGGCCGGATGGTTTGCAGCGAATTGGATTAACAAAAATACGGAAAAATGGCTGGGCGAAAAGAGCGTAGCCGATACGCTCTCCCAATCAGTTGGTAACAACGTCACTTCCGAAATGGGGCTTGCGCTGTTGGATGTAGCGGATGTTGTCCGACCATATCCGGCGGTTATGGAATATTTTCATTATGCTAGTGATGAAACCTTTTTTAAGGATCTGGCCGAACTGGAAGGAGGCGCTGATGTGAGCGACGCCGTGCGGGCGTATCTGGTAAAATATGGTGTTCGTTGTTCTGGTGAGATTGATATCACTAGGCCCCGTTGGAACGAAAATCCCACCGCGCTCATTCCCATGATTCTCAGCAATATTGAAAACTTAGGGCCCAATGCAAGCAGCGTCAGGTTTAAGCAGGGGCTGGCGGAAGCAGAGCAAAAGGGAAAGGAGCTCTTAAGCCGCTTGGAGCAATTGCCCGGAGGGAAACAAAAGGCCAAAAAGACAAAAAAGATGATCAGCGTTTTACGCAATTTTATCGGCTACAGGGAATATCCCAAGTATGCTTTTATTCAACGTTACTGGATTTATAAGCAGGCTCTGCTGAAGGAAGCTGCCAGGCTCGTGCAAAAGGGGGTCATCCGGGAGAAGGAGGACATATACTATCTGTCCTTTGGGGAATTGCGGGAGGCTGTTCGTACTAACCGGCTGGATTATAGTATCATAACCAAGAGAAAAGAGGAGTACAAGATCTATGAGCAGCTGACGCCTCCGCGACTGATGACCTCTGAGGGCGAGGTTATGTCCGGTGAGTACAACACCGCCGGTTTACCGCAGGGTGCATTGGCGGGCCTACCTGTTTCATCCGGCATCATTGAGGGACGCGCACGGGTAGTTTTAAAGATGGCGGACGCCGACATCGAAGATGGCGATATTTTGGTCACCGCTTTTACTGACCCCAGTTTGACGCCGGTATTTGTATCCGTCAAAGGCTTGGTCACGGAAGTGGGTGGGCTGATGACTCATGGCGCCGTTATTGCGCGTGAATATGGTCTTCCGGCAGTGGTAAGCGTGAAAAACGCCACGAAGCTCATAGAAGACGGTCAAAGAATCCGGGTGAACGGAACGGAAGGGTATATTGAAATGCTATAGCCCTCACTAACTGTAAATCGGTTTCCTTAGTGCATTTAAAATACTCCTTCTTATAGGTAGCCATTGTTTCAACGATAGGCACGTACTTTAGAAAACTTTTCACATTAGATACACCCCCCTAATTAATATACTTGGTCTTACATTGGAAATAGTTTTAGTCGACACTTATCAGGGTAAAATGCGCTCACATTAGTCTCGGTGCGAGGTCAATTTGCCGAGAAACGACAGCCCTGTCTGCATCAAAACTTAGAAAATGCACTACCGGGTACCGGGGGGGGCGAGTATAAGAATGAAAAAGAAAACAAAAACAGATATGACTAATATTCAGAAATTGGTGGGAGATATAAGCGAGAGTAATCTTAAACATGTGGACTATTACGTTTCGGATAATTTTGGCATTTTTATTCCTAGTGTGGGTTTTTGTGAATATGCCATAATGCCTCGACATACCCATCCGGGCTACTACTTTGTTTTGTTTTTTTCCCAGGAACAGAGTATTACTCCTGTAAAAATCGAAATACTGCCCGAACATTATTTGGTAACAGTCATGGCCCCGGGAATGCCCATGAAGAAAAAGAATCGGATACCTTTACCCGGTATATGGCAATATTTATTAACCAAGACTTCTATGAAAAAATTTATTCAAGTTACAATTCCAAACCACCGGCAAGGTATTACTGGGAGCAGTTTTTGGTTGGGCATGAGATTCAGACCGATTTAAAGAAATTTATGTCTGAGTACGAGAATAAACTGCCGGGCTATCAACAGGTACTTGGGGCTCTGGCTATAACCGTCACCCACCAAATAATACGAAGTATCCTTAAAATAGTTAATAAGGCTGATTTTATCATTGAAAAGCTGGAAATAGAGCGAACTGTTAACTATATGTACCAGCACTTCGGCGAAAAGCAACTGTAGTGAATAGGCCAATAAAATTGCAATATCCATATGTATGTTGCCGTCAGCACCGATAATCCAAACTACAAACTGACTTATATGACGGATTCCTGGATACGGAATGCTTCTTAAGGAAAAAACATTCCTTGTTTAATAACATAATAACAGCGGCAACAACAGTGAGAACCGCGGTTTCAATACACTTTGCTGCCTGGGACATAACCAGTATCTCCTGTGACATATTGATAATAAAGTGGAAGAGAATCGCTGCAATAATACTTTTTCTGTTCTTGATACAAACCCAACTAATAATTACTCCCATAGGAATGATACTCACAAAAAAGTTAACCCCATACCAGATATTTTGGTGAAAAATCTCGTATTGGTAGGAATTATTGACAAAAACAAGAGGTAGATGCCATAGTGACCATAGTATGCTAAACACAAGCGATGCCCAGAATATGTTATAGCGGCTATGCAGACTGTCAAAGGCATATCCCCGCCAACCTAGCTCTTCAAAACTTGCGGCAAGCAAAAGCAGGAGTAATACCGGGACAAAACCTGACGAAAAGGAAAACCCTTCCGCAAATTGGAACTGGTCAACCGAACCTCCAAAGGGTAGAGAAAGTACGATAGATGCGAGCACAGATAACGGCATTACGAAAAGAATTACCGGCAGCATCTTCAGCTGTATCAACCCCGGGTTGAAAAGCCGGTTGAGATAATCCTTTTTTAAACTGGAATTCTTAGATGTTGCAATCATCGCAACAGAGATCAAAAAAGGGGCCATCAGACCGGGAAGCATAAATAACATGTGCAAACCGTTTCTATCGTCATGATGGCTCACATATGCTCCTGCAAACCAAAGGGCATAGGTAATTATAAAGGTCGCAACAAAATACAATTTAGGTTTATAGTTGTAGTTCGGTCTAAAAATCTGATGATTCATTATTAAAACCTCCCGTGATTGGAAAACGTGTTTAAATAAATGAAAAAGAACCTGGCTTAGCGCCAAATGACCTTTCAATAATTGTCTGCATCGATTGTATCCGTTTCAACTGCTCATCGTGATTCCACTTGAAAAGGCCGGATTCCAGAAGGAATTGGGATCCAGCCAGAAGGAACTGCACGGTTTCCAGGGGATTTTCCACATCAAAGACTGATTCATTCTTGCCTTGTTCAATCACTTGAGCAAAAATTGGGGATATCTTTAAAATAATTTCAATGTTAATACGTTCGTGGAGCTCCCTGTTCTCCGGTCGATGCAGGTTTTCCATCAATTCGCTTTCACTTACCAGAAGCTGGTTTTCCCCCCTCAACATCTGCCGCATTTTATCCATAGAGCTCACTTTCGGTTCATTTGCTATTTTTTTATATTCCTCGCAGATTTGATCGACCATTTTGTGAACAATTGCATCCAGAATATCTTCCTTGGATTTAAAATAGTAATAAAAGGTCCCTTTCGCTACCCCTACCTGCTGGATAATAGCATCCACCGTCGTATTGACGTATCCTTGATTTCTAAATAGTTCTTCGGCAGCCAACAGTATCTCCGTACGCCGTTCTTGCGGATCTTTAGAAATTCTCTTCATATAGCAACCTCCTTGACCGACGGTCGGTCGGTAGTTGTATCTTAACACTAGACTGACCGTCAGTCAATATGTTTTTTAGCCGGGGAAAATAATTAACTACTTGACGGATTCCACAGCCGAAGTCCAAGACAGTTTTATCGGTAAATTAAAAATGAGATCTGAGGATTATCTCTTCTTTTATCATTGAACCCATCTTGAGAAATGACCTCTTTTAATCTTTCCCTAGCAGAAAGTAAAATTAACTTTCTAATCAGGCCCATCTCGTCTGCACTTTTGTGCTTCAGGTGGGGTGGATCCCTACCTGAAGCACCGATGTTTAGCTTTAGCTGAACGAGTTCACTGCATTTTATATTGAGGTTCCTGTTCTTCAATGTAATTCAGCCGACCACGCAACTGCTGATTAATACCATCAAGCTGTTGGCTTAAATTTGTAAACATGTCTTTCGCCGTAATGTCCTGGGTATCCAGAGCAAAAGTTTTAATATTTGCCGCCGCCCCTTCAAGGCTGGCCAGTGTTTGATGCATTTTAGTTCCAACCGTCATCAAATTTGCACCTCCCTCCAATTAAGTTATCTTATATAATCTACCTTTAACCCATAATTAAACCCAAAATAAGTGCAGAAACCATATATATCATGAAAAACAAGCTTATAATAAACCGGCAATTGTCAATTTGGTAAAACAGGTAATAATTACAAGTTTTATCCTTAATTAAACTTGTGTTCTTAAGAAAGAATTAGATAGGAAGAACAATATTAGGAGGCCAATATAATGTCACGGGATCCAAAGAAAAAACCATTAACGGTCGATCAAAAAAGGTATACAGAACTGGTGGATAACCTTACGCCCAGGCCGGCATATTTAAGAAACGGAGCATTAGCCTTTGCTTTTGGAGGTATGGTGGCGGTTGCCGGGCAGTTGATCACAGATTTCTATAGATTGACCTTTAGAATGTCTAGCACGGAAGCCGGTAACCCTGCCGTAGCCACCATGATATTAATAGGAGCATTACTTACCGGATTTGGGGTTTTTGATAAGCTGGCCCGCTATGGCGGAGCTGGCTTATCTGTACCAGTTACCGGCTTTGCCAATTCGGTCGTATCTTCTGCCCTAGAATTTAAACGCGAAGGGCTGGTGTTTGGAGTAGGCAGTAAAATGTTTATCCTTGCGGGCTCTGTAATTACTTTTGGCGTAGTAACAGCATTTATTATCGGACTAATATACGCAATTTTTAATTTATAGCTTATAGAGATGAGGTGTTTTGTTGGCAACTAAGCTGGGGAAACAAACATTCAAGCCGGATACCCCTCCTTATCTTATCAGCACCGGCACAGTTGCCGGTCCTTTTGAGGGACAGGGTCCCCTGAGAGATTATTTTGACCACATTTACACAGATACATTGGCAGGTGAGCGAAGTTTCGAAAGTGCCGAAAAAGAAATGATGGCCAACGCTTGTTTTACCTGCCTCAATAAAGCAAATAAAACCCCGCAAGAAGTTGATGTTTTTTTAGCTGGAGATATATTAAATCAAACTATTACCTCGGGCTTTTCCGCTTTAGAATTGGCCATTCCTTACATGGGAATTTTCGGGGCCTGCTCAACATCTGCCCTGGGATTGGCTTTTGCCACCATGTTAGTGGACGGTAATTACGCTAAGTTAGTCCTGGCCGCTGCGTCCAGCCATAATTCCAGTGCGGAAAGGAATTATAGGTATCCCACTGAGTACGGGGCAACGAGGAAACCTACTACCCAGTGGACTGTTACCGGTGCGGGGGCAGCACTGGTAGCCAAAGAAGGCACCGGCCCCAGGATAACACACTTAACCGTCGGTAAAGTACAGGATCTGGGTATAAAGGACCCCATGAATCTGGGCGCCGCTATGGCTCCTGCTGCTGCCGCAACCATGGTGCAGCATTTTGCCGATACCGGACGCGGCCCTGACTACTATGACCTGGTGGTTACCGGTGACTTAGGTAAATTTGGCCATGAGCTGGCCATAAGATCCTGTGTAACCAAAGGCGGTTTTGACCTGACCAAAAACTATGAAGATTGCGGGGTAATGCTATATGACACCGAAAAACAGGATGTTCATTCCGGTGGTAGCGGCTGTGCCTCATCAGCGCTGGTAACCTACGGTTATCTTTACCAAAAGTTACTGTCCGGGGAATTAAAAAAGATACTATTAGTGGCTACCGGAGCCTTACACAGCGTGACTTCTTTTCAGCAGGGGGCTAATATCCCGTCCATTGCTCATGCTGTAAGCCTTGAAATAGAATGTTAAGGGAGGGTAATAAGTATTGGAATGGCAAATTTACCCAATGGCCTTTATTATTGGTGGGGCCATATGTTTAGCTGCACAATTTATTTTAGACTTTACTAATTTTACGCCGGGACATGTGCTTTCAGGTCTGGTTGTAATCGGAGGAGTTTTGGGTGGACTGGGCCTTTATGACAAATTAATCGAATTTGCCGGAGCAGGTGCTACCATGCCTATATCAAGTTTTGGCAACTCTCTGGTCCAAGGTGCTATTTCCGAGGCGGAAAGGAGCGGGATAATAGGGGTTTTAACAGGTATGTTTGAATTAACCAGCACCGGTATTACGGCGGCAATTATATTTGGTTTTTTTACAGCCATGGTATTTAATCCGGAGGGATAAATTTTATTAGGAAAAAAGACTAAGGAGGGGTAGCTGTAATGACTGTTCAAAGTGATTTACAGAAATCTGTGGCTCAGGCCGAATCTTTAAAGGGATCTTATGATACTTTTGCAACCAGTACTTTGGATAACGCCGCTATGAAAATGTTTCAGGAAATGTCACAAGATATGCAAAGGCATATTGATTCACTGAATGCTCGCTTAAGTTATATTGAAAAAAACAATCCCATGTACCAGCAGCAACAACAAGCAAAGCCATGATCGTACATCAAGTGTCAATGAAAGAATAATAAATCTAAATGGCAAAGGTTATCTTAAAGGAAAACTTAAGGAGCAGAAATATGGATGAGAGTAAACTAATCTATAAGCTCAGAGAGTTTTATTCCTTGGAACTCTATCAGCTTGATCTATATAAAGCCCAATTGAAAACTATTGAGGAGCCACATATCCAAAAGGCTTACGAAAGATTTATCATAAGGGAAAGGGAACATGTTGATTATTACTATAAAAAGCTGAAGGAACTGGATGCAGAACTTCCCAAACCAGTGGAAGCAGCTGCCACTTTTGCTGGATTTGTTTCCGGAAAAGCCTTAGATTTAATGAGCCTAAAAGATCGGTACAAGCTTGGAGTTGCAGTGGAGAATAAAGCAGTAGACATGTACGAAACTTTTATCCAAATGGCCGATACTGATCCGAAGCTCGCTGATCTAACAGATCATCTTTGGTATTTTATGATGGATGAAGAAATGCACCAGTATTGGTTTCAAGAATATCTATCGCGGCTTGAGGCAAATAATGACCGGTAAAGCTAGTAAGCGAGGTAAAGATCCCGTAATATATGGCTTTCTAGCCGGAGTATTGGGTGTAGTGGGGGACGAAATAGTTCATTGGGTAGCCGTTTATTTTAACATTGCCCGGTCTACCACTGGCCATTATCTCTCTCAGCTAATGTTCCCTCATCAGCCAGTGGTGCTGTCCAAACTTTTATTGGGAGAGTTTACTCATTTCTTTGCCGGTGGCATTATGGGATTAGCACTATTACTCATTTTTTTCGTTAGCGGAAGCCGGTTTGGAGTGATTAAGGGAATAGGTTGGGGGTTAGCACTATGGATTTTACATGTCGCCATTATTCCAAATTTGATATCACTGCGCCCGTATATACATAGAACCTTTAATGAGGCGTTAGTTGATATGGGAGCACACATTGCGTGGGGAGCAATTACTGCATTGTTTCTTTTATACATCTTTTTCAAGCAAAGTGATAAATTAATAAAGGATGCGGTAAAAAGTGCAAATATTTGCCTGTTGGAAAAGCTAACAAACAACATCATTAAAGGCAGGTTTTCTATCCGGTCAAAAAGGTAGCTTACCGAATAACCGGATCAAGAAAAGACTCCTAAAGCTTGTAAAGGTAGGGCTATTTGTAACTATATGTTGATAACATTGTACATTAAACGTCAAAGAATGATCGAAAAAAATGCTTCTTTAAAAACTTTAAATTAATATGTAATGGTATTAGAATGATACCATTATATCTATAAAGGTAAAACCAATAATGGTTTATATCTGTTAACGATTTAAAGGAAGGGGCTACTGTTGAGGTTCAGAAAAGTATGCTTTGATAAAAAGTTCATGGATTTTTTTGGAATTTTATTTTAATATCAAGAATTTCTGATTGGGTTCCAATGCGGACAGGTGGCCCCCATGTGCCATAACCGGATGTAACAATTACTTGCAAGCTATCCTTGGCCAGGTACCCATAATCCACCTCATAGATCTTTGCGGTAATCAATTGGTTGGGAAAAAACTGACCCTTATGGGTATGACCGGAAAGCTGCAGGTCAACACCATTGTTTTTCGCCTCATCCAGAGAAACAGGCTGATGATCCAATAATATGATTGGCTTTTCTTTATTGACTGTTTGTAATAGTTCGTTCAAGTTCTTGCGTTTTTTATAAATATCATCTCTACCTACTATATAGATGGTTTCTAACTCCGCAACTTCATCTATTAAAATATTTATATTTGCTTCCTTATATATTTCTAAGATCTCACTTAGATTATTACTATAATACTCATGGTTTCCCAAGACACCATAGACACCGTCCGTTGCTTTAATACCTTTTAATATTTCTTTTTTCTCCTTGAGGCTATTAACATACCTATCGTCAAAGATGTCCCCGGCTAAAAGCACAATATCGGGATGAAGGCTGTTAATATCACTAACCATATTTTCAACATAGTCACTGCTCTTAGTTTGATTGATGTGGGTGTCAGAAAGCATGACTATGTTAAGGTCGCGGGCTTGCTTGGGAATATTGATATCATAAGAAACTACTTTAACGTTTTTGGCGTGTATTGAACCAATAAGAATAAGGATAAAAATAAGTAAATAGCAACTGATGATAAAGGGTTTGTTCTTTACAAAAATACCTAGTACCGCCAAGAAAGTAGCGTAATAAAAAAAGATCATCCAAAGATTACCTGCTTTATCAATTGCACTGGAAATTCCCATTCGGCCTAATAGCGGTGAGCAAGCAAGAATAGCTAATGTTACCCAGAAAGCAACTGGATTAATCCTTAATAAAGCTAAAACTTGTTGCCCGATAAGCCAGTTGCAAAAGGAATAGACAAGCATAAATAGTAAGAACCAAATAATCATAATTACTCCTACTAATCCTTTATTTGATCATCGTGTTTATTAAATCTGACCGAAAACGTATAGATTTTTGATTTAACTGCTGAAACCGGGTATCAACTCCCCTAGCGTCAGCGAATGTAAAA
>JADQBQ010000047.1 GCA_016278505.1 Clostridiales bacterium
CTCTGACCCGTCGGAGAACTCTATAACGGCGTTTACTGTCTGCGTTTCACCAGGGGTCAATGTTACGCTCTTTGTGTTTAGTATTAATTCTTTCGGCTCGGGAGGTGTTGGTTCCGTCACTTCTACCTTAATACGGGCTGTTTTGCCGTAACTGCGGATTAATATATCGGTTAAGCCTGCTGATTTTGCGGTTACGGTGCCGTTACTTACCGATGCCACACCACTGTTACTCACTGCCCATACTGCATTTCGGGTTACGTCTTTAGTGGTGTCATCAGAAAAACTTAAGATTGCTTCTACCCTGGCATTTTCACCCGGTTTTAAGTTTAATGTATCCGGTGTTACGGTTAAATCTACGGGTTCCGCTGGTTTCGACTGTTCTTCGGTTACTTCAACAGATATTTTTGTGCTTTTTCCGTAGGCCCGAACGAGAATTTGCATATTACCGGGCGATTTGGCTGTTATTTTTCCTTTATCTATGCTGGCCACTGAACGGCTGGTTACACCATACATAGCGTCATAGGTAACGTCCCTTACACTACCATCGGAAAATTCTACTGTGGCTTTCAACTGTTCCTGTTCTCCGGGGTGCAGGTTCACTGTGTCAGGTGTTACGTTTATGCTAACAGGGTCGGATATTGCGGCTACTGCTGAAACTGGAAACAGTGAAAATAAAAAAGCTATTAAAACAATAATACTTAAATTACGCATGGAGTTTTCCTCCCTTTTGAAAATATTAAAAGGCGTGCTGCAGCACACCTTTTCGATAACTGCAACCTGGCAACCATAGCATTAATGCTGTAGGTCCATGGCTTTGCGTCCCGGTCTTTCAACCGGTTTGCCCTTAATATTTTTTTGCTTTTGGCATATTGTACCATGTATCAGGGTACCGAATATTATTAATTTCCCTAGAATGCAACTGATAACTCACTTAAAATGTTAGATTGAGGTATTTTGCGTACGGGTACACTTATTTTTTTAAGATCATACTCTATCAAGTCAATCTTTTTGAGATCATCGGATAGAACTGCAAGGTCAGGCTTATTGAAATCAATCCAATGACGGGCTTCTTCCACGGTGTAAAAACTATCCCATACTATATTCGGTATTTCAGGAAGATTTCTGAATCCTACTGCAAGAACTCTTTTACCGTTTTTTAGAGTAGGAGAGTTTAATATACTGCTTAACTTTTGGAAACCTTTCTTATCCGTGTTGTTCTTAATGTGAATACACGGGATTGTGAAAACATCTTCCATCTTTTTAATGTCTCCCGTACCATATAAAAGTAATAATTCACGGCAGGGAACAGCTGGTCTTGATTTCCATTGAAGCCGTGCTTGTTCCATAAGTAATGGGTCATCGCTTACTACCCAAAACATGCCGTCTGCATACTTTAAAGCATGTTCAAACCACCATCCTTTCGGTTCAATACCTAGATTTAATATAACAATGCTTACACCCTTGCAAGCCTCGTTAATTATTTTGGTTAACCTATCAGCGTCTGTGTTCCTGTTATCAGAAGGGTCCAACGGAAATATACTCAGATTGGATAAAACCACGGGTACTTCTGTACGACGCCAATCATTGTTTGTTATATCCGTTAAATGTAAACCTGATCTTATCCCAAGGCCCCGACTAGAAATATCACAATCTACCGCTGATACTCTCATGCTCTTTTTTAATATGTTTCCCAATATAGCTGAAAAATCTGCGGCACCTCCAGTCACCCAGGGTGAGCCGAAAGCTACGATACGAGGACGGTCAGTTTGAATGTGGTCAGTGGCCGTAAATAACTTACCTAAAGTATTGTCTTGAGCCGGCGTTTGGTCTGATTGACAGGGCATGATTTCATAATTAAAATCCTCACCATGTTCTATGTCCCGGTTTTTTTGGTGAAACAGGTTTTTAAAAGCTCGGGTGGACTCTGTTAATCGACTACTTTTTATCCTATCAAGAAATGAACTATTATCTTCTTCCTCAGCCTCACTTATAATGTCAACATTTTTATCTTTAACTGAAATATCCTGATTCTTCATGGTATTAACACTGGCGGAGTAATCAGCTATTGTTTTTTTTGTCTTTAAGATAACTATAAGCTCTTCTAGTTTAATTTGATTCAGTTTGTAAATATCGTAGATACCAAGATTGACGATTGAATCAATTAATTCCGCCCCTGCTTTTTCAGGAAGAAGGACTTTGATTGAACTGTCAGGGCAGGTCATGCGCAGATCTCTAAGGTTACTTAAAAGTACCGTCCCGTAGTTAATGCTACCGTCGGTAAACCCTGTTACTAAAGCGGAGCCAAGGATGAGAAAAGTATCAGGCTTGTCGTTATAATTTTTTATTACCGAACAAGCGGATTCCAGAGTCCTTTCATGGCCTATTACATCAAATTCTTGAGTTAAGTACTGGGCAACTCTTTCTGAATGGTCACCGAATACAACAAATAGCCTCAAATGTTACCACCACCTCCACCAAAAATCTCAATTATTGCTCCTTTCACAATGCCGACAATTTCAACCGGTTGATTTGTAAGCATATACATTATGCTTGTACCTAATAGTAGAAGTAAGCCTGCAGAAAGAATTCGTTTGGTTATACCAAGCGCTGTACAAATTAGCCCCAATAGAATTAAAATACCGGCTGCTGATACCGTAAAGGTGGCAAGAGGGTCGGATACGTTTTGGACGTAACCTAATATGTCTTGGACAACATTTCCTATCCCCTCACTGATTTCCGAAAGCGGAATGGGTTTTACCTCCACACAAGAAAACCTCCCTTCTGGATATGATTCTGTATACTAAAAAGGGGCTGGGGGATTTCCCCAGCCCCTTCTAGTCAAGTATCGTTAACGGGTCAACATAATTAGTTTCTCCTTCCCCTGTTGTAACCTCAAAGTGTAAGTGATCCCCGCTTGATAAGCCTGTACTGTCAGCTTTAGCAATTGTTTGTCCTTGAGACACTTCCTCCCCTTGTACTGTATCGTAAGATAATAAGTGGGCGTACATTGTCCTGTACTCTCCGTGGTTAATGATAACGCATTTACCATAAGCACCGTTGTTGCCTACAAAGACTACAATCCCATCGCCTGCCGCTTTTATCTCTGCACCTCTGGGGCAGCCAATGTCTATACCGGTATGAAGCCTGCGTTCTTTCAATATCGGGTGAACACGCATCCCGAAAGGAGATGTTATTTCTCCACGGATCGGCCAGGTTAAATCACCTGAACCCTCATAATAACCCCCTTCCGTATCCTTTATAATCTCTATCAGGGAACTAGATAAGTTAGCATCAATATAAAAATCTTCGTTCATATTCATAGCCAGCCTTAAAACTAACTCCAAGTCGTTCTCGTTGGTTAAGCCGTTTTCTATAAGTAAATTATCTAACCTTTCAAAGTACGGTCCTTCCTTTTTAACGCTTTGTAATTCTGGAACAATTATCTTAGTATAGCTGTCTTCCCCTTCGTTTTCTATTACTTTTTCTTCCCAGTCATAATGATACTTTGCTTCGTATGAATCAGCATAAGTAAGTAAGGTGATATCATGCCTGTATTCTTCTCTGTATGTTTCCGTTACTTCTTCACCATCTTCATTTGTGTGAGTTTCCGTCCACCTGTGAAAGTAATAAAGCTCAAACGTATCCCATTCCAGTTCCGGTTCTAGTATATTGAAGTGTTCCTCCGGTTTTGGAATCCGGCCCCTGTCTTTAATTGTTTCTATACCATGTTTACCATGAATAATAGGGTCTCCTAATATTCTATCCAAAGCACCTAAAATGGCCCAATTCACACGGTGCTGTTTTATCTGTTCCTGCTCTGATACAACATTCACTCCTTCTTCTAATGTGGGAACTGCTACACTACCGTTTTCCAGAACAGCCATTATCTTGGCTATATAGCCGGTTGTTTCTGAATAGGGCGGCACACCGTTATATTCATCTACTGCACCGGGGCCGGCATTATATCCAGCCAAAGCAAGCTCTTTATCTCCGTCGTATTTATCTAAAAGGTATCTTAAGTATCTGGCACCACCGTCAATGTTTTGTTCAGGGTTAAACGGGTCATCTATCCCGTATTCATCTATCTTTGCTTTAGATAACTGCATCAGCCCCTTACAATCAGCTGAAGAAACAGCCCGTGGATTAAAGGAAGATTCTGCCCAGGCAACTGCTTTTAAAAAGTCAAATTCAAGGTTATATTTCTGTGCCTTGACTTGAAATATATCGTCATACGACGTATTTTCAGGCATGTTTAACGGTTGTACTGATGAAATTGCCATATAACTGCCCCATACATCTTTTACTGTTGCGTCGTTGTCAGCCCCGTTACCGTTGATACTGTCCGGTTTTTTGTAGGCAAAGGTATAGAAATCCTCAAACTGGTTTGTCCAGGTACGATCCAGTTCTTTGTACTCGTTAACCAGTTCAATATCTTGTTCAAGGCTCCAAACATCTTCTTCTCCATAACTATAAATAACCGGAGATCCGGTCCCGAGGGCAATATATTTTGGTAGCATAAAGACCGACCCATAAACGAAAACAAAACATAGAATTGCTCCTAATATTGGAACCCAATAAGGTGCGAGAATACCTATTATCCAGCCAAAAAACTTTAATGTGAGTTTCTTGGCGATTTTAACGGCAACTTTTGCTGCTGCCTTTCCAACTCCTTTACCTGCACCCTTTACTGTCTTTGTTAAACCATCCGTTGCAATTTCTTTATCTCTTTCAGGGGAATGTATGTTATATCACCTACCTTGAAGATTGTACGCGCGTACAAAAAAAAGAACTACCGTTATGGTAGTTGACAATTAGTTAGTTAGTATCCCATCGCCCCGAGTATTGCTTGACTGTTTTGGGTGTTTTGGACGCCTCCACCCTTTCCCCTTTTACCGTTCGAGGTTCTAATATTATTTGTGAAACCACCCTGGACTCGTTTCTGGCTTTCTTTTTGAACTGGAGCCCATTCATGGGATTGGTGCTTGTATTGGTTCCACAGATCTTTCCATAAGTTTACCCTATCGTTTCCTTTGCTGCGTGCCTGGGCAACGGTCATAGAAGAATTCACATACCCACTTTGACTAACCAGTGGTGCGATAAGAGAATGCATCTTTTCGTTATCTTTTATTTCTCTTGCCAATTCAAGGAGCTCAACAGACGGGAGTCCGCAAATTGAAGCACGATCTTGTCTTGACTCAAGATCCGTTATAAAGTTAACATGAGTTATGTTTGTTTTTTCTGCTGTCGCACAGAAATTGCCTGGAGCAGGGTGAATTACTTCGGCAGGCTCTATTATCGTTGTAGCCCATGCTGTTTCTTCATCACCATGTTCTTTTATGTAGTCGGCAACTGCTCTTTGTATGAGACGGCGAATTTGAGGTTCCGATAGTATTCGCTTGGCTTCTTTAATTACCGGCATATCTTCTTTTATCTTTCCGGTTCCCCGACCACCGCGTTTTCGATTTGGCTCTATATTTAGCTTTGACCGGAACCTTGTTACTGTAGATTGGGATGTGCCTAAAAATTTTGCTATAGCTGAATCAGAATATCCACGTGAGTGTAGTTCGTGAAACATTTTAGTATCTAAACCACTCTGCCGTCCTTGTTTATTTGATGTCTCTATCATATGCTTTTGCCGGAAACGAACTACTGCTTGACGGCTAACCTGAAACTGTTCCGCTATCTGGGAATCTGTCATTCCCTCTGTTTGCATCTCTTTTATTTTTTCAACAATGTAATCCGTACTGCCACCGAACATTTTTGCATATTTTTTTTCTTGTATGGTAGCAATAAAAAACACCCCCAATAAATATTGTTCTACATATTGGTTAATATGAGTTAACTTATTCTACATATTAACCAAAGTATATTCTACATATAGGTTTATGTCAATACAATATTTCTTGTATTTGTGGTATTGGATACATTCCTCAAATAAAAAAGCCCCCTAAAAAGGGAGCTTTCTACCGCCATGAAGTGTGTATACCACCGCTGGTTTGCTGTGGTGGTTGTTTTACATTATGAAAATCGTTTCTTAGTTTTGGGTTAATGTTCATTAATTCTTCCCTAATTCCTTCATTGCTTACCTTGTACTCAAGACGATTTACTTCTGCCTGGCGTGAGTTATATTCAGCGTTAACTGTTTGGAATTCTTGCTTTTTCTCGTTAAACTGGTGCTGACCGGTTTCTATTTCAGTTTGAGTTTGGTTTAATTCAGAGGATATATTATTAAATTTAGTTTCAGCGGATTGCAACCTATCGTATGCTTCATGGGATTCACTGGTCCAAATACCAGTTTCAGTTTCTGGAAGATAATCGTTGTTCCATTCGTTTAGTGCTTCAACGTATTCCTGTTCAGCTCCATTTTTTTGACCTTCTAATGTTTTAGCTTTTTCCTGTAAACCTGCTAGATGAGTGGAATCTTTACTATATAAACTCTTGGCTCTATTAAAATCAGCCTTTGATTTTTCATAAACAGGCTGGTAATTGGATAAGTTTTGTTTGGCTTGGCTCAACTGTTGCATATTATCCCGGGTAGCTGTTTTTACTTGTTTTGCGGTATTGTAACCTTCTCTATCTGTTATCGCTTTAAGTGAGCTCTTTGCGGCCATTCCGGTTCCGGCCACGGCTCCAACAACGCCGCCTCCGTAGAGTTTTTTGCCTGCATCGTACGCTTGCGACGGGTCGTTAAGCTGTGCACTGTCACTTATACCCATGGCCTGGTTTTTATCTTCTTGTGACATAGTGAAAAGGCCAGTACTTGTATCCGCAACATCTGATACCCTGTCGCCAATTGACGACCCTATTGATGCACCACCTATAGCACCTGCAAAACCAGCCACCGGGTTACCGGTTAGTGCAGCTGAAAGCATTCCTCCTGCCATACCCGTTGTTGCACCGCCTGCGACTTTTAATCCTTTTCTGGCTACACCTTGCATTAAACTTTTACTTGAATTCGTTGCAACATTTTGGGTGGCTTGGCCTGCTACCTGACCAGTTGTTTCCGTAACATTGGAAGCTCCCTCTACTGCTTTAGAACCCGAACCTTTCTTATTCTTAAATATTTTACCCAATGAAAAGAGGGCTCCTAATCCCATTGCGGCCCCGACTCCTCCAACCATCCCGGACCCAGGGCTTTCTGCACCAAATATCTCTCTTATCAGCTTAGCCATCATTGGAAGTCCGAGCAATACAGCTAATTGAACCCAGAACCCAGTCTGGGTACCAATAAACAGTAAAGCCAAACTTAATACTGCGGCGTGAGAGCTTTGCAGAAATACTTGTGAAAAAAACTCTTTCATCCAATATCCTATTGCATTTCTACGAGAGGGCATGATCGAAATCATAGCCACCAATGGAAGGATACCAATTAAGATTCCCAGCACAATCTTACGCACGACGTACTGCCAATTAAGGATACCTATACTGAAGATTCCAATACAGGTTAATATCGCTGACCCGAGCGTTAAACCATTAGTGTCTATAATATAGTCCAAGTACGAACTGGTTAATTTATCACCTACAATGAATTGGAAAAATTTTATTATCGCATAATTTATCTCAAAGACAACGGAAATAATATAAACTCCAACTTTTAAAGCCAGTAAGCCGAGCAGTAAACCAATTAAGTATTCTTTGAATGTTACCTGGGAATTTGGGTTTACTGAAATGTATAATATCCCCAGTGCCATTAATACAACTATAACAACGAGAGAGATAGGAATAAATTCCGAAAGTTTTTCAAAATAGTGGCTTATAGCATTAAATTCATTTTCACTAAAGGTATAAAAATATAGGTCACTTCCATCTTCTTCAATTATTTCATTACCGTCCTCATCAATCACAACATCTGTTGGTTGTAGAGCATCAGCTCCACCATCCATATTAGCTTGAAAGATTAACTCAATGGGATCATCCAAACCAATTACATCTATTATATACTTTGCCGGGGCTAGAACGATGCTGGCGGCCATCCTTTCAGGCCAATCAGCAGTTTCTTCGTATTTATCCTGCCTGTTCGTAATATCTGTTTCCTCGTTTTCCTTGTCTTCTTCTGTCCTTATAGTTAATAGTGGTGTTTTACCTTTTTTGGCAGCTACACTACCACAAGTGACTTCATACTGATACTGTTTACCTACTGTTATATTGGTATCTTCCCACAACATGGTATGGTACCCTTCGTCGTCTACACGATCATTGATGTTAATCTCATCCACGATTTCAAAATCAAATTGGTTTATAATTTTACCAGTGTCTTTAACAGCTTTATATATTTTTATGGTATCGGTATTAAATGATAAAGGAAGCTCAGGCACTGCATTGACTCTCCACTCAACCTGTATCTTAGCAGATATACTATTATGGATGTCTCCGTAAGTGTCCCCATCCCCTTTAATGTATTCAATTTTCACGTCTTGGATACTACTAGCCTTTAATTCAGCATATGCAGACCCTGGAAGTAAAAAAAACGCCGTTATAATCACGGCAAACAGAAAAACAACTTTTCGCATTAAGTGCCCCCCCCTAAATCGTTGGGGTCACTGGTGAACATTTTATATTCTTTTTCTGTTACCTCACCATAAAAGATTGAGTCGTCGTTATCAGCCCGTATTATGCCCCAGCCTTTTTGGGTGCTTAAGAGAAAAGATGTTTCCCCTTCCGATAGGTTAAATTTTTCTCTAACCGCTTCTATATCAATACTTTCCTGTCTCATTAATAATTTGGTGCTGGAGTTTTTTAGAATACCCAACCCTTCATTTACCCGTAGGAAGACTTCAAAACCCTGTGTGGCGGCACACATGGATATATTTCTCTTACGAGAACGGCGGAATGCGTTTTCCAACCATTTTGCAGTTTCCTTTGAGTTTTCATCCATTAATGTCTGTGCCTCGTCTACTACTATCCTTTTTCTTAACTTGCGATTATTGCCGAATTTTTCCCAAATCCACTTTGTGGCCACGAAAAGGCCAATGGGTCGCATAATATCTTCGTCCAGGTCTTTTGCTGAAAATGCAAATGCAGGGACGTTTTGAATGGTTACGTTTGACTGGCAATCAAATATTGCCTGGGAAGGGATACCTCCGTATCTGGTAAAGGGTTTAACCAGTTTAGCTGCCTGATTAAGTTCAGGTACTTTATTCATTTCATCGTAAAGGTCCGATAGAGTAGGCATATCTTTTTTAATACTTGCTACATTGATTGAATCACCATTGGTTTCATTGGTATATAAGCTTTGTGGTTCTTCAGTAATTCCCATACTTGAATATAAGTTTTTAATAATTTCCTGAATTAATACCTTTATTTGGCCGGTTATCACGTTAGGGTCGTAAGTTCGTATCATCTTAAAGACCACAGCCTGAACTGCTTTCACGGCACTTTCAATGTTTACAACCACGTTACCGTTTTCGTCTTCTTCTTCATCCACATCAAAGATATTAATACGATAGTCACTATTAGCTGAAAGTCGAATATAGGGACACCCCATACCAACCATAAGGTTTTCATATTCATCTTCCGGATCTATGATGCCGGTTACGATTCCAATAAAAGAGGAACGAAGGGTCATCATTTTAACTAGAAACGACTTACCAAAACCGGCCCGGCCAAAGATAACAATGTTATAGTTACCCATTGTCGGTTCCCAACAGTTATAAAATATTAAGTTCCCTTTAGGGTCCTGACCAATAACGATACCGGTTTTGTGTCTGATACCACCAAGTCCAAACGGAAATAGATCAGCTATATTGGAACTCTCCATATCCCTGAAAACATCTTTTAGGGGTACTTTATCAAGGGGGGTCATCCCAAACATTGCTTGCAACTGCCTGGTATCTGCGGCCCGTAATTGAATCCCTTTACCCGCGAATTTCTTGACTAACATGTTGCAGGAACGTTTTAAATTATCCCAGTCAACAGCGGAAGCCATAGTTTGAATTGAGGTCATGAACAATTTCTCGGTGCCCTGTAAGATTGCAGAGTGCCGCCTCTTTAAATCACTTATCTGGTTGGCGATTGTCTGTCTTTTAGCGGAATTGCTTTCATCCTCATGATCAACTTCAAGTTGGGCTATTTTCTGTTCAAGCTGCCAGACTGTTCGGGAAGGGTCAACCGGGGTAATGTGAATTGCTACATCACAGTCAGCTTCACCAAAGTCACCGGAATAAAGGGAATCTAACATACCTGCATTAGTTGTGTTTCCGGTAAAGGCTGCGAAAAAGCTCCTAAAGTAACGTACAGGTTCAACGGTAGACCCTACCTCAACGCAATAGTCCTGGTTATTACCTTGCTCCGTTTCTTTAATAAATGAAGGTGAGATAAAGTCTTTCGGGACTGCCGCACCTAAAAAGATATCCGGCTGATCTTGTCCGGGGGGTTTGTTTTCTTTATTCTTTTTTTTCTTAAATAGCTTGAACACTGTTATCAACTCCCTTTTCCAGTACGATATCAGGTGTTTTAGATTCCACGAATAATGAAAACATACCTAAAGCGTCTGCTTCTTCTAATCTAGCGAAAGGTGCCAAATCACGATTAAAAGTTTGATAAATCATTTCTAGGACTGTTTTTCTATTAAGCTGCATCACGTTAATTTCAATAGCATCCAACATATTTGCTATAAAAGAAGCCGCTTCCAGCAGTTCATCCTTTGCATTTTTTCTTATTTCCTTAGTGGACAGGTTAGTTTTTTTCGGTAAGCTCTTTAATGCGGCATCAATTAATTGGTTCTCTATGCGTACACCGCTTTCTATACCGGTGGTTGTCCCGTCTAATTTAAGTATTATAAAGTACCGTCGGTCCCGGAGATGTTTACCTTCGGTCTTTTTTGTAAGGTGCTGAATATGGTCCATTGCAAGGTTTTTAATATGTTTCGGTCGGTTCGAGTTAAACCGTTCCAGTTCATCCAGGTAGTTCTTTAAGTTTAAATAACGGGTTTGAATCAAAAGAGTTGTTGGAGTAGTAATTGAATTGATTAGATTTTTAAACCCCATCCAAATAGCGGATTGTTCCTCGAATGATCGTAAAACCATGTTTACAGGCTCAATTTCCAGTACCAGACGGTATTTGTAATTAGCTAGTTCAATGACACCTTCCGGAGATACGTCTTTGTATTCTAATAATTCCTGTACGTTATCTACTTTTTTAGAAGGGCGAAGTAGATAATATGCTGTCCCGGCTCCTCCAGCTAATAATAACCAATCTAAAAAAGCCATAAATCAATTCATCCTTTCCTGCTCAAGATAGATATAAGAAAATGCCCCCGCTTAAATAAGCGAGGGCATTTGTGTAAAGTTTTCCATGAATCAGCTTCGCTTCCAAACAAATGTTTTCTTGCGAAACTTAAATAATAACCAATAGTAAAAGTATATCCCTATGGAAAGATTAGTTTTGGATTGCCTAACGAATAAAACGAAGACACAGAAAAAGAGTGGTATCAAATGGTGGATATGGGCGATTATAAAATTGTTTACCGGGAGCGCAGGGATTATTTCGGATAGGCTGTAACTCAGCCTTGCACCTAATAAAATAATTATTACTTGCGGAAGGGATAATCCCCATAGAATCTTTCCTGGTGATGTTTTTTGTGTTAATGAATGCATCTGACCAAACATATTTCTACTACCTCCAGAGAGTTATCCTGTGTATCCAAGCACACTAAGGAACCCTCCAACGATTTTTTCTGCGGAAAAGACTAAAATCATACAAATAATGAAACCTGCAACCATAGTCTTTGCCATTTGCATTTTTCTCGGGTCCCCGCCTGCACCCCAGAAGACAAAACCTGCCCAAATGCAGAATGCCACTCCAAGGATACCGGCGATACCTCGCACGAAATCGACTATTCCTGAAGCAATGCCATCAATCTCTTCTTGTAATTCTTCCCCGCTCATGCTTTCTTCAAGACTTGTTGAAATAGATCCGGGTTCATCTTCATCAGCAAAAGCAACTCCAACTGGAATAAAAATACTTGCTGAAAACACAATAAGCATGAAAATTGTTACTGCCTTGTTTACCCTCATGATTGTTACTCTCCTTCCTGAAAAATAATTGTGTTAAGCCTGCTTAATTATGTTGCACTTTAATTCACCTCATTTCTTTCGGTAATTTTGTTGCCCCCACAAAAAAAGAGAAGCCTGGTCAATTGGTTAATGACCAGGCTAAAAAGACTACTATTATAATTTTTGAACACCACCAGTAGCAATATTAATCCATGCCTGCAATGCTTTCTCCGATGATTTGGGGATTACAAAAACACCGTCTTCCAATTGTTTACTTTTCCAAATACTTGCTTGGAATTGTGCCTGTACATCAGGCAAATCAGGAAGCTTTGCATACAAGTTGTCATCGTTAGTTTTCAATGGAATCTTAAGCCACGGAAAGATTCCTCGTGGAAAACTCTCTGACTGTGGGCCACCTTTTAATCTAGGACGTTTCGACCGTTTATAATACGCCTGCCAGGTGGCAAATTCTCCAAGCAAGTTCCATAAATGTTCCACGGTCTTTCTAATCTCAAGGTTCCTAGGGGTTCGTTCGCGCAGAATGTATTTAGAAAATTCAACGTTGTTTAAGCTCAGTTTGATATGTTTATTACCAACATTTCCCATATGATGTTTAATCAGTCGTGTTACCGTGATACTACCAAGACACTCTGCCATCCGCGAGGGAACTAATCCATAATTAACGGTTGTGGTTAGATTAATCGGGCTGTTAATCATTATGAATACTGACCCGGAGTTGCCTGACTCTATACGTACGTTGACTATCCCTGAGGTTTTATATTTATGATCATTCCCTTTTTTTCTATAGCCATTTCCATCAAACTCAAAGGTAACCTTTCTATCAGCCAAAACCAGAGCGGCAGAGAAAGGTTTGCCTTTACGGGACCGAAAACCATTTAATACCGGCGTGCGTCCTGTTTTTAGCAGTTCTTCTATAATATGACGGCTTAACTTTTTTCCTGCAATTTGTTTCCATACTGTTAATCCGCAGGAGCAAGAATAAGACTTGGGAAGTTCTTTAATTTTATTCTCGCATATCAAACAATAGATATTGATCACCATCTTTCTTATAAACAAATAACCACTGTTTCAATAGTTTAAAGTACCTTAATTCACCCCAAAGGATAATGTCACCTATTACAACAAGTCGATGCCTAGCTCTTGTAACAGCTACATTTAGTATATTGGGACTACTCGCAGCCCATTCTGCTGAGCGAATATTCTTTTTATCTACACCAAGGCAAAGTATTACTATATCAGCTTCTTTTCCCTGAAAAGTATGAATCGTTCCGATATTGTTATTAAGCCAGTCCTGTATGTCATCCTTACTGACAGAGTAATTAAAGCACCAATCATTTAGTTTTTCTGATAGCAACTTTCTTGCCTTTTTAGCAACTGCCTTGTAAGGTGATATAATATAAATGTTTGGTAATTTTTTTTGAGTTTGCAGTGCATACATTATTGCTTTTTGCAAAACTCTAATAAGAGCCATGCCCTGATTTGGCACCCACTGCGAAGAAGAACTTTCTCCTTCTACATAAATCCAGCAACTTTCTGTTATAGTGGACTTACAGTCAGAATCTGGGGTAGCCTGAACCATCTGTTCGTTATATGCAATACGATTAGATATCTGAAACATCAGCTGTTGACATCGCCGATGTACCCTCAGGGGGCAACCCACCCATCGTGATTCATCTTTTGCACTAATATAAGCACCAAAATCGTTAGCTCTATCTGCAAGTATCTGCACGGAAATAGTTTCGTCAGTTAATAAATCGGGAACTCGATAATGTCTACCTACACTTTTTATTACAGATACAGGCACTTTCTGTATTGGTTCGATTTGTAGAGGATCACCGACCACTACAACACGCCTTGCTCTCCATATTCCCCCTGCTGCAGCATGGGGCACAGCCTGACCAGCTTCATCAACTAAAAGGTGGGCTATTGATTCACTGCCCATACCGTTTAACATTCGGCCCAAAGAAGAAAACGTTGTCGAGACTACCGGTACTACAAGGAAAAACACATCCCATAGTTGTTTAACATAGTCCTGGTGTTGAGATTTATGGCCTTCTAATAAGTCAATAAAGACTCTCAATGCAGACCGTGTACATTCCGAGGCAACTTCAATGAAGGTTTTATGAAGGTCCAGTGCTTCTATGAACAGTTCTGCACGCGCATTGTTAAGTTCTTCTGTTATCCAAGGAGAACACTTATGCAATTCGGTAAGCGGCTTAGACCAATAATCATTATTTGGAAGGTTTTCACCCAAAACCATTTGAGCATCTCGAATAGCACAAGAATATAATTTGACTTTTTCTTCAGCTTTTGCTAGTTCCTGTTGAGCTTTAATGACGGCCCCCCTACAATGGTTCAGCTTTCTCTCTTGATTATCATGTCCTTTCTCAATCATTGCATATTCATAAACGGCATTATCAAACCTTACCCCGTATTTCTTTATGTCCTGGTTATACTTCTTCGCTCTTGATGTATTAAAAAGCATAGCTAAAAACCACGGTTTTGTATTTTTAAGCCTCTGCAATTCCTGTCTACGTTCTTCAACCCTAGTTTTTGCTTCTCTAATTTGCTCCTTTACCTCTGACAGTTTATCTTTGGCATGCAATTCAGTATCTCTAAGATTCCTTAACTCTTTTTGTTTTCTCTTTTGCTTCTTCTGAGCAGTCCGGTAATTCATTACAGCTGTGTACCAACTTTCCTGCATTTTAAGAAGGGCCTGTACTTTTTGGGAAGCTTTCTTATAGGAATTCCTTGCTTTATCCCAATCACCAAGTGTAGTATCATTATTAGTTAAGTGCATTCCCATGTTTGTATTCGAGTTAAACCAGAATTCACTGATAAACTTACTACAGTTTTGAGCCTTACCCAGTACTGCAGCAAGCATCCCCCAGGCATCTTGTCCAATAGTGTTTTGGGCAACTTCTTTAAAATAGTCGGGATTATATTTATTTGAAATTGCATCTTTTAAGGGTAATTCTTTAGTTATATTTTCAACGGCTTTATTATTTGATGAGGCCACTACTATACTATAATCAGTTAAGTCATCATTAAGCTTATATACATTATAGATATAATTATTAATGTTAGCCTTGTTGATTTCTGTGAAGGCATGGTTAGGATTGTCGTATTTAACCATGATTTCAGCACGTTTTGTAATAACTGCGGCTACTATGTCTCTTAATAACGTAGTTTTACCTGTACCGGGTGGACCGTTAACCGAAAAAACTCCCTGAGTATTTTCTAAAGTTTTATTTACAGCTATCTGCTGCATTAAATAAAGGGGATATTCAGACGGCCAGCGTCCATAAGGTAGCATGTTTGGAGAAGAAGCTTGAATCAGCATTTCTATGTTATCTTTATCAAATACGTCATGCTGATGATCTGACATCTTTTCTATGCCAATGTACTGGTTAAACGCTTTCCCTGTATGAACAATCTTTTCTTTTACTAACTCTAATTCTTTAATAAAAAAACTGCATAGAATTTGGTCCTGCTGTTCTTCACTACTACTCTTGGATTTTTGGAACAAAATAGCGGGGTCGTAGAACTCCGAGGGTTTCCAACCGGATAATTCACTTAATTTCTTTACTGTTAAGTTTAATTCATCTATAGTGCAGTTTTTCTTAATAGTTTCATTCACCATAGCATGTACATTATGATAATAGTAATTGAATTCTTTCTGCCACTCGGGAGCATAAAGTTTATTTTTATAAAGCTGACCAAGCGACCACGGCATTGTTGAGAGTTTTAATGAATCACTAATAAACTTACCTTCTTTATCAACTAATATTTCTGCATAGTACGTGAATTCATTGCTCTCTTCCACAGGTTCTTTGTCGTTAAATATCTGCCTAATTTCCTTCATGGCTTGATTTACTTGAAAAACCCCGAGAAATATTTTATATTTTGTCTCTGCTGAGCTATCCTGCCAGGGTAGTTTTCCCAAAAACCTTTCCTTTTCCTTAATTTTATCAATAGGATGGGGATTAAAATGCTCAATTTTATGCCAAAAATCAAGAATATTGCTCGACATGTTGATCCTCCTGTTTTGGAAAGTGTTTCTATTTTTTTATTGTAACCCTAAATAAGCTATCCCAACAAGCATAGCAAACCATGATTGTCGAAAACAATCACTTATCCCCAATTTTTGGCATCATTATCTTTCGGTGTGCGAGCTAATTAAGTTCAATCTTATCTGCATTATAGAAATCCTGGCCACAATAATTGGCCAGGATTTCTCATCTAATAATTTATCCCAGTAAACATACTCTACTGTGCCCTACTATCCACACCGGTGCCGTTTACTAATAACTGACCCGAAGCACCGCCGGTATTCGTACCTGTCCTTGTCCTTTTTACCTTGTGCCGGTCTTCTCCGCTACCGCGCCAAACGTAGTAGCTGTACTGGTACGTGATTGCATAGTCAGCTGTTATCGTGTAATTCTTGGGATGCTCGGCCATCATTCGTCTCTCGATCATGGAGTATATCCTCGCCCCGTCCATTGCCCAATCTTCCTCAAAGGTTGCATTGGCTGTGTGGCCACTTGCATTCATGCTGATTGTACGGGTTCCGCTCGGGCCGTAAGGGGTGCCGAATGAAAAATTGTAGTTCTTCTTAGGATAAGTTAAGCTGGCATTGGTGACTCTCCACCAGTCCAAGCTACCCCTTGGCGGTGTCGGTCTCTCGGGCCGTAAAGTTGCCGTTACTCTGTCGGTCCATTTGGCTGTACCAGTAGGTCTAGTTATTGTTCCGTCTTGGCTCACGGCTTGGGAGGTTAAACTGCCACTGCCAGGCGACGGGGGTGGCTGCCTTACCAGTACGGTTGTCTGGACTATGTTGTCCTCTTCGGTCGTCTCCTGGTATTTGTTCTCCAAAGGTGGGGTATCTATTACTCCTTTTAATACTGTCTCACCTGATCCCGGGGCTGTCCAGTCAAAGGTATAGGTCTTAATGTCACCTGGGGCAAAGTTATCAGTAGTTATCGGCTGGCCGCTCTTCTTTAATGTAGCCCTGTACTCTCCGTTGTAAGCAGCTATGGGTACGTTATCTACTGGTACATTGCCGAAATACTTAAACTTAACTGTGGCGGTATATCTTTCACCGGGTTCGGCTTCATCACTGGGGATACCGGGGTCTATGCTGGAGGCCATCAGATTCATTTCAGCTTTGGGTACTCCGTACCAGGTAATAAGGACCGGCGTATACCAGCGCCAGCCCTGGGCCAGGTTAGAAAAGTTCTGGTCGTCCATACCTAATTCTGCACGAACTGTAGGGTCTTTAAGGTTTAGTGACTTCGGCATCATGTCGAATGTCTTTTGGACGGTGACTTTGCCCTGGGTCAAGTCTTCACCGGTTTTCTCTACGGAGTAACTTTTGGGTGTTTTTCTTAGATACCTATCATAAAAATAACTCCAACTCTCAGAACGACCAGCTTGTGTAAGTTCTTCGTCCGTTAAAGTAAAAAAGTATTCTATCTCTACCCTGGTAGGTATAAACTGTCTTGAGTATTGTGACTCGTGATAAGTATAGGTTTCTGTTACTTCTTTATTTTTTAAGCCATATGGGTCAACCGGACCGTCATGGTCAGTATCCTGCCATCTACCGTCTGTGTGCTGCCATATGTCGAAGTTACCCACATTTATTTGGTGTAAAATAAACTGCTCCTGGGGATTGGCTAAAGCCGTTCCCGGGAGCAGCAGAAAGGTTACTAGCAAGAGTATTAAGTTTATTAAACGCATGAATTAATTACCCCCCCTCGTATAGCGGGTTTTCAATGGCTAAGATTTGGTTGTAGCTTAAAACCATAATTTGAGAGATATTTTGAATTTTTGTACCCCCACCTGGGTCAGCTTCCAGGCTAATATAGTAACCGTGAGTATAAGGATTGCTCTCATAGTGAACTAGGGTATTATCCCTTTGTACTGATACATCATTTCCTTTAGCAAGCACTATTGGAGCTGGTATGGAACCTTCTGCATTGCCTTCCGACGCTTGCTTAATATGAATCTTATCTTCTTGTATATTCACATCATAAACCACTCTATAGCCATCACCCATCACAACCGGCTTTTGCCGTAGTTCTTCCACCGTCATTTCCATGATACTAGCACCGGGAAGTTTAAATTCCGGAGGGATGGCCCAACCACCGTGAGCTTCATAATCATTTGGGTCAAGTGGCGTGCCGCTAAAGGGCCGGGTTTCACCTGCCGGCATTTCCGGTGTAGTTGGTTGCTGCGGTAAAGGTTCTTCAGGCTTCTCTGGTTGTTTAGGCTCTTGGGGTTCCTGAATCTCCTCATCTTCTATATAGTCAATTACTTCGCTAATGTCCGGCTTCTCCTCGCCCCTGGGGTATGCCAGCACCACATTATGCTCGGCGTCCCATTCAACCATATACCCCAACGCTTCGGCAACGAAGCGGGCTGGTAGGTAG
>JADQBQ010000007.1 GCA_016278505.1 Clostridiales bacterium
TGGGTGGGATTCGCACCCACTATATGACACGCCATTTCTCGGACGCACGGTCTGAACCCTTGTTCCAAGGTAAATATGAACTATAAAGATTGATAATGCATTCTTGTATATACTCAATTATGTCCTGTCTAATTAAATACATGTAGTTGTAACTCAAAATAATATTAGAATACATAAATTCACGCTGATTGTTGTTTAGTTTTTTTGCTATAGATTTCTTACGGTGCAATAGAAAATAATATAATCCCAAATCATTCCAATCGGTGGTTAGAAAAGAGTATCTCCGCCGCTACTTTCAACATATTTAATAATTATCTTTGTTGGCTTTCTAAACTTTTACGATAGTTAAGGTGTTCGTTTTTACCGTTAATATGTTCTCTTTCATACCCGCTATTCTCAAATATTCTTTGTGAAGCAATATTATCCAGCTTCACGCTAGCGAATAAATACTTAATATCAGGACGAGAAGTGATCACTTCAGCTTCTATCAACCTCATGATAATCCTTCCCAATCCTTGCCCTCTATACTTTTTAGCAATGCTATAACTAATTATTGCGGTTTCGTTATTATAATTTAGCCTTACCTGACCGACTGGCGCAGTATTGAGGCAGCAAAGGTAAACGTCTATACTCTCATCTTGAATACAGTCTATAAACCAGCGTTTATGGCCTTCATACTCAATATCGGCAATATTAAATGAGTTTTTCCTAACTTCAATATCATTTGCCCAATCAAACAGCAAATCAACGTCTGTCCATTCTGCTTTTCTTATATGTAACTTGATCAATTTTTATCACTCCGCTGCTAATCCTTGCTTACTAAATTAAATTGTATAGGCACTCCTCGTTTAATATCCCGAACAGCTTGTTTGCTAAGTACTTCTTTATAATATTTAGGCTTTATCCCGTGGCCTGGCCGAATACATTGAATGTTTTCCTCTGTAAAGATCTCGCCTTTCTTAATATCTCTCACGGCAAAAATAGAACGCCTAAACACCATGCTTTCTTTCTCCTTTGCCGAGACATCATAACTGACAATACCTTTAGCCTTTTCTGCAATTCTTATGTCTTCAACCATTTTTTTAAACTCTCCCGGTTCCATTGAAAAGGAGGCATCCGGGTTATCAATTTCCCTGCTGAGGCAAAAATGCTTTTCAATTATACATGCCCCCATAGCAACTGCTGTAACAGCTCCGATAGAACCCATAGAGTGATCAGACAGTCCCACAGGTACATTGAAGGATTCGCTCATATGCTGCATCGTTTTTAAATTCATATCATCTGGTACGGCAGGGTAGGCGCTGGAACATTTAAGTAATGCTAAAGCCTTGTTACCTTGACCACTAACAGTATTCACAGCATCTTCTATTTCCTCAAAACTACCCATGCCCGTGGACATAATGATGGGTTTGCCTTTTGAAGCAACGTATTCTATTAGCGGGATATCTACCAACTCAAATGAGGCAATTTTGTAAAATTCAATCCCAATGCTTTCCAAAAATTCAACCGCTGTTTTGTCAAATGGAGTTGAGAAAAAGTCTAAACCAAGACTGTCTGCCTCCGCTTTAAGTTCTGCCTGCCACTCCCAGGGTGTATAGGCTTTGCCGTAAAGACTATATAGGTTTTCGCCTTCCCATGTTCCATCATTAATTTTAAAATACTCATTATCGCAATCTATGGTCAAAGTGTCAGGGGTATATGTCTGGATTTTTATGCAGTCTGCACCACATTCTTTCGCCTTACGGATGATCTGCTTTGCATTTTCAATGCTTCCAGCGTGATTTGCTGACATTTCAGCAATGATGTAGGCAGGATGTCCTTCGCCGATTATCCTATCTTTAATTTCAATAGTCTTCATTAATGCTCACTCCCCTTTGAGTTTTTTTGTTCAATGTCCTTGTTGATTTCAAAAAACTCAGGGTTTTGTTCCATAACAGCTAAAATTTCATCCATATAGAAATCGTGCTCTCCATTGTACAAACTCTTATACAACTTTTGAATAAGCTGCCAGTCTTCTTCTGTATCCAAAGTCCATCTGTGGCTTGAGTAATCTACATCGTTTTTATAGTAAAAAATGTGCTTTGCGTTCTCATAAAGATATGGTGTTACATGTTCGCGCTGATACATTTCCTTGGCGTTATTATGCGCCTCCTGCAATGCTGCATAGTTAAAAATTTCAGTATCCAACCCCCTAGGATATGTTCTTTGGGTTAAATCATTACCTGCATTCGTAACGATATCGTAATTGTTCTCCTTGAAAAAAGAAACCATATCATCTATTACTTTAGGGTCTATAAGTGGACAATCCGATGTAATTCTTACAATAATATCAGCCTTATTCTCAGTGGCAGCAAAATAATATCTACTCAGAACATCATCTTCGCTACCTCTGAAGAGCTTTGCACCATATTTTATAGCTTCTTCTGCTATTTTATCATCATCTACAGCAACAGTAGTGGCAATGATAATTTCATCCACAGTATTAGCTTGCTTCACCCTTTTAATGTCATGAGCAAGAACAGTTTGCCCATACAAATCCTTCATTACTTTTCCTGGTAATCTAGTAGAACCCATTCTCGCTTGAATAACAGCAATTGTCTTACTCATAAATTGTACCCCATTTTATGTGATTTCTTTATAAACAGTTTTAAGTTGTTCCTGTAACTCCTCAACCGAAAGCCAATCTGAGTTAGTATCAGAACTATACTCAAAACCCTGCTCCACTCTTTTACCACCAGGTATTAAGCGATCTTCACTCCACCATGTAAAATGCGGATAAATAATATAATGCTTGTCATATTCGTAAGTAAATAAGGAATCTTCCTTTGTAACCATAAATTCGTGTAGCTTTTCGCCCTCACGAATACCTTTCTCCGGCATCTCACAATTAGGTAGCATCGCTTTCGCTAAGTCAGTGACTTTAAATGAAGGTATTTTAGATATAAAGGTTTCTCCGCCTTTTGATTCTGTTAGAGCTTTAATGACTAGTTCTATACCTTCCTTTATGCTGATCCAAAACCTTGTCATTCTATAATCAGTTACAGGCAAAATCGTGCCTCCACTATCTACGATACCCTTAAAGAACGGTATAACCGAGCCTCTACTGCCAGCTACATTGCCATAACGTACTACAGAGAAACGAATATCTTTTTCCCCTGAATAGGCATTTGCAGCTATAAACAGTTTATCTGAAACAAGTTTCGTTCCACCATAAAGATTAACAGGATTTACAGCTTTATCCGTTGATAGCGCCACGACTCTAGTAATTCCTGAATCCAACGCAGCATCAATAACATTTGTTGCTCCATTTATATTTGTTTTTATTGCCTCGATCGGATTATATTCGCAGGCTGGAACTTGTTTCAGAGCCGCAGCATGAACTATATAGTCGATACCGTTTAATGCTCTGTAAAGTCTTTCTTTATCTCGCACATCACCTATGAAAAAGCGAAGTTTATCTGCATGCTCTTTAAATTTGTTTTCCAACACAAATTGCTTATACTCATCCCTTGAGTATATAACAATTTTTTTAGGGTTATATTTTTCTAATAAATACTCCGTAAAATGGTTACCAAAAGAACCGGTCCCGCCTGTTATAAGAATTGATTTATTGTTAAGCATTTCAAGTTTCTCCTTTATATCATGAGAATCGGTGTATGTAATAACCTTGAAAATATAGACCTTATAGCATCCTAGTAGTCAGTAAAGATGAGTCCTCCGATTTTTCCAAGCCCATAAGAAATGTACTACCCAATACAATAATTCAGCTATGTGTCAATTATCAGATTTAAAACCATTTAAGGATATATCTCATAAGAGCAGAAAGAATGAATGGCAGACTTAAAGCAAACATTACCTTTATTTAACTAAAGACAAGGTCAAGCTGGCCATTGAGGTGTTTAAGGGAAAGTGGGTTAAATATGGCTCAGTAATCCCTTATCCCGGGGGAACTAGGGGTGAACCAACTTATAATGTTTTTACCATGCTGCTTGCGCCAAGATAGTATATATACAGACATCATTTAGGCTATTACCGATAGTTAGAGAAATTTACAACAAATAGGCACAAATCCTACTGAAGGCAATCATCAGAAAAAAATAATCTATTTGGTAACTGTTAAAACCGCAAAAGTATACTATGCCCGATAAGGGTAAATGTGTACAAGAGATTGTTATTTAATTAACCGCTTGACTTAGTTGGAATAGGATACCTAAATTCTCCCCAAGGAGAGTTTATAAAATAAAGGATAGAGAGCACTATCATTTACCCCTACTATCCTCGGTATAGCTCAGTCAGTCTTTAAACTTTATGTAACTATAATTAAAATAGTTAGCTACATAGCGTTCTTATAATTTTCTTTATTTCTTCAAACTCAATACGGGTCCCTAATACATCCCTCTTACAAACATGAATAAACTTACCAAAGGAGTTGAGTATTTTTTCTGCTTTAACCCTGGGGTTTTTTTCATCTCTAATATAAATAGTCTCCCTGCTTAGTATATCGCTATACACCCTATTCATGGGCTTAATAAATACTCTAAAATAATAATTTTCACGCATTTCATTTATTGTATCATCAAGGCTCCTATACATTTTTTCCAACTGATTAACATTGCCATTTAATGCTAATGATCTTATTTTCCTAAAAAATTCATTAACTTGTTGCATTATCTTTAGCAAGTTTGTGTATGCTTCATTCATTTTATCCAATTGACTTAATAAATAATCAAGGTCATAGCTATGACTATCCCTTGGTAGCCAACTTGATACGGTTAATTTGTCTTTTAGATTATTCACTATGACTTCTTCCAAAGGGATAAAAGGGGCCCCTGTAATACTAGCTCCGCCCCGGGTGGTGTTAATCACTTTTACCCCTGATAATTTTTCTATATATATTTCCATTTGCTGGCGCATCCTGTTAAAGCTTTCGTTAGTAAGCACTTGCTGGCCAAAAACGTCCTCAACCCACAAACCGTTATTAATTTCCGCTTCCGTCACTTCACTACTATAATCTACCCCTGAGGAGTGGCGTTTCTTATCCCTATACGCTAAGTTTTGGCCTACTAATATTATGGGATTAAAACCTAATTGGTACAATAACTGAAGGGTAACAACGGCAATGGTGGGGGCATCGTAAACACCATCTATGGCCTTCCCGTTTTTGCTTTTTAGAAAATATTCCGATATAGTATCCTGACTAGTAAGCATGTGGTATTTAGGTCCAGGGTAATTTTCCAATGCTTCATAACCAACACTGCTGCCAAAAATCATGGAAATCTCTTTAATATCTCGTTCCACCACCTTGGCAAAAACCTTCTGATTATGCACAGTGGGGTCATAGGTACAGGCAGCATGGGGATAGATGTTATTATCTATCAGTGTATTAATGGCGGAACCAACACTAAAAATATAGGCTAGGTTATTATCTTTTATATAACGGACATTTTCTATTTCTTCATTAAGGGAAGGACCGGCGGCTACCAGCAGGGCCGGCTGGCCGGCAAACGCACCTTTTTTTTCCATCAAAATGTTGGGTGTGTTAAGCACTTCCTTGAAATTTTTTATACTATTTAGAGTCCAGCGCTTTTGGAAGGCATAGTTTGTCCGCAGACTACTTCTTTTGTCTTTAACTAATTTATTGAAAAGCTTTTTGAATTGTTGATACTGTTGGTCAAAGACAGCTTTATGACTGGGTAATTCAATAATGAGTAACTTCCTGTTTATGCGGTCTATAAAGTTTTTGAAAAAGCCTACAGCCTGTTGCTCAGTATCTGCCAAAACTATGTTTTTCAACCTTTTCAAGGGTAATTGGGATAATTCCCCATGGGATATGTACTGGTTAAAAACTTCGGGTACCGGCTCATAAATATAATAATCTATATTGGAGTATTTTTGGGCAAAGGCAGTAATATGATAACCAAGACCGGTGCCATAAAAAATTACAGTGGAGTTTTCATCTAAATTATTATATTCATCAAGTATCATGTCCGCTTCCCGCAGCGGGTCGTATTTACTGTGTAGATAAATGGGGCGCCCGTTATCCTCCACCACCAAGGTTTTAATACCTTTACGGGAATCCTCAGCTTGTACAAGGTTAGGGTCAAATTGTTGTTCCTGATTATATTGTTCCCATTGTTTCCACAGAGTATAGTAATTATTTTTCAAAACATTAATGTTGTCAACCATGAGCATAGCCTATGCCTCCCACGGTAGCATATTACCTAATGATTTTTTTATTTGCTTAAAAAGATCGATAACTTCATAGTTAAGCAGGTCACCGATTAAAACCATATCCCTGCTTTCCATTGCCTGCCCTAACTGCTCCATATTTTCTTTTAAAGAATAGATTTGCTGCAGGTATTCATTCCAGTTTGAGTAACCCTGAATATGCGGATTCATAGCTATTTCCTTGTCAATTAAAGAGAATGAGTCTAAAAGCCACTTCACACCGTCCGTCAACTCTGCAAGCTGACGCCAGCAATCAGCATTGGATTCCCGGTAGAATTTAGGGGCAAGTTCCGTCAATACCGGTATAGCTCTGTCTAAATATTCGCCGGCAGACAGTATAACTTCATCGGCCAACTCCTTTAATGTACGGCATTCTATTTTAATTTTTTCTGTACCGGTGATGTTATCTAGCAAAAAGCTTTCCAATTCATCAAAGCGGTCCACCCCGTCCAGGGTAAAGTGGCTGTAGTAAACCTCAGCCAGATTTAGCTCTTGCTCTATGGATTGGATTATTTCAGGAACAGCTTCCCTTTTATTGGGAAAAACTAGAGTTTGGTTTAATATTTCGATTAACAATATAAAACCTCCAAAGAATAACAAGACAGAAAGTCATTTTTTTCGGAAATAATACTATTATACACTAACTATCGACATAACTAGCCTATTTCTTTATAGGTTCCACTAAATGATCAATGATGAATCGTTAAATTTCTGGTTTTCCAAAAAACAAAGGGTCTCAGAACAGACCCGAGACCCTTTGTTGTGCATATCAGTGTAATTATCGCAGGAGCTGTAACACACCCTGTGGAAGTTGGTTTGCTTGAGCCAACATGGCCTGAGATGCTTGATTTAAAATATTTAGTTTAGTGAATTCCATCATTTCTTTAGCCATGTCAACATCTCGGATTCGAGACTCAGCTGCCGTTAAGTTCTCTGATGAAGTTCCCAAGTTATTTATGGTATGTTCCAAACGATTTTGATAAGCACCAAGCTTTGCACGTTCCGCGGATACGACCTCAATTGCGTCATTGAAGACAGTAATTGCTGCATCAGCACCACTCTGGGTCAAAATGCCTCCGCTTGTTGACGTATCTACTCCTGATACCATAAAGTCTTGAACAGATTCACCAGAGACAACCGCACCACCAGAGGTTGTACCAATGTTTGATGAATCCATAGAGTTTACGGTGAGCGTAATGTTTTGATCTTCGTTAGCACCAATATGGAATGTAAATGACTGTCCACTACCGGTGAAATTACCGGATGTATCTGTTTTACCGAGTAGGTTTTGAGTATTAAATTCGGTATTTTTTGCAATCCGATCAATCTCATCGGTTAATTCGTTAATTTCCTTTTGCAGCTCTCTTCTGTCAGTAATGGTGTTTGAATCATTTGCTGATTGTACAGCAAGTTCACGCATACGCTGCAGAATGCTGTGAGTTTCATTTAAAGCACCTTCAGCTGTTTGAATTAAGGAAATACCATCTTGAGCGTTACGGGAAGCCTGATCCAAGCCTTTAATCTGCGCACGCATTTTTTCAGAAATGGCCAAACCCGCTGCATCATCAGCAGCACTGTTGATGCGAAGACCTGATGACAATTTCTCCAGCGAGCTCTGCTGCATTCTGCTATTGGATGTCATCTGCCGATACGTATTCAACGCTGCAATGTTGTGATTAATTCTCACTTAATCATTCCTCCTTGAAATATAAAATCTGCATCCCTGCATTTTAAGAATCCCCGGTGGCCACCTGGGACAAAATTCCCTACATTTCTCTATTCGTCTGTCTAAACAAAGAACTTTAGGGTTTCCCAAATAATTCTTTAAGTAAATCTACCGTGGTATTATCATTTACTGCTGCGGTGGTGTTTTCATTTTTGACTTCCAGGTACAGCTCGCCGCGGAGTATGGTGATGTCTTTTGGAGCGTCGATACCGACTTTAACGAAGTCTTCGCCTATTTCCAGGACAGTTACTTTGATATCGCTGCCCAGCGTTATTGACTGATTTTTTTTGCGGGTAAGGACCAGCATTATTCTCCCTCCCCGCTGCAGGCTTTTTCCTGCTGTTTTGTTTCTTTGTTCTGGGGAAATAGGTTGTGTTTGGTGGTATATGTTGATCCGTTAAGGATGATCTGCTTGGCTTTATTGTGCCTGGTGTTAATAACAATTGGCGCTACAAGGTTGGCGGTGGCAGCGCCGGGCTTGTTCTGAGGTACGGTAATGGTGGTTAATACCAGGGCATCAGAGGATTGTTTTATCCCCAGTTCCGTAAGTTCAGGTTCCGGAATCTCCACGGAGTAGTCTGCGAAGTATTGGAAAGGGTCAATTACCAAAAGTGCGATCTCTGGCTTGTCCACCGATTGGAGCCACTGTATATGTTTAGTTCCCTCGGCCGGAAGCATGAAAAAACGGCGTAGTCGTTCAAAGCCGGGCAGGCCGGTGGGAAAGGTGATTATTTTTTCATCGTTAATTTCCAGAGTGCCAAAACGGGTGGTTTTTACTTTCAATGACGGTGACTCCTTTCACATTAAGCTGATTCTTTATACTTGCTGAAAAGTCCACGCCATGTGCCCAAAATGTGTATAAGGGAGCTGATTTAGCGTGCTATTCTTGTGATTAACCAAAAGGTGACCTTATATAAGGTCACCGATAGTAAAGCGTTATTTAGTATTTACTAAAAGTAATGATCAATAATCATCCCTATATTTTGTTCCATGCCCTGGACAAGCTTGGGCAGTTCGTCCGGGGTTACGTGGCGTTCTTTGCCGCTCTGGGTATTATTGATTCTGACAGTTGTCTTATCGTTATCATTCTTAACAGCAAACTCTAAAGGTAGGTTGTTAGCCTGGGCATGGTCGTTTAATTTTTCCACGGCTTTATTCAGGGCGTTGATGTCCAGTTGGGTGCCCGATTCTTGTTTCTTGGTAGCTGCTTCGGTACCGTCTGGTTTTCTTAGCTGCTTTTCCTGGGCTTGCTTAATGGCCACATCATCATGGGTAGCCATGCTCTGCAGGCCGCCGTCTCCAATTTTCATTTGTAATCACCTCTCTACTTTAGGAAGTTCAAAAGACTGGTTTGTAACATATTGGCTCCCGCGGACAGTGTTGTTTGATAGGTGAGCTGCTGCTGCGTGAGGTCAATACTGAGCCGGGCTATATCAGCCGACTGAAGGTTTTGCATTACCTGGGAGAGTCTTACTTCCTGGTCCAGCATCTGATCCTTCACTGCTTCAAAGTGTCGGGTGCGGGCGCCCACGGCCACCCTGTTCATTAGAATATGATCCGTGGTGGTTTGAATTTCTTCCACCATGTTGTTTACCTGATCCTGGTCGCCGCTGTTAAGGGCATCCCGCAGATCGATAAGGGTTTTGAAAACACCGCCGGTTACTTCTGCTTTACCGTCGGCACTTAAATCAGTTGCATTGATAGCGCCGAAGACACCGTTTTCCCCCTCAAGTACCCCCGGGGCATCCACTGTGTGTTCCGACAAGTTGGCTACCTCGCGGGAGATTCTCTTCAAGTCACCCCTGTACATAATTTGGTCTGGGTTACTATCATCACGGTAAAAGGGTGGCCTACTGTTAGTCCGGCCTGCAAAAATGTATTTGCCGCCTGCTGTGGTATTGGCCACATCAACCATCTCATCAATCATTTTATCGATTTGCTCGCCAATGGCCTCCATATCTGTATCGCTAAGCGTCCCGTTTGCCCCCTGTACCGCTAGTTCATTGGCCTGGGCCAGCATTTCGCCGGCTGTGCCCAGAGCAGTATCGGTGGAATATAGATAAGTCAGCCCGTCATCTATATTCTGAGTATACTGCTTATTTATCTCTTTCTGTGCCTTGACAGCCATTAGCCGGCTGATGTCAGTGGGGTTATCACTGGGGCGCAGGATCGTCTTTCCCGTAGAAAGCTGTTCTTGGGTGCGGGAAAGCTGGCTCAGGTTATTTTGAATATGCTGTTTAAGGGCATTTCCCATCATTTGATTGGTAACTCGCACGAGGCATTCCCCCATTTTTTTAGTTTAGAGCATACGGTTAATCAGGGTATCTAAAAGACTGTCCATTACATTCATTACTCGGGCCGATGCCTGGTAGCCGTATTGAAACTGTATCATGCGGCTTAACTCTTCATCCAGGGATACACCGGAAGCGGACTGCTGTAAGCTTGTTATTTGGTCTAAAATGGCCTGCTGGTTTTCGCTCATGTTCTGGGCGGATTTGGTTTTAGAACCCAGGGTGGCTATGAACCCCTGATAGAAATTCTCGAATGTGGAATCCCCGATATCGGTAAAGGTTTTGTTGCGCAGGCGGGCCACATTTAATGCTTGGGTTCCGTCCAGTTGAGCGGGACTGTTTTTGATAGTGGTTTCCACGAAAATATTACCGGCCCCACCATTTGTACCGTCTAAGGGATCGCTACTTAAATTGACGAAAAAGTTAAGCGGAAGTCCCAATGAAACGTGAGGATCATAAGCGCTATTTACTTGTTCTCCCAACTCATTGGCCAGAGCGTCTAGTTCGGTCATGAAAGAATTATTATTTTGCCAGGCCGAAACTGTTCCCACCAGGCTCCCGTTACTTGCTTCGGTAATATCACTTAAGGTTATTGTTTGAGTGGAAGCATTATCCATTGTGGTTTCCAAAGTTATATCACTGCCTGAAGCTGTTACTTTGATGTCGATCAATTCGCGGCCGGGTTCTACGAGAGTAAGGGCGTCGTCAAACATAGTGACTTTTATGCCGCCGTCACTACCAGCGGTAACTTTTATCGGCCCGAATTCCGACAGTTCATTTACAAGCATATCTCGTTTATCCAACAGGTCGTTAGGTTGTCTTCCTTCTTGCTTTACACGGACAATTGATTCATTGAGGTTTGTTAATTGGGCTGATAATTCCTTGACCCTACTTACCTGGTCAAATAATTTTCCCTTGAAAATCTCACCGGAACCGTCACCGATAATACTTTCACTGACGTTATCCAGCTGTTCGCGGGTATCTCGAAACAGTCGTGCCAGTTCCTTGCCTGACTCCACCACCGCTGCCTTAATACCGTCATCTTGAGGAGAATTGTTCAGATCCTGCCAGTCGCTGAAGAAATTAAGCATTACTTCCTGGATGCCCCGGCCGTCCGGTTCGGGAAATATTGATTCTATTTGGTCCATGATTTCGGTTTTGCTTTCCCAGTAACTTTGCGCGGATGTGGAGTCACGCACCTGGGTGTCCAGGTATTCGTTGCGAATACGCCTTATCTCGCTTATCTCTACGCCAGAGCCCAGTTGTCCAGGGCTCGTGCCCGAGCCTGCACCGGGGGCGGGGTAGGGAATGCCTGCTGTATGTACTGCTTCCTGGCGGCTGTAGCCAGGGGTGTTGGCGTTGGCTATGTTATGCCCGGTGACTTCCAGGGACTTTTGGTGAGCGGCCAGCCCGCGGCGGGCAATTTCTAATCCGAAAAATGTACCGGGTGAGGACATTGGTTTACCACCTTTGATAAGAATTTGCAAATGATAAAAGAGTCTGGGTCGTAACTTACGGGTTGTTTTTTTACGAAAATAAATGTTTTAGCAGGATAAAAGGCTTTGCATGTGTGGCTTTGGGGTAAACAATTTTTTTAGACAGGATTAACAGGATCAACAGGATTTAAAAAATACAATAATATAATCGATAATCTTTATCACCTAAAGAGAGTGGAGCTTATAGACCAGTCCAATATATTAAACAAATAATTTAAAAATGTTTTTTAAGACCCCAATGCACTACCCTAAAGCATCCTGCAAATCCTGTAATCCTGTCTAAAGTCTTTTGATTTTCTTTTTTGTCTTTAACCTCATCCCGCGGATCCCGTTGATCTCGTCAAAAATTGCACTTTCCTTTTTTAACTTTTTACAATAATTATGTAAATATTTGTTCCCATAGCAACCGACCCTCTTAACACCCCGCCTTTAATCCCTTATCCTGCAATCCTGTAATCCTGTCTAATGCCTTTTGCCTTTTCTTTTCTCTTCGTTTTAATCTCTATCCCGCGAATCCCGTTAATCCCGTCAAAAATTGCTCTTTCATTTTTTAAGGTTTTAATTAGATCGATTTATTTAATCGGGATTTATTGGTTAGTGTTTTGTTTAGGCTGCCTTCTTTTGTGTAGCCGGTTTGCTGTTGCGGTTGGAGTAGCCCCAGCATGAAGTTTGTGAATTGTAGGGCCTGGCCTGCTAGTGCCTGGTTTAAAATATTTACTTCTTTAAGGTGTTCTGTGTTTTTCTGCAACGAAGATTTAATATTATTGAGGTCCAGTGCATCGTTTTGCCCGGCATATAGTGTTAGGTGCTCAAGGGACAATGCTCCGGGCAGCCCCAGTTCTTTTTCCAGGGCCTTTTGTACCTGCAGGCGGTCATTTTCTAGGTTCTTAAGAGTGTTGGATAGTACTTCTTGCTTTTGTGTAATTGTCTGCAGGTTATTGATATCATTACGACGCAGGTATTGAGTTTGCTCTTCTGCGGCGGCAATCAACTGTTTTATCGCGTGTTCCTGCCGCTGCAATAGTTGATATAGTTTTTCGAACTGCTGTTGTGCTTCCATTTTTAAACCTTCTCATCCAGTAATTTATCGTTGATCATGCCCTGGGCAATTTTATCCGGGTCAGGCTTGTAAGTACCATCCTGAATTTTTGCTTTCAAGGATTGTACAAGCTCCGGTCTTACTTCCGAGCGCTGTTTGAGTTCCTGGCGGTATGATGCCAGGTCGCGTGCTTCCCGGGAAATTTCAATACGGTCGCCTTTGTTGGGCGTATTGGTAGTGCCGGAAGTCTCTCGGCCGTCTTTATTGATGTTGGCATGGTTATTATAAGTTTGTAAAGCCTTTATGCCATTAGGATTTATTTTCATGGTACCGACCTACTTTCCAATGGTTGTATTCCTTATTTATCTATTCGTCTTTGTACCATTGGGACTTTATACTTTTTTCAAAATTTCCCGTGCAATTTGGGTCAGGGGCAGTATGGTGACAGCCGCACCTAATTCCGCGGCGGCCTTGGGCATGCCGTAAACCACGCATGTACTTTGGTCTTCAGCGATGGTGTATGATCCTGCTTCCCTTAAAAGAGCCAATCCCTGGGCCCCGTCCTTACCCATCCCGGTTAGTAAAACACCCATGGCACGCTTGCCGTAAACACTTACAGCGGAGGACATCACCCAATCAACGGACGGCCGGAATTGCCCGGGCTTAAGGGGCCTGTCCAGGCCCTGGTCCAGCTTTATTGTTACGCGGCTGCCGGATGCTTTAAAATCCAAATCAAATCCAGCCGGGGCTACAAGTATTTGTCCTGGTATTACGGGATCATTATGTTGGGCATGCCGTACTTTAATGTTGCATTTTCTGGCCAGGTGGTCGGCCATGGGTTGGCTGAATCCGGCGGGTATGTGCTGTACCACTACGATAGCAGCGGGAAATTTTTGGGGAAGGGTGGGAAGCAGCGATTGTAGGGCCGCCGGCCCGCCGGTGGAAGAACCGATTACAACCAGGTCAGCCTTTTCCGATGTAACTCTTATACGAGGTCCGGGTGGAGGCAGTGGCTTTTCCGGTGTTTTTTTTGCCGGCGGTTTCTTTGGTTGTGCCCTGCTTGCCGGTGCAGCATGTACTGCCGCATGTTGTACTGCTGTAGAAAGCTTCTCTGCCAGCTGACCGGTTACTGATTTTACTTGGGCAGGGCTGGCGGGTTTAGGGACAAAATCCACCGCCCCGGCAGCCAGGGCTTCCATAGTGGCCCTGGCACCGGCAGTAGTTAATGTGCTCAGCATAATTACCGGCAGGGGGCAGCGGCGCATAACTTCTTTCAAGGCGGAAAGGCCGTCCATTTTGGGCATTTCCACATCCATGGTTACGGCATCAGGCTTCAGTGCGCATATTTTTTGCAACCCTTCATCCCCGTTGGAAGCAGTTGCTATAATTTTAAACTTACCGGTTTCCTCCAGCAGGCGGCTGACCATCAGCCGCATCAGTGCGGAATCGTCAACAACCAGTACCCTAATTGGCTTCTGCATAACCGACATCCTCTGCATTGGTACCGGATTCCTTGATTATTCCCCGTGGGTCTACAATGAGAGCTACCTTGCCGTCGCCCAGGATGGTAGCACCGGAGAGGTTATCGACGTGGCCCATGTAGGAACCCAGGGACTTAATTACAATCTCCTGCTCTCCCAGTAATCTGTCTACCACAACACCTACTTTTCTGTCGCCTGAACCAAGTACCACTACATACAGCCTGCTGTTTTCTTCGTCGTCCGACTGTTGGTTGAAGACGCTCGACAACCGAACCAGCGGTAAAACTGAACCACGCACTATAACTACTTCACTGTGACGAACCAGTTTAATCTCATCCTGTTCAATGGCCAGTGTTTCCACAATGTGGGTTAGGGGGAAGGCATAGGTATGTTTACCCAGAGTTACCATCAGCGCATTAATGATGGCCAGGGTAAGCGGCAGTTTAATGGTAAAGGTGGTGCCCTGGCCGGGGATGCTGTTAAACTCTACCGAGCCGTTGATCTGCTCAATCTGGCTGCGCACAATATCCATCCCCACACCTCGCCCGGATATGTCGTTTACGTTTTCTGTGGTGGAAAAACCAGCTGCAAAGATATAGTCCAGTATTTCTCTTTTATGTAACCTCTGGGCCTGCTCCGCGCTGATCAGACCTTTTTCTACAATTTTGCTGCGCAGCTTTTCCGGGTCCATTCCTTTACCGTCATCTTCCAGGGTAATTACAATATGGCTTTCCACATAGGAGGCTTTAAGCTGTACTTTTCCCTTGCGGGGCTTGCCGGCTTTGACGCGTTCTTCCGGCGGCTCAATGCCGTGGTCAATTGAATTTCTGAGTAAGTGAATAAGGGGATCTCCGATTATTTCAATGACATTACGGTCTAATTCCGTCTCCTTACCTTCTATGGTAAACTCAACTTCCTTATTCATCTTCTGAGCAATATCCCTAACCATACGTGGAAAGCGGTTAAAAACATAAGACACCGGCAACATGCGGGCTTTCATAATTTCGTCCTGTAGATCGGTGGTGACTTGTCCCAAGTGACTGGATATCTCCATGAGGCTTTCGGCCAGGTCATCAGATCCATACTGGCTCTCAAAAACATCCGTAAAACGGTTTAGGCGAGTGCGGTCAATAACCAGTTCTCCCACCAGGTTCATTAAAGTATCAAGTTTTTGCACATCTACACGCACAGTTTTAGAAGTACTAATTTTCTTTTGGTCCTGTGTAGGCTTTTGCTGTTGATCCGCACGGGTTGGTAAGGTAGCGGACGGAGAGACTTCTTCTTCCTCCTCAGCAGCATCCCTGGACAATAATACCTCATGAACCCTCACATCTTTCACATCAGCTACTGAAGTGGCAAGATTGGTAATATGATCAGTATCTTCTTCTGTAAGTAAGATCACGGTAAAGTGATGTTCAAAATTACCTTCCTGTACATCTTCGGCCGGAGGGTCGCTCTTGATTATTTCCCCTTTTTCTTGTAGGGTCTCAAAAACAATGAAGGCCCTTACCTCTTTCATCTGGGTGTGACGGTCCAGCACTACGGTAACCCAATAAGCGTTGAAACCTTTTAATTGGGCTTGAGCAATTAACGTCTCGTCCGTTTCTTCCAGCTGAGGGAGTGCAATATCCGCGGCCGCAGTATTATCGACTGCTGCTTTGGTCTCTGAACTGTTTGTTTGCCGGCCCGGATCTTCGCTTGTCCCACCTAATTCAGTATCTTCTTTAAAGGCCGCGATTTTAGCTGTCACGGCACTGGTGTCCACTTCTTCCCCTTCCCCGGTTATTTCATCGCGCAGCGCGTGCAGGGTATCAAGTGCTTCAAAAAGAGTATCTATTAAGGGTGCGGTGACGGGAAGCGAGTGCTGGCGCAGTTGCTCAAAAAGATTTTCAATTTGGTGGGTCAGGGTGGACATACGGTCATAGCCCATTACGGCAGAGGAGCCTTTAATGGTATGGGCTGCACGAAATATTTCCTGCAACACCTCAGGACTGTCCTCTTCCTTCTCCATAGTTAAAAGATTATCGCTAATGACTTGTATTTTCTCATCCAGTTCTTCCATAAATACCGCAATTTCTTCATTAGAAAACATTTAGCTCACCTCAAACGTTTTGTTCTGCGTTCATTATAGACTCCAGAACCTCTTTTTCTTCGTCTTGCAGTACCTTGGCCAGGTCAAGCAGGATAATCATCCGTTTTTCCAACAGGGCAACTCCCTGGATAAAGGATTGATCTACGCTGCCAATCACAGAAGGTGGGGGCTCCACGTTACCACTGGAAATCTGGAGCACTTCTGCTACGGAATCTACAATGATACCCATACTGTTGCTATCCATGTCTACTATAATAATGCGGGTTGACTGTGTGTGTTCCGCTACCTGAAGGCCAAAGCGCTTTCTTAGGTCCATTACCGGAATAACCCTGCCCCTTATTTCGATGATGCCTTCGATAAAATCCGGAGCTTGCGGGATGGGGGTAATCTTTTCCATGCGGATTATTTCCAGAACAGCGTCAATTGGTACGCCGTAAACCTGCTGATCCAGGTCAAACACAACAACCTGTTGGTTCAGGTAATTCGCGTCTACCATTAAAATCAACTCCAATCAATAATATTCTAGCTTTCTTCCTCACTCTCCATTTCCGTGTTGTCTCCCCTTGAAGCAGGGGCAAGGAAGGCGGTAAGGCGCTCACGGATTAAAACCGGGTTGTAGCCGGCCTGAAGAGAAACTATGCCTTCCATGGCTAGTTCGCGAATAAGTACTTCATTTTTACTCAGGTTTTGCAGTTTCGCACTCAATGGAATCCAGAGCACATTGGCGCTTCCTACACCGTATAATGTGGCCATAAACGCTACTGCGATGGCCGGAGCTAATTGATTAGGGTCCTCCATGCTTCCCAGTACGTGAATTAGCCCCATTACCGTACCGATAATTCCCATGGTGGGAGCATAGCCGCCTGCAGTTTCAAAAATGGCGCTGCCCACATGGTGACGTGCTTCAATGGTATAAAGTTCAGTTTCCAGTACATTTTTAACCATTTCCGGGTCAGTGCCGTCCACCACTAACTGAATGCCTTTGCGAATAAAAGGATCGTCGATTTCTTCAAGGCGTGTTTCCAGGTGTAAAAGGCCTTCTTTGCGTGCATCGTCGGCCAAACTAACCATGGTCTCTATGGTAGCCACTGCATCCGGCTGCTTGGAAAAGAAAGCAACCTTTAATAATTTGGGGATGCTGAGCACTTCCTGTAAGGAAGAAGAAATAATTGTGGCCCCAATGGTGCCACCAAAGACGATTATAGCGGCGCTGGGTTGGAAGAGAGCACCCACATGGCCTCCTTCCAGTAAGAAACCGCCTATTAGTGAGATAAGACCTAAAAATAAGCCACCGATGGCAGTAATATCCATAATTAATCCCTTTCTGTCATAATATCTTCATTCTAATTAATCCACTAGTTTAATAATTAACTAGGGGGATCAATGCCTGGAGGGCGATATAATTTTTATTGCTTTTGGTTCTGAACCTTCAAATTTGCTGCGCAAGATTACTATATCTACGCGCCGGTTGAGTTGCCTTTTATCCGAGGTATTGTTAACCACTCTGGGGCGATATTCACCGTAAGCTACAGCGGACAACCGGGCTGCACGCATATCTGCCGTCCTAAGCAACTCCTGCAGTACGCTGGTGGCCCTGGATGCGGACAGCTCCCAGTTAGAAGGAAATTTTTCGGTATGTATAGGTAAGTTATCGGTGTGCCCTTCTATGCGCAGGTTATTATCAGTTTCCTGCAGAACCGGTGCTACCTCGTCAATCAGTCTTTGGGCCTGCTCTGTCAATTGAGCCGATCCGGAAGGAAATAACACATTTTCCTGAAAACTGATTACGATACCCCTTTGCTCAGAAGTGACAACAATTTCTGCTGCCAGACCGCGTTCTTGGATCAGAACTTCCAATTGATTTTGAATGTCCTTAAATTCTTGTCTTTCTTCCAATTCTTCAGCAGCACTTTGACTGGCACCGGATACAAAAGAAGGCCCCGGACTTTCCATGATCATTCCCCCGGCCCCCATAGCCTGAGAGAGAGATGATGCCAGGGATTCAAATTTGGCTGCATCCACCTGGCTCATAGTATACATAACAATAAAAAAAATCAATAATAGAGTAATCATATCTGCATAGGTAACCAGCCAGCGTTCACTACCGTCTTTTTTTTGTGTTTCCACTCGCCTGCGTCTTGACAACGATACCACTCCAGTGCGCCATTGTTTGACTTGATTAGGTAAATATTCTGCTTGAGTCTAATACTTCCTGCCTAACTTGTTTAATTTGCAGAAATATGTCCCAATTAATGTCGAAATTGGTTATAGTTTTTTTGTTCGTATAAGTGAAACAATTAAACAAATCATGGTTAGTACGGTCATGGACAGCACAATATTTTCAGCTTCCAAACCAAGCAAGGTAACGCCCTTTCCTGCCAGCTGGCTGCAAGTTAACGCCAGGCTTCCGGTAAGAATGCTCAGAGACAGTTTATGGGCAGCTTTATGCAGGTGGGTGATAATAATGTGTTGTTTGGGGTTTTCGGTTTTAAACCTTAATTCACCGCTTGATATGATATCCAGTACTTGGTTTAGGTGTTTTGGCAACCGGGTAAATATGCTGTGGTACTCAGATATGTTTTCTGTCAACATTTTTTTAACACTCTTAAAGCTGTACCTCTGGGTGAGCAGTTCTTTACCCAAAGGCTCAACTACCTCCATGATGCTAAGGTCAGGGTCTAGCTTGGCGGCAATTCCCTCCATAGTAATCAAAGCCTTTACCAGTAGGGTAAATTCAGTGGGAACGCGAATATTGTAGTCAAAAGTAATCTGCATAATGTCGCCCAGTGACTCAGAGAGACTAACATCCATTAAGGGGATTTCATAATATTTTTGCCTCAGCCGGTCAATGTCCCGCCGCAGTGAATTAAAATCTGTACTACCGGGAATGGCACCAAGGCTAACTATGGCGCGTATTATATCTTGCGTGCTGCGGTTTACCAAGCCCAGTACCAGGTTTGTAATTTTGTCGCGCACTTCTTCATCCAGGCGGCCTACAATGCCAAAATCGATAAATGCAATTTTTCCCCTTTGTACTACCATAAGATTGCCTGGATGCGGGTCGGCATGAAAAAATCCATGCATGAATATTTGCCTCAGCATGGCGTCCGTCAACCGCCGGGCTATTGCCTTTTTGTCTATTTTTTGCCGGTTTAATAGTTCCGGCTTGGTAAGTTTAATCCCTTCCAGGTATTCCATGGTTAGGATTTTACCGGTGGTGTATTCCCAGTTTACACTAGGGGCAAAGATATGAGAGTCATTGGCAAAATTTTGCCTGAAGGTCTTAATATGCTTTCCTTCTCTGGTGAAGTCCAATTCTTCCTGTAGCATGTGGTCAAATTCTTCTACCACTTCCACTACGCTGTAGTTTTCTCCCCAAGGGGCATGACGGTCTACCAGCGCGGCAAGGTCATAAAGTATTTCAATATCCACTTCTGTGGTTGCATTTATCCCGGGCCGCTGCACTTTTACCACTACCTGTTCACCTGTTTTAAGTGTAGCCCGGTGTACTTGTCCTATGGAAGCAGCTGCCAGGGGATCTTTTTCAAAGGATAGAAAGATGTCATCAAGATTGTCACCCAATTCCATTTGAACGCGTTCTTTTACAGTGTGGAACGGAAAACGGGGAACCTCATCCTGCAGTTTGGCAAGTTCATCTATGTAATCTGCAGCAAGCAGGTCGGAGCGAGTAGATAAAAGTTGTCCTAATTTAATAAAAGTGGGACCCAATTCTTCCAGTACAAGGCGCAGCCGGCGCGCCTTTGAAGTTGCGAAACTTTCCGGTTTATGTGAATATTTATTCCAAGTTGCATTAATAAACTCGGCTAAGCCCAGTTGGTTGAGCATGTGCCCAAAGCCGTGCTTGGCCATTACATTAGCAATTTCCCTATAGCGTTTAAAATGCTTGTACCGTTTGCGGAGGTGAAGTTGCAAGGAATATGCCCCCTTAATCCGCTTTTAATAGAGTCTTCCGATTATTGTCTATAATACCATATCAGATATAATTATACTTGTCCTTAGGGAGGCAAAAAAAGGAGATTTAAATGAGAATAGATGTATGTATGCGTGTGGATGATTTGCAGCCTGAATTGATCTCAGCCACCTGTGCTGTGGTGTTTGATGTGTTACGAGCTACGAGTACTATTATTACCGCTCTGGCCAACGGCTGCAGTGGTGTTATTCCTGTCACTGATACCGAGGATGCCATAGCAAGAGCACACCAAAATAGACATCAGGGCCTGGCAACTTTGCTGGGTGGCGAACGGGGAGGGCGAAAACTAACCGGCTTTGATACCGGGAATTCGCCGTTGGAATACTCGGGTGATGTAATTGCCGGAAAGTTTTTGATTCTTACCACTACCAACGGAACCAGGACCATTGAAGTTTGTAAAACCGCCTCCAATGTATACATGGGAAGCCTATTAAATGCCCGGGCAGTGGCCCGGCGCTTATACAATAAAAAAAGCGATGTTACCCTTGTCTGTGCCGGTACAAAGGGAAGATTTTCACTGGAGGACGCCGTGGCTGCCGGTCTAGTCATGCTGGAACTTAAAGTGCTGGCATCCAAAGATGCGCGCAAAGATAAACTTCAAATGACTGACGCGGCAACCGCTGTTGCGCTTCTTGCTGCCGGTTACGAAAAAGGGATAGGACAGTGTTTGTATGATTCCGCACACGGGCAAAGGCTCCTGCAACTGGGGTTTGACGAGGACTTAGTGTGGTGCGGGAAGGCCAACAAGTTTTCTGTGGTTCCTGTGCTTGACCGGGACAAAGGTTTAATAACCCTCTAACTATTGTTTTTTTTACGAAAATGCCTGGGATATTGTGAGTTTTACCGGTTATAACTAGCTTTTGGGCTTTGTGGACTTTTTGCCTGGTGTCCACTTGACAAACTCTACAACTCCGTACACATCAAGGCGCGCCTCGTTGTGGTTCTTAATTTGGTTTATTAGATAATGTTGCTCACCTATTTCCAGGGTTACGTTTTCGTAAGCCTTGGTGAAAAAAACAGACTTATCGGCAGGTACTTTAATGTGGGTGGGAACACCTGTTTTTGAGCCCGCCTCGGATAAAGTAACATTATCCCCGGCCTCGATACTGCCCCCGCGAAAGAGGCCCTGCACCATGACTGTCCCTCCGGCTATGATCTTTGTTTCAATGCAGCCCTGTCCTGTAATAATAGCATTACCCGTAGCCTCAATGGTACTGTTTAAAGAATAAGGCAGCTGAATATTGGCTTTGTTATCTGTTAAGAACTCAAGATGGGTTTTGGTTTTATGAACTGCTTCGCTCAGTTCTTTAATGTCCTCAATGCCGGATAGCTCAAGTACCTTAATTCCCCTAAATTTTTGATTTAAAATGGCGGCGAGAGATTCAATTTCCCTGGGCAGGCTGGCATCCTTAGAGTAAATCTTTAATATGTTATTGATGTTAGACTGGAATGAAGGAAATCTTTTCTCCATGAGAAGCGCCGTAACTTTGCCAAAGGATGTTTGTCCCTTTAATTGTGCAAAGGTTTGTTTAAGTGCCATTTGCAGCTGGGACATTAATTGCTCAAGGTCTTCCAACAGGGGCAGTATACGGCTAATGGAAGATATGGCTGCCCCTGCACTAATCTTTGATGCCAGTACATGCCCATTTAGAGTAATATGGCTGCCGGAGGTGACGGTGGCGCTGCTTATAAGTCCATCCACCCGTACCTTCCCGTTGCCGGAAACAACCATGTTTTGTTCTATGGTGCCCTTTATGTGGACATCTCCCTTAAATCTAATATTGCCTGAATCCAGGTTAACAGAACCGTTGTGTATCATGTTGGGCTGTACCGTAAAATAATAACTATCCTTCCCTGCCCTTATATCCGGCTGGCCGGCTTTTGTAGCGACTACTTTGGTCTTTTCTTCTATCAGCTCTGTCCCGGGGCCTGCCTGCATTGATATTGTCCGGGGCTCATTTGGCTTGATGATGTTACCAAAAACATCATGCCCCGGCTCACCCTGAGCGCTCGGCTGCTTAACCGCTAATATATCCCCCTGGTCAACACTGCTGATATTAGATGCACTCTCCCTGTAATCAACTCTACCATCAGCCTTAACGAGCGGCGCAGTTTTTCCTGATGGAATATTTATTTCCACCTTTTCATCCAGAGGCGGTGTAGGAGCGGTACCGAAAGCAATAAGGACTTTCTTACCGCCTGCAATATCTAAAGTTTCTTTTACTGCCTGTAAATCGGGTTGAACAATCCCTTTCTTTTTAATTAAGTTTAAAATATCAGCAATACTGTACGGGATTTGTAACTTTGTCTGTTGTTCAGTGGCGAGAACTAGGTTAGGAGTCGGGGGTTGATCCTTGAGGGAAAAAGTTATTTTAATTTCCGGTTTGATTTCTAAGTATGCTGCCATTTTATCTTTAGATACATCGATGTTAATTTCGGCAGGTGTCAGCTCGGATTTCGGCACTGTTTCAATGGTATCATTTTGATTAACCTCAGTCTCTGAATCAATTTGCTCCCCGTTAATTTTAAGAACTATTCCTTCTGCCGCAATAATTTTTGCGGGTTGTTCTCCCGGAGAGGGATCGAAAATTTTGAGTTTACCGTTCTCTACAGCTGCCAGTCCGGGCTTTGTTTGGTTTATATTCTTTTGCATCAGGACCCACCTTCTCAAGGAAAAATGTCTGAACCATTTCGAGGCTACGTAGCCATTTTCCTGCAAAAACTGTTTTATTTTGTTAAATATTAATCTGCCTGAAATAAATCCTATAGAAGGCCGGGTTTCAACAAATGGCCATTATAATTAATTGTAATTTAGCGGTATTTTACTAATAGCCCATTGGCAATATCACTTACCCTTTTTCAGTTGTTTTCTTTCTTTGAAACACATACAACCTTCCCCGGTTGCCCTGTAAACTTGGACCGATGGGTTATACCTACTTTTTATGCCGTAGCAATGGCAGCCATTTGGCAAGCTTTTATCCCACGTTACATAAAAATGTTTACATCTAATGCAGTTTTGCCTGGGAATGCTCATAAAATTACCCCGCTTAAATCTACGTAAAACACTATGTATGCTATGGTAATGCCTTAAATTAACTAAGCATTGAATATATGGGTTAATATTATCGCGATTATATGCAAATGTAAAGAATATACGGGCAACAGGCTTAATCGAACTCAACATCTTATGGTATAATTTTTTACAATAATTAATCTGAATGCAGGAAATGGTCGAGAATGATAGAATGTATGTATAATATGTATAAATTGTAAAAATGGGCAAACCGGCTTAAAAGTCGGGACGCAAAGTTATGGGCCTAAAGCTTTTATGCCATGGTTGCCAGGCTGCTTAAAAAGAAAGCAAAAGACTTTTGAGGCGGCCATTGATTTTGGGTCGCTTTTTTTGAATTATTTCAATTTGGTGGTGTGATAATGGATCAGTTTGTTGGCATTTATGCTACGCTTATAAGCTATTTCTCCAGCTATTTTGAAATCAAGAGATTAGGTCAATTTCAGTATGTTTCCTTATTCGAAGTAGCTCAATTAGCCAGACCGGAGGTCAGCTCCCCATTTGATTCCATTGTTATTGAGGAAGTTTATTTGCAGAAAGACAGTGGTGAAAAAATGGTAGTAACCTATGGATGGTATCAGTATGACTCCTTAACGCGAACGTTAACGGAAGCGGAAAAGCCGGAAAAACTAGATGATAAAAGAAATTTTTACTCGATGGTTCAGCCTCCTGAAACCACGAAGATATATATTTAAGGTGTGAGACATGCGAATAGTTAGAATATCGGACCTGGACAATTACATAGGTAAAGAAGTTGCAAAGCCGCTGCGCCTAAAGGATGGCAGGATTTATGTAAATAGCAATATAAGGATCACCAAGGGCAGTGTTAATGCTCTTCAACGTAATATAGATAACCTGGCACACAGGTTTATCACCATCCATACTGATGATAGTGAAGATATCGATTTATATGACGACATTATTAGCGATGAGTTAAAATTCGAAGCCAAAGATAAAATTGAAGCCACATTAAAACAATTTTCATCGCGCAGAACGGAAAGAGTTAAAAAAATGACTAATGAAATTATTAATAACCTCTATTCTAATCCCAATACAATCTTTGGTACTAATATGCTTTTTTTGGCAGGTGGGGAAGATCATGCGGTACACTGTCTGAATGTAGCTATTTTGTCAGCCATAATGGCCATAAAGGCCGGTTATAACAAGAATGAGCTGGAGAAGATTGTATTGGGGGCTGCGCTGCACGACATCGGAATGGCCAAGATAGACAAAAGGCTGCTTGATATCAATTATACGTATAATAAAAAAGAAGATTACCTGGAAATGCAAAAGCATCCGTTAGAAGGGTACAACCTGGTTAAAAATAAAATAAATGTACTGTCTAAACGAATAATCCTTATGCATCATGTGTGGGAGGACTTCAATGCCAGTTACGACAGTGGTATGGACACATACATGTCCTATCCGCATAAGTTGAATAACACTCTGCTTGATGGGCAGTACAAGGATTTAAGTATTAGTATAGTACAAACAGCCGATGTATTTGAGGCCATGACGAATAAAGAAGCAGGTTACAAGTCCGCAAAGAGTAAAGCCGAAGCCATGGAGTATATACGCTCCATGAAGTTTGTTCAGTTTGGGGCCGGAGCTGATTATTTAGTGAATTATATAACTCCTTATGATACCGGTACGGAAGTTATCTTAAATAACAGGGAAAAAGCAGTCGTAATGCGTTATACCAATTTGCCACAAAGGCCTATACTTAAGCTACTAACCGGAGATGACAAGGGAGAAATAATTAATCTTATGGATAAAAAATTCTTAACCCTAAAGATAATGAGTTAAGAATTGTTAGTCAGATTGCATAGAAAAGGACCATGCCTACCGCGTAGGTGTGGTCCTAAATGGTGGGGACGACTGGTTTCGAACCAGTGGCTTCTTGAATGTGAATCAAGCGCTCTCCCGCTGAGCTACGCCCCCTTATAATCACTTAATTTCATTTTACCATAAATAACTCGCATGTCAAATTTCATTTTAAAACGCGGGCAAAAGAGCCAATATTGTCATTCTGAGTGCAGCGAAGAATCTAAGTTTTAATGCCGACGAATCTGGATTTTTTATTGTAAGCGGACAGTCATTGTTTCATTTGTTGCAAAATGTCTGTCCGCTTATTAATAGCAGCTGCCTTTTGATCAGCAGCTGCAGCCACCGGAACCGCAACTACCGGAGTCACAGCTTTTTTCACCCTGATTTTTACCCATTCCCTCGTTAATTTTTGCATTTACGTCTGCCAGTAATTGGTCAAATTCTGAACGTGCTTCTTCGTACTGTTTTACCAGCCGATTCTCCATCATTTTATCATGAAGTTCTTTTAATTTTTCTAAATGCTTTTCTTCTAGTTCGTGACCCATGGACTGCATTCTGTCGTAAGAATTGCGAAGTTTTTGGAAATCCTGTACCAGTTTTTGTGCTTCGCCATCTTCAATCATTGCCGCCTGTACCTTTTGTAGGTTCTTATACGCATCTGTTTCCGTCACGGCTCTTCCCAAATCAATTGCCTTGTCGTTTACAGTCATTTTATCCTCCTGCTTTTAGTGCAATTTTTCATAATGATAACAAATATCTTGAAGCGTGTCCATGCCGGAAATGGAAAGAGCGGTAGGTTAAGTTAACCTACCGCTCTTTTTGAGCTATTTTATTATGCTTCCTTGGCTGTTTTCCTGCATACTCCTTCTTCTGCGCTAAATGCACAGCGACCGCGCATATTACAGGATGCACACTTTTGCCCTTTATTTATTTCTACCATGTCCTGAGTGCTTAGCTTGCAGGCAAAGGACACAGATTTAATAGGCAACATGATGCCGGAGGAAGTTAGCTTAACGCCGGCGGTGAATTTGCCCAGCTTGGCAAATACCAATTTTTGATCTCGAACATTCCAACCACTGTAGCCGGGGCTAAAGCGGCGTGTTATGTTTAACTTGTTTTTTGATGCCCACTCTTCCGCCTCGGCATTTACCAGGTCGGTAGTAGCTTCGGCACATACTGAGCCTACAGCATCTAGGAGAACACCCCGGGTACCCTCACCTGACTTAAACAACCTTTTAACTTCTTTATCCAACTTTTCACCAATGGTGCACACGCCAAAAGCAATTTGTTGGGCATCATGGAAAAACTTATGGTTTCTCAGTTCTCCAACTTCCACCACCCGATAAAGCCCGCGGGGGGTAATTAGTGTACGGGCCTTTTCCATTTCTTCATCTAAAAGGCGTAATATCTTTTTCCCGATTTTTCGTTTGCCGGGTTTGTACCCCAGATAACGAAGGGCCTCTGCCCTGTCAATGGGTAATTCTTGAGGGTTCACCGTAAACAAGCTCTTTCACTCTCCTTCTAATTTTGGTGATACTTTGAAAAGAGGGTTAAATCATGCCCTTAACGGTATTTGCTGCTTCTATGGCATTGTCTGCATAGAAATCTGCACCGATCTCCTTGGCAAAATCCTCGGTAACAGGGGCTCCGCCGACCATAATTTGCAAACCATTATGCAGACCCTTGGAATTAATAAGCTCAATTGTCTTAGACATTTCCGGCATGGTAGTGGTCAATAATGCTGATAAACCGAGAACTTGTGGCTTATGTTCCTCTAATGCCGCGGCAAATTTTTCCGCCGACACATCCACTCCCATGTCGATAACTTCGAAACCGTTAGCCGTAAACATCATTTTTACCAGGTTTTTACCCAGATCGTGTACATCATTAGCTACGGTACCAATCACAATCTTGGCTTTATACGAAGACTGTTCTTTGGTTAGAAAAGGATTAATGGTGTTAATTCCGGCCTGCAGTGCTTGTGCACACATCATTACTTCCGGAATGAATAATTCATCGCGCCCAAATTTTTCCCCCACTATTTCAATACCGGGCATGAGAGCGCTATTTAATACATCTAAAGCATTGTTGCCTTCCTCCAGGGCTTGCTTAGATAGTGACCCAACTTCTTCAATTTCGCCCTTCTGAACAGCAAGGCTGATTTGCTCGTATAAGCTCATTCAAAACTCCTCCTAGTCTTTAAGTAGGCCCTGACGATAGGCTTTCAAGTAATTAATGCACATTTGGTCCGTACCGATCAATGCTTCGGTAGCTTTTAATACACCCATTGTAGAACGGTCAGTGGGGTTCAACAGAGCAGCGTCCAAACCTGCTTGGATACAAAGAGCCATAAAAATTTGGTTTAATAATTTTCTGTTGGGCAGCCCATAAGAAACATTACTTAAGCCAATCAGAGTTTTAGCACCTGTAATTTGCTCTTTAACCTTTCGAATGGTATCAATAGTAACCGAAGGGTTAGCTGAGTCTACACCAAGAGGTAATACAAGTGGATCAAAGTATAATCTCTCCGGTGCAATGTTTCTTTTTGCTGCCTCTTCAGTAATTAACTTGCATACATCCAGTCTCTCCTCGGCACTGGGAGGAATGCCACTGTCTTTAATGGGTAGAGCTACCGCAGGTGTTTGATACTTTTCGGCCAAGTCCAAAAAAGGCTTTAGTCTACCCGGTTCAGCGCTGACAGAGTTTAATAACGGGGTTTGCTTGCTGCAAGTTTTCAGTCCTACTTCCATGGCCTCCTGGCTGGAACTGTCAATGGCCAGGGGTATGTCTGTCACTTGTTCAATCAACTTTACAGCCCACTCCATATCGGAGGGCTCCTTGTCACCGTGGCCGGTGGCCACATTTATATCTATATAATTTGCCCCGGCTTCAGCCTGCTGCTTAGCCAAGTCTTTAATAAATTGTTCGTCATGGTTTATTACAGCTTCTTTAACGGACTTTCTGGTACCGTTTATAAGTTCACCAACAACTAAAATTTGTCATTCACTCCTTTCACAAACAGCAACCCATGCACCTAAACTAAGTTGTTAGTCTAAGCCTAACATAAGTAAAAGTTTTAGTATAGGGTAGACATGTTAAATTTAAGTTAAAATCCTTTTGGTAACTTTATCCTTAAATGTCCAATTGAGGGTACTTTGCTTTAATGTCGTTTATCACTTCATCTGCAATCTGCAGCGGTTTGTGCTCGGACAGAATTAATTTGGCTTTTTCTATTGACCTTTGCCGTGCATCCTGGGCACCGTTTTTCTCCCAGAGCTTTCTGGACTGCCTGTCGCCAATAGTGGGGTAAAAGAATTCCGACCGGCAGTGCTTCATGGTGTGCGGGTTGGCCAGGAAATTACCGCCTGCACCGACACTTCTGATTACTTCCTCGGCCAGTGTTTCCTCGGTAACCTCAATGCCTTTTACTGCCCGCATACAAATGCCAATCATTTCATCATCCAGGACCATCTGTTCATAGGAAATAGTGGTACAAAACTCCAAGAATCCGGCAGCGTCATGAATGAAATTAGCTCCTGCCAGCGCAGTAATCATAGCGGTAGCCATTTTTTCGTATCCTGCCTGCGCATCGGGTAATTTAGAGTCGGACATACCGGCAGTTGCATAAATAGGAATTTCATAATATTGAGCCATTTGTGCACTGGCAGCATTGATTAAACCCATTTCGATGTTACCGGACAGATAAGACCCGGTTTTCATATCCATGCTGCTGCTTACTGTACCGTAAATAGTGGGAGTACCCTTGTTAGTTAACTGGGCTAACACTATCCCGGAAAGTGTTTCAGCATTGGAAATGGCAACTGTGCCGGCAATGGTACTTGGGGCTGTGGCACCGGCTAAAGGCTCCGCCGGACACACCACCGGTATTCCCTGCCCGGCTACTTCCATCAGCAATCCACCGTAGGTATCATCAATTACCAGCGGGCTCATTACGCATGTAACCATGGAAACAATGGGACGCTGGCGCAATTTTTCCGGACCACCGGATATTTTTTCCGCAATATCAATTACGCTGCGAATACCGTCAACTGTATAAACGCCACCCATAATATGCTTGGAGGTATTAGCCAGTGCCCAAAAAAAACGGTTAACATCAATGTTTTGTACTTCTATATCGTTAGGGTAAAGCGGGAGCATAAAAAAGTGAATGTTATCAAGAGCATCAACCAGTTTGGCAAAATCTTTCATGTCCTTCCTAACGGTGGGGCGTCTTTCCCCTGTTTCGAGGTCAAGGGCGTTAAGAACGGTACCTCCTGTTCCAAGGTGTGTTCTCTTGCCTTCGAGAATAAGGTCGTTCTTTTCTTCCCTGCCGCACAATGTAACACGGGAGGGAGCAGAGGCAATAGCATCCTCCAACATACCCCTGGGTATTTTAACCATCTTAGTTTCCTTGTTCACTTCCGCTCCGTTTTGGGCAAATAACTCCAATGCCTTCTCATTGTCGCAGCGAATTCCCGGATTTTGCAAAAGATTTGCACTGGTTTCGTGTACTGCCTTTATGTTTTCATCGGTTAAAGGGCGGTATTGCCCTGCCGTAAGTCCGCGCAATTTAATTCCTCCTTAAGTGTATGCTTTATACAACTTGCATGATGGCGACAATTCCGTGAGCCCTTCCCTCGCCCTTTTGCAATTCTGCTTCCAAGCCTCTGAGTTGGTAAGCAAGCTGAGGTTCTATTATATTGGCCCGGACGTCCTCTAAGTCAAGAATTGCTGTTGCTCTAACCAATTGCTGCATAGTTCCGGCTGCTCGCTGCAAGGCAGGAGGGCCTGCCGGAGGAAAAACATTATTTCCTGCCATAATTTCAGATACATATTGGACCAGGCTATTCCAGCATCGTACCAACTGTTCAAAATAACTGTTAGCTGCTTGGAAGCCCTGCCGCGGTTCGTATTTGATAAAGGCGCGCTTGAGATCAGTACGCAGTCCCTGTTCTAAGAGAGAATTCATTACCCAACGTATTGGCTGCGGTTTGGGGTAATAGTCCCCGGTTTCCATATGGCGACCTATAAATACTGATCGATCAAAAGTTGAGAGTAGTTTAAGATTATTATTGCTTTGTTGGGCAGCATTATTTACTATAGCTTGAATTGTATTTTTATTCATCAGCCGGAGTTCAAACGGATCAAATTCAGTGTTTTCCTTTTCCTCCGGATCTGTGAGGTATGATATTATATATTGCATTACTTGATCTTCAGCAAGGGTTTCTGTCCAAAGATTCTGCCATTCATAGGCCTGCCATCCCAACCAATCGGAAACAACGATGGCGCCTTGGTTAGCATGATCAGCAATGTCTGCCAGAAGCTTTATGGATTCCTTATCGGTACAGTGCGAAAAAGTACCGTAAGTACTTAAATATAGGTCAAAGGGTTTCTCTCCTTCAGCAAGGGGTAATCCCTCTGAAAAGCTTCCCTCTTGAAATTGGACTCTTTCATTCTTTCTGAATACAGCTCGGCCTTGTTCCAACAAGCCGGGATTGATATCAATACCAAGGTAGGTCTCTATGCTGTTATCAGGTAATAATCTGTTATCCTGTTCGGATGAAGCTGCCTTACGGTCTGCAGCGGATGTAAGTAACTCATACCCATCGCCGCTGCCACATCCCAGATCAAGGATGCGTACGCCACGCTCGGCACTTTCTGCATGCTTACGAATGTCTTCCAGATGAGGTTTTAAGAATAAACAGGTTATCTCATCTTCCCAAAAGCGCCTTACATTGTCATATTTACCTCTTAAACTAGCCGGTTTTTCGTACAATCCGGTTTGCTGTGCTTGTTCGTATGATTTATTAACCATTGGCGCCGCCTCCACCTGCCATTTCATTAGCTGTGTTTACTGCGGCAAAGGCATCCTTACAGTGGGCATCAGCCCCTATTTTGCCGGCAAACTCAGGTGAGGTGGGGGCACCTCCTATAATTACTTTCAGGTCCGAACGCAAACCTTTCTCTTGCAGTAAACTAATAGTTTCCTGCATATGACGCATCGTTGTATCCAACAGGGCGGAAAGACCCAGGTAGTCCGGCTTTTCCTTTTCCACCGCCGTCACTATGTCTGCAGTGGGAACACTGATGCCCAGGTCAACCACATGAAAACCGGCACCCTTAAGCATAATGCCCACTATGTTTTTGCCAATGTCGTGCTGATCCTTTTCCACTGTAGCCAACAGAAATTTTCCTTTAGAAGTTGTTCCTTCTTGCAGCAAATAGGGCTCTAATGTTTCCATGACAGCACCCACTGCTTCTGCGGCGGACAACATGTCAGGGATAAAGTACTCCTTTTTTTCGAATTTTTCTCCCACTTGCTTCATGCCTTCGGTAAGCCCGTGCAGTAGAATATCGTGTACCGGAACTTTTTTTTGCAGGGCTTCTTTAACCAGCTCCTCTACGCCCGGCTCCCCTACTAAATCATCCTCTAATCCCTCGTCATCTTTATCCCTTCTGCCTTGTAAAACATTATACCGTATGGCGCTGATCAATTCGCTTCCGCTCACTATAAAGCCTCCTTTAAAATTGTTTCAACTAATTAAGTTATTGAGCTTCACCTTATCCGGTCTAATATTCCAGGGATTTCTGCAAAAATCTGATCACTGGTTGCATCAGGTAAGTGATCAACAGGCTCAGCCAGTATACGCTGCGTTTCTGCCTTTACGTTGGCCATTGTTTCATCCTGTATTTCTCCCCCCTCAAAGGGATAAGCCAGGAAAAGTTGACCGGAATGGATGCGTTTTCTGGCGTAGCGAGCAAAAAGCCTGTGCGATGTGTTCATTACTTTCCGTACTACATCCAGGCTGTAGGAAACGTTATCCTGTGATACTTCCGGCGGCTGCATCAATGTCTTAACCATTCCTATGTGTTGGTTATCAAGGACCGCCTGTTCAAAGCAAAAAGTCTGAGTTTCTTCCAATAGACCGAAAGCGTAATGCAGCAAGTGTGGGCCGGCCATACAGACATAAAGATGGGAAAACACTTTTTCGGCAGTTGCTTGAATACCCGGAACCTTGGCATCGGCAACTCCTCCGGTGGAGTAACAGGGCATTTTGTAATACCGCGCCATTTGTACACAATCAATGTTGTATTGATTAAATTCAGGTGCACCGTACATATCGTGCAGATTATCCATGCGTGCCCTTACCGGAACACTGCCATAAATGACCTTGGCCCCTGGGTGAGCTAACTGGCTTAATGTTACAGCAGCCAATATTTCGGCGTTAATTTGGGCTACCATGCCCACTTCGTCGATGGGTGCCGATGAGCCACCCTGGGGGCTGCTGGAAAGAACTACAGGCATATCCCGTTTTATTATGGACAGCATCTTTTCAGTCGAATCTCCCTCTAATTGGAGAGGACTTTTGTTGACGCAGGTTATGAACGACATCACCGGGTTTTCTTTAAGTTGTTCGGGGCCCCCGGTAATTATTTCACCCATGCGTATTATATTGTCCAATTGATTAAGGTCTGTAAGTCCAGCCATAACATGTTTGGTCATGTTGTTTAAACAGGCGTAAAATTTGTTTACATCCTTGCTATCTTCCGATATGTCGTCATCTTGGATGTTAACCGGGCGAATAAAGAAGTCTAAGTGCTCCAGGTGTTCACCCAACCGTGCCGCCGCGCATAAGTCGGCTACCATTCCCCTGCGCCTTTTATGCACGGGAAATTTTAACTTTTTGTCGGGGTCAGAGGTAGAAGTAAATTCCTCCAGGTTAGTATCCAGTATGTTATTCGTTTCTGAGCCGCTGCCAAAGTAAACCCGCGGCGTTTCCCCGTCCAGAATAAGTTTATGCTCCGGGTTTCTGGCACCAAGCGTTACTTGAGAAGGGGCTGTTTCCAGGGCTTGAAGAACCAGCTTTTCCGGGATCTTTACTACCCAAGTACCTTTTGCTCTCTCTGATTTAGTAACGGTAGCCCCGGCTTTGTCAAAGATGCCGGCGGCTTCTTCATGAGATAGTTCAATGCCGGGATCAGAAAGCAATTCCATTGATGCGCTATGAATCGTCTTTAATTCCTTGTCTCGCAGTCGCAAGTAAGGATTAACAGTTACACCTTCTCGTCCGAAAAAATCCATTACCATTTTCCCTCCAAATTGTTGAGCATATTTTTAACGGCCTCCAAAAAGGCCGTTAAAAGACTTGTAGAGTACGTGAAGTTAATTAACATTTTACCACCCATAGGATAAAATTACAAACAACCCACATAACCAATATAAGTTGTTACATGGCAATATGTAAAGCAAACCGGCTTTATCTCATAATAGCTGTTTAATGTCTACACATAAAACCAGTATTCTTCTACTCCCTCCGTTTTATGACCGGTGGAATAGTATGTGATGATATTAACAAATAAAAGGTAATGATAGAGGCAGGTGATTAGGGTATAGAGGAAAATACGGTATTTTAGGCCGGAAGGCTAGCTTGTTTTCTTAGCCGCAATTTTTTTGCACTGTGCTTTTGTAATGCCTGTAAAAAAACCAAAATGTACATAGGGATACAATGGCTAGTGAAATGTAGAGTAAACGGGGCCCGGAGGAAAACAGAATGCCTCCCATATAAGAGCCGAAAATCCCCGCCACGCCGCCGATAAATGTAGACAGCAATCCTTGTCCGCTGGCCCGTAAGTTCTGAGGCACAAGCCTGCTCATATACCCCACTGCGGACATAAAAAATAAGCCGAAGGTTAAGCTATGCAGCAGTTGTACCGGTATCAGCATTTCCGGTGACTGCACTAGGCTGAACAAGATCCAACGCAGGCCAAAAGCAATAGATGCCAGCGCTAAAAGATATAGCTCATGAAATCTGGTCATTAGATACCCGGAAAAAGCAAAAATGGGAATTTCACTTAATGGTGCTACTGTCCAAGCCCAACCTACCGCCTGTTCTGACCCGCCAAGATGTTGAATATAAAGACCCAAGAAGGCGTCGTTAGCTTTGTTAGTTGTGCTCAGTAAAGTAGCAATAAGCAAAAAGACTAATATTTCTTTTCTACCCAAAATCCTTTTGGCTTCATTTAAAGTGACCCGGTGTGCCGACGGCCGGGTGTCAAGTATGAGCATGCACATGAGTATACATGCGCAAAGAAGACTCTGATAAAGGTAGCCAACATTTTCAATGCCAATTGTTTTAAGTATTGTCCCACCCAATAATGCCGATATGGCAAATCCCAACGATCCCCACAAGCGGTAACTTCCATATCCTTCGCCGGTTTCCTTTACCGTCGCCAGCGTAAGACTGTCAAGTAAGGGAATTACCGGCCAGGCAAATGCGTAGAATATAAAAACCGCTGCCAACAAGGAACGGAAGGAATCACTACTAAATATTAAATTGCTGGACAGGCCTCCCATAATAAGAAGAAAAATAACAAGTTTTTTCACTGTTTGCAGACGATCGCTTACTATTCCCCAAAGAAATTGAACCAAGGTTGAAACAAAGGGGCCAATGGCTAGAAGAGTTCCAATTTGGCTGCTATCCAATCCCCGGTGAGAAAACAAAAGAGGAAAGTAAGGCAGTATTATACCCACCGTAGAAAAGTATAATAGTATAGTAAATTTTAAAAACCATTTGCGATTGTTCGTTATTTTATGTTCCATAAGTCATCAAGTTTAGCCAGCCTTAAAATATTTATTCTGGATATACCGACAATATGCCGGAAAAATTAGTGAGTTTACCTATTAGTTTTCCCCGCGGCGGGCTTTTTGCTGTTCTATAATTGTTTCGTTAATGTGTTCTACCAGGCTCAATGTGGAGATAGAGTGAAAGAATTGAGTAATTACACTTTCCACAGGCCCATCTAATTCCAGCAGTTGTTTATTAATTTCGAAATCTTTGCCCAGGCCAAAATCTGTTATAAGTTTGTCCCGAAAAGCTGCAAGGATCAATGCCCGTTGGTTAATGTCGCCAATTTCATTCCAGCGGGAAAAGGTGTCTGTATTACAATTGTTGGTGTTTAGTATTTCAACAAACAAATTGTGAAACTGTGTAAAGGTAGGTCTTTTTTTGCTAAAGCCAGTGGCCATGTGTGAATATATCTCCCTTCCAAAATAAACCTTAGAATCAATATTTTAAAAAACAAATGTCAAATACTACGTTATTGATTTGCAGATAATTATTAAAAGAAAATAATATTGAGGGGGCATTAAGTGTGACGTGGCTAAAAAGTATCTTTACCAATAACTCAAATCATGAAATGGAACAAGAACAGCTTTTATACCAGTTGCGACAAGCTCAAAATGAAGCCATGGAGATAGGCACTATTCTCAGCCAGGTTACCTCCGGTCAGGTCGACTCGCAGCAAGTTCAGCAGTTAGACCAGTTAAATGCCAGCGTTGGTGGCTTTTTGCAGAGACTCCGACAGCGCATAGACCGAGAAATAAAATAATGCATTTTTCTACAAAAACCCCCTGTGTAGGGGGTTCTAAAATCTCTATTTGGTGAGGAAATAATCCATTAGCTTATGACCTTCCGCAATTACCAAGGGCGCCTCCGCGGCCGTATCTTCGCTGAATGTACGGTTTTCCCTCTTCTCAGTTCGGGAATCATAAATGACAAAAGGTACCGGATCAGAAGAATGAGTCCTCGTACGCATGGGAGTTGGGTGGTCCGGCAAAACCATAATCTTAAACTCTTCATGTATTTTTAGCCCTTGAAGTATTTGCCCCAGAATCTCATCAATCTTCTCAATGGACTTAATTTTAGTTTTTAAACAACCTTGATGCGATGCTTCATCCGGGGCCTCAATGTGAATATAAACATAGTCAAGGCCACTCTCCAAACTTCTCAGTGCCGTTTCGGCCTTCCCAACAAAATTGGTATGTATGTTACCCGTGGCCCCCGGCACATCAAGAACTTCCATTCCGGCACAGATACCAATTCCTTTAATCAAGTCTACTGCCGAGATTACAGCCCCTTTCAGTCCGTACTTCTCTGTAAAACCATCTAAACCGGGTTTTTTACCCTGCCCCCAGAGCCAGATAGAATTTGCCGGGTTGGTTCCTTTTTCAATGCGGGCTATGTTTACCGGCTCATCTTTTAACATACTATAACTATTCTTCATTAAATTGTATAAAGTCTCACTGCCTTCACCTTCAGGTAAATAAGAGGCTATTTTTTCTCCTGAAATATCATGGGGAGGTGTAAGACTAGTATCTTCGGCTCCGGAAGGCCAAACCATTAGATGGCGATAGCTTACCCCCGGATAAAAACGAACATTCTCAGATGCAAAGGATGCATTTATTTGTGCAATTAGCTGTGCCGATTCCTCTGACGATATTTCCCCGGCACAGTAATCCAACATTTTTTTTTCTTTGTAATCTTCCTCTCCGGACAATGTCACCAGGTTGCACCGGAAAGCAGTATCTTTGTCATCCAAATGAATGCCCATACTTACTGCCTCCAAGGGTGAGCGACCTGTATAAAAAATTTTAGGGCTGTAACCCATTACGGATAGGTTGGCAACGTCACTACCTGGCGGGAAGCCCTCCGGTATAGTATAAGCCGTGCCTATTTCCCCTTTGCAGGCCAACCAATCCATATGGGGTGTATTTGCGACTTCAAGAGGTGTCTTTCCGTTTAGTTCTTCACAACTTTCATCGGCCATGCCATCGGCTAAAAGCACAACGTATTTCAACAATTATCCCTCCGGTTTTCCTAGCTACAGCAGCAAACGGAATCATTTTCATCTCCCAGATTGAATTTCTTGTGCAGCGCCTTTACCGCTATATCCGCCAGCTCTTTTTTAATAATACAAGAAACTTTTATGTCAGATGTGGATATCATTTCCAAATTTATGTTTTCCAAAGCAAGTGCTTCGAACATCATGGCAGCGACCCCGGGATTGCTGACCATTCCGGCGCCTACGATAGAAACTTTGGCTACGTCCTGATCGTGGGTGTAACCTTTATAACCAATATCATCTTTGATGTTTTCCACCACGTTAAGTGCATGTCGTAGATCGGTTTGAGAGACGGTAAAGGAGATGCTATTTACCTGGTTGCGCATAGCACTTTGAATAATCATATCTACATTTACATTTTTTTCCGCCAGTGAGCTGAATATCTTGTGAGCTATACCTGGTTCGTCGGGAACATCAAAAATTCCAATCTTAGTAACGTTTAGATCATAAGCTATACCGGCTACAACCATGTCCTTTTCCAAGTCGGTTACCTCCTTAACAATGGTTCCTAAATTATGGTTAAAACTGGAGCGCACATGGATAGGTATATTGTACAATTTAGCGCACTCAACGGCGCGGGGGTGAAGAACAACAGCCCCTAAGTGCGCTAGTTCCAACATTTCATCGTAAGTTATGGCGTCCAGTTTCCGGGCTTCAGGAACCATCCGCGGGTCAGTGGTATAGACTCCGTCAACGTCGGTGAATATTTCACACAAGTCTGCATTCATAGAGGCGGCAATGGCAACCGCAGTGGTATCAGAACCTCCTCTTCCGAGAGTGGTTATGTCATTTTCTTCATTGATTCCTTGAAATCCCGCTACTACTATAATTTTATCGTCATTTATCTCCTGCTGCAGGCGGCCTGTATCAATATCGATAATCCTGGCTTTACTATGAATACTGTCGGTCTTTATACCCACCTGGGGGCCGGTTAAAGAAATTACGTCTTCTCCGATAGAATTGATAGCCATGGCCAGTAAAGCAATTGTAACTTGCTCTCCGGTCGACAACAGCCTGTCCATCTCGCGTTCCGAGGGATTTGTAGTTATTTCCTTGACTAGTTCGATTAATTTGTCGGTAGTGTCGCCCATGGCGGATACAACCACAATTATTTGGTGCCCCTGGCGATGCATCTCCACCACCCTTTGGGCAACGCGGCGGATTCTTTTGGGATTGGCGACACTACTGCCCCCGTATTTTTGCACTACCAACATTTATCGTACACTCCCATGCATTTTTCTAGTTCTTTATTTCCAGTGCTCTAGCTCCGGTAAGGCTTGGGTCAAGAACAACGGATTTGGCCTTTACCCCGCTTTGCAAAAAGGTTTCTTTCATAACCTTGGCAATAAGGTCCGGGTTTTTATCAGTAAGGGCGATTAAAGTAGGTCCTGCGCCGCTTAAGGCTACACCCTTAGCACCGGCAAGCCGGGCAGCGGCAAATACTTTTCTCATACCGGGTATGAGACCGGCCCTGTAGCTCTGATGTAATCTGTCTTCCATAGCCACGGACAGCAAATTAAGGTCTCCCCTTTGCAAAGAAGCTATTAATAAGGCCGTCCGGCCAATGTTAAATACCGCATCTTCAAGGCTAATTTGTTTGGGCAGTGCCTCCCGGGCATCTTTAGTGGAAAGAGTAAAGTCCGGTATACTCACGATAGCTTTTAACCCTGAGGGGGGATCAATCTTTAAATACTTTACTTCTTCATCGGTATGGGCATAAACTGTTATGCCTCCGAATAGAGCGGGAGTAACATTATCAGGGTGTCCTTCTATTTGAATAGCAATCCTTAATAATTGCACCGGGTTTAGTGTGCCGCCTGAAATAACATTTGCCGCCACCAACCCGCCAATAATTGCTGCGGCACTACTTCCGAGCCCTCTGGACATAGGAATATTGTTATGCAGGCGTATTCTCAAACCTTTAGGGTTATGTCCCACTGTCTTAAATACCTGCTGGGCACAAGTATAAACAACATTGGTAGTATCCCGCGGGATATAACTCTTTCCTTCCCCTGTCACTTCGATGCTTAGACCTAAATTGGTTTCTGACATTTCTACAAAGTTAAACAGTTTAAGTGCCATTCCCAGGCAATCAAAACCGGGACCTAGATTTGCAGTGCTGGCCGGTACCTGAACGCGGACCACTTTGTTCCTCCCGCAAATAAAAATTTTGCTAATTCTTATGACTCCTACTTATTCAGCTGAACGAGTTCACTTACTGATCTTCGCCTGCTACTCGAATAAAGTTACAGACATCAATCACTGATGACAGATGCCGAATCATCTCCAGAGCTTCTCGTAAGTTTTTTTCCCTCACTTTGTGAGTTACCATAACTAATTCAGCCTCATCACCTTCGTTTTGCTCCTGAATGACCGATGCTAAGCTTACTTCCTTGTCACCAAATGCATATGCAATGGAAGCTAGAACGCCGGGACGGTCGGCAACCCGCAGGCGAATATAATATTTACTCTCCGTCAATCCCATGGATTTAACCGGTTTTTCATCATAACAGGTACAACCTATTAAGCTGGGAACATTATATAAACAGGCCCGCGCCGCATCCATTATATCAGCCGTAACGGCACTGGCAGTAGGCATTTCACCGGCACCCTGGCCGTAAAACATAGCATCTCCCACTGCATCTCCCCTGACAAAAATAGCATTAAACACGTCATTAACTGAAGCCAGGGGGTGGTGATTGGGAATCAAAGCAGGGTGTACTCTGACTTCAATTCCGTCAGATGTTTCTTTGGAAATTGCTAACAATTTAATGACATAATTGAGCTCTTGCGCATAAGTAATATCTTGAGAGGTAATTTTAGTAATTCCTTCCACGTAAACATCATTTAGCGTAATGCGGCTGTTAAAGGCTATTGATGACAATATGGCCAGCTTGCGCGCAGCATCATAGCCTTCGATGTCAGACGTGGGGTCTGATTCAGCAAAACCCTTAGCCTGGGCTTCTTCTAAAACTTCATTAAAGTCAGAGCCCTCAGCTGTCATTTTTGTAAGCATGAAATTAGTGGTTCCATTTATTATGCCCATAACTTCCTGCATGCGATTTGCAGCCAGACATTCCTTCAAGGGTCTAATAATGGGTATTCCACCAGCCACGCTGGCCTCAAATAAAAGGTCACATTGATTGGCCTCGGCCAGTTCAAAGAGTTCTTTTCCATGCATAGCAATCATATCTTTATTGGCGGTAATCACACTCTTGCCATTAGTAAGAGCCTTTTTGACATAATCTAAAGCAGGCTCTAAGCCACCCATTAATTCAACAACCAAATCTATATCAGGATTATCAATAATATCCGCTACTTCAGTTGTCAGTTTGCTGGGCTCAATTTCCAGGCCTCTGTCTTTGCCAAGGTCTTTAACCAGAATTTTTTCAATATCTACCGGAGCACCAACTTTACGCTGAATATTGGCGCAGTTATCTGTAAGAATGCGGTAAACACCCCGGCCGACTGTTCCTATTCCCATTAATCCCACCGAAATTTTTGTATCTGACACGGTATCTCTCCTTCCCGGGATGATCTTTATCGCTGTAAATGGACATTATTCCATACATAGCAGAAATTATATCACTATTAATTTAGAGTGACAATAGTCAGACGATGGAAAGAAAAAAAACCGGTCTTAGTAACCGGTTAAATGATGATACAAATTAGGCCTCCACTTCCTTCATTGACAATTTTCTGAAGTGTTTCTTGCAATTTTCGCTGGGCGTTCTCCGGCATGCGGTAGAGTTTGTTCTGGATCCCCTCGCGAACGAGGTCATTCACCGATTTTCCAAATATCTCTGAGTTCCAAAACTTAGTGGGGTTCTCTTCAAATTGATTGAGCATATAGCTTACCAGTTCTTCACATTGTTTCTCAGTGCCTATAATCGGTGTAATTTCCGTTGTTATATCTGCTTTAATTATGTGCAGGGAAGGTGCTGCCGCCTTTAGTTTGACGCCGAACCGGCTACCCTGCCGAATCAATTCAGGTTCTTCTAACTGCATCTCATCGACGTTAGGTGTTACCACCCCGTATCCGTTTTCCATAACTTCTTCCATGGCAGGAGCAAACTTATCATATTCGCGTTTTGCGACCGCCAGCTCTTTAACCAAGCGGAATAGCTGCTGCTCACCTTCCAATTCAAATCCTGTTTCTTCTTCTAATACCTTGTAAAACAGACCTGGTTGAGAAGTTACTGTAATACCCGCTGAACCCGTTCCCATGTCCATTTTCTCCAGTTGCACGGTTTCCACAAATTCGTAAGTGCCCAGCTTTTCCACTGCTCCGTCAATATCACGGAGGCGACGTACACCCTGGACCACTTCTCGTACCGCATCTTCAAATTGCTCCCTCAGCCAGTGCTTTGTTTGAAGTTCTTCTATCCAAGAAGGCAGAGAGATGTTAACTTCATTTACCGGGAATTCAAAAAGCACTTTCTCCAGCACCATAAAAATATCTTGCTGAGTTAATTCCATAACATTTAAGGGAATTACCGGTACATCATATTTTTCGGTTAGCTCATCAGCCAGGGTTAATGTTTCTTCCGAAAAGGGATTAACCGCATTGAGAATGATCAAAAACGGACGGTTGATACCTTTTAATTCTTCTACTACACGTTCTTCTGCTTGCACATAATTCTCTCTGGGGATATCAATAATACTCCCGTCAGTAGTCATCAGAATGCCCATGGTTGAGTGGTCGCTTATTACTTTTCTGGTTCCGATTTCGGCGGCCTCTTCAAAAGGAATTGGTTCATCAAACCACGGCGTGGACACCATGCGTGGGCCTTCGTCTTCATCATAACCCAGCGCCCCTTCTACCCGGTAACCCACACAGTCAACAAGGCGCACTTTGACTTCGATTTCGGGAGTTATCTCTAACTCCACGGCCTCATTTGGAATGAATTTAGGTTCCGTGGTCATTATGGTCCGTCCCGCTCCGCTCTGGGGGAGTTCATCGGTAGCGCGCTCCTGATCATAGATATTTTCAATATTCGGCAAAACCATAAGTTCCATAAACTTTTTAATAAAAGTTGATTTGCCTGTGCGAACACCGCCAACTACTCCGAGGTAAATATCACCCCCGGTGCGTTCAACCATATCACGGAAAATGTCCTGCTTTTCCATCCATACACTCCCTCCTCGTTCAAGATTCCAACAAAACTTCCGGCACCCCCCCCCACCCTTTTTGGCGAGCAAGACGTACTTATACCGGTCAAAGTGTATTATTCTTCGGTGGCATACATTAACAATATATATATATGTTTGGTAAAAATAATTATTACCGGCTGCTGAATATTAGCAGGAATAATTTAGTAAATAAATATTTTGTTTAAAAGATCAATTAATTTTTCCATACTTTGTAGGATTTAATGGTAAAGTTGTCGAAAAACAACAACAGACAACTCCGTAATTAATTCAGAAAGGAGAATTTAAAAATAGTGCATAGGAAAGTATTGCTGGTTTTACTTTTGTTACTGATAGTAATGCTGTTTCCACCACTAGCACAGGCTGTGCCGGTTGAGCCTTCATCAGAATGGGTGCACAGGGACCCGGATACGGGTCTGCTGAAGGTTACGCAATCTACAACTGCTCAATACAAAACTGAGTTTAAAGCTGTTAATACACGTCCCGAATATAATACAGTTTCGCGCTCAGCAAACCGGCCGGATGTCCGAAAGTTATTGGCTACGGCTAAATCTCACTTGGGACAGCCATATGTATACGGATCGGCAGGTCCATCCAGCTTTGATTGTTCGGGCTTTACATTATACGTATTTAAAAAAGTAGGGGTTAATCTGCCACATTTAGCTTCGGCCCAGGCAAAATATGGATCAAGGATAGATAAGCAAGACCTTCGTCCCGGTGACCTGGTATTTTTTAGTTACCATGGTTCCCGAAACATAGAACATGTAGGTATTTATGTTGGAAACGGCGAATTTATTCATGCTTCATCCAGCAAAGGTATTACCGTTACACCACTGGCTATGGGTTATTACGCCAAAAATTACCGAGGGGCCAATAGAATACTGCCGTCTTAAAAAAAGCGCGTGTAACCAAAAAGTGGACAGGAACCTTTTAAAAATTCAAAAAGGTTCCTGTCCACTTTAGGTTAGCTGAACGAGTTCACTTGGAGGGAGGCCACCAGTTTATTCTGGCTTCAACTACTTCCTCCATCTCATGCCGTTTGCCCCGGCTCATTAAATTACTTACCGCGGCTCTCGGGGAAAGGTTTTTGAATAGCACATTATACATCTGTTCTGTAATAGGCATCTCTACGTTTAACCTTTGAGCAAGTTTTAGTGCCGCTTTAGTGGTGCGTACTCCCTCCACCACCATATCTACCTTGTCCAGAGCCTCCTGCAGAGTATACCCCTTTCCGATGGCTGTACCTGCTCTCCGGTTGCGGCTGTGGTTACTTGAACAAGTAACCATTAGATCTCCAACTCCCGCCAGGCCAATAAATGTGAGGGGGTTGGCACCTAAATTGATCCCCAGGCGTGTGATTTCGGCAAGCCCACGTGTTACCAGTGCTGCGCTGGTATTATCACCGTAACCCAATCCGTCCGCAATACCGGTCCCCAGGGCAATTATGTTTTTTAACGCTCCCCCCACCTCCACGCCGATAACGTCGGGGTTGGTATAAACTCGGAGGTGTTCATCCATAAATATCTGTTGGGCTTTTTGGGCCGATTCTATATCCGATGAAGCAACCACCAGGGCGGTGGGAATGTTACGCGCCACCTCTTCTGCATGACTGGGACCTGAAAGAACTACATACCGACTGACACCCTCTTTGCCCATTTCTTCCTTAAACACTTCTGACAATCTTAACTGTGTATTCTCTTCCAGCCCCTTGGCTACATTAATGATTATAGCTTGCGGTTCTAGAATCTTTTTTGCTTTTTGCAAGACTGTACGAAAGGAATGGGAAGGGACACCGAAAACTACAGCTTTGGCTCCCGAAATTGCTTCCTCCATTGATTCAGAAGCAATAATCTGCTCAGGAAGGGATACTCCTGGTAGGTATCGGCTATTTTTTTTGTATTCGTTGATCTCCTGAACCTGATCCTTGCGCCTGGCCCACATATAAATGGTCTTATGACGGCGCGCGAGAGTAACTGCAATAGCAGTAGCCCAGCTTCCTGCACCCAACACTGCTATTTTGTTGGCCATTTGGGGCACTGCCCCCTTTCTCTTTGGGATAGGTTACAATTTTTTACTTTGACCGACCTTAAACTCTGTGCCGGCAAGAATTCTCTTTATATTGGAACGATGTTTAAAAATAGCAAATACTGCAACTGAAGTGCCAAAAATTAAATACGGCAGATCAAGTTTCAGTACAAGCATCCAAATAGGTACTGAAATAGCAGCAATTATGGAACCTAAAGATACATATTTACTAATTGCTACGGTAATTAACCATACAGCGGCAGCAAGCAGCGCAGTTTCGTAGGAAAAACCAATCAAAACTCCCAGGCTGGTAGCGATTATTTTCCCACCCTTGAAACGTAAAAAAAGTGGCCAACTATGCCCGGCAATGGCGGCAAGACCGCATACCAGACCGAGATTTTGCCCCCCTACGTATGTTCCGAGCAGGAGAGCCAAAACACCCTTTAAAATATCACCGATTAGCGTTATAATGCCGGGAACAGGGCCTAAATTGCGCCAAACGTTGGTGGTTCCAATGTTGCCGCTTCCATGCTCCCTGATATCGAATCCTTTTGCTTTGGCAATGACGTAACCTACCGGCAGTGAACCGATCAGGTATCCGGCCATAACTGCCAGAAAAAAAACCATAAGCTCACCTCAAAACCAACTCAATTGCTAGTATTCCGCCTGCGAAATACAATTCTTAATGGGGTTCCTTCAAAACCATAAGTTTCGCGGAGCCGGTTTTCCACGTAACGCATGTAAGAGAAGTGGACCAGGTCAGGATCGTTGGCAAAAATTAAGAATGTAGGGGGATTTACACCCGCCTGGGTTGCATAAAAGATCTTAAGCCGCTTACCTTTTTTTGCGGGAGGTGGATTGTGCAGGATTGCGTCTTCCATTAGCTGATTTAAACTGGCGGTAGAAATACGCATGTTTGCTTGTTCGGCCACATAGTTCACTAAACTTAACACTTTGTGCATTCCCCGCCCGGTCAGCGCACTTACAAAGATTATTGGCGTATACGATAAAAAGGACAGGTTATACCTGATGTGCTCCATAAACCGGCTGGCCGTCTTTTCATCCTTATCCACTAAATCCCACTTATTGACTACGATAATGGTTGCTTTTCCCCTGTCATGGGCGTAACCGGCAATTCTTTTATCCTGGTCTGTAACACCCTCCACAGAATCAATGAGCATCAGAGCAACATCGCATCTCTCCACTGCTTTAAATGAACGGTTAACACTGTACCATTCGGTGGAACGGTCAATACGGCTTTTTCTTCTGATACCCGCGGTATCAATAAGTATATAAGAATTATCTTCTATAAAAAAGGGGCTGTCGATAGCATCCCGGGTTGTACCCGGTATATCACTTACAATTACCCTTTCCTCACCTAAAATATTATTTACAAGTGAAGATTTGCCGACATTGGGACGTCCGATTACGGCTATCCTTACTGCTTCATTACCGGTCTTGGCATCAACAGGTTCCGGTAAGGCAGACGTCACTGCATCCAGAAGCTCACCGATATTCAAACCCTGGACAGCAGAAATGGGTAAGGGTTCCCCTAAACCTAACTGAAAAAATTCCATAAACTGGGTATTATTGTTAAAGTTATCTGTTTTATTTGCTACTAAAATAACCGGCTTTTGGGCTTTACGGAGTATGGCGGCAGTCTCTTCATCTGCAGGTACTGTTCCCTGTTTGGAATCTACAAGAAACAGTATCAAATCACATTCACGAATAGCCATGTTTACTTGCGCGCGTATTTTGGCAGTTATGCTGTTTGCCTCATCAAAGTCAATTCCACCTGTATCAATAACTGTAAACTCCTTGCCGTTCCAGTCAGTATCTTGATACAGTCGGTCCCGGGTTATCCCCGGTTTATCTTCGACGATGGCAATTCTTTTTCCAACGATACGGTTAAAAAGAGTGGATTTCCCCACATTGGGGCGCCCAACAATGGCAACAACCGGCTTGGACATTTGATATCACCAGCTTTACAAGTTTTATTTTATAGTTATACCAGTTGTAACGTAAGCCAGTTCCCGCGCACTGTCAGCCGGTAACACCGGTATGCCGAATTGGAATGCAAGGTCGTCAATGGACGGCCCATCCAGGAATACCGGTTTATCACTTCTGATTGTTGCGCCTGGAATAATAACTGCGTCGGTATTACTTTCCAAGTTGGTTTGCTTTACTATGTCAGACGCGGTTACAAGCCCCGCCACTGTTACACTAGGACCGAAAAAATTATTTTCTACTACATTCATTTCCACCGTAAGATTCGTTATCTCATTTAATCGTTCAACGATTGGCTTTAGTACGGATGCAGCCAGTTTGCCGGTAACTATGGCCAGGTTACGGCTATTTGGAATTTGTGCCGGCAACTTAGGTTCAATTTCTTTCCAGTCATCCATGAATAAACGAATTAATCCGATTCCGTTCTCCGTTTGCGGAAAACCGCCGTAGCGGCCGGCAGAGGGTATAGGTTTTGAAGCCAGTAAATAAAACTCATCGCTGGCAAAAACCAGGGGATATCCACATCGGTCTATACATTTATCCTGCCAATCTTGAACTTTTTGTACAATTTCCCCGGCCTCGGAATTAGTGAACCCGCGTAACGGGAAGAGTGTTTGCCGGTGGCCGGTAAGGCCAACAGGAACTACAGCAAGGGAAACTACGGAAGGCCAAAGACCTGTAAGATCATTTAAGGTTCTATCCAATTCTTTACCGTCATTGATGCCCGGACAAAGAACGGCCTGCGTATGAATCTCTATTCCTGCAGAGGCTAGAAATTTTAGTTGATCCATGATTTTGCCGGCACCGGGATTTTTCATCATTTTTGTCCGCAGTTCAGGGCTGGTGGTATGAACTGAAACATAAAGTGGGCTTAATCGCCTGTGGGCGATCCTTTCCAGATCGCTGTCACTTATATTAGTTAGGGTAACAAAATTCCCCTGAAAAAAAGACAGCCGGTAATCATCATCTTTTACGTACAGGCTTTTTCGCATTTGTAAAGGCATCTGATCCACAAAACAAAAGATACATTTATTACGGCAGTTTTTTGTTCTGCCCAAGCCACCGTCTTTAAACGAAAATCCCAAGTCCTCGTCCCAATCTTTTTCAATTTCCAATAGCCAATGATCACCATCTGGTTTCCGTAATAATATGTTTATTTCCTCATCCACTGCCAGAAAACGGTAATCTATTATGTCCAACGCCAGATTATCATTTATACGCATGATTATATCCCCCGGTTCTATGCCCAGTTCCTCACCAATGCTACCGGGGGACACGGATTCTATTTCTAATTGGTGGTCCCTCACAGGGACACTCCTCTCTAAAATATTATGGTAACATTATCTGATAACTGGCAGTTTTAGTCAAGTTATGGTGGCAACTTCGTCCTACAGCAAGGGCAATCTGTGGATAATGCCTGGCTAAAATTGCTTTAACTAACCATGTGTATAATTGTAAGTTGCCATAATTTATCATTAAGTTGGTGGTTAGCGAGAGCAGGTCATCTTTTATGCCTAAGTTAGAAAACACCACACTGGCTTGGGGTATATCATAAGCTTGTAAAAAGCTAGAGATCATTTTCATTACCATTTCCGGAGCGCCTACATTCCAAACGGCATAAATATTATTCCCACAACAATCTTTTCCGGCATATAGGGGCTTTCTTTTACCATGAGTACAAAGATGCAGTTGTTTTATGGAATCAGCAGGAAAAGGGGGCTGGTTGGGGAGTATTCCCATATGCATGGCCGAAGCCAAGTAGGCATACGCGAAGTAACTGTTGCTATAATAAAAAAAACATTTCATTTATTCGACTCCCAGTCATTTTTCACCTTGGCAACTAGTTTTTGTATACATGGAATGGCCTTTAGTGTCCCCTTTGTTACAATAGGCCTTCCCAGTTTTACCAGCTTACATTTCCTGGAGAGAACACCACCGATACGCATGGTGAGATTCACGCTTGGCATGGCATTAATAAGACAAAAGCTGTTTTTAGGGACATTAAAGGCTACTGTTAACTCTTCAATCAGCGTAATAAGCAAATGCGGTTGGTTACGTCTACCCACAATATAAACCTGATTATTGTGTTTGTCCTTGCCAAACAAAGTTAATTCACCCTGCTCGGATGCGTTTTTGGTATCAAAATGAGGAATTTCCATTAATTGCTTGGCCGTAGGAGTTCTGTCAGCAGGGAGCCACCCCAGGTGGATCGCCGCGGCGGTTACGGAAGAGTGCGTACCACCGTAGCAGTGGTAAATAAATTTCAATGCTTCACCATCTTTCAATGCCGGATAATAATGTAACAACCGTTTTCAAGGTCGTGTACCATAGCATTAAGCGACTTGGATACGAATAGTGCTATTTTTTCTCTTTCTTCTTCGTTCCTGGCCAAAAAAATTGGTACTCCACCGGTTACTAAGTCTTTGTCCAGCGTTACTGCGGCCAGTATGCCGCTCGTTTCATATGAACTCAATCTAATTTATCTCCCTTAAAGTTAATCAGCAGCTATGCGCCCGGCCTGTGTCTTTGAAGGGCGAACACGTGCACTTTCCAAAATAGGTGTTCTGTTTACCGCAGCGACAAGTGCATCCTGGTCCTTTTCGGCAGGTACTATGTATAAGGCTACTTTTCCGGTATCTGGATCTTTGCGCACCAGTGGTGTAAATTCGGGGATATCCACATCTTTCTTTGTTCCAAGCACTATGGAAGCTGTATGAGCGATGGCTAAACGCTGCCCGTAATTGCTTAAGGTGGCCCTAGCGTCGTCATCCTTAGGTTTTATCATTACCCCCAGCGCATCTTGTCTGATTTTCCCCTGCATTTCCTTTAATCCAACAGACATAAAATTTATATTTCCCACACAGAGAAGCGATCCTTTAAAGTAAACCTTTTCCGGGATGACCTCACATATGTCTCCGATGCTGTCTCCGGTTCTAAAGCTTAAAGCAAAAATAATAAGGAAAACTCCCATGCCTATGCCTCCGGTGAGGCCGGCTAATTCGTAAGCCAGGCTGGAAAAGAATGCAGCTACCATGACCAGGTAATTCCTAGCCTCAAAGGTGCGGGCAATGCCCTCTATATAATCAGCACCCCTTTGCACCATCCACGTCTCTTCCATGTTTTCCAGTGTTTTGCGCTCCATGTTCCTGATTTCTCGAAATTGCTGTGCGGCTAAGGCCAAAAATGTAAATGCTGTATAATCCGGCTTCATTATCGCGGGGACTGCTACAGCCCCAAGGGCAGACGCAATAAATCCAAGCGCAAGGTGAGTTATATATCCGTGCGGAAAGCCGGGATACTGCCTGTAATCGACCCTTAGGAGGAGCACCCTGGTAAGTGATCCTACCAGGGTGCCAATAATAATAGTAATTATATAATGTTCCATAATTCACCTGCACATTTGGTTATTCTAGTGACAGTTTAATCCTTTCTTATATCGTCCAAACGCTGCTTTGCAGCCTCGTTGGCATCCGGGTCGTAAATACCTTCTTGTTCTTTATTTCTCCGCTTGTGGCGTCTTGGCAGAAGTAAGCTGGCAAACTCTTTACTAAAGTAACTATTAAGTCTGTCTTTAGCATTTTTCAGATTGCCGGAGCTTATCAACAGAAATGCTCCACCGCCTATGACCAGAACAGCAATTAAAATGCCTATTGCAGCCCAACCTCCAGGAGTACCGGCGCCGGGGTCACCGTATGTTCCCTTCGCGGCACCTGCTTTGCCTATACCAAGTACGTCCGGCAAAGCAGAGCCAAAAAGTGATACTCCTTTTTCAGCTGCTTTTCTGGAATTAGTATGTGTCCCCACCTCAATAAGCATGGAAGTGGGAGTTAAATCCTGGTTGTAATTACCTTTAGCAATAAAGATTTCTTTTACCAGACCCGGGTACTTTTTATTGACTGCCGCCATTACTTTTTTGGCGTAGTCCTTATTCGCCTGCATTTTGGGGTTTTGCCGTCCCACAACCAGACGTAGGGAAGTTAACTTTTCACCGTTAATATTTTTACGATAGTAATTGGCGTCCGGTATTCCGTCCCTGTGCACATCGATTAGTGTTGCCGGGTTTTCCTTTAATAATTTAGTGGCTGTACGCCGAGAACGATTGTATGAATTACTATCCCTTGGTTCATGTTTGGATTCATCATGAACCACTTTAACGCCCTCTTTTTTCAATTGTTCGGCGAAGGCATCACCAACCTTAAAAATACCCCCATTGCCTGGTTGGCTTTGTGTTCCGTCGGTAGGTACATATGATTCCTCACTGTGTGTATGATAGATAGCAATTTTATTTTTATTATCTTTGGTAGACGGCTGTTGTTTGGCTACGGGCACCGTTCCAGTGGAGAAATAGTCTTGATAGGCAAGGAATGATTTATCCATACCATGGTAATCAGCGGCAGCACTTTGACCTTTCACTTTGGTAATTCGGTAGACCTTGCCTTCAGCGGTAATAATTTCGTCGCCGATAGAGACTAACCGTGACATTTTGCTGATTAGATTGTTATCACTGTCTTTTATTGTGAATACCCTACCGTCTACGTGGGATGCTTCCACGGAATTTAGCACAAACTCAGGTATATTGGCAGGTGAAAAAGCAGGTGATGATTCTTCGGACAGATAAGACGCAATGGATACAACAAACACTAACAGGCCTGTCCCAACTAATAACTGTATACTACGTTTTTTCATTCCTGCTTCCCCCTTTTATCCCCGTCTTTGTCAGGTATTTCATCTCCTGCTATTAATTCATTAGAATATTCCTCTGAACCTAATGCCTTTGCACCTAATCCCCTTGATTCAGGACTTTTTAACCCTTTGATTACTGCATCCGGCCGGTGAGAAGATGGACCGCCCTGAATGCGTTCCCGAACTTCACCAATAACTTCAGCGAGCAATACGGCAAATACTCCCGCTAACACTATAGCATCAAAGGCACCCGCCCCGCCTATAGCCACTGTTCCGGCGGGGGCACCACCCGTAGTGAGCCATACCAGGTAAGCTAAATCAACTAAGACTAATCCTAATGTAGCTGCAATGAATGCCGAACGGCGAGACCTTCCTGCTACATAGGCAACAATACCGGCAATAAGCGGGTAAGCCCAAATGGCATCTAAACTTCCAAATAAGCGCCCTCCAGGTTCAGCGTTTACACCTCCGAAAGCAAATCCGGCACCATAGATAACTCCGGCGGTTACGAATGTAGCAAAGACAGCCCTAATCCATTCCTTGGATGTACCGGCCTTGCTGAGCAGGTACCCGGCAAGGATAATGGGGACTAGAGCACCACCGACGTTTAGGGAAACATCGTAACGGCCCGCAGATAATGGAATGGTAATAAAACTTCCCACAATAAGGGCTGCTATGATCAAAAATGCCGACCTGTCAGATAATCTGAGCCGATCTAATACTCTTTGGGCCAGGCCAAAATAAATTAGGACAGAAACGAGAATTAATACAATTAGACCTATAGGCAACTGCGTCATTATATTTCCCCCTGTTTCTTGCCCGCTGATGCTTACCCAGCGGGAACATTATGTTCGCAATGTTTAGACTTCCCTGCTTCAGGGGAAATATGCAATGAAAAAAATAAGGCCCTGAGGGCCTTATTGATCAATCATTAACTCCTTATTACTTATCTCTGTTTTTAAAAATATCTCCCACCATTTCACCGATAGTGGCAGTCGCACCATCACTGACGGAATCCTGGTCATTATCATTTTGCTGCGGCTGAGGTTGGGCCTGGGGTTGGCGCTGTGGACGCTCTACTTTCTGCTCACGTTTAGCTTCCCGCTTAGGCTCACTTTGCTTTTCCTGCTTTTCCTCACTCTGGTTGCCCCCGTTGACTTCTCTGACTGAGAGGCGAATCCGCTTCTCGTCGGGGTCTACGTTTAACACTTTTACCTTGATTTCATCGCCCTCACTGACAATCTCTGCCGGTTCGGAAACGTAATGTTCTGCCAAGTGAGATATGTGCACCAACCCCTCCACTCCGGGTTCCATCTGCACGAAAGCACCAAATGGAGCGAGGCGTACTACTTTTGCATCAACAATACTGTCAACGGGATATTTGTTTTCCACGTTTTCCCACGGGTTGGGGAGAACTTGTTTTAATCCCAAAGAAACCTTTTCGTTTTCCTTATCAACCCGAAGTACTTTAACTTCCAGTTCATCGCCTACACTGACGACGTCAGAAGGATGCTCAATGCGATACCAGGCCATTTCGGAAATGTGAAGAAGTCCGTCAATACCACCAATATCCACAAATGCCCCAAAGTTAGTCAGGCGGCGTACAACACCTTTAACAATATCGTCCTCTGCGAGGTTCTCCATTAACTCATGACGTTTCTTAACGGATTCCTCTTCCAAAATAGCTTTGCGCGATATAATTACTTTGCGCCGAGGGCGATTAAGTTCAATCACTTTGGCTTGTACGGTTTGCCCTACATACTGGTTTAAATCTTCTACGTACCCCAACTCCACCAGGGATGCCGGAAGAAAGGCACGTAGTCCCACATCAACTAAAAGCCCACCCTTAACAACGTCTCGAACAGTACCTTCAACAGGCTCTTCATTGTCCAGGTATTTTTCCAATTCGGACCAGGCTGCTTCGGCATCGGCCCGTTCCTTGGAAAGGATAATTCTGCCGTCGCTGTCTTCTGTTTTTAAGACCAACACTTCTATTTCATCTCCCACTTGGACAATGTCTTGGGGAGAATTAACATCGTAACAGGAAAGTTCTTTAATAGGAATGACACCTTCGGATTTTGCGCCCACATCGACGAGAACTTCATCGTCATTTATTTGGACTATGGTGCCCTTTACAACCTCTCCTGAGCGAATTGACCTTACATCCATTGCTTCTGCCATGTTTTCCTGCATTTGTTCATTGGAAGTAGTGTCATCCGCAGTTTCCTGGGCTGAGTCTTCCTCTGTAGTTACTTCCTCTGAAGTCACTTCTTCTGCAGTTACTTCTTCCGCCGGCTGTACTTCTTCGTTCAAATTCTTGTCGTCCTTTTCCATCATGCGCCTATAAACCTCCTCTATAATCCAGTCAGGTGTGGATGCGCCCGCAGTTATGCCTACTGATTTAACATCCCTAAACCATTGTGGTTCAAGCTGACTAGCAGTTTCCACATGGTGGGTAGGTCTACCTGTGTTTCGGCATAACATGGCTAACTTCTGAGTGTTGGCGCTGTTGTAACCGCCAACCACTATCATTACGTCAACTTTCTTGGCCAACTCTACGGCTGCAGTTTGACGTTCATTAGTGGCGCTACAAATTGTATCACACACCTGAATCCGGTCACACTTACTTTTCAAAACTTCTACCACCGCCCGAAAATTCTGTTCAGGCTGGGTAGTTTGAGCTATTATACCTATGGATGAATAGCGGGGCAGTCCAACAGCTTCACTGGGGTCTGCAATTACTAACGCATCACCCCTTGCCCACCCAATTAAAGCCCGTACTTCGGCATGGTCCTTTTCTCCAACTATAACCACTTGGAATCCATTTTCTTTTAACTCTCGGGCTATTTTTTGTGATTTAGTTACATATGGGCAGGTTGCATCCACAACATGGAGGTTAAGTTCAGCGGCCCTTTGATGCAAGCCCGGACTAACTCCGTGTGATCTTATAATTATCGTGCCATGCGGAGTGGCATCGTTAATATCTTCTATTTTTTTAATGCCTTTTTCTGCAAGGCTTTTTACTACCTGGGGATTATGAATTAACGGACCAAGAGAAAATAAAGGTCCGTCTCTATCCCGGGCAGACCGTGCGGCCATTTCAATAGCTCTTTTCACACCAAAGCAAAACCCTGCTTTGGCGGCAACATAAACTTTCATCCTACCACCACTATTTACTGTTCTAAATTTACTTTCTTTGCATTTTGGCAACTTCAGTCATCACCTGGCGACTTACCGTCTCCAGTTCTTCTTTGCTTGGTTTTTTACTGGATAAATTATTAAATTCCAGAGGTTCACCTATAGAAACATATACCTTCTGAAATACACCCTTTGTACCGGTGACTGCGACGGGCACTATTGGTACTCCCACCTTTAAAGCCAGCATGGCTGCACCTAAATGCGGAGCAAGTATATCTCCTGAATGGCTCCTGGTTCCTTCCGGGAAAATCCCGATTAACTGGTTATTTTTAAGTAATTTTATGGAGCGCCGGAGGGAGGAAGGGTCCGGGCCGTCCCGCCGTACAGGAAATGCTCCCAGTCGTGAAATCACCGGCCCCAAGACAGGTATATTAAAAAGCTCAGCCTTGGCCATAAAATATATTCTGCGTTTAAGAGCGCATCCGACAACCACCGGGTCCCAGTAGCTGATATGGTTTGCTATTACTATTGCGCCTCCGCTGAGTGGCATTTTTTCAGTTCCGTGAACTTCCCAACGGCGGATCAATGCTAATACTATGCGGCAAATTAATTTTGCCGTTTGGTACAACACTAAGTTTACCTCCCGGTAACTTTGGAGACAATTATATCGACCACTTCTTCAATTTTCATTTGAGAACAGTCAACAACTATTGCATTAGGAGCAGGTACCAGTGGAGCTATTTTCCGGGTACTGTCAATCCTGTCCCGCTCCTTTATCTCCTTAAGTAAAGTATCCCAATCAACCTGATAGCCCGAGGCGACTAGTTCGGTATACCGGCGTCTGGCTCTTTCTTCCGGCGCCGCCGTAAGAAAAAACTTAAAATCAGCTTCAGGGAATACCTTTGTCCCGATATCTCTTCCTTCCATTACTACCCTGCCTAAACTTGCCATGTCCCTTTGTTTCTCCAATAGACTTTCTCTGACTCCGGGAATCTTGGCCACTTGAGAAACTTGGCGGGAGATTTGGGGTTTTCTTATTTCCTCGGTAACTTCACTTCCGTCCATAAAAATGCGGTATAATTTTTCATTGTCCTGAACCATATCAATAGAAATCTCTTTGGCCAATGACGAAAGCACATCTTCATTGCTTAAATCTATATTACGCCGGACGGCAGCTAATGTCACTGCCCGGTAAATGGCCCCTGTATCTATGTACAAAATACCCAGCTCTTTTGCTACCTTTTGAGCCACAGTGCTTTTCCCTGCACCGGCAGGCCCATCTATTGCGATTTTCATATTTCGATTCATTAGTGCCTCCAAAATTGGTACACGAACAATTCCCTGATATTTTCGACATACATATGTAATTTCCTTTTTTAAATTGAAATAAAAAGCCCAAAGGAGAAAAATCTCCTCCAGGCTGTATTATTCTACCACAAGAGAATTTAATACATCACCAAATTGCGGGAACGAGATATCGACACAGTCAGCATCATTAACAGTGGTTTCACCTGCAGCTGCCAGACCGGCAATGGAAAGGGCCATGGCCATGCGGTGGTCTCCCCGGCTGTGGCAGCAGGCGCCGTTAAATTTAGTATTGCCCTCGATCACCAAGCCATCAGGCAGTTCCTTGATATTAACGCCCATTTTACGAAGTTCCTCTGCTACCGCTTTAAGGCGGTCGGTCTCCTTATATTTTAACTCCTCTGCACCAGTGATGACCGTTTCCCCCTGTGCAGCGGCGGCGGCAACAGACAGAATGGGAATCTCGTCTATTAAACGTGGTATTATGTCTCCTCCAATGGAAGTGCCCTGCAAAGGGGCGTAAAGGACTCTAATATCGGCCACTGACTCACCACATTCAATACGCTCATTTTGGATACTGATGTTGGCACCCATTTTAGTGAGAACATCAATGATACCCGCGCGGGTAGGGTTTACACCTACTCCGCAAATAGTAATATCTGATGCCGGAATGATGCAGGCGGCAATAATGAAAAATGCTGCTGAAGATATATCCCCGGGGACGGTGAAGTCTCCTCCTGCCTTCAATGTGCATGGTCCACGAACAGATACAGTGAGTCCCGATTTTGTTACCGGTATCCCAAAGTGTTCCAACATTTTCTCAGTGTGATCGCGGGAAAGTGCAGGCTCTGTAAATGTGGTTTTTCCATAAGCCTGCAGTCCGGCTAAAAGCACCGCTGTCTTGACCTGAGCGCTGGCCACTGTTGAAACATATTGTATGCCGCTGAGCTTCTTTCCGGTGATGGCCAGGGGTGCCCGGGTGCTTCCTTTGCGCCCGGCTATTTCCGCGCCCATTTTTTGCAAGGGATAAAGCACCCTTTCCATGGGGCGTTCACGAAGGGATCTGTCCCCTGTAATTACGCTATAAAAAGGGAAGGAAGCTAGTACGCCGGTTAAGAGTCTCATTGAAGTTCCCGAATTGCCGGCATTAAGAACGTCCAATGGCTCTTTGATACCTGCCGGCCCTTGGCCATGAACAACTAATGTGTTATTTACAGGACCTTCAATGCTTACGCCCATTTTCTTTAAACATTCAACTGTGGAAAGGCAGTCGGCCGCGGTGAGAAAATTATAAATTTTGGTGGTGCCCTGGGCTAAAGAGCTCAAAATAGCCGCCCGGTGTGATATAGATTTATCTCCAGGTATGGAAACGCATCCAGACAGTGTTTTAACGGGTTTTATCGTTAAGGTATTCATTGGCAATATTCATCCTTTATACGACAAGTAATGTGGTCACGTACTTCCCGGGCTTTTTTGAGCTCTCCCAAAAGGACATTTTTGTCACCCATTTCCAGCATTATTTTATAATGTTGCAATAAATCTATCAAGTTATCCAGTATGGGCACTATTTTTTCACTGTTAGAGTGTAAAATTTGCTGCCACATGATGGGATTGCTGGATGCGATACGAGTGGTATCCTTAAAGCCCCCTGCGGCCAACTGCAAAAAGTCTGGAAACCCAGGCCGGTCACGAAGAATATTGACCAGGGCTGTCGCAGTAAGGTAAGGAAGGTGGCTTAGTGTTGCCACCACCTGATCATGTTCCCCGGGTGTTATCTCTAACGGAACAGCACCTATTGCTTTGACCAAGGATTTTATTTTTTCTATAGCATCCCGTGATGTATGTTTCGTGGGAGTAATAAAATAGTATGCTGCATTAAAAAGATAAGGCATTGAATTCCTAAAGCCGCTTTTCTCTGATCCGGCCATAGGATGCCCGCCCACGAATAATACATTATCAGGCAAGACCGTAGAGGCGCGGGAAACAATTTTTTCTTTGGTACTGGCCACATCGGTTACTATTATGCCGGGCCTCAGATGGGGGGAGATTTTATTGATCAGGTCTAATGTAGTATCCACCGGGGTAGCAAGTATCAACATATCGGCTCCCTCTAAGGCCCCGGGCATTTCCCCACAGGAATGAATAGCACCTTCGTCCAGAGCTTCCTTTAGGTTACGGTGATCGACATCAATGCCGGTAATATGAGACGCTAAACTCCGTTTGCTTATGGCCCGAGCCAAAGATCCTCCTATTAAACCGAGCCCCATAATGCAGACTTTTTTAAAAATAGCCATTGTCTACTCACATCCAACTTTTCTGCCCATGGCTGAAGCACTGGAATTTATCTCTGCCATAGTCAAGTTAAAATTGTCCGGGTTTAAAGACTGGGGACCGTCACAAAGGGCACGGGCCGGATCAGGATGAACCTCAATAAGCAGCCCATCTGCGCCGGCTGCAACTGCTGCCCTGGCCATAGGTTTAACAAACCGCCACTTGCCAATGGCATGACTGGGGTCGACTATTACAGGTAAATGGGTTAGATGCTTTAAAACCGGGACAACAGTTAAATCAAGAGTGTTTCTAACATAGTTTTCAAAAGTTATTATTCCTCGCTCACAGAGAATAACGTTGGGGTTGCCGCCGGCTAAGATATACTCAGCGGCCAAAAGCCATTCTTCCACAGTTGCAGAAGGAGAGCGTTTTAACAGTATGGGTTTACCGGTTTTGGCCACTTCACGAAGGAGAAAGAAGTTTTGCATATTGCGGGCTCCGATTTGAAGAATATCTGCATATTGGGCTACCAGTGAAAGGTTGCTTGTATCCATTACTTCAGTGACAAAAGGTAAGCCTGTCAAAGTTCTGGCTTCAGCGAGTAACTTTAACCCTTCTTCCTCCATCCCTTGAAAAGAATAAGGTGATGTACGGGGTTTAAAGGCTCCCCCTCGCAAAACAGTTGCCCCCGCTTCTTTTACCAACCGGGCCACAGTCAGTAATTGCTCTCTGCTTTCTACAGCACAAGGCCCGGCCATTACCTGTACTGCATTATCTCCTATTTTAAGATTACGTACAGAGATTATTGTATCCTCGTCCTTAAAGCTCCTACTGGCCAGCTTGTACGGCTCTAAAATGGGTACTACTTTTTCAACTCCCGGCAGGGATTCAACAGTCATTTCGTTCATCCTGGTTTTACTTCCAATTGCTCCTATAATAGTGCGTTCTTCACCTTTAGACGCATGAATACTAAGCCCTGATTCTTCTAAACGCGCCATTACTGCTTTAATCTGATCTGTTTTTGCTTTTTGGGCCATTACTATAATCATCAGTTGTCAACCCCCATTTCGATTATTTTGGGGCAGGATGGAGGTTGTTTTGTAAACTCAAAATAGACACTCACTGGGAGTGCCTTAAATAGCCATAATACAAGATTATCGCCTCCCTACCATACTACTTTAACCTTACATTTGACGTCAGATTCCCTTTTTGCCTGAATCATTCTGATTAAATAACCTACTATCCAACCATCCTACCGTGCATATATATTAGCATAACAGCTTTTAATGGGCAACAGCTTTTGGAAAATATTCAATAATTACCGCTTTTGTAGTTGTACTATCAAAGTTTGCATTTGTTCAGGCAGCAAACTTTGAAAACCGTCACAAAGAGCGTCTTCCGGTTGGCGGTGAACTTCCACCATTATCCCGTCCGCTCCGGCGGCTACTGCGGCCTTGGCTACTGGTGCCACCAGTTCGGGCCTGCCGGTAGCATGGCTGGGATCACCAATCACCGGCAGGTGTGAGAGGTATTTGATAGCCGGTATAGCACTAATATCAAAAGTGTTGCGAGTATATTTCTCGAAAGTGCGAATACCTCTTTCGCAGAGCATTACTTGCCAATTTCCCGCAGCCAGTATATACTCCGCCGCTAATAACCACTCCTCAATGGTGGCTGCAAAACCCCGTTTTAATAAAACCGGACGGTTAATCTTTCCCACTTCTTTTAAAAGCTCAAAATTCTGCATATTGCGGCTGCCCACTTGTAAGATGTCCGCGTATTTCAAAACCAACTCGATGTCGCGAATATCAGTTACTTCAGTTATCACCGGCAGGCCGGCAGCTCTCCCGGCTTCCTGTAATATGAGCAACCCTTCTTCTCTCATCCCCTGAAATTCATAGGGTGATGTACGGGGTTTGTACGCACCACCCCGTAAAATATGTACACCCATTGCTTTGAGCTGTTTGGCCAAAGATATCAGCTCGTCCCGGTCCTCTACGGCGCAGGGACCGGCGATAACAGTAGTAATGTCACCGCCTATGGGGTGATTATTATGTACAGTAATAACCGTACTTTGTTTCTGCTCTTTACTTGTTAACATCACGGTGGACACCCCAAATTCCTCCTCGGCTCGGCATCAACACAATAGTATCAATAAGATGGTACTAATACGAAGATATAACTAACATAATGCTTCCGAAAAAATATACTCTTAAAAAGATAATTTGTCCATAGCAGAAAATGCAATTCGGTAAAAACAAAACTCATGCCATAGGGAATATAATAGCCGGCAAGGGGAAAGATGCATGCAAAGGGGGAGTGATAATGCCTAAAAGAGAAAGCTGTCCTGATGATCATTCAGAGTTGGAAAAGGTTTTAGCTTATGGAATTTACGGTACACCTGTGCTAAAGAAAGACGAGCGTTTGCAATTTTTGGGTCAACTAAGAGAACGAGTAATCTTTGCCCTTTCCGAGATACAGGTGAAAAGAGAAGAAATACCGGATCAGTTACGTCAAGCTTTAAATGACATAAGGGCTTCAAAATTGGTGGTAAAGGGAACCACCGGTGTAGATGCAATATTAAAATATGAAGGAGTGGCCAAAGAACATGGAGTTAAGATGACCACCGTATCCGATCCTAAATTTATAGGGAGCATTGGGTTGGTAGTGGTAAGTAACCATGCCGTTGATGTTCCTGATGACCAGGTCTTCTCCACAAGTGTTATACACTAAGTAAATCCATTTCAATTCAGATCCGGGCGCAGTACTTTTGCTCCATGAAGATATACATGTTTTATTTGATGCCTGGCTCTAGGCGTATAACAATGAATCATAACCCTTATACACATGGGCAATTCACTACGAACAGCCACCTCGTTTGCACACAGCATGGGAATCAAATTCCAGCCTGGTAATTCCCTGGCGGCAGCGGCCGGAAAACTTGCATCAAGGTCACGGGTTAATGTGAAAAAAGCGCTGATTATATCTTCCGGCAGCAGCCGGTTCTGCTGAATAATTTCCTGTAACAATTCTATAGTTGCCTTGGCAATTGCTATTGGATTGTTACCATCCACGGTAATGGCACCTCTGACTGCACAGACATTACGATGGGTCATGGCGAATACCCCCTTGCACGGTTAAGAAGACACTGCCCTGTGCCCAAGGCCTACAGCTACCTCATCCAGGTGTAAAAGTCCAACACCGAAAAAGATAGCCACGCTAATATGATCTTTATAGCGGGCAATACCGATTTTTCCACCTACATTGAGCCCTATGGCCTTGGGCATTACCTGTGAAATTGCCTCCCGTGTAGCCCCTGCAACAGCACCTTCATCGGCATGTAATTCCTGGATAACCTTCTCCCTTTTAGCGGCCACAACTGACCTCTCGGTAATCTTATTAACTGAAGTAACAAAATCACCACCATAATCTACAGCTGCGGTTTTTATATTCAATTTGGCAAATGCATTTTTGAGCTCCCTCTCTTCTTCACGGCTTTCACTGAGAGACATTTTAATGGCCGCTCTGGCCACTTCTCTGCTTCCAGGATTAGACATCGGGTGCATACCTCCTAAAATAAAATGCACTCCCTGAGGAAGCGCGATTTTACTATTTCCCTAGATTTTAAGAACTTTACCTTTTAATTATAGTTAAGGGTAAAATTAAATGCAAGATAGAATCGGGAACCACCTACCGTGAATTTTGAATTGTTACTTTGCCCAGTGATGTTATTCCGGTGGCCTTTAAGGTCTGACCTTGCTTAGGATAAACAACTTGGGCTGATGTCTCTAGCACCTCAATTTGTGCAGGGTTGTTGTAAAAGGTGGCATCAAGTTCAATCAGGTCCCCCTCCTGCACTTGAACAGTTACATAACGGTCGTTAAACTTTCCAACAGACTCACCGTTGATTAAAACCTGTAATTTCGGTAAGCCTGCGTATTCCTTAAGATAAAATGTAACGGTTGGCTTACCCGGGACTAATTGTTGACCTGCGTTGGGTGATTCTTTTATGTCCTTCAGGTCAACATAACCAACAACGTGCCGCAAGGGATCGGTGGCTAAAAAAGATTGGGTAACCACCAAAAGCACTGCGCCTAGGATCACTGAACGAACAAGCAATTTTTCCAATCTTTTCCACCAGCTTAGATAAGGGTTACGGTTACGCAAGCCAAGACACACTCCTTTAAGCAAAAAACTGACTTGGCTAATTATATATGCTGTGTAAGGTTAATTTATCCATAAAAGGCGCTGTATAAAAAAAGAGTTATTTTAAGTACTTCCGCTCCAGGTTGTCGATATGGCTTTTCAACTGTTGGTTAATTTTAAAAAAAAGCTTTTCCGTATTATGTTTAGACAAAGAAAAATTGCGGGGTTCAATGATTTCTATTTTTCTGAATTCAGTCCGGGTAATGAACTGTATTACATCCTCAAGGGTATCTGTCTGAATAGTTAAGATTACCGGTGCGTAAGCAATTTCAGTGCTTGACACATCGTCAAAAACAGTAAAAACGTCTACGCTAATGTCTATATCTTCAATATAAACACCCTGCATAGGCACGTTTCGAAACAGGGCCACCTGTTGTTCACGTGCATCCTCCGCACCCTTTTCCTGTGATTTGCCGCCAAAAAGAAAACGGCCGGGCTTGCCCGTTCCTTTAAAATCTAATCGTATTTTAACCTTTATTGGCTTATCATTTGTTACTTTTTCTGCAGTTAGCTGTTCAGTTTGGTTATCCATATCATGCAGTCACTCCCTGGTAAATTATGCCTCTCAATTATAACCTTATTCTACAAAAAATATAACAAATCCTACCTAAGACTGCATAAAATCTTAATATTTACTTTTGGGTAATGCCATAGTTGTAAGCTGTTTAATCTCCTGATGTGTTAAGTGCCTGTGCCTGCCTTTTGATAATCCGTGCAGAGTGAGGTTGCCAATTTTAACCCGTTTAAGCTGCAAAACAGGATGTCCTATATGTTCACACATACGCCTAACCTGCCGGTTTTTTCCTTCATGAATGCCAATTTCCAGCAGGGTATCTCCCATTTGTTTACCAATAATGCGTACGCGTGCAGGAGCGGTGGTACCGTCAGATAGATCAATGCCCTTTTTCATTTGATTGATCTTTTCTATGGACGGCACCCCTTTAACCAGGGCATGGTAGATTTTTTGTATTTCGTGGCGAGGGTGTGTGAGTGCATAAGCAAGGCGTCCGTCGTTGGTCAGCAGCAAGAGCCCCTCGGTGCTATAATCCAGCCTCCCCACGGGGTATACACGTTGTGGAATCTCTTTTGAGAGATCGGTGACAACCGGTCTTCCCTGAGGGTCTTTTAATGTTGTTACATACCCTGAGGGCTTATTTAGTAATATGTAAACTTTTTTCTCCACTTTCGCGGTTTTATTATCCACAGTTACGACATCATGACCAGGCTCAATTTTTGCGCCTGGTTCTCTCACAACAGCACCGTTAACTTTGACTCTGCCGGCGGCGATAATTTCCTCTGAATGCCGGCGTGACGCTATTCCTGCCCGAGCCATATACTTTTGCAGGCGCTCTTTCATATTTTAATTTAGCTCCTTATGTGTTTTGTCTTCTTAAGTAACCAGTTTGTCCTAAATTATATAATAAATAAGACGCCACGGGGCGTCAATGGCGTATAAGGTATAAGTGCAATATATAACATGCAATGTATGGGGTCAATTGTTTTATCCGAAAACTTTGTGGGCAATGTATATTGATGCCACCAGAGTAGTGAAATCCGCGGCAAGACCGGAAATAATGGAATATCGATAACGGCTGATCCCTACCGACCCGAAATAAAGAGTAAGGATATAGAAAGTAGTGTCGCTGCTGCCCTGCATAGTGGAAACAAGGTTACCAATAAAAGAATCAGGCCCGTAAGTTTTTATCAAGTCGGTAGATATGCCCAAGGCCGCCCCCCCTGAAAGCGGACGCATAATGGCGTGGGGAAGCACTTCCGCCGGTACTCCCACCAGGTTTAAAACCGGAGAAAATAAGTTGACCAGAACATCCATGGCACCGGATGCACGAAATACGCTTATTGACACCAACATGGCCACAAGATACGGAATGGTCTTTATTGCGGTGCCAAATCCGGCTTCGGCCCCTTCAACAAAAGTTTCGAAGACATTTACCCCTCGCAAGTGAGCAACCAGGGGAACCACTAACAGTACTATGGGAATAGCCCAACGGGATAGGTCAGAAATCAGGCTAAACAATACATTACCTCCCCTGGCGCCGATAAATTGTCCTTAATAACCGATCTGCAAATATGGCGATGGACATGCCGCAGGCGGTGGCAAAAATGGTAGTACCGACAATCTGGGTGGGATCCTGTGAGCCATATATTAACCTAATACCAATAATGGTAGTGGGGATTAGGGTTATGCAGGAAGTATTGAGGGCAAGAAAAGTGCACATGGCATCGGATGCAGTCTTTTTGTCACTCCAGTTAAGTTTTTGTAATTCCTGCATGGCGATAAGACCCATTGGTGTGGCAGCATTTCCCAGCCCGAGCAGGTTGGCGCTTAAGTTCATCACTATAGCCCCCATGGCCGGGTGGTCTTTAGGGACTGAGGGAAAGAGAAACCCGGTAATTGGACGTACCATTATTGCCAGCCCGCGTACCAGACCTGCTTTCTCCGCTAATTTCATAATCCCCAGCCAGAAAGTTATAATAGCTATAAGGTCGATGGCGGTGCTGACACCTGTCTGCGCTCCTTCCAGAGCTGCCTTGGTCACCACTTCTATGTGCCCCGTACCCGCGGCCACTAAAATGCCACAAATCATCATTGCCAGCCATACATAATTGACCAAAATTAAATCACCTGCCCTCTCTAATGTGTCAATAATACATTTATGAGGACAAGAACCTAATTATGAAATAAAAAAAGGAGTCACCGTAAAAAACAGTGACTCCCTAATCTGTATTACATTTGATTTGTGGTCTGCTTCCCTTTGTCTGCCGCTGCAAAGGATCCTTTATAATCACTATCCTCAATGATCAATCCCCGCCCGTAAGCGGTGATAATATCGGTGCGAGAGAGCAGTCCGAGAAGTTTCTTATTGTCGTCCGGGTCAACCACCGGTAAGCGCCCAATTTGGAATTCATCCATTTTTCGTACCGCCACGCTTAGGGGCTCGTCCTCTGTTACCACTATCAGCTGCCTGTTGGTCAAACTATCAACCCTTTGATTATGTAGACCGTTGTTCATCGCCTGCTCCAGCTCGTTATTGGTGATAATGCCACATAATAAGTTTTTGCCGGTTACCACAGGGAATCCCTGGTGTGGAGAACCGGAGATGGATTTCCAAGCGTCGCCAATTTTAAAATCGGCAGGGATCTTTTCCAGAGTACTTGTCATTACATCCCGTACTAAAATGTTTTTGAGCACATCTGGACGGCGCACAGCCTCAATGTCTAAGCCACGGCGCATAAGTTTTACCACGTAAATATTATCTTTAGATATAGTTCTGGCCAACACAGAAGATATAATGCAGGTAACCATTAACGGTAATATAAGACCGTAGTCATTGCTCATCTCAAACAGCATGATAATAGCCGTAATGGGGGCCTGGGCACTACCCGCAAAAACGCCGCCCATTCCTACCAGCGCATATGCCGCAGGGTTAACCGCAATATCGGGGAATAGGCCATTAGCGATAAATCCAAATGTGCCTCCTAACATGGCACCCATAAAAAGGCCTGGAGCAAAAACACCACCGGAACCACCCGAACCCAGTGTGATGATAGTAGCCAGAAGTTTTAATAAAATCAGAGCAGCAGTAGCTCCCATAACAAGCTTGCCGGTAAGAGCCAGCTCGATACTTTCATACCCTACCCCGAATATGCGTGTGCCTTCTGGAAAAGAGATGGCCAGCAGACCAATCAAAAGGCCGCCCACTGCGGGCTTTAAATATTCTGGAATAAAATTAACCGAATCAAAAATGTCTTCGGACTTATAAAGGGTCTTGATATAAATGACCGCAAACACTGCGCATAATAGCCCGAGGAAAGCGTAAAAAAACAGTTCCGTGGGATCACTTAATGGGTATCCCGGAACATCAAATGCCGGTGCACTGCCCATAAAAATGCGGGCAACGGTAGCAGCAGTTACTGACGATAAGATTACCATGATCAAATGATTACCTGTAAATTCCCCTAAAATAATCTCCAGTGCGAATAGCACTCCGCCGATAGGGGCATTAAAAGTTGCAGCTATTCCCCCCGCAGCCCCGCAGGCGACCATAGCCTTTATTCTGCGTGGTGATACCTTTAAGGCTTGTCCAATGGTTGAGCCGATGGCTGAACCTATCTGTACAATAGGACCTTCACGGCCGACAGAGCCCCCTGATCCAATACAAATAGCAGAGGCCAGTGCCTTAACGACTACCACCCGCGGGCGAATTTTGCCTCCACGAACAGCCACAGCGGCCATTACTTCAGGAACTCCGTGACCTTTTGCTTCACGCGCAAAAAAATAAGTTAGCGGCCCTACAATGAGTCCGCCCAGTACGGGTATTAAAACTAAATAAAATTGCCCCATGGAAGGGGAAAGGATATTACCCCCTTGAGTAAAAAATAATTCTTTAAAAATGTCAATTAAATAACGAAAGCCAACGGCCCCAAAGCCGGTTCCCAGGCCAATCACCAGGGCCAATACGATTCTTCTTGTTTGGTTGGATAGACTATTACTTCGAACTACGCTTTCGCTAACGCTGCCGTCATCTTGCATATCATTACCCCTTCTTCCACTAAAACGTTATGTCAGTTGTGCTTAATCGTATATTTTGCAAATTTCTACAAAAACTTTAAAGATTCCTGCCGCCGTGCAATTCATTTTTAATAGTTTTAAACTAATTGCGTTTTTGTGGAAGGGAGGTTTTTATTTGTTTTGAACAGAATACTCCTTTTAAACCGGAATGCTTAACCCGTTTTTGGATGTCCTCCACATTAGTGGTATAAAGGTTCTTTTGTTTCATACGCTGAAAGTAAACTGATCCGGAAAAGGTGTATTTTTTCTCCAAGCCTTCCGGAGTACGCATTTCCTTGTGCATATAGGATATGATATCGCCAACTGCTAATTGATCAGGCAAAATCACTGCTTTTTTGCCTGCCAGTTGACGTACTGCATTAATACCCGCAAGCATACCTGTGGATATTGCTTCTGTATGACCCACTAAAAGGCCGGTTTTTTCACCGGCACAGTACAGATTGTCAACTCCGTCAACTTTTAAGTCTACACCGCAGGGTGCCATAGCCATAAACCGAACAGAATTCCCCTTTCCTCCCGAGTAAGGATCGGCATACCGGGCACGTGCAAAGCCAGGTAGGGTGCGAAGGCTTTGCAGCGGGAAAAAAGGAGTCATGATCTTGGCATGACCGGTGTCCAGGATAATTAAATTTGCGGCATATTCATTTAGGTTGTATTGTTGGCAGGCCTTGGTGCCCAACAAATTCTCTTTAAGTATGCTCTTGGGCACGGGTATTACCAACATACCATTCGTTTCCAATTGATTAACCAGATTAAAGGTTAGAGAACTTTTTTCCAGTATACATGAGCCACTTATAGCTTCAAACTGGGGAAATCCTTCACCGGCCATAATTTCCTTGACACCTGCTTTTGCGGTCAAGCTCACCCTGGGGCCATAAGCGGGACAACGCAAGATGCACATGGCACATCCTCCACCGTACATAGTGCAATTCCGAACAGGCCCGGCAGAACCGGTGGTATCGACAAACATATCACCTTTAAATTCCTGTCCCCCTGTGGCTTGAATAGAATACAAAGAGTTCCCTTGTCTGTTCACGCCGGTAATTCTTGTTTCCAGATAAATATTTACACCTATTTCCTGTAGGTAGGTTCTTATCACCGGTTCAATCTGAGTGGTGTCATATAAAGTGGCATGATTATGCCCGGGGAAATTTAAAAACCGGTGACGGGCAGTTCCTTCGATTAAACGCAAGAAATCCCCACCACCCAGGGCCCAAATTTCTTCGAAAGCGGTGAACCTGCCATTATTACGCATGATCCCCCCGACCAGTCCAGTTCCTAGGAGCATATTTGTTTTCTCAATCAATGTTACTTTGGCTCCGCCCTTATTAGCTGCAAAGGCTGCAGCGCAACCTGCCCACCCGCCTCCGACAATTATAACTTCCAATTGGAACATCCTCCTTTAAGGTAGTATATTCCACCGGGGCTTGGGATGTTTAAGTATAGTTAGTGAGAACTAAAATTTTATAATTTTGAAATAAAAAAAAGTGGGCATAACCCACTAGAAGTGTTTGGACATTATTTTTGCTAAACTGGAGCAGTAGGTGACGGTGGCGGCTGATTGACCGGTCCTGCCGCTGGCGATTGCATATTTGCCTCCTGGTTATTGTTTTTTCGACGGCTAATAATTGATTGCAGTTGTGACATCACTTGAGGAACCATGTCGATTATTCTGTCGGCTGTAACGTTACAGTTAACAGGCAAAAGTCGTGTTTGTCCATTGCCTACCACCAAAAACCCCACGGGCTGAACGGAAACGCCTCCGCCACTGCCTCCCCCGAAAAACGGCATGGATTCCTGGTCCTGGCTGTCGGTGCCTTCCCCGCCGGAAGATTCAAATTCGCCGCCCCCCGCCCCGAAACCACAAGCTACCTTGGAAATAGGTATGATGATAGTTCCGTCAGGCGATTCGACGGCTTCCCCTACTACTGTATTAACGTCAGTCATTTCTTTTATGCTTTCCATGGCTGTTTTCATGAGTCCTTCAATTGGGTGCTGTTCGGGCATACTTTTCACTCCCTGGGTTTATTCGGTTATGTAGCCACAATTTTACCATTTTCAAAATACTAATAATAATATGACCGGGGCGTATTTCAAATATGCAATGGAATTCGGTATTAAAAACTTCTTTATTATAAATAGGGTTAATGGTTAGTTGGGGCGTGCTTTTATGATACCCAGTAATCTGATAAAGAGTTCCCGCAAGCAAGCCTTTAAGGGTCCACAAAGCACCTGTAGTCATTCCGGTTAATGCTGCGTTCTCAAAACCTAAAGTTGTTTCCCACCTTAGATTAAGCACTTTTAGTTTCTTTATCACGTACTTAAAAGCCGGGTTGAAAAGTTTAAAGTAATGCAAATTACGCATCAGCTTTTGATAAATGGTTGATACCGATAATGATTTCTCCTTACGGGAAACAGGTTTTTTGCCCTTGCTGGTAATTTTACTTTTTATCTTTAATAGAGGCCTAAATATATTACGCGGCCCTTGCAAAGAGGTTAGTTCAATTCTTACCGGCAATAAACTCCACAGAAGAAAGAGTTCTAAACCTGCGTAATCATCTTCACCTTTGCGCTGGTATATAACTTTAGTTCTTATGGGGGCTATGATAAGTATTAATAAAAGAGCGATAAAGAATACAGAAACAATTAAAAGTATCATTAAGTTGGCTCCTGTGAAAACTGCCATAGTAGATGCTGAATTGTGGCAATAAACTTACGTATTGCTTAATATACTATTATTTACATACAGAGGAATCCTATACGCCATTGGGCTGGGGAAAAAGGGGAGGTGAAATGGTATCTTTAAGTGGAAGTATAACTTGTGTGAAAAAGTCGGAGCATGTACTGCTGCGAGGGTTTAACTGGTTATACAAATAGGTTCTCGGCTTTCTGTCTGTGAAAGGCATTCTGTTGATATTTATTGATTAATTCATCTAGCTCCTGGCTTAATTTGACCAATTTCTCCTTATTATGAGGTTCAAATAAGTAGATGTCATATAATTCGCGGCGTTTGTTTTCAATTTCTATCAATAACTTACCCAAATTATTATCATTCATTTTAATCACCCAAGTATCCTTACCTTCTCGACAGAGTTCAAAATTCCTTCTACTTCCATGTATTATTTTGACAGCCAATACTAAATATCGACTCAGCGATCCGACCTTACCAACAAAATTTGAAATAAATTTAGTCTGCCCTTTACATCCGGGGAGGGATTTCTTAGATTACAAGAAAAGCGCGCTAAATCAGTTCCCTTAGCGCGCGCTTCTCAGTACTTTTTTCCTTTGTCCTCATCACGTTGTTCATTTTTTGGTTTTTAACCAATTTATTAATTATAAAAAGAATACCGGTTCCTTTCGTTCTTTAAAATTCTCACTTACCCTTATTGAAGCGTCTTTGACCAGTCCAGGTTTCATTGTTCTTGCATTTTGGGGACAGCACTTAATGCAAGCGCAACATAAGATACATTTTTCCTTATCAATCAGAGTACTATTTTCTAAATCGATAGCCCCAACAGGACACTCCTCTGCACAAACTCCGCAGTGCGAACACTTATCACTAACTGCTATAAAATCAACAATCCATGTCTTCGTCTCTCCTCTATAGGGATAGTTGCCCGGTATATTTATATCAGAAATGTGATCAATTAATGAAACAGATAATAGTTTTTCATTAATTTTACACCCAAATAATTCTGCGTGGTTTAAATCGCTTGCATCAGGACGATTTACGGCAATTGGCGTTTCGGAACTAGAAAAGGAGTGTTCCCCAATAAATGCTGCATAGGCGATCGGTATACATCCACGTTTTTTCATAATATCTTTAAGCTCAAGTAGTGCATCGTCATAATCACGGTTACCATAAACGACAACACATACAGTAGGCGTATTATGAGCTTCAATCGTATTAAGCCATTCATTTACTAGAGCCGGCACTCTTCCGACATAAACCGGCACAGCAACAACAAGCAGTTCATCTTCTGATGTTTGCAATTGATAGTCTCTCGCTTCTGGTTTGGTAATATCTAACATTTCCACAGTGCTTTGATTAATTCCGTGCGCAATACCTTGAATAACCGCTTTTGTTGTCCCGGTAGGTGAAAAACAAACCAGTTTCAGTGATTTTAATTTCATAGATATCCTCCTTTGAATCTGCATTTGTGGCGTCAACCCATCCTTTTTGAACAAGATTTCCGGCTGGCCCGTTCATTTTGATTAATACGTTGGGAAATATTAATCTTAAAAAAAAGGAGTCAATATGATTACCGTAAAAAAGAGCCGATAATCGCTTTTCTGAATACCAGCTTGTGAGGGTAGGATAAAATGGAGTTAAGACAATTAAAAGCATTTGTCACTGTTGCTAAGGTGCACAGTTTTACACGGGTAGCTGAACTGCTGGATTATGCCCAATCAAGCATAACCGCACAAATTAGTTCACTGGAAGATGATTTAAATACAAAACTCTTTGAAAGATTCGGTAGACAAGTAACATTGACAAGCGCCGGAAAGCAATTATTAGTTTATGCAGAAAAAATGTTGATGTTATCCTCAGACGCTAAAGATTTAATATCCAGAAAAACTCCAACGGGAACTTTGCATATTGGCGTAACCGAAACTCTTAGCACATATCGCCTGCCTCCGTTGCTTCAGGAGTACCATAAGCTTTATTCGAATGTGGAATTTATTATCATCACTGGTAGTCCAGATGATCATATTCACTGGCTTAAAGCTAACGAAATAGATGTTGCCTTTTTAATAGCCCCAAGAATCAACTCTGATTTGATACCTGAAACTCTATTTCATGAGCCAATGGGTTTGTTTTCAGGTGCTGGGCATCCCCTAATAAAAAAAGTACCTATTGCGCCCCATAACATTCATGGAGAGACCCTAGTTTTATGTGCTAAAAGCTGTCCTTATCGAGAAGCATTGGAAGACATTTTGTATGGTGAGGATTTGCATGCAGGTTCGATAATTCAAGTTGGAAACGCAGAAGCATTGAAAAAATATGTGGTCAACGGCTTTGGCATAACCTTACTACCGAGCATAACCGTAGAAGAAGAACTAGCATTCAAAAACCATGCTTTGACATCGTCTAAAGCATGTTTTTTATTTAAACTAATATAAATCTGCTAAGTTGATTTTTTTTAGCTCATCTATTTATTGAATTCATTAACTGGAAGAAGTATTCAGGTTTGTGAGTCTTATTTAGGTTATACCATGAATGTAATGTATCTGGTGCAAATACATCTAATTTTTTCAGTACTTCCATCGCAAATTCCAGAGGAGCTACTCCTGATGCAGTAACCAAATTCTCACCAGATACCGCAGGTCCCATCTCATAAAATTTTTCTCCTTTATAATTAGGACAAACCATTTTAATATACTCTAAGTTATTGCTTGTATGCTTTCTAGAATCTAGGTATCCCATATTCGCAAGGGCCTCAGTTGCACCACAAATTGCAGCAACAATAGTGCCGAGCTTTAAGGCTTCGCCAATTTTTTTCATGATTGGTTGATGAATAACTTCTCCCCAAGTATTCCCTCCAGGCAAAACTAAAAGATCTTTACTCTCAAGAGTACACTCATCAAAGGAAATATCTGGTTTTATGCTCAGTCCCCCCATCGTAGTAATAATTTCTTTATTAGCTCCTACTGTAACTACCTTTAAAGGTGCTATATCTTTTTTGAAATATCTTCCTGTGTTTAGTTCGGCAATTAAATATCCATATTCCCAGTCTGACATTGTGTTAAATACATATAGATAAACTTTTTTTGTTTGCATCCAATAACACTCCCAATCACAATTGATATAGCCAATTATAATATAACTTCCCTGACAGCTAACGTCAGGGAAGTTATCATACTTGATGAAATTCTATTAATTCCGACAGAACTTCAATAAGTCTTTTCTTTAGACTTAATGGCTCAATAAATTGAATAGATTTACCGTACGGTAAAAGCAAATAAGGTACATATGTATGTATCATATCCTTTTCAAAAAGAAATACTGCTTGGTTTGAAGTCCGTTCTTGTAAATAATGTCCTAAAAACCAATGTTGGCAAATATCTCCCAACGTCCTTGTATTCCCATTAATAACTAAAGAAGTAATCCCTTCCTTATCTTCTATAGTAGGAAGGAGGTTTTTCATAAAAAAATCACGTGCTGAAAAATTTTCTGGCCGGTTAAACTTATTTTCGGTTAGCATTAGACTTTCAATTCGATCTACTCTAAAACTACGGATATCATTCCTAAGATGACAAAATCCAATCACATACCACTTATTATTCCAATAGATAATTCTGTACGGATCGACCAATCTATAATTTAATTGCTTTTCGCCACTTTTATGGTAAAGAATTTTTACTGAGTACCCGTCAGCTACGGCCTGCTCCAAATCCTTCAAAAAAGGTTCCATAGAGAGTGAACTTAATCGACTTATTACTTCAAGACTAGTTAAATGTTGGTTTATCTTTGTTTCCTGCTCTTGATTTGAGTATTTACTTAGTTTTGAAATGGCCCTATTTAGTGCTTCACCTCCATAATATCCGGCTTCTTCTGCAAAAACAGCAGCGTGAAATAGTGAAGTTTGCTCCTCAAAATCAAAAAAAAGAGGAGCCTCAATAAAATTGTTCAATAAAGTGTATCCACCGTTATGTCCTGGTTCTGAAATTATAGGTACGCCACTTGTTGAAATTGTATCAATATAACGATACACAGTCCTTATATTCATCTCTAACTTTTCTGAAATTTGTTTTGCAGTAATTTTTTCACCTGAACGAAGCATCCATAGAATTGCTAACATATTGTCAATTTTAGGCATATAATTCCACCTCTATGCTCCGGATACTTTTTCTTCAAAAATAATATCCATTCCGATTTCGTTCAGTTGCTGAAATTGCCTTGAAGGATTTTGGCTAGTTGAACTGACACGTATAAAACCGATTTTTCGCAAAATATCACCTCATTTTTGAGACAAGTCTTATGAGACGCTATTAACTATGATTTTATCAGTCTCCTACACTTGTATCAATAGAGTATGACACCCGACTGGTAGCGGGTAGTGACCCACTGGGCATGGGGCACAATAATTCCGGACGCGGTGTGGGCGGCGGTACCGTACACTTTACCGGAGTTTTTTACCGGTTTCACGAATCTGATTTTAGGATTAAAACCATGGATGGTGTGGCGGACGACTGGCCCATCACCTATAAAGACTTGGAGTATTATTACGAGAAGATTGAAAAGGACATTGCTGTATCCGGACCCATACATTTCCCCTGGGGTCCTTTCCAGGGACCTTACCCTTATCCGCAACGAGAGCCTATCAGCGCCAATGCCCAGGTTTTCCGGGAAGGCTGTGAAAGGTTGGGCATAATAAGTACGGTTGCTCCACTGGCCATATTGTCCGCCCCCTTTGACGGGCGCCCTCCGTGTATTAACAGGGGTTTCTGCAACCAGGGGTGCAAGCCCAACGCCAAGTTTAGCACCCTTATTCACCATATACCCAAGGCCATCGGCTACGGGGCTGAAGTCCTCAGTGACTGTATGGTAACCCATGTGAAGGTTGATAAAAAGGGCCGGGTGGAGGGAGTTACTTTTGTTCAAGATGGCAAAGAGTACTTTCAGAAGGCCAAAATAACAATCATATCTGCTTTTTGTATTGAAACCCCTCGCCTTTTGTTAAATTCAGCCTGTCCTCAATTTCCTGACGGGCTTGCCAACAGCAGCTGCATGGTGGGGAAGGAATTAATGACCCACAGCGGGCATGATATCTTTGCCAAATTTCACGATGAGGTTCGCCTTTACAAAGGTACACCTGTGCTGGCGGTATCCCAGGAGTTTTACGAAACAGATGCATCCAGAGACTTTGTCCGGGGTTATACCTTTAATGCACACGGGGCAAGGCCGTTGGGTTTGGCCAAAAACCTGGTATCCAAGGGCGGTATCTGGAGGCAAAAACTGTATGACATCATGCGCGATTATAATTTTTTCTCCCAAATCACCATGGTCGGTGAAGTGCTGCCCGACAAAAATAACTCCATTGACATTATGGATTGGTGTTAAAAAGATAGAAACCCTTAAAAGCGGGTTCCTATCTTAAAGCATCTCTTCATTCTTGCTAACTAATTAAGCTCCGTATCCGAAAAAGCCGGTTCCGAATACCAGGAGAATCAGTATTAAGAATAGAATGGTAGCGCCACCGCCACCGAAACCACCATAACCCATGGAAAAACCTCCTTAAATTTTTATAAGATTAATTACTTTGCCCCGTAACCGCCGATGTACGGGAAGCTAAATACTAATAGAATCAGCACCAGGAAGAGAATGAAGCTACCATCAAAATAAGTTCCGTCAGCCATCAAAATACCTCCTCTTATTCAAAATCTATCGCACTTAATACAAAATATTCGGTAATGAGTCAAAATGTTACACATCCACTGAATAATTGTAACAAAATATATAAATGACCTAATTATGGTAATTGAGTGATTGAGCACAATCAACGCCCCGAATTTCAAGGGGGGCCGCTTGTGCTTATTTTTCTTTGAACTAAGAGGCCGTCCTTTCTGAGTCTGAATTTTTTAAGCTACAGTAAAATCTCCCCCGAGTATCCAACATCGCTGCTAGAACGTTCTGGGGGGAACTTATTTTCAAGCTACGCAGGTGGTCATAAAGCCATTTTTCAGATAGGTTATTGCGTTCCAAATTATCTTTAAGTATATTTCCGTCTTCGGTTAACATTGTGGGATACCCCTCATATTGTGTAGGCAATCCCAAATCTTCGGAAATAATCGGTCTGTTCTGGGATTTTGGATTAACGCTTATTTTACCACCTGGCTCCAGAACAGCAAACTCTATCTGTCCCAGAAAGAAATATCCTTTCTGACGGATTTATGACATCAGACCATCAAGATTGATCCTGGTTTTTCTCATTGAATATTCCAGTAGTTTACCGTTTTGCACCAGAATTATAGGTTCTTCCTCCACTACTCTTCTAACAGCACCCCCTACCTTGCTTGTTGATATTCTTCCGTATCCATATTTCATCCATCCTTTCGAGGTTTAGTGTTTCTACGTTGGAACAGCCATTAAGGCTGCTGTATTCAGCGCAGACCCGGAACAAGACATAGTATCCCCCAAGGGGTTCGATGTAATAAGATAAGGGTGGATGAACATGATAACCGGAAGTTAGTAGGGATCCTCTCAGTTCCAATAATATGCATATAGCAGGAAAAATCCAGCCGGTTATTGACCCTAGCAATGTCAATCAAGCAACTGTTTAAAAAAACCTTCCCGGTTATTTAAAAAGGCCTTTGTTAACTGGTAATGTTCTTTATGTACGGTTTCTTTTCCAATATGCTAGAAAAAAACCTACCCTAGGGTAGGTTTTTTATGGGTCTAATTAACATGCTTTTACTAAAAAATTACCTATTTATTGTTAAAACATTACCTTCAAACCTTATTTGACTGTCTAATTCAGTGGCTATAAAGCTTAGCGGAAGCATGGCGCTGCCTGCTTCCAGACCGGGGGCTGTATTTAAATCCTTTTCTATATCGTTAACCGTAAAGCTGTTTTGATCCATGAAAAGAGAAATTGTTTTTTTACCAGTGAATACCTGTAGTTCGTTTGGTTCAACCCACTCAACTTGGTAACCCAGCTGTTCAAGAGCCGCCCTTGCAGGCACCATAATTTCACCATGATCCCCGGCAGTTGGTTTTGCTTCTAGAGCAACCCCATTGACCACCAGGCTGAGGTCCCTTCCCTGGGGTGCTTCGACTGCAACCGGTGTTTCCGGAGTGGGCATAAATTCTTTAAGATCCAGGCTATTCTCGGTGGTAAGCTCCGGAACTTTTAAGACCAGGCCGGTATCTATTTCAGTCACTGAATCCCCTGTTAAAGCAAGATCCAAAATCAATTCCCCGGATTTATTATCCTTAGCGGTCACATCGATAGCCATATCGGATAGTCCTACGGTATCGGTGTAACTGGAATTGGCACCATAGGTTAAATCAACTGCAAGGCCGTTAGGATTATTAAACTGGCATCCAAGGCGATAAGAACTCTCTAGATTATCTTGCTTACCCTCAATGTCCATAGCGAAATTTAAGGAACCGTTGACATAAGGATTCGGGGCGATAGAAGATTGCGGGATTTTAAAGTCCATATCCACATTAAAGCTCTTGGGACCACCGGGCTTAAGGGCATACTCAAATGTAAAATCGTTTAATTCAATAAAACTGGTTATCGCCTGAACTTGTTCTCTGGTAGGGACGGTCATGTTCTCCATACCGGAAACAAGTTCCTGTTTCACTTCTTCCGGATCCATTCCCATTTCTTCGAAATTATACTTGTTTAAACTGATAACTATATCTGCTGCCCTTTCACTTTCGTTGGTCATCTTAGTCAATAAATTAATTATTGTTTCCTCTAGACCCGCCTTGTCCAACTTAATGGTGACCTTAGACGTAGACAAGCTGAAATACTCGTCGGGTATAGCTTCAACCATAAACAACAACAATTCTGTATACTCTTCAGGCAATTGCTGGTTTTGGTAGCTGGCCATCTGCTCCCAGATGGTCCTTAACTGGGGATTATCTAAATACAAATATTCGGGGAGATCTGATGGAGAGACATTAATCTCTTCAAAAACATCGAATCCAAAGTCCTGCAGCAAGTAAAAGAAGTCTTTGGTCAGTATCACCTGATCGTCCTGTAAATAAATATCACCGTCACGTACAATATCTTTAATGTCTGTGTCATAACTCAGTTTCATGGCATTTTTGGATTCATCATACTCTACGTAAAACCCGAGTTTGGCACCTGATAAATCACCTAGTTCCTCTTTAAGACTTCCGTCGAATTTTGTTATTTCGAAGTTGCCATCACCCTTGGATTTCTCGTAGAAACCTTCGTTTATCCCCAAATCGATATTTTTAGCTGCTGCCAACACTAAATCCTTAGCGGTGGGTTGTGCAGCCGCGATAGGGAAAACCGCAGTTAAGCAGAACACCAGGGTCAATAATGTTGTAATAAATTTCCGCTTCTTCATAGCGCCCTCCTAAAAAGTTTGATCCCTATTCTCCCGGATAAATACCAGATTTCCCTCGCCCAAAAGAATTATAGGGGATATTGATTATTTCTCTGTATTGCGTCTTTTCCCTTCCGGCAGTTTCTAGCAACTAAAGATATTTACTTGCCTCACGCACACTAAGAGGTTGCAAGGTATGAGATTCCAGAAATGGTTTTACCCATTCTTTATTAGTCTTTGAGTATTCTCTTAATGCCCACCCGATGGCTTTAGTACAAAAAAAAGAAGGATGAACCTTCATAGTATGCCATGAAGTCTATCCTTCTCGCTGGTTTAGTTACTATAGCTGTGAGCTTTTCTTAGGCACCGAAGACAGCCTCCCGGGCCATGTCCATGGTGAGCTGAGCTTCTTCTCTGGCTTTACGTGCTCCTTCGCGCAATACATCGTCCACATAGCCTGGATCTTGTACAATGCGCTGCCGGCGTTCACGAATGGGACTCGTGGTTTCGTCGAGCTTGCCGGCCAGTATTTTTTTGCAGGCCGCGCAGCCTATATTGCCCTGGCGGCAGTCCTCTTCTATGGTGGACAGTTCAGGCGCGGTATATATGCCATGGTACTTATGCACTACGCATATTTCCGGGTTGCCTGGATCTGTCTTCCGTATGCGGCCTGGATCTGTGACCATGGCGTTTACTTTCTTTCTTAATTCCTCCGGGTCTGCCGAAATGGTAAGGTCATTGGCGTAGCTTTTACTCATTTTGCGCCCGTCTACACCGGGGAGTAATGCAACTTGTGCCAGCTTAGCCTGGGGTTCCGGGAAAACAGGCTTGTACAAGTGATTAAATCGCCTGCCAATTTCCCGGCATAATTCCAGGTGCGGCAATTGATCTTCACCCACAGGAACGGTGTCTGCCCTATATACTAAAATGTCTGCCGCCTGAAGAACAGGATAACCAAGGAAACCATAATTCATTATATCCTTGCCCTTTTGGTGATGATGTCTAATCTGGTCTTTATAAGTAGGTACTCTTTCCAACCAGCCCAGCGGGGTGATCATGGAAAAAAGCAGATGCAGTTCCGCATGCTGGGGTACATCAGACTGAACAAACACTACTGCTTTGTCAGGGTCTAAGCCGCTGGCCAGCCAATCTATAACCATTTCCCTTGCGTTGGCGTTTATGTTACCTGCTTCATCGAAAGATGTGGTTAAAGCATGCCAGTCAGCAACACAGAAGAAGCAGTCATATTCGTTTTGTAGTTTGATCCAGTTCTCCAGGACGCTCAAGTGACCAATGTGCAGCTTGCCTGTGGGGCGCATACCGCTAAGAATTCTACCACGACTCATTTTAAAAGGGTTACTCCTTTCTGATATCAAAAGTATATTTTAAGGCAATAACAAACCGACAATGGGGTTGATGACAAAACCTAATATGTGGCCAATAACACCGGTAAATAACAGCAAGAGTAAAATGATAATTCCATATGACTCTAAGTGATGCATCCAGGGAGTGTTCCCCGGTAAAATTCCGGCTAAAATTTTGGAGCCGTCCAGAGGAGGGACAGGTATTAGGTTAAAAACAGCCAATATAATATTTATATAAACTGCCCACACCGCCATTTGGTAAACCTCAGGCATGAAACTAAAAATGCCCAGCCGAAGGAGTACTGCCAGCACTATGGCCAACATTAGATTAGTGACCGGCCCTGCCAAAGAGACGTAAAGCATTCCCTGTTTGGCATCCGTCTTTAAATTATAGGGGTTAACCGGAACGGGCTTAGCCCACCCGAAATGAAAAAATAATAACATTATAAACCCTATAGGATCAAGGTGCGGAATGGGGTTGAGTGTTAATCTTCCCTGGTGTTTGGCCGTATTGTCACCTAACCGATAGGCCACCCAGCCGTGGGCAAACTCGTGGAATGTGAGCCCAATAAGTATTCCCGGCAGCAGCAGTAGTGTCTGCCGCAAATCAAAATCAAACATCTTTACTACATCTCTCCTTCAATACCGCTTAGATAGTTGTGGGCGAAGGTCTCCTCCTCTTCTTCCGTGGACACCTTCCCGTCCAGGCGGGCCTGCCATATTGCTTCTAGAACCTCACGATATATGGGCCCGGGGCTATATCCCAAAGACTTTATGAATTTGCCGTTAATAGTTGGCTTGCTGCTCTTGATTGCCTGCAATAATGATCGAAATCTCTTCACGAGCCAGTCACTATCCATCATGGTCAGCAGCAACGGATACGATTCCCTGGGCAGGCTGAGCACAGGGACGGCAAGCTTACTGGCCGGGGTGCCCTGCGGCATATCGGAAATAACCAGTAGAATGTCTTCCCATCCAGATATAGTAGTGAAAATTTTTTCTGATTGTCGTTTAGCAACATTATATTTAGCACATATGCCGGCAGCAGTTTTCCGCTGGGATCTGTGTAAAATAGCAATGAGGTAAGGCAGCCATTTTTGCTGTGGATCCTGGAATCCCCAAGAATTGATGGTGGAAATACACTCCGCCAATCTCAGTAAATATGGCTGAACATCCTTAAATTCAACTCCGGGAAAAAGATATGGCCATACTTCCAGGTTGAAAAGGCGCTCCAGCATTTTTCCCGCCCGGGGTTCTGTAAGAATGTGCTTTATTTCTTCCCATAGCCGGGCATTTGATACCTTGTTTAACACACCCTGGTTGACTGCCTCTGTTAACAGTCTTAGTGTTTGCGGTTCAATGCCCATTTGATAACGCTGCTCAAACCGTATGGCCCTAAGAATTCGGGTTGGATCTTCAATAAAACTTAAATTGTGAAGAACCCTGATCAAACCTGTAAGCCCGTATTGTAAGTCTTCACGCCCGCCGAAATAATCTACAAGCTTACCAAAATTATAACTGTTTAGAGACACCGCCATAGCATTAATAGTAAAATCCCGCCTGTAAAGATCTTGCCTGAGGGAAGAACTTTCTACCTGCGGTAGAGCAGCCGGGTATTCATAAAATTCAACCCTTGCTGTGGCTATATCCACCTTGAAACCGTCCGCGAATTCGATTTCGGCGGTACCGAATTTTTCATGTTTTCTCACTTTAGCGTCATATGCGGATGCCACAGCCATTGCCAGTACGATACCGTCTCCCTCCACCACCAGATCAACATCCAGGCTGTCGGCGCCCAGCATAATATCCCGTACTACACCCCCGGCGGCATAAATATTGAAACCAAAATCATCGGCTATTTTACCGGCCTGCTTTAGTATACTCCACATGGAAGGGGATAAGCTGCGCCGCATTAAGTCATTGACGTTACTATAGAATTTGGTTTGCTTGGAATTGGTATAAACGGTACGGTGCCGGGCCTGGAATTCCCCGTGCAGCGTACGCAAAAGGTCAGTGCGAGAAACAATACCCACTAACCTGCCGCTGTCTGTAACCGGCAATCTGCCAATGTCATGTTCAATCATTAGTTCTTGCACTTCAGACACTGGAGTATCCTTGGGTACTGTAATTACATTATTAGTCATAAACCCTTTTACAGGTGCATGTCCAAGACCATGGTGGCTGCCCTTTTCCACATCCCGGCGGGAAATTACCCCTATCACCCTGCCATCTTCTACAACGGGCAACCCTGTATGTCCGTAGCGAAGCATTATTTGATTGGCCTCAGCAATGGTTGTTGAAGAGACAACCGATTTAACCGGACTGGACATAAGGTCAGAGGCGTGTAATGGGGCTTGTACTTCATTATGAATCACATCAACCAGTTCTGCGGCAACTTCATCAACGTGTTTATGTTTGACCGTTGCCGAGGCGGCCTCAGCATGACCGCCCCCTCCAAAGTGTGAAACAATGTTTTTTATATTTACTTGTGGTACATTGCCGCGGCCCACTATGTGTACACGGTCTTCCATTTCCACTACGGTAAAAATAGCATCGGGACGTTCAATTTCGGCTAAGTTATGTGTCAGTGGAGCTAATCCTACAATAAACTCATCCACCTGGGCCTTGGCCAGTAAAATTTTGACTCCCTTAACTGAGTGGTGCTCTGCCGACATAACAAGGTCTTTAAACAGGGACTTTTGCTCTTCCGTCAGCGGGCGGCCCAGGAAGTCTGCAGCCACAGAAAGGCGCGCTCCCTGCTCCACCAGATACGCTGCTGCCAGTATATCTCTGGCGGTGGTGTTAGTGAATAGAAGCGAGCCTGTATCACCGTATATACCCATAATCATAGTGGTTGCCTCCAGCGGGCTGATGGGTAGGTTTTTATCTTTTATCATTTCAACTAATAAAGTAACAGTGGCGCCAACACTATCCACCATTTCGAATGATCCCTTTAAGTCTCCCGGGGCCCACGGGTGGTGATCATAAATATGTATTTCTATATCCTGATCTACTATGTTACCTAATTTACCCAGACGTCGCGGGGCCCTGGTGTCAACCACAATTAATTTTTCAATTTTATTAATATCTAGGTTTTTAAGATTTTGGATGGCCAGCGTATCTTTGTGGAGTGCCAGAAATTCTTCCACATTTCGGGACAGTTTACCAGGAAGCACCAGAATTGCCTCGGGATAGAGCTTTTGAGCGGCTACTGCTGCGCCCAGTCCGTCTAAGTCTGTATTGGTATGGGTCGTTATGACTTGCATCTAAACGCCTCCGGAAAAATTATGTTGTGCCAAATATAGGTATTATATCACACGCATAAATAGAATTGAAGCGCCTCAACTAGTACTTTATGCCAGGTCCAGAGAAATCTTATTATTTACTCCCTTCCAGAAACAGGCTGATGACAAACCTGCCTTTTGCGCATAGCGAATGCATTGAATCGAGCAGCAGCCAGACTTGGTGAAGACGGTAGCGGAAGCGGGACCGAGCACAGGACGTGCTCGGCCGCCCCTTGAGCCAGGACGGCGAATGGGGCGGGAATCCCGCTGGAGCGTCCGGCTGAGCCTTAGTCTGGCCTGCGAGATGAATGCAATGAGCGGGCGCAAAAGGCAGGTAAGGACATGCTAAAGTCGCAGCCCTTGGGCTGCGACTTGGTTAACGATACTTTTTTGATCCAAATTAAATCTTCGGCAGAGAATTCCGTGCTTCTTCCAAAATATCATCCGTTAGTTCCAAATCCTCCAAGCCACCGGCTAAATACGCGTCATAAGACGGTAAATCCATATGACCATGCCCGCTGAGATTAAACAGTATATTTCTGCTTTCTCCCGCTTCCTTAGCCGCTATAGCTTCTTGGACCGCACCACATATAGCATGGGCGGATTCAGGAGCGGGTACTATACCTTCTGACCGTGCAAACATAATAGCGGATTTGAAAATGGCATTTTGCCCCAGGCCCCTTGCTTCAATAATTTGGTCCTTGTACAGCTGGCTCACCAACGGGGAGTCACCATGATATCTAAGCCCGCCGGAATGAATTCCCGGCGGCATAAATCCTGCACCCAGTGTATACATGGACAAAAGGGGTGTAAGACCTGCTGTATCGCCGTAATCATAACCGAATGCTCCCTTGGTTAGGGTTGGACATGCGCTGGGCTCGGTGGCAACCAGTCGTACTTTAGACCCGTTGACTAACTTATCGTGCACAAAGGGGAAAGCCATTCCACCGAAATTACTGCCACCGCCGCAGCAGGCAATAACTACATCCGGATAGTGACCGGCCTTAGCCATCTGTAATTTAGCCTCTTGACCTATAATGGTCTGGTGCAGCAGCACATGGTTTAGAACGCTGCCCAGGGCGTAATTAGTGTCTTCGCGACCTGCGGCTACTTCAACGGCCTCACTAATGGCAATGCCGAGACTGCCGGGGGAATCAGGGTAACGTTCTAAGGCATCTCTACCGGCAGCGGTTTCTTCGCTGGGGCTGGAGACTACGTTGGACCCAAACACTTTCATCATGGAGCGGCGGTAAGGCTTTTGTTCGTAACTAACCTTAACCATGTATACTTTACACTCCATGTCAAAAAAACTGCATGCCTGGCTAAGGGCAACTCCCCACTGTCCGGCACCGGTTTCAGTGGTTAACCTGTTAATTCCGCCTTCTCTGTTAAAGTATGCCTGGGGTACAGCTGTATTAAGTTTGTGACTGCCGGCGGGACTAACCCCCTCATACTTAAAATATATACGGGCCGGGGTGTCCAAAGCTTTTTCCAAACGGCGGGCACGATAAAGCGGAGCCGGTCTCCAGAGGCGGTAAATTTCCTGAATTTCATCTGGAATTTCAATCCAGCGCTCCTGAGTAACTTCTTGCTTTATTAACTCCGGTGGAAATATGGCCGAAAGATCTTCCGGTCCCACCGGCTCTTTTGTGGCTGGATTAAGAGGCGGTTTAGGAATGTTGGGCATGTCCGCCTGAATATTGTACCAACTGGTTGGAATTTCATGATCTGTGAGTAAAATCTTTGTTTCACTCATCTCATCAATCTCCTCTCTTCTCTTGTTTTTATAATAAAATCCATCATGAGGGAATTTTAGCGTACTTGAGGAGATTTTGCAACAGAAAATTTATTAGCTTATCTTTTCTGATTGTGCTATACTATTACTCCATTTTCCGCATCGGTCTCCCCACCTGGCAATAACTTTTTTAGATTTATATATTTCCACAACTTCGCACATGTTGGGACAGCCGGTACATTCAAATCCACCCGCGTGATACTTAGCATTAGCTACGGAAAATCCTTTGAAATTGCTGATGCCTGTTTTAATGGTCTCTTCGCGTGCCAAAATTGCCGCGCCCAATGCCCCCATAACATTGTAATGTTCCGGTATGTTAACTTCTATACCCAGAGCTTTTTCAAATGCTTTTTTCATGCCCACATTGGCGGCAACGCCTCCCTGAAAAACAGCAGGCGCTAGTATCTCTTTGCCCTTGCCAACATTATTAAGGTAATTTCTAACCAGGGCCTCACATAACCCGGCCAGGATGTCAGGGAGGTTGTATCCAAGCTGCTGCTTGTGAATCATATCACTTTCAGCGAAGACTGCACATCTACCCGCAATTCTTACGGGTGTTTTGGCCCTAAGTGCTGTGGGACCGAAATCTTCAATGGGTATATTCAAACGTGATGCCTGCTGGTCCATGAAGGAGCCGGTGCCCGCGGCACATACCGTGTTCATAGCAAAATCGGAAACAACACCGTTGCGTAAAATGATTATCTTTGAATCCTGTCCGCCAATCTCCAATACGGTCTTAGTGCCGGGAACGATAGAAGATGCCGCCACGGCATGAGTAGTAATTTCATTTTTAATGATGTCTGCACCAGTTATAATCCCTGCCAGGTAACGCCCGCTCCCTGTGGTCCCGGCGCCATTGACGGTGATTTTCATAGGCAGCTTTGCTGCCATTTTTTGCAGGCCTTTTTGTAATGTCAATATGGGCTGTCCATTAGTACGCAGGTAATATGACTCTATTATGTGGGCTTGTTCATCTATTAAAACCAGATTAGTACTAACTGATCCTACGTCAATCCCCAGGTAAGCTTTCATTATGCCAGCACCTCTTTTTGTTGGTATTTCCGATTCAATAAATCTATAAAGGCTTCCAGCCGGGTGATGGTGCCTGCGTCACCCGACTGTTCATCGACAACAAGGGTCAATACAGGAATGTCAAGGTCTGCACTTACACCAGGAAGAATACTTTGTGCTACAATTTCCGGCATGCATGTAAACGGTAAAAGTTGAATTACGCCGTCATATCCCTGCTTGGCGTAAAGCACTGTGCTGCCAACACTTTCCTGACCATGACCACCCACAAAATGATTGAGATACGGCGGCGCCGCCCGCCGTGCTTCTTTGCTGCTGCGTGTACCTTTAATAAGCCCCATAAAAAGGTGGTCGTTTATCCATTCGCTAAGACAAATGGACCTATTTACTTCGGCACCCATGCGGCCCAGATGCCTTTCCACATCAAGATTAGTGAAAGGTTCTAAAAGTGTGTATATTTCTCCTACGATTCCTATTTTTACTACAGGCTTGCGTTCATCTACCTGCACTTGGTTCATTAAATGTGTACCCTGCAATTTAGCTTTTGGGATGTCCCTGGGATGTCCGGCTTTTATGATCAGCTGTAGAGCGGAGGAAAAGGCCTGATCAGTAGAACCAGGGGTTATTTCCCTGGGACGCCGCCATTGAGCCAATTTTTCCAGATCATCCACAACCCGTGCTTTCATATATCCAAAGCGAATGGCGTTAATTACCTGCCACCAAGGACGACCTCCTGTAATGTAGCGAATCCTTGCCAAAAATTCTGAAATATGTTTTTCAGGCGGCTCTACGACTACCAATTGATATTTATACCCCAGATCCTGTAGGATGTCATATTCAACTTGAGCATAGTAGCCAAAGCGGCACGGGCCGCATCCTCCGGCCATTAATATTGTATCGGCACCTATCTCTGCTGCTTCCATGAAATTTCCCAAGTTAAGTTTCAGTGGCAGGCAGGCAAATTCAGGTGCATGTTTCGACCCCAAAATTAGGGTTTTTTTGGTCGTGGGAGGGGGTTCTTGTACTTCCACTCCCAGGTATTCCAACATGGCCTTCAAAGAAATCCAAAGATACCCCATATGAGGAAAAGTTACTTTCACCGGTCTATCGCTCCTTTACCCTGCTTTCCAATAAACCATATCCAAAAATGCTTCTAACCTAGTTATTACACCTGCTTCCCCCGTATGTTCATCTAAAGTAAGCTTTAAAAAAGGAATTGTACGCGTTCTATGAATGTATCTTTCAATGAGTTCGCCGGTCAGGGCATCAGGTCCACACCCAAATGAGGACACAAGAATAATTCCCGATATGGCCGGGTCACTTAGATAGTGAATGGCACTCCCAATGGACTGTTGCCCCAACGTCCAAAATAGCTTCTTCGGCAATATGGTAGCCCCCTGCCTGACTATTTCTTCGGGTAATGTTTCTGCTGTAACAACATTTACTCCAAGTTTTTTAAGTCTCCCGATGATATCCATGCTGATATGTTGGTCATAGATATTATAGGAGTGACCGATAAGGGCGATGGTAGGGCCATTGCTATCATATTTACTGTGCTTATTTTTAAAGACAATCTCTTTACAAGCCATGATCTCCATTGCTGCTTCAGGTAAAATATTTTCTTGTAATAGTTTTTTATATGAGATTAGAGATTGACAGGCGGTTTTATGAGCGCGGTTAATACGCATTGGGTTAGAGCAAAATAATTTCCCTATCTCATGAAGATTTTTTTGTGCTTTACTTCGGGGGTGATAAAGATCGATATTGGCGTCAATTAGTTTCGGCACATTAGGTACAGCGTTCCTTACCATATCCGGAAACCCTAAAAATTTGGGGCAGATGTATTCTCGTGGGGCAACACTGACTATGCGCGGCAAAAAAATGTAATCTACTTTACCGCACAGTTCTATAACGTGCCCCATAGCCAATTTAATGGGTAGACAAGCTTCATCCACACTGTTTTTTAAACCGTTGGCCAAAATTCTTTTATTGGTACACGGAGAGACACAAGTACTGACGCCCAGTGACTTTAAAAATGTGTTCCAAAGAGGAAAGAATTCATAATAAAGAAGTGCCCGGGGTATGCCTACTGTCGGTTTCATATTATCCTCGCATCCAGAAAAAAGTTTGATATGATGGTTTTCAGTAGTTCGTAAAACAATGAACATATGTTGCGAATGTTAGGGTATAAAGTCATTTGGTCACTTGAATAGTATGGGCAAGTTTAAGTGAAATTATACTTACTGATTTCGCTAAATTGTGACTGGTGGATCTCTTTTTTGGACTGCTTAGCGATTAAGGGTGCCTTATCTTAAAGTATTGCGTACTATTAAAAAAAGGGAAATGGAGGTGAGCGGGGCCTCAAAGAGTGTTTAGCCCCAGGTGGACATGAAAAGACTTTTCTATTTCGTGATTGCAGCTTGTTTGTCAGCAGGCTTGGTAGGCTATTTTGCCCCTTCGCGGGATATTGCCTTACAATGGCTGTTTGGTGTTTTAGTGATACAGTTAATTCTATTTGGCGGTAGGGATCTTTATCTTTATTGGCTCTCGCACCAGGCCCAAGTAGCTTCAAGAAGAGGGGACAAAAAACTGGTCAAAGCTTATTATTATAAAATCCATAGAGTGGATCCGGACGGTTATGTGGGTAAATTTGCTCAGGGGGTTATTCACAGTGTGGACGGATATTGGGTACATGCAGCTTCGAATTTCCGTGAAGCGCTAAAAATGCGCCCAAAAAATCTGCATGTAATTTTTAACCTTTCCATTTGTTTGATGAGACTGGATAGGTATCAGGAGGCTTTAAGTTATCTATCTTATTTAACTTCTCGAAAGTCGCGATGGCCTTACGTATATTGTGCTCTGGGAGAAGCACATTATCATTTAGGGAACTATTCAGAAGCCTGTTTTTGCTTGCATAGGGAATTATTTTTATACCCCGGCAATAGCGTCGCCATAGAGCTTTTAAATTTAGCTGTGGAAGCAAGAGAAAAAGCGGCATAAAGGAGCGGGATTTCCCCGCTCCTTTATTTGCGTCTTAGTCGTTTTCTTCTGTCCGGCTTCTTGGCAGGTGCCGGTACCCCTTTCCTTCCCTGCCTGTCGCGGTCCAAAGGGCTTAATACTGCAAAACGGGTGTTGGTTAACGGTACAGGTGTCCGAATTAGCAGAGCTCGTAAAGCCTTCAAGTTTAAAGGAATAACAGGCCACAGGTAGGGAACTCCGAAAGACTGTCTGGTGGCCAGCCATAAAACTAAAATAGCTGTGCCCCCTATGAATCCTGGCAGACCAAAAGCAAATGTAACTATTATTAAGGCCAGGCGAGCAAGCCGGTTGGCCATGCCCAGTTCATAACTGGGAGTTAAAAAAGTCCCTATGGCTGCCGCTGCTGTATACATAATGACTTCGGCGTTGAACAACCCCACCGTAACCGCCATTTCCCCAATGAGTAGGGTTGCAATTAACCCTGCTGCCGTAGCAAGCGCCGTTGGAGTATGAATGGTAGCCATACGAACAAGGTCCACCGCTATTTCCGCAATTAAGAACTGCAAGATTATTGGTACTTTACCGATTTTATCCGGTCCGACAAATTCAAGGCTTTTGGGCAAAAGCTCCGGCTGAAGTACAACTAACATCCAGAGCGGAAGCAAGAAAACGGACATAATGATGCCTAAAAAACGTACCCAACGCAAATAAGCACCTATGGAAGGGCTCTGTCGGTATTCCTCTGCGTGTTGTAAATGATGAAAGAATGTAGCCGGCGCAATAATGATGCTGGGAGAGGTGTCCACCAATAGCAAAACGTGGCCTTCCAGAAGGTGTGCAGCGGCCACGTCCGGCCTTTCCGTATATCTGACGCGTGGATATGGATTCCAATAACTGCCCGGTGAAATTAATTCCTCCACCGCTTTCTCCGCCATGGGAAGGCCATCAATATATATATTCTGCAGTTTTTCCTTAATAGATTTAACCAGCTCCGGGTTAGCAATGTCTTCAATATAGCTAATACAAATATCCGTTTTAGAGCGGCTTCCTGCCTGGGCATATTCCATCCTAAGCTTTGGGTCTCTAAGCCTGCGCCGAATAAGTGCGGTATTGAATACTAGAGTTTCAGTAAAGCCGTCCCGGGGACCTCTGACCACCTTTTCCAAGTCCGGCTCTGTGGGTGTCCTACCCGGGTAAGTACGAACATCAATTACAATTGCTGTATCTAACCCGTCTACCAGCATTACAAGCGGGCCTGACAATACTTTTTCTACGACATCTTCCAAGTACTCGGCGGGATCCACTTCGGCATAATTTATATGCCTGTAAAAAAGTTTCTTGAAAGCGTCCACCGAAAGGTCGTCGCGGTCCAGTTCACTAAGGTTAGCCTGGATAAGAGTCATTAATTGGGCATCAACGAAGGCATCAATAAAGATTAGTGCCGCCCGCCTGTTTCCAATGGATATGTCCCGTTTGATAAGGTCAAAATTTTTATCCAGGGCCAGCTTTGAATCCAACAATGACAAGTTATCATCTAAATGCTTACTTAGTTTGGTTTTGTTTTCCACCGCAGCTGGAGCCATTAAATCCACTCCTTTCCATTATTTCTGTTAAGGCCATTGTTGTAAGCGGGGCGCCCGATTTGAAGTCATCTATACCATCCATTTTCCCGATATCACCGATTCCCACCACTATGGGTGGAGAGATAAGGTTTAATACATCTACGGTGTCCCCCTCCAAACGAGATTGGGACTCATCTTTTGTGAAACCCAACTTGTCCACCGCGGAAGATATAATTCCGCCTTCTCGGTTAACGGAACAATCGACAGGCACTCCGACAACACCTGTTGTATTGGAAGCTACCGCCAATACACCCAAAATGTAAATTTCCGGGTGATTAGCTATATACTTCAGGGCAGATTCCCCTCTGCCATACCCGTCATCTCCCCGGTCATCAACCATAATTACCACCGGGTCATGCGGTGCATCTTTGATCAGTTTAACCAGGTCTTCACCTGAAAGCCACGTGGGGTTGCCCGCAGAGAGGGATATACAGCGTCCTCCTATGTTGGCCGTAGCAATTTCTACCGCTTGGTCGGCTGCCCTGTCACCGTCAGTTACAATGATTACATTTCTTTTATTCATGTTTACGCCTTTGGTCTAAATGCCAGAGCCACCAGATAGCCAAACACGATGGCTGCGGTAATTCCTGCCGCAGCTGAGGCAACCCCTCCGCTGAAAGCCCCGAGAAGTCCTGTTGTTTGCACTTTATCCAGTGCTCCCTGCGCCAAAAGATGTCCAAAGCCGGAAAGGGGAACTGTGGCGCCTGCTCCGGCAAAGTCAACCAAAGGTTGGTAAATGCCAATAGCACTAAGGATGACCCCGGAGGTGACAAAGCCTACCAGAATATGCGACGGGGTCACTTTATAATTTGTTAGGTCCATCAAAAGCTGCGCTACTACACAAAGCAGACCACCAATTATAAATGCCTTTGCAAAAATCAAGATTCAATCCCCCTTAAGCCGTTTCCATAGCCACTGCGTGTGCGATACCGGGGATGCTTTCGCCTTGTCCGGTTGTCAGCGGGCTTAACAAAGCTCCGGTCCCAATTCCCAGTACCCGCTTTAATTTTCCCGCCTGCAGCTGCCTAAAAATTTGCCCACATGTTACCACTGCCGAACAGCCACAGCCACTTCCGCCGGCATGGGTGTCCTGGTCCGGGCTGTAAATGAGAATTCCGCAGTCAGTATAGTTGTCCTTGATGTCCATCCCTTTTTGTTTTGTGAGTTCCAGGGTCAATTTCTTGCCATAAACCCCCAGGTCGCCCGTTATTATGAGATCGTAGGCAGACGGTTCTCCGGCTATATCTTTAAGATGGGTAGTTAAGGTATCTGCCGCCGCCGGGGCCATTGCAGCACCCATATACATTGGATCGCTTTGTCCCAGGTCAATTACCTTTCCTACGGTGGCGTGCGTGATTCGAGGGCCCTCCCCTTGGGACGCCAAAAGCATAGCCCCCGTGCCGGTAACAGTTCTCTGTGCAGTTAGAGTTCTCTGTGCCCCTTGTTCCACCGGAAGGCGGAACTGCCTCTCTGCTGTGGCATAATGACTCCCGGTACCCACCAACACGTATTCGGCGAATCCCCCGTCAATGAGCATAGCCCCCAATGCCATGCTTTCATACATGGTGGAGCAGGCACCGTATAAACCTAAAAATGGAATGCCAAGTACCTTTGCTGTGTAATTAGCGCTCACAATTTGGTTTAATAAATCCCCTGCCAGCATGTAATCCACATCTGTCTCCTGAACCCCACCTTTTTGCAGGCACATTTTCATGGTGTCTTCAAGCATGCGCCTTTCAGATTTTTCCCATGTCTTCTCGCCATAACGGTCGTCATCAAGAATCTTGTCAAAAAACGCGGCAAGGGGCCCGGAACCCTCTTCGGGTCCTACCACAGTGGCGGTGGAAACTATTACAGGTGGATTAGAGAAAGCTATTGTTTGCTGTCCGATCTTTTTGGAAGCCGTCATATAATTCTTTAATTCCTCCTATAAAACCAGATAATAAATGAGTCCTACCAGCCAGGCGGCAACTATGCCGTAAACCAGTACCGGACCGGCCACTGTAAATAGCTTTGCTCCAACACCCATGACTAAACCCTCTGTTTTGTATTCCATGGCCGGCGATACCATGGCATTAGCAAATCCGGTTATGGGAACAATACCTCCGGCACCACCTAACTTGGTGATTTCATCATAATATCCAAGGCCGGTAAGCACCGCCGCCAGGAAAACGAGGGTAGAGGCGGTAGCAGCGCCTGTTTCCTCCAAGTTCAATCCCAAGGAGCTAAAAAAAACTGAAATGAATTGGCCAACCAAACAAATACTCCCGCCCACTACGAATGCCCAAAAAACATTCCTGGCCAGGGTCGGTCTCGGTTTGACACGGTCCACCAGTAGTTTATACTGTCGGTTCTGTATTTCCGCAGGTTGTGAATCCTTTACTCCTACCACCTTGAACACCCTTTCTTTAGCAAAAACACATTTGTATTATGTGTTTTTGCACCTGTTTTATTCGCTCTTAAATAAAAGCAACCCATCCCGGGTAGGATGGGTTACTAAGCTCTTTCATTCATATAACCTCTTAATTTTGTAAGTGCCTGTCGCTCTAAACGTGATACTTGTACCTGGGATAACCCAAGGCGTTGGGCAATATCTCCCTGAGTTTTATCTTCAAAAAAACGCCAGAGCAATATTTGCCGATCGCGTTCCGGCAGGGTTTTAAGTAGTTGCTTCACCGATAGTTTGTCCAGCCACGGGGAATCTCCTTCCACATTATCACTGAGCTGGTCCAGAAGATAAATAGGATCACCGTCATCTTGATGCAAAGTTTCATAAATGGAGGTAGGAAGTTGTGATGCTTCCATTACGTTAACAACTTCTTCTTTACTTATTCCCAATTCTTCCGATATTTCATGAATGGATGGATCACGACCCAGTTTTGCCGTTAATCTTTCCCTTGACTGTTGAACTTTATACGCAGCTTCTTTTATGGATCGGCTTACTTTAACCGGACTATCATCCCGCAAAAAACGCCTTATCTCCCCCACAATCATAGGGACAGCATAAGTAGAGAATTTTACATTATAGGTAAGGTTGAATTTATCGATGGCTTTCATCAATCCAATACAACCAATTTGAAAGAGGTCCTCCAACTCGTACCCCCGGTTTTGAAACCTTTTAACTAAATTAAATACCAGCTTTAGGTTACAATTAATTAACCTTTCCCTGGCGTGTTCATCTCCTGACTGCGCCCGGGCCAGCAAATCCCGCATTTCATCATCACGTAAAAGAGGAAATTGCGGCAAGTTCATTTCCATCAGTCTACTGCTCATGGTATCCCCTCTACTGGCCAGTTTGTGCCGCTTCTGTGTTGTTCAGCACTCTTCTGGTTAATGTGACCGTGGTGCCCTCACCGAGGGCGGATTTAACGTCCATATCTTCTGCAAAAGACTGCATAAATACAAACCCTAAACCCATGCGCTCCGGGTCAGTGGAATAACCGGCCTCCATGGCGCGTTTCACGTCACCTATTCCTTGCCCGGTATCCTGAACGGAAAGAGTTAATACCTGTCCGCTTAGGGAAGCAAAAATCTTTACTGTCTTACCCGTAGAATTATTATAACCGTGAATAATAGAATTACCTACCGCCTCTGATACCATAACCTTTATTTCTTCCAAATCATTCAATGTAAATTCCAATTGTGAAGCAAATGCAGCCACCGCCACACGCGCAAAGGATACGTTTTCAGGCAATGAAGAAAATTCAATGGTTAATTGATTCGATTTATTCAATTCAGATTTCCCCTTTCACCCAATTTTAGCCAGGGCCTCGTCAGTAGACGAGAAATCTTCCATAATACGCAGCAGGCCGGATAGTTCCAAAATATTGTGCACATGAGGTTTGGCACCGGATAACAGCACTTTACCTCCGGACCTGGACACTTGTTTATATCTACCTAAAAGCACTCCCAGGCCGGAACTGTCAATAAACGCTACATGGGATAAATCCACTAGTAGGTTAACTGCGGCAGTTTCGTCCAGTTTTTCATCCAGTGTGGTACGTAACCCATCAGCGGTATTAAGATCCAAATCTCCGTATAAAAAAACCAGTAGTGTTTGTCCGTCAAAACTTGTTTCCAATTCCACCCGGTTTCCCCCCTGCTAGTTAAATATATTTTATACAACCTAATGTCAAAGAAAAAGAATCAATATGCTAAATGTTACCAAAATTAAACTTAAATGGCAAGGTGTTGTGCAGTAAAAAAAAGGGATAGGCACCTGTTTTTGAATCTTATAAAAGGTGCCTATCCCCTTTTTGCTTTCCTTACCCATATATTCTATTTAATGCTTTGTGCATTTGTTTCAAAATGGAGGCCTTAGGAACCGTGTTTTCAGCAATAAGAGGCACTTTAACTACTTCACGCCCGTCCTTCATAATCACATAAGAACCTATACTTTGCCCTTTCTTTATGGGGGCTGTTATTTCGTTGGGGCCTTTTACTACACCCCTGAATCCTTTGTCCTGTCCTTTAGGCACAACCACTCCTGCTTCTTTAGAAGTAACCAGTCCCAGTTTTTCTACTGTTCCCTTGTTTACATCGACGGTTTTAACCCGGGCACCGGCATCCTGCAGTTTAACCATTTGATATTGGCTGAACCCGTAATTGAAGAGCTTTATGCACTCCCGAAAATGGCTTCGTGGCTCCGGGGTTCCCAGTACCACAGCTATTAGCCTCATGCCTTCCTTTTTGGCGGAAGAGGCCAAGCAATATTTAGCATCATTTGTCCATCCCGTTTTGCCTGCGTCTGCTCCCTGATACCACTTTAGTAATTTATTTGTATTCCAAAGTTTAAATTCGCCACCCCGGAGGTCATATTCATAGATGGAGGAGAGCTTTCTAAACAAAGGGTATTTTAAATTTTCTTTGAGGATAATAGCCATATCGTAAGACGACGTGTAATGGTTTTCTACCGGAAGTCCGGTGGTATTGGAGAAATGGGTATGATTCAATTCCATTTCTTGCGCCTTTTTGTTCATCATTTGCACAAAACTTTCTTCTGACCCACCAATATATTCGGCTACCGCCACGCAGCTGTCATTTGCCGAACCTACCGCAATCGAAATTAACATTTCTTCGACACTCATTTCTTCCCCCGGCTCCAGGTATATCTGTGACCCACCCATGCTCGCCGCATTTTCGCTGGTGACTATGGTATCGGAAAGATCCAATTTACCCTGATCCACTGCCTCTACCGCCAATAGGAGGGTCATGAGCTTGGTAACACTGGCCATGGGAAGTTCCATGTCCGGTTCTTTTGAAAAAAGAATATGACCGGAGACATAGTCCATTAATACCGCTGATTCTGCCGTAGTTTCAATTGGCGGGGTATTTGGCTCGGCATAAGCCATGGCCGGAAAAGCAATCACTAAGCATAAAGTCAATAAAACTAAAACAACGGGTATCTTATTGCGCATTGTTATAATCCCCCTTGATTTTCTGAAACAGTCTAACGATATTATGTTAAAAGGGGAAAAAAGTTATGCAGGATACCTGTGCGAAATAAACTTACTCGCTTATTTCACCTGCTTTTTTCAATGCTGCCTTAGCCAGTAATGGCCCCACCAATTCATGAATCACTGTAGCCCCGATAATAACGTTTAATACGATGCCGGAAAAAGCGTCAAAAGCAGGTTTTTCGGTAATTAACAGGGCCAGACCGATCACAATACCACCCTGAGGAATCAGTCCCGCTGCGGCATATTTTTTAACCGGTGTAGGCGAGCCTGAGATCGAGGCACCTATTCTGGTTCCTAATACTTTCCCTACTGCTCTGAACACTACAAATCCAATTACCAGTATAAAAGTAGTAGTTAATACAGAGAAATCCAGGTGCATGCCGCTGATCACGAAAAACAGCACGAAAATAAGCTCCTCGATGTATCTCTGCAGCATCTTAAAAATTTTATCCCTTTGCGGATTGTAATTGACTACGGTGGCACCCATTACCATGGTCGATAAAAGTTCATCAAATTTTAGATAGGAAGCAAAGCCATAACATGTAAGCAGTGAACCAAGGATTAAAACAATGAGAACACCTTCTGTCTCCCTTCCCGCCAGCGACATAACAAGATTAAAGATAAGCCCAAATACAATACCCAACAAAACTGCACCGAAAATGGCTACTGCTGGTTCCAGAATAAAGGATGCTGCATCTACACCGTCTGGCTGTACAAAAACTCTAGCTATTGCTATGGCTATGCTGTAGTTCAAAATCCCTGCCACATCATCGAGGGCAGCAACACCCATGACGGTAGCAGAAACATCCCCCCGGGCATTGTATTCGTGTTTAACAGCCAGTGTTGCAGAGGGATCTGTAGGTGAGCCCAAAGACGCTATCAAAATGCTAATGGGAATGAGGACTGTAAACCAAGATGAGTCCTTTACAGGACCCCAAAGCGGTGTCAGTATAAGAAACCCTACAAAAACAAACAGAAAAGCAAAGAGGGATTCTAAGACAGCTATGTTTAAAATTCCCCTACCAAGTTTTTTGATGCGGCTGAAGAGCAAAGTACCCCCAACCGAAAAAGTAATAAATGAAAGAGATATATTGGTTATGATACCGGTGTTGTCCATAAAATCTTGGAATAAAAAATCAAAGTAATGCAAATTTAAAAAAATACCAGCGATAATATAACCGGTAACTCTGGGTAATTTAAACCGGCCCGCAATTTCGCCGAATAAAAATCCCGCCACAATAATAATTCCAACCAGCAATATGGGCTGCATAGTGTATACCCCTTTTTTAGTCTATGTATTCAATGATCAGAGGAATTTTTTCAGGCGACTGTGCTGAAAACTTGTAAGACATAGTTAGAAGTTTTTCTGCCTCCGGGAGCATTTTAGTATCATTTACATGCAAATGGGCCAAAGTTTCTCCCTTATGAACATTATCCCCCAATTTTTTTTCCAGTACTATACCCACCGCCGGGTCAATGAAATCTTCCTTGGCGTGCCGGCCGGCACCCAACAGCATAGCGGACCTGCCTACAGATTCGGCATCAATGGCTGAAATATAACCGCTTTCTGGTGATTTAACCGGGTAAAAATTATTTGCACGCGGCAGGTTATTGAGGTTACTTAAAACCGTTATATCTCCTCCCTGAAATCTAACCATTTCTGTAAACTTTTCCATGGCTTTTCCGCTGGTAAGCAGATTTTGCAAGAGCCCAGACGCATCATCAGAAGAGGTGATTACCCCCCCGGCAAGCAGCATGCGGCTGCCTAGTTCCAGGCATAAATAGTGTAAATCTTGAGGTCCTTTACCGTTTAGAGTTTTTATTGCTTCCCGCACTTCCAAAGCATTGCCCACTGTATTCCCTAACGGCTGATCCATGTTGGTTATCACAGCGGTAGTTTTTCTCCCCACCGCCCTGCCTATTTCCACCATTGACCGGGCCAGTGCCCTGGCGTCCGCCAGTGTGCGCATGAAGGCACCACTACCAACCTTCACATCTAAAACAATGGCGTCTGCTCCCGAAGCAATCTTTTTACTCATCACACTGGAGGCAATCAGAGGGATGCTGTCCACGGTGGCTGTTACGTCCCGCAGGGCATATAGTTTTTTATCCGCCGGAGCAAGGTGACCTGTTTGGGCGGCCACTGCTACCTTTATATCTTTTACTTGTTTCAGAAACTTATTAGTGGATACAGAAGCTTTAAACCCCGGTATCGATTCCAACTTATCAATCGTCCCACCGGTATGACCTAACCCCCGACCACTCATTTTTGCCACCGGAACCCCGGCAGCAGCTACCAGGGGGGCCAAAATCAGGGTGGTTTTGTCACCAACCCCGCCGGTACTGTGCTTATCTACTTTAATCCCGGCAATGGAGGATAGGTCCACCATATCACCGGAGTTTACCATTGCCATGGTCAGGTCAGATGTTTCCCGCGGCGTCAAGCCGTGGAAAAAGACAGCCATTAAAAACGCGGCAACCTGGTAATCAGGAATATTATCATTTGTATACCCATGAATAAGATAATTTATTTCCTCGTGAGTAAGTTCATAGCCTGAGCGTTTTTTTACAATAAGGTCATACATGCGCATATAAATATTCTCGCCCCTTTATAGACTAACAATTAATGTCAACGTTCTGTTAGTTTAAAATTTGCGAAGCAAAGCTTTTTCCTTGATCCCAAGATAGGCCAAATATTTCGGCAATAGTTGCAGCCACGTCAGTAAAGGATTGACGGGTTCCCAGGTTGGTTTCTGCTGCCACCGCTTTTCCGTAAACAAGCAAGGGCACATATTCACGGGAGTGGTCAGTACTGGGCGTAGTCGGATCACAGCCGTGATCCGCCGTTAAAATCAGGATTTCATCTTCGCGAACTGCACTTAATACCTCCGGCAGTCTATGGTCAAAAGCCCGCAGTGCATCTGCATAACCCTGCGGGTTGTTACGGTGACCGTAAAGCGAATCGAAATCTACCAGATTGGTAAATATTAAACCTTTGCTGTTCATATTACGCATGAGTTTTAAAGTTTGATCCACTCCATCCATATTTCCGGTAGTATGAACAGAACGAGAAATGCCTTCGCCGGCAAAAATATCATTGATTTTACCTACTGCCGCTACATCCAGGCCTTTATCCTGAAGCAGGTTCAATATGGTTGGAGCAATCGGTTGGAGAGAATAGTCATGTCGATTTGCAGTACGTTTAAATGCTCCGGGCTGCCCCACAAACGGTCTTGCAATAACCCTCCCCACTGCGTGTTCTCCTGTCAGTATGTTGCGGGCTTCCAAACAAAAGGAATAAAGCTTTTTCAGGGGAATTATGTCTTCATGAGCAGCAATTTGAAAAACACTGTCGGCAGAAGTGTATACAATAGGTTTTCCCGTTTTTAAATGTTCCTCCCCCAGTTCTTCAATGATTTGTGTACCGGAAGCCATGGTGTTACCCAAAACTTCTCTTCCTATTCTTTGTTCAAAGGGTTTGATGACATCCGATGGAAAACCGTTGGGGTATACGGGGAAAGGAGAGGAAAGGAGAATTCCGGCTAGTTCCCAGTGTCCGGTGGTGGTATCTTTACCTGCAGACTGTTCTGCCATTTTCCCGTATGCGGCCGCAGGTTTTTGGACTGGAGGTACTCCAGTAATCTCTTCGATATTGCCGAGGCCCAATCGTGCCAGATTAGGCAACTCCAGCCCGCCAACTGCCCGGGCACAATTGGCCAGAGTGTTACTGCCGCTGTCATTGTATTGCGCGGCATCAGGCAGTTCACCTATGCCCACACTATCCATAACAATTACCGTTATACGGTTTATTATTTTTTTATTCATGTTTGTCACGCTCCGAAAAAAGTGGTTTTTATGTATTTAGGCCCTTGGATGAGTCTTTTTATACATTTCTTTTAGGCCGGTATTGGTTAGATGGGTATATATTTGCGTAGTGGTTATGTCGGCATGCCCAAGCATTTCCTGGACTGCCCGTAGGTCTGCACCGTTCTCCAGCAAATGGGTGGCAAAGGAATGACGTAAAGTGTGGGGAGTAATTGTTTTTTTTATATCCCCTTTCCGGGCGTACTTTTTTAAAATCTTCCAAAAGCCCTGGCGGGTGAGCCGCTTACCGTGATGATTAACAAATAAAGCCTTATTGGGCCTTCCCCGAGTCAATTTTGCCCTGGCCCGGGCCAGGTATGCTGACACACTTTTAATAGCCATACTGCCGATGGGAATAATTCTTTCTTTATTTCCTTTGCCCACACACTTTACAAAGCCGTGTTCAAGGTTTACATGGTTTGTTTCCAACCAGATAAGCTCAGAAACCCTTAGGCCGGATGCATAAATTAATTCCAACATTGCCTTATCCCTTAAACCTGCAGGCTTTATGGTCATGGGCAGGTTTAATAACGTGTCCACTTCCTCCTTGGTAAGCACATTAGGGAGACGCTGTTTTAGCCTTGGAGTATCAAAATTTGCAGTAGGGTCATTATCAATTACAGATTCATTTAACAAAAAGCGGCAAAAAGCCCTGATTGATGCCAGGTGACGGGAGACAGTGGAAGGAGTTCTCCCCTTCCGTTTTGTATGCAATAAGTAAACGGTAACCGTGGATGGGGTTAAAACTCGTTCCATAGTGATATTTGCCTCACGACAGTATATAAAGAATTGCTGAATGTCGTTTCGATAAGAAACTAATGTGTTAATAGACAACCCCCTTTCCACAGCGAGATAATCCAGAAATGAATCCAAATATTTTTCCAAGGCCGATCCCTCCTGGGATTAATAACCATAACCATTTTTGCATCAATCTTCCACGTTATAAAAGGTATTTCCTTTAAATCTCAGTATGAAACTTGAAAAAAAAGATTTCGTGCCTGTTTGTCAGGCTCAAAATCTTTTTTCATTGACGCGCTTCGACGCGCATCGGTTTTCCGCTTGGATCATCATGCTGCCAATGTCCTGGCAGTTCGCTATTCATGACTGCGGTGTAGATTTGAAGCACCAGTATAAACAATATAGATAAGAATAATAGAACACGAAAGAAAAGCATCACTTTATCACGGATGCGAGTAATTAAAACAACGAACACATTAAATCCCACCTTTAAAAAGGTACACTCCAGCCACCGGTTAAAAGTGACGAAGCCATACGTGTAAGCCACGGGCTTACGTAAGTTTCGATGACGGCAGCACCGGAAAAGGCAATTGCGGTGATCAGCATTATCCCTAAGTAACCACAAAAATTAGGTAGTACAGGTATCTGTGTGTTAAAAAATCTCTTTAATAAGATTAGAGCAAAAGACAAGGCCGCTGCGCTGGAAATAAAAAGCGCAGGAATGAGGAATAAATTATGAGGTACAATAGCAGTAAGAGCTAATAATGTCCCTGTTTCTGCCCTATGTCCGGCCAGAAAGCTTATGGAAAACCCAATGGTAAAGCCTCTCATAAAGACCATGAATAATATGGCCGGAATACCAATGATGGTAAGACCAAGCAATAATATTACTACCCAAGTAATTAAATTATCAGTTAAAGATTCTTGCAGGATGCTGGAAGCATTGCTATGCAGCGCCGGAACATTAGCCAGAAATTTATCAATAGCTTGTGTCAAAAGCGTTACATTTTCCGCCGACAATGCATTTACCCCCAGAGTACCAAAAAATACCCCCAGAGCAAATAAAATTATAATCACAAGAAAAAGGGGCCAGCTGTGCCCTACCGCAGAAAGAAGGATTTGTTGCAGCTTATTACGCTCCTGCATAAGGTTTGCCCTCCCCCTTGTCAAAGCATTAAAGTGACTCGTAAAGACCTGTCCATATAATGTTTATGTTTCAACGGAGGTATTATGAATAAAAAAAAGCCCGTGTAAGGGCTTTGGTGTTGACAAGCAGCGTCTTCCAACCTGTTTATTGTGCCTGTTCGATTCAATACATTTGCTATACGCCAAAGACAGGTTTGTCATCATGGCCGGCCGGGGCTGGTAGTTCAACCTGCCTTTGGCGCCCGCTCATTGCAATTCATCTCGTACTTTAAGGAATCATATTCTTGCCATATATATGGCAAGAGCTAAGGTGTAAAGTATTAAAAAGCGCCTTAAGGGAACTGATTTACCGCGCTTTTTTTTACAGGCCAGGCTAAGGCTCAGCCGGACACTCCAGCGGGTTCCCAAATTACTGACCCCCTCTTTAATACCAGCTGTTTCGCAATGGCATAGATAAAAGTTAGTGTTTCGAAAACAGTTGTATGCCATTGCCGTCCGCCGTCCTGGCTCAGGGGGCGGCCTCGCACGTCCTGTGCTCGGTCCCGCTTCCGCTTACCGTCTTCGCCAAGCCTGGCTAGCTGCTCGATTCAATGCATTCGCTATACGCAAAAGGCAGGTTTGTCACCACTGTTCCATTATCAGTTTGACTATGTATTCCGCGGCGAGAATATCCTCCAGGGAATTGCCGCTGGCGGCTACAACAGCAATTCCCGTGTCAAGTTTCTTAGCAAGGGCAAGAGCTCTTTGGGCGGAATCTTTGGCCGGCTGCGTGCCTCGTTTAAACGGTGTACGGGCGACGGTGCCGGTGATAACCGCGGGGGCGCCGGCAGTCAGTGCTGCGTCATAGGCGACACCACCGGTTCCGGTGGCAGCTATTACAACACGGCCGGAAACATCGAGCAAGCCGGGTGTTTCCGCTCCAAGGTTGGGAACTAAGGCCCCCATTTTGGCACCTGATTGTTGAATTCCTCTTCGTACTCTTGTAATATTCTTCTGCCTATCCCGGTCACTCCCTATCCGGGGCTCGGCTACCACCACTATGTCCCTTCCCAGTTGCTGTGCTTTACTACCTGCTATGTATCCTATACTTTCAGGGTTGATTGATACGGGTGGGGTAGCATTGTCAGGGCTGGCACCGAACACGGATGCAGCACCAGCGTCCATGAGTGCCTCCAGTGTAGTGGACATATCGATGATATCAACAATCATAACAACATAGCCCAGTTTAGCACTTTCAACTGCGCCGCTGGCATTAGATGTGAGCATAACAGCCGGTACACTCATAATTTCCTCCACAGACAAAATATGTATGATAATTATCCAAAACAGCACATATAATTACAAAGCAATTCTAAGATGCATGGAAAGGGGTCTTTATGATGCAAAAATGGGTATGTAAAGACGGCATTTATTTTTCTGGTAAAATGAAAGAGCTAAATGAGACATTGAAACAATATGCGCTGCAATATAACACCTTGGCCGAAATGATAAGGGGTACTATGAACTGATGTTAAACCACTAAGGCAGTAGTTTACACGCCAGCACACCCGCTGCGGCAGTGGCCTCAAAGAACTCCGGGTCATCGGATAAACTTCTGCCCATGGTTTTTACATTGATTCCCTTTTCCCTCAGAACCTCAAGACCAGGGTTGCTATCGACTTCCAACACCTTGTGTTTGGAAGAAATGCCGGATTCTTTTAATTGTTTCAATACTAACTCTTTCTTATTACCTGCAAACAGGGAAGCGGGTATAGGTACGCTGCAGGAAGTGAGTGCCACTTTGCCCAGTGCCGTGCGGCTATGGTGACTTAAGCCAAAATGTCTTTCCCTTTGATCAGCAAAACTGATTCTGGGTATGGCCACTGCTTGTCCACCCAAGATGTTAACGGCATTAATTATCTCCCCCTGCTCTATGCCGGTAAACCCAAATTGTGAAGCCGTACCGACAATCCCGGGTCCCATAGTCACAATAACTATATCCGCTCTGGCCACTGCCTTAGCGGCAAGCAAGGCAGAGTAAACGGTAACGGCCTCCAAATCTCCTCCGAAGGCGTGACCGCATGTAATTGTTGTATGGATCAAATCTTTCTGCTTTAACTCTTGTACAAGCTTGCTTAGTGGAAGGGGCAGTGCAGCACCATCAGTCATGATATAGGCAACCCGTGCCTTTCCTTTTTTTATTCCATAAATAGCTGCCGCTGCTGCTGCCAACATACTGTGTAATGTCCCCACAATGACCGGAATACCCTGGAGGGAGACAGCTTGTGACATAATCTGGTAGTGAGGGCTTTCCTGCTCTTCCACAGCGAGCACTTTCACCTGGGACGGGCTGTACCGCAGTTTCATAATATGCCCTTCTACGGCGGCGTCCCTCTCGGGACGGGACATATTCGCCATAACAAAATGGTTGCCCCCTGTACCCAACTTCTTTACCACAGCGGTTGTATTAAGAAGTACCCTGTCATTCGGCTTTGCCGGCCCGGTAAGCTTATCGTAATTAACCGCACGGGACGAGTTTCCGTCGATATTAACCTCTAATTCAGATATGCCATTAATAGTGTTTTGTACAGATAATACTATACCAATTTTGGTACTAATCATAAATTTACTCCGAGATTAATTGGATTTTAAGACTGCCGCTTTGAGGATAATTTTTGCTACAAACTCTGCATTTTTAACCAAGTTGGCCACAGTAATATATTCTTCCGTAGTATGTACTTTCTTCATACCGATACCCAAATTTACTGTAGGAAGGCCATAATGATTAAAGAAGTTTGCATCGCTGCCTCCACCGGTGGATGTTAGTTTGGGCTTTAGCCCCAATTCCTCGGCGGCCGAGCTTACCAATTTTACCACCGGCTCACTTTCATCCAGATTCATATCAGGATAGATTGTTTCCACTCGAATATCCACCGTTGTGTCAGCCTGTGCAGCCGCCTTACGCAGGGCGGCACACATCGATTCTGTCTGCGCGGCCCTTTTTTCCGGGCTCATGCTTCTAGCTTCACCATGAACGGTAGTACTTTCAGGGACGATATTTATGGCTTTGCCCCCGGAAATGACACCTACATTGGCAGTGGTCTCTTCATCTATTCTCCCCAGGCTCATCTTAGACACTGCCCTGGAGGCAACCTGAATGGCATTAATTCCGTCCTGTGGATTAATACCGGCATGGGCCGCTCTGCCCTTGACAATTGCGGTTAGTCTATCTTGAGAGGGGCCTTTAACAACAATATTACCCGGGTCCCCGTCAGAATCCAGTACTATTCCCATATGCGCACCAATACGGTCAAATTCAATGTTACCGGATCCTACAAGTCCTCCTTCTTCCCAGATAGTAAGTACCACAACTACGTCGCCGTGGGCTGGCTGTTGTTCATTTATCACGCGCAGGGCTTCAAGGATGGCAGCAATACCTGCTTTGTCGTCTGCCCCTAAAATGGTTTCACCTCTAGAATAAATAGTATTGTCAATGTTTACCGGCTGAATGTCGTTACCCGGTTGCACCGTATCCATATGAGCACTAAGCATTAATATGGGTGCCTCGGGTACGTTACCCGGCAGGCGGGCAATTATGTTTCCTGCTTTGGTACCTGCCCTTTTTCCTGCATCGTCCTCATAAACAGATAAGCCCAGTTTTTGTAGTTTAAGCGCCAGTAAATCAGCAATCTCCCTTTCATAACCGCTAACACTGTCTATCTTGACCAGTTCAAAGAACTCTGCAATCAGCCGATCTTGATCAACCATACCAGTCACCTCCGTAAAACAAACCACCAGCTGGCATAATGCGGTCATGGCTGGTGGTTTGTTCTCTATCTACTTTTATCTGTAGTTTTACGATACATTTGACGTCTTTTCACCGGCGTTTTTAGCCAGTTGCATGCCCTTTTCAAGGGCTTCACGGTTAATGTCTATAAGGTTATGACGTCTTGGCGGGAGGACTTTCTTTAGCGACTCTACTACCATATCCAAAGAGACTACACCAGTCATTTCGATTAACGAGCCCAAAATAATATTGTTGGCAACTTTTCCATTACCCATTTCCTCTGCCAGGTCATTGGCAGGTACATAAATAGTCCTTACGTCTTCTCGCTGCACCTTAATATCGATTAAAGAACTGTTTACCATTATTATACCCGCAGGTGATACGCATGATTCAAATTTTTCCAATGAAGGTCTGTTCATAGCTATGAGTACCGTGGGCTCACTCACAACCGGGGAACTGATGGGAGTATCTGAAACAGTAACTCCACAGTTAGCAGTTCCTCCACGCATCTCAGGACCGTAGGAAGGGATCCAGGCAACATATTTATTTTCCAACATGCCGGAGTAGGCTAAGAGCTGTCCGGTTGATAGAACGCCCTGACCACCGAATCCGGCGATAAGAATACTCTCAAGCATAATTACACCTCCGACGGTACTTTAAATTCCCCTAAAGGATAGTACGGTATCATATCAGACTCCACCCATTTAACAGCCTCTTTAGGAGACATTCCCCAGTTAGTTGGACAAGATGAGAGAACTTCAACCATAGTAAAGCCTGCTCCGGCTATTTGCATTTCAAAGGCTTTCTTAATTGATTTTTTGGCCTTGTTTATATTTTTAGGATCATGCACTGAAACTCTGCTCACATATGATGCCCCGTCCAAAGTGCTAAGCATTTCGGACATCCTGATAGGAAAGCCGTTGCTGTTAGCCTCTCTACCAAAGGGAGTGGTTGTAGTTTTTTGACCCATCAGGGTGGTGGGAGCCATTTGTCCTCCGGTCATAGCATAAATAGCATTGTTAACAAAAATTACTGTAATTTTTTCTCCTCTGGCGGCAGCATGAACAATTTCCGCGGTCCCGATGGCAGCCAGGTCTCCATCACCTTGATAGGTAAAAACAACCCCGTCAGGGACAACTCTTTTGATGCCGGTGGCAACTGCCGGTGCCCTGCCGTGAGATCCCTGGTACATATCAAAGTCAAAATACTGGTATGTGAAAACCGAACATCCTACCGGGGCCACACCAATGGCCCTGTCCACAACATCCAATTCATCAATTGCCTCGGCAACCAGCCTGTGAATGATGCCATGGGTACATCCGGGACAATAATGCATGGGTATGTCTTTTAGCGAATTGGGACGAGTAAATACTTTTTCCATTATTTTGCACCCCCGGACATTAACTTTTTAACTTCCTGGAAAACGTCAGAGGCAACAGGAAGCATTCCTCCAGGTCTGCCGGTAAAGTGTACCGGCCTGCGGCCGGCAACGGCAAGCCTGACATCCTCGACCATTTGCCCCATATTCATTTCCACAGTCAGAAATTGTTCGGCATGGGGAATAACCTTTTCAAAGGCTTTAACCGGGAACGGCCATACAAGTATAGGCCTAATTAGTCCAACGCGTAAGCCTTCATCTCTGGCTCTATCAACCACAGCCTTAGCAATGCGGGCGGATGTGCCAAAGGCAACTAAAACCATCTCGGCATCCTCCACACGGTACTCTTCCCATCTTTGTTCATTTTCCGTGATTTCTGCATACTTTTTGGTCAATTTATGATTGTGCACTTCCATATCTTCAGGCACAATGTATAACGAATTAATAATGTTTTTCTTTTCTCTGCCTCTCATACCGTTTGCAGCCCACGCACGGTCAGGAATTTGGACTGTTTCTTCCTCTCCCAGTTCCACGGGTTCCATCATTTGTCCAAGTATGCCGTCAGCCAATAGCATAACCGGGTTAAAATATTTATCTGCCAACTCAAAGGCATCTTTCATAAAGTCAATAATTTCTTGAACAGAAGCAGGGGCAAAGCAAATCACACGGTAATCTCCGTGTCCGCCACCTTTTACTGCCTGTAGATAATCAGACTGGGCGGGAGCTATATTGCCAAGGCCCGGACCGCCTCGCATCATATTCACAATTACACATGGTAACTCGGCACCGGCGATATATGATATGCCTTCCTGCATAAGACTGATTCCTGGGCCGGATGAAGACGTCATGACCCTGGCCCCGGCTCCGGCAGCTCCGTAGACCATATTAATTGCTGAAGTTTCACTTTCCGATTGTAGGTATACGCCGTCTGCCTCCGGTAATCTTTTGGCCAGATAATGTGGCAATTCACTCTGCGGAGTGATGGGGTATCCGAAAAAATAACGACATCCAGCCCGTACTGCGCCTTCACCGATGGCTTCATTACCTTTCATTAGGATTTTAGCCAACTTTTTTCCCCTCCTTTTCAACCTCAATTACAAGGTCGGGGCACATACGAGCACACGTAGCACACCCGTTGCATTGCTCCATGTCGGTGATGGTAGCGGGGTGAAAGCCCATGGCATTGATATGTTTAGACATGGCAAGTAAATCCTTAGGGCATACGGCGGTGCATAATTCGCATCCCTTACAGCGTTCTTCTCTAAATGTCACGCGTGCCAAAAACTGTCCCTCCTCAATGAATATAAAGAATATTGCTTAAAAAACCTATTTAAAGAACCTTTCTCCGGGTATAGACAAGCGTTCTTTTGCTTGTTCACCTGCGGCTTGGCTCCAGGGTGGCTGCATGTTCAATTCAAGTGGGAGAACCGGTACAGATAACGCTTTTTCCAAATCTGCCGCCAGGTGCCGCAAGGAGGCTGCGAAACCCACCGGAACACCTAGCTTACCTGCTGCCAGACGAACCACTTCATGGCCGCTGATTACAGTCTCCATATCTGTTTCCAGACCTAAGTTAGAGTTGTTAACCAAGGCAGTAACCTTAAGCCGGGACGCTTTTTCTATGGAAGACACGTATTTAAGAATTCCGTCTGTATCTTTGGTAAACGGCCGCCTGGTGTTAACAACGAAATAGAGGTTATAGGAGCCTTCTTTTAAATATGGTTTAAACCTGCCTAAGGCTGTGGCCCCTATATCATCACCACCGACATCGAAAACACCCTTCACTTCCGGGTTCTGAAGTACTCCCAGGACGGAAGGAGGAAGGGCGGGAACATCTGCTCCGGCCAGCTCACCTATGGGACAGACTACATTTATTCCTTTTTCGGTCAGATAGTGCCTGATCATCCTGGATCTAAAATACGGGTTTACAACATCAATATCTGCCAAACTAACATTTTTGGCGTATTTTTTTAGGGAAAGGGAGAAGTTTATGGCTACTTCTGTCTTTCCACTACCTAAATTTCCACAAAATATTGTGGTGTGAAGTACATCCTTAAACATTATATAACCTGCCGTTTCCTATTGTGAACTAAAAAAATTCAACCTTAATACCATTCGACAAAAGCACATAGATTCCTTGTTTGAGTGTCAGTAAGACATATTTTTAGTCGAAAACATACTATCTTTCCCGGCCCAATTTATCAAGGAAATTCAAAAAACTGTTTTTCTCAATAATTTTAGTTAGAGATACTTTTTCTGTTATTAAATGAAAGGCAACCAAAAACAATAACACTGCGAATTTAGCTTCCATACTCAACAACCATACAGACATTATACCAAGCGCTCCGCCAAGAGCGTTGGATCCCGCATCTCCCATCATTGTTTTGGCCTTTAAGTCCAGGGGGAAAAAGGCTAAAAAGCTTCCTGTCAGAACAGCCAAGAACACGGTTTCTTGCCTGCCAATACCTGCAGCAGCGAGTAACACCGCACTGAATATAAATGCTTTACCCGCCCTTCCCGGGCGCAGGTCGAGAAGATTGATGGCATTAATAGAAAGGGCCAGTAAAAGGGCGTTGACCGGAATCATGATCAACTCTCCGGAAACCACAGCTACCAAAAGAGCAAGTATTCCTCCCCATACTGCTTTAAAACCGCCGGTAGTTAGTCTACCCTTGAATAGCACTCCCAGGTGGCCTTTAAGACCGGAAGTTTCTTTGGAACCCCAAAAGTCATCAAGTATTCCAAGAAGTGCTGCGAATGTGACAACAAATATAAAAATAAAGGCCTTTTCTGACAAATGCTGAGGCCATAATAAAAACAGAGGTATGTAAGCTACCACAAGGGTGGTGGGAAATATTATGCCTGAGCCGACAGGGATAAGGTTTTGCTTAAAATTTGGGCGAACGAACTCAGCCCTGGTAATCATACCCATAACCATGTTTTGAATAGTCATGGTTATCACAAAGCTTAATAGAAAGGAAATAATATGTATTATAAGAGGTGTTCTCAACACAACTCCTTCACGCCCCTTTCATGCGCAGACGAGTTAAAACACGTAGGATATCGAAAAATTGTTTACCCCGGTGCATGAAGCCCTTTAAATCCCGCCCGGTTTCAGCATGAAACATGCTGACCGGCACCTCCATTATCCTAAATCCTAATTTGGCCACTTTAATTGTCATAGCTACTTCAACTCCATAGCCCGATGCAAATGGCAGCACTTTTTCCATCACTTCCCTGGTCATTACCCGCTGGCCGGAAAGGGGAGATTTAACTTTTAAGCCGGTGTGTTTATAAATTCCCTGGGCGGCAAGTCCTTTAACCAGTCCAAAGCCTCCCTTTTTTCTGGCCGGGGGGAAGCCTGCAATGGTCATATCCGCCGTTCCTTCCAATACAGGCAGTATCAAAAGCCGCGCCTCGCCGGCAGAGTTACCCAGGTCGCCGTCCAATAAAGCTATTACATCAGATTTCACCCGGGTGGCGCCATATGTTAAAGCGGCTCCTTTACCATTATTTTGTAGCATGGAAAATACCCGGGCTCCTGCAGCCCGGGCCATTTCAGGAGTAGCATCAGTAGAGGCGTCATCTACAACTACTATCTCTTTAACTTCAGGTATTAAGGCCACGGAGGAGACTGTTGCTTGAATTTTACCGGCCTCATTAAAGGCAGGAATGATGACAGAGACACCTTTAAGCACCACCATCCCCTCCTTGGGAAGTTTTTAATTCCGGCAGCAACCGCTGGGCGGTTGACTTAACCCCGTAATGACCGGGCTGACCGTCAATGGACAACACTAAGGCTAATTGACCGGGAACCGTATCAATATTATCAACAGTTGCTGTTAAACGCTGCTTTTGGTAAAACTCCATATAGGAGTAACCTGCAGATGTTTCTTCGACACCATAAATGGCAAGCTCATGGGATTTGAAAGTGTCTAATAGTGGGAGATCCAAGCTCTCTTTTCTAGCCGTATCCTCATCCTGACTACCACCCACTAAAATAATTCCGTCCAAAGACTCTCCGTAAGTTCCGGAGACCTGGATAATATTAGCCTGAGCAAGTAAGTCTACATTTTCCATTTCTCCGGTAATTATTGCATCCGCTATTTTAGCGGCAACAAAGGAAGACAGGTTTTCGTACTCGGTATTATTATCTGCCCACCCTAAACTTTGCGTCAGGTCACCGGGCAGCTGATCCTCGGAATAGTGCATAAAACTGGTAATTGAAGTTATGTTTGCTTCCGCTAATTCTAATGTATCAATAAGGGTACTGGAAAAACGATAGCCGTTTGTCTCTATCACTGCAAGATTTATGTTTTCCAACTTGTTGTGCACCAGAACTGGCAGTACTTTATTATTGAATTCAGTTTGGATATTGAGGTCCATTTCCAATTCATTAGCCATGGTCTCTACACTCTCATTTTTCTGGCGCAAGTTTTCCAATTGTGTTTCCAGGCGGTTGGTAACCTGTTTTTGATAGTCTATCAATGTGTCATTGCCTAACAGTGTGGTTCCCATGAGTAAACCTATTCCAAGTGCCAAAAAAACAGCTACTAAGGAAGCAATATGGTATTTAATATCAATCACACTTTTCCCCCCAAAAGTTATATGCCAAAGAGCAGTCTAACCTGCATAAAAAGTAAACGAAGAGTTTCACGCATGGAAGGAGATACCAACATTATAACGGTAACGGGCAATAGGGCGGCGAGTAGAATCTGTGCAACGTGGCGCGGCTTTACCCTGTTTCTGTACAACTGGTTAACTCCCCGGGCATCCACCAAAATTGATCCCACTTTCATGCGTACAAGGAAAGTGCTGGCCATGCCCTTTCGTCCTTTCTCCAAAAAGTCCATCATGTTGGAGTGTGTGCCAACAGCGACAATCAGTTCGGCACCGTATTCATAAGCCATCAGCATGGCAATATCCTCACTGGTACCCGGGGCGGGGTATGTAATGGCATCCAATTGCAGTGATTCTATTCTTTTCATGCCCGGTGCGCGACCATCAGCGTACGCGTGAACAACAATTTCAGCACCGCAGCGTAATGTTGAGTCACTGACACTATCCATATCCCCTACAATCATGTCCGGCTTAAAACCAAATTCCATCAAAGCGTCTGCGCCACCGTCAACCCCTATGAGTATAGGTTTAACCTCGTCAACATAAGATTTTATGGTCATTAGGTCACTCTTGTAGTTTTGTCCTCTCACCACAATCAGGGCGTGCTTGTCCTTAAAAGTAGTTTTCACTGCCGGTACGGGGTACTCTTCCGAAATAAGACCTATTTCTGACTTTGCGTATTCCAATGTGTTCTGCACAAAATCTGTCAGCAGGTTACCCATGCCATCGCGTGCTTGATCCATTTTTATTTTAACATAATCCTGGCTTAAGAGTTTACCGGAAGCAATAACTTTTCCTTGAACAAGAACAGCACCGTTAACAATTTCTATCTCCTGCCCCTCAGAGATTTCTTTCATTACCAACTCACCGGCACTGTCAATTAAAGGGATTCCGGCCTTTGTTATTCGCAATGGGCCTGGGTTAGGGTATTCCTCGCTAATGGAATGAGCAACGTTAATAATAGCCTTGGCCTTCTTTTCTACCAAGGAATTAGCAGCAACTTCATCCAGGTCGGCATGATCAATAATAGCTATTTCCCCAGGCTGCATTCTCTTAACAAGGTTTTTTGTTTTTTTATCGACACGGGCAATACCTTTAATATGCATTTTAAATCTCCCATTAACAATCTTTTAACATTTTATATTCATCCATTGTCATAGTCAAGGAAAGGATAAATTGTCGTTTTCTGTATGTTAAAAAAAGCAACCTGACTTTATCAGCCAGGTCACTTTTATAGACGGCATTATTTACATTTTTGTTCCCAATTTTTTTTTATCCTGCCTTAACCTCTAAGCGCAGTTTGTCCGCAACCATAGCAATAAATTCGCTATTGGTGGGCTTGCCACGTTCCAGGTTAATGGTATAGCCAAAGAATTTATTCATCATTTCCACATTACCACGGTCCCAGGCTAGCTCAATAGCATGCCTTATGGCCCTCTCCACTCTGCTGGGAGTGGTGTGGTATTTTTTAGCGATCAAAGGGTATAATTCCTTGGTAACCGCTCCTAAAAGGTTGACTTCATTAATTACCATGATAATAGCATCCCGTAAATAATGGTAACCTTTAATGTGTGCGGGAACGCCCATTTCATGTATAATATTGGTCACTGCTACTCCCAAGTTCTGCGGTTTTGATGTATTGATATATTGCGAGACATTGACTCCTTCAGCCAATTGTCTGATTCTGGTGGCAAGTACAGAAAAATCGAAGGGTTTTAATATATAATAATCTGCGCCCAGTTCAACGGCTCTTTGAGTTACACTCTCCTGTCCGAATGCGGTTAACATGATCACTTTTGGACGGGGAGAAATAACTCCTGCTGATAACTTTTCCAGTACCCCGATACCGTCAAGGTGAGGCATAATTATGTCTAATACTACAATGTCCGGGCTTACTTCCTCAATGAGTTTCAGTGCTTGATTGCCATTATTGGCAATACCCGACAATTCAAAATCTTCTTGTTGGCTTATGAATTCCTGCAAAAGGTCGCATAACTCCCGGTTATCATCTGCAATAACCAGCTTAGTTACGTTTTTCATCATTAGATTTCCGCCTCCTAAAAAAATATTACCTTTATCTCTATTTATATCATAGGTTCGACGGCGACAGGAAATCTCCTCCTATAGCGCTGCAAAAATATGGAATTTTATTCAAAAAAATTTGAGGCTTTTCAGCCTCAGATACCTTAAATTTATTTTCGTTTTGTGGAAGGATGCCGGCTTCTTGAATCATCCACTGCGCCAAAACACCGTAACCTCGAGTAGGGTCATTAATAAAAACATGAGTGACCGCGCCAATCAAGCGCCCGTTTTGAATAATGGGGCTACCGCTCATTCCTTGAACTATCCCCCCTGTATGCTGCAGTAGCTTGCTGTCGGTTATCTTAATTACGAGTCCCTTTCCATCGTGGGATTGCGGTATTACCTTTTGGATTTCGATATCATATTGTTCAATCTTATTACCTTTGACAACAGTAACGATTTTAGCAGGACCTTTAACAATTTCTTCATTTAAAGCTACGGGGATAGGTTTTTTGTATATAACGTTCTTTATTGGTTTATTTAGGTTTCCGAAAATACCAAATTGTGAATTTTTAGCAATATCACCGGATATACCGCTTTCTCCATCAAACAAACCAATTTTTTCACCCGGCCGCCCTTTTTTACCTAGATGGATTTCCTGAATGCTGGCACCCACAATACAGCCATCGGCAAGGTCAATTTGTTGGGAGGTATCGATGTCTGCAATCATATGTCCGAGTGCCCCGTAGCGTCCACTTGCAGGGTGGTAAAAAGTAAGCGTCCCTACACCGGCAGCGCTGTCTCGAATAAACAATCCCATCCGGTAACGACGTGTTTCTTGACAATAATCGGGTTGTACGGATGCAGAGAAAGTTTTTGCACCTCTTTTTATTTGCAAAGAAAGAGGTTTTTTCTGTTTACCATAGCTCTCGATAATTTTTCGCAGCTGCGTATCGCTTTTTATAGCAATACCATTTACCTTTAAAATCACATCGCCTACTTTGACTCCGGCTGCGGCAGCAGGATTTTCCTTTTTACCACTTTCTGTTGTAATGTCAGCGATTCCTACCACCATTACACCATTGGTGTGCAAAAGAACACCTATGGACTGCCCACCTGGTATTACTTTAACACGTGGAACCACATTTACTACCATTTCCCGCACCGGAATGAGACCAAAGAGTTTCACCTGCATATGAAAGGTTCCCGGAGTATTGGCAACTGGAAGTTCAGCGCCAGGCAGGATGGAAAAATCGGTGCCTGTTGTTCCATTGGTTTCTAAAATTTGTTGACTTTTTGAATTTACTTGCAGGCTCAAATTTTTTAAGACAGCCCGGGGAATATATACGTTAGGTTCTAACTTATCACCGACAAAAACACTTTTGTGAGAGGGAAAAGCTAAAAAACTTAGCATTTGACCGGATAAAAGAAAACAAACGAGAAAGAATAATGTCAAGTATATGCGAATATTTTTGCTGCAATGTTTGCTGCTGCTCAGGTCAATCACTCCCTCATGTATTTGTTAGATGTTTCACCTCCTTTTTTTCATTTGTTGGTTTGGCATGGCTTAAGCATCGCAGTGTATTATTAAATTGGCCTGAGCAGAATGCTAATATTCGGCCCTTATCTACCGTTGTTTGCCAAACGCATTGTTCACAGGGGCAGAAGTACTGTTGTTAGTTTTTTGTTTGATTTCCGTAAAAAAAAGACGCGTTAAATTAGTTCCTTTATGACATAAAAAAAATGCCTCATAATTTTTGAGGCATCTTTCATAATCCAGGAAATCAAATTTACTTTTGCTCCAAAAGTTGGCGCGCGTGCTGCAATACTGTCTGCGACATTTCTTTGCCGCCCAGCATTCTGGCCAGCTCTTTAACCCTGTCCTGGCCCCTCAGTAATGTAATTCCGATGCTTGTTTGATCTGCTTCAGAATGCTTATGAACATGGAAATGAGTATCTGCCAGTGCAGCAATAGTGGGAGCGTGGGTGACCACCATGGTTTGTCGATAGTGACTCAAATCCTCCAATTTACGAGCTACTGCCTGTAAGGTTTTTCCGCCTATGCCGGTGTCAACTTCATCAAAAACCAAAGACGGAATTTGGTCCACTGATGCAAAAATATTTTTAAAGGCTAGCATTATTCTTGACAATTCGCCACCTGAGGCCACTTTGGCCAATGGTTTGGGAGGTTCACCCGGGTTTGTGGAAATAACAAACTCCACCTCTTCCACTCCATGGGGTCCCTGTTCCGAGGGCATCAATCTGGCTTCTAACAAAACACCTTTCATTTCCAGGTCGTGTAATTCTTTTTCCACCGCAGACTTAAGCTTGTTGGCAGCATTAACTCTGAGTTCGGTTAGTTGGTTTGCATACTTTTCATATGACTGTCCGAATTTAAGGCATTCTTGGTTTAGATCTGATTCCATCTCTTCACTGTTATCAAGTTCTTCAAGTTCTGCTACCGCGCAATCTTTATAAGATAGAATCTTGGCCACAGACTCGCCATATTTTAGTTTTAAACGTGAAATTTCGCTGAGCCGGTTTTCTATTTGGTCGAGTCGTCCGGGTTGAAATTCCACATTGTCGCGATAAGAAGCAAGGTCTCGTGCTGCTTCCTCCACCTGGTATAAGGCAGATGAAACCGCTTCTAACAAGGGTTCAATGCCGGCATCAAATTCCTTTAGTTTATCCAGGCTTACCACTGCTTTGCCTAATTGGTCCACGGCGGAGGGAGCATAACTTTCTCCGGCATAAAGGGCTACATATCCTGACTGGGCCAGTTGAGCAATAGTCTCTGCGTTGGCTACGCAGTTTTTTTCAGCTATCAAATCTTCTTCTTCATTTTCTTTGAGCAGAGCGGAATCAATTTCTTCTACCTGAAATCGCAACATATCTGCTTTTCTTACTCGCTCTCTGCGGTTTGCCCTAATTTCATCCAACCTTTGTTTAGCTGACTGCCATCCCCTAAATATTTTTTTTACTTCTGCTTTGGTATCCAACAGTTTTTCGCCGCTAAACCTATCAAGTAATTCCATGTGTTTACCCGTGTTTAATAGCGATTGCTGCTCGTGCTGCCCATGCAAATCTAACAGGAAATTGCCTACTTGTTTATATAATTGCAATGTTGTTACCTGGCCGTTTACCCGGCAGAAATTGCGTCCTGACCTGGACAGCTGCCTGGTTAAGATCAAATAATCATCTTCGGGCTCCAGTCCGGTTGACTCTAAAACCTCTCTTAAATCAGGCAAATTACCTATTTCGAATACCGCCTGTACCAGCGCTTTTTCTTTACCGCTTTGTATGTATTCACCATATGCCCTTCCCCCTAAAGCGACTTGCAAAGCATCAATGATAATAGATTTTCCTGCACCGGTTTCACCGGTCAAAACGGTAAGTCCCGGTTTTAGCGGTAATTTGAGGCCTTCAATAAGGCCAAAATTTGTTATTTCCAGACTCAATATCATTAGATCACCTTCCTGCAAGGGTGGTCAGGCGGTTTATTACGTTAGGTGTTGCCCGTTTAGGTTTTACTATGATCAGTACCGTGTCATCACCGCCTACCGTACCAATAATTTCCTCCCAATTAGCAAGATCCAGGGCGGAAGCAAAACCTTGGGCCTCTCCTGGGTGTGTCTTCACAATGATCAAGTTCTCACTATAATCCATGGAAACTACCGAGTCTTTAAACAGCCTTTTTAAACGGTCGGTATTTTGCAGCCAAACAGAGTGTTCAGAGGAACTGTAGTGTGTGTTCCCGTTCTCTCCTACGGTTTTCACAAGTCCTAATTCTCTGATATCTCTGGAGATGGTAGCCTGGGTTACGATAAACCCTGCCTCCCTGAGCGTCTTTACCAATTGTCCTTGTGTTGAAACAGGCCTTCGAGAAATTACTTCCAAGATCTTTTTATGGCGCCAGGCTTTCACTTTTTGCATCCACCCTTTTTTTGTACCAGAATTACATATGGAGAAGAATCATCCTTGTTAGGAAAAGTCATTCTGGCGGTCCAAAATAAATATGCATCAAGTGATGAAATAACATTATCCAAAGTTTCGGCCTCTTCTACGGCACCAAGATGGCCGCGGTAAACAACCATACTCAGCCGCCCTCCCGGGGCTAGTGCTTTTAACGCCTTTTCCGTTGCCTGAAGAGTTGTTTGAGGCAGGGATGTGATATTTTTATTACCTCCCGGCAGGTAGCCTAAATTAAACATTATGGCCTGGCACGAATTAACATTTATATATTCGTCCATGAACTCATGTCCTCTTTTGTATAATGTAACATTACCTGTTAATCCTTCTTTCTCCAGTCGTGAGCTTGTTTTAGTTAAAGCATCTGCCTGAATGTCAAAAGAATGTACTTTCCCGGCCTGTCCCACTAACTTGGCCAGGAACAGTGTATCATTGCCGTTTCCGGTAGTTGCATCGACGGCAGTGTCACCGGGCTTTAGTATTTGCCCGATGAAAAGCTGCGCAATATTTACGGCGCGGGGTGATTCCCCCATGTCCCCTAAAAACGCATAATCACACATTTCTGTCACCCTGCTTTAGTTTTTGTCTTAAAATACCGAAAAAATTACGGTCTGCAAGTTTCAAAAATTTGGCATGGTATGGTGCGCGACTTATGACTACGGAATCTCCCTGCTTCAATTTTAAACCGTACTGTCCGTCTACTGTCAGCATTACTTCACCTTGATCGGAAAGTAAATTCACTTTAACTTCACTACTTGAGGATATAACGAGAGGGCGGGCCCAAAGGCCATGGGGACAGATAGGTGTTATGATCATTAATTCCAGGTTGGGAACTGCCAGCGGTCCCCCGGCTGAAAGGGAGTATGCAGTTGAACCTGTGGGACTGGCTACAATGATGCCATCTGCGGGATAGGTAGTGAAAAATTGTTCATCCACCATTGTTTCCAGCATAATTATTCTCGCGAAACCGCCTTTGGTAATAACCACGTCATTTAAGGCGATAGTCTCCTCAATAATTTCTTCACCCCGGATTACCCGGGCTTGTAACATCATTCGTTCTTCCACACGATAATTGCCCAACAGTAATTTATCCAGTGATACGAATAGTTCGGGTAGCTCAGTTTCAGTTAAGAATCCCAAGCGCCCCATGTTAATACCGAATAAGGGGATATCATAGGGCGCAGACACCCGGGCACAATTGAGGATTGTTCCATCTCCGCCTAACACCAGCAGCATATCGGCCTGTTGAATAAGCTCCGGGAAGTTGCTGTTATAGGGTTTCTTATCCAAGGCAACAGCAACCTCCCGGTCCAAAAGAACATTACATTCTTTAGCTTCCAACCACCGGATTATATCTACCAATAATTCTAGTACCCCTTTTTTCTCAACGTTAGCCCAGATCCCTATGTTTTTCAAAAAATTACCTCCTGTGTATTTTTAGGAGCATAGGAAGTTTATATCTTCTTTACTACTATAGTACTACTTATTTTTCCTGTTAAAGACCTCTTTTTACTCAAAAAAAAGTAAAGTCTAAAAAAGCAAGTCTTTAATGATGACCGGTAAAAACAAAAAAGCCCCTCAGTTAAGGCCGAGATGGGCTGATTCAATCACACTGTTGATAGTAGTTTGCACGCTAATGGCCGAGTTAAAATTCTTTTTAAAATACATTAGATACTCAATGTTTCCTTCAGGACCCTTCACCGGTGAATAATCCAATCTTTCAATGCCCCAGCCCAAATCCATTACTGTTCCTGCTATCTTGTTCAGTGCCTCGTTATGTACAGCCGGGTCTCGAACTACACCTTTTTTTCCTACTTTGCCCCTCCCTGCTTCAAATTGCGGTTTTATCAGAGCTATACCTTCAGCGTCCGGGGCAGTCAGCACATCAACTCTGGGCAGAACCAGAGTGAGGGAAATAAAAGAGACATCTACTGTAACAAAGTCCGGCATATCTGTGAGCCTTTCGGGTTGTAGATACCTTATATTTGTCCTTTCCATGACTACTACCCGGGGGTCATTCCGGAGTGACCAGTCCAGTTGGCCGTAACCTACATCTACAGCATATACCTTCTGCGCACCGTTTTGCAGAGCGCAATCTGTAAAGCCTCCGGTGGATGCCCCTATATCCAGAACAATCTTTCCGTGCAAATCCACACCAAATTCATCAACAGCCTTTTCTAATTTTAAGCCGCCCCTGCTTACATACCTAGGTTTTTCCAAAACCTTAATCCGGGCCTGGAGGTCAAAACTCTTGCCGGGTTTGTCAACTTTTTGATCATTTACAATGACTTGACCGGCCATAACAGCAGCCTTGGCCTGTTCCCTGGTAGTAAATAATTCCTTTTGGACTAACAGAACATCAAGCCTGTCTTTTGCTTTTTTTGACCCCACTGTTTTATGAACCCCCAGCCTGAATTTTAACCGTGGTTACGTTATGCACCTGGCTGATTCCAAGCATCTCCAGCGATTTTTGTACTAACGATTCTACGGTTAAACCGTATTTAGCCCGGAGTTGAGCCGGTTTCCCATGTTCCACGAATGTATCGGGTATTCCTACTCGCTGCATTCGGTAATTGGATCTGCCGTGGTCACTCAACATCTCCAGCACGGCACTTCCAAACCCACCGTGCAAAGCATTCTCTTCCACTGTAATAATATTTGCTGTACCGGGGGTATATTTTAATATACACTCCTCATCCAGTGGTTTAATAAACCGGGCATTAATGACGGAACACTGAATTTCCCGGGAGGCCAAAACATCTGCCGCCTCCAGCGCCAGTGAACAACAATTTCCTGCTGCTAGAAATGTAATATCATTTCCTTCACGTAATATTTCGGCCCTTCCAATGGGAAGGATTGCCGGTTCATCTGCTAAGGGAACTCCGGTACCGGAGCCCCGAGGATAACGAATGGCACAAGGCCCCGAGTGATATAGTGCTGTCCTCAACATGTCCCGCAGCTCATTTTCATCCTTCGGTGCCATAATGGTCATATTAGGTATACCCCTGAGGTAAGAATAATCAAATAACCCGTGGTGAGTTGGGCCGTCATCACCAACCAGACCTGCCCTGTCAATGGCAAATAGTACCGGGAGATTCTGTAGACAGACATCATGCAGTATTTGATCATAGGCCCTTTGCAGGAAAGTAGAATAAATTGCCACCACCGGTCTGCAACCGCCTTTGGCCATACCGGCAGCCATTGTTACCGCATGTTGTTCGGCAATACCCACGTCAAAAAACCTATGGGGGTAACGATGTGAGAATTCGGTCAAACCGGTACCGCTGGTCATGGCTGCGGTAATGGCTACTATCTTATCATTTCCCTCTGCCTCTTTGATCAGCGCGTCACCAAAGACCTCCGTATAAGAGGGCGGTTTCTTTTCCTTTGTCGCTTTTCCGTTGGATATATTGAAAGGCCCAATTCCATGAAACTTTGCGGAACTGTTTTCAGCCGGTGAATACCCTTTTCCTTTTCTGGTAATCAGGTGCACTAACACAGGGCCTTGAGTATCTTTCGCCTGTTTAAAAGTGGTAATTAAGTTTTGTAAGTTATGCCCGTCCACCGGTCCGTAATAAAAAAAGCCAAGCTCCTCGAAAAACATACCCGGGACTACGAGGTATTTAAGACTGTCCTTGAGCCTGTCAACCACTTTAAGAACAGTTGTGCCTATAGCAGGTATTTTGCGTAGAAGTTGTTCCACTTCATCTTTACCACGCGAATACATAGGGTCGGTTCTGAGGCGGGTAAAGTAACTTGCTAATCCACCCACATTAGGAGAAATACTCATTTGATTGTCGTTAAGAACGACAATCAAATTCTTTTTTAAGTGCCCGGCATGGTTCAACGCTTCAAAAGCCATACCTCCGGTCATGGCACCATCTCCAATGACGGCGATTACATGATGGCGCTCAGCGTTTAAATCCCTGGCCTGAGCTAACCCCAGGGCAGCAGAAACACTGGTACTACTGTGACCGGTACCGAACGCATCATATACACTTTCTGAAGGGCGGGGGAACCCGCTTAACCCACCGAATTGGCGGATAGTATGAAAAGCGTTCCGGCGTTCAGTTATTAATTTATGAGTATAGCTTTGATGACCCACATCCCAGACAAATTTATCTTCAGGTGAGTTAAATACACGGTGCAGGGCCAACGTTAATTCCACAACTCCCAAGTTTGGTGCCAGGTGTCCTCCGTTTCTGGATACGGTGGAAATAATTTCATCCCTTATTTCCTGGGCCAGCTTGTTTAATCCAGTTATTGAAAGGGGACGTAAATCTTGAGGAGAATTAATTGTTTGCAGAACTTTTGTCAATATTTCACCTTCCATCACTGCATGGCTTCTTTCCAGGAAGATTTCATTTACGCCTTGAGGGCACGAAATCATAACCGGTAAATTTCTCAATGCCAGCTATAATTTTGCCCACTATAAAAATTATATCATTACCTTTACTTAACGCCGTCTTTTTGCCGATAGCTTTGCCGCTAACTGTAATTGCTGCAATGACGGCAGTTATTATCATAGTAAGCACAAACTTATTTATATCGGGATAGTAACTGACAATCTGCAATACTAAAGCAATTCCAAGGGCTCCGCTTACAGTGCCTGCTATATCGCCAACCACATCATTAGCGATGTTGGCGACTTTATCGGCATTTCTAACCAAAAAGACACTCTGTCTCGCTCCTGTTACTTTTTTTGCAGCACGAGAATGGAAGGTCGCTTCAGTGGAAGCTGCTGCGGACGTGCCCACGGTATCGGAAATGATCCCTGTCAAAATAATAAGGATTAGAAAAAAGGTTGAAATAAGAAGGTTATTTAGTTTTTCAGCCAACAATTGCGATAAAATAAAGAAAATCGCTGCCAGGACAAAAGAGACTATTCCGACTCCTATTATGTACGTGACGGAAACGCTTGACTTATTATTTCCCAAAAAAAGTCACCTCATGTAATGAGGTAAATTTTGAAGAGGGCAAGGACAGCAATATGGGTTAATGTTACGGCTTGAGGTCCGGCAGGTTTTCCCAAGTCTCCACCGCATGTCGCCATGACGGCGGTTTCCCTTTAAGGAGACTTCCGGCTTCGGCTGTTTATTGATTGCCGAATCCGGGGCCGGATTGCCACTTAGTCCGCACTGCAAAGCCCATACCGCCATGCCGGATGCAAACTGTCTAGGGGTTTTCCCCGACAAAACAATCCTTTTCCTAGCCTCTTTTGCAGTAACGGTTTCACCAGTAAACAGATACCGCAGGGCCCTTTGTTATCTGCTTACATGCTGTGGGATCCACCGCTACCACTCAAGGCAGGCTACGCTGCACGCAGCTTTTTACCACGTGCAGGTTCATACCCCAAGCCATAGTCATTGCGACTAGCAATTCCCACGCACTTGGGCCTCCGCGGAGGAAGGGTCAACGCCCACATGCCATTGTGGGTCGCCCTGCCTCCTTAACTCCCAGTACCGACCCCCAACTGGGCGTCAGCAGCCAGCACCAGGAACTTCATTGGTGTGCCCTTGACGGATTTTTAGGCCCGCCTTCAAAAAAGGATGTTTTGACTAGAATACAGCGTCACTTGCCCCCTCATCATTTATATCACCTCAGTATTATAGCACGTTGCTTAGTAAAGTAGCAAATTGTGAGTATCTCGGTTGATGAAACAAATATTAAGAATCCCTGGATAAAATGTAGTGGAGCAATTCTCTCATAAACCGGGCATTTGTGCCAAAAGGCTCGAGGGCCATTTCAGCCTGCATGGCAATATCTCTCGCCTTTTCCTTTGCGGCAGCAAGGCCATATAAAGAGGGATAAGTGGCTTTCATATTCTTTTCATCACTTCCAATTGGCTTGCCAAGCTTTTCCGCATCACCTTCAACGTCAAGAATATCATCAATAATCTGAAACGCCAGCCCCAAGTTATCGGCATATTCTGTCAGTTCTTTGATTTCTTTGGCTGACGCACCTGATAATATAGCACCTGACCTGACAGCCACCCTGTACAGCGCCCCGGTTTTGTGACTGTGAATGTAGTCTAAATCAGGTGGGGTAATAACTTTGTTTTCGAAAACCAGGTCTGCTACCTGTCCACCTATTAACCCACCGGTGCCACATGCATGGGCCACCTCTGATATTACTTTAAGCACCCTATCCGAAGATATGCCTTCATCCGTTCCGGTCCTGGTAAGCAATTCAAAAGCAAGGGTCAACAGGGAATCTCCAACCAAGATGGCCATAGCCTCTCCGTAAATCTTATGACTGGTGAGTTTGCCCCGGCGATAGTCATCGTTATCCATGGCTGGGAGGTCATCATGTACCAGTGAATAGGTGTGGATCAGTTCAATAGCACATGCAGTGGGCATTACCGGGCCGGGGTCTCTGCCTAAGGTTTCGGCAGCGGCTAAAGTTAACACCGGCCGCAGTCTTTTTCCCCCGGCAGTTATACTGTAGCGCAGGGCTTCATGAATTACCGTCGGGTACGTGTCTGCCGGAGGGAGGTATGAGTTGAGAGCCTCTTCCACCTTTGATGCCTTTACCTGTAGCTGCTGTAAGAAGCCCATCATTCGTTTCCTCCACCGATTGCAGCATCTGTTTCCCTAAGCACGGGGGTTCCATCAGAATCTGTGAGAAGCAGTTGAACTTTTTCTTCTACATTGTCAAGTTTATTGTTGCATATTTTAGAAAGGCGGATGCCTTCGGAGAATAATTCCAAAGCCTCTTCCAAAGGCACCTGCCCATCCTCCAACTGCTTAATTACTTCCTCCAGCCGGCTGAGAGCCTTTTCAAAACTGAGCTCACTATCGCTCATTATATACCTCCATATATACTTCTATGGTTTGTTTGCCCCATATTATAACAGAAAACGTGGTAAAAGAAAGGTTTTTTCTCCAGTTACCATGAGTTTTATCTTCATACGCCGTACTAATAATTTGCAGGGTATCGATTCTTAACTTCACAGTCCAGAGAGCCATCATTAAGATATATGTTCACGTTTTGTCCCTTACCGGCCTGTTTGCTGGAATGGATTATCTCACCCTTCTCCGAGGTGCAAATACTAAATCCTCTGGCCAGTGTTGCCAAAGGGCTTAATGCCTGCAAGCGTCCTGCTTGCTCCGACAATCTACTCCGATCTCTAGATATGGATTGCGAAACTGTATTTAGTAACTGTTTCTGCAATTGATCTACAACCTGGTGGTGTCTGCTGGTAAGGGAATCAACAGGCCTCAACATAACCGGGCTTCTCGCCGAGTTTTCGACCCTTTGCCGCTTTTCCCTTATTGTTTCCACCACGGTGCGGGTTAGCCGGGAGCAGATATTTTGTATATACCTTCTTGTATCAAGACCGTCCGGTACTGCCAGTTCCGCTGCTGCGGACGGTGTAGGGGCCCGAAGATCAGCAACCAGGTCAGCAATTGTGTAATCTGTTTCGTGTCCTACCGCCGATATGATGGGAATGCGGGAGCTAAATATTGCCCTGGCAACCGTTTCTGTATTAAAAGCCCAGAGCTCCTCCAAAGATCCGCCTCCCCGCCCCACAATGGCCAGATCAACTTCTCTAAAACTATTGACCAATTCTATGGCAGAGTAAATCTGGCCAGGGGCGTCATTACCCTGCACTTTTACCGGCACTAATATAATTTGCAGACTTGGCCAGCGCCGTCTTAAAATACCGATCATATCTCGTATGGCCGCACCCGTAGGAGATGTGATCAGGGCGATGCGGCGTGGATATTTAGGTAATTCTTTTTTAACTTGATCATCAAAAAGACCTTCTTGATGGAGCTTTTCCTTAAGCTGTTCAAAGGCGACATAGAGGGCGCCCGTGCCACTGGGCTCAATACCTTGGGCATATAGCTGGTACTGACCACTGGGCTCATAAACAGATATGTAACCTCTTATCAACACCGACATTCCGTCTTCAGGTAAAAAGTTTAGGAAACGGGCACGGGAACGAAACATCACTACCTTAACGCATGAGTTACGGTCTTTTAAGGTGAGGTATAAATGCCCGGAGGCGGCTGCCTTAAAATTGGAGATTTCTCCTTGCACCCATAGATTGGCCAGGACGTGATCGTTTTCTATCCTATCTTTTATGTGCGATGTTAATTCTGAAACTGTGAGGGTACGCATACAATAGTTTTCCCCCTGACTTTTCCCCAGATAATTAAGATTTGCTAAGCCTGGCTAGTTGCCGATTCAATGCATTCGCTTTGCGCAAAAGACAGGTTTATTCGTAGCTTGTTTGGGGCTTTGGGGACTGGCTCCTTTTTCGCTTTTCAAAAAGGGTCGAGTAGAAACAGGCCTTTCCCAGCTTATCCACCAGTTTAGGTGCTGCC
>JADQBQ010000019.1 GCA_016278505.1 Clostridiales bacterium
CAATAGTTCTTTATATTTTGGGTTTGTTCGATAAAAATTGAAAAAACATTGAAGATGTCAGTTTTAGGATGGTCTTCCGTTTCTAAATATTTTTTTACCGCCTCTCCTAACTCTTCAATGATTTCCTGTGAGAATTTGCCGGAAAAACTGATCAGTACGCCTTCTTCTCGCAGACTTTTATTAAGAGTAAGTAAGTTATTATTTTCCACTGAATTCCCTCCCGTATAAACCTTCGTTATTATATCAAAATTAGCCATCCAGTAACATATTTCCTTTTTAAAAAGAGAATAATTTTGGCTAATTATCCATATAGTTGCTGAAAAAAGTATCTTTGCATAAACTAAAGGGAACCCATTTTGAGGGCTCCCCAGTTAATTTAAGCTATTATTTTGCCGCGCGCAGTCTTTTCTCCGGGGTGGTGACAGCCTGCAGAGTTTGGGACCATGCACCCGGCTGAACCACACGGTATTTTCGGTTGCCGATCTTACAGTCCTCCCCTGGCACTCTCTGCTTTTGTAGTATGTCCGGTCCCCAACCTCGGATTATTCCGTGCAATGCCAGTACATGATCAACCTGTAAATTACTTTCGATTTCCGTGGTATAAACCCATACCAGTTTTGGAATTTTTAGAATAACGGACGGCGTAAGCATGCTGCCGGCCAAAGAACGTATTTCCCACTGCAGATTTACCGGCTTATCCACATAGGTACCTTCGAAAATCTCTGCCAGTGAGGTGTTTGTTTGACCCAGCCTAAGCGGACCCAGTATGTCGCTAAATCTCTCCAGGGTGTCTTGTTCCACATGTACGTAACTGTCGATAGGGATGCCGAACAATTTTTCCAAATGCTTGGTTAGTGCCGTTCTTCCATTTAGATGATAATAGTCCTCTACCGTAATTAAAGCGTTATTTTCGTCAATAGAGGCATATACGGGGACAGCTACAATGCCTACCGGTGCTGGTGGATCTTTCAAGCACGTTAAGGTGACCGCTTTTAGTTGATCACCGTTTGTCCAGTAAACTATCACGTTATTATGACCTTTATCCGCCGCCAGGGCACTGGGGCTAAAGGTAACCAGGCTTAATGCTATGGCCACAGCCCAAAAACCTCTTTTAGCTAAAGACTCTTTTCGACTCCGGTGATACAGTATGTCTTTCCCCCCCCTAAAATCTAGCTCATAATCCTAGCTTATAATTTTTAACGAAACTGGCAGAATTATGCTCGGGGGGAGAAAAATTTTAAGAATAAAATTCCGCAGGAGGATTAGTGCTGTAAGCCTTAATGCATTGCCCCCGGGAAGACTTAAAAAGGTCTTTATAAAATTGATCGAAGTCTTTTGTCTCCAGGCAGATGTAGCCGTCTGTATTAGTTAAAACGTCATTTACAAAGAAATTAAAAAATATGTGAAAACGACTTTTTTTAATAATTATAAGTTGATAACGGTTCACAGCCTACACTCCCTTCGGTATTTGTTATACTTTAGGAAACAATACCTTGCCATTGTATGCTTTTTTCTTTATATTATAGGCAAAAGTTGTGGAAATGGGAAGGCTGCAAAAAAATCCCTTGACACAGAAAGACGGTCAGGTTTATACTGTAACAGTAAATTTATTCTTTAATACGCTAAACAGATAACGAGATAAAATGAAAGCATAATTAGAAGGAGGTCTTTTTGTTGCCCCAGTTACGTCTTGGCCTTCCCAAGGGAAGCTTGCAGGAATCAACATTTCAATTGTTTAAAAGGGCCGGTTACAATGTGAGTGTGCGTGGTCGGTCATATTTTCCCTCTATTGATGATCCCGAGTTGGAAGTGGTGCTCATGCGGGCACAGGAAATACCCCGTTATGTCAGTGAAGGGGTATTGGACGCCGGTCTCAGCGGATTGGATTGGATAATGGAAAACCAGGCTGATGTAGTGGAAGTAGCGGATCTGGCCTATTCCAAGCAGACCAGTAACCCTATCCGGCTGGTGATTGCTGTGGCCCAGGACAGCGAAATAAAATCTGTCCAGGATCTGCAGGGGAAGCGCATAGCAACCGAACTTGTGGGCGTGACACGCCGCTACCTGGAGGAAAACGGGGTTAGGGCCACGGTGGAATATTCGTATGGTGCCACCGAAGTAAAGGTACCCCAGCTGGTGGATGCTATTGCAGATTTGACGGAAACTGGAAGTTCCCTGAGGGCCAACAAGCTGCGGGTGATTGCTACCGTTTTGGAGTCTACCACCAGGCTGCATGCTAATAAGGATTCCTGGAAGGATGGCTGGAAAAAGGAGAAACTACAAAACATGGCGGTACTACTCCAGGGTGCGCTCCGTGCTGACTCCAAGGCCGGCCTGAAAATGAACCTTCCCCAGGATAAGTTGGAACAGGTATTGTCGGTACTTCCTTCCATGAAACACCCCACTGTTGCCCAGCTTGTTAATAGTGACTGGATGGCTCTGGAGGTAGTTCTCGATGAAAAGCAAGCCAGGGATCTTATCCCGGAATTAAAGCGAAGCGGGGCACAGGATATTATAGAGTATCCCTTAAATAAAGTAATCCCGTAAAGAATGACAATATCATATTAATATTGAAACCCCATCTTTAAGGTGGGGTTTATTTAATAACTGCTTTATAATTAGGTCAAACTATATTGTATGCAGATATTAGTATTTTGGGGGGAGGGGGCGGTTACATGATACCGCTTCGGGACAGTGCTCGTTCCCGAACATTTCCGTATGTCACCGTGGCACTTATTCTGATTAACTTTCTGGTATTTTTCTTTGAGCTTTCCCTGGAAAGATTTCAGGTAAACCAGCTTTATTATGTTTATGGTGTGGTACCGGCAGAGACACTGAATGCTATTTTCACCGGCGCGCCGTTAGAACCCGTGATTATACCCTTCTTCACTGCCATGTTTATTCACGGCGGGTGGCTTCATATACTGGGTAACATGTGGTATCTGTGGATTTTCGGGGATAATATTGAAGACCGGTTGGGCCATTTCCGTTATTTATTATTTTACCTGGGCCTGGGGATTGTGGCTGGTATGGTGCACGTGATGGCCAATCCCGGTTCTACGGCTCCAGTTGTGGGGGCTAGTGGTGCGCTGGCCGGGGTACTGGGTGCGTATTTTATTGTGTATCCCAGGTCGCGCATATTGTCCTTGATACCTATCTTCATTTTTTTCACGGTGCTGGAAGTGCCGGCCATAATATTTGTGGGCATCTGGTTTTTAATACAGTTGTTTAATACACTGTCCATGGGCGGGGCAGCCACTTCTGTGGCCTGGTGGGCTCACCTGGGCGGATTCGTTGCAGGTGCAGTACTGATTAAGCTGGTGGACCCGGGTGTGCGGGAGTATAACTATAATAGGAAATAGGAGATTGAGCAGCGTGGCTGATTATACCGGGTGACTCATAAAAAATGTTTAGCCGTACTATGTTATTTTATGATACACTATAATAAGTTGTGGTATTTATCTGCATAATTTTAAATAGTCTGAAACCTTTATGAGTTTGTCTATAGTGGCAGGTGTTTGGCATAGCCATTGCATATAAATAATGGAGAATGTTTTTATTGGGGTGAATGCATGGGCAGTTTGGCAAAGGGCGAAGTTAATTCCATTAAGTCGGAACATAAATTAAATGCCGGTGAAAGTGTGGAAATAGAAGGCCCGGTCAACGCGGAATACATACGTTCTCTAAAAATGGATGATCACTTAAATAATTTCCGTCTGGCCGCCAGGCAGCACGAGGCCCTGATCAATATTACCGGGCTTGATTCCGGGTATGTATATATTGCTCGTAACCAAAATACTGTTGTAGGTTATATAACATTTCACAAACCTGACCAATACGGCCGCTGGTATCGTCATCCGGCGATACTGGAATTAGGGTGTGTAGAAGTCAGTCCTGCCTGGCGTGGACATAGAATAGGTAAGATATTGTTGCGGAAAGCATTCAGTCAGCCTGTCTTAGAAAACTATATTGTAATAACCACCGAGTATTACTGGCACTGGGATATGGAATCCAAAGGTATGGATGTGTGGTCATATCAAAAGATGTTGACTAATTTATTCGGTTCTGTGGGGTTTGAGCAGCGTCACACGGACGACGAGGAAATAATGGAACACCCTGCGAATGTTTTAATGGTTCGTGTTGGTTCCGAAGTAAGCAAAGAGGACATTGTCAGCTTTGAGCAACTGTTATTTAGCTCTATGTTTTGAACTATAATACATAATATTAGCTTAAAAAAAAGCGGGACCTTAAAAAGGTCCCGTTTTTTTAAGGTATCTGTATTCTTTTAAGGTTTTAAAATGCTCAGAAAAGTATGTAAGATTTCTATAATTGTTAATTATACTATTTTAAGTTTGTTTATTTACTATCTATACAATAGCTTTTATAATTACACAAAAGTACATACAAAAGTTAGAAGAGAAAATTTGTACAAATCAAAAATTCACACAACTTAATCAACTTAAATATAAAGAGGGGTGAAAAAATGACCGGATTAGATAAGCTTTTTAAGCCTGTATCCATTGCTGTACTAGGAGCATCAAAAACCCCCGGGAAAATAGGACATGCCGTGGTACGTAATATTCTGGACAGCGGTTACCAGGGATCATTATATCCGGTAAATCCCAAGGAAGAAATAATCGAAGAATTAAATTGCTATTCTAATGTTTCAGAGGTTCCGGTTCCTGTAGACTTGGCAGTGATCAGTGTTCCGGCACGTTTTGTTTGTGAAGCTGCAGGAAATTGCGGCAAAGCAGGTGTTAAAGGTTTGGTGGTAATAAGTGCCGGGTTCAAGGAAATAGGTGCCGAGGGGTTGGAAATGGAGAAAAATCTCATTTCTATCTGCCGGGACTACAAGATGCAAATGTTGGGACCTAATTGCGTGGGGCTAATGGATACCCACACTCCGTTGAATGCTTCATTTGCCGGGGCCTTCCCTGAACGCGGGGAGATAGCATTTTTGTCTCAAAGCGGGGCCATGCTGATTGCCATTCTAGACTGGAGCATATCCGCCGGTCTGGGTTTTTCCAAGATCGTGAGTCTTGGTAATAAAGGTGACCTGTCCGAAATTGAATTCATCGAGGATGCAGCTCAAGACCCTAATACCAAGGTTATTCTTTGTTACATTGAAGATATTATAGACGGCGAGCGTTTTCTTGAGGTTGCCGGCAGGGCAGCCAAAGAGAAGCCGGTGATTGTACTTAAATCCGGTACTAGTCAGGCAGGGGCCCAGGCCGCTTCATCTCATACCGGGGCACTGGCTGGAAGTGACCTGGCTTATGATACTGCTTTTAAGCAGTGCGGCATTATCAGGGCCAGGAGCATGACCGAGCTCTTTGATCTTGCCGCTACGTTTGCCAAATCCCCCGTACCCCGAGGTAAAAGAGTGGCTATTGTTACTAATTCCGGCGGGCCGGGTATTATAGCTACCGATAACGTGGAAAATAATGGCCTCCAAATGGCCAGATTTACAAAAAGCACTATTGAAGAGCTGCAGGCAAATCTCCCGGTGGAAGCAGGAATATATAACCCGGTGGATGTTCTTGGCGATGCCAAGGCCGAACGTTACCATTTTGCATTACAAAAGGTCTGTGCAGATCCTAATGTGGATAGTGTGCTGATGCTAATGTGCCCCACTTCAGTAACCGAATCTGATGATACAGCTAAAGCGCTGATTGAAACCAGGGATGCATATCCTGATAAGGCTATTTTTGCGGCCAATATGGGGGGGGAAAGCCTCTCCGAGGCCACACGCCTGCTTTCCCGGGCAGGGATCCCCTGTTTCACTTTTCCGGAACCGGCACTTAATGCCATACGCGGCATGGTGGATTACAGTGACTTCCGCGCCAGTAACGGGCAGCAGGAAGACCAATACCATGTAGATGTTGATAAGAGGGCTGTCAAGGCAATTTTTTATGATGTGTTGAAAGACAATCGTCTGGTGTTGCTGGGCAGTGAAGCATCGGAGGTGGCCCGGGCATACGGCATAGCAGCTGCTCCAGTTGTATTGGCCACTACGCCTGATCAAGCGGCAGCTGAGGCGGAAAAAATGGGTTACCCGGTGGTACTAAAGGTGGCGTCACCTAAGATATTGCACAAGACGGATGTTGGTGGTGTGCAGATAGGGCTTAATTCGGCAGTGGAAGTAAAGAACGCCTTCATGGAGATAATGGATAACGTTAAAAGGTATCTGCCGCGGGTTGTGGTGCACGGGATAGAAGTGCAGAAAATGATGCCCAAAGGTACCGAGTTGATCATTGGTATGACCAAGGATATTCAATTCGGCCCATTGATTGCCTTTGGGCTGGGGGGAATATATGTTAATCTGCTTAAAGATGTATCCTTCAGATTGGCTAAAGGGCTTACGCCCAGTGGCATAAATTCCATGTTTGAAGAAACAAAGGCATATTCACTGCTGCGCGGTTACCGTGGCGCCCCGCCCGCTGATACAGGTGCAGTGCAGGATGTTGTTTCACGAGTAGCCCGTTTGGTGCTGGATTTCCCGGAAATAACAGAAATTGATATGAACCCTCTGATTGCGTATAAAGAAGGAATTTCAGTATTAGATGTTAAGATTACTATTTCCTAGAATACCAAAACCTTTTTCTTGCATGTGACTTATGGCCGCTGATGCAATCTGGTGGCGTAGGAAATCCTTTTCTGCGGTGTTTAATTCCTCTGTACCGGTTAACCCGGTCAGGGGAATGCTGTTTTCTTCGGCTTCGCGGTGGAATTGAACCACCCCGTCACCAATAAAATTTCCCCCTTTGAATACTTGATAGCGTATAATGTAACTGGGGTCTATGGAAAGCTTTTCGTCCACTTCCGCTCGAACTTCGTATTCCATTATTACTTACCTCCTGATAAATGTCTGCAAGTAGTCCTAGTATAACCACCGCCTGCGGGCTATATGTTAAATGGTTCTGATTGCGTAACGAAATATGGTTTATGTGAGTTTTGATATATATATTTGTATATACAGGAGGGGTTATTTAGTGCCAGTGCTTAAGGCCGGTGATTATTCCACTGCCTGCAGAGCTATATTATTTGACAAAGACGGTACATTAATTGACTTTAAAAATATGTGGTTGGTATGGCTTGATTATATGTTTACTGCACTGCAGCAAGAATACCAACTAACAAAAAATATCATCAGGGATTTCGAAGAAGCTGTAGGGGTAAAATTAGATAAGCGGTGGGTAGCTTCCTCCGGAGTTATGGCCTCGGGCTGCATGGATAGTCTCAGGCGATCCATGGCTCAGTGTCTGACTGCCTACGGTGTGGACCCGGAGGAAGCTGTGAGTGGGTTCGATGTTATGGTTAAAACATCTGAAACCGAAGTGGATTGGCCCGCAATTACCCATTCCGTGCCGGGGCTGGAGCAATTTTTGTATAAATTAAAGGACCGGGGGATAAAAGTGGCGGTAACCACTGCCGACACTACCTCAAGGGCGGAAGATACATTATGTTCTCTGGGCCTGGCCTCTCATTTTGATGCCGTGGTAGGGGCCGACCGGGTAAGCAGTACAAAACCGGCACCGGATATGGCTTTATTGGCCTGTGAACTCCTCGATGTTCACCCTATGGATGCCGTGGTAGTGGGGGACAATATTACCGACATGCAAATGGGTAAAAGTGCCGGGGTGGCCGGGGTGATTGGAGTTTTAACAGGTGTTTGCCAGGTAAGGCAGCTGGAGGCTTTAGCCGATGCGGTGGTGGAATCCGTGGGCGAATTAAAACTTGAAGATGTGGAGCAGGGGTGAAAGGGTGGAGGAAAAAAGTGGCTGGCTGGAATTTAGGCTTTCCGGGGAAGACGAAGGAAGGCCGGTAGGCAACATTCTGCGTAGTAAATACGGTTTTTCCAGGGGAATGTTACGGAAGCTTAAACGCTGGCAGGGTGTAACGCTCAACGGTGAACCGGTAAGACTGAAAGACGGTGGCAGAGAAAATGATGTGATCAGGGTAACCTTGCGGCATAAGGAAGAAAGCTGGATTATGCCGCAAGATTTACCACTGGACGTACTTTACGAGGACGACGATTTACTCATAGTGGATAAAAAACCAGGAACATTGGTCCACCCTATGTCCTATGAGGACAGTGGAACTGTTGCCAATGCTGTTTTATACCGGTGGTCACAGCAGGGAATTGAAGCCCGGTTTCGCCCGGTATTCCGGCTCGATCGCCACACTTCCGGACTTTTAATGGTGGCTAAAAATAGTTTTGCCAATCATAGAATGGTGGAACAATTACACACACAAAACCTGCGCCGCCGCTATTTTGCGGTGGCGCAGGGGATAATAGCTGAAGATGCGGGGGTACTGGATTATCCCATAGCCATGGATCCGGGCAGCGGCGGCAAAAGGACGGTCAGCCCGGACGGCAAGGTGGCTTTGACCAGGTTCCGGGTACTGGAGAGGTTTACCGGCCTCACTCTTTTATGTCTGGAGTTGGAGACCGGGCGTACTCACCAAATAAGGGTACACCTGTCACAAAAGGGTTTTCCCCTTTGTGGTGACACCTTATACGGAGGCGAAACAACGTTGATAGATAGGCAGGCTTTGCACTCGGCTGAGCTAAGGTTCCTGTCACCCCGCAGGGGCCAAGAAGTAACGGTTACCAGTACGATGCCCGGAGATATAAAGGATCTATTGTCACTGAAAAATAGGTGATCATGTTAAATCATCTGAATAATAATACTTGCGACAACCGCCGCGCTTAGCGTGAGGCAGAGTATGCCCATTCTTTGTTGCGTTTTTTCTATTTGTTCCACTTTGCCGGCCAGTTGATCTAACCGCTGGTACACTTGCTGTTCTGTAGTGGTGCTTCTGGTATGCAGGTCCTCCCTGGTTTTTTCCAAAAGGGTTACAAACTTTGTTTCGGAAGGTTTGACCAGCTTTTGCTGTATGGAATCTGAAAGGGACTGCACCACGTCATGCACGCTGCACTGATCAGTTTGAGCCATCTTCTTTGCCCCCATTGCTCTGGTTGATGGCATCCCGGATAGCAGATAAAACTGTTACCGGATTCTCTTCCAGTTTTTTTTCCAAGCGGTCCACTCTCTCTATTAACTCCTGCAGTATCTTATCATCTTTTTCGGTTTTTTGATTTATAGCCACGGCCAGACGTTTATTCTCGTTAACTAGAGGCTGAATGAATTTTTCTTTCAGTCCCAGCAATATCTCCGTTAAAAGCTGTTGTTTTGTTGTGTTCTCTGTGCTTTTGGGTAGGTTCAAAAAAAATCCCCCTTTTTAATCACTCTCATACTTTTTTTATAGCCTGGTTCAGGGCGTGAAGAAGGTCTTGGGTTTGAGCTCGGGAATGTTCGCTTATAATTTCCTCCATGTTCCGGCTTATTTCGTCCAGCAGGTCTTTCTTAATTTCACCTCCGGTTTTACTGCTGACTTCTTTGATTATATTGCGCAGCCGCTCGTTAAGCGCCCTGGCGTTTTCCATTTGTTACAACCCCCCCTGGATATTAAGTATTTTTTCAATATTGTAGATGTCTGCAAGATACTCATTAAGCACTTTGCTTTCCTCTTTGGAAGGCTCTCTGCCGTAAGCTTCCTGTGCGGCCTGGGAGTGTTTTTCCACCGCTGACCTGATGCCGGGGGCGATCAGATCCCGTAGGTAAACCTCCATTTCATGTTGCCACCGGTTGCATTCTTCCCCTAGTTTCTTCTCCTGCTCGCTAAGTAATATAGAAATTCTCTGTCTCGCTTCCTTAGCTTTGAAACCGCCGTAAAAATTTCTACTCTCAGTGATTGTTTCTTCCATTTGTTCCATGGCTGCAGCGGCAACAAGGCCTGGCGGGGAGGGGGGCAGGGCATAAGGATTAGTGGAGATTCCGGCTTGATGCAGCCAAGCTTCAACGGTTTTGTAAATAGCTTTTTGCCAGGTGCTGCAAATAATTTGAGTCTTACGGTTTAATGCATTTATCCACCTGAAGTAAGATATGCTGCTAATATGTGTGACCGCTTGCCCCTGCTGCTCCGGGGTCCCCCAGGCAAATGTCTTAAAGTGTTTGGGTTGTTTTAACCGTTCAGTTTGCCCCAAAATAATGTTAAACCTGGAATTAATTTCATCTTTTATTTCTGATACTGCCTGTGTGAGCGTGACGCAACCAGAGAATTTTACCGGGAGAGGGTTAGTTTTACCTTTCTTAATAACAGGTTGTGGTGTAGTTGCTGATTCCAGTATTGTACGCAAGTTCCGTAAATGGTTTTTTAGATAATCCCTTCCCCGGTAATTCCAAACCGCTAAGTGTATTTGGTCCAGCAGTTTTTGAAAACTCCCGTTATCTTTACCCTGCAGGGCCTTCAGCGGTGAAATAAGAAATATTTTAATGTTGGAGACGTTAATACCGTTTTGCTTCATTGTTTGCATGATGCTTCTGCGTAAAAAGTTTCTGGCTTTTTCCCTTTCATTAGGGGTAAGAGTATCAGCAAAATTTATGACAAAGAAAAATTTGGCCAACTCATATTGTGCCGCAGTGGCTTCGCCGGTGTGAAGATAGTCTTTAAGCCGCAATTTAAACATTTCCAAAAGGGAAAGGGAGTCGTGTTTGGTTAGTATGTGTTTGCCGTTTAAAAAAAACAGATAAGCATCACTGTGCTGCAAAAAGTCAGTGGTCATGGCGCTGTGATGTTGATTGGTGGAATCTAATCCAGGTGTGTCCACAAAGGTGGCCAATTGGAAAAAAAGTGCCGGGTGGGAAATGGTGATATCTCTTATGCGCAAGGCTTCCCGGGAAGTAGTCACACTTTTATACTCTTTTCTGCCCGGGGTAGTTTCCAGGTTTAATTCTAAAGATGGCATTGGCCCAAAGACCAGGTCCACGGTCCATACGGGTGACATTGCCTTCGCTTTCCAGGCCGCAATAGGCCGAAACAGTGCACCCGCTTCCCGGTTATCCAATGTACCGCTGCGAAAGCCGGATGTAAATAATTTTTTGGTGCGCCATATTTCTTCCAGCAGCTTTTCCCGGGACACCTTTACAAATCCCTTTCCGGTATCTAACCGCGTTTCTAAAATTCGCCGCAGGCTGGAGTCATAGTTCAGCCATTCCTCTAATGCTTGTATTTCTTCTTGGTTTATGATTACGTTAAGGCCTTGATAGGCACAGATTTTAAGACTTAGCCGCGGTTTAAAGGTGATGGTTGCCATTCGCGTTCTGCCATGTTTAAGGTAAGTAATGCTGCTGGTGGTAGGCCGGTTTTCTGCCGGCAGTAAATTTTCTCCCATGATAGCGTTAAACAATGTACTTTTGCCCGATGAAAAACCTCCTACTGCAACTACTTTGAATTCTTCACGCTGTAATACACCTGCCCAATGGCCAATTTCCCGTGGAGATATAATTTGTTTTAACCTGGTATCGTGCATCATCTTAGAGGCTAATTGGAACATTTTTTCTTTTATGCCGGGAATGTCTGCATATTTTCTACGGTTTGCGTCCTGTGCATAATTTATGCTGCCCGGCAGTACGTGAATATTATGGTTTTCCTCCAGCAAGTTTCTAACTTGCCCTTCCACCCCGGGTAAGTTGCTCAAGACATTTCTGGTCAGCATGATTTTTTTAGCTTGATCTTTAATGTCCCAAAAATTATCAAGGAAAAGCATATCGTCCTGAATTAGAAGACTTTTATGGATGCGGGCGGGTATCTTTTCATCGATTTTTTTGTGCTTGGCATCAAGTTTCCTAACCATATCCTTAGAAATCATTATTTCCAGGTAATGACGGACAGTGCTGACACTTTCAGGGACGCGGCTGTTAATTAGATAAATCTCCGGTGAATGGCGAAAAATGTTCCTTAACACCTGCTCCGTATTTGATAGGGAAGTACCGTCGCTTTTACCCAGGTTGCAGTTGATCCAGAAGGAAATGTCACGGTACTCTATTTTTCGTTTCTTGGCCAGAGTGGTGAGAAAGTGTTTGTTTAATTCGTCTATTCCCCGCTGGTGGAAAAGGTATATTATTTTATCCGCCTGCAGCGCAAGCTTTTCCAGTTCCGTGATATTAGATGCTGTAGAGTCTATACCAGGAGTATCTACCAGGGTGAATTTTTTCAACAGCGGGTGGTTAAGCGCTACTTCTACCTGATCAAATTTTACCGATGTTTTACCGTTTATAAAGGAAAGGAATTGTCCCTTGGTTGGGAAGTAAAGGGACTTGCCACTACCGCTCGTCCGTGCAGCGAATTTCTCTCCGTACTTTAGATAGAAAAAAGATGATGTTTTGGGCAGGCTGTCTTCCGGGCATAGTTGATCGTCAATTAAACTGTTTATTAAAGTAGATTTACCGGTGTTAAAGGAACCCATGACGGCCACTACGGGAGGCGGAAATGCTTCTTGTGTTGCTAACTTATCGGTCAGCGCAAGAAATTTATTAATGGTAAATGTGTTAATCGCAAATTCATTATTTGTATGGATAATTATCCCCCCTTTTCCAGTACTTTATAGAAAATATATTTGCTATACGGGACAATTATTACTACTCGTCCTAAGCTAATGAAGAAGGTGTTATTTCCAGGGAGGATTCCCAAGAGGCAACCTAGAATAGTAATTAAAGTTGGTGAGTTGGTTAGTGGTTAGGGAAAGAAATAATGTGTTCTTTGAGGAGTGATTTTAAATGGTTAAACAACAAGAAAATACCCAGGTGCAAATAGTTGTAGACGGAATGACCGGCGTGGGGAAGACAACTCTGGTCAATGTATTGGCTGAAGAAATGGATTTGGTTTCTTTTACGGAAATATTTGAGGATGAAAATGACCTCTTACATAAGTTTTTTCACGATAGGGAACGCTGGTGTTTTCCCATGCAGATTAATTTTTTAAACCACAGGTTTCGCCAGTATAAAGAGGCCACGGAAAAGAATTGTGCTATTATGGACCGATCAATTTATTCGGATAATATATTTGCTCGTATGTACAAGGAAATAGGTTATATGACCGTAGAGGAGTATAATGTTTACCACAGTTTATTGTATAACATGCTGGAAAGCCTGGAACCGCCGCGCTTAATAATTTACCTGAGCGTCGACGCTAAAGAAGCCATTAGGCGGATCAAAAAAAGAGGGCGTAAAGACGAGCTGGAAGTGGAAGAAGGGTATTGGCGCAAGCTTCACCGCTTCTATGAGGAGCAGTACCGCAACTATAAAATGGGGAACCTTCTAGTTATTAATGCCAATGATCTTGACTTTGTAAAATATAATGATCACAGGAAGCAAATATTGAACACGGTAAAGCATAAGTGGGAAGCAATCAATGAGGCTGCAGTTGCGAGGTAAAAAACGAACTGATGACAAACCTGTCTTTTGCGCATAGCGAATGAATTGAATCGAGCCGTTGCCAGGCTTGGCGAAGTCGATAAGCGGAAGCGGGACCGAGCACAGGACGTGCGAGGCCGCCCCTTGAGCCATGGATGGCGATTGGGGCGGGAATCCCGCTGGAGCGTGAGACTGAGCCTTAGCCTGGCGCGGCGAGATGAATTGAATGAGCGGGCGCAAAAGGCAGGTTCAGCGCTAAGCTTAGCTTACAACCGGCGGGGGGAGTTGCCCCGTCTTTTTTAGATTGTTTTATACCTACTCATGGAATCATAGGCGTATTTTTGTACGTCCTCACCGGACCAGTAAGACATGGCTTTGGCACCTATATTTTTGGCCTTGACAATGGTAATATTTTCAATTAGTTTAGCTGCTGGACCCATATCTTGGGGCCGCATGACTAAATCCTGAACTCCCACAGCAAGTAAGATGGGTATAGCTTCGGGAAGAGAGGCCAGGTTGGCCGAAACGCTGACTATTTTATTCTTTTGGGTAGCTATTTGAGCTAAATTTTGAATCTGAAAGAGGAACATCGGTTCAAATTGATGCTTTAGATGCTCTAACCCCTGCGGAGAGAAATCCGCCCCCATGGTATAGTTTCTCAGAGCCTCCCCAACCTGGAAAAAGGATACGTCATAGCAGAATTGGGTTGTGTTCACCGTGACCGAAGGCAGATCAGCCATAAGGCCCAGCTCAGTTACCGGGCGGTAATTTATATGCTCATTGGCCAGTTCAGATTCAGTCTCTTTTAGTAGCTTTTTAAACTGCTTTACCTCCCGTGGTGTACTGACCATGGGTAGTAATAAATGAATGTGCCCCAATGCGTTGGCCCTCGATATGGCGCGCAGCTGGGGCTTTAATGTTGCCGGGTTGGCCAGTCCCAGGCGCAGCCCTTTCAGCCCCAGATCAGGGTTTCTTTCCCACGCAGGGGTGTCTATACCGGGCATTTGGCCGGCACTAAGGCTGCATGTGCGCACGGTAACCGGCCTGATCCCGGCTTTAGAGACCGCTTCTTTATATATTGCAAATTGTTCGTCTTCTCCCGGCAGGTCATTTCTACCTATAAAGAGGAAATCCGTATCCAGGAGTCCGATGCCGTGGCACCACTTACCGGTGGACTCTTCAATATCCTCGGCGCAGGTAACCAGTGAGGTTATGCTTACTGGATGGCCGTCAGCAGTTTTAATGCATGCATGTCCCCGGAGTCCGGGAGTAGAATTATTGGGATTTGACACTGACTCACTCCTAAGTGCGGAGATTTGAAATTAGAAGTTGGAAATTAGAATAAAAATTTCATAAACCAACAACACTTGTTTGCATTATAGCACTGGCCTGGTAATATGTTCAACCGGAGGTGAAGAATTAAAGATTGAGGTTGGGGGTTATTTTTTCCTGAACATATTGAAAAAAATCTTCTATGTCATCGCTGATTTGCTCTGCAGCGCTGGAAATTAGTTTTTCCACTTCAACGGTGTTAATTTGTACTCCATGCCTGGTAGACATTTGCGTGCCGTATTTTTCGGCCAGTGTTTTTGTTGTAATTTTATGGGTTTCTATATAATTTGGAAAGGCAGCTATTCTTTGTTGCAGAAAGGAAACATCGGGGCATATGTGGGGTAGCTTGCTGCCAAGATACTGGATAAAATCATTGTTTATACACGCCTTTTGGATGATGTCTCCATATCGGTTATCGTTGCTGATGTGAAGTTCCACTGCCATTTCCACTATGTTATGTGCCTTCCACCAGCCCATATGCTCGGGAATGTTACAGGCGCGCATGGTTTGATTGACCAGCGGACGTGCTTTCTCAAAACAATAGCCGCGCTCGTATTCCAGGTACTTTTCATCCCCGAAAAAGTCCAATCCGTTGGGTTCTATGCCGTGAGTAATAACTCCCTGGATAAAGTCAAGCAGTTCCTTTTCCTTGTCCCAATTATTTAAAAGCAGAGTGCCCAGGCTGTGTGCTTCCTTGTGCTGTAATTTAGGGTTAATGATCATGTCCGGAAAAATACTTCCCAGGGCAAGCTCGTCGGACATATGCCCCAATACTCTTTGGGCAAAATAAACGTGAGTTTGAGGAAACATAAATGGCTTTCCCTCCGCTTTTTTGCAGTTTAACTAGCATTGACAAATAAAGCCCAAAGGGATATTATTTGCCGGGTGACAATCTATGTCTAAGACTTTATTACGAACGTCTTCTATACTTTTTGTTCTCTTTGTAGCCAGCAGGATACTGGGGTTTATAAGAGAACAGGTGGTGGCTGCGTACCTGGGGGCGACGCCCCAGTCAGACGCCTATGTGGTGGCCGCTACCATTCCCTTTATACTATCATACATCATTGGCACTGCGGCGGGAAACTCATTTCTGCCGGTCTATACCGGTAGGTTGGGTGATAAAGATGCTAACCGTCTGGCCTCTACGGTATTTGTAATCTTTGGCGGCGCCGTGGTTTTGATTTGTGCCGGAGGTTTCCTTTTTGCCCCCTACCTGGTGGATTTATTGGCACCGGGCTTTACCGCCGGTGTACGATCCCTGGCTGTTGTGCTTACCAAAATAATGTTACCGGGACTTGCTTTTTTGACTTTGGGGTACGTGGTGAAAGCAGCGCTTAATGCCCACCGCCAATTCACGGTTCCGGCTGCGGCACCGGCCCTGCAGAATATTGTCTTCATTCTTCTGCTGGTCTTTTTTGCCCAAAAAGGGGCGGTAGGATTGGCGTGGTCTATGCTTGCCGGGACAGTGGTATTTTATTTGGTGCAGCGAATTGTGGCCGGGAATTACGGCATTAGATGGCGTCCGCAATTAAACTTTAAAGATCCGGATGTCCGCAGGGTAATGGTATTGGCGGTGCCGGTGATTCTGACCACCCTGGGTACCAAGGGGTATATCTTTCTGGACCGCTGGCTGGGCTCACAATTAAGTGGCGGTAGTATTGCCGCTTTGAACTTTGCCGACCGTATCAGGGAACTTCCTTACGGATTGTTTGTTGCTGCTGTTTCCACAGTGCTTTTCCCCACCCTTGCTTCTGCGGCCAGCAGACAGGATTTGCAATCTCTCCGCAAAAACACAGCCATGGGTTTGCGCATGGTGGCCATGCTGGGTTTTCCCGCGGCGGTACTGCTGTCGTTACTGGATCGCCCGGTGGTACGGCTGCTCTTTGAGCGGGGTGCCTTTGATGCTGCGGCGACTACTGCTACGGCCGGGGCCCTGGGCTTTTATGCAGTATCGGTAATTGCGCTTTGCGCCAATTCTATTATTACATATACTTTTTTGAGCATGCAGGATGGCATAATTCCATTGAAAATAGGGGCTGCGGCCCTGGGGGTTAACCTGGTGGCTGATTTGTTGTTGGTGAACAGTATGGGCCATGTGGGGCTGGCTCTGGGCAATACTATTGCCGCTTTTTTTGCCATGGTTTTGTTTGTGTCGTTACTGAGTAGAAAGCTGCAGGGTTTTGATTGGCAGGAGCTGTTGGTCTCTGTTTTTAAAATTGGTATAGCTGCTGCTGTACTTGGTCTTATAAGTGTGGGCCTTGCCCACTGGACCGGCCTTTATAACGAAAATATTTCATTGTTCCGCCAAATTTGGGGCTTAGGATTGTCCGTAGGAGCCGGCGGCCTGGTGTACATTGCACTTTTGTTTGTGTTTAGGATTGAGGAGACTCGGATGTTTTTGCGAAGATAAAGAAATTTTAGGGTCGCTGCTTAAGGGCCAACATTTCTTTTAGACAGGATTACAGGATTTGCAGGATAAAGAAATTATGGGGTCGTTACTTGCGGGTCTTATGAAAAAGATGAAGAGATTTTAGGTCGTCGCTTAAGGGTCAAAAATTTTTGACGGGATTAACGGGATACACGGGATTAGTGTAGTGTTATGTATTATTTGTTTATTAAATAGATGCTCAATTTTTGGCTATGGCAGTGACCGGTATTAGAAGAAATTAATTATAATATGTATTTTAAAAAATCCTGCTATCCTGTAATCCTGTCAGAAAAAAGACCCCAAAGAATTACATGCAATCTTTTAGATCTTAGTAAAAATTTTTGCCTTACAATCACAGTAAATAAAGCCCGTAAATCCCGTCAAAAAACTGACCCCCAAGAAATACATGCAAATTCTTTTACACCTTAGCCAAAGCCGCACCGTTGGTGTAATTGAACAGCCGGCCCTGATAAGTATCTTTTGTCTCCAGCAACTCCTCAATAGCCTGCCTTAACTTCCACCAGCTCACATCCCAGTTGGAGAAAAGCACCTTTTCCGCCGGGCCCTTACCCACCAAGCGCTGTACTACAATGGTAGGATCCAAGTACTCCAGAAAAGTTACCACCCTCTGCGCGTACTCCTCCAGGGAAATCATTTCAAATTCCCCTTTACTGTACATATCCCCCAATACAGTATCCCTTACCACATATAAAGAATGAAACTTTACATAGTCACTGTGCAGGACCGACATCAGCTTAGCGCCTTCTACTATATCCTCACGGTCATCCCCAGGGAGATTAAGAATTAAGTGGGTGCAAATTTCAAACCCACGTTTTTTTGTACGCAGTACCGCATCCACGTATTCGGCCAGGGAATGCCCCCGGTTTATCCTGTGCAGGGTGTGATAATTCACGGTTTGCAGGCCCAGCTCAATATTGATATTTAAATTATACTCTTGCTGCAGCGTTTGCAGATAATCAAGGTAGGCATCTGATATGCAATCCGGCCGGGTGGATATGGAAATACCTATTATGTCCGGTTCTTCCGCTGCCGCCTGCATGTTTGCCTTAAACTGTTCTAATGGAAGATATGTATTGGTAAATGCCTGGAAGTAAGCGATAAACTTTTGGGCCTTAAATTTCTTTTTAAAGTTGGCCTTATTGGTTTGCAGCTGGTCCTTTACGGCCAGGCTGTTGGGCAGGGCATCAAAGCCAGAGCCTTCTTCATCACAAAATATGCATCCGCCCCTGCCCACGGTTCCGTCCCGGTTAGGGCAGGTTCCGGGCAAATTTACAGGGAGTTTGTAAACTTTATACCCGAATTTTTCTTTCAAATGTTTGGAATAGGTTCTGTACCTTTCTTCAGGCTGCATGGTAACACCTTCCTGCTTTTTTTAAATCATTGTGTCTCATCGCTGCAAAAAAGGGGGACTGTCCCCCTTTTTTAGGGAAAGCCCCCCTTTTACGGGAGTTGGTTTAGGCTGGCAAAGGTATAACCCTGTTCCTTTAGCTCTTTGATAATACTGTCCAGAGCCTCGGTATTGGATTCGGAAACTGCGTGCAAAAGGATAATAGCCCCATTATGAACGTTATTGGTGACAAAATTAAATGCTGCTTCTTTGCCGGGCTGATCGTCCACTATCCAGTCCCGGTAGGCCATACTCCAGAAAATGGTTTTATATCCTTCCTGGGCCGCCACATCCAGTACCCGTTGGTTAAATTCTCCCCGGGGAGGGCGGAAGTAGTGTAATTCTTGGCCTGTCAGTTGTTCCACTTGTGTTTCCACTGTATCAAGCTCTTCTTTAATTTTCTCGCTGCTTATGGTCGGCATACTGGGGTGCGTGTCGCTATGGTTACCTATAATGTGTCCTTCATCAGCCATCCTTTTTACCAGACCGGGCTCGCTTTCCACATAACCACCGGTGACAAAAAAGGCTGCCGGTACTTTATTTGCCTTTAAGGTGTTCAGTATCTCCGGGGTGTAGCCATTTTCGTAGCCTTCGTCAAAGGTAAGGAAAATCCTTTTTTTGTTGGTATCCCCCAGGTAATATCCCTTATTTTCAAGCATTTGCAGGTACTGTGAGTCAGTGCTGGGTGGTGAATTCCGATCATTACGATCACGCTTAAAATACCATCCGTAGACTTTGTTATCCGCCGTGTTTATAGGTTCGGAAGTGGATTGCAAACTGTCCAATCGCTCCGTTAGCCTTTGCTTTTCCTCTTCCAGCGCAGTTGTTTGCTGCTTATATTCGGCAATGCGGCTCTGCAATTGCTCCAACTGTGCCGCCCCTTCCTCTGTTACGTCACCCGCGGCGGGGGAGATACCAAAAGAATAGGTTCCTACCAGGTAAATATTTAGCCCCAGAGAAAGTATCAAAAGCCAAGGTAAATATTTTCGCAATTGTACTCCTCCTTTGGAATTATTACTATGACCAACTTGTAAGACCCAACTGCGATCAATGTTTTTTAATATAACCGGGAGGGGGTGCCTCCCGGTTTGTCCCTTCAAATTAATTAACGGGGAGTATATGCAGCCGTAACACTTCGATAAAGGTTTTCATTATTTATCCCGGTCCAGGTAATTTTTTTTACCGAGCCCGCTTCCCGCTTGGTTATATACATTACCAGGTCCAGTACCCGGCAGGAATAACCCCACTCGTTATCATACCAGGCCATTGTTTTTACCAGGTTATCGTCCATGACCAGGGTGGACATGGAATCAACAATGGAAGAGTGTGCATCACCGTAATAGTCTTTGGAAACCAGGGGGGCTTCGCTATAACCCAGGATTCCTTTTAAGTCACTTTCAGATGCATTGCGCAGGGTTTCGTTTACTTGTTTCGCTGAAGTTTTGCGGCCCACCACGGCCACAAAATCTACTAAGGATACGTTAGGGGTAGGCACCCGAATGGCAAATCCATTTAATTTACCCTCCATTTCAGGCATAACCAATCCCACTGCTTTAGCTGCACCCGTAGTGGTGGGGATCATAGACATATTTGCCGCCCGGGCACGCCTGAGGTCTTTATGCGGCAGATCCAGAATCTGTTGGTCATTGGTATAGGAGTGCACGGTGGTCATGACTCCCTTTTCGATACCAAAACTATCATGTATCACTTTCACCACCGGAGCCAGGCAATTGGTGGTACAGGATGCATTGGATATAACGTGGTGTCTTTCGGGATCATATTCTTGGTGGTTTACACCCATCACAATGGTGGCATCGATTTCTTTGCCCGGGGCGCTGATAACCACTTTCTTAGCCCCTGCCTGTATATGTTTGGATGCTTCTGCTCCTTTTGTGAAACGGCCCGTTGACTCTATGACTATGTCAACTCCCAGATCACCCCAGGGAAGAGCGGATGGATCTTTTTCAGCTAAAACTTTTATTTCTTTCCCATTTATAGAGAATTTACCTTCTTCGGCCCGTATGTCGTCGTTGAGCACACCGTGTACCGAGTCGTACTTCAAAAGATGGGCCAGGGTTTTGGCATCTGTAAGATCATTAACGGCAACTATATCTACATCGGGGTTGTCCATAGCCACCCTAAAAACATTGCGTCCTATACGTCCAAAGCCATTGATACCCACTTTGACTGCCAAAATAAACACTCCTTTCACCTTTGTATAAAGGTTGGTTTAATGATATCATCATTTTCACTGAATTATTGATAGTTTGTCTTTTTTTCTATAGGGAATCCATATAAAAGGCTTGAAAATAACGGTTTAATTGACACAAAAAATCATTTAAGATTTATGTTGCTAATAATGCTTGGAAAATGTAGCCCAAGGATTTAAGATTATATAAGCTAATATTTTGAATAGGGTGGTGCAATTTTGCATAAAATCGATTTCATTGCCGACCAGGTGGCAGCGGATACAAATATAAACCCCAAACAGGTAGAAAAAACAATTGCTCTTTTGGACGATGGCAATACCGTCCCTTTCATTGCCAGGTACCGTAAGGAAATTACGGGTGAACTTGATGAAATTCAGTTGCGCTCAATTGAAGAAAGGGTACAATACCTGCGGAACCTTTCCCATCGCAAAGAAGAAGTACTACGTTTAATTAATGAACAGGGCAAGCTTTCGCCTGAATTAAAAAACCAGATACAGGAGGCAAAAAAACTTACTGCGGTGGAAGATTTATACCGCCCGTATCGTCAAAAGCGGCGCACTAGAGCCACAGTGGCGCGGGAAAAGGGCTTAGAGCCTCTAGCGCAGTATTTGCTAGCCGGGCCCGCATCCGGCGATCCCAGGGACGAGGCTGCAAAGTACGTTAACGAAGAAAAAGAAGTGTCAACCCCGGAGGATGCAATAAAAGGTGCACTGGATATCATTGCCGAAACAATAGCGGATGAACCTAATATTCGTGCTTGGTTGAGAGATTTTACCTGGAAAAAGGGTACTTTGTCAACTAAGGCCAAAGAAAAAGATGCCGAGTCTGTTTATGAAATGTATTATGATTACCGGGAACCAATTAAAACGGTGGTGCCGCACCGGGTTTTAGCCATCAACAGGGGCGAGCGGGAGGGAATCCTGCGGGTACATATTGAGACTGACGAAGACATTGCCTTAGCATATCTACACCAACAGAGGTTACGGAAAGACTCTCTAACAGCGGAACTGGTGGCTGAAGCACTTCAGGACGGTTACCGGCGCCTTCTGGCACCTGCTATAGAAAGAGACGTCAGGGGAGAGCTTACGGAGAAGGCGGAAAAACAGGCCATCAGTATCTTTTCCCAAAATCTCCGCGGGCTATTACTGCAACCTCCCATTAAAGGAGCTGTGGTATTAGGCGTAGACCCCGCGTACCGTACCGGATGTAAATGGGCAGTGGTGGATGAAACCGGTAAACTTCTGGATATTGGGGTGGTTTACCCCACTCCGCCACAAGAAAAAGTTAAAGCAGCCAGGGATACTTTTGAGCAGCTTTTGGAGCGTTATGACTTTGATGTAATAGCCATAGGAAATGGTACTGCATCAAGGGAAACCGAAAGTTTTGTGGCCGAGTTTATTGGTTCTGTAAATAAAAAATCTTTGAAGTATATTATTGTTAACGAAGCCGGGGCCAGTGTTTATTCAGCCTCCAAGGTTGCGGCCCGCGAATTTCCTGAATTAGATGTTTCCGAGCGCAGCGCGGTTTCCATTGCCCGCCGCCTGCAGGACCCGCTTGCTGAACTGGTCAAAATAGAGCCCAGGTCTGTAGGTGTTGGACAGTACCAGCATGATGTTTCAACTAAGAAGTTGGAGGCTGAATTGGGTAAAGTTGTGGAATCCGGTGTTAACTATGTGGGGGTGGATTTAAACACCGCTTCCATGGAATTATTACATTATGTTTCAGGTGTTAATACTACTGTGGCTAAAAATTTAGTCGAGCACCGGAATGCAAACGGCCGGTTTAAAAGCCGCGCGGAATTGAAAAAAGTACCACGCCTGGGGCCCAAGGCCTTTGAGCAGGCAGCAGGCTTTTTGAGACTGCGGGACTGTAGTAATCCACTCGATAATACACCCGTCCACCCGGAATCGTATAGCGTGGCCAAAGAGCTTTTGTCCATGCTGGGCTGTTCTTTGCAGGACGTGGGTACTGCTGAATTAAAAGCAAAATTAAATGATGTAAATTTATTGAAAGTTGCCGCCGAAACCGGGGCCGGTATTCCTACCTTGAGAGATATCATAGATAGTTTAAAGAAACCGGGGCGAGATCCCCGGGAAGATTTGCCGGCACCCATTTTCAGAACCGATGTTTTAAAGCTGGAGGATTTGCGTGAGGGCATGACTTTAAAAGGGACCGTGCGCAACGTGGTGGATTTCGGTGCCTTTGTAGATATTGGGGTTAAAGTGGACGGTTTGGTACATATATCCCAAATCTCTGACCGTTATGTAAGGCACCCCATGGATGTAGTGTCTGTTGGTGATGTAGTAACGGTAAGGGTTTTGTCCGTGGATTTAAGCCGGCAGCGGGTAAGTTTAAGTATGCTGGTACAGTGATTTACGCTTAATGGCGGATAGTTTGTTAAATAAATGCATTGGAACTGTTAAAAAGAAACGGAGGTATGGAAGGTGACCGCAGGCGGAACAGGAAATAGACCCGGGACGGGAGAATCATTTCTTAAACGAAAAAATGTAATCATTTCTGTAGACCGTTATTTAATCCAGGCGCTGGGTGCCATGGCCCTGGGGCTTTTTGCCTCACTTATTATAGGCCTTATTCTCAAAGTTACCGGGGAGCAATTATCTGTTATTACCGGGAAGCAATTAACCTTTCTGGTTGAGTCAGGTAAATTGGCCATGAATACACAGCTTATGGGGGCGGCCATAGGTGTAGCAGTCGCTTACGGTCTACAGGCGCCGCCTCTGGTAATGTTTGCTTCCGCCATTACCGGTGCAGCCGGGGCTTCTTTAGGCGGCCCCGCCGGGAGCTTTGTTGCGGCTGTCCTTGGCGCCGAATTCGGCAAATTAGTATCCAAGGAAACACCCCTGGATATCATAGTCACCCCGGTGGTTACTATTTTGGTAGGTTTTGCTGCCGCCACCACGGTGGGGCCGGCCATTGACGCCGGCATGAAATCACTGGGAGCGCTGATTGTATGGGCCACCGAACTACAGCCTATCCCCATGGGGATACTTGTAGCCGGGCTAATGGGGTTGGCACTGACGGCGCCCATCAGCAGTGCGGCGCTGGGCATTATGATGGGGCTTGACGGCCTTGCTGCGGGGGCGGCAACTGTAGGATGTGCAGCCCAGATGATAGGTTTTGCCGTGATTGGCTTTAGGGAAAACGGCGTGGGAGGGTTGTTTGCCCAGGGACTTGGGACCTCCATGCTGCAGATCCCCAATATAGTCCGCAACCCCTGGATAATCTTGCCTCCCACCTTTGCCGGGGCGGTGCTTGGCCCCTTTGCCACCACCGTGTTTGCCATGACCAATATTCCCATAGGTTCCGGGATGGGAACCGCCGGGCTGGTGGGTCAATTTGCCACTGTAACTGCCATGGGATTCACAACCGGGGTATTATGGAAAATAATACTACTGCATTTTGCAGCGCCTGCCGTTTTGGCTGGTGCAGCAGCTATGATAATGCGCAAAATGGGTAAAATTAAAAGCGGCGATTTGAAACTTGACCTTTAACACAAAAACAAAAACAAAAGGAATAAAAGGGAGCAATTATATATGAAGTTTGAAAATGTACTGGGTACAATAGGTAATACTCCTATGGTCGATATATCATTGTTTTCACCCAACCCCCAGGTAAAAATATGGGCCAAGCTGGAAGGTGATAACCCCGGTGGATCGGTTAAAGACCGTACGGCTAAATATCTTTTTGCTGAGGCGGAAAAAAAAGGGGCACTCCTTGGCGACCGTGTTTTATTGGAACCAACCAGTGGAAATACAGGCATAGCCCTGGCCATGATTGCTGCCATAAAAGGCTATCGCTTTACGGCAGTTATGCCCGATAACGTAAGTTGGGAAAGGAGAAAGCTGCTGGCAGCTTACGGGGCTGAACTTATTTTGACCGAGGGAGCTAAAGGGACTAACGGGTCCATCGAAGCAGCTTGGCAGATGGTTAAGGATAATCCCGCTTATTATATGTTTGACCAGTTTGAAAATGATGCTAATCCCAGAGCGCACTATGAGACAACCGGGGCGGAGATAATCGCTGATGTGCCGGAGATAAACGCTTTTGTGGCCGGTGTGGGAACCGGGGGAACGCTTACAGGTGCCGGCAAAAGGCTAAGGGAGTACAGCCCGTCCATTAAACTTATCGGCCTGGAGCCGGTGCGTAACAGTGGGGTGCAGGGACTACGCAACATGGAAGATTACAAGCCGCCTGTTTATGATGATACAATATTGGATGAAAAAATGATCATTCCGGATGAAGAATCCTTTAGGTTGGCCCGGGCACTTTTTAAACGGTCCGGTATTTCCGCAGGGATTTCTTCCGGTGCCGCATTGTGGGGAGCCATAGAATACGCAAAAATCATGAAAAAAGGGACCATAGTAACGGTTTTCCCGGATCGGGTTGATAAATACATGTCCACAAATCTTTTGGATTAGCTTCTTAAAATGGTCATCGATAACTGTTCAATTAATATGACTTCCATTCAAGGTGACAATATGACCGTTCAAATGTATTTCGTTGCAGTTTGCTGGTGAAGATTATAAAATATCACAAAAGTATTATGCGAAAATTCTTAAACTTACAGCTCGGGCAGTTTTGGCGCAACTTTTTAAGTGAGGTGCTTTATATGACAGCAAACGAAATTGTCCTTCATGTTAGAAAATTGGAAAAAGCTCTGGTCACGCATGCGGATGTGGAAGACGCCGTAGTTCTAAGTGAAGAAAACCCGGAAAGTGAGACTTTTGTACTTAAAGTCTTTGTGGAACCTTCTTCCAATGATTCAGAGACGGAGAAGAAAATAAGAGAGTTCTGTATTAGTCAATCCAATGCTTTGCCCACAGAAGTGATTTTCAGGGAAATTCCCCGCACCCCCTCTGGAAAGGTAGCACGGCAGCAGCTTCTAATGGCATAGTGGTTTTATAGTCTAAGCAGGTCCTGTAAAGGGCCTGTTTTATTTTTGTAACGGGTTACTTATTGTTTTTTGTTATTGACGTGAACATTATATTGGTCATAAAATCTAATTTAGCAAATGGACATTTTATAATCAGCGGGGGACATTGTGATGAGTTTTATATTTATTTGTCTGGCTACAGGTGGCTTAATAGGTTTTTTCAGACCACCGTCGAAAGCCTTGGCCAAGTACGTCAACCTTGCTACCATGGCCGGGCTTTTTATTTTGTTGGTGTCCATGGGAGCACAGCTTGGTTCCAATAAAAAGGTGGCGGCGGATCTGGGGCAAATGGGTATTCAGGCCTTTGTTTTAGCGGGCATGAGCGTACTGGGAAGCATTTGTCTGGTACGTTTGCTTGCCGCTAGCCTGGAAAAGAGACTCTCCCTGTCAGCGGCTAAGGATATTAGTAAGGCAGGTGAAAGACGTTGACAGGACTGGTAGTGGGAGCGGTCGTTTTAGGTATGGTATGGGGTAGGTGGTTTTTGCCTGCATCTTTGGCCGGGCATTTGGAACTGGTAACCAACATAGCCCTTGGTCTTATGCTGGTGGGAGTCGGTATCGAACTAGGCAGTAAGCGTTCCACGTGGTCTCGTTTGTGTGTGCTGGGGTGGCGGGTCTTGCTGGTGCCGCTGGCGGTTGGTATAGGTAGTCTAGCCGGCGCGGTGGGAGCAGGGTTAATGCTGAATCTTCCGTTTAACGAATCCTCGGCTATCGGTGCCGGGTTTGGCTGGTACAGCCTCTCCGGTGTTTTGATTGCCCAAATTTATGACGTTCAGGTGGGTGCCCTGGCTTTTCTTACTAATGTAATCAGGGAGCTTATGGCCTTTATGCTGATACCCGTTTTGGCTGTAAAAATGAGTAAACTGATGGCTGTGGCCCCTGGTGGAGCCACTACCATGGATACAACTCTGCCTGTTATTTCCAGGGCAACAGACGCTGATACCACGATTATTGCCCTGGTTAACGGGACATCTCTTTCTTTATTGGTTCCGGTGCTGGTTCCGGTGTTGATCAGCCTGTAATTTTACCAATAAGTTAACGCATGGTGCCTGGCACCAAGCGTTAACTTATTGATTGGTTAGGTCTAATTCCTGCAGCTTATCCGGCAGCGGACAGCCTGTTTCTTGATCCCACCCGCGGGCTTTGTAATACTCCTTCAGCACTTCTGCAACTTTTTCCCGGTCCAGGGTTTTGCCTGAAGATGAAGGTTCATTGTAAAAGCGGTCCGGGAAACGGGAGTCTTCCGGCTTTTCTCCGTGACGGCTATTAAAAAGCTTCTGTAGATTCCAGGTGCGTTCTCCTGCCTTGATGATTTCTTCCGGGCTGATATGTATGCCGGTAAGGGCGGCATACATTTCCGAGATCAGGGTTGGTCCTACCGTATGCAGTACCGGCGGGCGAATGCAGAGGCCAACAGCATTGTACACGGATATTAAGTCTTCCGACCATTTGCTCATTTGGGGTATGTCCACGTCCCCGGTTTTGGGGTCGAAAACTCTTTCTTTCAGTGCGTCAGGCATGTCCAGGGTTTGTAACATTTCATCGGGAAACGAAAATTTTTCGGTGCGGTACGGGCGGGGATTATCATTATGGCGTAGATTTTCTACCGGGTTTCTTGTACGCAGGTGGTCACCGCCCCTTATATTTGTGATGTATCCCAATGTCCATGTAGACCAGCGGGCGCGCGGGTCAATAAGCATACATTCCAAACCCTTAACGTGAACACAATATTTCTCACTACCTGCGATTTTTTCCGCTGCCCGTTTGGTGCCTTCAGCTAAGATATCGCCAAAACCTTTCCTGTGAGCAATATTTTCAAGAAGCTTAATAGTAGATTTCTGGTTTCCCCAGTTGAGCTTGAAACCCAGTTCTGATTCGTCAATGATCGCCTTTTGGTAAAGTTCCATGCTAAAGGCAACAGCCCCGGCGGCGGAAACCATATCTAGGCCCAAGCGCTGGCAAACTTCTGTAAGCTTAGCCACTGCAGGCAGGTTGTCGATATCACAGCCGGCGCCGAAAGCAATTACCGGTGTTACTTCCATATCTTTAAGCTGCAGGTCGGCATAAGGACCGTCTTTTATCTCCACCCAGTGTGCACAGGCTATGGGACATGCCATACAGGCCACGCCCCGCTTAGTGTAGTGATGAAGTTGTTTCCGGGTGCGGGTACTTTCCCAACCTTCAATGGTACCGGTTTGGTAGTTGCGACCCGGTAGGATACTATGTTCCTGGTAGGGAATGGTAACCAGCATGGTACCGTATTTGCTAAAAGGCTTATAGAAGGGCGAATCCATTATGGCCTGGCGGGTTTTGTTAACAGCCCGCAGAAATTCATTCTTGTGGGCTACTCTGACAGCACCGGTACCCTTTACCGCGATAGCCTTTAAGTTTTTAGAGCCCATCACTGCACCCAGCCCGGTGCGGGCCCATGCGTCGTAAGGCCCGTTTTCAATGCTGGCGTAGCGAACCATATTTTCACCGGCCTGGCCGATACAGGCTACTTGCGCTTCTGCGTTCTGTTTACTGCGTATGGCGCGAATGGTTTCCCAGGCGTCCAAGCCCCAAATATTTTGCGCAGAAATGATTTTTACTTTACTGTCGTTTATCTGTAGGTATACGGGTTTTTCGGACTTTCCTTTCAAAACAATGACATCAAATCCGGCAAACTTTAACTCTCCGCCCCAATAATTACCTGAACTTGAGGTACCGAATAAACCGGTGGCAGGCGAAAGGGAGGAAACTTCCGTTCTACATGCCGTGGGAATATTAGTCCCACAGAAAACCCCTGTGCTGAAGATAAGCACATTTTCCGGGCCAAGGGGGTCGGCGCCGGGTGGAATATTATCATATAGAATACGTGCGTTGAAGCCCGTACCGCTTAAATACAGGGTCTGTAAACTTCTATCCAAAAGCTGTTCAGTTATGGTATGATCGGTTAGGTTAATAATTAGCATTTTCCCTGCGTACCCGTAAGCCATTAATTGGCACCTCCTTCGGTGTGACCGGTATTGTCCGGTACATTCATACTGCGTATTGCCCCTGAGGGGCATGCTTTTGCACACTGGTGACAACTTTTGCAGCTAGACAAGAAGGATATCAGAAAAATACCCTCAAAGTCATATTTAGTGATTCTGATATGAGATTTAGCCAAATCAAATTCCCCCTGGTTAACGAGGGAACACGTGAGGGCACATGTGGAACAGCCAATACATTTTGCGGGGGTGATGATTAGTTCTTTTTTCATTACATATCACTCCGTGTTCTTGATTGTTAACTAAATTTTCTTGATCGGGAACTGCTTTCCTGCCTGGTGAGGCTGCAATATTCAACAGTTAATTTTTGAACAATATTAATTTTGGTTAAAATGTACTATAACAGGTAAATATTGTTTTGCGAGGTTGCAGGTCAATGTTATAATTTACAAGAAATATCGATTTAGGAGGGAATATGTTGAAACTTCCTCAACTTAAAATAGGTAAGCTAAGACCTAGATTTCCTATTATTCAAGGAGGCATGGCTTTACGAGTTTCTACGGCACCGTTGGCGGCAGCTGTCGCTAATGCCGGGGGAATCGGTGTATTGGGTGCCAGCGGTATGTCCAGTGATGAATTGCGCGAGGAGATTAAGAAAGCACGCAGCCTTTCTTCCGGCCCCCTGGGGGTAAATATTATGTTTGCATTGAAGAGCTTTCCACAACTGGTCCGTGCAGCCTTTGATGAAAAAATTGACGTTATTTTTACCGGAGCCGGCTTTTCCCGGGATATCTTTAAATGGGGCAAGGATGCCGGGGTACCTGTAGTATCTATTGTCTCCACGCCAAAGCTGGCATTTTTAGCCGAAAAACTAGGTGCCTCTGCGGTAGTGGTTGAGGGAACCGAGGCAGGGGGGCATTTAGGTACGGACAAGTCTTTGGGTGAAATACTGCCGGCCGTACGTAAAGCAATTAAAATCCCTTTAATTGCTGCCGGTGGAATAGTTGACGGCAAAGGAATTTCTAAAATGTTGCAATTAGGTGCGGATGGAGTGCAAATGGCCACTCGGTTTGTCCTCAGTAAAGAATGTGCCGTTGCCGACTCCTTTAAGCAGATGTATTTAAATGCCAAAGAGGAGGACGTAGTTTTGATTCCCAGCCCGGTGGGAATGCCTGGGCGTGCCCTGCGCAATTCCTTTACTGCCAAAATAATGGGCGGGGGTAAAGTGAAGCCCCGAACTTGTGATAGTTGTTTAAAGAAATGCTCATCACAATACTGCATTATGGAGGCGTTGGAAAATTCCCGCATCGGAAATGTCGGCGAGGGAGTGGTTTTTGCCGGGAAAAATGTCCATCAGGTGAAGGACATCCTTTCGGTGCAGGAGATTTTTGACCGCTTAATAAGTGAAGTAAAGGCAGTACCCGAATAAGAAAACCCGCCAATTGGCGGGTTTTTAACTTAAAAAGTTAATCAAGAACAGGGCAATAACTGCTGCTCCCAGGCTTAAAGGGATTTTTTTGGTAAAATAGGCCACAATAGCTCCGGTGAGTACTATACCAATTTCCCGCAGGTGTTCAGTTACAGCTATCTGACCGTCACCGGTAAGCAGTGGCGGAGCAATCATGCTGGCAAAAATAACTATGGGCAGCAAACGCAGCCATTCTTTCAAGGCCGGGTGCATCTTTTCACCGCTGATGATAAAAAAGGGAATCACCCTGGGTATAAAGGTTACCAGGGCCATACCCACAATTATAATCCAGATTTCTTGGCCCATTTATATACCCCCAGTCCAATAAAAGAAGATATGAGGCTGGCCAGCAGCACCGCTGAAGAGCTGTATCCGTTTATGGTAAGGGTGACCGCTATGGCCGCGGCAATTAATGCCAACAGGATATCCGTACGTTTGGAAACTGATACTACAACTATGGAAATGAATAGAGCGTAAAGAGCTGCTTCAATGCCCATATCCTGCATGCCGGGAATAGCATTCCCCAGGTAAATACCGGCCAAGGTGGAAATTTGCCACTGTAGATACAGTGAAACGTTTACCCCTAAAACATACCAGGGAGAAATTTTGCTGCCCGAGGTAATGTGTTGTGAGGTCAGGGCAAATCCTTCGTCAGTGACCAGTGCGCCGGTAATAATACGGCGGAAGGCATTACCCTTTGGGATGGCACTGGCGATGTAGGAACTCATCAGCACGTGGCGTAAGTTAATGATCAAGGTTCCCAGTATAATGGTGCCGGTGGTAGCCCCGGTGTTGAGTAAGGTCAGGGCCAGAAATTGGCTTGCCCCGGCAAAAACCAGTGTGGACATTCCTATGGTAGATAATGGCGAGAGGCCTGTATCCAGTGACATTGCCCCGAATAATATGCCAACCGGCAGGAATTCAATAATAAAGAAAAGTGCGGCAGCCATACCGGTGTTAAATTCTTTAAATACTGTCTGGGGCTGTGAGTAAGCCGGGGTAGACATAGGTTCACCAACTTCTAACTGATAGTGTTTTAATTACCTATACAATTAATCATTTTTAGCACTAAAAGTCAATGGTGCGAATAAAAATGTAAACAATACTTTACATATCTTTTATTAACTGGTTACATAATTAACAGGTAGACTAGAATACAAAATTGGGTTCAACCGCGGAAATCCTGCTCCTGCCTAAAAATAATGAATTTTCTAAATTTACAGGTATTATTTTTGCAATATTTTTTTGTAAATTGGTAAGTTAATAAAGGAATTAGACAAGGAGGGTTTCGGTGAACAAGATAGATGATTTTACAAAAGAAGAGCTTTATACTCTGGTACAGGACTTTGCCAAAAGGTGGTTGGCACACGACGGACTCTGGTTTCAAGCAGTGGAGAAGACCGGGGGAATGGATGAAGCCATTGAAGCAGACAGGGCTGCGTGGGAGAAGTTTACTGTCATTGAGGCTAAAAGAATAATGAAGTTTCTTGGCCTGGAGCCGGGCGGTGGAATCCCTGCACTGAAAAAGGCACTGCAGCTGCGTCTGTATGCATTTATTAACAAACAGGAAATAATTGATGTTGATGAAAATACTATCATATTCCGTATGAACGACTGCCGCGTGCAGTCTGCGCGAAATAGGAAGGATTTACCTGATTTTCCCTGTAAAAGTGTAGGAGTTGTGGAGTATAGTGGTTTTGCCAGAACCATTGACCCCCGTTTTGAAACAAAATGTATATGCTGTCCTCCTGACAAACACCCCGCAGAATATTATTGTGCTTGGGAATTTACGCTACGGAGTGAGTAGGGTGGTGACCTTTTGAAAAGGGAAGAAGAGGCTGCAATGGCATTAAAGAAGTATATTGAGGAACACCCTGGTGAAAAACTGGCTATATTTAAACTCTCACCTAAATTAGGCTATTCTGTACTGGAGCTGAATGCCGCTCTGCGAAAATTAGCATCTGAAGGCTGGTTGAAGCAAGGTTAACAGGGAAAGGAGTTACCCTCTTTTGGGGGTAATTTTTTATCTTATTTCTAAGGCTCCCACTTCTATAAGTGGGAGTTTGCATTTTTTTTCTTCAGATGGAAGCCACGATGTTCTGCATTAGTTGAACGAGTTCACTGTTTAGGAAAGTATACCAAAAAGGTGACCGGCTCCTTTTTCCGCGTGTGCCCCCATATTGTGGCACGTCATTTGCTTACTTCGCGTTGACTTCTAGTGGAGGGTGTGCTATTTTATAAAAGTGTCGTAAATTGTCGTTGATCTTTTATCAGTTCGGTATTATACTAGATGTGAGTTGTCGAAATTTTTTGAATTGAACGGTTGCGAATTAACTATTTATTATGTTAATTAATATTTGTAGAGGAAAGGGAGTGTAATCAGTGGAGACAATTCAATTGGAAGCAGATCCGGTATTAAGCGAATTGGAAAAAATGATTATCAGGGAAGCAGGCTCCACTGTACATTATCCAAAGGGACAAGTTATTTTTGCTGCCGGTGACATATCCGACCGAGTTTTATTAATAGAAAGTGGATGGGTAAAAATCTTTCGGCTTTCGGCAGACGGTAAGAGGGTTACTGTAGGGCGCATGCGTAGTCCCGGAGAAATGATGGCATTAGCGGAGACACTTTTGGAAGTGGAGCGCACATGTTTTGCAGGAGCCATAAGTGATGTAACCATGGTTGTGTTACGAAAGACCCAGTTTGAGGAATTGATGGCCAAGCACCCATTTTTGGGTATTAAAGTATCCAAATTGTTAGCGGTGAGAATGCGCGAGGCTGAGGGAATAATACATGAGATGGTTTGTTGGCAGGCGCCCGGCAGGTTAGCTTTAATGTTAATGAAAATGGGTGACCGCTGTGGCAAAGAGACCAAGAACGGTATCATCTTGGACGTGCAGCTCACGCACGAAGAGATTGCCAGTATGGTCGGTACCTCGCGCCAGACTGTAACTTCTTTGTTGAATACGTTTAAACAGGAAAAAAGCATTGCCTACGAAGGTAGAGCAATACGTATAGTAGACCCTGATAAATTGGGTAAGTGGGTAGTATAATATAGTTGTTAATTATGCCCGTTAGGTCTGCCCGGAATGGTATAAAAACTGATTTAGCGCGTATTTTAGCGGTAAAATGACAGTTTGTTTGTCAATCACAGGACAATATCCTGTGATTTTTTTTGTTAGATTAAAACTATCCATTAAGTGACTTTAGGAGGCTAGCTATAGGAGGATACCAATGAAAGCTAATTTAAAGGTAGTGGAATTGAAAGAATTTGAAAAAGAAATAATCCGTCAAGCCGGTAATTTGGTGAGTATACGCCGGGGAAGCAACCTTTTTGCTGCCGGAGAAACGGCGAACCGTGTGTTTCTGGTGGAAAAAGGTTGGCTAAAAATTTGCCGTGTCAATCCGGAAGGTGAACATATAGCGAAAGGAAATTTGCATGGGCCAGGAGATTTGTTGGGGGTAGCCGAAGCGTTATGGGGTGAGCATCATAAGTATGGTGCGCATGGTGTCACCGATGGCCTGATAAGTGTTTTGTCCCGTAAAGCATTTTTGGAACTATTGGATACGGAACCATTTCTGGCTGTTAAATTATCCAAAACGGTAGTCTTATAAGTTAATTCCGAAGAAAAGAATGCACGCAAGAAGTCATCTTGACAACGCTTTCCAGTCATTTTGCGACAGGAATGTGTCGTTAAGATGACTTTTTTTTGTCATTTGCCAGACAAAAAAGATAGATTAAATTTGATAATCTTATTCATAAGTTAAAGTTAATCTTAAGGTTTAAATACAGCACGGTAGTTATTATGGTCTGTATGGTTGCGGTATCAAGTGCTGCCTTATAAAAAGAGGAGGGGAATCATGCTACTAAATGTGAAGGAACTGGCACAAAAGGATAGCTTGAGCTATCAAGAAATGCAGGACGCTCTAGAATACTTGTTTAGGTTGGATTATCATCCCGTCGCCATTAAGTTTTTCTTTGACCAGACTGAGTATGACAATTACCAAGCGGAAAAGGTGCCGGGTCCAAAAATGACTTATTGTCAAATTGCATTAGCATCACGTTTTAATAGCTTTACCGTTAAAGCTTCTGCAGATAACTTGTTATGTGGCAATGCCAAGACAGTTTTTGGTTTTCGGGAAGCTGACGATGCAGAGGTTGACGGGCATGTTAAGTATACAGCTGATTGGGATGCGGCTAAGAAATGTTTACTCAGTAAACCTAAACTGCCACTGGGAGAATTGAAAGGTTTTGCCACTGCGCCTCTGGGAAAAGCTGATTTTGAACCCAGTGTGGTATTTTTTGTAGTTAACCCACTACAGGCCTATCATATTGCCAATGATTACATCGGGGCTTTCGGAGAGCACCCCCTTACCTATAAACATACAGTTAATTCCGCGGTTTGCGCCGGCAGCGTTGTTTCTTACCTTGATAATGCCATAAATATGACTACCATGTGCGCAGGTAGTTTTACCTCCGGGAAAACAGAAAAAGGTGAGGTTAATCTGTTTATCCCAGGCAGCAAAATAGGTGGGGTAGCTGCACAGCTGGTTCACCGCACCAATAAATACGGTGGTCCTTCCATGTTGGGGACACCAGGACAGGAATTCCCGGGCATGGATGCTTGTAAAAAATGTCCCATGATCAAGTTTAAGGATGCCAAATAACAACGGGGTTACGCCCCAGAGTTTATAAAAAAAGCAATGATTATTTTCAGGGAGGTGATAAGGTAGGTCGGCTTTTATTGTTGGAGGAGAGTTTGGTTGTTCAGGAGTGTAGGTAAATTCTAAAAGAAAGAGGGGAACTTATCCATGGATTTTATTATTTCAGGGATTCATGCTAATCCAATTTGGATTGTATTTTGGGGGATTATAACCGGATATGTTTTTTCTACTGTCGGCGCGGCTGGTGCCTGCCTAACCCTTATCGGACAGGTCACCCTGTTTAAGATTGATAAAATAATGCCCCAGCATTTAATGTCTCAGGGCATGGATCAGGCAGCGGCCAAGGCAACCACGAAAAACACTATGAAGGTTCATAACTTGATGGCTGTTATTCTGTCGCCCATCATTGCGGTGCCCAAGTACTTTAAGGAAAAACGTGTGGCTATTCCGCTGGCATTGTGTGTAGCATCCGGTGTTGTATTCGGTGCCCTGATAGGGCCACAAATTCCCATGTCATTATCAGCTTATAAATTCTGGTTTGGGATTATTACCTTTGTCATCGGTCTTCGTCTTGCTTATGAAACTACAAATGTGTATCGTCAGAAGAAGCAAAAGCTAACCGAGGTTTCCAAGAACTTTGAAGCAAGGGTTAAGGAAATGAAACAGACAAAAAATTGGGATGCTTTAGCTACAGAAGGCTTCAAAGTTGACAACTTTTCTATTAAAGAGTTGACTTTTACCTTCTGGGGACAGCAATTTACTATTAGCCCTGTGGTAGCTGCTCTCGGCGGTTTTTGTATCGCCATAATTGCTTCCATGTTCGGTCTGGGTGGCGGCTTTATGCTGGTTCCTTACCTGGCATCGGTATTCGTATTGCCTATGTTCATGGTCTCGGGTACTTCCATCTTGATTGTGTTAGTTAACTCTGTGGTTGCCATCGGCAGTTATTTGGCTAAGGGTGCCACTCCCGACTTTATGTACATTGGATTTTTCTTGGCCGGTGTAGCCGGTGGATCTTACCTTGGTCCAATATTCTCCAAGTACTATAAGGAAAAATACCTGCGTTGGCTCTTGGCGGCAGTGCTTCTCTTCTACGGCCTGCGTTTTATGGGCGTTTGGAAAGCTCTGGGCCTGGGTATTTAATGCTATCATAAATTATAATTTATTGGTTATTGACGGGTGGGTTGGGTTATTTCCCGAACCCACCCGATTACCATTACAGAGAGTGGTGGTTAGGTTATGGAACCGATTATAGTTGTAATGTTGACTGCTTGTGTAATAACTACGTTATCAGCTATTCTTTCTAAAAGCGTAGGAAAAGAAAAAGAAATGAATAAATGGTCAGGGGAAATAAAACGCTGCAGTGACCTGTCCAGTGATGCGGAAAAGGTTGGGCGAAGGGACATCTACACTGCTTTTCAGAAACAAGGGAATGAAGCTTTGCATAAGTACTTTGCCGCGCTTTACTGTGAGGCGGTAATTGAAATTTTTCCACATGTGCTGGCCCTGGGGGTACTGCAGAAGCTTTATACTCAGGACGTTCTGCATTTTGGTTTTAGCATTTGGCTTTTCGGTCCAGGCATAGGGTTCTTTGGTGTGTATTTTGTTAGCGCTCTGGTTTTCCATTTTGCAGTACTGAAAAAATTGAAAAAGAAACTTCCCATATTGGGGACTGCAAAGTAAAAGATATACGCATTTAAATAAACGAAAACAAAACTACAGATATTGCAGCGCCGGCGAGAATCAACCAGAGAGTGTCGAGTTTTGTATAGCGTTGGGTGGCAACAGCCCCCAGGGCCATTAGCCATGTTGGTATATCCACCAGGATGTCGTTAGTTAATCTAATAACCACGGCCCACAAAGTTCCGATAAATGCAGCTACTACTCCGCGTACCACCAAGCGGATACTGGGTACCTGCCCGGCCCGGCGGTATAAATCGGCGGTAAGGTTGATAATGCAAAAAGTGGGAATGTAAATATTTATTGTGGCCACCAGTGCCCCTGTCAAACCTGCTGCTTTGTAACCGACAAAAGTGGCAATTTTGGTTAATGGGCCCGGGGTTACTAAACTCAAGGCCAGAGCTGTGGTGAATTGCTGCGTGGTGATCCATTGATAATGATTGACGGCTTCTTTCTGGATAAAGGGCAACATGGCGTACCCGCTGCCAAATACCAGGCCGCCCAATTCCATGAACGTAGTGCCCAAGTTCGTAAAAACTTTTGTGGTGCTGATTAAGGCAATATCTGCAGCCACCATGGCGGCAACCAGGCCCATAGTGTAACCCATCATTTTCCTGTCAATTGGCTTAAATTGAGTTTTTTTAGTGTTCTGTTCTTTGGTGAGCCCGGCCATTTTTTCTGCCCACCAGGGAAAGCGCCGGCTTAATATAACAAAGGTGATGCTGAACAAGGTAGCCAATAGGAGAATCCAGTAGATACTTAAATTCAGTCGGTAAATTAATACAAAACCTCCAATGGCCAGAACCCAATTCTGCTTATTGGTCACCCCTGATTTCCACAGATTAAGCACAGTGTTGATAACCAGCCCCACCACCAGTGCCCCCAACCCTTTAAATAAGTTGGATACGATAGACAGGTCACGGTATTCAGTATAAAGATAAGTAAAAATCACCATAAATACAAATGCCGGTAACAGATAAGCTACAGCGGCGCAGACTGAACCCCAGAAGCCGCGCAGTCGTTGTCCCAGGTATATCATTAGACTTACCGCGGGTGCACCTGGTAAAATTTGTGAGAAACCAACCCCCTGCAGGTATTCTTCATCAGTAAACCACTTCTTCTCTTTCACCAGCCAATTTTTTGCTTCCCCCAGAGCGGCCAGACTAAAGGATACAGCCCCAATACGCAAAAAGGTAAGGCAAACTTCCGGCAACGAGGCGGTTTTATTTATATTGTCCCGGGGAGTTGCTTTTTCTGACATAGTGTCCTCTCCTTGGTAATGAGCTTATCTTTACAGGTAAATGTATTCTTATTGAGAATCTAAGTGCACAGTGCACCTATATAATTTTAAGATATACTATCATTACAATTATATTAAAGCAATACTTTTTCCTACATCAAAAGAGGAATCCTATATAGGATTCCTTCTTAACGAGTCAAGACAGAATATAATCCAGGGTGTTTCAGTCAGGGCTGGACTCAACTTCGTCGTATGATAATTGGGTTACCCTGGTGAACTCTCCCGTCTTTTTTTCCTGACGGGTTGCTTTCTTCTCCAAATAATCATCATCCCCGGGTGCGGCAACTGGCTTTCTTCTTTCTTCCATTGTATTTACCCCTTTTGTATTGTTAAAACTAAATTCTTTCCTACAGCAGGTTAAATTATAAGGCCGGTCGAAGTGTTAATTAAAGTCAGTATTGGTAGGGTAATTAAGCAAGTCCTTTAGCGCTGGCAATGGCCAGCACCTGCCTGGCACGATTAACAATGGGGTATTCCACCATTTTACCGTCTACCTGAATTACACCGGTGCCCTTGGCTTCTGCTTCTTCAAAGGCTGCCACAATTTTGCGGGCGTTATTGATTTCTTTTTCCGACGGGCTGAATATTGTATTGACCGGCCCGATCTGATTGGGGTGAATAACCATTTTGCCCTGGAAACCCAAACGTTGCGCTCTTTTGGCATCTTCCTGCAATGAGTCGGTATCCTTAATAAATGGGCAAACTGTATCTAAGGGAGCTTCGATACCGGCGGCCCGTGATGCAACTACCAGCCTGGAACGAGCATAAAAGAATTCGTCTCCGGTGGTGGAGTAAGGAGTTCCGATGTCTGTAGTGAAGTCATTACCACCTAAGGCGAGCCTTTTTACTCTGGGGCAGGCGCACGCTATGTCATAGGCTTTTTCTACGCCCAGTGAAGTTTCCAGGAAAGGTACCAGCTCAAGTTTCTGTTTTTCCGGTACCTGTTCACCTTCCAAGAGCGAAAGCAGCCAGTCAACGTGCTTTACTTCTTCGGCAGATTCAGTTTTAGCCAGGAAAATTCCGGTAATGGGCTTGCCGGCAGCAGCCTGTAAATCGGCCAATATAAAAGGTGTTTTAGCATCGTTGACACGGACAAAAGTAGGTTTTGCCGGGGGGGAGCCCAAGAATTCTTTAACCTGTTCCCTGGCCGTTGCTTTTTGGCTGTGTGCCACGGCGTCCTCAAGATCGAGAATTATTGCATCGGCCTCCAGGCCATAGGCTTTGTTCATTTTTTTGGTATCGCTGCCTGGGGCAAAAAGCATAGAACGGTAAAGCACGGTGATGAACCTCCTTTAGTTCGAACAATCTTTGTGATTATAATTATTTTTTCGACAGCAGTTAAATTTTCCCCTTTAAAATTAAAACAACGGAAGGAGTGGAACGTTGACTCAAATATATGCACCGGATTTTGTCGGTAAGTCGGACCAGGCTGTTGTATTTCTGGTTTCTTCTTTAAATGAGGAATTGAAAAGTGTTATGGAGCGTGTTCACCGTGGAGAACAGGTTGTTTACCGTTTTGAGTGGAACCTTGCCAAAGACAGTGAACAAAAGGATATGATAGTATTTGCTTTGGAGTTTGCCGATGAGAATAATGTTTCTATTGGATTGGCACCACAATATTGGGAATGTTTACCCTCAGTTATTTCCCTCGGCTTAATCGTTATTATGACCGACCCCGGCCTGATCAATGAAGAAAACCGGGCGGCGGTGGGTGAAGAGCCCAGGGCATTAGTCATCCACAGTGCTTTTAATGGCCTCGATGGATTAGCCGAACAGGCTAACCAGCGCTTACAGGCTGGAGAGAGAGGGAACTTAGACTTTTTACTCAGACTACTTTCCGAAGGGGCTGAGTCGGATGAAAAACCGCACCACTAAATAGTGTGTTACTAAGATAGAATACCGACAAACCTGTCTTTTGTGCAGAGCGAATGAATTGAATCGAGCAACTGCCAGGCTTAGCGAAGTCGATAAGCGGAAGCGGGACCGAGCACAGGACGTGCGAGGCTGCCCCTTGAGCCAGGACGGCGAATGGGGCAGGAATCCCGCTGGAGCGTGAGACTGAGCCTTAGCCTGGCCTGCGAGATGAAATGAATGAGCGGGCGCAAAAGACAGGTTAGCTGCACAGTTATGGTTAATAACCGGGCGGCACCACTATAGATAGTGGTGCCGCTTTAGTTTGAGGTATTAATTTTCTCCAATGTGATAAATTATTAGTTGTTGCAAGTGACGGCATAATTCTAAGTATTAATTGGAGACGTAACAAATGTTAGCTATTGTTTTGAGAACCATCCTAATCTACTTTATCATGCTGGCGGTAGTTCGGCTAATGGGAAAAAGGGAGATAGGCCAGTTATCACCCTTTGATTTTGTGGTGGCCATTATGATGGCTGAGTTGGCTGTATTACCCATGGAATCACCTGATATTCCATTATGGCATGGCATAATACCTTTAGTGATATTAGTCTGCCTGGAAATAGGCATTTCCTATATGGCCTTACACAGTCATACAGTGCGGGGCTTTTTAGACGGAAAGCCACAAATTATCATTGAAAACGGCAAAATTCTCAAAAAGGAAATGCGAAAGAGCCGTTATAACCTTAATGATCTGATGGCCCAGTTAAGGGAAAAGGGGGTTCCTAATATAGAGGATGTGGAGTTTGGGATTTTGGAAACGTCGGGAAGGCTCAGCATTATTCCCAGATCCCAAAAACGTCCCATAACGCCTGCGGATTTGGGTATCCGGACCAAATACGAAGGTATGCCTTTGGCCCTGGTTATGGACGGGGTGGTTATGCACGCTAATCTTGATATGTGCGGTCTGAATGAGAAATGGCTGTGTGAAAAGTTAAACGAAACCGGTATGGCCCTGGCCAATATTTTCCTGGCCATGCTGGATACCCAGGGGGAGCTTTACGTTGTACCCAAAGATTATTTTAAAAATAATTTCCATGTACAGAAAAAGAAGGAATAAATGCCCTAACAGTCGAATGAAAGTTTTTTAAGGCAAGGGGGTGGGGTTATATACCAGCTGGAAAGAAAGCATTTAACAATACTTTTAATAGTAGCTGCCCTGGTGATTCTGGGCGGCGGGTACAAGTTAGTTTCACTATCGCAGGCGGAAAACAATAAAGGTCAAGATGTATTAATAGATGCAAATTCCACAGAGCAGGAAATGAATTCCTTAGATTCAGCGGAAAATATTGTTAAAGAAGAACAAGCAGAGGCAGCAAAAGAAATATATGTCCATGTGGTAGGAGCAGTTGAAAGACCCGGTGTTTACAGGCTTCCTGAGGGGGCAAGGGTAGTGGATGCCATTAACAAGGCTGTTGCTGCCCCGGATGCCCGACTGGATCTTATCAATTTAGCGGCACCGCTGCCTGATGGCGTACAGGTAACGGTTTTGTCGAAAAAAGAGTATCAAGACTCACAGTCAAATTTAAACAGCAAAGAAATAGCGGCGCCGGTCCAGGGCTTCACCGGTACATCTTTTACTCAAAACAGTAGTGGTCTGGTTGGTGCCGTTGGAAATGGAAGCAGTACCGGTCAAGAGTTGATAAACATAAATACCGCCAGTCAGGGAGAACTAGAGACGCTTTCAGGCATTGGGCCTGCACTGGCCGGGAGAATTATTGACTACAGAAAGAATACAAGATTTTTATCCCCGGAAGATATTAGAAACGTTTCAGGTATCGGGGAAAAAAGATTTGATCAGATTAAGGATAAGATTACAGTAAACTAATTAACTATTTAGGAAAAAAGATAAAAAGGGATTAAATGGAATGTGATTAGTGTAACGTTAATAGTTTCTTTACTTGTTACGGTGCTCTATTTTTGTTATAATTAAATCGTAATATAACAAAAATAGGATTTAGGGGGAGATTGACTATTTCCGATAAATACCAGTGCAAAAACTGTGAACATGAGTTTTTTGTAGAACAACGCGAAACGCAGAGGATAATTAACGAATTACTTAAAAAGATAAAGTGTCCCCAGTGTGAATCCAACCGGGTTAAAAGATTAGATGATGACGGAGATAGTTGTTCGTGGTTTGCCGCCGGGTGATAAGGTTTTAATAAATGGGGCCGTGTGCCCTTTACTTTTCCGCCCAGTAATAATTAATGAAAAAAAGGCGACTTTGTAAGTTGGGGGCCTGACCCCCAAACGCTTTTTTTTCACTGCAGTGCGTGGTAATCTGAATATTTTAACAATATATATCCCCGTAGAAGGAGATAACTGTTTCCCGGTCGAAAATTTTCTTATTATGAAACGTACAGCAATCCATGCAATAAAACAAATAATTAACAGTAGCAACGCTGTGAGCCGACCTCTTTTAGTGCTGGTACTGGCATTCACTGTTGGTATTTTGGTGTCCGGTCTTTTAGAGCCCGGGCTCTTTTTGATTTTCGGATTATCCTTTCTAGTTTTTCTGGTGGCCATTTTTAGTTTCTTTGTTGGTCGCAGAGGCACCGGGCTGTTAGTAGCCTTGTTGTCGTTCTTGTTAGGTTTATTGACAGGCGGTTTAGCCTGGCAGGGAATAGATCAAAGTATACTTAAATATTGTGATCACTACGTAATTATAGAAGGGACAGTGAGACAGGCTCCCGAATACCGTCTTGACTCCATAGAGTACGTCCTGGATGTTGAAACAGTGCGGGTAAACGGTAAGATGTATGCAAATTCCGGGGGCGTGCTGGTAAGGGTAAAGGGAAAGCAAGGAAAGTTTGGTTATGGTGACAGGCTTCGGGTGGAGGGTGTTTTATACAGGCCTTCCACGCCTGGAAACCCAGGTTCTTTCAATTATCGCAAATACCTTGCCCGGCAAAATATTGTGGCTTTAACCACAGTAAAGCCTGACCATGTGCAAAGGCTTGCTAAGGGGGCACCGGGATTGCTTGGTGCTGCCGCAGTAATGCGGGAAAAAATGATGCAAATTTCCAGGGATACTCTTTCACCCACCCACGCGGCCATGTTGAACGGAATGATGTTTGGTTCCAGGGGAGAAATCCCGCATGATTTGCAGCAAGCATTTTCCGAATCCGGGCTGGCCCATGTACTTTGCGTCAGTGGCTTACATGTAGGCATAGTGCTGGGGGGGCTGCTAATACTGTTGAGGATGATGGGTACTCCCGTTTCCTGGCTGCCCGGCGTGATCACACCGATTCTATTGTTTTATGGGGCTATGACAGGGTTTGGCCCGGCGGTATTACGGGCCACCGTAATGGCACTGCTGCTTTTATGGGGGCACCGCCTGGGGAGAGAAAGAGATTGGCCCACCACGCTGGCGCTGGCAGCCTTAATCATCCTGGCCTTAAATCCTCTGCAGCTTTATGAAGTAGGGTTTCAGCTTTCCTTTGCCGCCACATGGGGCATTTTATATCTAGGGCCCTGGCTGCAAGAAAAAATGGAAAATTGGCGACTGCCCGGATGGACAAAATCCACTCTCCAGGTTACAGTCTCTGCCCAGCTGGGTACGTTACCCATAGTAATACAATACTTTAATCTGGTGTCCGCCGCTTCCATAATAAGCAACCTGGTGGCATTGCCACTGACTGGTATTATCCTTTTAATGGGGTTTGCGGCAGGGGGAATAGGGCTTATCATACCCTTGGCCGCGCAGGTTATTAATGCGGGAACTGAAATTTTATTAAGCATCTATGAATGGCTGGTTTTGGTCATCAGAAATATCCCGGGTGCTTCACATTACACTGCCCCCTGGCCCTGGTGGGTGATAGTTGCCTGGTGTGCGGGGCTGATCACCGTGGTGGAATGGTGCCGGGTGCGGCCCTTAATACCTATTTCGGGCTCTCGTAAGTCCTGGGCGGCAATAAGTGTTACCTGCCTGGTGGCCCTGGCGATTTGGCAGGGCAGTAGTGGAAATAATTTGGAAGTTCACTTTATTGATGTGGGGCAGGGAGACAGTATACTGGTACGCCTGCCCGGTGGGAAGGACATGCTGGTGGATACCGGGGGCTGGTTCGGGGATTTTGACGGTGAACCGGGTGTGGGAGATTACGTGGTGGTTCCTTATTTGCGGAGGCTGGGTATAAATGAGCTTGATGCCGTGGTTTTATCCCACTTTCATGAAGATCATGCCGGTGGATTAAGGGCGGTTATGAAGGCTGTTAATGTGGCTGTGCTGGTTACTCCCCCATTGGAGGAGGAATTAGATGCCAACACAGGTGTACAAGAAATTCTTGCCGTGGCCAGCCAAAAAAATATCCCTGTCCGTTTTGGCAATTACGGTGACCAACTGTTCCCGGACAGCCCGGTTAAAATCTCTTTTTTGGGCCCTTTACAAGAACCCTTTGACGGGACCAGGTCCGACCTTAATAATAATTCCCTGGTATTGTTTATGGATTACAAGAATACCGAATTCTTATTGTCCGGTGATATAGAAGAGGAAATGCAGGAGAAACTGGTAGAGCGGGGAGCGCTACAGCCAGTCGAGGTACTAAAAGTGGCCCATCACGGAAGCAGGTATGCCTCAGCTGCCTTTATGGAACAGGTGGAGCCTATGGTTGCAGTCATTTCAGTGGGGGAGGGGAACAGGTTTAATTTACCCAGCTCGGAAATAATTTCCCAATTAGAAGATATGCAAGTCACAATATATCGTACTGACCGGGACGGCGCGGTGATAGTAAGTTCCAACGGTAAAGGACTTAATATAAAAACCGGCCGCTAAAGGTCTAAGAAGTGGGAAAAAACACTTATTTCTTTTCATAAGCGGTGTTGCTCTCTCTTATACAGCTATTATTTTGCGTTTAAGCAGTTCTTGCAGCGCGATGCCGGCTAAGAAACCTGCTCCCATATTCCACATCCCAAATCCAGCCGTAACGAGAAGGATATAAAAGTCTTCTTTCTCTCTACCCACATCTCTGGCACTTACCGCTAGCTCAAGACCGGCAAATAAAAGAATTACACCCAGTATGCACTCGGGAAAAATTTTAAAGATAAGGGCTACTGAGTTGCTAAAGAAAAGGGCCAGTATAAGTAATATGCAGCCTAATATTACAAGGGATCCGCCTGTTCTAGCCCCGAACCTGACGTGACCGGCCATACCGCCCGCGCCGTGACACATGGGGGTGCCGCCGAAAATAGGTGATACCAGGTTCATTATGCCCTGCGAAACTGCAATTTTCTTTTCGGTCACCGGCCTGTCCGGAAAGAGCCTATTATTTTCAGCAGTGATGGCAATAACGGCGTTCCCCAGTGTGAGTGGTATTTGAGGTATACCGAGTATTAGTGTCCCTTTGACAAAGTCCTGCCATGTTACACTGGCCACGGCCAGTTCAGGCACTCTAAAACCTATTTTAATTTGTGCCAGCTGACCAAATAGAGAAGGATCACGGAAAATGGCTACTGCTACGCCCACAACTAGAAGAACAAACATGGCCGGAACCTTATTACCCTTGAGCAAGAAAAATGTAAGCAGCAAGGCAAATATGGCAATTGCCAAATCACTCTGCATCTTTTGTATACCGTCTTTAACGAACAAAAGGCCCAGGCCAAGTACAATACCTCTTATCACCGGCTTGGTTGCTATTTTGGAAATGTAATTCAGCATTCCCGTTAACCCCATAATAAGCCAGAAAAAACCGGTGAAAATTCCTGCCCCTAACACCATACTTGGTGTCAATGCCCCGGCACTGGTAATGGCTGCACCGCCTATTGCCTTCATGGGTTGGATGGGCAACGGAGTCTTATAATACGAGCCCCCGATAATCATTAAGATACCAAACATAAGCAACACCCCGAGCGGGTCCATCTTCATTACCGTTATGTAGCCAACTATAAAAGGTATAAGGGTGCCCAGGTCACCAAAGGCACCGGCCCACTCCATGCGGTCAAATTTGTTTTTAAGCTTTGTTGGTGCGGTTGGTTCCGTTTGAGTTTTCATTCTATCACCTCAACTTATATGTTGCTGAAATAAACTTTTTCTGCAACTCTAGACCATAGGGGATTACTTTATCCGGTTTTATTTTAAACCTTTTGCCATCATCCAGATCGATAAAAAAGTTTATTAGCTTGTTAATTACAGGATCACTAGTGCCAAGGGTTAAAAGCTTTTTCGTAAATTTGTCATCAACAGGCTTAGTCTTAAAGATTCTGCAGCAATGGGAGTTCTCATAATATGGTCTTATCCTGTCCAGATTTTTCTCAAGGGCATCAATAAGTTCCTCCAAAACAGAACCGGTGGTTTCAACAACAACCGATGCCTGAACTAAAAAGCAATAAATAAACCTTTTTATTTCAAATCCGCTTACTTTCAGAGGGCTGTTGTGCCGATATAAATTTATTTCCGCTAAAGATTGTTTTTTGTCACCTGAAATAATTGTATGATCAGTTAGCGTAATACCAAGTAATGCCAGTTGCCACTTTAAAAATTCGGTGGAAACAATATCATTATCTGACGGGATAATTTCTCCGTGCCATGGAACTTGGGGGTGGTTATGAACTACTATGGCTTCTTGAAAGCATATTTTTGTTTGGCTTAGCCACTGAATTAAAACATTTAAAGGTGGCATAATAGCCCATGTTTCCTGGCAGTTATCACCACATAAAACTTTTAATTTGTTACTTCCACTGCCGAATACCAGTACTGCCTGTTCATATTTTTTTGTGGAAATGGCTTTTATTTCTTCGATACTAAGAATATCCACTGCTATGCAGGAAGTAGGTAGGGACATTAAAGAACCCCTCCTGTCAATTTGACATATGCAGCTCATCTTCCATGGCTTGAATAAATCTTTTTAATAAATAAGATCTAATGTTAAATAATATTAAGCCCAGGGCTACCATAATACACACAAAGTAGAACAGTGGAATTTGAATTCCCAGTACGGTGGGGATCCCGTCAATAGTACGGAGGACTTCATTTTTTTCTTCTGTCCAGGCTATCACTTTAGGTTCCTCATCCACGTCATTTGTCTGCGCCGGAATCATTTCAACTGCTAAGTCGCCAAGTGCTGGATTGTAAAGAACGTCAAAAAAAATAATATTAAAAATAACCTGGTAGGACAATATTCCACTGATAATAAAGACCAGTAAGAGGTGCCAGGAGATCTTCTTTTCGTAGTCATTGATTTTTCTTGTTAATTCTTTCTCGTTTAGTTTTGAGTTAGCCATTTTAACCACGCCCCTAGCAAGGAATTAAACCATTCTGCTCCAGTATTTCTTCTCCCCGGGGACCGGTCAATATATTAATAAACTCCTGGGCTAGTTCCTTTTGATTCGATTTTTTTGGAATGGCGATGGCAAACTCAATGGGAGTACCGGTGATTTCGGTATCCAGGCCGGGATAACTTCCGTCAACTACAACTTTGGCCCGGGCATAATAATCAGCCAGTCGCGGGTCGCTCAAATTAATCTCAGGGGGGAATACTATGTGCTTTAGGTTTAATTGTTTGGCCACTGAAAGATATTCAAAGCCGTAATCAACCTGGCCCTGTAGAAGGGCACAAGCCAAATCAAAGGATTTGGGGTAGACATTACTCCAACTATCTTCCAATGCTTTAAACAGGCCCGGCCGGTTATAAAATTTCTCTGCCAGTTGCCACAACATCAATGTTCTGTACCCGCAGGGATCACGGTGGTGGTCTGAACGACCGTATTTTATCTGGCTATTATTTAATAAAACATCCATCCAGTTGTCCTTAGTAATAATTTCATTATGTGTGGAAAACTCATCAAAGGCCAAAACCATTTGGTCAGTGGCAAAAACAAAGGAGGTATCTACAAAGCGGGGAATTAGAATATCTTCAAATACCTTATAATCCGCCAGCGCAATTAAATCCACTATCTTTCCCCCCGCCACCGCCCGGGCACAGGCCCTTGAACCTGCGTAATCAAGTTCTACTTTTAAATCAGGGTATCTTTTCCATAATATGTGAATGCACTCTTTTATGGGTTTACGCAGCGCCCCGGCATGAAGTACTTTAAAACAATTAGGATTATTTTTCATCAGCGCTTCCCCCTTGCTCTTTTTGTTCTCGGTATAGACTAAGAAACTGTTCGACTTGAAGTTTTTGCTTCTCTATCTTTGCAGCAGTTTCGTCCAAAACGTTGATACCTTTTTCAGTTATTTCATATAACCTGCGGGCAGGGCCCGATTCCGAGATCTGCCAGCTGGATGTTAAAAGCCGGTTCTTCTCCATCCGTCTCAAGTTCCTGTATATGGTGCCCGGCTCTACTTCTTCCGTAGATTGCAATTTATTATAGTTTTGAATTAATTCATAGCCGTGCGATGGCTTTATATAAACAAATAAAAGTAAGCCGGGCTGAATCAATTTATCCAGGGTAATATCCTCTCCGTTTTTTATCGCCATTATAAACCTCCGTATCAAGCGATTTCACAGAAATAATCAATATCACAACTTTGTTCTGAAAATCTGCATCTTTATGCCATTGTCTCCATTGAAAATTGTCGAAGTAGTGCATCATAGTTTTAAGTGCACCGTGCACTTAGGTGATTGAAAATATATTAACACTATAATTTTATTTACACAATACATTTTTCCGAATTTACCTTGCCATAAATATGAACTAATGATAATATAGTTCGCAGATAACTCTATAGGCATATTGCACATAAGGGAGGTTTCCATAAGTGTGCCAAGACCAAGGTTCTCATCATGGAAGTAGTTGCAGCTGTTCTGGTATGCCAATGAGACGCTTTCTGCAGCCCTGTCTTTTACTGCTGCTTCACCGCCGGTCAACCCACGGGTACGATTTGATTCAAAATCTTGGAGAGTTCGGTTTTTCTTCCGGTGAAACAGACCCGGGCACTGTATACAGGCACCTGCGTAAGATGGAAGAGGAAAAATTAGTAACTTCCGCCTGGGATACAGATCAAGGTGGGCCGGCTAAAAGGCTGTACCAAATAACCGGTGAGGGTGAGGAAATTTTACACGCCTGGGCCGTTACCCTGAATGGGAATAAACAGAGGATAGAAGACTTTTTGGTTAAATATAAAACCCAATTTCCGGGATAGTATACAGTATAAAAACAGTTCTTAAGCGGGGGAACAAAAATGTTTAATATCATCCTTTTTGTATCGGCTGCCATTGGACTTATAATATCCAATCAGAAAGACAAAGTAAAAACTAAGCAGGCCCTCAAAAAAGCCGTAAATTCCTTTATCAATTTATTGCCCAGCTTACTGGGGATCATTGGCCTCATCGGTTTAATGTTGGCGCTGGTGCCCCGGGAATTAATTGCGGGGTTTTTCGGCGATAACAGCCCGGCAGGTATTGCCGTCATATCGGCCATCGGTTCCATTACACTGCTGCCGGCATTTGTTGCTTTTCCCCTGGCCTCATCGTTCCTTGATGCCGGGGCCAGTATTGTTGCCGTGGCCTGTTTTATCACCACTTTGCTGATGGTGGGGGTCATAACCGCTCCCATGGAAATAGAGTATTTCGGGAAGAGATTTACCCTTTGGCGTAATTTATCCGCACTGGTATTGGCAGTTATCATCGGTCCCTTGATTGGAGTGATGGTGCGTTGAAGAGTAAAATTAAAAAGTATAATCTTTTTTTCCTGGTTGTTTTAGTTGATCTTATTTTGTGGTTCTACTGGCCGGATAAGGGAACAACGGCAGTTATAAGTACCGGTGATTACCTGGTTGAGATGCTGCTGTTCATTCCACCTATTTTTATATTAATCGGTCTATTAGATGTTTGGGTACCCAGAGAAATTGTGGAAAAGAACGTAGGTCCCGAGTCAGGGGTAAAGGGTGTTGTTATATCCATTTTGGTGGCCACTGCTGCAGCCGGCCCCCTTTACGCGGGCTTCCCGGTAGCCTATACCCTGATGAAAAAAGGCTGCCGCATGGCAAATGTGGTGATCTTTCTCGGTACCTGGGCAACAATAAAAGTTCCCATGCTGATGATGGAAATAAAATTTTTGGGAATGGAATTTGCTGCAGCCAGGTTGCTATTAACTCTCCCGGCAATTATCCTTTCCGGTTACCTGGTAGAAAGATTATTGGCCGGTGCAGAGAAAGCCGGTGAACCTAAAGCTAACAAACTTACCGGTTAAAAGCACTTTTATCCATAACTGTTTTTCGAAAGGGGGGAGAAGGATGTGTAATTGTAACTGTGACCAGCCCGATAAGTTGAAAGGGAAAAAGCCTGGTGAGTGCACCACGGAGCAAGTCAAGGAATGTCACGGGGATGAAAAGAATCATCCCTGCACTAAGGAAAAAGAATAAATGTACGAACAGCAGCAGCAATACCGCAGTCAGATGACATCCCAGTTTACCGATGAACAGCTGGCTGAAATGGCCAGAAACGGCGGCTGTGGTTTCCGTGGGGGTCGTGGTTTTGGCGGCGGCTTTGCCGCGCGCTAAGCTTCCGGTCTTACACAATATTATTTAACATATGCAAGGGGGAGGTTTTAAAACCTCCCCCTTTTTTACTAGGCCCTTAAATTTTAACGAATATGGTTTACTAAATATCTCTTTTTTGTTCACAATTTGGTCACTTGTTAGTGGTAAAATTAGGTGTATCACTACGAGTAAGGTAATTGAATGTTTAAAAGGGAGAAAAAAAAGAGTAATATTATTACTAAAAAGTTGTTTAGTGGCGTACAAGTTACCAGAAAAGATTTAATTTGGATTTTTAAAAAAATTATTATTATGTAGGCTAAGGGGTGATAAACCATGGCCAACCATACCATTTTGGTGGTTGAAGATGAAGAGAGAGTGCAGCAGTTGGTAAAATTGTATTTAGAGAAAGAGGGTTTTACCGTAGATATGGCCTTTGACGGAAAGGAAGCTGTAAAAAAGGCCAGGTCAGGCCTGCCTGATTTAATCTTACTGGACATTATGCTGCCTGAAATGGATGGCTGGGAGGTTTGTAAAGAACTAAGGAAGACTATGTCCACACCCATTATCATGCTCACCGCCAGGGGAGATGAATTCGACCGGGTAATGGGGCTGGAACTGGGGGCGGACGATTACATAGCCAAGCCCTTCAGTCCCCGGGAAATGGTGGCCCGGGTGAAGGCTGTGCTCCGGCGGACAGCCGCCGGAGCACAGAATGGTTCGAAGGTGCTTGATTTTAACGAGTTGTGTATTAACTACACCAGTAGGACAGTAGAGATTAAGGGTAATATAATAGAAATGCCGCCCAAAGAATTTGAACTTTTATGGTTTCTGGCCGGTCACTGCGGCCAGGTTTTTTCCAGGGAACAATTGCTGCACAGTATTTGGGGGTATAGCTATGTCGGTGACCCCCGTACAGTGGACACGCATATTAAGCGGCTGCGGGAAAAGTTGACCCAGGCCCGGGAAGTTTGCTCGATAAAAACCGTTTGGGGTTACGGGTATAAATTCGAGGTTGTGGGTTAATGTTTAAAAGCCTTTTTAGTAAATTAATGTCCTCATATCTACTGGTTGTATTATCTACACTGTTGGTTTTAGGTATACTTATCTCCCACCTTTTTTCCAGTTACTACTATTCATCCAGTGAACAAGAATTAAAGGATAAGGGACTGGAAATGGCCGGCGTGATGAGTGACTATATGGAGCAGGGACAGTCCGTGGAAGAAATTCTGGCTGTCACGGGCAGCCTGGTGAATGCTCGAGTGTTCTGGGTGCAGCGGCAGGCGCTTGATTTTGCGCAGCGCGGGCGCATACACGGGCTGAGGTTGGATCGTGTTGAAGTAGAGCAAATTTTAAAGGGCGAAGTAATAACCAAACAGGCATTTATGTCCCGTTTTAACCAGGCTATGATTTCGGTAGCCGTTCCCGTGAGAGTTAATAGTAGTATCGCCGGTGCGTTATTCCTTTTTACGCCTGTTGCCGATATTACAGATACCATATCGGCAGTGCGCAAGCTAATATTTTGGGCCGCCCTCCCCACCATACTTTTTGCTGTTATTATTGGCTATTTTCTATCTCGCTCCGTTTCCCGCCCGCTACAAGACATGAGTTTGGCCAGCCGGGCCATGGCTGAAGGTGACTTTCAGCAGCGGATTAATGTATCTTCGCAGGATGAGGTGGGGCAGCTGGCTCGAAGTTTTAACCACTTGGCAGGGGCCTTAGATAACACCATTAATGATCTATCAAAGGAAAAGGAAAAAATGGAAAGTGTGTTGGCCAACATGGCGGAAGGGGTTATAGCCATTGACCCCGGTTGCAGGGTTATTGCCGCAAACCGGCAGGCTATTGAAACTTTCGGCTTTGATCAAAGTACTTTAAGCCAGGTGCTGGCGGAAACTTCTCTACCGGATGAAGTACAGGTACTATTTAATCAAGTATTAGTATCAGGGGAAACAAAAAGTATTGAAATTACTTTAAACAACGGTAAATTATTTCTTCTCGCCCATGTATCACCGCTGCGAGAAACCGGTGCCGGCGTATTTGGCGCGGTGGGTGTTTTCCATGACATTACCGATCTCCGGCGCCTGGAACAAATGCGCCGGGATCTGGTGGCCAATGTTTCCCACGAACTGCGAACGCCCTTAACTTCTGTGCAGGGGTTTGTTGAGGCCATGCTGGACGGTACTATAGAGGGCGAAGAGGATAAATCAATTTATCTTAACATTATCCACCAGGAAACTATACGGCTTAACCGGCTTATTCATGATCTGTTGGACCTGGCCTCCATGGAATCCGGGAAGACATCCTGGGAAATAAACGCGGTAGATGTAAGTGAATTAATAAGCCGGGTAGTGGCCAGGCTACAGCCGCAGCTTAAGCGCCGGCTGCTTACTGTTAAAAGAGAAATCCCTGCCGCTTTACCCTTGTTGTTGGCCAACGAAGATCGGGTGGAACAAGTCCTAACCAATCTAATTGGTAACGCCGTTCAGTTTTCTCCTGAAGGCGAAAGTATTACGATTGAGGTGCAGGCCGTACAGGGTGAAATAACAATAAGTGTAGTTGATCGCGGCTCCGGCATTGCGGAAGAAGAGTTGCCATTTATCTGGGAGCGATTCCACCGGGTGGATAAATCGCGTTCCCGGGCCCTGGGCGGTACCGGCCTGGGCCTTGCCATAACCAAACAAATTATAGAGGCCCACGGCGGAAGAGTGGGAGTCCGGAGCGAATCAGGCCGGGGTTCTGTCTTTAGCTTTACCCTGCCGGCGGTGCCGGGGAAAGAACCAGAGTAATTTTTTCAAACCAATACAACCACCATTTCCTTTAAGGACTCCAACAAATCCTCGTTCCCCGGTTCCCAAATGACAGGGCATTCCTCTAGCTTTTTCCTCCCTTTTTTGATTTTGAACTTCAGTTAATAAATCAATTGTTATATAATTATAGTATAAAAGTAAATACCTTCCAACTATTTTTAACAAACACCCATTGACAATATTCAAACATAAGAATATTATTATATAATCATGACTAATAAGGAGATGGGAAAGATGAGTATAGATAATTACGTCAAGATTTTTAAAGCTTTGGGCGAGCCCTCGCGATTACGAATGTTAAAACTATTGTCGGTAAGACCCATGTACGTGTGTGAGCTGGAAAAGGTACTGCAAATGAGCCAGCCTAGAATATCCCAGCACCTGAGGGTTATGAAACATGCCGGGCTGGTAAAGGAACGCAAGGAGGCCCAGCGTACCTTTTACGCCATTAAAATTGATTACCTTGATGAACAGTTTAAAGAATTGCTGGAATTCTTCCATGCAGATTTGGAAAGACTGCCGCTTTTTACCGAGGAATACCAGCGGTTTAAAGAGCTGGAGGAAGATTCCGGGGTGGCGCAATGTAAGGAAGGAAAAACAGAGACGGTAAAAATGGAGCAGGAGGCATAAACCAAAATGCTTGAGGCGGCAAAATTCATAAGCAGAAACATGATAAAATTTCTAGTGCTGGTCATTTTAATCGGGATATGCATTGGTTATTATTTCCCGGCTCTGGGACCGTCCATTCAACCGCTGGTACCGTTCTCCCTGTTCTTCATGCTTTATCCTATGATGATTGGGATAAAAATCGAAGAGGTTGGTAATGCGGCCCGGCGTTGGAAACTGCTGGGCGTATCAATGATATTTAATTATCTCGTTTCCCCCCTTCTGGGCGCGGTGCTGGCCACTTTATTTCTGTCACCTTACCCTGAATTTGCAGTGGGACTGATCCTGACAGCAGCGGTTCCCTGCGGTGGAATGGTGGTAGCCTGGACGGGAATGGCCAAGGGAAACATGCCCATGGCCGTCGTAATTACGGCAGTCAGCCTTCTGTCGGGCATAGCCCTAATACCGGCCTGGATGACATTGCTGGCTGGCAAGTATGTAGCTGTTAATCCTCTGGGTATGCTAAAGACAATATTTATAGTCATTGTAATACCATTGTTCTTGGGTAATGTTACCAGGAAGCAACTGCTTAAAAAGATGGGCAGTGAAAAGTTTATGCAGCTTAAGCCTGTATTCCCTGCGGTATCGGCCCTTGGTATGTACACCGTATTTTTTATCTCCATGACTGCAGAGGCAAGGCACCTTATACAGCACCCTGAATATCTGGCCATTATAGCGGTGCCCCTTGTAATATTCTACTTGTTGGTGTTTTCAGGATCGGTATTATACGCTAAGGTTTCTGGCATGGAATATGCAGATATGATAGCCCTCACTTTCGGTGTGGGCGGAAAAAATATATCCATCGCTCTGGCTCTGGCCCTTCTCTTTTTCGGGCCGCTGACGGTAATGATCATTGCCATTAAGCCGTTAATTCAAGTAATGTTCATGGCCGGTTTTTACAGGTTAAGCCCGCGATTGCAAAAAGTATGGCACCTAAAAGAAGCCGTTTCTTCCGGTTAAGGCAAGCCGGAACATATATTATAAAACTTAACAATAAGGAGATGGTATTAATGGAAATTAAAGTATTGGGAACTGGCTGTAAGAAGTGTAAGGAAACTGAAAAAGCGGTACTTAAAGCAGTGGAAGAGCTGGGTATTCAGGCTGACGTGGAAAAGGTGGAGGAAATGGACAAAATAGCTGACTACAATGTTTTAATGACACCGGGACTGGTGATCAACGGAAAGGTAAAGGTAACCGGGCGGGTGCCCAAGCACAAGGACATTCTTAAGCACATTAAGGATGAAATGTAAAGTGGATAAAGAAAACGCATGGATTTGACCTGCCCGAGCAAGACATACAGAAAATATGCAAAAAAGTTAAGGAATTCTTTAACGTGATAGCAATTAGTTAACTATATAGAGATAAACATGGTAGTTGGGAGATGACAATATGACCTTGATGGGTGTACTGCAGAGCGGGTTTAATGAGCTTCTGGAGTACCTGTCGGCTCACGTACTTACTTGCCTGGTACCGGCGTTCTTTATTGCCGGCGGCATAGCCGCAGTGGTATCCACCGGGGCGGTGCTTAAATATTTCGGGCCCCGGGCGCCAAAGCACATGTCCTATGGTGTAGCTTCGGTGTCGGGAGCAATACTTGCTGTTTGTTCCTGCACCGTGCTACCCCTTTTTGCCGGTATTCATAAGAAAGGGGCCGGTCTGGGCCCGGCGGTGACATTTCTTTTTTCCGGCCCGGCCGTTAATATATTGGCCATAGTGCTTACCGCCAGAAAAATGGGCTGGGAACTGGGCGTGGCCCGGGCTATAGGAGCAGTAGTGTTTTCCATAGTAATCGGACTTTTGATGGCCTTGATCTTTAAAAAGGAAGAAGACAAAAAACAGGCCGAAAAAGGTGACGACGGCGGTATGTTTGAGGGGGAAGACGGTAAACCCGTGGGTCACCTGCTTGCCTTCTTTGGTGCTATGGTGGCCATCCTCATTTTCGGCACCGCATCCATACCACTTTGGAGTAAAATAGCCATTGTAATGGCGCTCTTAAGTTTCTTGGCCACAGTGCTTATTGCCTGGTATGACCGGGATGAAGTGCAGGACTGGCTGGTAGAGACCTGGAAGTTCGTCAAATTAATTTTCCCCATCTTGCTGGTGGGTGTGTTCGTGGCCGGAGTTCTGAAAGCGGTAATTCCCGAACAGTGGATTTCCGCCTCGGTGGGCGGTAACAGCTTCTCCTCCAATATAGTGGCCTCGGTAATTGGCGCGCTAATGTACTTCTCCACCTTGACCGAAGTGCCCATCGTAAAAGCCCTGTTGGACATGGGTATGGGGCAGGGCCCCGCACTGGCGCTCCTCCTGGCAGGCCCGTCCTTAAGTTTACCCAACATGTTGGTGGTGAGGAATGTTATGGGGACCAAGAGAACTATAGTATACGTTTTGATAGTAGTTGTAATGGCAACGTTTACGGGCATGATCTTCGGAAACATTGTGACTTAATTTTAACGCAAGTGGGGACGGTTCTTGCTTGCCCGGGCAAGCAAGAACCGTCCCCACTTACACAAGTTAATTTAATCATTGATGCACATAATAAAAGAACACAACTGAAGTGAGGAAATGCTGCACTGGTGTGGAAATACATGTGTAGTTTTGGTATTAAATTTGCTTAATATATAAATTAGAATTTATATATCTTCACCTATTAATTGCGTTCCGGAATGAAACAACTCTGGTTTATTTAATACAAAGCGCGTATTTTTTTAGAACAGTTAATCGAGGAGGTTGAATATGACCGGCAATAAAAAGACCTTTACCGAAACCAGTTTTAAAACTCAAGGCCCGGAGGATGCTTTAGTCATTAAGTGCGAAGACGGCTGGCGCGTAATTCCCAGGGTTCCCGATGCCCAAAAATTATATATTGAGGTAACTACTGGTTAAGGCGCGTGGAGTGCAAATAGAAGTAATTACCAACGGTTCCTTGCTCTCGGAAAAAATAATTAATAAACTGGTTGACATACAGATGGATAAAATATTTATATCCCTGGACGGCCCCGACGAAGAAGAGTACTGCAACATAAGGCAGGGAGTTAATTTTTCCGGAGTTCTGGATAACATTAGAATATTAAACAAGATCAAAGAACGTAGAGGTGTCCGTTTCCCTGAACTGGGAATAGAGTTTGTGGCCACCAAAGACAATTACCATAAAATGCCGCAAATGGCGTCCCTGGCCTCGGAACTGGGGGCCCGTCAATTAATTATTACCAATGTACTCCCGTATAATGTAGAAATGAAAGATCAAATTCTGCAGGCAGATAATCACCTGTCCATAAGAATATTGTAATTGATAAAGGGTTGTTGTTAATATTATTATATAAGCAACAATTTATTTATGTATAATAGGGAGTGTTATTAAGAAATGGCAAATTGTTGCGACCCAAAAGCACCAAGAGTTTTTCAAATCCAAGTGGGAGACGGGCCGGTCGGCATTACAAATAAAAATATATTTATATATAAGGAGGCTAAAAGATGACGGAAACAGTTACCCGTAAACTCCCTTTTTTAGAAAGATATTTAACTGTATGGATATTCCTAGCCATGGCAGTTGGTGTGGGTGGAGGATATATTTATCCCTCTGTCGCGGAATTCTGGGGTAAATTCCAGGTGGGAACCACAAATATACCTATTGCCATTGGTCTCATTATTATGATGTACCCTCCGCTGGCCAAGGTGAAATACGAAGAAATTGGTAAAGCTTTTAACAATACTAAAGTAATGGGACTTAGCCTTTTTCAAAACTGGATTGTGGGCCCCATCTTGATGTTTATATTGGCTGTGGTTTTTCTTAAGGATTACCCCGAATACATGGTGGGTGTGATCCTGATCGGCCTGGCCCGCTGTATTGCCATGGTCATCGTGTGGAATGTACTGGCCAAGGGTGACACAGAATATGCCGCCGCTTTGGTAGCATTAAACTCCGTTTTTCAGGTACTCCTTTTTTCTGTTTACGCCTACATTTTTATTACCGTGCTTCCACAATGGCTTGGCCTCAAATCCTTGGAAATAGATATTTCCATGGCGGAAGTGGCCAAAAGTGTATTCATCTACCTGGGCATCCCCTTCATTGCCGGCATCATAACCCGTTTCACGCTCATGCCGGCCAAAGGTAAGGAGTGGTATGAAAATAAGTTTATTCCCAAAATCAGCCCCCTCACCCTGGTAGCGTTGCTCTTTACCATCGTGGTGATGTTTTCACTAAAGGGGAGCTATATAGTAGCTTTGCCCATGGATGTATTGAGGATAGCGGTTCCACTAGTAGCCTATTTCCTTATCATGTTCTTCTTCTCATTCTTCATCAGTAAAAAGGCCGGGGTAAACTACGAGCAGGCCACCACCTTGTCCTTTACTGCCTCCAGCAATAATTTCGAGCTGGCCATTGCAGTGGCTGTGGCGGTATTCGGCATAAATTCCGGGCAGGCACTGGCCGCGGTTGTCGGTCCCCTTATCGAAGTGCCCATAATGATCGGGCTGGTTAATGTTGCCCTGGGCTTCAAGCGTAAATATTTCGGTGACCACATTTTTCAATCTAGTGGAACATCTAAACACTGAGTTATTTAACAGCATGCGGGAGAATCTTCGATGTCGTACGACTAAACGTGACTATGAGGCATGTAAAAGGATTGAGAATACTTTATGCTCACATAAAACAGCCAGATAAATATAGGCTAATTGTAGCAATAAAGAGGTAGACTCTCAATAATTTATCCAAAGGAGATAATAACTTTGAAGATTGCAGTTCTGTCCGATATACATGGAAATAAACATGCCCTGGACACAGTTTTGGCTGATATACACAGCCGCGAACCAGACCTAATTGTTTGCCTGGGTGACCTGGTAGGTTACGGGGCATTTCCCGAGCAGGTGGTGCAAAACATTAAAGCAGCAGGTATTCCCACGGTTATGGGGAACTATGATGATGGCATCGCTAACCAGCGCATGGTTTGCGGCTGTGACTATAAAGATGAAAAGGCCGCTGAATTGGGTGGTAGATCTATTACCTGGACACTGGAAAATACCGGTAAAGAAAGCAAGGACTTCATGCGGTCTTTGCCGGAAAAGATGATTGAGAAGATAGGTGATTATAAAATAATGTTTGTTCACGGCAGTCCCCGCAGGTTAAATGAATATCTTTTTGAAGACGTGCCTGCAGGAGAGATTACTTCCATGATGGAAGATGCCGGGGTCAATGTACTGGTTTGCGGCCATACCCATATCCCTTACCATCGCGTGTTGGAATCCGGCGCTCATATAATTAATGCCGGTAGTACGGGCAAGCCCAAGCACGGTGACCCGAAGGCGGTATTTGCTCTGGTAGAGGTGGATAAGGATATTGAGGTTACCTTTCTAAAAGTTCCGTATAATTACGAGGCTGCCGCCGGTGCCGTGGAAAAAGCCGGGTTGCCGGTGGAATTTGCAAATATCATAAGGACGGGTAAAGACGATTAGAAAAGGAGATCGGTACAATTGCATTTCCAGGTTATTAAATCATATGTACTATTCTTTTTCGCTGGCCTGGCTGAAATTGCCGGGGGATATTTTATTTGGCTGTGGCTGAGAGAAGACGCCCCGCTTTACTTTGGCATTTTAGGTGACATCATTCTTGTTGCCTACGGAATTATTCCCACGCTGCAGCATTTCCCCGATTTTGGACGCATTTATGCCGCCTACGGTGGTATTTTCATTATCATGGCCCTTTTTTGGGGATGGTGGATAGATGGGAAACAACCGGATTTCTTTGACTGGACGGGGATGCTGGTGGCACTTTTGGGTACCACAATCATACTCTGGGCACCTCGAAAACAAGGAGAAGATGATGTGCGGGAGGCCGACCAATGCTAAAATCAGCGCTGCTCTTTGTAGTGGCTGGCTTGGCAGAAATAGGCGGCGGCTACCTGGTCTGGCTGTGGCTGCGGGAAAAGAAGGGAGTTATGTTAGGTGCCCTTGGGGCGGTAATATTAATTTTCTATGGCATTATACCGACGCTCCAGGATTATCCTAACTTCGGGAGAATTTATGCGGCTTATGGCGGCATATTTATCGTACTTTCTCTGTTCTGGGGTTGGCTGGTGGACCGCAAAAAACCGGACCGGTGGGATTGGATCGGAAGTTTTATCTGTTTAATCGGAGCGGCTATAATCATCTGGTTTCCCAGGTAAGAAATTTTAATGGTTTTTGAACATTAAAGTCTAACTGCCGGAATCAACCGTAAATGATAATAAACCCGGTGTCAGTACCCGGGTTTATTATCATTAATATTAAAATTATATTACTCGAATTAGTTTAATCCTATTCTAATTAACTCGCCTGTCGTGAAATAGTCTGTTTAGTCATAATTAAATAAATCCAATACCTAAGATTTTTGAGACCTTTGTGAGAATTCTCAAATTGCAAAGGTCGACAAATTTCAATTCCATGATGGTCATAAAATTGTGCAATATTTTCATTTTCCATATTATTGTCTTTGCTAATAATTAATGTCTTACCGTATATTTGCAGTGTTGTTTTGTAGTTTTTTATTTTCATTTTTTTCCTCCTATGATTATTATCTTATTGAATCAGTTAATAATTGTCTCAACTTTATTTAATTTTAATGAATTGTTCCCGCTAATGCTGCAATCATAAATATATTCGAAGATGGCCGACCTTTTTAGGTGGGTAATATAAAAAAACGAAAAACTATCATATTTTGCCATGCTTTTCACAGAGTGCCTTTCATCCATCCCAAGGCCCTTATGATGCCAGCATGAACCTACATATACCCCTTCAGGGATCTTGTAATCACAACTGCGCAGGAAAACAATATAGCGTATCAATTGGATAGTTATGGCAGTGGTGCTACGAATGCCGGTAAGGCCATAGCTTGCATAAATCAGTTATCCAATATACAATTTACGTATCTGTTCTTATCAGCAGTTACAAAATTACTTTTGGAGTGATTTCGGTGTCTGAAGATAATGAGATTATGACCATTGGCCAGGTGGCCAAATACCTCCAAATAAGTGAGATCACCACATATCGCTTGGTTCAAGATGGAAAAATCCCAGCTTTTAAGGTTGGCCGCGGTTGGAGGATCAAAAGGGAAGATCTTAACGAATTTATTGAAAAACAAAAATGTGGAGAGAGTTTTTAATGGGCAAATTAAAGAATTGGGTGATATATTATTTACAGGATACCCTGCAAGCTATGCGGAGAAGTTACCGAAAAAAATGAAAGTGTTACATCTGCAGTTTATCACCACTGTCCCCATTGTGACTTTATATTTTTAGATAAGAAATATCTTATCGATGAGCAAGAGGAGCACTATCGGTATAAACAACATAATAACTCGATAGAGAACAAGGGTTATGTTAATAACTTTAATAAGTTTATAAAAACTGCTGGTATAGATACGTCTAAGGATCTAAAAATGGCTTTAGACTTTGGCTGTGGGCCGGGGCCGGTACTAAAGGTTTTGTTGAATAGGCTGGGTATAGATGTTGATATATATGATCCGTTTTTTTTCCCGGAGAAGGTTTTCGTGGACAAACAATATGATCTAATAACCTGTACGGAAGTATTTGAACACCTTAAAAATCCTTTAGAGGTTTTAACGTTGTTAGAATCTCTGTTAAGGGAAAATGGGGCTTTAGCTATTAACACTTTGTTCCATACTACCAACGATAACTTTAATCAATGGTGGTACCGTAAAGACACTACACATATCTGTTTTTACAGTCCGAAAACCTTTAAGTGGATAGAAAATAACTTTAATCTTGCCATTGACTTTATGGACAACCATAGTATATGTGTTCTACGCAAGACAAATAACAGTAAGTTCTAAGTAGTTGGTTGAAGGTTACAAATGCAGCTTGATAGGCACGAGAATTGGGTAGACTTTGAATGTGCCTAACAAAAAATGTCAGGACAGGTGGGTAAGCATTTAAAAATGAATCAGGTAGAACTACTTAGCGAGGCTAAGAGACGAAGGACATTTGCCATTATTTCACACCCGGATGCCGGTAAAACCACTTTAACCGAAAAATTATTGTTGTACGGAGGGGCTGTACGCCTGGCGGGCAATGTAAAATCCCGCAAATCAAAACAATATGCCATGTCTGATTGGATGGAGTTGGAACAGAAAAGAGGTATTTCGGTAACCTCAAGTGTTTTACAGTTCGAGTACCACAAATTAAAAATAAACATACTGGATACTCCGGGACACCAGGATTTCAGTGAAGATACCTACCGTACGCTAATGGCTGCCGACAGTGTGGTTATGTTGATTGATGCAGCCAAAGGGGTGGAGGAGCAAACAAAAAAATTATTCCGGGTGTGCAGGGACCGGGGCATACCTATCTTTACCTTTATTAACAAGATGGACAGGCATGGAAGAGAACCTTTGGACCTGTTGGACGAAATAGAGAAAACGTTTCATATAAAATCCTTTCCCATGAATTGGCCGGTGGGCAGGGGAAGTGAATTCACCGGCATCTATGACCGGCAATCTGCCCAAATAGAACTTTTTACCGGCAACAGGCAGGGCCGGACTGTAGTTCCCACCAAGGTGGGTAACTTGTCTGATTCGGACATTGCCGGTGCACTGCCCGAACCGGTATTCGACCAGTTGAAGGAAGATATAGAACTGCTGGACTTAGCCGGAGACCATTTTGATTTAAAACTAATCGCTCAAGGGGAATTAACACCGGTTTATTTCGGCAGTGCCCTGACCAATTTCGGGGTTCGTTCTTTTCTGGACTCATTTATTGAACTGGCTCCGCCACCAAGCGAAAAAACAACGGGGAAAGGTACTATTAGCCCCGAAAATGAAGAGTTTTCAGGGTTTGTCTTTAAAATTCAGGCCAATATGAATCCTGCCCACCGGGATAGAGTTGCCTTTGTTCGCATTTGTTCGGGCAGTTTCACTCGGGGGATGCTCGTAAAGCATGTTCCCACCGGCAAAACCCTACGTTTATCACAATCCAGGCAGTTTATGGCCCAGAGTACAGCTACTGTAGATGAAGCATATCCCGGAGACATCGTGGGTATTTTTGATCCGGGTATATTTCGCATCGGCGATACACTAACGGAAAAAAGCAGCTTTGACTTCGAGGCCTTTCCGCCCTTCCAACCGGAGATGTTCGCCAGGGTACACCTGCGGGATGTTATGAAAAGAAAGCAGTTCATGAAAGGGATGAACCAGCTGGCTGAAGAAGGGGCTATACAAAAGTTTCAGCTGCCGGATATTGGCCTGGAGTCCCCGGTAATAGGGGCGGTGGGGGTGCTTCAGTTTGAAGTGCTGGAACACAGGTTGACTCATGAATATGGCCTGGATATATATCTTGAGCAACTTCCTTACAGTGTTGCACGGTGGGTCACGGGACAGGATTTGAATCCAAAATCGCTCAAGGGCAGGGGAAACCTGGTGGTACAAGACGATGAAGGTAATTATGTGGTATTATTTAGAAACGAATGGGCTCTAAACTGGGATGCCAAAAATAATACTAAAGTAAAATACCTTGAACATCCTCCTCGGGAAGAATTGAGAAGGGAAAGGTTTAGGTGAATATGGTTAGAACGAGAAAAAACTCACTGGCATTGATGCCGCTGGGCGGTATTGCGGAAATAGGCAAGAATATGCTGGCTATGGAATGTAATAACGATATTATTGTAATCGATGCGGGACTGAAATTTCCTACGGAAGAATTGCCAGGTGTCGACTTGGTGATTCCTGACATCGGTTATTTAAAAAATAATCTGCAAAAAATAAAGGGGATTATTCTTACCCACGGGCATGAAGATCATGTGGGCGCTTTGCCATTTGTTTTAAATGAGATTAATGTTCCCGTATACGGCACTTCTTTAACGGTGGGGATTGCCGGTAGGAAGTTATTGGACCGGGATAGCCGTAGCAAAGGTAAAATTAATGACTTCTCTTTAAATGTCATAACGCCTGCGGATAAGCTGAAACTGGGTTGTTTTAAGATAAATTTTTTCCGGGTTAACCACAGCATCCCCGATGGCGTGGGCCTAGCTATAGAAACTCCTGCCGGGCTGGTTGTTCATTCCGGCGACTTTAAAATCGATCAAACGCCCATCGATGGGCATGTGATGGAACTGGGGAAACTGGCCCAGTGGGGGGAGCGGGGAGTTCTCCTGTTTATTTGCGATACCACCAATGCCGACAGAGAAGGATACACCCCTTCCGAAAAAGTGGTGGGTGAAACGCTACTGCACTATTTTGCGCAGGCTAAACAACGTATAATTGTTACCACCTTTGCTTCCAACGTTCACCGTATACAGCAAATTGTAAACGCTGCCGTACTGTATAACCGCAAGATTGCTCTTGCGGGCCGGAGTATGATTAACGTGGTCGAGGTTGCTACCGATTTAGGTTACCTACACATCCCAGACCATACCCTGATCGAAATTAACGAGGCCAATAAATTGCCGGGTGAGGAAGTTGTGATTATTACTACCGGTAGCCAGGGCGAACCAATGGCTGCTTTAACCAGGATGGCCCAACAGTCACACCGGCAGGTGGGGATAAAGCCAGGTGATTGCGTAATTATTTCTGCTAATCCTATTCCGGGCAACCAAAAATTAGTAGCGCGGACCATTGATAATCTTTTCCGTATTGGTGCACAAGTGGTATATAAGATAGACGGTACGGTGCACGTTTCAGGACATGCTGCTCAGGAAGAGATTAAAACTCTGGTTAACATTCTAAAACCAAAGTATTTTATGCCCTTTCATGGTGAATACAGGCATAAAATGAAATTTGCACAGATGGTTGAGGGAATGGGCATCCCTAAGAATAATGTTATCTTTGCTGAGTGCGGGGACCGATGGGAATTTAACAAGCAGCAGGTCAGTTTGAATGGCAAGGTTACTGCCGGTGACGTTATGGTAGACGGGCTGGGGGTTGGCGATGTAGGCAATATAGTTTTACATGATCGCCAGAGTTTATCCACCGAAGGCATCATTGTGGTGGTAATGGTAATTGATAAAAAATACGGTACGCTACTTGCCGGGCCGGACATTATTTCCCGGGGATTTGTTTATATGCGAGAAAGCACTGAATTACTAGATGAAGCTAAAAAACACATTACTAAAGAGTTGAATGATTTACCTGCAGCTCGGCTCAAAGAATGGTCAACAGTTAAAGGCACAATAATAAGGTCATTGTCTTCTTTTCTATATAAACACATTGGGCGCAGGCCGGTTATTTTACCTGTCATAACGGAGTGTCGAAAGGAATAGTGGTAATATTCCAAGCGACGGAACAAAAAAGCTTCGGGCTATATGCCCAAAGCTTTTTGCTTTCTATACGATGATTTTTTATTAAATAGTTCCCCTGTAACGCGTAAAATGCGTTGACATTATTAATGTTATAACATATCATAATAAATGATAGCGGCCGAGTTATTTTACGTTTTGGGGGGAAAACATGTGAATATCCTGGTTAAGGTTTTGCTTATTGCCGGTCTGGTCTTTGTTGTTTTAAACATTGCTCTGATAGGGCGGTTTTATCTGGGAAAGCAACGCATTGAGGCGAACAACCGCGAGATTACACAACATAAGATTAATCTTGCAACGGTTGACCGTTTGACAGTCTACCCAATAGTTGATCTGCTGGCTACAGGTAAAAATTTAAAAACCGAACCCGGAACATCCTTTCTTATTGCAACAGATAGTGATAATATTCTATTTGATGTTGGTTATAACATCAAACAGGAAGAGGTTTCACCTTTGTTATACAATTTAAAGCAGATGGATATTAGTTTGGACGATATAAACGCCCTGGCTATCAGTCACAATCACGCTGACCATGTTGGGGGGTTGTGCTTTAAAGATAACAAGGTAGAACTAACCAAGGGTACTGTTAATCTCCATGGCAAAAATATTTTTACTCCCGTACCCATGACCTGCGATACGGCAGTGGCTCAGACCGTCGAAAAGCCAATGCATATCGGTACAGGCATCGCCAGTACCGGACCTTTGGCTGAGCAGATGTTTATCCCTGGTAGGCTGAACGAACAGTCTCTATTAGTTAATGTTAAAGAAAAGGGACTGGTACTTATTTCGGGTTGTGGGCATCCCGGTATAATCAGAATGGTTAAGGCTGCTCAAAAAATTACCGGTATTCCCGTTTATGCTGTGGTTGGTGGGCTGCACCTGTATTACACGCAGCCTGAGGCAGGTTTTTGGGGAAATATCTTTGGCAGCAGTAAACTATACTGCGGGACTCCAAGCAGGGAGGAAGTGGTTGGTATAGTAAACGAACTTAAGAAATTGGGCGTTAAAAAAGCTTATATATCACCCCATGATGCTGATCAACCTACTCTGGAAATCTTTGCTGACCAGTTTGGAAAAGATTATGAGCCGCTTACTGTGGGCAGTCCGGTTATTTTTTAACAGATACTTCTACAGATAAAGGAAAGAGGTTAGGTAAATGTACTTAAGGGTCAAAAAGGATAGTGTTACCAGCATCCTTCTTTTTATCTTTAACGTGTTTTTGCTGGAGAGAGGGGTAACTTCCGTGCCGCTCAAAAAAATATTTAAGCTGCTCGAGCCTTTTGAAAAAAGCGAGACATCGATCAGGATGGGACTTTCCAGGGGAGTGCAAAAAGGCTTGTTTGTTAACGAAAAGCAGGGACCAGATGTTTATTATCGATTAACAGGCAAGGCTATACAAAGTTTTGACTACTGGCAGCGAATTCTGGCCCGTTTTCAGTCAAGAATTAAGTTGCAAAATAAAGATTGGGACGGGAATTGGAATATTGTATTGTTTAATTCACTAAATCTAAAAAAATCTGTGAGTGACATTGATCAATTTACAGGGGCTTTGGAGCAGATAGGCTACGGCAGCTTGAGTAAAGGTCAATGGGTGTCACCATATGACTTCTCCGGTGATGTGCAAAAGTTGGCGGAAAAACTCGGCCTAAAAAATGAGTTGTTCCTTATTCAAGGAATCCTGCAAAACAAAAAACCGGAAACCATTGTCTCTGAGATTTGGCCGGTTCATAAATTAGCAAAAAGGTACAAAAAATATGAACAACTTATGCATGAATGGGTGGATAAATTAAATTCTGAATCCAATCTCGGCAGTGTTCTTACCTTTCTTTACCTTTTTGGCTCGGAGCTATTTGAAATCATACAGGATGACCCGCAATTGCCGGTGGAACTACTCCCGTCTGATTGGCAAGGTCCCCAAGTTGCCTGCGGGTTTTGGGAAATTAGAGAACAAGTACTTCCTGGGGCTAAGAACTTTCTCAGTCAAATTCTTCAGGAATGAAATGTGGCAAATAGGTACTACCTGAAAGCTGAAAAGATGATTTCATTGTAGAACAATCTCCGGTATTTTTTGATTACCTTCACTTGAACTTATTATCTTTCCATGTAGCTATTTTATCTCCTTACCCCTTTGAATACCGCAATAACCGCGGGTCGGAGGGTAATCTCAGCCGGTAATCTAAAATGAAGCCTAACAATCTTTTTACTGGCGCCCCTTTTAAATGGGGCGATTCTTTATTTTTAATAACACTTTTCAACTCCACTTCATAATATAAGGTGGAAGTTGAATTATCCCATTTCCGAAAGGAGGATCATTTATGGCTTATGGTGCTGGTGCCGGTGGAGGCGGATTAATTCTTTTCTTAATCCTAATCCTGTTAGTGTTTGGAATGGGTTTCGGTGGCGGTGTTTGTCAAGTAGAAGATAAATAACTTAGAATAACATCACAAAGGAGGGATATTAAATGGCATATGGTGGTGGTACGGCCGGAGCAACCGCGCCTTACTTCGATGGTAGTTTTATACTGTTCCTGATCCTCATACTGTTGGTATTTGGTATGATGCCGTTCTTCGGCGGAGTTTGTTAGTAGAAACTAATAACAAAAGAAGTTACCTCTCGAAAATTACCCCTTTAATTGAGGGGTAATTTTATTTTTGTTGCCTTATATTTCATAAATCCCGGTCATTAGTACCGGTTGGCGAAGCATTAGAGGATGGTGAAAAAGTCTTTGTATGGTTTTCATGGCTGTGTTTTTGCGGGGACGGGCAAGCAAGAACCGTCCCCACTTGCTGGTGGCAGCGTAGTGTTACCACACCCACAATGTACCCTGTAACCAACGCTGATACTAATAAAACTGGAAGATACACATAGACCCGGAAATCTTGAATGATTAAAGCAGCGACGAATAATTGCCCTGTATTATGAGCCACAGCCCCTAAAAGGCTTATATTTATAATGGATACGTGCTTACCAAATTTTTGCCACAAAACGGCCATCACAACGGTGCTTAACAGCCCACCACAAATACTGAACAAAAACCCTATTGGATTTCCCCCCACCATAGCTGCCAGAGAACACCGTAAGATTACTATTAAAAGGGCATCCTTCCAACCCAGCATAAGTATGGCCAGGAGGGTAATCACATTAGCCAGGCCCAGTTTAATCCCCGGAATAGCAACGGGGATGGAAATGAACCTTTCCACAATACTTAATGCCGCTGCCTGGGCGATAAACAATGATATCAGCACCAGGCGCTTTGTGGTTAACATCTTTTGCACTCCCTCATTAATTAAATAATTTCAACAAACAGGTTCACTCAGAATGATATGTCATCCACATTATCTGATCTGCCCTCAATAGAAATTTTCAGCCGGTTGGGCATACAAACGGCTATTTGGCCGGGCTTATGCAGCCAGCCGGTATGAACGCATATTTTACGGGGGCAATCGGCTTCTTTAATACGTACTGCCTTTCCTTTAATTTCAATGGTGTTGAAATGCCCTCCGGAGGTGACATTAAACTCTTTATGAAGGTCTTTGGTTAGGTTAAGTTTTTGATATAACGCACCGTTTTTGTAAATAACCAACACTGGTTGTCCATGGTCCTGGCTTCCCTGGTATATGTATAGAACTATAAAGCTTAAACCAGCTAAAACAATTAGTCCGCCTGTTATCCACTTATTTATATTGTTCATAACTAAAATCACCGTCAATTAACTGAAAAATATCTCGTATCCCACTGGTGATAAAAACTTTCTTGTCGCGGGTAACGAAAATTGCTTCCACCCCTTCGAGTTCCTCCATAAGTTCCAAGCCCTTATATAGTCCCATAACAAATACACCCGTGGATAAAGCATCAGACATCAAACTTTGATTCGCGATAATGGTTACACTTAGCAAATCTGATTCTGACGGGAAACCGGTTTGGGGATCAATAATGTGATGATACCGGTTGCCATTTTCATAAAAGTAGCGCTCGTACCCGCCTGAAGTAACCACGGCCTTGTCTTTCAACTGTAAAATACCCAGGAAAGTCCCACGAGGTGCCAGGGGGTTTTGAATACCTACGCGCCACGCGCTGCCGCCTTCTTTTGTCCCCACAGCCACAATGTTACCGCCCAGGTTTATTATTCCCTGCTTTATACCGTGGCTGAGGAGTATCCGTTTTGCCTCGTCACCTGCATACCCTTTGGCGATACCTCCTAAGTCAACAGCCTGACCGTCCCTTGGCAGCATGGCCATAAAGGTATCCCTGCTCTTTTCAATTTGCAGCTGCCTGTAATCCACAAGGTTTAGTTTGTCTTGGATTTCTTTATCTGTGGGAACTCCAAAGTTCTTGGAATCAAACCCCCAGAGTTTCACCAGGGGGCCAACCGTGGGGTCAAAGGCACCTCCGGTCAGACTGCTGAGGGTAAGAGCCTCTTGCAGCACGTTGTATGTATCTTGACTCAGCGAAACTTTTTTAACTCCTGCATTGGCGTTTAGAATGGCTATTTCACTTTCTATATTATGGACGGTCATCTTACCTTGAATTTGCTTTATTCTTTCAAATATGTCATCGCACGCTCCGGGGGCTTCCTTAGAATTTTTGATGTTGATTATTATTTCGGTCCCCAGCAGCTCATCCCGGGCTGTATAACCCTGTTCCTTTTCTTTCTTTTCCATAGTGCATCCCGGTAAAGTCAGTACTACAATCAAAGCCAGTACAAAAACATTCTTTAACACCTTTTTTCCTCCAGCCAGCTTGATTTTTAAAGCCCATGAGTTCTCTCTCATGGGCTTGGATTAAAAAAAATTTTTCACTTGAAGATACCTTTTTAATCTTCGCTTACCGGCCCCGCTTCCAGCGCTTTTTGGACTAGGGATTGAAAACTATAAGAGGCATAGGTAGCACCCGAGACAGCATCAACAACGCCTACGCTCTGGGCGTTGACCAGAGAGGTTTCCAGTTGATTTATTTTTTCCAGCATATCTGCCTTGGTTACGTCTTTGTACTGTTGCAAATATGCTTCGTCCTTGCTCTTGTAAGTACCTTCTTTGTTTATTTCATCATACTTTACTGCTGTAATTATTCCGTCTTTAACGGTCAAATTCACCATGGCCTTCCAACCGTGCTCATTAAATTCTGGTTCTGCTGCTTTATAAACGCCATCCGCCAGCAATTCTTCAATAACCACCGTCTTGGAATCCGCATCCCAACCTATTCTTTTATCAAGCACTTCGCCGAGAGCCCTTACCGGTAGATAAGTTTTACCGTCTATGACCACAGGTTGTTCAGCGGGCTTCACATTCTGACCGTTTACGAAAAAATTAAAGTTGGCTGCAACGGCCTCAAAGGTTTGGGTACCAGCAAACACCAAGCTGGAACCTGCCAAAAGGGCAACTGATAAGATAACACCAAAAATTATTGTCTTTTTACTCTTTCCCAACTAATCTCTCCTCCCATCCATAATTTGTGCATATGTTTAAATGTTACCCTGGGAAGATGGAATTTTCAAGCAAAAATAAATGACAAAAACCAGCCCTAAAAGCAATGATTCGACATAATTTGAGTACTCTAACCCAGTCGTTGAACCAATACAAAAACCAGTACTAAGTTGCTGGACAAAACAGCCACCACATCAAGCGGTTTAAACTGTAATGGTTTCATGCGGGAGCGAACTGCCCCCACCCGGTAACAACGCGTTTCCATACCCAGTGCTAATTCATCCGCTCTCTGGTAAACGTTAGTGAGCAAGGGGACAATAAATGGCACCAGGCCCTTTAAGCGGTCAGTTATTCTTCCGCGGGTGAAAGCGGCTCCCCGGGACCACTGGGCCATAAAAAGAAGCCTGGTTTCCTGGAAGAGCGTAGGTATAAACCGCAGAGCAAGGTTAACCATCATCGACATTTCTCTTACCGGCAGGCCAATTCTGGCCAGAGGCATTAGCATTTGTTCTAGCGCGGCCGTTAATTGCAGCGGGGTAGTGGTGAAAGTAACCACTGCCGACGTTAATACAAGTAAAGCCAGTTTCCAGACTAACCAGCCTGCGCTAATAATTCCTTCGTATGAAATCATCAAAAAGCCGGTATCAATGAACGGCTTACCGGGAGTGAAACACGCACGGAAGAAAAAGCTAAACAGCAATAGTACCCATAGAGGTTTTAAGCTGCGCCAGTAAAAGACCGCTTTTATTCCCGACATGCGCGCCACAAGTACAGACCAAATTAAAACCACCAGTAATGCGCTTAAACTTGATGCCAGTATTACCGCCAGCACTGATATAACTGTGACAATTAGCTTGGCCCGCGGGTCCATCCGGTGGATCAGGGAGTCAGCCGGTATGTATTGTCCTGGGTTAATGCCATCCAACATGCTAATCCCCTGCCTTTTGTTTTAATAAACTACCCAGCAACTTGGCAGCATCAGCTACGGTTAAAGGCATTGACGGTAAATGTATACCTTCCTGCCGCAACCTGTCGGCCAATTCAACGGCATAAGGTGGCCTTAAACCGGCTTCCCGCAGCACGCCGGTATCCGCTAAAATGTGTCGCGCCTTGTCCACGCGCAGTAACTGCCCACCCTTTAATAGCGCCACCCTTTCAGCATAGGCAGCGGCATCTTCCATATCGTGGGTGACTAGGATTATCGTTACTCCACTTGATTTCTGTAGACATTGTAGGCGGTCAAAGACTATTTTTTTATCCTTCGGTCCCAGCCCCGCCCCGGGCTCATCCAATACCAAAATTTTGGGTCGCGGGGCAAGCGTCCCAGCCATAGCAGCAAGCCTGCGCGTGCCGTCACTGAGTTTCCCGGGGTGGGCAAATTTAACTTCGTCAGGAAGCCCCATTATAGCCAGGGCTTCCCGGATCCTCCTGGCAATGGTTTTCTCATCAAGGTTCAAGTTACGCAGACCAAAGGCAATATCATCATACACTGTGGCATTGAAAAATTGGCATTCCGGAAATTGAAAAAACATTCCCACCAGGCGCCATAATTCATTGCGGTGTTTTTTGTCTGTTGTATCCTTGCCCAGTACCTTTACCCGCCCGTTGGTAGGAAGCAACAGGCCATTAAAATGCTGCACCAGTGTTGATTTGCCGCTGCCAGTGCTTCCTGCCACTACCAGGAATTCACCCGGAAAAATATTTAATTTAATATCTTTTAAAGCCGTCATTTCCATGGGTGTGCCTGGAAAATATACGTGACTTAAGCTTTCTACCTCAATGCACGGCATAAATATTTCACCATTTCATTCATAGTAACTGCCTCCGGCGGCAAATCCACGCCTTGCTCTTGGAGTGCAAAAGCCAGCTCGGCAGTTCCGCCTGTGTTCGTTCCCAAACCACGTATCGTTTTTAGGTTCCCCGGCTGTTTACTCGGGGTATCATCAAAAATTAATTTTCCGTCCCTGCATATCCATAGCCTGTCGAATTGAATTAATTCATTCCAGGCACTGGTTATAATAATTATAGTTGTACCTTTTCTCGCTAGGCGTTCTAAAACTTTTAAAATATTGTGCTGGTTTAACGGATCCAGCATAGCGGTAGGTTCGTCCAAAATCAGGCAGGATGGCCTCATGGCTATGGAGCCGGTAATAGCCAAAAGCTGCCTTTCACCTCCGGAAAGCAAATGGGGAGGGCGTTCCCTCAGGTGGTTGATACCTACCTCTTCAATCGCTTCGTCTACCCGGCGCTGTACTTCACAAGAAGGCAGGTTAAGGTTCTCCGGCCCAAAGGCCACGTCTTCTTCCACCCGTGCAGCCACAAGCTGGTTATCCGGGTTTTGAAATACTATCCCCACATGAGGGCGCGTTTTTTCCCGATTTTCTTCATCAGTATTATCGAGGCCGTTGACCAAAATCTGACCGCTAAAAGGCAACAGCACTCCTGCCATCAGGCGGGCTAAAGTTGATTTACCCGCTCTGCCGGCACCGGTCAGGGCTATTAATTCTCCCTGTCCCACCGTAGTGCTGACACCTTTTATAACCTCGTCATCCGCGCCTGGATACCTGTACCATACATCCTTTATTTCCAGTGAGAAACCTCTTTCTATTGAGTTCATTGGCATGGCCTCCGGGAATTACGAGAAATCGTTTAAAATCAATAGCTAAAGAATTTAACATCGGAGGTATAATTTCCTGCCTTAATTTGTTTTCTAAGACGCTCATCTCTATAAGTGAAGTTTGTGTTTTTTTTTCTTCAGGTGGGGTAGAATCCCACCAGTTAGGGACATTCTCCGCAGGAGGTGTGTCTCCGAACCTCGGTGTGGAGCTTTAGCTGGGGCAAGTGAGAACCGTCCCCGCTTGCCAAGCAACCTGGTAAGTAGGGACGAGTTGCAGGAATCGACAATTTAATTGAGAATCTATAAATATAAGGATTTTTTTTGAAGAACTTTTATAAAAGGAGAGTGTCCATCAATGGCAATGACAGGCAATGAGACACGTCGCGTCTATGACGCTTGGAGTAATGATTATGATCATTACATTTCGGAAGAAGAGAAAAATAAAAAGGAAGCCCTTTATTATGCAGGCTTGTTTAAGGAACACGGAGCGAAAAAGGTGTTGGATGCGGCATGTGGCACCGGTCGTCATGCCATTCATCTTGCCCGGCAAGGGTTAGAGGTTGCGGGTTTTGACATCAGTGAAGGTATGTTGGATATTGCCCGCAAGCGCGCCGGCGATAATAAACTGAATATTGATTTTTGCCAGGCCTCTTTTACTGAGCTTACAGAAAAGTTCGGGCCGGCATCTTTTGACGGATTTGTATGTGCCGGTGGTGGGGTGGCCCACATGATTGATGATAAAGAATTTGAACAGGGTTTAAAAGCAATATATGATTTATTAAAGCCCGGTGGCCTGGCCGTCTTTGAAAACCGCGATTATGATAATTTTAAGGAGGACAAACTGAATTTCGGTCCCCTTACGGTGGCACAGGAAAACGGCAGCAAGGTGATGTATCTGAGGCTGCTGGACTACGAAGAAAAATCGGTTCGTTATAACTTGCTTACAATCAGGGAGCAGGAGGATAATCCTACTTACGATGTACTGACCTTTGAGCTGCGCTTGAACATAACCAGTGAGCTGGAGGAGATACTGCCCCGCATAGGTTTTTCCCAGGTGGAGGCTCGCAGGCGCTTTAAAATGACCGGAGACATTGATAATTTGGGAGAAAAGGATTTAGTTTTTGCAGTTAAGTAGATAAGAAATACTCGTAAAGAGGGGCAAGCAAGAACGAACCGTCCCCACTTGCGGTTATTTTTTCCAAAAGGATTTTTAGAGAATTTATTGAACTTTTACGCGAAGGAGCATGCTGGTCATACCAGCAGCCAATTTTCTTTTTTTGGTAAGGAGGGCTATCCATGGATCTTAACCAGATTCGTGATCAAGCACGAGAAAAACTTAAAGGTCATTGCAGGGTCTGTCCTGTTTGTGACGGGCGGGCCTGTTCAGGGGAAGTGCCCGGCATGGGCGGTTCGGGAACCGGTAGTGCTTTTCGGGTTAACTTAGAGGCCCTACAAGGTTATAGTCTTAACATGCGCACTTTGCATAATGCTAAAAACCCGGTTACGGATTGTGAATTATTCGGCGGTTCCTTAAAAACTCCGGTTTTGGCCGCCCCCATGACCGGTACGCCTTATAATATGGGAGGGGCCATATCTGAGCGGGATTTTATCGGCATGATTATGTCCGGCAGTAGGGCTGCAGGAAGTATGGGCTTTTCCGGAGACGGAGCCGACCCGGCCATGTATGATTCCGGTTTGGAAGCAGTGGCAGCGGAAAATGGATGGGGCATACCGGTAATCAAACCCCGGGAACAAGAAGAAGTGATAGAAAGGATTCGCCGGGCGGAATCAGCCGGTGCGGTAGCCGTGGGTATGGATATTGACGGCGCCGGACTGGTGACCATGGCTTTAAAAGGACAGCCTGTTGGTCCTAAAACCCGCGCCGAATTGGAGGAAATAATTGCTTCTACCAAGCTTCCCTTTATTGTTAAGGGCATCATGACCGTTGATGAGGCCGTAATGTGTGCCGAGGCCGGTGCAGCGGCTATCGTTGTGTCCAACCATGGAGGGCGTATCCTTGATTATACCCCGGGTGCGGCGGATGTACTGCCGGAAATCGCTTCTGAGGTTAAAGGGAAAGTAACTATCTTTGCAGACGGTGGAGTTAGGACAGGGGTTGACGTTATTAAACTTTTAGCTTTAGGTGCTGACGCTGTTCTCGTGGGACGCCCCTTGGTTGTGGGAGCGTTTGGAGGCGGCGTAGAAGGAGTTCAGTTTTTGATTGAGAAAATGACAGCAGAACTGAGCCAGGCTATGATCCTTACCGGCTGTGCTTCGTTGCATGACATTACTGATCAAATAGTTTACTAAAAAAGAGCTTAAAATAAGATAAGGGGCCTGGTTTTGAACCAGGCCCCGCATTTAAACAGATAGTGGTCTGACCATCAGGGTGTGTGAACAGTATGAAAAGGAGGGTAATTCTTTTATGCAAATTGTAGGACTGGCGTTAGTTGCTTTCATACCTATATTGTTTACCGTAGTTATGATGACAGTTTTTTCGTGGCCGGCAAAAAGGGTGATGCCCTTTGCATGGGGTATAGCAGTAATGGTTGCTTTAACTGTGTGGGGCATGGAGTTGATGCGCGTAGTTGCTTCCACTGTCTATGGATTTTTATCAGCGTTTAATATTTTAATTATTATCTTTGGTGCCATTCTTATTTTAAATACTCTGAAGAAAAGTGGGGCCATGTCCACCATTAACCGGGGTTTTTATGGCATTACGCCGGACCGCAGAATCCAGGCCATCATTATTGGCTGGATGTTCGGTTCCTTCATTGAAGGAGCGGCAGGTTTTGGTACGCCGGCTGCACTGGCCGGCCCGTTAATGGTGGGGCTGGGCTTTCCTCCCTTGGCTGCTGCTATGGTGGCTCTTATATTTGACAGTACTGCTGTAAGTTTCGGGGCAGTGGGCACGCCGGTTATAGGCGGTGTGGGCGCTGTGATGAAAGCCACTGTGGTAGAGAGATTAGGAGAAGGAGCTTATATTCCCTTCCTGAAATCAGTCGGTTTTTGGAGTGCGCTGCCTCACGCCATTGTGGGTACTTTTATACCGCTTCTGGCCATTTGCATGTTAACGGCTTTCTTTGGCCCCAAGGAAAAGCGTTCCATTAAATACGGCTTAGCAGCGGCGCCCTTTGCTATCTTCGCGGGGCTTTGCTTTACTGTCCCGTACATGTTGACGGCTACCCTGTTAGGCCCGGAGTTTCCTGCTCTGGTTGGTGCCCTGATTGGACTGCCTATTGTTCTGTTGGCCGCGTCCAAAGGTTTCTTGGTGCCCAGAGATCAATGGGAATTTCCTACTAAAGATAAATGGGAAGGAAACTGGAAGGGCGTGGTGGAAACAGGTTCAGATGAGGAAAGCAACATGCCGCTTTGGCTGGCCTGGACACCTTATGTTTTAATTGCTGTGGTCCTTGTGGTGACAAGGATTCCCGAATTTGGTTTAAAGGCATGGTTAGCCGCTCAGGTTATATCGTGGGATAATATACTGGGGTCGGGCATTAATTATTCCCTTAAATATTTATATCTTCCCGGCACCATACCCTTTGTTTTGGTGGCCATAATCACCATCTTCCTGCACCGCATGCCTGGTGAAAAAGTAAAAGAAGCGTGGGGTGCCACTCTTAAGCAAATAGTGAGCCCTGCCATTGCATTGTTTTTCGCTGTGGCCATGGTACAGGTGATGGTTAATTCCTCGACAAATGTAAAGGACATTGATGGTATGATGCTCACCATGTCCAAGGCGACAGCTATGGTAGTGGGCGGCGCGTGGCCCCTGGTGTCTCCCTTTGTGGGTGTTTTGGGAGCCTTTATGTCCGGTTCCAACACTGTTTCCAATATTCTTTTCTCCCAGTTTCAGTTCGGTGTGGCCGGCCAGTTGGGACATCCCGGAGTGGTTACCCTGGCCATGCAAAATATAGGCGGTGCAGTGGGCAATATGGTTTGCGTGCATAATGTTGTTGCTGCCTGTGCCACGGTGGGACTCACCGGAGTTGAGGGAATCATTATCCGCAGGAACCTTATTCCCATGTTTGTTTACGGACTAGCCGTGGGCATTGTGGGACTGGTTATTATATACGGCGGTTTTGCCGCGGGTGTTTTGTTGTAAGCTATCCGAAAGGAGGAGGCTTTATGTTGCAAAAGGAGATAATTAACGAACTGGTTAAAATAATGGGGAAGGAAAATGTAATTACCGGCCGGGAGGACCTACTCTGTTACTCGTATGATGCCACTCCCGACGTGCCTGACCCGCTTCCTGATGTGGTGGTTACGCCGGTAAATACCGGTCAGGTATCGCAGTTGGTACAAATCGCCCGGCAGTACAAAGTCCCTCTTTACCCCAGAGGTTCAGGTACTAACTTAAGCGGTGGTACGGTACCGCTTAAGGGTGGTATAGTACTGTCGCTGCTGAAAATGGCAGAAATAATGGAAGTGGATGCGGAAAACTTAACCGCTACCGTACAGCCCGGAGTAATCATTCAGGACTTGAATAATGCCGTGGCACCGCACGGGCTTTTGTATCCCCCTGATCCGGGCACCGTGGCCACGGCCACCATGGGCGGGAGCGTTGCAGAATGTTCCGGCGGGCTGCGGGGTTTGAAATACGGGGTGACCAAACATTATGTGATGGGACTGGAAGTGGTACTGGCGGACGGGCAGGTGGCCCGTTTCGGGGGTAAGACCGTTAAAAATGTAACCGCGCTGGACATGGTAAAACTTTTTACCGGTTCAGAGGGGACGTTAGGTATCATCACCGAAATAATTGTACGCTTGATCCCGGCTCCCGAGGCTCGCAAGACAATGTTTGCGACCTTTACTAATTTGTCAGATGCCGGTAATGCGGTTATATCCATCGTTAAAAATAAAGTGATTCCGGCTACCCTGGAGATTATGGACCAGGTGACTATAAAAACCGTGGAAAATTTCTCCCAAATAGGACTTCCCACCGAAGCCAGGGCTATTCTGCTGATTGAAGTGGATGGGATTCCGGAAGTGGTGGAGCAGGAAGCGGACACGGTCTTGCAAGTAATACAAAATAATAACGGCAGGGTCCAAATGGCCCGGGATGAACAAGAGCGGGACAACCTTTGGGCGGCCCGCCGGGCTGCACTGCCGGCACTGGCCCAGGTTAAGCCGACTACGGTGCTGGAAGACGCCACCGTACCGCGTAGCAAAATAACCGAGATGCTGTTGGCGCTGGAGGAAATTGCAGAGAAATATAATTTACAGATTGGTACCTTCGGGCACGCCGGAGACGGTAACCTGCACCCGACTATCCTTACCGACGAGCGTGATAAAGAGGAAATGGAAAGGGTCCATGCCGCGGTAAAGGAAATATTTGAAAAAGCCCTGGCCCTGGGCGGTACGCTCAGTGGTGAGCATGGCATAGGAATGGCCAAATCCAGTTTCCTGGAATGGGAACTGGGTGCCGGTGGCGTGGGCGTGCTGCATAAGATTAAAAATGCCCTGGACCCGGAAGGGATTTTAAACCCTGGTAAGATGGGTTTTAACGGGGGGACCGGGCATGAGTAACCGGCTTAAATCCATTGAACATGAAATCATAAAATGTATGAAATGCGGCAACTGCCAGGCGGTCTGCCCTCTGTACAAAGAAACAAGAGCCGAGAATGCGGTGGCCCGGGGGAAAGTGCAGCTGGCAGCAGCAGTCCTCGGCGGCAAACTGGACTATACAGCTGAGCTGGCCCACCGTTTTGACCTGTGCCTTACCTGTATGGCCTGTGTGAGCAACTGCCCCTGCGGGGTCAGGGTGGACAGGGTTGTACTGGAGGCCCGAGCCGCGCTGGCGGAAAAAAGAGGCCTGCCGCTTCCCCACCGGGTTGCCGCGGCCGGTCTGGCCCGCCCGGCTCTGATGCAAATGGGCATGAAGGCAGCGGGTGTTACCCAGAAACTTTTATTCAAACGTGGAGAAAGAGGCATGAGCCCGCGGTTTCCTGTGGGACTGGATTTAAAAAGGGTGCTTCCTGCCCTGGCCAAGAAGGATCTAAAGGAACAGTTGCCGGAAAAAAATGCTGTGCAAAACCCGGTTATGCGGGTTGCCCTATTCGCCGGCTGTGTTACCAATTATGTGTATCCCGGCGTTGGCCTGGCACTTGTGGAAGTGTTAAACCGGCACGGAGTTGAAGTGGTTTTCCCTAAGGAGCAGCATTGCTGTGGAGCCCCTCTATTGATTCACGGGATAAAGGATACTGCTAAAGAAATGGCGGCATCACACGTGCATATGTTTGATGCTGCCGGGGTGGATGCGGTGGTTACTGTCTGCGGTACCTGCGGCGAGGCCTTCCGGCATCATTACCCTGAACTTTTATCCGGCCGGGCAAAGGATGCCGGTAAAGCACTGGCTTTGTCCGGCCGTACCTATGACATTGCCGAATTCTTAACTGATATAGTTCCACTGGATCATACATTATTGGGTCCACTGGACACTCATTTCACTTATCATGAACCGTGCCACGTAGGACGTGGATTGGGGGCGGCAGGAAAGGCCGAAAAGTTATTGAAAGCCATCCCCCGTGCCACGTATAGCCCCATGCAAGATCCGGGGCGCTGTTGCGGTGGAGCAGGCTCCTTTAGTTTTGAACATTATAAGTTAGCTTCCCAGGTGTTGGACCGTAAATTAAGTGACATTTCCGGGACTGGTGCCGGGGTAGTGGTAACCGGTTGCGGTTCCTGCCGTATTCAGTTAAATGACGGGTTGGCGCAGAGAAAAATGCCGCAGCGGGTACTGCACACTGTGGAAATGCTGGCTCACTCCATCACTGGCGCCCGGGAGGAGGGGAATTATAATGGCCGGCAGTAAACAGGAGCAATTATTCACCAAGTTTAAAGAACAGGCAGAAGCCATTTCCGCCCGGGTATACCGTGTTCATGATTCCTCCGCCGCCGGCAGGCAGCTGGAAAATATTATAAAAGAATTGAATATAAAGAAAATTGCCGCCGCTAAATCCGGGCTGGTAGCCGATTGTTTGAAAGCGCTTAATACTCAAGATGTTGCTGTGCATACCAGTGACTTGAGGCGGCATGCTGAGGATGCTGAACTTGGTCTTTCAGAAGTGGATATGGCCATAGCGGAAACAGGTACCCTGGCTCAGGATAGCACAGCGCTGGACCAGCGCCTGGTATCTACTTTACCCCCGGTACATGTGGCGCTGGTACGTATTGACCGGCAGGTGGATAAGTTTGTCGATGCAGTTGATTACTTTAATGAGCAGGATCTTATGCCTGGTTATATTGCCTTTATTTCCGGCCCCAGCCGGACGGCGGATATTGAAAGGGTGCTGACCATCGGGGTACACGGCCCGGAGCAGCTGCACATTATCTTTGTGGATCAGGCCGGGGGTGAGACCTGTGAGTGATAAACAACAGATTAAACACAATATAGAAAAGGCTTTGGCCAATGAAAACTTGCGCGGTGCTCTGGGGCGTTTCGGTAATGATTACGTCGGCGCGCGGGAAAGGGCGTATACCGGTAAGGACTTTGAGGAGCTGCGGGACCAAATTGCAGCAGTTAAGGGTGATGCAGCCGACAGGATGGAGGAGCTGGCCGGGCGTTTTACCGAGTCGGCACAGGCCCGGGGAGCCAAAGTATTTCGGGCCCGTACGGCCCAGGATGCCAAGGACTATATTAAAAACCTGGCCCAGGAGAAGGGTGCCACTAAAATAGTTAAGTCCAAGTCCATGGCTACGGAAGAAATCCATCTTAATGAATACTTGGGCCGGCAGGGCCTTGATTCGGTGGAAACCGATCTTGGGGAATGGATATTGCAGCTGTGCGGCCAAAAACCTTCCCATATGGTTATGCCGGCCATTCATATGACCAGGGATGAAGTGGCAGATATATTTTCTAAAGAAACAACGCAAGAGCTGTCGGCCGATATTCCCCAACTGGTGGAATTGGCCAGAAAGCAGCTGCGGAAAAAGTTTTTGGCTGCAGACATAGGCATATCCGGTGCTAATATCGCTGTAGCTGAAACAGGTACCCTGGTTATTGTAACTAATGAAGGAAACGCCAGGTTAACAACCACTTTGCCCCCGGTACATGTGGCGGTGGTGGGCCTGGAAAAGCTGGTGGATGAGTTTGACGGCGTGAAGCCCATAATAGAGGCTCTTCCCCGCAGTGCCACCGGCCAGAAGATAACCAGTTATGTAACCATGATCACGGGGCCCACTCCTGCGGCTTACCCGGACGGGACAGTGCAGGAAAAGGAACTACACATCATTCTTTTAGACAACGGCCGTACCGAAATGCAGGCAGATCCGGTATTTAAAGAGGCCCTACAGTGTATCCGCTGTGCGTCCTGCTTAAATGTTTGCCCTGTGTTTCAGCTTTTGGGCGGTCATGTTTACGGTCACATATACACAGGCGGTATCGGTACCATTCTTACGGCTTTCTTTAATGGTTTTCAAGAGGCCGGAGAATTGCAAAACCTCTGCCTGGGCTGTGAGCGCTGTAAACGTTTTTGTCCGGGCAAGATTGATCTACCCAAGTTAATCCGGGAACTGCGCAGCCGGGTAGTGGAAAAGGGCGGCCTGCCGGGAGGACAGAAATTTGTATTAGAGAAGGTGCTGCCCAACCGCAAGTTATTCCACCGGCTGATTAAAGCCGGGCAATTAGGCCAAAAACCTTTTCAAAAGGGTGCCAGAATACGTCACCTGCCCATGTTTTTAGCCGGTTTAACGGAAGGGCGCAGCCTGCCGGTAATTGCAGACAAAGCTTTCCGGGATCAAGCACGAAACCTTAGCGTGCCTGAAGGCCCTTCTAAAGAATCCACTCCAGATTCCAAGGAAAAAGTAGGATTCTTTGCCGGGTGCCTTACCGACTTCGTTTATCCCCAATTAGGCCAGGCGGCACATAAGGTTTTAAAACATCTGAACAAGGAAATGGTTTTCCCTGCCGGGCAAACCTGCTGTGGTGTGCCTGCCGTGCTTATGGGTGTACGAGAATCAGCCGTGCATCTGGCACAACAGAATATAGAAGCCTTTGAGCAGGCCGGTGTCGATGCTGTAGTTACCTGCTGCCCATCCTGTGCCCAGGCCTTAAAAGAGAGATATATGGAGCTGATGGAGACAGACCCTGCCTGGCACGAAAGAGCTAAGGCGCTAGCCGGAAAAGTGCAGCATATAACAGCCTATGTAGCTGACAAGTCCGGTAACGGCAGTAGTTTAAGGCTAAAGCAAACAGGCGGTAGGGTTACCTACCATGATTCGTGTCATATGAAGGGATGCCTGGGTATTACCGAAGAACCGAGACAATTGCTTGCTGCTGCCGGGCTGGAACTGGCGGAAATGGATGGTTCCGACCTTTGCTGCGGTTTCGGAGGGTCCTATTCCGTCAAATTTCCGTCTATATCAAGTCAGATCCTGGATAAAAAATTGCACAGTATGGAAGCGGCAAATGCCCCCACGGTAGCATTGGACTGCCCCGGCTGTAAGCTGCAAATAAGCGGCGGCCTAGACAGCAGGGGAAAAGAATTACCCGTCAAACACACCGTGGAAATACTGGCTGAAAAGATATAAAAAATAAGCCGGTCTTTTGGATGTCCGGCTTAAGACTAACGACAAACCTGTCTTTTGCGCATAGCGAATGAATTTGAATCGAGCAGCTGCCAGGCTAGCGAAGTCGATAAGCGGAAGCGGGGCCGAGCACAGGACGTGCGAGGCCGCCCCTTGAGCCAGGACGGCGGACGGCAATGGCATTGCGACTGTTTTCGGAATACTAACTCTTATCTATGCCATTGCGAAAACAGCTGGTCTTAATTAGGAGGCTTAGTAATTTGGGTACCCCGCTGGAGCGTGAGACTGAGCTTTAGCCTGGCGCGCGAGATGAAATGAATGAGCGGGCGCAAAAGACAGGTTAGCTAAACAGCTTTGTTATAACCTTAGGGCCATCCTTTTTAGAGGACCGCCCTTTTTTATTTATTACTAAACCGCTGAGCCTTAACTACAATGTGAATCACAATAATAACAAATACTATCCATGATCCGAGGAAGGCTGTGGAGTGACCCAGCCAGATCAAAAGTGCCCCTAATAACAATACTCCTGCCATAACCAGCAGGCCGTTGCCAACCAGGTTAGCCAGCCCCTCAATATTTACATTTTCTTTTTGGTCCTCCGGCAGGGTATTATACCCTGCGATCAGGTTGTAGAATTTGAAGAACTTGATTAGTAAACCGAATATAAGAACCATGACGGCAGCAAGCAGATTAGCTAACATTTGTAGTTCCTCCTTCCTCCATTGAAAATAACGATTATCCTTAAATTCCCTCTTTCTCTAAAACTAAGGTCTTTAATATTTTGACGTCAAAAAGTACAATTCCACTTTAAGGGTAGTGTCTGTGACAAAAATCACACTTCCTGCTGAGATAGTTCATTGCTGTTGGCTAAAATGCAAAGTAAACTAGAATAAACAATTCGTAAAAAAAGAAAGAGCAATTTTCGACGGGATTAACGGGATTTGCGGGATAGAGATTAAAAAAAGAAAAGACGAAAAACATTAGACAGGATTACAGGATTTGCAGGATAAGGGATTAAAGAAAAGTGTTAAAAGGGTTATTATTATAGAGAATCTCATAAATATAAATTATTGTTTTTTCATTTTTTTTAATTAATAGTCCTCTGTTAAAACCATGAATTATCTACGCTCTCAAAAGTAATGATCCCTCAAAAAAAATCCTGCAAATCCTGTTATCCTGTCAAAAAACGACCCCAAAGGAATACCCCAAAATGTTTTTGTTTAAAAACTATATAAATAGGAGAGGACTTTTATGGAGCTATTTACCATCAAGAAATGTTTTAATTGTCCCAACCGGGTAGTTGACCTGGATAAGCTGGAGACTAAATTGCGCCAAGTAATGGTGGAAAAGGACTTTAACACTCGCCTGGGAAGCCGGGTAGAAAGTGCAAAGCCCATGCATCACCAGATGTTCCACATTGCCTTGGCCGGGTGTCCTAATTCCTGCAGCCAGCCTCAGATAAAAGATTTTGGCGTGCAGGGGCAGTCGGTGCCGGAATTAAACGGGGATTGCAAGCAATGCGAGGCCTGTATTGAGGCCTGCCCGGAAGGAGCTGTCAGCCTGGGTAGACGCGGAGTGTTGATTAATACCGGCAAGTGTCTTAATTGTGGCCAATGTATTCGTGCCTGCCCTACAGGGGCCCTGGTTGAGGGGGATGTTGGATGCAGAGTTCTTGCCGGGGGTAAGTTAGGCCGCCATCCCCGCCTGGCTTCGGAATTGGCGCCCATTGCCAGTGAAAATGAAGTTGCAGATAATTTGGCCCAGTGCATAGAATTCTTCCTCAACGAAGGACGACCGGGGGAAAGGTTTGGGAGTTTGCTGGAAAGGACGGGCCGGGTACCGAAAAGGTGAATAACCGCTGTGGTCCAACCCCCATAAAACATGATATAATAAGCTCAGTCTGCAAAAATTGGGAGAGGACCACCGTGGATTTTAAACCAATTAAAACAAAAAAAATATACCAGGAAATAATCGAACAGATAAAAGCAATGATTAGTGACGGCACACTTTGCCCGGGGGACAGGCTGATGTCCGAAAGGGAACTGGCCGAGAGGATGCAGGTGGGGCGGTCTGCCGTGCGGGAAGCTTTCCGGGTGATGGAGGCAATGGGCATTATTAAAATAAGGCCTGGTGAAGGTACCTTTATCACCGAAGATGCAGCTGAATCTCTGCTGAAGAGTTTTTCTTCGGTACTGTTGGCCGGCGGGGATGACATTACAGCCCGCGAATTAATGGAGCTGCGTAAAATATTGGAGGTTGAGTCCGCGGCAATGGCCGCCCGGCGTTGTTCACCTGAACAACTTGAGGCCATTGATTACGCACTGCAGCAGATGCAGCATGACCTTGAGGAAGGTAACTTAGGTGAAGAGGCAGATATGAAGTTCCATTATGCCATAGCCGAAGCAGCCCGCAATTCACTGCTATTAAAATTAATGAACACCATTTCCGATACTATGGGACGGGTACTTGCGGCCGCCCGGCATGAATTGTACAGGGATCCGGCCAAACCTACGCTTCTTTTGCGCGAGCATCATGCTATCTTTGCAGCCATTAAAAATGCTGACCCTAACGCCGCCAGGCAATCCATGTTAAAACATCTGGCTGGGGTAGAGGAATTTATGTTTAAAAAGTGATTAAAGCTATTGCTATAAAATTGGGCAGGAAATTTCGTGAATTTGTGGAATAACTATTAATGAATGAGTATTTATTCATTAGGTAAAGGAAGGTATATTTAATGGTTTATAAAACTATCACCTACGAAGTGAAAGATGGCAAAATTGGTGCATTAACGCTGAACCGGCCTTCTGATTTTAATGCCATCAACCGGGAAATGGCTTTGGAACTGGTCTCTGTTTTACAAGAGGCGGAGCGAGATGAGGGGGTAAGGGTGTTAATTATTACCGGTGCAGGCAAGGCATTTTGTGCCGGAGGGGACCTGGCCTGGCTGATGCAGGCCGATGATAATATTAAAAAAAGAGCCATTGTGGATAAAGCCGGTGCCTTTATCACAGAGCTGGATAGGTTCTCCAAGCCTGTAATAGCCGCAGTTAACGGGGTGGCAGCAGGTGCGGGTACAGCCTTGGTACTGGGCTCTGATATCATTATTGCCAGTGATAAAGCCAAGTTTGCCCCGAATTTTGTTAACATTGCCGCTGTGCCTGATAGCGGTGCATCCTGGTACTTACCACGTAAAATAGGCTACCATAAAGCTATGGAGTTAATGCTTACCGGCCGTATGGTGGAGGCCGGGGAAGCCTACAAGCTAAACATCTTCAATCAGGTCGTACCGGAAGATAACCTCCGGGAAGAAGTGTACAGCCTGGCGGCAAGGTTAGCCAATGGACCTCAGAGAGCAGTAAAATATATCAAGAAAATGCTAAAATTGAGCAGCCAAAATGACCTGGCCGCTCAAATGGAAACAGAAGCTTCGCTGCAATTAATGGCCTGGTCTGATGACGATTTCAAAGAAGGGGTTAATGCCTTTTTGGCAAAAAGAAATCCGCAATTCCAATAATAATTAGCAATCAACAGCTACTCCCAAATTACTTATTACCAGCGGCACCTGTGCGCGCATGGCCAACAATAGCCGTTTCTCAACTTCCGGCCAGTTTACCAGCTGCCACCAGGCTTTTACGTAATCGGCCCGGCGATTTTGATAATCAAGGTAATAAGCGTGTTCCCACACATCAAGTACCATGATGGGAATACCACCCCACTGGGTTAGGTTTTGGTGTTTTTCAGCGGTAAGTATTTCCAGGTGGTTCCAGGATGGGTTCCAGATAACAACTGCCCAGCCGGAAGCTTCTACATTTATTGCAGCCTCAATGAATTGCTGCTGGAAGGCATCCATGCTGCCAAAATAACCGTTTATTTGCCGCCGTGTTTCGGTGCACGGCCCGGATGTACCTTGAGGTGTCATCACAGTCCAGTAAATGCTGTGCAGAATATGGCCGGAGCCGTGAAAGGCAAGTTCTCGCTCCCAGTGCTTGATAAGAGCAAAATCCCCCTTTTGCCTGGCCTCCACAAGTTTAAGTTCAGCTTTATTCAGCCCGTCTACATATGATTGATGATGCCGGTCATGGTGTATGCGCAGGGTATTGCTGCTGATAACCGGTTCCAGGGCGTTGTAGGGATAGGGCAGAGGAGGTAAACTGTGACCGCCGGGTGGTATGGAGCGGGGAGCCCAGTAGTTTTGTGTGTTCATGGTAATTCCCCTTTCTGTTTTGGTAACCTTTGGTATTTATATTATGTACTTTTACCTTTAAAAGTTCTTCTAAAAGGACAGGACCCATTGTATAAAAATGGTTCCCTGTCCTTTTAAATTTTATAAGGGAATACATCAAATATTTTCCTGGCACAAATCCACATGGTAAAATATAGAATATATAGAAGGGGGGGGGCTCTGCTTATGGGCGGAAAAAATTTGAAGGGACAGTGTCCGCGGTGTGGGAGTATCAGGGTGTTTCAAATGAGAAAAGGGGTAACTTTTTTAGTGGGCCCCAGTGCCGGGACTCTGGTTTCGTCTTTACTGGGGAAAAATTGCCGGCAGTGCCGTGATTGTAAAAAAGTAATATGCCAACATCATGTATGCGGTTAGCGTTAATTTCTAAATTTGATAAGAATGAAGTATATGCAGTAAAATCAGAGTAAAGGGTAATATGTCTTTGGCTATTTGCCCCAAATAGCCAATTTTGACCGTTAATGATTCTTGCTATCTTTCGAGACGGAGTTTATAATTAAGCCAACTTAAAACAATGTAAACAAAGTGCTCGCTGGTGAGTACAAAATTAGGCAAAGAAGCCCGCTGAGAGGATAACTCTCAACGGGCTTTTCGGTTTTGAGGCAAAAAGCTCACGGGACCTTAGATCCCACTGTGTATATAGTGAAAATTAGTTAATAAGGTACGTTGCAGTACCAAGGGTATTATGGCGAGGGCGCCGGTATGTATTTACCGGCGCCCGACCATTTATAACGGGGAACTACCCGGTTCCCCATACTTAATTACACTGTGGTAAGAAATGCAGGCATTGAGGCCGTTGACAGCCCTTTTAGGGCTTAAACAGGCCTCTTTTTTTATGATCAAAACAAATAGGAGGTTGAGAAATTATGAGACAAATAGCTATTTATGGAAAGGGCGGTATAGGTAAGTCCACTACTACTCAAAATACGGTGGCGGCCCTGGCCGAGTTGGGCAAAAAGGTACTGGTTGTGGGTTGCGACCCTAAGGCTGATTCCACAAGGCTGCTGCTGCACGGTATGAATCAGGAGACTGTGCTGGATACCCTGCGGGATGAAGGAGAGGACATTGATCTCGAAGACATCATGCGTCCAGGCTATGGAAACAGCATGTGTGTGGAATCCGGAGGTCCCGAACCAGGTGTGGGCTGTGCCGGACGAGGTATTATTACTTCCATCAACATGCTGGAAGCGCTGGGAGCTTATACGCCCGACTTAGATTACGTCTTTTACGACGTGCTGGGTGACGTGGTATGCGGGGGGTTCGCCATGCCCATCCGGGAAGGTAAGGCCCAGGAAATTTACATTGTGGCTTCGGGTGAGATGATGGCCTTGTACGCTGCTAATAACATTTCCAAGGGGATCATGAAATTTGCCGATAGCGGCGGTGTACGGCTGGGCGGGATTATCTGCAATAGTCGTAATGTGGACAATGAATATGATATGTTAAAAGCTTTTGCCCAGGAACTTGGTTCGCAGTTAATTCATTTTGTACCCCGGGATAACTTTGTACAGCGGGCTGAAATAAACAGGAAAACTGTTATTGATTTTGACCCCACTGTGCCCCAGGCTGACGAATACCGGGCTCTGGCCCGCAACATTGACGGCAACGATATGTTCGTGGTTCCCAAGCCAATGACCACGGACCGGCTGGAGGAGCTGCTGATGGAATTCGGTCTTATGGATAGTTTAGTCTAACCTTAAGCGGAAAAATTTTAATAGGAGTGATTACTAATGTTAATGATTAGAGCCATTGTACGGCCTGAAAGAACTAACCATATCATGGCCGAACTGAACAGCGCCGGGTTTCCCGCGGTAACCAGGATTGACGTGGTGGGCCGTGGTAAACAGCGGGGTGTGAAAGTGGGCGAAGTGGTTTACGACGAGATACCCAAGGATATGTTGATACTGGTGGTACAGGAAGAGAAGGACAAGGAAGACGTGATCAGTATCATTTCCAAATATGCCAAGACCGGTAAAAAAGGCGCCTTCGGTGACGGCAAAATATTTGTTACTCCGGTGGAAGAGGCTTATACAATCAGCAGCGGTACCAAGGGGCTGTAGAGGAATCCCCTAATGACGGTCGAAAGGAGGACTACCATGAAAGAGATAATTGCCATTATCCGGATGAACAAAGTTAACACCACTAAAAAGGCTCTGGCCGATACTGGGATATGTGGTCTTCACGCCATGAAAGTAAAGGGCCGGGGCAAGATTCACGTGGATTTGTCGATTTTGGATCAGATGGGCGACTCCGAAGAACTAGCCGGTATTGTTAATGAAAGCCTGGATAAGGGCAGCCGGTTGATTCCCAAGCGTATGCTCACCATTTTGGTCCAGGACAACGAAATTGATAAAGTTGTTAATACCATCATCAGCGTAAATAAGGAAGGAAACAAAGGGGACGGCAAGATATTCATCTGCCCCGTTTCGGATGCCGCCCGGGTAAGGACCGGCGAGCGGGGCGAGGCGGCGGTTTAAGGAAAGGGGACACACCTGCTGAAGCTTGGGTATTCCTTTAGAGGCAGGAATGTCCCCGATTGGAGAAGGGGACACACCTCTCTTGGGGGCCTGTTTATTGGGTCGGAGGAATGTCCCCGATTGGAGAAAGGGGACACACCTGCCCCAATTGACGATAAAAGGAGGCGGTTAATTTGGCTATCAACGAAAAGATGATTGAGGAGATTCTTAATAAGTACCCTGCCAAGGTGAAACGTAACCGTAAAAAACACATTGTGATCAGGGACTCTGCCCAGGAGAACCAGGAAATAGAAGCCAATACCCGGACCATACCGGGGGTAGTCACTAATCGCGGCTGCGCCTTTGCCGGTTGTAAAGGTGTAGTGTTGGGCCCGCTCAAGGACATGGTGCACATTGTGCACGGTCCCGTTGGATGTGGCTATTATAGCTGGCTAACCAGGCGTAATAAAGCCAGGGCTGAAGATCCGGAAAAAAACTTTTTGGCCTACTGTGTATCCACCGACATGCAGGAAAGCGACATCGTCTTCGGCGGTGAAAAGAAACTGACCCGTATGATCGATGAGGTGGTGGAAATACTCAAGCCCAATGCTATCACCATTTCCGCCACCTGCCCGGTGGGCCTCATCGGTGACGACATCCAGGCGGTGGCCAGGGCGGCCCGGGCCAAGCACGGCGTAAACATTACGGCATACAGCTGCGAGGGATATAAAGGGGTCAGTCAATCCGCCGGTCACCACATAGCCAATAACGGCCTGATGGAAAAAATCATCGGTGAGGGTGACTTGGAGGAGCCGCCCAGCAAATATACCATCAATATCTTGGGCGAGTATAATATCGGCGGTGACAGCTGGGAAGTTGAGCGAGTTTTGAACGACATTGGTTACGAGGTTCAGGTGGTAATGACCGGAAACGGCTCTTATGAGAAACTCAAAAATGCCCACGTGGCGCAGCTGAACTTGGTGCAGTGTCACCGGTCCATTAACTATATTGCCGACATGCTGGAAACAAAATACGGCACACCCTGGTTGAAAGTGAACTTTATCGGTATCCGAGCTACTATCGAGTCGCTGCGCAACATGGCTCTGTACTTCGGTGACGAGGCTCTGATTAAGCGCACTGAGGAAGTCATTGAAAGGGAACTGGCTGAAATCGAGCCACAGCTGGAACCTTATAAGAAGATTTGCTCGGGTAAAACTGCTTTTTGCTTTGTAGGAGGTTCCCGCGGTCACCATTACCAGGGCCTGTACGAGGAACTGGGTATAACCACAGTATTGGCGGGCTACGAGTTTGCCCACCGGGACGATTACGAGGGCCGGGACGTGCTGCCGAACTTAAAGACCGACGCGGACAGTAAAAATATTCCCGATCTGCATGTAACCCCGGATGAGGGGCGCTACCGGCTGAAAATACCTGTGGAAAGAATGGAAGAATTGAAGAAAATAATCCCTTTAAATGATTACAAGGGTATGATTAATGAAATGGTGGACGGCAGCATCGTGGTAGACGACCTGAATCATTATGAAACCGACGAGTTTATCAAGGTCCTTAAACCCGATCTCTTCTCTTCGGGGATCAAGGATAAGTATATCCCTCAGAAGATGGGCGTTCCCACCAAGCAGCTGCATAACTACGATTACAGCGGGCCATATGCGGGCTTTCGCGGCGCCATAAACTTTGCCCGGGACGTGGCTATGGGATTCAGTACTCCCACTTGGAATTTCATCGTGCCGCCGTGGAAGCATAACCCGCTATTAGAGGGCAGCATCGAGCAATGCTCGGATGATACATGCGTTAAGGAGGTAGGAGCATAAATGTTGGATTGTACGCCTAAGGAGATAATTAAACGCAGCGGCGGGATGATCAACCCCGCTAAGACTTGCCAGCCCATTGGGGCTATGTACGCCGCCCTGGGCATCCATAATTGCCTGCCTCACAGCCATGGTTCCCAGGGTTGCTGCGCCTATCACCGTTCACACCTGACCAGGCATTTCCGGGAGCCGGTGATGGCTACCAGCAGTTCTTTTACCGAGGGTGCCTCGGTGTTTGGGGGCGGCGGCAATCTAAAAACCGCCATCAAGAATGTGTTTTCAATTTATAATCCCGATGTTATGGCGGTGCACACCACTTGCCTGTCTGAGACCATCGGGGACGATCTGCCTTCCATCATCAAGGGGGCCGAGGTTCCCGAAGGCAAACTGGTAATCCATGCCAGTACGCCCAGCTACCAGGGCTCGCATATTACCGGCTTCTCCAACATGGTCAAGGGTATGGTTACCTATCTGGCAAAGGCAACAAGGGACGAGAAAAAGGAGCAGGTGAACATTATCCCCGGCTTCGTAAACCCCGGAGACATGCGGGAAATAAAGCGGCTGGGGGGCGAGTTAGGTGTCAGGTCGATCATATTCCCGGATACATCGGGTGTACTGGACTCTCCCATGATCGGCAAGTTTAACATGTTCCCCGCCGGTGGCGCTAAAGTGGAGGATATCCGTGATTCGGGCAACTCCAAACTTACCATTGCCCTGGGTTATTACGCTTCCAGCGATAGTGCCCACCTGTTGGAACGAAATTGCCAGGTGCCGGCTATTACTCTCAAAACACCTATTGGCATCAAGGCTACCGATGACTTTTTGATGACGCTACGAAGTAAGTTTGTGCAGGAGATACCTAACCAACTGGAAGAGGAGCGCGGCCAGCTGGTAGACGTGATCACCGACAATCACCACCACTTTTACGGCAAAAAAGTAGCCCTGTTCGGTGACCCTGATATTCTTACCGGGCTGACGGAGTTTATTTTAAGTCTGGGCATGCAGCCTGTGCATGTACTTACCGGTACCCCCGCCGGAACTCTAACCGGCTCGGGTATATTTGAAAAGGAAATTAAGGAAATGCTGGCGGCGGCCGGCCATGAGGGCCGGGTGAAAGCAGCGGGCGACCTGTTCGAACTGCACCAGTGGATCAAGAACGAACCCGTAGATCTTTTAATGGGTAACACCTACGGCAAGTACATTGCCCGGGCGGAGGACCTGCCCTTTGTGCGGGTAGGATTTCCCATCCTGGATCGGGGCGTTCATTCCTATCTGCCTATCGTGGGTTACCGCGGCGCCATGCGGCTGGTGGAGATGATCAGTGATACGCTGCTGGACCGGCAGGACCGCGACGCAGCTGATGAAGACCTCGAACTGGTTATGTGAGGCCCGTTGGGTTCCCGCTGCGTTCAGATCTTCCGCGCCGACGGCACCAGCGGCTTGCTGCGGGCGAAACCGGACCGGCTTCAATTCGCCGTCCATGGCTCAGTTTCAGCCTCTCGCGGGCGTCCTGCCCGCTCGTCCGGTTTCGCATCCTCGCTACGCCGGGTGACGTTACCGGCGCTACAGTACATCACTTGCGGGAATCCAACGGCCCTTAAGATTTTTAGGAGAGATGTGATAAATGTGTCTACGGCTGTACCGAATGATAATTTGATAGTGGAAAGGCAATCCTCCATCCTGGTTAAGGGAGGACAAAGGAAAAACCAGCTCAAATGCGATGCTGAAAGCATCGCGGGGTGTGTCAGCCAGCGGGCCTGTGTATATTGCGGGGCCAGGGTGGTGCTGAACCCGGTCACCGATGCCATTCACCTGGTACACGGCCCTATGGGCTGCGCCAGTTATACCTGGGACATCCGGGGCAGCCTGAGCAGCGGGTCTGAGTTGTACCGTAACAGCTTTTGCACCGATCTAAAGGAGAACGACATTATCTTCGGCGGTGAAAAGAAACTGGCCCGGGCCATCGACGAACTGGTAGAAAAGTATGAGTCGGAATTAGTATTTGTATATTCCACCTGCGTGGTGGGGGTAATCGGTGACGACTTGGAGGCGGTCTGTAAAACGGCGGCCCACAAGCACGGTATCCAGGTACTCCCGGTCCAATCCAGCGGGTTTATCGGCAACAAGTCGGCGGGTTACCGGGCGGCCTGTGATGCGCTGCTCCGACTCATTGAGCCGCCGGGCGGCGCGCGCCCGATTAATAGCAGGCGGCCGGTGAAAAGCGTCAATTACCTGGGGGACTTTAACTTGGCCGGGGAAGCCTGGATTATTAAAGATTATTTAAAGCGCATCGGTGTGGAAGTTAACGTGGTGTTTACCGGCGACAGCAATTACCGGGACCTCAAAAAGGCCCCTGAAGCCTCGCTGAATATCATGCAGTGCGCCGGTTCCATGGCCTATATAGCCCGGCGTATGGAGGAACTGTACAGCATCCCCTCCTTGCAGATCTCCTTTTTGGGGCTGGAGGACACTGCGGCGTCACTGTGCAAAATAGCAGATTTCTTCGGCGAGCCGGAAATGATGCGCCGGGCAGAGGAATTGATCAAGGAGGAAACTATCGCTGTACAGCCGGAGATGGGGCGTTATCATGAAAAGCTGGCGGGTAAAAAGGCTGCCATTTACGTAGGTGGTGGATTCAAAGCCATTTCGTTAATTAAGCAGTTTAGGGAACTGGGTATCGACGTGGTAATGGTAGGAACCCAAACCGGCCGGGAAGTGGAATACCAGACGCTGCATGACATCTCTGACGATGGTACGGTGATCCTGGACGACGCCAACCCCTCCGAATTGGAGCGGTTTATGACCGAAAAGGGTGCTCACCTTTTGGTGGGTGGTGTTAAAGAAAGGCCTCTGGCTTATAAGTTGGGAGTAGCCTTTATTGATCATAACCATGACCGTAAGCACCCGCTAAGCGGTTATGTAGGAGCGGTAAACTTTGCCCGGGAGGTATATTCTACGGTGTGTTCACCGGTTTGGAAATACGCCAGAGAAACGGGGGGTGGACTGTATGCCGTGGAAAACAGCGAACTACCGGAACGTTAATGAGAACCCTTGCAACATGTGCATGCCTATGGGCGGGATACTGCCCTTCAAGGGGATCGAGGAGGCCATGGTTATCATCCATGGTTCCCAGGGCTGCAGCACGTACATGCGGCGGCACATTGCCGAACATTTTAATGAGCCCATAGATGTGGGGTCTTCTTCTCTTAACGAAAAGGGAACTATATACGGCGGTGCACAAAACCTGTTTCAGGCCCTGGATAATATCCGCAAGGTATATAACCCCCGGTTGATAGGTATCCTCACCTCCTGCCTGGCGGAAACCATCGGCGAGGATGTGGAGGGTATGGCCCGTGACTACTTGAAAAAACAGGGCTTGGATAATTTCCCTCTGGTGGGTGTTTCCACTCCCGGTTACGGGGGTACCCACAGTGAGGGCTATTGGCTGGCGCTGAAAAAAACGGTTGCCGGGCTGGCCCGGCCTACGGAAAAACACGGCGGGATCAATGTTATTGTACCCAACCTGAGCCCCGCCGATATAAGGGAAATAAAACGTATCCTTGAAATAATGGATGTTAAATATACACTGCTGCCCGATATTTCTGAAACCCTGGACCGGCCCATTGCCCGGCCATATACCAAGATTCCCCCCGGCGGCACGCGGGTGGAGGCCATACGGTGCATGCCGGGGGCCGTAGCCACCATTCAATTCGGTATTACGGTAGAGGATAATATCTCGCCGGGCCACTACCTGCAATCGGAGTTCGGGGTGCCCCTGTATAACCTGCCCGTGCCCATGGGCGTGGAATCTACCGATATGTTTGTTGGCCTGCTGGCGGAAATAACCGGCGGTAGTGTGCCCGGGGTGCTGAAACTGGAAAGAGGACGGTTATTGGACTGCATGGTGGATTCTCACAAGTACAATGCCCAGGGACGGGGAGCCGTGTTTGGTGATCCTGAACTGGTTTGCGCTGTGGTGAGGACCTGTGCGGAAAACGGGCTCTACCCGGCGGTAGTGGCCACAGGTAGCGGGAACTCCGGGTTGAAAGAGATATTGGGTCCCGTACTGGTAGAATGCGGGCAAGATGTATGTTATTTAAATGAAGCCGACTTTATGCGGGTGAGAACATCGTGCCGGGAAAACGGGGTAAATATGGCCATTGGTCATTCCGACGGGAAATTTCTGACTGAAAGTGAAGGCATACCCCTGGTTAGAATGGGCTTTCCTATCCATGACCGGGTGGGCGGCCAACGCCTTTTATCGGTGGGGTATACCGGTACCACCAATTTTCTGGACCGGGTCACCAATAGTTTATTGGAACACAAATATAAAAACTATCGTGCCACCATGTACCGTGAATTTTACCGGGAGGCCGGGAAATAAGGAAAGGGGACACACCTGCTGAAGCCGGGGTCTTCCTCTTAAGGCAGGAATGTCCCCGATTACAAATGTGAGGTGAAATACAGTGACCTGTGGCTGTGCAAGAAACACTCCAACGGATCGGGTGAAAGCCGCCACCATCGAGATGACCGGCAGGCACCCTTGTTACTCCTACGATGCGCATCACAAATACGCCCGGATGCACCTGCCGGTGGCACCCCGGTGCAATATTAGCTGCAATTATTGCAACCGCAAGTTTGATTGCGTGAATGAAAGCAGACCCGGTGTAACCAGCGAGGTTTTAACTCCAGAGGCGGCCAGGGATAAATTCCTCCGGGTACGGAATAAAGTGCCCAACCTTAGCGTGGTGGGTATCGCCGGGCCGGGGGATGCTCTGGCCAACTGGGGCAGTACCAGGAGAAGCATTGAACTAATTAAGGAAGCCGGCCCGGAAGTAATTTTTTGCCTATCAACCAACGGTCTGGTGCTGCCGGACTATGCCCGGGAGATAGTGGAACTAGGTATAAAGCACGTAACAGTTACCGTCAACAGCCTTGATACCGTCACCGGGTCTCGTATATACAGGCATGTTAACTACCGGGGCAAAGTATACCGAGGGGCGGCAGGGGCGGAAATACTGCTGCGCAACCAGCAAAAGGGAATCAAGTACCTATCCCGAAACGGGGTACTGGTGAAAGTGAACATTGTGATGGTCAAAGATGTTAATGATGAACGAATTCCGAAAGTGGTACGGCGGGTAAAGGAACTGGGCGCGTTTATTACCAACATCATGCCACTGGTTCCCGCCCCGGGTAGTGTATTCCAGGACTACGCCCCCACCGACGCCGCAGAATTAGATCTTATGCGTGACCACTGCGGCCAAGATATGCGGCAAATGCGCCACTGTAAGCAATGCCGGGCCGATGCCATCGGCTTGTTGAGCGATGACCGGTCCCTGGAGTTCAGTACTGCCGAAAAGCCGGAAAGGAGGATTTCCCTTGGCCTTTGACATAGCTGTTTACATTGGCGAGAGCGGCGAAACAATATCTATGAGCGATCCGGGAAAACTGGTGGTGCACCGTAAAAGGAAGGGCCACTGGAAGGCGTGCCGGGAAAAAGAGTTTAGACCGGTTCCCGCAGAGGGTATGAGCGGGCTGCGTCGGATGATGGGTGAGGTTCTTGAATTTATGGGTGAATGCAGGGTCTTTGTAGGGCAAACCGTCACCGGAATACCCTATTTCGAACTGGAAAAATATAATTGTACGGTTTGGGAAATACAGGGTAAACCAGCGGAGTTTTTGGATCATATTTTGGACCGGGAGGAAGAAGAGCAGCGACTGGAAAAAAAGACTCCCCTGCTGGTGATGCCGGAGCCTGTAGAGGTAGGCGAAGGCCGCTTTCAGATTTCCATTAAGGAAATACAGGACTGCGGCGGCGGTATAACCTCCAAGCAGGTACTGCAGCCGTTCTTACGCCGGGGCGAGTTTTTTGAACTGGAAGTTAGCTGCAGCCATATACCGCCCTGGTTGGAAGCGGAATTCACCGGGGGCACCCTCAAGGGAGAAGTTTTGAGTTCGGACCCGGGTGAAATTAAAATGCTTGTTACTAAAAAATGCTGTGCCGACTAAAAGGTGAAACCGGGGGGAAGACGCATGCAGGAAGTTTACATTGTGGACAGCACCTTGAGGGATGGGGAACAGGCACCGGGTGTAGTATTTAATTTACAGGAAAAAGTCACCATAGCCAAACTACTGGACCGGCTTGGAGTATACCAGATTGAAGCCGGTATCCCCATAATGGGTGAAGTGGAACAGGCCGCTATCAAAGCCATTGCCGGCCTAGGGCTGACCAACAGGGTGTCCACATGGAACCGCCTGCTGCTGGCTGATATTCGTGCATCTTTGGATTGTGGGATTAGAGATTTGCACATCTCGGCCCCGGTTTCGGATATTCATATTAGTTACAAGCTGGCTAAATCTCGCCAGTGGGTGCTGGATTGCTTAAAACGTGCACTTCGCTATGCCGCTGACTACGGGTGCAGGGTGACAGTGGGGGCGGAAGACGCTTCCCGGGCCGATGAAAGCTTCTTGCTGGAATTGGCATTGTTGGCCCGGGAAATGGGTGCCGAGCGTCTTCGTTATTGCGATACGGTCGGTGTAATGACTCCTTTTGCCCTTTCCCTGGCTATTGGCCGCTTGCAAGAGAAATCAGGTATTGAGATTGAATTTCACGGCCACAATGATTTCGGCCTGGCCACCGCCAATTCCCTGACAGCCGTCACGGCAGGGGTCCGTTACATAGATACAACCATTGGAGGACTGGGAGAGAGGGCGGGAAATGCCTCATTGGAGGAACTGGCCGGGGCACTTAAAGGAACCTGTGGGATTGACCTGGGACTAAATAAGAAATTATTGCGGGTCCTTGGCCGTTACGTGGCCCGGGGGGCAAACCGGCCCTTTATGCATGACACTTTTGTTTCCCATGCCGGTTAGAAGGAGAACCTTATTTAACTATCATTACCTTCTTTAAGCGCAGATTGTACGGTCTTCAGCACTAGTTCCGCGTCCTTTATGGCCATCTCTGCATCTTCCAATTCATATTCTTCGGTAGGAATGAAATCTTCAGCACCATAAAAACTCAATTCCCTTTCTTTGCGCAGTCGCTTGGAGATTTTTTTCAATTCATTCAACCGCTCGTTCAAAACCTGGGGCAGCAATTGACGGTTTTTTTCCAACGTTCGGCCCACATCGTGTATTTTGGGTACCTCTACCCCAACCGATCTGAGTACTGCTTTTAATAACAGTTCAACTAACTCTTGTGCTTCTCTGACCACATCAGAATATGCCTCATTGTCCTTATAAAATAAAAGCGCCTCAAAGCGCACCTTTGCCTTTTTTAAATATGCCCCAGTTAGCTCATCTACTTTCACAATTCCATCCCCCCTGTAAAACCAATTTTTTCGGTCTGCCACTCCCATGTGTTATTGCGCCGCACTTTACGTGCGCCCGATTCAACTAAAATTCTCTTTGTGGATTTAATGATACGGGAAATTATTTGTACAGAATCGTATATTATAATGTGATTCTCTATCAAGTCATAATATATCGGCTGCATTTTAAGAGCTTCATTAGTACCTAAAATATAAGGTGAAAGTTCACAAAGAATTTCTTCCTTTTCAAATATTTCCTGAGCCAGCAATTCGTGTTTCATTTCTATGCGTTCCACAAATTCCCTCACCCGCTTGCTAAAACCGGGAACTTGCTTGAGAATAATCAATAAGTCCAAATCAGAATTCTTACGATTATCACCCCGCGCGTAGGACCCGAAAACAGCACAGCCTAAAAGAGAATGATCATAATAATCAATAATTTCTATTAATATATCAATAATATATTTCCTGTGTCGCGGAGAAAAGGTTTTAAATTGGGGCAAAACATCATTTATCATTATTATCACCTGTAATTAATATTCTATATATTTCCTTTACCTCCTACTTCTATACAAAAAAAAGGAATAACTAAGGCACTATTTACCAGAGGTATATGGAGTAAAGCCGGTACGTGTTGGCGGAGGAGCCCTGGAATTTTACACAGTCTTTAAACGATGGACAATGGGCTATGGCAACAATGCTGATTCACATGGATGACATTGACTTTGCTTATTTAAAAGCACGTGCCAGTGAAGAGGATACATTGGATGTCCTTGCAGAGATAGTTAAAAAGGCTAAAAAAATTAAGAAAAAAATAAACAAGAATAAGCCAAAAGAAGCGGACGGCCAAACTGAATAACTTGGTACCCGGTACCATAATATTAAAAATACCCGGCCAATAGCCGGGTATTTTAGTGCAAATTATTAAGCCGTGGCCCAGCGCCCTACGCTGGAAACCGCGCTGTCTGAATCAAAGAATTCACGGAAAATGCGGTAGTAGTATAATTCCTCTTTGCTGCGGATGGGAGGAGATATAAGGTTGCGATCTCGGTTAAATTCCCGATCGGAGATTTGCTCCGCAACCATTTCCTGAATTATACAATCGGACCCGCACCCTTTTGCAAACTGCTCTTTATCCCTCCATAATATTTCATCCGGCAGATATCCTTCAAAGGCTTTTCGTAAGATCCACTTTTCTACTTGGCCGTCGCCGTACAGTTTTATTTCCGGCGGCAGTGCCGTGGCATAGGTAACCAAGTCCAAATCCAGGAAAGGAACCCTGCCTTCAATGGAGTGGGCCATAGACATGCGGTCCAAACGCTGCAGGTTAATGTTATGAAGTGCTTTAATAGACCGCAAAAGCTCTTCGTGCAGCTCTTCTTCCGACTTTATTTCTTTGAGATAGCTGTAGCCGGAGAACAGTTCGTCTGCTCCCTCACCCGACAATATAACCTTAACATGCTGTGCAGCCAGCCTACTCACAAAATAAGTAGGAACTGCGCTCCTTATTAATGAAGGGTCAAAGGACTCCAGGTAGTAGATTACCTTGGGCAGAATCTCCAGTACCTCTTGCTTTGTATAAACGTATTCGTGGTGAATAGTTCCCAGGTAATCTGCCACTATTCTGGCTGCGGGCAGGTCACTTCCGCCTTCCATGCCCACACAGAATGAGTTTAACTGTTCATCCTTGGTATGGCGCCGGGAAATGGCCGATACCAGGCTGCTGTCCAGGCCGCCGCTTAAAAGAACACCCAGGGGCACATCGGCCATGAGCCTTTTTACCACTGCCTGCTCCAGCTTAGACCTAATATTGGCCATGGCTTCTTCCATCTTATTATCATTCCAGTCTTTAATGCCCATATAAGGTGCCTTAAGTTCACGGTAAGGCTTTATTCCACTTTCCGGAGTATAAAAATGCCCGGGAGGGAATTCAAAAATTTTATCTGTTATACCAACCAGGCATTTTAATTCTGAAGCAAAATAAATACCGTTATCATCTTCAGCATAATAAAGGGGCTTGATGCCCAATGTATCTCTGGCGGCAAAGGGCTTGCCATGATCTGAGAGTACAAAGGCAAACATTCCGTCCAGTTCTTTTACACACTGGGTTCCCATTTCTTCGTACAGGTGAACCACCACTTCACTATCGGATTTGGTGCTAAATGTATGTCCATCTAAGCGTTCTTTTAATAGTCGATAATTATAAATTTCTCCGTTTACAATAACGTTAATGTCTCCCGTTTCGTTAGGGATGGGCTGGTGTCCCAGGTCCGGGCCGATAATGGAAAGACGTTTGTGTCCAAGATACAAATTGTCAAATTTACAAAGGTCGTCTTCATCCGGTCCCCGGTGGTGAACCTTTTCCGCCATTTCCCATAAATTCTTCTCAGATTGTTTCCCGTACAGGGCAACAATTCCACACATAAAGTTGTATTAAACCCCTTTCGTTGTCCTCGAAACAAAAAGGATCCCCGACCGTTTTACGGTCAGGGACCCCATTGTCCCGAATACTGATTTTAAAGTATACTAACATTATATATGTAATATTATAGCTAAAGCAAATACTGTCCGCAGCTGTGAATCTTAAAAGCTGATGATAATAGTATGTATACATAAACTGGCAAAGGCTATGGCCAGTATGCTACACCGTGGTGCTAATATGCTTCCCTACCTGGGTCGCAGTCATTCATTTTTTGTGAAAAGTCGAATTCTAGCGGCGAACAGTGAAAATTGATGTTAAAAGGGGATTGCCTTTTTGTAAAATTAATTATATAATAATTTTCATCAATTAAATAACCAGATACAATGGTGTATCTAAATTATGAGGCAATGATGCCCTCCCCGGAATAATATATTTCTGGGGGAGGGCATTTTTTGTTTTTATACCGCTCTTTTTTATATTTTCGGAAAGGAAGGAGCTTTATGGCAAAAATTTTAGTCAAACCTGAAGTTTGCATAGGATGCCACTTGTGTGAAGTTTGGTGCGCGGTGGCCCATTCCAAATCTAAAAACCTGATTAAGGCTTTTATTTATGAAGACCCCAAGCCGCTGCCCCGGGTGGCAGTGGAAGAAGATTTGCCGCTTACTTTCCCGCTGCAGTGCCGGCATTGTGATGAGCCTGACTGTGTTTCGGCTTGCATAAGCGGTGCCTTACATAAGGACCCGGAAAGTGGCAGGGTGATTCACGACAAGGAAAGATGCGTAGGCTGTTACAGCTGTGTGCTGGTTTGCCCCTACGGAAATGTGTTTATCGATCATGAGAACCGCAAGATTGTAAAATGTGATTTATGTGCCGGGCTGGATATGCCCTATTGTGTAAGTAATTGTCCCAATGAAGCGCTTATATATGTATCAGATTCTTAAGTTTATCACCTGTTAGCAGGGGGAGATAGTTTTATGCAAAAGTTTAATTACCTTATTATCGGCAATTCTGCCGGTGCCGTGGGGTGCATCGAAGGGTTAAGGACAGTAGATAAAAACGGCACCATAGCCGTGGTTTCTGAAGAGACCCATCATGTTTACTCTAGGGCTTTGATTCCTTATTACCTGGATGGAAAAGTAAATAAAGAAAATATGCACTACAGGCCCCAGGATTTTTACCAGCGGGCCGGGGTTACCCTTTTTTCCGGTCAGAGGGCTTCCCAAGTCCATTTTGACACTAAAGAGGTGGTGACGGCCGGCGGTGAGCGGTTGGGTTATGAAAAACTCCTTCTGGCCACCGGCGGTAAACCCATTGTCCCACCCATTCCCGGTTTGGATAAAAGCAATGTTTTTACTTTCCTCAGCATGGATGATGTCTTAAAGATCGAAAAATCCCTGGCCGGGGCAAAAGACGCCGTAGTGCTGGGCGGCGGGGTAATTGGTCTTATGGCGGCAGAGGTACTCAAAAAGAAGGGCCTAAATGTGCACGTACTTGAACTTGCACCACGGGTTTTAGCACCGGTAATTGACGAGACCGCCTCGGACATAGTAGAAAGTTCCTTTAAAGAGGCAGGAGTGGGAATTGCTACCAATAACACCATCCAAGAAATTCACGGTCAGGAAACAGTGGACAAAATAGTTTTAAAGGACGGAACTGTTCTTTCCTGTGACCTTTTAGTAGTAGGTGTGGGTGTATCACCCAGGGTGGACTTAGTTGAAAGCACAGCCATAAAGATTCAACGAGGCATAGTTGTGGATCAAAAAATGCAGACTTCCGTGCCGGATGTTTATGCATGCGGTGATTGCGCCTCCATTTATGACTTTATTACCGGTGAAAACCGCCCCCTGCCTTTATGGCCCAACGCTTATTCCGGGGGCAGGGTGGCTGCTTTCAATATGGCCGGAAAAAGCAGGTATTACACCTGGGGAACCGGTATGAACTCTATGCATTTCTTTGACACCAATATAATTAACGCGGGTATGAATGTCTCTGAAGAGAATGACCAAAACCTTGAAATCATTACCAAGGTAGAGAAGGATAAAAAGATTTACCGCAAATTTGTGATCAATGAGAAGGGGCATATAAAAGGATTTGCTTTGATAGGAGAAATAGCCAGGGCCGGAATATTACTTAATCTAATACGCAGGAAAGTCGATGTAAGGCCTTTTAAGCAAAAGCTCCTGGAAGAGGACTTCGGCTATGCCCATATGCACGATGAATTAAGATGGCAGCTTTTAAAAGATGACGTGGTATTGGGAGTGATTTAGATGCTGGTGCAAAAACACTACCAGAATGACAGGATAATACCGGAAAAGGACATAGACAATTGCGGCCTTTTCGGGGTAATGGATACAAGCGGTAGAAGATTCGGCGGTGAAATGGCAGTTAACGCCATAAAAAACATGAAAGTTAGAGGTAACGGCCTGGGCGGGGGATTTGCCATCTACGGCTTGTACCCGGAATACAAGGACTACTATGCCCTGCACATTATGTATCAAGACAAAAATATGTCAGCTAAAAGAAAAACCGAGGAAATACTGACTGAAAACTTTTATGTGGTTTATGACGAGGAAATTCCTACGGACCCGTCAGTAAATGTATTTTCTCCACCCTTGGTATGGCGTTATTTTGTCAAACCCCAGAAAAATAGTGAAGAAGCCAATATGGCGGATGACGAGTATGTGGTTTCCAAAGTAATGCATATGAATACCGATGTCGACGATGTATATGTCTTTTCTTCCGGCAAAAACATGGGGGTTTTCAAGGGTGTGGGATTTCCCGAGGAAATAGCGGATTATTTCATGCTGGAAAAACTTTACGAAGGTTATATTTGGACTGTGCACAGTAGGTTTCCCACTAATACACCGGGCTGGTGGGGAGGTGCCCACCCCTTTAGTATGTTGGACTGGACCGTTGTTCACAACGGAGAAATCTCTTCCTATGGGACCAACAGAAGATTTTTGGAGTTGCACGACTTTTATTGCACCCTGCACACAGACACTGAAGTAATGGCTTATGCAGTTGACTTATTGATGAGAAGGCAGGGTCTGCCCATTGAAGTGGTATCCAAGATATTTGCGCCACCCATGTGGAATGCCATAGAGCGCATGAACAAAGAAGAAAAAGAGCTGTATACCACGCTGCGCATGGTATACGCCCCTTTGTTAATGAATGGTCCGTTCACCGTTGTTATCGCCCATCATAACGAGATGATCGGCATTACCGACAGAATCAGGCTGCGTCCCATAACTGCGGGGGCGAAGGGCAACCTGGTATTCTTATCCTCTGAAGAAATGGCCATCAGAAGAGTTTGTCCGGATCTGGAATTGACCTGGACCCCTGCCGGTGGAGAACCGGTTGTGGCAAGGTTAAATACGCAAGACCATTTGAAGAGTTTAAATAAATCCATTTGAAGGTGATAACATGTATTCACATCTTTTATCCGAATTCACCGTCCAGAGAATGGATGACAGGTGTATTCGTTGCCAGGTATGCGAAAGGCAATGTCCTAATGGGGTCCATGAGTACGATAAAGGATTAGACAGAATGTTTACCTATGAAGAAAAGTGTGTGGGGTGCCAGCGTTGTGTGGTAATGTGTCCGACTAAGGCCCTTTTTGTCCGCTCACATCCCTCTGAATATAGAATGAATGCCAGCTGGACCAGGGATAAATTTCAAAATTTAAAGAAACAGGCAGAAACCGGAGGAGTTGTGCTTACAGGGAGCGGTAATGATAAACCTTACCGGATATACTGGGATCACATGGTACTGAATGCTTCCCAGGTTACAAATCCTTCCATTGACCCCTTAAGAGAGCCCATGGAGTTAAAAACCTTTATCGGGCGTAAACCGGATACTTTGAAGATTAACATGGACGGTGATGTGCCCAAAGTGGAGTCGGAACTTCATCCCAACATACCACTGGCATCGCCTGTTTTATTTTCCGCTATGTCCTACGGTGCTATCAGTTACCGTGCCTATAAATCGCTGGCCATGGCCGCTAAGGAATTCGGCGTGATGTTTAATACCGGTGAGGGTGGCCTGCCGGTGGAAATGCGTAAGGACTACGCGTCAAATGCCATTGTTCAGTGTGCCAGCGGCAGGTTTGGTGTAGATCAGGACTACCTGAACAGTGCTGCTATGATCGAGATTAAAATCGGCCAGGGGGCTAAGCCCGGCATAGGGGGACACCTGCCCGGAGAAAAGGTTGCCCAGCATGTGGCCCAAACCAGAATGATTCCTCAGGGAACAGATGCATTATCGCCGGCACCACAGCATGATATATATTCCATTGAAGACCTCTCCATGTTGATTTATGCCTTGAAAGAGGCCACTAATTACGAAAAGCCTGTATCAGTCAAAATTGCAGCGGTGCATAATGTGGCGGCTATCGCTTCCGGTATCGTTCGGGCCGGGGCGGATGTAGTAGCCATAGATGGGCTGCGGGGAGGTACCGGGGCAGCACCGCTGGCCACCAGAGATAATGTGGGTATTCCCTTGGAATTGGCTTTGGCCTCAGTTGACAGGCGGCTGCGTGAAGAGGGAATCAGAAGCAAGTGTTCTATACTGGCTGCGGGAGGATTCCGGTGTTCCGCGGATGTCTTAAAGGCAATAGCTTTAGGGGCGGATGCCGTGTATATCGGTACGGCGGCGCTGGTGGCCATGGGCTGTACTCTCTGCCAAAAGTGTTATACCGGAAAATGTGCGTGGGGTATATGTACCCAGAACCCCTACCTGGTAAAGAGGCTGAACCCGGAAATTACCAGCCAGAGGTTAGTTAATTTGTTAAAGGCCTGGAGCCACGAGCTAAAGGAAATGCTGGGTGGTATGGGCATCAATGCTATTGAAAGCATCAGGGGCAACAGAGAGCACCTGCGCGGAATAGCACTTGAAGAATGGGAGCTTAACGTGCTTGGAGTAAAAGGAGCAGGGGAGTGAGCTTATGAATGGCCTGAATATGAAATTCGGCTGGCGGGATAATTTTATGGATGGCCTGCGGCCGTTGCATGAACTGGAAAATTTCTCTGAAATTAACGGTTTGCGGGCGGAAATAGATGCCCAGGACCTTAAACATAAAGAGTTAAATGATTTGTTATTCCATCTGGTGAAAAAGGGTGCCCGGGAAATTAATATTAAAAATGTCTTTGGTCAGAGATATATAGGGTCACGGATATTCCTTCCTGATGCACAGGATAAAGTTAAAATAGATGTATATAATTTCCCCGGCAACGACCTGGGTGTTTTCCTGGGTGGTCATTATATAAATGTTCACGGTAATGCCCAGGATGGAGTGGGCAATACCATGGACAACGGGCAAATTGTAGTCCACGGCCGGGCCGGGGACGTGGTGGCCATGTCCATGCGCGGTGGGAAAGTATTTATCCGGGACAATGTGGGGTATCGCACGGCCATTCACATGAAGGAGTACAAGGACAAGGTACCCGTACTGGTTATCGGGGGGACGGCTCAGGACTTTTTCGGGGAATATATGGCCGGTGGAAAGGTCATTTTGCTGGGGCTGAACCTGAAGGAAGATGAGTATCACAAGGCAAATTATATCGGAACAGGTATGCACGGTGGTGTGATTTACCTGCGCGGTAATGTGGAGGAGCATCAACTGGGTAAGGAAGTGGGAGTACGCCAGTTGGACGATAGTGACTGGGAAGTGGTAACCAAGTATGTGCAGGAATACTGCGGTCATTTCGATGCCTCTGAGCAGGAAATACTGGCCGGTAAGTTCCAAAAGCTGCTCCCCGTTTCGTCAAGGCCTTACGGCAATATATATGCGTATTAATAAGTTGGGGGTCAGGCCCCAACTTATTATTTTTCGACGCAATTACAATAATGATTGAAAATTTGTCAAAAAATATATGGACAACCTATTCCAAGCGGCGACATTGATATATCAATCGCTGAGGTTACTGTCTACTGTCCCCCAGATTACCCACCTATGGCCGTATCTTTATGCAAGTAATACTTTTGGGTCTTTTTTTCGACGGGATTAACGGGATTTGTGGGATTTTTTGAAACAGTTCGATAAAGTGTTAGTAAATAAAGTGGTGCGTGTCTAAGATTGACAATTTGAGTGTGAAGAACAAAATGAAAAATCTTAGACAGGATTACAGGATTACAAGGATTTTAAAATAGTCATTAATGGCCTGGCTACGTAATTGATTCATATTTCTTTAATTTATTTATAAGTGGCTTTTTAAACCCCTATCCCGTGAAATCCAGTTAATCCCGTCAAATAAAAAACCCCAAAGAAATACCCAAAATGCCTTAAATCTTAAATCTTAAATCCCTATCCTGCGATCCTGTAATCCTGTCTAAAACGACCCCAAAGAAATACCCCCCAAATAATTTATTGTCAAATAATCGATACCTTATATTCACGCAGCCAGGTATTCATTTGAATCAAATAAGCAAAAAGCTGCGCGCCGGTCATTAGCTGGCCGTACCAAGGGCGATCGAAGGCATCATTGTTCAGATTTGTGAGCTTACGCACAGTGTCGATATTTAAAAGTGGCACCAAAGGTGATGCAGGATCTTCAATAATGTTAATAAACTGCTCCCTTACAGCTTGTAAGTAAGCAGGATTGTGTGTTTTGGGATACGGACTTTTACGGCGGGTTAACACATCCTCTGGTAATAAACCTGCCAGTGCCCGGCGCAGGATGCCCTTTTCTATATCATCGCATTGTTTCATATGCCAGGGTATATTCCATACATATTCCACTAGCCGGTGGTCACAAAAAGGTACTCTCACCTCCAGGCCTGTAGCCATGCTCATACGGTCCTTGCGATCCAACAATGTGGCCATAAACCAGGCCATACTCAGGTAGCATATTTCCCGCAGGCGGCTTTCCTGCTTAGATTCACCTGGCAAATACGGTACTTCAGCCAGAGTTTCCTGGTATCGCTGGTCCATGTATTCTTGCGGCCGCATATACTTCACTAACTCGGGATTAAACAGGCTCATGCGCTGTGCCAGCGACCGGGACCAGGGAAATGTATTACTGTTTAAGGATTCCTGGCTTGTAAACCAGGGATACCCTCCGAATATTTCATCCGCGCATTCACCCGAAAGGGCCACTGTGGCTTTTTTCTTTATCTCCCGGCAGAAAAGGTAAAGGGAGGAGTCTACATCCGCCATGCCCGGTAAATCCCGTGCTTTCACGGCGGTATCAAGAGAGTTAACCAGCTGTGGTATGTCAATGACCACCGAGTGGTGCCGGGTATTTAAAAGGCCGGAGACTTTTTCTATCCACGGGCTGTCGGAATTCGGCTGAAACTCAGACGGCTTAAAATAGTTTTCGTTATCCGCATAATCCACGGAAAAGGTATCTACCCTTCCCATGGCAGAGCGGTCATAAGCCCTGGCGGCAAAGGCCGTAATAGCACTGGAATCAAGCCCTCCAGATAAAAGGGTGCAAATGGGAACGTCAGATACCAATTGTCTCTCCACTGTATCCCGAACCAATTCCCGCACTTTATTTGCCGTGCTATCTATGTCGTCTTCATGAGGCTTGCTTTCCAGTGCCCAATATTTTCGCAAGCGGGTGCCGCTTCGGTCGTAAACCATACAATGCCCCGGCCTTAATTCATAAATGCCGGCAAATACACCATGCCCGGGCGTGCGTCCCGGACCCAGGACAAGTAATTCGGCCAGACCTTCCCTTCCTATTTGCGGTTTAATCTCCGGGTGATCCAAAAGGCTTTTCAGTTCCGAACCGAATAGGAACATGCTATCCTCTTGCACGTAGAATAATGGTTTGACTCCCATGCGGTCACGGCAAAGAAACAGGCGCTGTTCAGGCTCTTGCCAAATGGCAAAGGCAAAAATACCGTTGAGGTATTTGTAGCATTCTTCTGACCACTCCATGAAAGCCACCAGGAGCACTTCGGTATCACAGTGGGTTTGGAAAGTGTACCCCCGGGATTGAAGTCTCTCCCGCAGTTCCAGGGCATTATAGAGTTCTCCGTTATAGCTGATGACATAGGTTTGTTCACCACGCTGCCGGACCATGGGCTGTTTCCCGTTCTCAGGATCTATGACGCTTAGGCGCCGGTGCCCTAGTGCTGCCCGGGAAGAAAGCCATGTGCCAAAGGCGTCCGGGCCGCGGTTGGTTAATGTTTCCGTCATCCTGGTGATGATGGGCTCCCTGGTTTTAAGGTCTGTTTCCCAGTCTACCCATCCGGTAATGCCACACATTGAACGTCCCCCTCTTATATATTCATAAAAAAAGGCGCCATGAGTGGTCTTAGGACCTTCTCATGGCGCCATTGCCAGAGCAGTGAGTATCGTCTTTGATACTTTATTACTATATGCTGTGCATTTAAAAAATGTAATGTAATTTTTCATGTTACTCAAAGGAAATACCTACAAGTAGTGCTTTGGGATTTATTTTTGAATAAAGTGGCGGTGTTAAGGATGATTGAGAATGAAGTATAAACAAATAGAAAATCTTGGACAGGATTACAGGATTCGCAGGATAAGTGATTAAAGAAAAGTGTTAAAAAGGTTATTGTTATAAGGCTAAGATATAAGAGTTAACCATTGTATATAAAGGAATAATAATCAAATACAAGCGAGGCAAAATCCTAATAATCCTGTTAATCCTGTCAAAAAACGACCCCCAAAGGAATACCCCAAATGTTTTCCCAAAAGGAATGCCCTGGTATAATCTCTTCCTAACTAACTAACCAACTTTTTTTAAATGCAGGGGTTGCATAATTGAAAAGATTGGTGTATAATCAATTCAACTTAATTGATACACTGATGTATCGAAAATTTGGCCATCGGAGTCCTGATCCCTAGAAGGGGTGTCAGGACTTTTCTTATTTTGGCTGTGTTTTCCCCGTCGAAGGGTGGATAGGCAAGGGCGCCTGTTTGGGTAATGATTCCCAATGGCGCCCTTTTTTTAATTTAAACCGGTCCGCGCGGGCAGGGAAAAAAGCAAATAAGGAGTGGAACCATGAGAAAAGTAATGATAAGACTTATACCTTTCTTTTTATGTTTAGGATTATTGTTCCCGGGTACGGCACTGGCGGCAGAGGGACCAACTCCGCAGTCCAATGCAGTAGCCATTGACACAGTTTGGGTTTTGATTTGCGCTTATTTAGTATTTTTGATGCACGCAGGCTTTACTATGATCGAGGCCGGTTTCACCCGTGCCAAGAACATTGTCAATATCATGATGAAAAATATGCTCACCGTTTCTCTGGGTGCCTTGTTGTTTTTCATTGTAGGTTTCGGGTTGGCTTTCGGCGGTGACGCCGGGGGATTTATAGGAACAAAAGGTTTTGGTTTATCCGGCATTGATGATCTGGATTTTGGCATACCCATACACGCCTTTTGGCTTTTCCAGGCTGTGTTCTGTGCCACCGCAGCCACCATTGTGTCAGGGGCTATGGCTGAGCGTACAAAATTCGGGGCCTATATACTCTACACTACAGTTATTACTGCGTTTACTTATCCGGTAGTTGTGCACTGGATTTGGAACGGAAGCGGTTGGCTGGTACAAATGGGCTTTACCGATTTTGCAGGTTCCACCGTTGTGCACGGTGTCGGGGGCTGGTCGGCCCTGGTAGGTGCCTGGTTGGTGGGATCAAGGTTTGGTAAGTACGGCAAAAACGGTGAAGTAAGGGCAATTCCGGGACACAATATTGCGCTGGGTACACTGGGTACGCTCCTTCTTTGGTTCGGTTGGTTCGGATTTAACCCCGGCAGCTCCTTGGCCGGTACCGATACCAGCATTGGCCTTATTGCAACCACTACTATGCTGGCAGCCTCGGCCGGGACCATTGGCGCCATGATTTATACATGGCTGCGGCACGGTAAGCCTGATATGACCATGACTTTAAACGGAGCACTGGCGGGTCTTGTAGGTATTACGGCCGGCTGTGCAGCGGTCTCCACATTCGGTGCAGTGATTATCGGTGCTGTTTGCGGTGTAATGCTACCCATCGCGGTATCATTTATTGATAGAATTATAAAGGTTGATGATCCGGTTGGTGCCATTTCAGTACACGGAATATGCGGCGCCATTGGTACGGTGGCAGTAGGTTTCTTGGCCGTAGACGGTGGTTTGTTCTATGGTGGGGGAGCGGCATTGCTTGCCACACAGGCAATAGGGGTAGTTGCTGTCCTGGCCTGGACTCTATCTCTAGGATTCGCCGCCTGCAAGGTGATCGATTTAGTGATTGGCCTGAGGGTGTCACGCGACGAGGAAATGGAAGGTCTGGATATCAGCGAGCACGGTATGGAGGCCTATGGCGATTTTATGCTTCGTCCCACGGATGCCGTTGGAATGAGCCAGGGAACCCCTGGTTTAGTGGATAGTCAAATGGTTACCAAGCCTAACTATAATGTATAAGTGAGCTTATTACCGGCCTCTCTGATAATGAGCAGGCCGGCCCGCAAAAGTGGGGTTTTAGGTGGGTGAACGCGAAACTAAGGAGGGAATGAAAAAATGACCAAGATTGAGTGTATAATCAGGCCGGGACAGTTGGAGCCGGTTAAGGATGCTTTGGGTAAGTATGGTATTCACGGCATGACCGTTTCCCAGGTCATGGGCTGTGGTCTGCAAAAGGGCAGGACGGAAGTTTACAGGGGTACGGAATACAGTATCAACCTGTTGCCCAAAGTTAAGCTGGAGATAGTTGTGAGTGAGAGCCATGTTGACCAGGTGGTTAATGTGATAGCCGAGACCGCAAGAACCGGTGAGATTGGTGACGGCAAAATATTTATCACTCCTGTAAAAGATGCTATGCGCATTCGAACAGGCGACAAGGGAGAACAAGCTTTATAAAAATTATAATTTGCGACTAAGGTAAACCATGGCGGCCGGGCTGAAGAATGTAAGAATTCTTTGGCTCGGCTATCATGGTCTAAACTAATAACTTTACCGGGAAGGTAGGAGGCTTTCGATGAAAATAGCAATGGCCCAAGTAAATCCGGTGGTGGGTGATTTAAATTATAATGCAGGCAAGGTGGAGAAATATACTAAGCAATTAAAAAGTAAAGGCGCCGATTTGATAATCTTTCCCGAACTTTGCCTTACCGGGTACCCACCTAAAGATTTACTTTTAAGAAATGATTTTTTAGAGGCTGTACAAAAGACATTTTACCAGCAAATTTTGCCGGTTAGCAAGGGCACAGCGGTTCTAGTAGGAATGCCCACGTATGCAGAAAACGGCATTCATAATTCTGCCGTACTTTTGCAGGGCGGAAAAACAATAGGAACATTTCATAAAACGCTGCTTCCCGACTATGATATATTTGATGAAAGCAGGTATTTTATTCCCTCACCCCATGAGAAATGTGTAGAGTTTAAAGGAATGAAACTCGGTATTACCGTGTGCGAAGATATATGGAATGATAAAGATTACTGGGACCGTCGTCGCTACGGTTCGGATCCCGTTTCAGAATTGGCCGGCCAGGGAGTGGAAATGATTATCAACATTTCCGCTTCTCCATACCACTATGGAAAATATAGCTCCCGGGTGGACATGCTGCGAAATACGGCAAGTAAGTATGGTATCCCCGTGGTATATGTGAATCAGGTTGGGGGGAATGACGACCTTGTCTTTGACGGTTCAAGCTGTGTCTTGGGAACTCATGGAGAATTGCTGCTGCAAATGGGCCACTTTGAGGAAGATGTAGCACTGTTTGACACACTGTCCCTTGGGGACAGCGAAGAAAAGACGGTAATTAATGATTCAGATGATATGCGCTGGTTGTACAACGCTTTAGTATTGGGAGTCAGAGATTATTTTTTCAAGGTAGGGTTTGAAAAGGCACTGGTGGGGTTAAGTGGGGGTATAGATTCTTCCTTAACCGCCGTCATAGCGGCAGCAGCTTTGGGTTCGGAAAATGTACTGGTGGTTTCTATGCCTTCAAGATATTCTTCCTCCGGCAGCCTTGCCGACGCGGAAGATTTGGCAGTTAACTTGGGCATTGAGCACAGGGTGATATCCATTGAAAACATGTTTTCCACGTATCTGAAAGAACTTAACCCGTGCCCGCAAAGTGTAATGGACCTCGCGGAAGAGAATATTCAAGCCAGAATAAGGGGAAGCATACTTATGTTTATTTCTAACCGGGAAGGTTATTTAGTGCTAATTACCGGCAATAAGTCAGAAATGGCCATGGGGTATAGTACACTGTACGGTGATATGTGCGGGGGTTTGGGAATACTGGCTGATTTACCTAAAGTAATGGTATACCGCTTGGCAGAATACATAAATCGAAACGGAACTGTCGTCCCGGTAAATGTAATCAATAAGCCTCCCTCTGCTGAACTTAAACCCAATCAGGTGGACCAGGATTCCTTACCTCCGTATGAAGAGCTGGACAGCATTCTAGAGGCCTACATAGAAGAGAATAAATCTGTTGCACAAATAGTAAATATGGGTTATGAGCCGGACGTGGTAGAAGAAGTATTGCGCAAGGTAGACAGTTCCGAATATAAGCGTCAGCAGTCTGCCCCGGGGATTAGGGTGACTTCACGGGCATTTGGTCCCGGCCGGCGCATGCCAATTGCCCATCGCTGGATGAGTAGCTCTTTTTAAAAAAGTCTTGCATTTTTAATTAGTTAAAGGTATAATTGACTCAAAGAATAAATACGATGATGTATTAAGGCAAAGATGCCCTTACTCAGGTTTAACGGAGAACCTGTCTAAGGGCTTATTGTTTTTTCCTGGCAATGATGCCGGCAAACAGGCCCTTACTGGCCTGTTTGCCGGCATTTTTTATTTAAGATGTTGTTCGAAAAGCGGCGCCAGATCCAAGAACACAAAATTTAATTAATAGAAAGGGGTATAAAAAATGGAAAAAAATGATGTTCTGGCTTTAGCCAGAGAAAACGGAGTCAAGTTTATAAGGCTTCAGTTTACCGACATTTTGGGTGTAATGAAAAATGTTGCCATCACTGTGGAACAGCTAGATAAAGCTCTGGACGGGGAATTAATGTTTGACGGTTCGTCTATTCTCGGTTTTACTCGCATCGAGGAATCGGATATGAACTTACGCCCGGACCCGGACACTTTCGCGGTATTTCCCTGGCGTCCTAAAGATGGTGCGGTGGCCAGGCTGATGTGCGATATTTACAATCCTGATGGAACTCCTTTTGCGGGCTGTCCCCGGGGTGCTTTGAAGCGCGCTGTTAAAAATGCCGCAGACATGGGATATTCTATGCAGGTAGGGCCGGAGCTGGAATTCTTCCTATTCTATAATGATGAAAATGGGAAGCCCACCATGAAAACGCATGACCGGGCAGGCTATTTTGATTTATCACCCGTTGACCTTGGGGAACAGGCCCGGCGGGATATTGTGATCACATTGGAAGAAATGGGTTTTGAAATAGAGGCATCACACCACGAAGTAGCCCCGGGCCAGCATGAAATTGACTTTAAATACTCTGATGCCCTGGATACGGCTGATAAAATTATGACCTTTAAATTTGTGGTACGCACTATTGCACAGCGCCATGGCCTGCACGCTACCTTTATGCCCAAGCCGGTATTCGGCATTAACGGCAGTGGCATGCACACCAACCAATCATTATTTAAAGGTGAAGAAAACGCCTTTTATGATCCCAAGGGCTCCATGGAATTGAGTCAGGAAGCCTTTTATTACATTGGCGGGCAGCTAAAGCACGCGCGGGCACTGGCTGCCATAACTAACCCTACAATTAATTCCTATAAGCGCCTGGTACCGGGTTATGAGGCACCGGTATACCTGGCCTGGAGCGGTCGCAACCGCAGTCCCTTAATCCGCATACCGGCTAAGAGGGGTCTGAGTACCAGGGTAGAACTGCGTAACCCGGATCCCGCCTGTAACCCTTATTTGGGCATAGCTTGCAGTCTCATGGCCGGTCTGGACGGTATTTCCAATAAAATTGAGCCGCCTGCTCCCTGTGACCGGAACATTTATGAAATGAGTGCATCTGACCGCCGTGATCTGGGTATTGCCTCTCTGCCGGCCAGTCTGATGGAATCTTATGCAGAACTCTCAGCTGACGAAGTGCTGCGTTCCACTTTAGGTGGACACATATTCGAAAAGTTAATAGAAGCAAAAGAGATAGAGTGGGATAGCTATCGCATGAGTGTGCACCAGTGGGAAATAGATGAGTACCTGACAAAGTTTTAGTTTAATAAGTTAACGAACAGTGCCAGGCACTAATCGTTAACTTATTGCAAAGTTGATATAAAGTAACACCGGATTGAGCAATGACGCTTAAAAGGTGACTCCGATTGATTCGGGCACCTTTTTTTTTCGAAAAAATTTAAAGCGGGGTGGCTTTATTGGAGATTGGTATTAAAGAGTTGGCACAAGGCATTGATACTGTCTGGGTTTTGCTCTGCGCAGCCTTAGTGTTTTTTATGGAAGCTGGTTTTGCCTTTCTGGAGGCAGGTTTTGTAAGGGCAAAAAATTCCTTGAACATAGTTATGAAAGTCTTTGTTGACAGTACTCTGGGTATGTTGAGCTTTTGGGCCGTGGGATTTGGAGTTATGTATGGTTTAGATAAGGCCGGTATTTTTGGTGTAAGCGGCTTTTTCCTTGGTGGTGATCTGGGCCATATTGATCTTCGGATACCCACTTATGCCTTCTGGTTATTCCAGGCTGCCTTTGCCATGGCAGTTGCGTCCATTATTTCAGGTGCTGTGGCCGAGCGTATGAAATTTGGGGCATATATGATTTTTACTATTATTTGTACCGCCATTATATACCCTGTGGCAGGGCATTGGATCTGGGGCAGTGGTGGATGGCTGGCGGAAATGGGCATGCTTGACTTTGCCGGTTCGGCCGCTGTGCACGCTGTTGGCGGCATGGCTGCTTTGGCCGCGGTTCTGGTGTTGGGGCCCAGGAATGGTAAATATAATTCTGACGGCACTATGAATGTGATTCCGGCTCACAATATGCATTTGGCCTTTTTAGGTACTTTCATTCTTTGGGTGGGCTGGTTTGGGTTTAACCCGGGTAGTGCACTTTCCGGCCTGGATATGAATATAGCGCGCATTGCGGTTACAACCAACCTGGCCGCAGCTACAGGTGGTATGACGGGTATACTGTTCACTATGTGGCGTTACGGTAAAGCAGATCCCAGTATGGCAGCTAACGGTGCCCTGGCAGGGTTGGCGGCTATCACCGCGGGAACAGCATTTGTCGGTCCCGGAAGTGCGGTTGTCATAGGTATGGTGGCAGGTGTGCTGGTCGTACTGGCTGTGGAGTTGTTTGACCGGATTAAGGCGGATGACCCTGTGGGTGCTATTGCTGTTCACGGTGTGTGCGGTATATGGGGGACCCTGGCGGTGGGGCTGTTTGCTGCCGAAGGCGGTTTGTTTTTCGGGGGAGGCATACAACTCCTGTCGGTTCAGGCATTGGGTATTACAGCTGTCTCGCTTTGGGCTTTTGGAACTACCTTTGCCGTATTCACTGTACTTAAGAAGACTATCGGTATCAGGGTATCTGCACATGAAGAGCTGGAAGGAATGGATCTCGTGGAACACGGCATCCCTGCATATAACGAACTGGTTACCGGCAGCGTATTGGAGAAGGGAATCGGGGGAGAGCACGTACTCAAAGATATGTCAAACCCGGTGGTTAACGCAAAACCGGTTAAACAATAGTAATGCTAAGACTCTTGCTTATCTTGTAAATGAAGGTTGTCCAGGCACAGGTATTCTGCTGTTGGAGTGGAGGCGTTCGCCTTGTCCAAAAGGATGGAACAAGATTTAATCGGAAAAAAAGAAATCCGCGAAGATGTATATTACGGCATTCATACAGTAAGGGCGGCAGAAAACTTTGCTGTATCGGGACAGATGGTTCATCCTGAGCTAATAATGGCTCTGGCCGCGGTAAAACAGGCTGCTGCTGAAACTAATATAAATTTAGGCTTGCTGGATCGCCAAATAGGCAGTGCCATATTTCAGGCAGCAGCAGAAGTATCCGAAGGTAAATATGCGGACCAGTTTATTGTGGATGCTTTTCAGGGAGGTGCGGGAACCTCCACCAATATGAATGTAAATGAAGTGGTGGCCAACAGGGCCATAGAAATACTGGGTGGAAACAAGGGAGATTATTCTCTGGTACACCCTTTAAACCATGTGAACCTGAATCAATCCACCAATGATGTTTATCCTACTGCCCTTAGAATAGCTTCCATTAGGTTACTGGTTAATCTTTCTGAAGCGTGCGCAGAATTACAAGGTTCACTTCAAGCTAAAGAGGCAGAGTTTGCAGGTGTGTTAAAGATAGGACGAACTGAAATGCAAGATGCCCTGCCGGTTACCTTGGGGCAGGAGTTTTCAGCCTGGGCCGAGGCCGTTGCCAGGGACCGCTGGCGTTTATATAAAGTAGAAGAGAGACTGCGGCAAATAAATTTAGGCGGAACAGCCGTGGGAACGGGGTTAAATGCCAGGCCGGAGTATACTTATTCTGTTGTGGAAAGTTTGAGAGCTCTAACCGGTTTGGGCCTGGCCAGAAATGAGAATATGATTGACGGCACCCAAAACGCTGATGTTTTTGTGGAAGTTTCCGGTTTGATCAAGGCCTGCGCGGCCAGCCTGGTCAAGATCTCGTCGGATTTACGTTTATTATCTTCGGGACCGGCAGCCGGGCTGGGTGAAATAAGGTTGCCGGTACTGCAGGCCGGGTCTTCCATAATGCCGGGCAAGGTTAATCCGGTGCTGCCGGAAATGGTGACTCAGGTTTCGTACCAGGTTATGGCGGGTGATTTGGCCATTACGCTGGCTGTACAAGCCGGCCAATTGGAGCTTAATGCCTTTTTACCCCTGGTTGCCGCTAATTTGCTGCCGGCTTTGGAGAATTTAAGCCGGAGTGTGCGCCTGCTGGCGCAGCGCTGTATAAGCGGTATTGAAGCTGTACCGGAAAAATGCCTGGCTCACCTGAATAACAGTTCCAGCATTATTGCCGTTATTGCACCCCACGTGGGCTATGATGCCGTATCCACTCTGGCCTGTAAAGCTTTGGAAACCGGGAGGCCGGTAAAAGATATAGTATTAGAAGCCGGCTTGTTTACTGAATCAGAACTGAATCACCTGTTAAGCCCGAAAGAGGCAACACGGCCGGGCATGGCCAGGAAAGAAAAAAATGAATATAAAATGCTCCCCGCACCCGGGAGGTGATAGGGATGAATAGTACCCCGAGGGGAAACAGGTTACATATTGCTATTTTCGGCCGGCGTAACGCCGGTAAGTCAAGCCTGATCAATGCACTTACCAACCAGGAGATCGCGGTGGTTTCCAGTGTGCCGGGAACTACAACCGACCCTGTTTATAAAGCCATGGAAATATTGCCGGTGGGGCCGGTCATTATCATTGATACCGCAGGTATTGATGATACCGGTTATCTGGGAGAGTTGAGGGTACAGCACTCTCGGGATGTCATGAATAAAGCGGATATGGTTCTTCTGGTCATTGATACCGGCTCAGTTATTACAGAATTTGAAATGGATATTGCCAATAGGTGCCGGGAGAAAAAACTGCCGTTAGTGGTGATACTTAATAAAATTGATATCCAAACGGACAGAGAAAACCTGCAAAAAGAGGCCGAGGCCAAACTGGGCGTTAGACCGGTAATGGTCAGTGCTAAAACCAGAGAGGGAATATCCAGCCTAAAAATTGCCATTGTCAAGAACGCGCCTCCCAGCTGGGATAAACAGAGTATAGTGGGTGATCTGCTTAACCCGGCGGATATTGCTGTTTTAGTGGTTCCGATTGACTTAGCCGCGCCCAAGGGGCGCTTAATACTACCCCAGGTGCAGACTCTCCGGGATATTTTGGACCACGATGCCATGGGCTATGTGGTTAAGGAAAGGGAATTGAAAGAATGCTTAGACACTTTAAACAGAAAGCCCAAGATTGTTATAACAGATTCCCAGGCCTTTTTAAAGGCTGACGCCGATACGCCTCCTGAGGTGCTATTGACTTCCTTCTCCATTTTATTTGCCCGTTTCAAAGGTGATTTGAAGACACTGGTGGATGGGGCCAAAGCCATTGAAACACTTCAACCCGGTGATAAGGTTTTAATTGCCGAGGCATGCACTCATCACCGGGTTGAAGATGATATCGGGACGGTAAAAATACCTCGCTGGCTGCGTCAAATTGTAGGTGGGCAGCTGGATTTCAATTGGAGCAGTGGAGGGAGATTTCCCGTTGATCTAGCGCAATATAAGATGGTGGTGCATTGTGGCGGGTGTATGATTAATCGCCGGGAAATGCTTTCCCGGCTGATGCAGGTAAAGGAAGCAGGGGTGCCCATTGTTAACTACGGCGTTTGTATTGCTTACGTGCACGGTATTTTAAGGAGAGCTCTATCGCCTTTTCCGGTTCTGCAAACTGTACTGGATGATTAACAGAAAAAATCAAATACCGGTTTTTAGTGTAATACAATGAGGTATTTTCCAAGGCGACGGTGCTCTTGATAACAGGTAAATATTTCTATGTTATCAAGGGCATTTTTGTTTTCCGTGAAAGGAGAAGATCAAATATGAGTATGATATGGTTTATGTCCGGTTTTGTGCTTGCTGCTGTAGCCGGTGGAGGTGCTTGTTACGGCATGAGAAAACATTGTCAAAAAATAGTTGGTGAGGTTGAGAAACAAGCCAAAAACTGGCAGCAGGTGGAATTGCCCGCACCCAAGCAAGTGGACGGTGTGGATGAATTTTCTCAGCTTAGGGCCACAGTAATGAATCTAACTAAAAAAGTAAGGTCTTTAGTGCAAGAAATAGATTTAACATCTCAGCAGGTGATAGCTGCATCCGATCAAACGTCAACCGCTGTGCAATCGGTTTCCGAGATTTCTTCAGCCTTTGAGCGCATAGAGAATATTGCAGCCTCTGTGCAGCAAACAAGCAGCACACTGGAAGAAGGTTTTTCCAGGAGTGAATCTTCCATTCAAGAAAGTAGTTCAGCATTGGAAATGGTAAGTGATGTCATTAATGACTTAACCGGTAGTCATAATACTTTAAAAGAACAGAGCATGCAGCTGGAAGATGCTGTGGGACAGGTTAAACTGATCTCGGAAAACATAGGGCAAATATCGGAACAAACAAAACTACTGGCTTTGAATGCTGCCATCGAGGCGGCACGCGCAGGTGAGCAAGGGCACGGTTTCTCGGTGGTGGCCCAAGAAATCGGTAAACTTTCGGATCATACTGCCCACGCGGTACAACAGGCATTTGACGTTTTAGGAACAATGAAGAAAGATGTTAATCTAGTGGTAAAAAGTATAACAGGTAGCCTTAAATCTTCCGGAGATGCAACTAACCAGCTGCAAAATGTGCAAAATGTATTAAATAATAGCTTTGATTCTATACAAAATGTATACGGCGCCGCCAAAGAAACCTTTCACCATGTAAATGGCAACTTGCAGGAAATAGAATCAATTATGGGCTCTCGTGATCAGGATATTGATTCCATATTACATACGGGCCAACTATTACAGGAATTAGCTGTGGAGTTGGAAAAGGTGGTAAATAATAACCAACTTTCTTATCATGTCAAGAATGAAATGGCGGCAAGAATAGACGATATTAAACAAATTCTAAATCAATGTGCCACCCGGCCGGAAATAATCCATATAGACTTAAATGAGTATAAAAGTCAACTGGCACGAATTAAATTAAATAACCAGGATATTGAAGCAATTTGGTCTAATGATGCCACGGGTAATTTCATCTTCTCCGAACCTCCTGCAGGTCTGGCTAACGCAAAAGTGAGGGATTGGTGGAGGAAAGCCATATCCGGCCAAATGTTCGTTTCTCCTGTTTATGTGTCGGCCATTACTCGCAAACCTTGTCTTACTGTGTCAGTGCCTATTATTGAAAATAGTTATGTGGTGGGGGTTATCGGTGCGGATATAGGATTGGAGTGAAGACCACTCTTTGAAGGATTATTATTATTATTTGATGAATACTAACTCCAGGGAACACACCACTGAACCGTACATATCACTTATCCTCCGGGAATTTGTGTATAACGGTTTCCAAAGTGTTTCCGGGCACCGGTAATAAGCATTACATTCTTTGTGCCGACTTTACACAAAAAGGAGAAGTATATGAAGAAAATAGAGGCTATTATACGCCCTGCAAAACTGGAAGAGGTTAAGGATGCTCTGGAAAGGTTCGGCATATATGGGATGACAGTCAGCCAGGTACTTGGCTGTGGCATGCAAAAAGGGCGGGTAGGGATATACAGGGGACATGAATACAGTATTAATTTATTGCCTAAGGTAAAATTGGAAATAGTTCTGCAAGACCGCTGGGTTGACGGTGTAGTGGATATTATTTCACGAGCGGCATATACCGGAGAAGTGGGTGACGGTAAAATATTCGTATGCGAAGTGGAAAATTCGCTGCGCGTGCGAACCGGCGAGACCGGTGACGATGCATTATAATTTAATGGGTTTGTATAAATTTTCTGAAAATTTATCTGAAACCTATTGCATAACTGTAAATTCTTTGGTACTATAATATAACTAAATTAATTGTCGCGTCAATGGAGACGCGAAACTTGGCGATGACGCCCTCACGGTTCTTAGTAGTGGGGGCGTTTGTGGTTTTTTTGAGGACACCAGGAAATCCATGAAAGGAGGGATGCAAGGTGACAGGATGCCCCATTGCATATGCCCACCCGTGTAATTCCTGCGCTCAATATGGTAATTGTGCTCCCAGCCAGGCGGTAGAAAAGCTTAACCAGTTGGAACTCGTTGTAGCGGAGCTCAAGCAAATGCTTATTCATTTGGAAAAGTCAAACCAGGTTTTTAAAACAGATCAGAAGAATTAGTATTGCTTTTTAAATTGAATGAGTGTATAATAATTATTAAAGTTGAATAGTTAATTAGATACAATGATGTATCTTAAATACGTGGCAATGATGCCCTCTCCGGAATATATTTTTCCGTGAGAGGGCATTTTTGTTATAGAACTGTTATACAGGAGGCAGTCCCATGAGCCAACGAAGAGTGGTTTTGGGGGATAGCGATGATACTTCCAGGAATAAGATTAAGGTGCTTATCAAGCAGCTTGGGTATTTCGTAGTAGGTGAGGCCGGTGATGGAATTACGGCCTTGAAGTTAATCAGGTCCAGGGAACCGGAATTAGCAGTGCTCGACACATCATTGCCTGGTATGGATGGTTTGCAGATTGCAGAAATTGCGTGGCAGGACCGGCTGACACCGGTGGTATTACTTACACCTTATATTGACCCAACGGTGCTGGAAAAAGCCAGGGCAGCAAGGGGTGCTGCCTTATTACAAAAGCCGGTGGACGAAAACTCTCTATTACCGGCTATGGAACTGGCCCGAAGCAATTTTGAAGAATTATGCAAACTGGAAGGTAAGATTAAAGAATTAAAAGAAACACTGGAAACCAGAAAAACGGTGGAAAGGGCGAAAGGGATTTTGATGGAAACTTTAGGTCTTACCGAGGCAGAAGCTTTTAAACGCATACAAAAACAAAGTATGAACAAACGGGTTTCAATGCGGGCTGTAGCTGATGCCGTGATAATGGCCAACAATTTAAAATAAGACTGTACAAAGTTGTACAAATTTAGGCAATGGCGCCTTCTTGGAGGATTATTTGTTATAAGCAATAATTCCGAGAGGGCGTTTTGTGTTTAAACCATGTGGAGAGGTGGAAATTAATATGCATGCAGAAAAGAAAAGTGAACTAATAAGCAGGGCCAGAGAAGCCGGGGTCAAGTTTATCCGCTTGCAGTTCACAGACATCATCGGAGTATTAAAAAATGTGGCCATTCCAATTGATCAACTGGAAAAGGCCCTTGACGGAGAATTGATGTTTGACGGTTCTTCAATAAAAGGTTTTACCCGCATTGAGGAATCTGATATGTACTTACGCCCGGATCCCAAAACCTTTCAGATTTTCCCCTGGCGTCCCAGGGAAGGGGCCGTGGCCCGATTAATATGTGACGTTTATACTCCTGATAACACTCCATTTGAGGGATGCCCAAGGAATGCACTGAAAAAAGTTTTAGCCGAAGCGGCGGAGTTGGGCTACACTATGCAGGTTGGACCTGAGCTGGAGTTTTTCCTTTTCCACGTAGATGAAGAAGGGCGTCCCACCGTGGATACCCATGATAAGGCCGGCTATTTTGACTTGACACCTGTAGACCTGGGCGAAGATGCACGGAGAAGTATTATTCTGACCCTGGAAGAAATGGACTATGATATTGAGGCCTCGCACCACGAGGTAGCGCCGGGGCAGCATGAGATTGACTTTAAATATTCCGATGCACTGGATGTAGCTGATAAAATTGTAACCTTCAGATTTGTGGTTCGTACCATTGCTCAAAGACACGGATTATATGCAACCTTTATGCCCAAGCCTGTTGCCGGCATCAATGGGAGTGGCATGCATATGAACCAGTCATTATTTAAAGGTGAGGAAAACGCCTTTTACGATGATGCTGCACCCAGGGGGTTAAGCCAGGATGCTTACTATTATATCGCCGGCCTTTTAAAACATGCTCCGGCTCTGGCTGCCATTACTAACCCCACGGTAAACTCATATAAGAGATTGGTTCCCGGTTACGAGGCACCGGTTTACATTGCCTGGAGCGAGCGCAACAGGAGTCCTTTGATCCGTATTCCGGCCAAGCGCGGGTTGAGCACCCGGGTGGAATTGCGTAATCCCGATCCGTCTTGTAACCCCTACCTGGCCATAGCAGCCAGTCTTAAGGCTGGTTTGGATGGGATCAAAAACAAACTGCAGCCCCCGGAGCCCTGTGACCGTAATATATATGAAATGACCGCAGGGGAACGCAAGGATACCCATATCGACAGTTTGCCTGAGGATCTGAAAGAAGCACTTGCCAAGCTGTCTGCGGATCAAGTGGTCTGTGAGGCATTGGGTCCGCATATTCATAATATCTATACTGAGCTTAAGACAAAAGAGTGGGATACTTTCAGGGTTCAAGTACACCAGTGGGAAATTGATAATTACCTGGAAAAATTCTAGGTTAAGATAAAACTTTTAAAATTTAAAGTTGTATTTCCATCCTTTAAACCCTCAGTGGGAAGTTAATATCCCAGTGGGGGGATTTTTTTTGTATTTAAAATACTCAACTTTCGCAGACTGAAACAGGCAAGTAAGCCTTGATGTAGCTGGGTAAGT